>NZ_JADPIY010000004.1:0-430449 GCF_023073095.1 Bradyrhizobium sp. 44
CAACGAAGGCGTCGATCACGCGAACCGGATTGTCATCTGCAACCCAGTCGTCCAGGCATTCCGGCAACAAAGTAGATTGCCCGCGATCAGCTCCTTGAACGAAACGAGCCATGCCAGCCCCCGCCGATTCAGTGCGGGAATCATAGCAGGCACGGCGTTTTCACACCGAAGCGGACCGTACGATTTGCGCGTTTGGAGTTTTTATGGGCGGAGCGCAACCCCAACTTAGCGCAAAGGCGTGTTCAGTCGGTCGCCTATAACTTGGTAAAGGCGTGATGCGATCACGGCGCCGAGTGTCAATGCAACAAGGAGCATTGCGCCGACCCACAGCATTCCTGCGATCAAGCCGATCAGAGAGCCCGCCCAGGGACGGAACAAGGGGACGACCATGCCGCCGAGCAATCCGATTGGAACGAAAGGCAGGATCGTTACCGCGAGCACAAACCAAATATGCTTGCGCGTATCGCTCATCGCATTGCGCCATTCGGCCCCGGGTGCATCGACTGCCACTGCTGGAAAAAGCACAAGAAGGCCCAGGACGAAAAGCAGTGCCACAAAACGCACAGCCGTTCCGACCGTGAAACGATCAATGAGGGGAGCTTGACCCAAGTAATAGACAGGGCCCTTTGGCATGGTCAGAGCCCCCAAAAATGACGGAAAAGTCACCAGAAGAACACTTAGGGCGAGCCACCCAAAGAACAACTGAAAACGCGGGCTGGACGGTCTGAAATCATATCGCGTTTGCCGACTCGCCTAGGAGCAGAGATCGGTGAATCGTGAGCAAGAACGGCGTCAGCAGGAAACTAAGTCCAACCAAAATCGCCAGCCTCGTAACCGCTTGTCCTATCGGATCGCGCGTCAGCAGCAGCGGCCCAACCATCGTCGCGAAGGTGCCAATCGACAGGACCAGAAAGGCGAACAAGGCCGGACGCCAGGCCTTTTGCAGGGTGTGGTACAAATCCCAGTAAGCCCAAAAGAGTGCGGTGAGAATGGACGGACGCGCGCGATCCATGAAAACCTTCCCAACAAATGTCGGAAATCAATACCGGCGCCCGCCTTAAGGACACCTTTGCGCAAATAGTTAAATGCACGATAACCAAGCGGCGGCGACCAACGGCCCGCTCTCTGCCTCGAGGGCGTTCGCCGCTATTGGCCCATAGCTGACCTGCCCCGCGCAGCCGGTCCATGATCGCTTGTGACCCTTGGCGGACCTCGCGCCGCTTGGCTCAGGTGCGGACATCAAGTTGTCGTCGGACAATTCCAGCGGGTCGCGCAGCGACATCGTGTGTTGGTCGGTTGCGCCGCCGCGTCAATGCGTTACCACGATGAAATCCGTGTCTTTTCCCGTCTCCTGGCTAATTCCGTTGTCGGAAACAATCAACGAAGAGGCCGGCGTCAGGAGTTCAGAGATCTTCTCAACCGTATCCTGGGGCATTTCGATACGGTTGAGCGCAGCGTTGGCTTTGTCGGGTAACGGTCCCGGCGCGGTTTGCTTTGCTTCTCGCCGTTTCGTGGCAACTTCGGGCATACGGGGCAATTCCTCTGGAATCGACACGACGCTCCAGCGAATAGCCGTTCCCTCGTTCTGGAATTCCATTGCGGTAAACACGTGCGTTCCCAGCGGCTCCTCCGGATTTTCGATCTTGACCGGGACATCAAACAACGGCGTGAAGCCCTGACGCACGAACAGCTTGCTCAACTTGCGACTGACGAAGATGGAGATCGGGACGATCTTTTTAGGCACGCTTGCAGCGGGAGCCGAGCCCGGCTCCTGGAGACTGGCGGCTTCTGGAGTCTCGGCGTTTGACACCACTGATCCCTGCGTTGCCGCGGCTGCACCGATGCTCTTGGTTGCGACGGTGGCACTCTGGAATTCGGACGATCCGGACGCGGCTTTCGGTTGAAAAAGATGCGGATTGGTTATCTCGACCGGCTGGGCATCACCATGCGCAATGATCACGCGCGTGCCGCGCTTCGTGAGATGCCAGAGTCGAACGGCAAAATCATCTTTCAAACGGATGCAGCCGTGTGACGCTGGATGCCCAGGCACGACACCGGCGTGCAACGCTATCCCTGACCAGGTGATGCGTTGCATGTAGGGCATGGGGGCGGCGCTATAAATATTTGAACGGTGCCATCGTTGTTTGCTGATGACGCTGAAGACGCCGAGGGGCGTCGGATGCCCTTCCATTCCCGTGGACACCGAAGAGCTTGCAATCAGCGCCCCGTTGTCAAAAAGCGAGACCCGTTGGTCTGCTATCGAGATGATGATCTGGAGCGGGCCCTTCGGAAGGGGCTCGGGCCGAACGCTCTTCGCCGTTTCAGAGTTTGTCTGCCGATGGTGGTGCTTGTCTTTGTACGGAGCGTATTGGCTTCGCCAGAACGTGTGTTGGGGTCCAAACAGAAATTGAGCGTGTGCGATCCCCGCAGGGAGCATGAAAATGGCGAATACAGCGATTGATATCGCACGCTGCATTGCTGGTAATTCCTTAACGAACATCGCCCGGTCCCATAGGCGCGGTTCCATCGTTTCGAGACGATGCGCGAAGCCGAAGCCTGATGCGTCATTCTGACAGCGCACCAAGCCTCTCCTCCAAATCCGGTCGCAGTGGGTCGAAAATTGGACCGAGCTCACAATTAGCGTGGGAGTTGCCGCTGGAGACGGGCGCGATTGCTTGTGATCGACGCGTTGCAATGGGGCAACACGTTTTAGAAAAATCGACGAGTGGCCGTTTGTGCCATTGCGCGACCCACATTGATCCCAAGAATGATCCTCTTCGCATGCTTGGCTTTTCTACACGGCTCCGGTGGAGCCTATGGGGGCGACGGCATCATGAACCCGCGGCGACTTATGATAGTGGCGCCGACGTTTTGCGGAACGGTCGTTCTCGCGGGGTGGATCGTTGGCTGGCTGGCCGGCTTCGGTCCGGCCGGCTCCGAGAACGCCCGCGCAGTGACAGTCCAGGACCGCGCAGCATCTCTCGCCGCCACCGCGAGGCTCCCGGATGAACCGCAGGCAATCGCAATGGGCAACACCGGACCCGCGGACGCCGCTGTCGCTAGCGCCGAAGTGGCGACAGCCGCTGAGCCCGCGGCGGGGACGGCCACCGACACGACGGCGGCCTCGGATAAATCGGAATCGATCGTCGTGGCCGCGTTGCCCGGTCCGTCGCAAACGCTGTCGGCCCATTTACCGCCTGCGCAGGACTCGGTGGACTTGGGCCACCACGATGTCGCCCAGCCGGCGCCGACCACGTGCGGTGCATCCGGCGGTGCCTCCAGCACGGGGCCGCGGGATTTCCGGTATCTCATTTGTTATGTCTGGTCCGAACTGCCGCCTGCCGAGAAGCCGGCGGCGATCGTCTTGCGTTCGTTCAAGGACATCCCGGTCGGGACGCCGGTGGAAGAGATCAAGCGCGCGTCCGACGCTTTCGGTCTGGATTTCACTTTCATGAAGGCCGTGGCCAAGGTCGAGTCCGGTTTCGACCCCAAGCAGCGCACCGGGTCGTATATCGGGCTGTTCCAGCTGAGCAAATACGAGTTCGGAAAATTCGGCTCCGGAGACATTCTTAATCCCCGCGATAATGCCGTTGCGGCAGCCTACAAGGTCATCACGGAAGGCATTCTATTCCAGTGGGTGACGCACAGGAAGCCGGACTTGAACGATCTCTACCTGATCCATCAACAGGGCTGGGAAGGCGCCGCGGAGCACCTCAGCCAACCCAATCGCATCGCCTGGAAATCGATGTGCGCCACTGGCGAAGGCAGGGAGAAGGGCGAAAAATGGTGCAGGCGCGCGATCTGGGGCAATACGCTTCCGGCCGTCAAAGAGGCGTGGAAATCCGTGGAGAAGCTGACGTCGGAAGCGTTCGTCGGAATGTGGCGCGAGCGGGTTGCTCATTTCCAATCGAAATACATGGGCACCGCGACCGCCGACGCCGAGCGGGCGCAGGCGCCAGTGAATGTCCGTTGAGTGGTTAGCAGGAGTTGCCGCACCCGCGGGCGAGCGGGGCTTCACCGTCGCCGGTCGCGCGGATGCACTTTACATCGTCAACGACGCGCTCGGGTCGTTCTTGCTGCTGGCGAGGCCATCGATCAGGTCCTGATGTCTGCTTGTGGCCCGAAGGCTAAGTGTCCGGCACGCCGGCAGCTAGGGCCATAGCGGGCATCGAGAATACGCGGGCAGATCGACGCGAATGACCCGAAGCGGAGCACCTTGAAAGTGAAGTCAAGTCATGATTCCGGGCATGAAGCATCGGACGCGCGGATGGCCGTCTATGTAATGCCTCCAGACCATTGTACGGCCGAAGCGGTTTGGTTCTGTGACAACCGCACCGTCAGGTACGAGCACCCATTCGCCGTCGATGAGGACGCGGTAACGGCCCCGACTGGACTCCCAATCGGCATCGGACACTATGTATCCGTCGGCATCGGTACAGCACTTTCCAAATTCGCTCTGCAAGCTTTCGAACCAAGACTTCAGCGGAGAATGGTCGTATCGGCCATCGTCGCGCGCAAGGACCGGCGTCAGTAGCAACGCTGACCCCAGCAACGATGCCGCAAGTTTCGCTGGAAACATCTGTTTGCCTCCGCGATATTCGCCCGCCGATCCGCTGGCTTGGTGCGGCTTAGGCTGGCAACCCGGAAACCAAGTCCGTTGCAACTGCCGCTGACGAGTGACGACAGCTACGATCGCTCGACGTTGTGATGGGACAGTTCATTCCCATCCCCACTGACGTGAGTCCGGAAGTTCGAGCGAAGGTTCAAATACGACAACGCTTCAACTAAAGGTCAGTGCAGCTGCTTCTTTGGCCTAGCCTGCCCTTAGCCGACCTCCAGGCTGGCGCCGAGCTTGTCGCTCATGACGGCGTAGCCGACCAAAGCCCTTACAGACTTAAGGAAATGACCCACGGTGGAAGTCTGCAGGGCATCTGTTGCGGGTCTCTGCAAGCGTGTTCGTCAACAACGATTGCGATCTACGCTGGTCGCCCGCAACGTCTATTCGGCAACTCGCGACAGCTCCGCAAGGAGCTTCAACGCATCGTCCAGCACGGCCTGGTCCAGCGTTCGTTCAGCGGCCGCATCACGCGTGAATGCGCCATGCGTTCGCGCATTCTGATTTCCCTTCGGCGCGCCTGTTCTCCGTGCGCCGCCGTGCATGCGGCAGCGGACCTTGCCGTGCACGGCCGGCGCGCGGCAGGTGGTGCCGTTTCGCGTTTCGGCGCCACAGCGCGGGCTCGTCCACATCGCACGCGTGTTGCGAATGTGGTCGCCGCTCATGCATTGCTGCCTTGCCTGGATTCGGCGTGTTCGCACGCGCCGGCCTCACGCGGCGGGACCAGTCCTGCGGCTGTCGCAACGTTCGGCTCCGCGACGATCAGGTTCGCGTGTTGCGTCACGTTGCCCACAATCGCCCTGCCGCCATCCTGCACCGACAGATTCCGGACCGTGATGGCGCGCTCGCCGTTGTTGCGGTGGCGGCTGAGTGCCTCGATCTGGCTTGCGAAGGAGCGGGCCAGCCGGGTCAGCGCGCGTGTGAGGCTCTCCTGCTGCGGAATGTCATCGGTGAGGGCGAGGCGGCAGGCGGAGCGCATCGCTGCCGCGTGAACCGACGCCATCTGCACCGCGAGCATGGCCTCGATCGAGTCCTTCGGCGCGATGCTCTTCACCAGCGAGATCATGAAGGCGAGATTGGCTTCATCGGGCTTGCGTCCAGTCATGCTGGCCTTCACCAATTGCTTGAGGAGGCCATGCAGCGCGTCGCGGTCGGCGGCGCCGAGCGCCTCGGCCAGCAGCCGTTCGCCGGCTTGCGGGTCGGCATGGAGGATCGCAATCCCCCGCTTGTAGAGCTTGATCCGCGGGCTCGCGTCGGGGCCGCTGCGATCGTTTGCCGCGACCGGCAGCGTGCTGTGGTGTTTCGCAGATGTCGTCACGTGCTGTGTCCTTTGCTCGCGCGGGCTCATTGCGCGCGAAATCAATCGCTCGCTGCGCGCCTGTGGGATTTTTGAGATTTCGATGAAGGGCTTACGCGCAATCGCCGCGGGCCCCCCGTGGTCGGGCGGCGTGGACGCTGGCGATTGTTGCGATGATGGCATTCTGCCAGTGTTTTGCCCGACGAGTCAAACGGCATTACGAACCGCGCAATCCTCGTTCGTGCCAATCCGCGTCCGTGCAAGTCCTTGTTCTTGCAGTTGCCGGCTACTGTGCATGGGGTTGTTTTCGCATTTTTTGTTTCGGAGCGGCCCTGACTTGCCGCGCGACGGAATGCCGGCGCGCAAACGCGATTGCGAAATCCGGCGCGCCCGCTCATCATGATCTGCGAATGCGCTGCGTCATGCCAAAGCGCCGCGAGCGTCTGGGGAGAAAACGAATGCAACGAACGCTTCGCCTGCTGGCGATCGTCGCCGGATTGTGCGTGACCACGCAGGCCTTCGCGAAGAAATATCCGGCGCGGCCGGTCAAGATCATGGTCGGCTTCAGCGCGGGCGGCCCGGTCGACGTCGTCGCGCGCATCGTCGCCGATCGATTGAGCAACAAGCTCGGACAAGCCTTCGTGGTCGAGAATCGCGCCGGCGCCAACGGCATGATCGCGGCTGAAGGCGTCGCGCATGCGGAAGGCGACGGCTACACGATGCTGGCCTGCAACTCCTCCACGATCACGCTCAACAAAACGCTCTTCAAGGACATCCGCTACGATCCGGAAAAGGACTTCGCGCCGCTCACCACCGTCGTGTCGGCGCCGCTCGTGCTCGTGGTCAATCCGGACAATCCCAAGACGGCCAACATCAACACCGTCGCCGATCTCGTCGCCGCGGCAAAGGCTGCGCCCGGCGCGCTTGCCTACGGCTCGGGCGGCAACGGCAACCTCGCCCATCTCGCCATGGAGTTGCTCAGCCAGAAGGCCGGCGTCAAGATGATCCACGTGCCCTATCGCGGTGGTGCTGCGTCCGAGGTCGGCATCCTCGCGCAGGAGGTCCTGGCGGTGTTCGATCCCTTGTCCGCCGTGCCGCTGGTGAAGGCCGGCAAGCTGCGCGCGCTCGCGGTGTCCTCAGCCGAGCGGCTGCCGGCGCTGCCTGATGTGCCGACCGTCGCTGAAGCCGGCTATCCCGGTTTCGACATCTCGTTCTGGGTCGGCTTCTTCATGCCGAAGGCAACGCCCGCGCCGACGCTCGAGATGCTGCACCGGGAGATCGTCGCGGCGGCGGCTGATCCGATGTTGAAAGAGCGGCTGGAGACGCAGGGCGTCGTCAGCGTGCTCAGTCCGGCTGAGTATGCTGCGAAGATCGCCAAGGAGACCAAGGAGCTCGCCGAAGTGGTGGCGGCGGCGAACATCAAGGCGGAGTAGCGCGTCTGGTTGGCGTGATGCCGACCACCTGAGCCAGCCGCTCGAGCAGCGGGCGCTGTCCTGCGTTGATCTTCTCGTGCGCTTCTTCGAGCGTGAACCATTCCGCACGATCGACCTCCGGGAAGGTCTGGCGTTTGCCGCTGCGCGGCGGCCATTCCATCTCGAAAGTGTTGCTGCGAATGCTGCGCACGTCAAGGTCGAACTCGGCCGCGAACGCGGTGACGGCCTTTCCGCCGCGCTGCTTGACCTGGCCAAGCGAAGTCAGCAGCACGGACAGCTCAAGTCCAAGCTCCTCGGCAAACTCCCGTCGCGCGGTGGTTTCTGCGTCTTCTTCGTCGGCATACTCGCCCTTCGGGATCGACCAGGCGCCGAGGTCCTTGTTGCGCCAGAACGGCCCGCCGGGATGAACGAGCAGGACCTCGATCTCCCCGCGCTTCCGATAGGCAACGATCCCGGCACTTTTCGAAGGCATCGCAGGTTCCGTGCAGGCAGCGCATTCGCCCGGGAAAAAGTGGAACAGACGGTTTTAGCGCAGGTTAATAGCCAACGCTTTAACCGAACAAGGGAGTGAACCATGATCCGCCTGTTGGCAACAACCGCCTTAGGGCTGGTGCTGGCGAACGCCGCCTTTGCGCAATCGCCAAGCAGCAACACCAAGTCCGACCAGACGCCGCAATCCCAGTCCAATTCCACAGCTCCGTCCAACACGTCGCCGTCTGGCGCAGCACAAACGCAGCAGTCGCCATCGCGGCCGCAGCAATCATCAACGCCGGGAGCGTCGACACAGAATACCCAGGCGACCACTCCGTCTTCCGGGTCGGCCAATTCCGGCCCGGGGACCAACGCCACCAACAGCGCGGACACGTCCTCCCGGCCGTCCAGCGGTACGGCAAACTCGAACACGGCCGGCAACCAGCCCGCCTCGCAGCAGAGCGCCAACCCGCCGGCGGCAAACTCGAACCAGACACAGGATCGCTCCAATCCTCCGGCGAACACTACCAATCAGGCGCAGCAGGCGCCTGGTGCATCTGGAACCAACCAGGCCCAGCAATCGCCAAACACGCCGAGCAGCAATCAGGCGCAGGGCGAGCGGACCGGTGCCAATTCACAGGCCGCCGCCCGCACTGACGTCAACCTCAACAAGCAGCAGGAGACCAAGATCAGCGCGTCAATCTCCCATCTCAACGTGCGGCCGCTGACCAGCGTCAATTTCTCGCTCAACGTCGGCACGGTGGTGCCGCGCGATGTCCAGCTATCGACGCTGCCGCCCGATGTGGTCGAGATCGTGCCGCAATATCGCGGCTACAGCTTCGCGCTGGTGAAGGATGAGATCGTCGTGGTCGATCCGGCGACATACAAGATCGTGACGGTGCTGCCGTACTCTGGACAATCCACGGCGACAACGACGACGACGACGACGCGCGAGCGCAGCGCCAGCAAGTTTTCGGATCGCGACCGTGAAGTGATCCGCAAGCATGCGAAGACCCGCACCGAGGGACGGAGCGAACGACAGACCACCGGCAGCACTGCGCGATCCGAGATTCACGTCGGTGACCGCGTTCCCGAGAGTGTCGAGGTCGAGGAATTCCCGAGCACCGTCTACCGGGACGCGCCCGACCTGCGCGAGTACCGCTACATTCACCGCGATACGCGGACCTATGTCGTCGAGCCCGGCGAACGCCGCATCATCGAGGAGATCGACTAATCCACGGACCATCGGAAGCCGCTCCATCGAGCGGCTTCCCGATTTGCGCATCAGCCTGAAGATCGTTCGCGCGCTGCAAAACGGATGGCGCGGGCCTTCGCGCTCTTTCCTGCCGCGCGCGCGGCGATCATGCTGCGTGCCTTGCCCGGGGTGCTCTTTCGGATCAGGGACGCGAGCCGCTTGCCTGCGCGGCTGGCGGTCAATCGCGCCGCCAGTTGCTCTGCCTTGCGAATGATGGTCGTGACCGAGGGCGTTAGGTTCACCGGAACCCAGGCGACGTCTTTGGTCTTGGACAGGCTGCCGATGCCTTCGCATGGCGCCTCGCGCGGCAGGTCGATCCGGATCGCGAGGGCTTCCGCACGTTCGGTCCAGTCCTCGGCCCTGGTGCCGGTGATGATGCGGACATAGTCGCGTGTCTCACGCGGCAGCTCGCTCTCTTTGGCGAGCCATTTCTGGATTCGGCCGGGGCCTGCGTTGTAGGCGGCTGCGGCAAGGCCGAGGTTGCCGAAATCGTCGCGCAGCTTGCGCAGGAATTTGGCCGAGGCCGGCAGCGCCTTCATCGCATCGAACGGATCATCCAGCCCAACCTCCGCTGCCGTTTCCGGCATGAACTGTGCGACACCTTGCGCGCCGGCCTGGCTGACCTCGTTGGACTTGAAGCGGCTCTCCTGCCAGATTAAACGCGCGAAGAACGGCACGGGAATGCCGCTGGCTTCGGCAGCGCCACGAAGCGCGTGGCAGAAGCGCTCCGTCGGCGAAACCGGCGCCTGCGCGACGGGGTCGATCGTATTCGGCGGCTCGGGTGTCTCTTCATAGGCCGCGCGCGCATTGGCGAGCTCGAGGGCCTGCACGCTTGCAAGGAACAGCTCGACCACCGGAACAAGTGGCGCGGCCTGAGTGTTTTGAAGAACGGTGTGATCGAAAGCTGATGTTTGGCGGGACGCCGACGGATCGAAGTCGCACATCAGAATCATGAACGCGGCGCAAGCCGCGACGACAAATCGCATTTGCTGGAGCAACCTCGAACTGTGGGTGAACGGCCAGCGGTGCGCCGGCGATAAGGAGTTATTAACCGAGCGATTGCGGCAAAGCTGCGGTCTCGTCGGTTCCGCCGGTGTTACTACGGTGTTCCCGACGGGAAACTCTCTTCCCCGCGATTTTGCGGGCATGGCGAATTGGGACGAGCGAGATGATGCGGTGGATGCTTGGCGCGGTGATTTCGCTGTCGGTGATCTCTCCGGCGCTTGCGGGCAATCTCGATGCAGCAGCGGTAAACGACGCTGCGCGTCCCGCAAAGCAACCTGCTAGCGACAAGCTCAACGCATCGATCGTGAAGCTTCAGATTCTGCTCGACCATGCGCGGTTCTCGCCCGGGGAGATCGACGGCAAGCTCGGCGAGAACGCGCAGAAGGCGCTGAAGGCATTCGCCGAGCAGAACGGCGTTGCATCCGACAAAGCGATCGGACCGGAGCTTTGGGACAAGTTGAATGCAGCGAACGAGGGCCCTGTCCTCGTCGAATACAAGGTCACGGACGCGGATGTGAAAGGGCCGTTTCTGAAGGAGCTGCCCGGCAAGCTTGATGACATGGAACCGCTGAAGGCGCTGAGCTACACCAGTCCGCTCGAAGGGCTTGCCGAGAAATTCCACATGAGCGGAGACCTGCTTCGGACGCTCAATCCCGGTAAGTCCTTCGACAAGGCTGGAGAGACGATTACCGTTGCGAATGTCTCTGCACGAAGCGAGCTGCCAGCCGTTGCGCGGCTCGAGATCGACAAGAAGAACGGCACGCTGAAAGCATTCGACGGGGGCGGCACCCTGATCGCATTCTATCCCGCGTCAATCGGAAGTCCGGATCGTCCGACGCCGAGCGGTACGCTCAAGGTCACCAGCACTCACGAGAATCCGGTCTATCACTACAACCCCGACTACAAGTTCAGAAGCGTCAAATCGAAAAAGCCGTTCGATGTTCAGCCGGGCCCGAACAATCCGGTGGGAGCATACTGGATCGGCTTGTCCGCTCAGGGTTACGGCATCCACGGAACGGCGGAGCCCGACAGGGTCAGCAAGTCCGAGTCGCATGGCTGCGTCAGGCTGACCAATTGGGACGTGCGCGCGCTGGGCGAGCATGTCAAGCGCGGCACACCGGTGGTCTTCCTGGATGCGCCGACGGACTCCTCGTCCGAGCAGCGGCGGAAGTCCGGCGGCAGGCGCGCCTCGAACTAGTCTTCAGGAAAGTCCTTGCGCATCGCGATCTCGGCGGCATCGCCGGGCGATAGCACGGTCTGGTCGAACGCTGCTTGCGGCCTCGTCATGATATCGTAGAGCGAGATGCCCTTGATCGGCTTGCCCATGAGCTCGCGGACGCAGTCGGCGAGTGTGCCGTTGTAGACGAGATAGGGCGGACCTCGATCCTTCTGCCTCTCGCCTTTCAGCGACGGCCACTTTTTCAGTTCGGCCGGCGCGTCATAGGCGATCGGCGATTTCTCTTTAAACATGCGCTTGGCCCCTGAAGGCGCGGGTCGCCCGGAAGCCTAGGGCGGCCCGGTAAAACGCTTGTTAAAGAATTAGTTCAAATCAGCCGGCAACAAAGGCGAGCAGGGTGCCGTTCGCCTTGGCCGGCGGCACGCAGATCGCAGACCCGCTGCGCACGGCTGCCGAACCAAGCGCCTTCTCGGTGGCCGCGAGATCGCCGCTCACGAGCACCAGGGCAGCGCCACCGCGTTCGGAAAGACCCGCGAGCGGCACGCCGGGATAGCGTTTGCCGAGCTGCTCCAGCGTCAAGTAGACGAAGTCGGCCCGATCGCCACCGGAGGATGCGGTCACCGCGCCGTCGGCCTCGGCCTTCGGCTCGCGGTCGATCAGCCGCCCCAGATGCGCAGCTTCCTTCGCGGGCTCGGGCGTCGCGATCAACGTCTGCTTGATGCGCCTGGCCGCATTGGCGTGCTTCATCAGCTCGGGAATCCACACGGTGTCGCGCGTCTTGTGCTGGCAGGCGAAAATGCGCACGCCGCCGGGCGCTTCCGCGGTCGGCCACATGAAGGTGCGGAATTTCGCCGCCGAAACCGTGCCGTCGGGCAGCGTCACGGGCCGCTCGAAATCGGTCGGGCCGATCGGCTCCAGGCCGCGCGCGCGGATCTCCTCCGCGCCGGCGGTGGAATCGATCGCGGTGAAGGCGATGCGCTCGATGCCTTCGCCGCGCTTGTCGAGGAAGGCACGCGCCGGCGCGTTGTGCTCGGTCGCCGCGAGCACGCCGAGCAGCTCCATATAATCCGGGTCGAACATGATGGTGTAGTTGCCGGTGCCCATATGTGCGCTGTGAGTGCCGCGCGGCGAGATGGTGAAGCCGAGCTGCCGGTAGTTCTCGGCGGCTTTGTCGAGGTCCTGAACCATGACCACGGCGTGGTCGATACCGATGACGTTCTTGAGAGCCACTGTTCTTTCCCCGCATGCAAACTGACTGGACCGCCGCTGGCGGCGCAAGTCCTGTCTACGCCGGATAAACGGTCAAGTCATTTTCAAATCGGCGGGACATGCGGAAAATTCATTCCGCGAAAGGCGATATCGACGCGCGATGGCGTCAGCGCGCCTGCTCGATATAGGCGGCGAGGATGGCGCGCTCCTCGCTGGTCATTTCGGTGATGTTGCCCGGCGGCATCGCATTGGACCAGGCGGCGACGCGGCCGATCAGGCGGATGTTGCGATGGATGTGCTCGGGCGCGTCGAGCAATATACCCTTCGGCGCGGTCACGATGCCGGCCCAGACCGGCTCGGTCGCGTGGCACATGCTGCAGCGGGACATCACGATCTCCTCAACATTGGCAAGCGTCGGCTGCGCCGACAGCGCGCTTGTCTTGACCTCGCGCGGGCCGGCCGCCGAGAGGAAGAGGATCGCGATCACGCCGACCGCTGCGACACCCCACACCCACCACGGCGATCTGCGTCCGGCATGACCCTCGTTGAAGAAATGACGGATCACGGGACCGAGCGCCAGGATGATGGCGACGATAATCCAGTTGAAGCGGGTGGCATAGAGCAGGGGATAGTGGTTGCTGATCATCAGCACGACGACAGGCAGCGTCAGATAGTTGTTGTGAACCGAGCGCTCCTTGCTTGACTTGCCGAGCTTTGGATCGGGCGCCGGCCCTGCGAGAAGGGCGGCGACGATCTTCTTCTGGTTCGGGATGATCAGCGTGAAGACGTTGGCGACCATGATGGTGCCGATGATCGCGCCGATCTGGTTGAAGGCGCCGCGGCCGCTCAGCACATGGGTGAAGGCATAGGTCAGCACGACCAGGAACAGGTAGCCGCCGATGGCGAATGGGAGCTCGCGCTGCGCGAGCCCGGTGCGGCAGGCGCCTTCATAGAGCAGCCACGCGAGCGCGAGGCTGCAGAGGCTGAATAGGCCGGCCTGGAATGGCGTGAGGTCGAGGATCGACCTGTCGACCAGGAACAAATCGGCCTCGAGATAATACACCACCACCATCAGCGCGAAGCCGGACAGCCAGGTGGTGTAGGCCTCCCATTTGAACCAGGTCAGCTCGTCCGGCATCTGGGCGGGCGCGACCAGATATTTCATGATGCGGTAGAAGCCCCCGCCATGGACTTGCCAGGCCTCGCCTTGCACGCCGTCCGGCAGATCGGACCGGGGCCTAAGGCTGAGGTCGAGGGCGATGAAATAGAAGGAACTGCCGATCCAGGCGATCGCGGCGACCACGTGCAGCCAGCGGAGCAGCAGGCTCGCCCATTCCGATATGATGGATCCCCACATGATCACCCCAATAGATGCGACCCCGATGCCGCAGCCTTGATGACCGCAACCGGCGGCCACGCCCCTATAATGTGTCGCACCGATCAGCCGTATTTTCCAGTACGATGGGCTGCGGCTGATGCACATCGTGCGGGCATGAGCTGACGTGGGATTCGGCAGGCATTTGACCTGTCGCAGAACGTTTGCGCGTCGATCGGCGTTGATGCGCCAGACGTAACGGCCGGGAGGAAACGACGTGAAGAACAGAATTTCGTTCGTGGCGATGTCCGCAGGGTGGCTGGTCGCGGTCGCGAGTTGCGCCCAGGCGGAGCCGGTGCTGCAGGGCAAGGACGCCTACGGCGATTGGCAGGCCGACAAGCCTGGCACGGTCAGGTTGATCCGGCCGCAGGATCTGGTCAGGCCCGGCGCCACGCGGTCGGTTGCGAGTTCGTCGCGCGTGGTGCCGCGCCCGCCGGAGGGGGCGCTTCAGGTCCCGGCCGGCTTCAAGATCGAGCTGTTCGCAGAGGGCCTGCGCGCTCCGCGCATCGTGCGCGTGGCGCCGAACGGCGATGCCTTCGTCGCCGAGACGCGCGCGGGCACCATCCGCGTGTTGCGCGCCGGCGAAGGCGGCAAGGCCGCGACCAACGAGGTCTTCGCTGCCGGACTGAGGCAGCCGTTCGGCATCGCCTTCTTCCCGAACGGCGACAATCCGCAATGGGTCTACGTCGCCAACACCGACAGCGTCGTCCGCCTTCCTTATCAGGCCGGCGATCTCAAGGCGCGTGGCAAGGCGGAGACGATCGTGGCGGGCCTGCCGCATGACGGCGGCCATTCCACCCGCGACATCGTCTTCACACCTGACAACAAGCGCATGCTGGTGTCGGTCGGCTCGCTCAGCAACGTCGCCGAGGGCATGGGTACGCCGCCGGGTGGAGTGGAAGCCTGGTCGAAAGCGCAGCCGCTCGGTGCGGCCTGGGCCAGCGAGACCGAGCGCGCCACGGTGCTCGCCTTCACCCCCGAGGGCAAGGAGCGGAAGATCTACGCCACCGGCATCCGCAACTGCGTTGGTCTTGCGATCCAGCCGCAGACGGGGCTGCCCTGGTGCTCGACCAACGAGCGCGACGGGCTCGGCGACGATCTCGTGCCTGACTATGTGACGAGCGTGAAGGAGGGCGCGTTCTACGGCTGGCCTTGGTTCTATATCGGCGGCAACGAAGACCCGCGCCACGCCGGCGCGCGGCCGGACCTCAAGGACAAGGTGACGGTGCCTGATGTGCTGGTGCAGCCGCACTCGGCCTCGCTCGGCATGACCTTCTATCAGGGCACGCAGTTTCCGTCAGAGTATCAGGGCGATGCTTTCGCGGCCGAGCACGGCTCCTGGAACCGGTCGAAGCGCACCGGCTACAAGGTGATCCGCATCCGGATGAAGGACGGCAAGCCGACCGGCGAGTATGAGGATTTTGTCACGGGATTCGTGGTGAGCGATACCGAGGTATGGGGGCGGCCGGTCGGTGTTGCCGTGGCAAAGGATGGGGCGCTGCTGGTGTCGGAGGACGGCAACGGCACGATCTGGCGGGTAAGCCGTTAGCGGGGCGCTTAACTAACCTGATCACTCTTCGATACCTCCCGGCAGAACATGTCGAACAGTGTCTCTTTGTCGATCGTTATTTCAAACGTCTTTATGGCAGCGTTGAGAGCTCCATAAGAAACGCGAACGATCTCGTCTGATATTGGGCCTAGCTCACCCATCTTACTCCATAGGTTTCATCACGACCCTATTCCACTGACCGCTTTTTACAGTTTGGATCGCTGCTTCTAGTTGGTAGAGACCCGTCCGTCGAAAATCGAGCCCCGTCGGAAATGTGGCTACACCGAACTCGTCCTCAATGTGGATGATCAAATCGGGTGTAGTATAAAAGCCACCTGTACTTACGCCAAAACGAGGCAATACCCAGTCGGATGATGCTGGATGCCAATCTTGTTTTGCCAAGCGAAGGTACGGGGCTCTGACGGGGACACTGCCAACGTTCCGCAGCGCGAGCACCAGTTGGAGAGAATATTTTAAGTCTTCTGTACTTGAAGACATTCGAAGTCCGCAGGATATCTCAAGCAGACCCTCTCTCGTCGCGAACATTAGATCGCGGATCTCACCATGCTCCATAACGCGCGTCCCGTCGGACCCGCGTCGAAAATACTGATGATGAACGTTACTGTAATGAGGTCGACTAGCGGATTCTGGTACGTCGATTACGATAAACCCCTCGTCGATTTTGCCGCTAGCCTCGACAGCATGAGCTTCCAGCCCACTGTGCTGCGGCGAGAGCATTTCGGGAATTGCGGAGCGAATTAGATTCGTTGTCCTTTGCAGTTGCTTAATTGGTCGCTTTGCACTTGCTACATCGACACCGTCCATGCGCTTCGTCTCGATGCCTATGATTAAAACGCCGCCTTCGGCATTCGAGAGACCCGTTACGGCGGCCGCAACTAGCTTTCGATCCTTACGTTTCAATTGGCCGCCATCGTGTGACAACGTTTTAAACTCAAGATGGAGCGTCTCTTCCTCGCGATCGACAATTACTTGATCGAAGTAGCTCGCCCCCTTCGATAAGATATCATGGCTACGGCTTTCCATCTGTACTCACCACCTTATGTCGCCGTATCCAACGATGACGCTCTATCGATAATGCCACTGCAGCCTACCCCCGCCTCACACTGGCTCCGCCATCCACCGGCAACGTCACACCCGTGATGAAATTCGCCTCGTCCGAGGCCAGGAACAGCGCGGCATTCGCGACGTCCCACCCCGTTCCCATCTTCCTGCGCAGCGGCACCTTGCTGTCGCGTTCGGCTTCGACTTCGGCGCGGGTCTTGTGCCATTCGCGGGCGCGGGTGTCGACGGCCATCGGTGTGTTCATCAGGCCCGGCAGGATGACGTTGGCGCGGATGCCGTATTCGGCGTTCTGGTAGGCGAGCTGTTCGGTGAAGGCGATCATCGCCGACTTGGTCGCCTTGTAGGCGACGTAAGGATAGGTGGTGATCGCCGCCATCGAGGAGATGTTGATGATCGCGCCGCTGTTTTGCGCGCGCATGATCGGGATCACCTCTTTCGCCGCCCAAATGCAGCTCTTCAGATTGATGGCGACGACGCGGTCGAAGGCCTCCTCGGTGATTTGCAGCAGCTCGGCGTCGCCGCCGGACAGGCTGACGCCGACATTGTTGTGGAGCACGTCGATCCGGCCCCAGCGCGCCTGCGCCTCCGCGACCATCGCCTTGATGTCGGCGGATTTTGTGACGTCGGCCCTGAACGCCGCGGCGGTGCCATGCTTTGCGGCGATCATGGCGGCGGTTTCCTGCGCCGATTCCAGATGATGATCGACGCAAAGCACCTTGGCGCCCTCGCGCGCGAAGGTAAGCGCAGTGGCGCGGCCGTTGCCCATGCCTTCGCCGGGACTCTGGCCGGCGCCCACGACGATCGCAACCTTGTCCTTCAAGCGCATGTCAGTTCACTCCCGGGATCGGATACTGCTGGAGTACCTCTTTGTAATATGGCTCGTTGTCGATCTTCATGGTGGCGAGCACGCGCACCACGCCGCAATAGAAGGCGATGGTCAGCACGAGGTCGACCATGTGCTCGTCCGAGAGATGCTGCTTGATCTCGGCAAAGGTCGCATCCGACATCGCGAGCTCGCGCACCATCTCGCGGGCACCTTTCAGGATCGCCTTGGCCTGCGGCTCGAGCGTCGAGGGCTTGCCCTCGGTCTCAGCCATCAGGCCGGCGATGTCGTCATCGGTGACGCCGAACTCCTTGCCGATCTTCACGTGGTGAGTGAACTCGTATTCCGACTTCTCCATCCAGCCGACCTGGAGGATCGCAAGCTCCCGCAGGCGCGGGTCGAGCTTGCTCTTGAAGCGGATGTAGCCGCCAATGCCGTTGAAGGCGCGCGCCATCTCCGGCGAGTTGACCAACAGCTTGTGCAAATTGGTGTTGCGCTTGAGCATGTCGCGATATTCGGGCGCGACCTGGTCGGCCTCGAGATAGGGCAGGCGGGCCATCCCTGATGTTCCTTTCAGTGTTCTTGTGATTCACGTTCGGGGGCTTGCAGCGTCACCCCGCCGTCCACCACCAGCACCTGTCCGGTGATATAGCGCGCAAAATTGCTGAGCAGGAATTTGACGGCATGGCCAACGTCCCAGCCGGTGCCTTCCGTTTTCAGCAAAGACGCCTTGGCCCGCTGGGCGCGCGCCTGTTCGCTCATGCCGCGGGCATAGACCATCGGCGTGTACATCGGCCCGGGGCAGATGCAATTGACGCGGATGTTGTCGCGGCCGTGATCGACCGCCATTGCGCGGGTCAGGCCGATGATCGCGGCTTTCGAGGTCGAATAGGTCGTCAGGCCGCGTGGCCGCAGCGCCGAGATCGAGGAGATGTTGACGATCGCACCGCCCCGCGCGGTCTTGATCATCGCAGGGATCGCGTGCTTGGAGAGCAGGAACATGCTCTCGACATTGACCTGCATGACGCGGCGATATTGCTCGGGCGCTTCGTCGACCACGCTGCCGCGGCTCCCGATGCCGACATTGTTGTCGAGGAAATCGAGCCGCCCCCAGCGGTCGAGCGCGGCTTCGACCAGCGTCCTGCAATCGCTCTCGCTGGTGACGTCGCCGCCATGCGCCGCGGCCGTGCAGCCTTCGGCTGCGATCATCTCCATGGTGCGTTCGGCGAGCTTGAGGTCGCGATCGGCCACCAGCACTTTGGCGCCGGCGCGAGCCAGTAGAATTGCGGCGGCGCGGCCGTTGCCGATGCCGTCGCCGGCAGCGCCGCCGCCGCTGACCAGCGCCACCTTGCCGGCGAGACCGGGATCGTCCTCGGGCCCCTGCATGTCGTTTCATCCCGATTATTTCGTGCACTCTAGCAATCGCCCCAAGCGGAGAGAAGGGCCGGGCTCCCGCTTTCATGTCATTGACATCGCATGGAATTGCATGCCGCCGCACGAGAAGGGCGAACGATCGACCCGCGCCGTTAGGAACCGACCTCACGAGATCGCGTTTGTTGCGGAGCCTTTCCCGCGCTAGGCTCTGTCCCGGGGCTTCCCAACCGCCAGTGACTTGCCGATGAATCTGCTCGATCCACAAGGGCCTGTGGCTGCGGCCAACAGCACGATCCTGGTCGATTCCGTCTTCATCATGCTCGCGATCGTGGTGCCGACCATCATCGCCATCCTGGCCTTTGCATTCTGGTTTCGCGCCTCGAATCCCAAAGCAAAGTTTCAGCCCGACTTCGTCTATTCCGGGCGGGTGGAGATGGTGGTGTGGGCGATCCCCGCGCTCACCGTGATCCTGCTCGGCGGCGTCGCCTGGATCGGCTCGCACCAGCTCGATCCCGCGGCACCCGTGCCCGGCACCGGCAGCCCGGTTCGCATCCAGGCCGTCTCGCTCGATTGGAAATGGCTCTTCATTTATCCGGACCAGCGCATCGCCACCGTCAATACGCTGACGGTGCCGGCAGGCGCCGAGCTGAATTTCCAGCTGACGTCCTCGAGCGTGATGAACACATTCTTCATCCCGCAACTCGGCAGCATGATCTACACCATGAACGGCATGGTGACGAAGCTGAACCTGCGCGCCGACAATGAGGGCAAGCTCCAGGGGTTGTCGGCACATTTCTCCGGCGACGGGTTTCCGGACATGATGTTCGACGTCAACGTGGTCTCGCCGCTCGCCTTTCCGGATTGGGTGGCGACCACGGCGAAGAGCGATGCTGTCCTCAATGAGGACAGCTACAAGAAGCTGATGCAGCAAGGCATCGAAAAGGGCAGGCCGACCTACCGGCTGGATGACCCCAGGCTGTTTGATCTGATCGCGACCCAGCACATTCCGCCGGGACCGGGTCCGGAGCTCGCATCCGAGGCCGGTCGGTCGCACAGTGGAGGCCATGATGCTCGGTAAGCTCGATTGGTCGGCCATTCCGTTCGATCAACCCATCCCGCTGATCGCAGGCGCCGTGGTGCTGATTGGGATTCTCGCCGTGCTGGCCTGGGTCGTGGTGAAGGGGCATCTGCCGTATCTCTGGCACGAGTGGATCACCAGCGTCGACCACAAGCGGATCGGCGTGATGTACATCCTGCTGGCCTCGGTGATGCTACTGCGCGGCGGCAGCGACGCCATCATGATGCGGATCCAGCAGGCGGTGGCCTACCAGTCGCAAGGCTATCTGCCGCCGGAGCACTACAACCAGATATTCTCCGCGCACGGCACCATCATGATCTTCTTCGTGGCGATGCCGTTCGTGATCGGACTGATGAATCTCATCGTGCCGCTCCAGCTTGGCGTACGAGATGTCGCTTTCCCGACGCTCAATTCGGTCGGTTTCTGGCTGACCGCGACCGGTGCGCTGCTGGTCAATCTCTCGCTCGTGATCGGCGAGTTCGCCCGGACCGGCTGGCTCGCGTTTCCGCCGCTGTCGGAGCTGTCCTACTCGCCGGGCGTCGGCGTCGATTATTACGCGTGGTCGCTGCAGATCTCCGGCGTCGGCACGTTGGTTGCCGGCATCAATCTCGTGACGACAGTGCTGAAGCTGCGCACTAAGGGCATGAACTATCTGCGCATGCCGATGTTCTGCTGGACCACGCTGGCCTCGAACCTCCTGATCGTCGCGGCTTTCCCGATTTTGACCGCCACCCTCGCGATGCTGCTGCTCGACCGCTATCTCGGCTTCCACTTCTTCACCAATGAGGCCGGCGGCAATGTCATGATGTTCATGAATCTGATCTGGGCCTGGGGGCATCCCGAGGTCTACATCCTGGTGCTGCCGGCCTTCGGCATCTTCTCCGAGGTGGTCTCGACCTTCTCCGGCAAGGCGCTGTTTGGCTATCGCTCGATGGTGCTGGCGACCATGGCGATCTGCGTCATCTCCTTCATGGTCTGGCTGCATCACTTCTTCACGATGGGAGCGGGCCCCGACGTCAACGCTATCTTCGGCATTGCCAGCATGATCATCGCGATACCGACCGGGGTGAAGATCTACAACTGGCTGTTCACGATGTATGGCGGCCGCATCCGCTTCGAGACGCCGATGCTGTGGTCGATAGGCTTCATGGTCACCTTCATCATCGGCGGATTGACGGGCGTATTGGTCGCGGTGCCGCCGGCCGATTTCATCCTCCACAACAGCATGTTCCTGGTCGCGCACTTCCACAACGTCATCATCGGCGGCGTGCTGTTCGGAGCCTTCGCCGGCTTTGAGTACTGGTTCCCAAAGGCGTTCGGCTTTCGCCTCAACGACCGCTGGGGCAAGCTCGCGTTCTGGTTCACTTTCCTCGGCTTCTACGTCACCTTCATCCCGCTCTACGTCGCCGGCATGCTCGGCATGACACGGCGCATGCAGCACTATGACGTCGCGGCGTGGCGGCCCTGGATGCTGGTTGCAGCCGTCGGCATGGCCGTGCTGACGATTGGCGTGATCTGCCAGATCGTGCAGCTCGTGGTCACCATCCGCAACCGCGAAGCCCTGCGCGACCGCACCGGTGATCCCTGGGACGGCCGTTCGCTGGAATGGGCGACGTCGTCGCCGCCGCCGGTTTTCAACTTCGCTTTCAACCCCGATGTGCGCGGCGAGGATGCCTACTGGGATCTGAAGACCCATGCCAAGCAGCAATCCCTCGATCATGATGCGCCCGAGTATCATGACATCGAGATGCCCAGGAACTCGCCGACCGGGTTCGTCTGCGCGTTCTTCGCCACGGTCATGGGCTTTGCGCTGATCTGGCACATTTGGTGGATGGTGATCTTGGGCGGTATCGGAGCGTTCGCGACCTTCGTCGTGTTCGCCTGGCGCGACCATGACGAATACGTCATTCCGGCCGAGGAGGTCGCGGCGATAGACCGCGTCAACCTCGAGGAGCGGCGTAGCCTCGTCAGCATGGCGGGGACAGTCTGATGTCAATGACCGCGACCGCCGGCCGTGCGCACGCCGATCCCCATCACATCGGGCTCGTCATCGAGCATCCCGGCCCGGCGCCGAAGCGCATCGTGACCGCCTATGGCTTCTGGGTCTTCCTGCTCTCAGACATCGTGATGTTCTCCTGCTTCTTCGCGGCCTATGCGGTGCTGGCCGACCAGACCGCCGGCGGTCCGAAGGGTTCGGATATATTCGAGCAGCGGAACGTCGCGATCGAGACTGTCTGCCTGCTGCTGTCGAGTTTCACGTGCGGCATGGCGAGCATCGCAGCCGATGTGCGAAACCGGTTCTGGTTCTATCTCGGGATGACGGTGACATGTTTGCTCGGCCTCATCTTTCTCGTCATTGAGTTTCGCGAATTTGCTGATCTCGTTGCCCGCGGCTATGGCCCATCGCGCAGCGCGTTCCTGACCTCGTTCTTCTCGCTGGTCGGCTGCCACGGCCTCCACGTCTCGGCCGGCATATTGTGGCTGCTCACCATGATGGCCCAGGTTTTCGCGAAGGGTTTTCGTGCCGACGTGCTGCGCCGGATGATGTGCTTTGCTTTGTTCTGGCATGCGCTCGACATCGTCTGGGTCGGAGTCTTCTCCGTCGTCTACTTGCTTGGGAGTGGCGTATGAGCGATCAGACGCATATGCCGGCCGGTCATGACCTTGCGCCGGGCGATGAGGAGCAACACAGTGTCGGCACGCGCATCCTCGGTTACGTGGTCGGTCTTGTTCTCGCCCTGCTGCTGACGGCGACCTCGTTCTTCATCGCCGGCACCGATCTGGTCTGGCAGCCTTCCATTCCCGTCGCGCTGATCGTGCTGGCGATCGCGCAGATGGGCGTGCACCTCGTGTTCTTCCTGCACATCACCACCGGCCCCGACAACACCAACAACGTGCTGGCGCTGGCTTTCGGACTGTTGGTGGTCTTCCTGGTGGTCGGTGGCACTGTCTGGATCATGGCGCATCTGAATGCGAACATGCCGGCCATGGATCAGATCATGCCGATGCGCCGCTAAGGGCGCACAAAAAAAGAAGAGCCGCTTGTTGTGACAAGCGGCCCAAGTCTAGGGAGGAAACGCCCGAGCAAAGCAATCGGGCCGGAGCCGGATTGCCGCCAAGGAAACGCTCGCGCAAAGCGCTTACGTACGCTTACAAATGCAGCAACTCCCGATAGAGTTCAATTCCGGATGAATACTGTCTCCGGTTGCCGCTCACGGGTGCGTGATGGGCTTCGTTATTTCGGCCGCCGGCAATTGTAGGCCTTGCGGAAGCCCGCAGCCTGGGCGTCGTCCTCCGAGCAGAACCAGCGGTCCGGTTTGGTGGTCGCGGGGTAGCTCGGGCAGCCCCGTAAATGGTAGATGCCGATATTGCCGGTCACGCGCGCGCGGACCGCAAGCTTGCCCTTGATGCCACAGCTCGGCGGCATCGTCAGATCCTCAGGAAACAACACCGCGCGAATCTCCTTGTCGCGGTCGGCGCGGCAGGCGGCGCCCAGGAGCGCGCCGTCCTTCTTGCCGGCGCGGAATTCCTGCGGTGCAACAAAGCAGCCCTTCCAGATTCCGGCCGAGGTTGATTTGGCGTCGGCCGCGGCCGACTTGATGTTCGCCTTGACCGGCTCCCGGGCAATGGCATAGCCGAGCTTGACGAGCTGCTCGTTCAAGCTGGTCTTGTCGCCTTCGGCCGTGCAGATCGCGCGGTGCCGCTTGCCAAAACTCTTTTCCGGTCCGACATCGTCGCAACGCACCGATCGCTTGCCAATCAGCTTGGCGAGCTGGTCGCGGGCCTCGATGCCGCAGGTCCAGGGATCGGCGTGATCGTCGATGCAGACCTGGTCCAGCTCGGGTGCGTCGACGCCGTCGAGGCGGTAGGTGACGTCGCCGAGCTGGATGGCGTTGCCATCGCGGACCGTCGCGGCGGCGGTCAGCGCCGAGGCCGGGCCGGAGGTGCCCAGAAATCCGGACAGGGCAATAAAGGAAACGAGCGCAAAAGCGCGGGCGCTGGCAAAGGACTTTCGGAAGGACATAAGGTCTCGCTATCGATGGCTCGTGCGCCTTGTTCCTAGCATCCGGATGTGGCGATACCAATGGTCTGCGCCCCGCGAAGTGCGACATTCCTACCTCGCGGCTTTACTCAGCCGTAGCTCTGATCCTATCGTTCGCGGGCCTTGCGGAGCGGAGGCCGAATCGCCCGGGAAGCGGCGAAGGGAGGAAAAATTTGCGATGAAAGACCCCGTGGACGTCCTGATCATCGGCGCCGGCGCTTCCGGCGCGGCGGTGGCGTGGTCGCTGGCCGAGACCAAGATGCATATTCTCTGCCTGGAGCAGGGCGGCTGGATGAACCCGGCGGAATATCCCAGCACGGGCCGGGACTGGGAGGCCAAGTTCTACGGCGAGTGGTCGTCGAGCCCCAACGTCCGCGGCCGCCCCGAAGACTATCCGATCAACGACGACGATTCGCCGATCAAAGTCGTCAACTATAATGCGGTCGGCGGCTCGACGGTGATGTACACCGCGCACTGGCCGCGGCTGCATCCCTCCGATTTCAAGGTGAGGACGCTCGACGGCGTCGCCGACGACTGGCCGATCGACTACGACGCGCTGACCCCGTTCTTCGAAGAGAACGACCGGATGATGGGCACGTCCGGTCTGTCGGGCGATCCGCTCTCACCGCTGACGCATCCGCCGATGCCGCAACAGCCGATGGGCTTGTCCGGTGCGATCATCGGCAAGACCATGAACAAGCTCGGCTGGCACTGGTGGCCGTCGGATACGACAGTCGCGACCATGGACTACGAGGGCCGCGCGCGCTGCATCAATCTCGGCCATTGCACGCCAGCCTGCGCGCAAGGCGCCAAGTCCTCGACCGACATCACCTATTGGCCGCACGCGGTCCGCGCCGGCGTCGAGCTGCGTACGCACTGCCGGGTGCGCGAGATCACCACCGACGAGAATGGCATGGCCACCGGCGTGGTCTATTACGACAAGGACGGCGTCGAGCAGTTCCAGCCGGCGCATGTCGTCATCATCGCCTGCAACGGCGTCGGCACGCCACGGCTGCTGCTGAATTCGGCATCGAACCGCTTTCCGAACGGGCTTGCCAATTCGTCCGGCCTCGTCGGCAAGAACCTGATGTTCCATCCTTATGCGCAGATCTACGGCTATGTGAAGGAGCCGACCGATAGCAACCGCGCGCCGCCGACCTGCCTGTGGAGCAAGGAATGGTATGACACGGACCTCTCGCGCGGCTTCGTGCGCGGCTATGGCGTTCAGTTCGTGCGCGGGGCGGGGCCGGTGTTCGAGGCTGTCGTCAGCGAGCAGAAGGGGATATTGCCGTGGGGCGCCGATCATCACCGCATCTTCCGCAAGCTCAACGGCCACCGGCTCGGCTTTTCCGCGATCTGCGAGGACCTGCCGGAGGAGCATAACCAGGTCACGCTCGATCCGGTCTTGAAGGACGGCCACGGCATTCCCGCGCCGAAGATCGACTACACGATCAGCGAGAACAGCCGGAAGATGATGGAGCATGCGCTGGCGCGCGGGCGGGAGATTCTCGAAACCGCGGGGGCGAGCGACATCTGCGTCAACTCGCCGATCCCGTGGGGCGGCTGGCATCTGCTCGGCACGGCACGCATGGGCACCGACCCCGAACGCTCCGTCGTCAATGAATGGGGCCGCTCGCACGACGTCAAGAATCTCTTCATCGTCGATGGCAGCATCTTCGTTACATCGGGCGGGGTCAACCCGACGTCCACCATTCAGGCCCTCGCGCTCTACATCGCCGACCAGATGAAGCAGCGCCTCGCCAATTTGTTCGATTGAGGCCGACATGTCCGCAGACAATCAACTGACACGCAGCCAGCGCGACGACCTCCGCGCTATCGCCGCGATGATCGTTCCCGCGAGCGACGAGTACAAGGTGCCCGGCGCCGACGATCCCGCGATCCAGGCCGACATGCTGGCGACGCTGGGGCGTGACGCCAAATTGGTGGCGGCGGCGCTCGATCATCTGGCGCGGCTCGCGGGGCAGCCGTTGGCCGAGCTCGATGCTGCCAGGCGCGATGCGGTGGCGCAGGAGTTTCGCAGTTCCGGCCGCGCGGCTGCCGCGACGCTCGTCCGCGTGGTGCTGCAATGCTACTACCGCGACGACCGTGTGCTGCGCTCGCTCGGCCTCGAGCTACGCGCGCCGTTCCCCCTGGGTTACGTGCTGCCGGATGGCGACTGGTCGTTGCTGGATCCGGTCAAGGCAAGGGCGGGCACGCTGCGACGGGCGCCCTAGCCACCCGGGCAGTCCAGCCTTGCGCCCCGGACGGGTCCCTTGCGCCTCACGGGGCAGGCCACCATCTGTGTGAGCCTCAAGGACTACTATCATGCTGGATTTCACCTCAGATACCGTCGATGACGCCGCGTCATCGCGAACGGAAACGGCTGTCCCGGTCGATGACCGGGCCCTGCTGGACGCCTATTCCAATGCCGTCATCGACGTGACCGACCGCGTCGGTCCGGCCGTCGTGCGCGTCGAGACCGGACCAACGGTGCCGAACGGCCGCGAGCGCGGCGGGCTCGGCTCGGGCATCGTGATCTCGCCGGACGGACTCGTGCTCACCAATAGCCACGTGGTCGGCTCGTCGAAGGAGATCCGGCTGCGCGACGTCGAGGGCCATGTCGGCGACGCCCGGGTGCTCGGCGTCGATCCCGACACTGACCTTGCGCTGCTCCGCGCCAACGGCGTGCGGGACTTGCCCTATGCGGCGCTCGGCAACTCCAAGACCTTGCGGCGCGGTCAGCTCGTGATCGCGATCGGCAACCCGCTCGGCTTTGAATCGACCGTTACCGCCGGAGTGGTCTCGGCGCTCGGGCGCTCGATCCGCTCGGTCAGTGGCCGCACCATAGAGGACGTGATCCAGACTGATGCTGCGCTCAATCCCGGCAATTCGGGCGGGCCGCTGGTGTCGTCGAATGCCGAGGTGATCGGCATCAACACCGCGATCATCAATGGCGCACAAGGCATCTGCTTCGCGGTCGCCAGCAACACCGCGCAATTCGTGCTGTCGGAAATCATCCGCCACGGCTATGTCCGCCGCGCCTATATCGGCGTGGCCGGCCAGACCGCGCCGATCCCGCGGCGGCACGCGGTGCTGGCCGGCGTCGAGAACAAGATGGGCGCGCTGCTGGCGCAGATCGAGCCGGACGGGCCGGCGGCGAAGGCGGGCCTGTTGTCCGGCGATGTCGTGATCGGCCTCGACGGCGTCGAGATCAACGGCGTCGACGATCTGATCCGTGTGCTCGATCGCGACCGGATCGGCCGGCGGCTGGCGATGGACGTGCTGCGGCTCGGCCGCCTGCGGGCGATCGATATCGATCCGGTCGAGCGCAAGCCGGCCCGCTAGCGTGTGGGCGCCCAAGCGGGGTATGACGGTGTCATGCCTCGCTTCGGGAACCCCGCCGCATGATGCCGGCGCATGAGACCTACGATGTCATCGTCGTCGGCGCCGGCGCCGGTGGCATGACGGCTGCGGCCGTCGCCGCCGCCGAGGGCCTGCGCGTGCTCGTGATCGAGAAGACCGCTTTCGTCGGCGGCACGACCGCATGGTCCGACGGCATGATCTGGATTCCCGTCAATGCCAAAATGAAAGAGGCGGGGCTCTCCGATAGCGTCACGGATGCCGTGCGATATTTGTCGAACACGGTGCCGGAGCCCGCCAATGCGGGCCTCCGCGCCGCTTTCCTCGCGCGCGGACCGGAGGCAGTCGCCTATCTCCAAGCCAACACGCAAGTGCGGCTCCAGCCGGTCGAGGCCTGTCCGGACTATTATCCGGAGCGATTGGGCGCGACGCCGGGTGGGCGCGTGCTCGAGCCGGTCGTCTTCGACGGCACGCAGCTGGGCGCGCATTTCGCGCGGGTGCGCGCGCCGCTGCCGGAGTTCACGTTGTTCGGCGGGATGATGGTCAACCGCCTCGACATCCCGCATCTGCGGCGGGTCGGAAAATCGCTGCGCTCGGCTCTTCGCGCGGCGCGGCTGGTTTCGGAGTATGCGTGGCAGCGCCTGCGCAGTCCGCGCGGCACGACGCTGCATCTCGGAAATGCGCTCGCCGCGCGGCTGTATGCCTCGCTGCTGGCCCGGCAGGTCGAGATCCTCTTTAGTGCGGACGTCGAAGGCCTGTCGACGCAGGGCGAGCGCGTCGGCGGCGTAATTATCCGTCATGGGGCGCGCGATCGGCTGATTGCCGCGCGACGTGGTGTGGTGCTGGCGACCGGCGGCTTTTCACACGACGCGACCTTGCGAAAACGCTTCCTCCCACCCGCGGCCGGATTTATCTCGGCGGCCCACACGTCCGGTACGGGCGACGGGCTCCGCCTCGCGACCGCAACCGGCGCAGCGCTCAATACGGATGCGACGAGCCCGGCCTATTGGGTGCCGGCCTCGCTGTTTCGGCGCGCCGATGGCAGCCGCGGCGTTTTCCCGCACACAGTGAGCGACCGCGCCAAGCCCGGCGTGATCGCCGTCAATGCGGCCGGCCGGCGCTTCGTCAACGAGGCACTCTCCTACCACGAGTTCGTGCTCGCCATGCTGCGCGACGGCGACGGCGAACCGGACCGGCCGTTCTATCTGATCTGCGACCGTCCGTTCCTGTGGAGGTACGGCCTTGGCCGCATCAAGCCGTTCACGCGCAGTGTCCGGCGCTATGTGGCGAGCGGGGAGTTGGTCGAGGCCGCTGATATCGCGCAGCTCGCCGCGAAGATTGGCATCAAGCCGTCTACACTCGCGGCGACGATCGCGAGCTACAACGAAGGCGCAAAGGAGGGCCGCGATCCCGAATTCGGACGCGGAAGCACGATCTATCAACGCCATCTCGGAGACGCAGCTCACAAGCCCAACCCGTGCGTCGCGCCCATCCTCTGTGCGCCGTACTTTGCGATGCGGATTTATCCGGCCGATCTCGGCACGGCGATTGGCCTGAAGGTGGATGCCCAGGCGCGCGTGTTGCGCGAGGACGGCACGCCGGTTGCCGGGCTCTATGCGTGCGGCAACGACATGGGCTCGATCATGAACGGCAATTGTCCCGGGCCGGGGATCGCGTTGGGACCGGCACTGACATTCGGGTACATCGCAGGGCGCCATCTGGCGGAGGGGAGTGTGGCAGCGGCGCCGATCGCCGCTACGACGTCGGTCTAACCATCTCCACTGCAGTCATTGCGAGCGCAGCGAAGCAATCCAGACTGTCTCTGCGGAAAGATTCTGGATTGCTTCGTCGCAAGGGCTCCTCGCAATGACGGCGAGAGAGTTCGGGCCTACCGCTACTCCGCAGCTGCCGCAAAACGGCTGTTCTCTAGTTCCGCTTCCAGCCGCGCCTTCTCCGTCGCCGCCAGCTTGATATTGGCTTCCTTGATATGGCCGAAGCCGCGGATCGTCTCCGGCAGCCGCGCGAGCCTCGCCAGCAGCGGGATCTGCTCCGCTTTCAGCCCGGCGATCCGCTGTTCGATCACGTCGAGATAATCCGCGACGAGCTTCCGCTCGGTCCGGCGTTCCTCGGTGCGGCCGAACGGATCGAACGCGCCGCCGCGCAGGAATTTCAGCCTGGCCAGCACGCGGAAGGCGTGAATCATCCAGCCGCCGAATTCCTTCTTCTGGAGATGTCCGGTGGTCTTGTCGCGCTGCGCGAAGATCGGCGGGGCCAGATAGAACTTCAGCTTGAAGTCGCCGTCGAATTTTTCCGAGACCTTGTTGGCAAAGCTGCCGTCGGTGTAGAGCCGCGCGACCTCGTACTCGTCCTTGTAGGACATCAGCTTGAACAGGTTTTTCGCGACAGCCTCGGTCAGCTCAGTGGACGCGGGCGAGGCCGCATTTTCCGCCTTGCGCACCTTGACGACGGCGGCGAGGTAGCGATCGGCGTAGGCCCTGTCCTGATAGCCGGTCAAAAACTCCGCGCGCGTCGCGATGATGTCGTCGAGCGACTTCGTCGGCGCGGAGGCCCGGCTCCTGAATTGCAGCACGCTACGGACCCGCGACATGTCGTAGGCGGCGAGTCGTCCCCAGCTGAAGGCGAGCTTGTTCATTTCGATCGCGGCCCCGTTGATCTCGATGGCGCGCAAGAGCGCCTCCAACGACAACGGGATCGCGCCCTTCTGGAAGGCGAAGCCGAGCATGAACGGGTTGGTCGCGATCGAATCGCCCATCAGCGCCGAGGCAATTCCTGTCGCGTCGATGATGTCGAGGTTCTTGTCGCCGACAGCGTCCCGCAGCACCGTCTGCATCGTGCCCGCCTCGAAATCGAGGTCGGGGTTTTGCACGAAGCTCGCGGTCGGCTGCAGGTCAGCGTTGACATAGGCCTTGGTCACGCCGCGTTCGGCGCGGCTGAGCGCGGAGGGACCTGCCGAGACGATCATGTCGCAGCCGAGAATGACGTCGGCGCCGCCCGTGGTGATCCGGACCGCGGAGATGTCTTCCGGCTTCGCGGCGATGCGCACATGGCTCATCACGGCGCCGTTCTTCTGCGACAGGCCGGTGAAATCCAGAGCCGAGCAGCCGCGGCCGTCGACATGGGCGGCCATGCCGAGCAGCGCGCCGATGGTGATGACGCCGGTGCCGCCGATGCCGGTGACGAGGATGTTGTAGGGGGCGTCGAGCTCACGCGCGGGTGGCAGCGGCAGGTCGGCAAACAACTGGCCTGAATCCACCGCCGAGGTCTTGATCCGCTTGAGCGTGCCGCCATGCACGGTCACGAAACTCGGGCAAAAACCCTCCACGCAGGAGAAGTCCTTGTTGCAGTTCGACTGGTCGATCTGCCGCTTGCGGCCGAACTCGGTCTCGAGCGGCTGCACCGAGACGCAGTTCGAAGCTTGCGAGCAATCGCCGCAGCCTTCGCAGACGAGCTCGTTGATGAAGGCGCGCTTGGCGGGATCCGGATACAGCCCGCGCTTGCGGCGGCGGCGCTTTTCCGCGGCGCAGGTCTGGTCGTAGACGATGACCGTAAGGCCCTTGATGTCGCGCAGCTCGCGCTGCACGGCGTCGAGCTCGCGGCGGTGATGGACGGTCGCGCCTTGCGGGAAGTAATTGCCGTCAGGGTATTTGGTGGGATCGTCCGAGACGATCGCGAGGCGCTTGACGCCCTCGGCCCAGACCTGATGCGCGATCTGGGCGACGTTGAAGGCGCCCTCGGCCGGCTGGCCGCCGGTCATCGCGACGGCGTCGTTGTAGAGGATCTTGTAGGTGATGCTGATGCCGGCGGCCGATGCCGCGCGAAGGGCAAGCAGTCCGGAATGGGTGTAGGTGCCGTCGCCGAGATTCTGAAAAATGTGCTGCTCGGTGGTGAAGGGCGCTTGTCCGATCCAGTTCACGCCCTCGGCGCCCATATGCGAGATCAAATCGGTGCGGCGGGTCGGCATGCTCAAAGCCATGCCGTGGCAACCGATGCCGGCCATGGCGCGGCTGCCCTCGGGCACGCGCGTCGAGGTGTTGTGCGGGCAGCCCGAGCAGAAGAACGGCGTGCGCGCGAGCTTGATTTGCGCGGAGGCCGGAACAGGAGTGTCAAAGGCCTCGAGCCGGGCAAGGCGCTGCTCCAGCACCGGGCTGTGGTGGCCGAGCTTGCGCAGCCGGGCCACCAGCGCGGATGCAACGAGAGTCGGCGTCAGCTCGCCCTCGCTTGGCAATAGCGGCGCGCCGCGCTCGTCGCGTTTTCCCGTCACGGTCGGGCGCCTGGACGCATCGATATTGTAGAGGATGCGCATCAGCTGGTCTTCGATGAAGCCGCGCTTCTCCTCGACGACCAGCACGTCCTGAAGTCCTTCGGCGAAGCGCTTGGCCCCGCTTTCCTCCAGCGGCCAGGTCAGTGCGACCTTGTAGATGCGCAAGCCCAAATCCTGCGCGTCCTTGTCGGTAATGCCCAGATCGGCTAGCGCCTGCCGCAGATCGAGATAAGCCTTGCCGGTCGCGACGATGCCGAGCCGTGCCGGCCTGGAGTCGAGTACAATGCGGTCGAGCTGGTTGGCACGGGCAAACGCCTGGACAGCGGCCATCTTGGGGCCGAACAGACGCTTCTCCGCGTCGAGCGGCGGATCGGGCCAGCGGATGTTGAGGCCGCCGGGCGGCATCTCGAAATCTTCGGGGAGCTTGATCTGGATGCGTTCGGGATCGCTATAGATCGAGGCCGAACTCTCCACCGTCTCGCTGATCGCCTTGAATCCGACCCAGCAGCCGGAGAAGCGCGATAGCGCAAAGCCGTAGAGGCCGAGGTCGAGGTAATCCTGCAGCGTCGCCGGGTTGATCACGGGGATCAGTGCCGCTGCAAATACCTGCTCGCTCTGGTGCGCCAGTGTCGAGGACTGGCACCCGTGGTCGTCACCGGCAAGCGCGAGCACGCCGCCATTGAGCGAGGTACCGGCCGCATTCGCATGCTTGAGTGCGTCGACCGAGCGATCAACGCCGGGCCCCTTGCCGTACCAGATACCGAACACGCCATCGACCTTGGCGCCGGGAAACAGGCCGACCTGCTGGCTGCCCCAGACGGCGGTCGCCGCGAGGTCCTCGTTCAGACCGGGGACGAAGGCGATGTCGTTCTGCTGGAGGTGTGACTTCGCGCGCCACAGCGCGTGGTCGTACATGCCAAGTGGGGAACCGCGGTAGCCCGAGATGAAGCCGCCGGTGTTGAGGCCCTGAAGCCGGTCGCGTTCGCGCTGCAACATGGGCAGCCGGACCAGCGCCTGCGTGCCGGACAGGAAGATCCGCTTCGATTCGAGCCGGTATTTGTCGTCCAGCTCGACCTGCATCAGCGTCATTTCAGGAGTCCTCGTCTCTTGTTCGGCTTTTATTCGACTTGGTATTCGACTTGGGGTTTGCGCTGCGGGAGGGAGGAGCGGCTGCGCGACGCGAATTGTGACAGTCAAAGGGATGCGCAGACGAAGTCAATATCGCTGGCCGCATCCGTGGCGCTCCTGCTAGTCATGGCTTGCTTGCGGAGGACATCATGACGGCACAAGCGTTCGATACCGAGATCACGGAGACCGACGGAGCTCTGATCGGGCCGTGGCGTCAGCCGCGTCAAATGCTGCAAGCCCAAACCTACGATGCGCACGCCTCGATCCACGACGACGCCACCGCGCAGAAGCTCGGGTTCAAGGGCGGCACCATCGAGGGTCCGACCCATTTCAGCCAGTTCGCACCGCTGGGTGCGCGTTTGTGGGGACAGGCCTGGTTCGAGAGCGGCTGTCTCTCCGCGCATTACCGCAGCGTCTGTTACGAAGGCGAGGAGGTGCAGGCGATCCTGTCGAAGCCGTTGCCCGGCACCAGCCAGTGCCAGATCCAGATGGTCAAGCGCGACGGCACGGAGGTGCTGCGCGGCACGGCCTCGGTCGGAGAACCGCACGCCGCGACCGCGCTGGAGGCGCGTCTTGGCGAACTCAAGCCGCTCACTGATCCCGTGATCCTGCGCGACGTGAAGGTCGCGCAGACGAGCCGGCGCCAGGCGGTGCGGATGGCGTTCGATCAGATCATGGGCGACCTCTATCCGTTCTCGCTGCGGCAGAAGCTCGCGGTGATCACCGAGACCTCGCCGTATTATTCAGGCGCCGGCAATCCTTCTGCGAATCCGTGGGACAGGGCGATCATCCCGATGGAGATGCTGAGCGTGCTGTTCCAGTACCGCTCCAAGGACGATCCTCTCCCGGCCAAGGGACCGGCCGTCGGTCTGTTCGCCGACCAGGAGATCAGGCTGGTGAAGGGCCCGCTGTTTGTTGACGAGGAGTACGAAGTCGAGCGCGAGGTTGTCGCGCTCTCCGGCAGCCGCCGCACCGAGAGCGCCTGGGTGAAGACGCGCGTGTTCGACAAGACAAACATTGTGGTCGCGACCATGCTGCTGAACATGGCCACGCTGAAGGATTCCTACGCGCCGTATGAGGAAGAATATCGACGGCTGTACGGAGATACTGCCCGCTAAAAACGAGCTTCGTTGTCGCTCATCCTCTAGGCAAATGCACGTCGCAAAGTCGTCGCACAGCGAATAAGCAGACGCGAGGCAGCCTGATAACGTTCTGACAGTGCAGCAAATTTTCCCGCGCTGTCCGCCCGATCGTCATTGTACACAATGGCACGGCGCTTGCAGAACTCCTGGCACAGAGAGTTCTCGCGAGGGGCGGGCGTCATGTTGAACTCAAGCAAGCCGACTTTGGGCGCGATCAGCGCCGAACCCGGGCCGATCGCACTCGACTTGTCGGCCACCGCGCTCCTCATCATCGACATGCAGCGCGACTTCATGGAGCCCGGCGGCTTCGGCGAGACGCTCGGCAACGACGTCAGCCAGCTCGCGCGCGCGGTGAAGCCGATCGGTGCGGTGCTGAAGGCCGCGCGGGATACCGGCATGCTGGTGATCCACACGCGCGAGGGCCATCTGCCCGATCTCTCCGACGCGCCGCCGGCGAAAGTCGAGCGCGGCGCGCCATCCCTTCGCATCGGCGATCCCGGTCCCATGGGCCGCATTCTCATTCGCGGCGAGGCGGGCCACGACATCATCCCGGAGCTCTATCCGCTCGACAGCGAGATCGTGATCGACAAGCCCGGCAAGGGCGCGTTCTACGCCACCGAGCTCACCGACGTGCTGGAGAAATACGGCATCGAAAATCTGCTGGTATGTGGCGTCACCACCGAAGTGTGCGTCAACACCACCGTGCGCGAGGCCAACGACCGCGGCTATCGCTGCGTCGTCATCTCGGACGGCTGCGCGTCCTACTTTCCTGAGTTTCACGAGATGGGCCTGAACATGATCAAGGCCCAGGGCGGCATCTTCGGTTGGGTCGCAAGCTCAGCCGCGGTTCTGGAGGCGATGAAGATTTCCACATCAGCGTAGGGGCATCACCATGAGCACAGGCACGACAGGGACGGCCGGCACCTCCGAGTTCAAGCCGGCACTATGGACACCGGGCGACTGGAACGCGTTTTTCGGCTTCGGCACCAACATCCTCGTCAACATGCTGGTGCTCACAGGCCTGTTACGCTTCGTTTTGAAGATGCCCGACTCACTGGTGTTCGGCCGCATCCTTCCCGCACTCGGCTTGATGATGTGTCTTTCCACCTTCTACTACGCATTTCTCGCTTATCGCCTTGCGCAGAAGACCGGCCGCACCGACGTCTGCGCGCTGCCATCGGGCGTCAGCGTGCCGCACATGTTCATCGTTACCTTCGTGATCATGCTGCCGATCACGATCAAGACCGGTGATCCGCTCAAGGGTTGGTCGGCGGGCCTGGTCTGGGTGTTCTTCCAGAGTTTTATCCTGATGATCGGCGGCTTCATTGCGCCTTTCATTCGAAAGATCACACCGCGCGCGGCACTGCTCGGTACGCTCGCCGGCGTATCCGTCACCTTCATCTCGATGCGGCCGGCGCTCGAAATGTACATGACGCCGCAGATCGGCCTGGTCTGCTTCGCCATCATTCTGGTGAGCTGGTTCGGTGGCGTGAAATATTGGCGTGGCATTCCCGCCGGTCTCGTTGCGATCGCGGTGGGCATGGTCATCGCATGGGGGTCGAACCTGTTCGGCCTCGGTCTCGGTGGACTGAGTGTCAAGGGCGTCGGTGATGCCTTCGCGAATTTCGGCTTCTCGGTGCCGATCCCGGCGGTGGGCTACGTCTTCTCCGGCTTCGAATTCCTCGGAATCATCCTGGTTACGGCCATTCCGTTCGGCATCTATGATCTCGTCGAAGCGATGGACAATGTCGAGAGCGCGGAAGCCGCCGGCGACGAATATCCGACCACGCGCGTGCTCACCGCCGACGGAATCGTCAGCCTGATCGGCTGCCTGATGGGAAATCCCTTCATCAATGCCGTCTATATCGGCCATCCCGGCTGGAAGGCGATGGGCGGCCGGATCGGCTATTCGGCCGCGACCGGCGTCATGGTGGTGGTGCTGGCCTGGTTCGGCATCATCTCGGTGCTGCTGGCGCTGGTGCCGGTCGTCGCGATCTCGCCGATCCTGCTCTATATCGGCATGCTGATCGGCGCGCAGGCGTTCCAGACCACGCCGGTCAAGCACGCGCCCGCCATCGTGCTGGCACTGACGCCGCATCTGGCTGCGTGGGCCAAGCTCCAGATCGACACGATGTTGGGCTCGACCATGAACGCGGCTGCGACGGTCGGCGGAATGGCCGCCGACAAGGCCGACGCGGTCAAGGCGGCCGCGATCGCCGCCTTGCCGCAGCAGGGCGTGTTCTATCACGGGCTCGAGATCATGGGCGGCGGCTCCATCCTCGGCGGCCTGATCCTGGGTGCGATCGGTGTCTTCATCATCGAGCGCGACTTCGAGAAAGCCTCGGCGTTCGCGCTGGTTGGTGCGGTTCTGACCTACTTCGGCTTCATGCACGGCGAAGCCGTCGGCATCGGCGGCGGCTTTGGCGTCACGCCCGCGGTCGCGTTCGCCTATGCCGTGATGGCCGCCGGTCTATTCGCGGCCAGCAGGCTCGGCGCGAGCGAGCCCTACATGCCGCATGCGGACATGCACGCGGCACCGGCGGAGTAGCTACCCGCCTTTGACGGCACCCGCGGTGAGCCCGGCGACGATCTGTCGCTGGGCGAACACCGTCAGCAGCAGCACCGGGAGGGTGACGATCAGCGCGGCGGCCGCGAGCGGCCCCCAGCTCAACTGGTCGAACGAGATCATGTTGTAGACGGCAACCGGCAGGGTGCGGGTCTCGCGTCCGGCCAGCACGATGCCGAACACAAAATTATTCCAGGAGAAGATCACGGCCAGGATGAAGGCGACCGCGATGCCGGGCTTGGCGATCGGCAGCGCGACATGGTGAAAGACCTGCCAGCGCGTGGCGCCGTCGATCAGGGCTGCTTCTTCCAGCTCCATCGGCGTCGTTTCGAAATAGCCGATCATGATCCAGATCACGATCGGCACCGTCACCACGAGGTGGATGATGATCTGCGGCACCAGCGTGCCGAGCAGTCCCAGCCACTGGAACATGAGAAACAGCGGAATCAGATAGGACAGGCCCGGCGTGATGCGGGCGATCAGGATCACGATCGCCGATTTGTGCGCAGCCATCCGCGCAATCCCGTAACCGGCGGGAACGCCGACGAGCAACGCAAGCAGCGTCGCGCTGCCTGTCACGATCAGGCTGTTGATGAAATAGGTCAGGAAGCGGTTGGAGGCGAGCACGTCGGCATAGTTCTTCCAGGCGACATGCTCGGGAATGAACACCGGCGGGTAGGCGGCGTTGTCGATCTCGAATTTGAGCGACAGCGACAGCATCCAGAGAAAGAACAGGATCGCCGGCGACACGATAAGGAACACCGAGAACCACAGGCCGATCTTGCCGATGATTTGTCTTGGACTCATGTGCCGCTCGCGATCTCGGTCCACAGCATGCGTTGGCGCGCATAAAGCATCACCGCCGCGAGCAGAACGATCAGCAGGAAGAACACGACAGCGATCGCCGAGCCGTAGCCGAGGTCGTAATAGGAGAAGGCGACGCTGTAGAGATAGATGTTGATCGTCTCCGACGCCGATCCCGGTCCGCCCTGGGTGATTGCGAAAATGATGTCGAAGCTCTTCACGGCGTCGATCATGCGGATCATGCCGGCGATGAACAGGAACGGCATGATCAGCGGCAGGGTGATGAAGCGGAATACCTGCCAGATGCTGGCGCCGTCGATCTGTGCACTTTCATAAGGCTCGGTCGGGATCGCGGCCAGGCCGCCGAGCACGATCAGCATGACCAGCGGCGTCCATTGCCAGGTCTCGACCAGCACCAGCGAGGGAATGACGGTCGCGGGATGGAATACCCAGAGCTGCGCAGGGATTCCGACCAGTGACAGCAGATAGTTCAGTACGCCGAGCTGCGGGTGAAACATCATGGTCCAGACCAGCGCGATCGCCACCGGCGTCGCCATCATCGGCATGATGAAGACGCCGCGCAGAAAGCCGCGGCCGGGGAATTTCTGGTGAAACACCACGGCCGCAAACGTGCCGAGCATGAGCGGCAGCAGCACGGAGAGTGCGGTGTAGACCAGTGTATGTCCGATGGCCTCAATGAAGCGGGGATCGGTCGTCAGCCGCAGATAATTGGACAATCCCACGAAGGTGGTCGACGAGCCGACCTTCCACTCGTTCAGGCTCATCCAGATCGTGAAGACCCACGGAAAGATGATGATCGCGATCACGACGACCAGCGCCGGCACCACGAACGGCCAGTAGGACGGCGGCCGCAACTCCTTCTCCGGCGCGGCATCAGACTGTGCCGCGCCCGGAGTCGATTGTGTCAACGCACTCACGCCTTCTCGCTACGCTCCAGGATCGGCCGGTACTGATCGTTGGCCTTCTTCAGCTCGGCGGCAGGATCGGCGCCGGACAAGGTCGCAGTGACCGCGGCGCCGACGATGTCGCGGAATTCGGCGACCGGAATCACGACGGGCAGGCCCAGCTTGCTGATCTTGCCGGAATCGATCACCGATTGCAGCCATTCCTTGGTCTTGACGCCCTTCTGGACCTCGGGATCGCCAAGGATCGAATTGCGGAACGGCACGCCGCCGCCGGCCTGCAGCAGCCGCGCGCCCTGGGTTTTCGAGACCACCCATTGGCAGAGCAGATAGGCGGCTTCCTTGTTCTTGCTCGCCGCGGCAACGCCGATGCCGTCGCCATAGGTCGAGGAATATTGGCCCTTGGGGCCGGCGGGCACGACGGTGTAGCCGACCTTGCCGACAACGCGCGAGGCGGCCGGGTCTTCCAACGGCGGCGCCCAGCCGACGCCGTCGATCCACATCGCGGATCGGCCTTGCGTGAACGAGGCCATCGACTCCATCCAGTTGAAGCCGGCGACGCCTGGAGGTGCCGACTTTGTCAGGAGCGTCTGATACAGCTTGGTCGCGGCAATGGCTTCCGGACCATCGGTCAGGATGTTGCCCTTGGCGTCGAGGAATTCCCCGCCATAATTGAGGAAGAAGTTGCTCCACATCGCCATGTTGGCGTTGCGCAAGCCGCGCCCGACAAAGCCGTAGATGCCTTCCTTGGTATCGGTGAGCTTCTCGGCCGCCGCGGCCATCTCGTCGAGGGTCTTGGGAACGGCGACGCCCTTCTTCTCGAACAGCTCCTTGTTGTAATAGAGGATGAAATAATCCACGGACCAGGGCAGTGACAGCATCTGGCCCTTGTCGTTCCTGGCATATTGCAGGCCCGCGGCCGAGAAGTCGCTCTCGACGAGATCGGGCGCGGTCAGCGCCGGATCCTTCATGAAGGGCGTCAAGTCGGCGAGCCAGCCGGCCTTCTCGAACTGCCGCTTCTGCACATGATAGCTGAGATGGACGACATCGAAGCTCGGACGGCCCGAGGTGAACTCGATCACCACCTTCTGGCGCTGCTGCTGCTCGGGAATCTGCTCCGCTTCGACCTGGATGCCGGTGAGTTCGGTGAACTCCTTGACGTATTTTTGCAGGTTGTCGCCGCGGGGGCCCTTGGCAAGGATCACCTCGAGCTTGGTCCCTGCGTATTTCTTCCAGTTCACCTCGGCGCGCGCCGGCAATCCCGTCAGGCTGAGCGCGCCAGCTGCGGCAGTGCCGGTCAAGAGCGTACGACGCGAGATTTTGTGGTTGACCACTTGAGGTCCCTCCCTGTGACTCAATTTGGGCGGATACTAGCGGCCGTTCCGCGTCTGCCTAGTCCTAATCTGTGGAATTCAGGGCCGCACCGCCGGCGTCTCCATCGGCAAGCCATGCGCCCGCGACATCAGATAGAGTTCGAGGGCGACCAGCTCGGGCGCGCCGAAATCATAGGCTTGGGCGCGGACACCCGTCATGCAACTGCGTAGCCGCCGCTCCAGCGATCCCAGCGTCTGCCATTCCAGGCGATAAAGCGGATAGCCGGTCGGCTGTCCCTGCGTGATCGGCGCGCCGGCAAGCCGCTTGTTGAAGTTGTCGTCGTGGCAATTGGTGCAGGCAAGGTTGAGCTGCCCTTCGCGCTGGATGAAGAGGTCGCGGCCCTGTTCGACGAATGGCTTCAGTTGCGGATCGTCGCCGGCCGTGATCGCGACCCCGCGCGATTGATGCGCGACGAAGGCGGACAGGGCCAGCAGGTCGCGGCTCTCGTAGGGGAGCGCCGGTGCCTGCTGATGATTGCTGCGGCAGAGATTGATGCGCTGGTCGAGCGTGACCGGGCGTGCCAGCGCCTTGTCGAAGGCCGGGTAGCGCGCCGCGACGCCTTTCATGCTGCCGCGTGCATCGCCATGGCAATCCGCACAAGCCTTGTCGGCGCTGCCGGTCTTCTTCGTCCACAACGCCTCACCGTCGAGCACGAACAGCATGCCGGGATTTGAGCTGTCGTCATCCTGCATCGCACGCGTGTCGGGCCCCATGAACGAATAGCCGGAGCGGCGCGCGTCCAGTCGAATCTCGCCGGCGAGCAGGGCAGGGGCCGTGGCGAGGAGCGCCGCGGCCGATATCGCGCGCCAAAAACTCATTCGACCGTGATCGACGCGGACGCGCTGGACGAATAGCCGTTGTCGCCGATCCATTCGAACTCGAACTTGCCGCTCTCCTTCGCGACCGTGAAGAACGACAGATAGGGATTGGCCGCGATCGCCGGGAAGAGATCGGCGCGAAAAATCTCGGTGCCGTTGTAGCGGCACGTGAAGCTCGTGATGATGTCGCGCGGGACCAGCGCGCCGTCCGCGGTATGGCGGAAGCCGGTCTCCATGATGTGCGAGGTCAACGTGCGGATCTCGACGATTTCGCCGCGTCTGGCTTTCGCCGGAACGTTGATGAGCGCGGCCATCAATTCATCTCCTCGGTGCAGGCGGCCAGCGTCACGACGATTTCGGTCGTGACCTGCCAGAACGTGTCGTCGGAAAGGCGCGCGATCGCCACCACCTTCTGGGTATCCGCGAGCCGAATCCGGGTCGAGATTTGGGCGCGGCCGGAGGAGGGGCCGAGATGGAAGTTGCCGATGTTCGGCTGCGGGTTCTTCTCGTTGAAGACGTGGATGCTCTTGACGTAGTCGTTCGCCGTCATCGGACTCGCGACGCTCACGGTCAGCGGCACCGTGTTGCCGTTCTCGACCAGCGGCGGAATGTCGAGCTTCACCTTGCCGGTGCGTACAGGTGCTTCGCCGACGACGTTGCGGATCGCGGCGGTGAGCATCGCCGGTGTCGCTTCGAGCGGTCGCAGGGTGACGATCGGGATCGTCCCGGCGACCGTCACGCTTCCGGCAAGGTTCAGGAATTGTCGTCGCGTGGTCGGCATGAACAGTCCTAGTCCCGAAGCGTTGCAACAAAAGCCACGATGTCCTCGATCTCGGCGGCGGACAAGATCGGTTTGCCGACGAAATTTCGCCCGACCCGCACGAGGTGATCGGTGCGATAATAGGACGGCATGATGGTCTCCGGGTTGAAGCGCGCCGCATCGACCAGTCGAAGCCGCAACTGGCTCACCGTCCAGCGGTTCCCCGCACCCGAGAGGTCAGGTGCGAGGTCGCCCTGGAACCGGGTCTCCGGGAAGGGGCCGGAATGGCACAGGATGCAGGTCGTCGTGCGCGCGAGCACGAGCGCGCGCCCGCGCGCGGCATCGCCGGGCGCGCCGGTGAGCGATTCCGCAATGCCGTCGCCGGCGATGTTGTAGGGCAGGAGCTCCTCGGCTCCCGCATGGCAGGCGAAGGCGATACTGGCGGCGATCAGCGCTGCGATATGGGCCGATGTTCTAGCCAAAGGTGTCCGCCGTGATGGTTTGAAACCAGCGCTCGGCTTCGGTTGCCTCGCGGGCGCGCAATTCGCGCGGCGCATCGACCGGGCTGGTCGCGCCGCCCTCGACCTCGGCGAAGATGTCGCCCCTGGGCTGGTAATTGCCCGCGAGTGAAAAGCCGTAGCCGGGTGCGACAATGTTGTAGCAGACGCCTGTCAATCGCGGCGTTTCTGGTGCGCGGCCGGCAAGGAGGCTCACGATCGCGGAAGCGCAGGCCTTGCCCTGTGCGCTTGCCGCGGATGCCGATTTGGGAATGCCCCCGCCGAGGCAGGCATCGCCGATGACGTGGATGTTCGGGACAAGTTTCGATTCGAAGGTGACAGGATCGATCGGGCACCAGCCGGTGGCATCCGCAGCGCCCGCGACCTCGGCGATGCGTCCGGCTCGCTGCGGCGGGATGACGTTGGCGACATCAGGCGTGTAGTTGCCGAATTCGGTGACGATGGTCCTTGTCGCGGGATCGACCGAGGTCACGCGGCCGCCTTGCGACAGCCCGATGCGTTCGATCATGTCGCCGTAAAGCTCCTTCCACGCCTTCTCGAACAGTCGCTGCTGGGAGAAATTGTCCTTGGCATCGAGGATCAACACTTTCGAGCGCGGCTTCTTGGTTTTCAAGTAATGCGCGATCAAGCTGGCGCGCTCGTAAGGCGCCGGCGGACAGCGCGAGGGATTGGCGGGGATCGCAATGGCGACAGTGCCGCCGTCCGGCATGGCCTCCAACTGGCGACGCAGCAGCAGCGTCTGCGCGCCGGCCTTCCAGGCATGCGGCATCTTTTCTGATGCCGCGTCGTCGTAGCCAGGCAGAGCCTCGAAATGGAAGTCGATGCCGGGAGAGAGGACGAGACGATCATAGGGCAGCGCAACGCCATCGGCCGTCACGACGCTGCGCAGCTGCGGCTCGATTGTGGTCACGGCCTGGCTGATCACCGTCACACCTTCGGCACCGAGCCTGTCATAGCCAAATTGCTGAGCTTCGATGTCGCGCAGGCCGGCAATTACCTCGTTGCTGAAGGGGCAGGAGGTGAAGACCGCATTGGGTTCGATCAGGATGACTTGCAAGTTTGCCTGCGCGCGCTTCAGCGCGCGGGCGCACGCGGCGCCGCCAAAGCCGCCGCCGACCACGACGACGCGGCCCGCCGATTGCGCGCGCAGGATCGAAGGGACGGCGAATGATGTAGCCGCGGCGGCGATGCCGAGGACGGCATCCCGCCGTGTCACCGACGCATTCATGAGTCTTGTCCGGAAAGGGTGCCGCGGCGAGCGTTACGGCCGCCGCGGCATTTTTCAGGCGAAGGTGATGTTCTGGTCGCGCAACGGCACCGAGCGGATGCGTTTGCCCGTCGCCGCGAAGTATGCGTTGAGCACCGCCGGCGCCGCGACGCCGATGGTCGGCTCGCCGACACCGCCCCAGAACCCGCCGCTCGGCACCATCACCGATTCGACCTTCGGCATCTCGTTGATGCGCATCGAATTGTAGGTGTCGAAGTTGGTCTGCTCGATCTTGCCGTCCTTGACGGTGCAGCCGCCGTAGAACAAGGCACTAAGGCCATAGACGAAGGAGCCTGCGATCTGTCGGTCCACCTGCGCCGGATTGACGACGTAGCCGGGATCGGTGGAGGCGACGATACGATGCACCTTGATCTTGTTGCCGTCGGTCACCGAGATTTCGGCGGCGCCGGCGACATAGCTGCCATAGCCCATCACCTGCGCGATGCCGCGATAGATGCCCTGCGGCGCCGGGGTGCTCCAGCCGATCTTCTCGGCCACGGCGTTGAGCACCGCCAGATGCTTGGGATGATTGCCCATCAGCTTGCGGCGGAATTCGAGCGGGTCCTGGCCTGCGGCCTGGGCCAACTCGTCCATGAAGCATTCCATGTAGATCGCGTTGTGATTGACGTTGACGCCGCGCCAGAAGCCCGGCGGAACGTGCGGGTTGCGCATCGCATGCTCGACCAGCAGGTTCGGCACGGAGTAACCGAACGCGGCTTCGCCGGACTGGGCGACGCCCTGGAACGCGGCCGGATCCATGCCGTTCTGCAACGCTTCGGGGCGGAGCGAGAACAGGATCGATTGCCCGGATAGGCGGTAGTGCAGCGCGACCAGATTGTTGTCCGCATCGAACGCGCCGGTCATTTTGCACTGGGTGATCGGGTGATATCGGCCGTGCGCCATGTCCTCTTCGCGCGACCACAACAGCTTGATCGGCGTGCCCGGCATCTCCTTGGCGATCAAGACGGCTTGGCGGACGTAGTCGGTCTGGCCGCGCCGGCCGAAGCCGCCGCCGGGCATCACCTTGTGCACGTCGCACTTCTCCGCCGGCAGGCCCGACGCTTCCAACGTGGCCGCGAAGGCCGCCTCGCCATTCTGCGTGCCGCACCAGACCTCGCATTTGTCCGCCGTGTAGAGCGCCGTGGCGTTCATCGGCTCCATGGTGGCGTGGTTCTGGTAGGGATAGCTGTAGACGGCCTCGATCTTCTTGGCGGCACCGGCAATCGCCGCCTTCGCGTCGCCGTTCTTGTTGCCGACATAGGCCGGCTGCCCGTTGTCGAGACCCTCGGTCAGCCATTTCGCGATCGACTCGCTCGAGACCTTGGCGTTGTCGCCCTCGTCCCAGACGATCGGCAGCGCCTCCAGCGCGGTCTTGGCGTGCCACCAGGTGTCGGCAACGACCGCGACCGCGGTGTCGCCGACCTTGACGACCTTCTTGACGCCCTTCATGCCGGTGATCTTGGCTTCGTCATAGCTCTTCAGCTTGCCGCCGAACACCGGGCAGTCCTTGATCGCGGCGTTCAGCATGCCCGGCAGCTTGACGTCGATGCCGTAGATCATGGTGCCGGTGGTCTTCTCGGCGGTGTCCAGCCGCTTCACGCCCTTGCCGATCAGCTTCCAGTCCTTGGGGTCCTTCAGCTTGACGTCGGCCGGTGGCGTCAACTTGGCCGCGGCCTCGGCCACCTTGCCGTAGGTGGTGGTCTTGCCGGACGGCGTGTGGGTGATGACGCTGTTCGCGACCGTGCATTCGGACGCCGGCACTTTCCACGCCTCGGCGGCGGCCTGGATCAGCATCACGCGTGCGGTGGCACCGCCCTTGCGGACATAGTCTTGCGAAGAGCGGATGCCGCGGCTGCCGCCGGTCGAGAAATCGCCCCAGACGCGCTTGCGGGCGACGCTCTGGCCCGGTGTCGGATATTCGGTCGAGACCTTCGACCAGTCGCATTCGAGTTCCTCGGCGACGAGCTGGGCAAGGCCGGTGAGCGAGCCCTGGCCCATTTCGGAGCGGGCGATGCGGATGACGACGGTGTCGTCGGGCCTGACCACGACCCAGGCGCCGATCTCGGGGGAGCCGTCGGCCGCGCGGACCACGGCGGGGCCGCCGAAGGGGATATCGAGGCCGATTGCGAGACCTGCGCCGACCGCGGCGGTGCCGACGACGAAGGCACGGCGGTTCATCCTGGGAGAGACATGCTTGTTCATGTGGCGGCTCCTTACGCGCTCGCGATCGTGTGGATCGCTTCGCGCACCTGCTGGAAGGTGCCGCAGCGGCAAATATTGGTGATGGCCTCGTCGATGTCGGCGTCGGTCGGCTTCGGCTTCTCGCTCAGCAGCGCCGCCACCGCCATGATCATGCCGCTCTGGCAATAGCCGCATTGCGGAACATCCTGGGCGATCCAGGCTTCCTGCACCTTGTGCAGTGCGTTGCCGGAGGCGAGCCCTTCGATGGTCGTGATCTTCTTGCCTGCGGCCTCGCCAACTGAAACGCCGCAGGAGCGGGTGGCGACGCCGTCGATGTGAACGGTGCAGGCGCCGCATTGTGCAATGCCGCAGCCATATTTCGTGCCGGTCAGGCCGGCATTCTCGCGGATCGCCCACAGCAGGGGCGTATCCGGCTCGACGTCGAGCGTGAAGGTTTTTCCGTTGATTGTTAGGTTTGCCATCGCAGTCCCCTGATTGGCCCAATCCATCGACTGGACTCGGCGGCGCAATGTGTCCGGCAAATTGGAAACGTTCAAATCAATAGTCCGAGGGGTAGCCGCCGGAGATTCCTTCCCTGGGCGCCCGCGGCACGGCTTGGGGCGACGTCTACCGGCTTCCGCGCCGCCGCCCCTTGGAACCGAGAGCGACAGTTTGTCCCTTTTGCCGGGGTGCAAGTCGACAATGCTCTGCTACAGTGGAATCAGCCAAAAAGAGGTTCCATGAACGTACCGCAGCCTTGCAAAGTCCTGATGCTCTATCCGCTGTTCTCGGCAGAGTCCTTCTGGAGCTTTGGCGAATCCTGCAAAGTGTTGGGCGTAAAGCGCCCCGCGGCCCCTTTGGGGCTGATCACCGTTGCCGCGATGCTGCCCGAGAGCTGGACGGTCCGGCTGATCGATTGCAACACGGAAGCCTTCAGCGACGAGGATCTTTCCTGGGCCGACGTCGTCTTCACCGGCGGAATGATGCCGCAGCAGGCCGACACGCTGCGCCTGATCGAAATTTGCCGTGCCGCGGGCAAGCCGGTGGTCGTCGGCGGTCCCGATCCCACCTCGAGCCCCCATATCTATGAGAGGGCCGACTTCCAGGTGCTCGGCGAGGCCGAAAGCGTTCTCCACGAATTCGTCGCCGCGTGGGACAGTGGCGCACGCTCCGGCGTCTTCATCGCGCCGAAATTCCAGGCCGACGTCACCAAGACGCCGGTGCCGCGCTTCGACCTGCTCAAGTTCGAGGACTACCTTTATCTCGGTGTGCAGTATTCCCGCGGCTGCCCGTTCACCTGCGAGTTCTGCGACATCATCGAGCTCTATGGCCGGGTGCCGCGAACCAAGACGAACGAGCAGATGTTGGTCGAGCTCGACAGGCTCTACGCCATGGGCTACCGCGGCCATCTCGACTTCGTCGACGACAACTTCATCGGCAACAAGAAGTCGCTCCGGCTGTTCCTGCCCCAGCTGGCCGAATGGCAGCGTGCCCACGGCTATCCCTTCGAATTGTCCACTGAAGCCTCTGTCAATCTGGCCGACGATCCCGAGCTATTGGACCTGATGGGCCAGGCGAATTTCTTCGCCATCTTCGTCGGTATCGAAAGTCCGGATCCGGCGACGCTGGTCGCGATGCGGAAGAAGCAGAACACGCGGCGCAACATCGCCGAGAGCATCCACAAGATCTACGCCGCGGGTATGCTCGTCACCGCGGGTTTCATCGTCGGCTTCGACAATGAGAAGCTCTCGATGGCGGATGCCATGATCGACTTCATCGAGGAGGCGGCGATCCCGGTCAGCATGGTCGGCCTGCTCTATGCCTTGCCGAACACCCAGCTGACGCGTCGCCTCGAGCGCGAAGGCCGGCTGCATCCGGGCCACGATTTGGCGCCGACCATCGGCGCGGATCAGTGCACCGCCGGGATCAACTTCGATCCGGTACGCCCGTTGCGCGACATCCTGACGGACTACAAGCGCGTGCTGGAGCACATCTACAGCCCGGCCGCCTATGCAAGGCGCATCGACCGTCTGATGACCCTGCTCGACCGCTCTCGCCAGCGCCAGGAGCTCGCGGAAGGCGATATCCGCGCACGGATCGGCGCGATGGAAACGGTGCACAAGGTGGTCACAGCCCTTCCCGAGGCGCGCGGACCGCTGTGGCAGACCTTCATGAACTGCGCCAAGCGCGACACGACATCGGCGCGGATCGCCGTGCAGATGATCGCCGCCTATGCGCATCTCGGGCCGTTCTCGCGCAAGGTCATCGCTGCCATCGATACGCGCCTCGCTGCACTCGACGAGGAGACGGTCATTCCGGTCGCGACCGTCGAGGTGACGGCGGCCCGACATCTGGCCTGACGGTCTACTTCACCGCCAGCCGCAAAAAGCTCATCACGCTGCCGAGTGCCGCGAACCCGGCGCCGAGTGCCAAGGCCACGACTGCGCCGTCGTGACCGGCGAGCGAGAAGCAGGCTGCGGCGAGCGCCGCCCCCGTCGTCTGCCCGGTCAGGCGCGCGGTGGCGACGATGCCCGAGGCGCTGCCGCTGCGATGCGGTGGCGCGCTCGACATCACCGCCTTCATGTTTGGCGCCTGGAAGAAGCCGAATCCCATGCCGCAGATCACCATCCGCCAGATGATGTCGGGGATCGCAGGATTGGCCGGCAGCATCGCGAGCAGCGCCATGCCGAGGCCGAGCAGCACGAGGCCGATGCCGCCGAGCAGTCCGACCGCGTGCCGGTCGGAGAGGCGCCCGGCGATCGGCGCCATGATGCCGACCACCAGCGGCCACGGCGTCATGAAGAATCCGGTCTCGACCTGCGAACGCCCCAGCACGTCCTCGAAATAGAACGGCAGCGAGACGAAGGCGAGGCCCTGCACCGCAAAGGAACACACCGCCGTCGCTGCCGACAGCGCGAACATCGGCCGGCTGAACAGGTCGATCGGCAGCATCGGCGCCGGATGGTCGGCGTGCCGGCGCGTCAGGATGAAGCCAAGCGCAAGGGCCGTGACCAGCTCGATCCCCACGACCACCGGTGAGAGATTATGCGCAGCACTGCCGATGCCCGTGATGAACAGGCCGAGGCAGGCCGACGCCAGGGCCGCGCCGAGAAAGTCAAAGCCGTGATCGGCGCGCGGCGTCTTCGGCAGCATCGCAAATCCGATGCCGATCGCGACGAGGCCGAACGGGATGTTGACGGCGAACAGCCATGGCCACGGGCCGACCGCGAGAATGGCGGAGGCGATCGAGGGACCGAAGGTGAAGGCGGTCGCGACCACCAGCGCGTTATGGCCGAAGCCGCGGCCGAGCATCCGGCCGGGATAGACGAAGCGCACCAGCGCCGTGTTGACGCTCATGATGCCGCTCGCACCCAGCCCTTGCAGCGTGCGCGCAACCAGCAGGCTCTCCAGCGACCAGGCCACCGCGCAGAACAGCGAGGCGATGGTGAACAGGATCAGGCCGCCAAGATAGATGCGCTGATGCCCGACGATCTCGCCGAGTGCTCCCAGCGGCAGCAGCGTCGCCACCAGCGCGATCTGGTAGACGTTGACCACCCACACCGATTGCTCCGGGCTGACATGCAGGTCGCCGGCAATGGCGGGCAGCGCGATGTTGGCGATCGCGGTGTCGAGCGAGGCCATCGCCAGCGCGGTGAAGATCGCCGCAATGGCCCAGCGCCGCTGTGCGGCTGGAAGGCCGTCGGAAATGGTGTGGTCGGGCTCGCGCGCGCCGGCGGGTAACGTGATTGTCATTGCGTGGGCGCGTGGCTCCGGCGGCCGGCTACAGGGGACTTGGCATGTACTACGGCGCGGCCGCCTTCCACAGGCATATGCTTGCATGCTGTGTATGCGCGAAGGCTGGGCGATGATTTCGGGCGCCGGCGTATGATCGCGCGAACTGCTGCAATCTCAGGGGACCGCCATGCACATCGTCGTTTTGCCCGGTGACGGCATCGGGCCCGAGATCACGACCGCGACATCAGGCGTGTTGCGTGCCGCCTCCGAGCGCTTCCAGCTCAATCTGCGGCTGGAGGAGCACGCAGTCGGGCATGCGAGCCTCAACCAATTTGGCAGGACCGTGCGCCCCGAGCTGCTCGACATCGTCCGCGCCGCGGACAGCCTGGTGCTCGGGCCGACCGCAACTTTCGATTTCAAGAACGAGGCCCATGGCGAGATCAATCCGTCGCGGCATTTTCGCAAGAACCTCGACCTCTACGCCAATGTCCGGCCGGCACGCACCTATGCGGGGCTGTCCGGCCGGGTCGGCGATTTCGACCTCGTCGTGGTGCGCGAGAACACGGAAGGGTTTTACGCCGACCGCAACATGGAGCAGGGCAATGGCGAGATGCTGGTCACATCGGACGTCGTGATCTCGCTACGCCGGATCACGCGCCTGTGCTGCGAGCGCATCGCGCATGCGGCGTGCCGGCTGGCGATGAAGCGGCGCAAGCATTTGACCATCGTGCATAAGGCCAATGTGCTCAAGCTTGGCGACGGCATGTTCCTCGAGATCTGCCGCGAGACGGCGAAGGCCTATCCCGGTCTTGGGGTCGACGACATCCTCGTCGACGCCATGATGGCGCATGTGGTGCGCAACCCCGACCGCTTCGACGTCATCGTCGCCACCAACATGTTTGGCGACATCCTGTCCGATCTCACCGCCGAGCTCTCCGGCAGCCTCGGGCTCGGCGGCTCGCTCAATGTCGGCGACAGCCACGCCATGGCGCAGGCCGCGCATGGCTCGGCACCTGACATAGCCGGACAGGACGTTGCCAATCCGGTCTCGTTGATCCTGTCGACGGCCCTGCTGCTCGGATGGCACGGCGAGAACAGCGGCGCGGTGCGTTACGAGGAAGCCGCACGTGCGATCGAGGCGGCGGTCGCGAAGGCGATCGGCGAGGGCAGGGCGACACGCGACGTCGGCGGCAAGCTCGGCACGATCGCAGCGGGGGCCGCGATCGCGGAGATCCTGCAGGCGGGGTGAGTGGTCACGCGGGGGCTTGCGAGGTTTTTTTGAGGGCCCGAAACAAAAAACGCGAAAACAACCCCATGCACAGTAGAGCGCCCCTTGATCGATAAGGGATTTTTGAACCGCGTCGCGACGACATTCGCCGCCGCCATGACGTTGACCCGTCGGGCAAAACACTGGCAAAATGCGATCGTGGCGGAGATCGCGGCGTGAATGCATCGGTGGTGGCCGCGGGCAATTTCAGTGAGCTGACCTATGAAGTCTGAGAGGGGTGGCATCAATCTCGCGGCCAAACCAAGCGGAACGGGGTGCGTGGAATGCTCGGCTGCGGGCGGGTGGTGGTTTCACCTTCGCAGATGTGTCGAATGCGGTCACATCGGCTGCTGTGATGCGTCACCAAATCAGCACGCAACGAAACACAGCGCGGCGACAGGTCATCCGATCATCACGAGCTTCGAGCCGGGCGAACGATGGTTTTACGACTATCGCACGGGAGAGGCTTTCGCCGGCCCGAAGCTTCAAGGTCCTCACGCGCATCCGTTGGATCAGCCGGTGCCCGGACCGGACGGCGCGGTGCCTCCAGACTGGCAAACGCTGCTGCATGAGTAAGGCGGTAGGCCGTAGGATGGGTAGAGCACTTGCGAAACCCATCAGGTTTCACGTCGTATGCTGTCGATGGGTTTCGCTGCGCTCTACCCATCCTACGAAGTCCAATCGGTTCTAGAACTGATACCTCCGCAGCCCCCCATCCACCGGGATCACCGTGCCCGTGATGTACCGCGCCACCGGTGACGCCAAGAACACCGCCAACGCCGCTAGGTCCTCCGGCTCGCCCCAATAGCCGACCGGGATCTCTTCCTCCGCGAAGCGCTCGCGATAATCAGGCGCGTAGTTGCGGCGGATCTGTTCGCTCATGATGCGGCCGGGCGGGATGCAGTTGATGGTGATGCCGTGCTCACCGATCTCGCGCGACAGGCCCTTGGCCCAGGCGTGCACGGCGGCTTTGGCGGCAAACGCGGCGTTGAGGCCTTCCGGCTCTGACTTGCCGGTGATGTTGACGATGCGGCCCCATTTGCGCTCGATCATCTGCGGAAGCAGCGCATGCGCGATGCGGCGATAGCTGGTGAAATTCAGTGCGATCGCTTCGTCCCATTGGCTGTCGGGGGCATCGACGGGGAGGGGGCGGCTGCCACCGGCATTGTTGATGAGGATGTCGACATGGCCGAGCTCTTTGAGCGCGAAGGCCGAAATCTTCTCGGCCGCGTCCTTGGCCATCACGTCCTGCTCGAAGGGCGTGATCAGACCGGAGCCGACTTCTTTCACCAGCTCGGCGAGCAGGTCGGTCCGCCGTGCCACGCCGACGACGCGCACGCCTTCGGCAGCCAAGCCCTTGGCGATGGCACGGCCGATGCCGACGCTGGCTCCGGTGACAACGGCGGTTTTCGATGTGAGCCCGAGATCCATGGTGACACGCCCTCTTGTTTTCTTTTCAGCTTGTCGCTGTTCGTTTTTCTGTTCGTTTCCTGCCGTGTCCCCGCCAGCCTGATTTGCCCGACCGGGACGAGCAGTGGTAACCAAGAGCCGCGTTGAAGGAAACACGAAAAAGAAAAGGCCCCGAGCGATGGTCTGGGATCCGCAGCAATATCTGAAATTCTCCGGCCACCGGCTCCGACCCGCCGTCGACCTCTTGATGCGGATTCCGGATGCTGGTCCGCGTGCGATTGCCGATCTTGGCGCCGGCGCCGGCAACGTCACCAAGCTGATCAAGGAGCGTTGGCCGGACGCGACGGTGACCGGTGTCGAGGGTTCGGCCGAGATGGTCGCCGCCGGCCGCAAGGCGGCGCCGGATGTGGAATGGTCACACGAGGACCTCGGCCACTGGCGCCCGACGAAGCAATATGACGTCGTCTATTCCAATGCCGCATTGCACTGGCTGCCCAATCATGCGGCCCTGTTTCCATCGATCATGGAGAAGGTGACGCCCGGCGGAATGCTCGCTGTGCAGATGCCGCGCAATTTTCTGGCGCCCTCGCATGTGCTGATCGGCGAGACCGCGCTGAACGGTCCCTGGCGTTCCAAGGTCGAGCATCTCGTCACGCCGCCGCCGGTCGAAGCGCCGGCCTATTATCACGGTCTTCTTGCTCCGATGTCGGCCAATATCGACATCTGGGAGACCGAATATCTGCAGGTGCTGGAAGGCGAGAATCCCGTGAAGGAATGGACCAAGGGGACCTGGCTGACGCGCTATCTCGACATCTTGCAGGGCGACGAGAAGGCCGCGTTCGAAGCTGCCTATGGGATGCGGGTCGCGAAAGCCTATCCGAAGAACGCCGCGGGACAGACGCTGTTTCCGTTCCGGCGTCTGTTCATGGTTGCCCAGCGCAACGGCTGATCGCACTGCCGCAATGCGACATAAGCGCTCGCTTCGGGAACGGCAGCAGGAGCCGGGTTGCGCAAGATAGCTTGGCTGCGGCAAATTGGGCTTAGGTCTAGTTGTTCGGGTGGCGGATTGCTGTCAGTACTGAAATCGGAAAACAAAAAGACCCGGTTTTAGAGGTTGTTGGGAGGTTCGTTCATGCGCAAGCTGCTTCTTGCGGTCGCGGCCGCAGTCATTCTTTTGACGCCAGCCGTTGTCGAGGCCCAGAGCCCGATCGTCATCAAATTCAGCCACGTCGTCGCCAACGACACGCCCAAAGGCAAGGGCGCCCTGAAGTTCAAGGAACTTGCGGAAAAATACACCGACGGCAAGGTCAAGGTCGAAATCTACCCGAACTCCACGCTGTACAAGGACAAGGAGGAGATCGAGGCGCTGCAGCTCGGCTCGGTGCACATGCTCGCGCCTTCGACCGCGAAGTTCGCACCGCTCGGGATCAAGGAGTTCGAGGCGCTCGACCTGCCCTGGCTGTTCAAGGACGACCAGACCTATTCCAACGCGATGAAGGGCACGATCGGCAAGTGGCTGTTCGATAAGCTGGAGACCAAAGGCATCACCGGGCTCGCTTATTGGGACAACGGCTTCCACATGCTCTCCGCCAACCGTGCCCTGATGAAGCCGGCCGATTTCCAGGGTCTTAAATTCCGCATCTCCGGATCGAAGGTCGCCGACCAATATCTCCGGATCATGGGTTCGATCCCCCAGATCATGGCGTTTTCCGAAGTCTACCAGGCTTTGCAGACGGGCGTGGTCGACGGCTGCGAGAACACCGCGTCCAACTACCTGACGCAGAAATTCTACGAGGTGCAGAAGGACATCACCGTGTCCTATCACGCGCACCTGCAATATGCCGTCATCGTCAATTCGAAATTCTGGTCCGGCCTGCCGCCCGATATCCGCGCCCAGCTCGAGAAGGCGATGAACGAGGCGACCGACTACACCAACCAGATCGCGCACCAGGAAAACGAGGACGCGCTGGCCGAGATCAAGAAGACGGGCAAGACCACGCTGCATTATCTCACTGACGCCGATCGCAAGGCGTGGCAGGAAGCGATGCAGCCGACCTACAAATGGGCAAAGGGGCGGGTTGGGCAGGAGGTGCTCGATCTCGTCGCCAAGGAACTCGACGTCAAGATGAACTGACGCCGGCGCGTTTTGAGAACAACCATGAACGGTCGGGGGTGATCGCACTCCCGGCCGTTGCTCTTGAATGATGAGCCAAGCTGAGGGGACCAAGTTGCTGCGTGCATTGAATCGTGTGCTCGATCATCTCGAGGAATGGCTGATCGCGACGATGATCGCGGCCGCGACATCGCTCATCTTCGTTGCCGTGCTGCACCGATATGGCGCCGGGCTGTCGATCGACATCGCCAAATGGGCGGAGGCGCGCAACCTGGCCTTGCTGGCCGTCCCCGCGCGAGCCGCGTTCGTCTGGCTTGCCGCTCTCGACCTGTCCTGGGCGCAGGAACTCTGCATCTACATGTTCATCTGGATGGCGAAGTTCGGTGCGGCCTACGGCGTGCGCACCGGCATCCATGTCGGCGTCGACGTCCTGGTCAATGTCCTTCCCGGCGGATCGCGCCGCCGCGTCATCACGTTCGGCCTGATGTGCGGCGCCCTTTTTACGGCCATCGTGTGCTATTTCGGGGCCGCGTTCGTCAGCCAGATGTGGCAGACCGGCCAGCAATCCAACGATTTGGAAGCGCCGATGTGGCTGGTGTATCTCACCATTCCGCTCGGCTCCGGGCTGATGTGCTTCCGCTTCCTGCAGGTCGCCTGGTCGTTCTATCGCACCGGCGAGTTGCCGCATCACGATATGGCCGGCGTCGAGGGCGTCGAAATAGACCCGGTCCATCCGGCCCCGGTCACCCGCAGTCAGGTCGTCCGCGACGAACGCAGCCCGCTCGGCTGGGTCCTGATGTTGTTGCCGGTCCTGATCGTCGCCGTGTGCTTCGCCCATTCGGCGCACGTGATCACGCTGCCGCAGGGCCTGCGTGTCGCCGTCGTCTTCGGCCTTCTGCTGTCGTTGATGCTCACGGGCATGCCGATCTCGATCGCGCTCGGTCTGACCGTGCTCAGCTTCATGTTCACGTTGACCGACGTGCGGACGGAATCGGTGGCGCTGAAGCTGTTCACCGGCATCGAGAGCTTCGAGATCATGGCGATCCCGTTCTTCATCCTTGCCGGCAACTTCCTGACCCATGGCGGCGTGGCGCGCCGGATGATCACATTCGCGACTTCGCTGGTCGGTCATTGGTACGGCGGCCTTGCGCTCTCGGGCGTGGTCGCCTGTGCGCTGTTCGCCGCGATTTCCGGCTCGTCGCCGGCCACCGTGGTTGCGATCGGATCGGTGATCCTGCCCGCGATGGTCGCGCAGGGATTTCCGAAGAGGTTCGGGGCGGGCGTGATCACGACCTCCGGCTCGCTGGGAATTCTCATTCCACCGTCGATTCCGATGGTTCTTTTTGCCGTCTCCACCAACACCTCCGTCGGCAAGCTGTTCATCGCCGGCATCGTGCCGGGGCTCGTGCTCGCCATGCTGCTCGGCGCCACGACGTTCTATCGGGCCTGGCGTAACGACTATCCGAGGATGCCGAAAGCAACCCTCTACGAGCGCTTCGATGCGTTCCGCAAGTCGATCTGGGGTATCCTGCTGATCGTGATCGTGATCGGCGGCATCTACAGCGGCCTGTTCACGCCGACCGAAGCTGCCGCCGTCAGCGCGGTGTACGCCTTCATCGTCGCCGTGTTCATCTACAAGGATCTGAAGCTGCGAGACGTGCCGCGGGTGCTGCTGTCGTCGGCAAATCTTTCGGCGATGCTGCTCTACATCATCACCAACGCCGTCCTGTTTTCGTTCCTGATGACTTACGAGAACGTGCCGCAGGCGCTCGCGCAGTGGATGATCGACCAGGGCCTCGGCTGGATCGGCTTCCTCCTCGTCGTCAATCTCCTGCTGCTGTTGGCCGGCAACGTGATGGAGCCGTCCTCGATCATCCTGATCATGGCGCCGATCCTGTTTCCGGTTGCGATCAAGCTCGGCATCGATCCGATCCATTTCGGCATCCTGATGACGGTGAACATGGAGGTCGGGCTGTGCCATCCGCCGGTCGGCCTCAATCTCTACGTCGCCTCGGGCATCGCCAAGATGGGTATCACCGAGCTCACGGTCGCGGTGTGGCCGTGGCTGCTGACGATGCTGGGATTCCTGGTGCTCGTGACCTACTGGCCGGGTCTGTCGCTGTGGCTGCCAAGATTGCTGGGCATGTAGCCCGCGAACACGCTGCATCCTCTCCACCTGTGGGCGCGGGGAAACGCATCACTCCGTCCCCACCATGGCAATCGACCGCGAGATGCGGTTAGATGCCGCACGCAGGCGGGGAGGAGATCAAGATGACGGACACGTCCAGCAACGAGCCGAAGGGCGCAACACCGTCCGTTATCGCGCAGCAAACGGCGATGCTGAATGCGTTGCCGTTCTCCGACACGCGGGATTTCGACGATTCCGCGCGCGGCTTCCTCGGTACCATCGAAAATGCGGAGATCACCAATCCGCAAGGGCGGACGGTCTGGAGCCTCGAGCCTTACGGCTTTCTCGCCGCCGAGCAGGCGCCGGCCACGGTCAATCCGAGCCTGTGGCGGCAGTCGCGGCTCAACATGCAGCACGGCCTGTTCGAGGTCGTGCCCGGAATCTACCAGGTGCGCGGGCTCGACATCGCCAACATGACGCTGATCGAAGGCGACAGCGGCGTCATCGTCGTCGACACCCTGACCTCGATCGAGGGCGCGCGCGCCGCGCTCGAACTCTACTACAAGCATCGCGGCCAGCGACCGGTCGCGGCCGTGATCTTCACCCATACCCACACCGACCATTGGGGCGGCGCGCGCGGCGTGCTGGAGGAGGATGCACGCGCGACCGGCCGCGTGCCGGTCATCGCGCCGAACTTGTTCATGGAGCATGCCGTCTCCGAGAACATCATCGCGGGACCTGCGATGTTACGCCGGGCGCAGTACCAGTTCGGGCCGCTCCTCGCCAAGGGCGCGCGCGGGCAGGTCGATTGCGGTCTCGGCAAGTCGATGGCGGCAGGTTCGGTGGCGCTGCTGCGGCCGACCGATTTGATCATGGCGACCGGCGACCGGCGCGTGATCGACGGCGTCGAATTCGAATTCCAGATGGCGCCGAACAGCGAAGCGCCGGCGGAAATGCATTTCTTCATCCCGCGCTACAAGCTGTTGAACCTCGCCGAGAACTGCACCCACAATTTCCATAATCTGCTGCCGTTCCGCGGCGCCGACGTGCGCGACGCGCTGGCCTGGTCGAAATATCTGGGCGAGGCCTTGCAGCTCTGGGATGGCAAGGCGGAGGCGATGTGCGGCCAGCATCACTGGCCGGTGTGGGGACGCGAACGCATCGGCACGATGATCCGGCAGCAGCGCGACCTCTATAAGTTCGCGCATGACCAAACCATCCGCCTGATGAACCACGGTCTCACCGCGGCCGAGATCGCCGAGACGATCCAGCTGCCCGAGAGCCTGGAGGGCGCCTGGCACGGCCGCGGCTATTACGGCCACATCCGGCACAATGTGAAGGCGATCTATCAAAAGTACCTGGGCTGGTACGACGCCAATCCGGTCAATCTCGATCCGCTGCCGCCGGTTGAGTCGGGCAAGAAATATGTGGAGTACATGGGCGGCGCCGACGCCATCCTCGCGCGGGCGCGTGCCGATTTCGACAAGGGCGAATTCCGCTTCGTGGCGCAGGCGCTCGGCCATCTCGTCTTTGCCGAGCCGGACAATCAGGCTGCGCGTGCGTTGCTCGCGGATACGCTGGAGCAGCTCGGCTACGCGGCTGAAAGCGCGACCTGGCGCAATGCCTATCTGTTCGGCGCGCAGGAATTGCGCCAGGGCATGCCGAAAGTGCCGGCGCGGCCGCCGATGCCGCGCGAGACGCTGGCGGCGCTGCGCACCTCACAGCTCTGGGACGTGCTCGGCATCCGCCTCAACGGACCGAAGGCGGAAGGAAAGCACATCGTGCTGAACTGGAGCTTTTCCGACACCGGCGAGACCTTTGTGCTCAATCTGGAGAACTGCGCGCTGACTTACACAGAGGGCATGCAGGCGGAAAGCGCCGATGCCAGCTTCACGCTGGCGCGGTCGACGCTCGACGAGGTGATCGCGAAACTGACCAGCTTCCCGGAGGCCGTGGCCGGCGGCAAGGTCAAGTTCGCCGGCAACCCGATGCGCCTCGCCGAGCTGATGGGCCTGATGGACGAATTCCCGCGCATGTTCGAGATCGTCGAGCCGAAGCGGGCGGTGGTGAGATAGCGCTAAGCCTTCTTCCGTCATCGCGAGCGCAGCGAGCAATCCAGAATCTCTCCGCGGGGACGGTCTGGATTGCTTCGCTGCGCTCGCAATGACGGTTGATAGAGAGGAGCGCGCCCCCACAAATGTCGATGGCCGGGACATGCCCCGGCCATGACGGTCGCGATGGGATGGGCGCGTGCTCCTGCTACTCCGCGCTGCTCACCAGCTTGATCCGCGGCGCCTGTTCCTCGCCAAGGCTGCGATAGGCCGCGAGATAATCCAGCGCCATGCGCCGCGCCGTGAAGCGCGTCTCGAACTGCTTGCGGATAACGGAGCGGTCGAGTTGCTGCAGGCGGCCGACGACGCCGGCGGCGCTGAGGACGTCCTCGACGACGAAGCCGGTGAGGCCCTCGTCGATGATCTCCGGCACCGAGCCGCGGTTGAAGGCGATGACCGGCGTTCCGCAGGCCATCGCTTCGATCATCACCAGGCCAAACGGCTCCGGCCAGTCGATCGGCAGCAAAAGGCCCAGCGCGCCGCTCAAGAAGTCCGACTTCTCGTGATCGCTGATCTCGCCGATGAATTCCACCAGCGGATTGTTCTCGATCATCGGCCGGATCAGCTCGTCATAGTAATCCTGGTCGGCACGATCGACCTTGGCTGCGATCTTGAGCGGAATGCCGCAATGCGTCGCGATCTTGATGGCGCGATCGACGCCCTTTTCCGGCGCGATACGGCCGAGCACGGCGAGGTATTCCTGCTTCGCCTGCTTCGGCGTCAGGAGATTCTCGGGCAGGCCGTGGTGGATCGTCCTCACCCAGTTCGCCTGCGGCACCGGCCGGCGTTGCGCGTTCGAAATCGAGACGACGGGGACCTTCGAGAAGGTATTGAAAACCGGTTGATGCTCCGGCAGATCGAGCCGGCCGTGCAGCGTGGTCAGGAACGGCGTCGGCTGCCGGTAGAACAGCGACCACGGATAATAATCGAGATGGAAATGGAGGAAGTCAAACTCCTCGTCGTCACATTTCTGCCGCACCCGCTCCAGCATCACCATGTGCAGAGCATTGGGATCGCGCACGGAACCGTCGAGGCGGAGCGCCCGCGGCCATAACGCGTCCAGCTTCGCCGAGGTTTGCGAATCGCCGCTGGCGAACAGCGTCACGTCGTGGCCAAGAGCCACCAGCTCTTCCGTCAACCAGTGCACCACCCGCTCGGTGCCGCCATAAAGCTTGGGTGGAACTGCCTCCGTCAACGGAGCAACCTGCGCGATGCGCATCTCACCATCTCCTCTGTGCGATCATGATTGTAGAAAGCCCCCGCCTGTTCAGCACCGGCATGCCAATCAAGGGAACGTTCCCGCACTTGCGAAGTTCCTCCTTCCGAACGTTACTTATTCGACACGTCGGATGCTCGTCGCGATGCTGCCATCACATCATCGCAGAACGCCCGCATCCGCATGTCGTGATCAGTGTGCCCGGGAACCGAGGCGAAGTGGTCGATGTTCAGTCGACTAACAGAAAAATTGAAAACATCACGACGGGGTCGATAATCACATGGATCATCTTTCTGGGTATGCGCATCGGCCGTTTGCCTTTGTTTTGCGCTATCTTCGGCGTCGGCTCGCGTCGCATCTCGTGATCCTGACCGCAGTCGTCGCGGCCGTTGCCTGCTCCGTAGGCACGCAGTATGGCGTCAAATCCCTCGTCGACAGTCTGTCGGCCGGCGCTGCGCATGGTGGGAGCGTATGGCTGGCATTCATTTTCCTCATGACGCTGATCGCCGCCGACAATTTCCTTTGGCGGATCGCGAGCTGGACGGCCAGCTTCACCTTCGTGCGTGTCACGGGTGATCTGCGCCGTGACATCTTTCGTCATCTGACCGGCCACGCGCCGAGCTACTTCTCCGACCGCATGCCCGGCATGCTGACCAGCCGCATCACGGCGACCTCGAATGCGGTGTTCACGGTCGAGAACATGTTCGTCTGGAATGTGCTGCCGCCGTGCATCGCAACGGTTGCGGCCATCGCGCTGATTGGAACCGTCAGTCCCTACATGGCGCTCGGCCTGATCGTGATCGCCGGCGGCATGGTGCTTGCGATGTTCCGCCTCGCCGCCGCAGGAAAACCGCTGCATGACGACTTCGCCGACAAGGCCGCCGTCGTCGACGGCGAGATGATCGACGTCATCAGCAACATGCCGCTGGTGCGCGCCTTCTGCGGCATCGGGCACGAGCATGAGCGGTTCGACGCGACTGTGAACCGGGAGCTCGCCGCACGCGGCCGCAGCCTGCGCTATCTGGAGAAGCTGCGGCTTATCCATGCCGGCGTCACTGTCGTGCTCACGATCGCCCTGATGGCTTGGGCGATCATGCTCTGGCAGGACGGCCGGGCGACCACCGGCGACGTGGTGCTGGTCTGCACCCTCGGTCTCTCCATTCTGAACGCGACGCGCGATCTCGCGGTGGCGCTGGTCGACGTCACCCAGCACGTTGCCCGTCTGACAGAGGCGATTGCCACGCTGCTTGTGCCGCATGAATTGCGCGACCACCCCGAGGCCGAGCCGCTGGTGAAGAGCGGCGCCGCGATCGCGTTCAACAATGTCACCTTCGGCTATCCCGGGGCTGAGAAGATCTTCGAGCGCTTCAGCCTGCGCCTGCAACCCGGCCAGCGCGTCGGCCTGGTGGGCCAGTCCGGCGGCGGCAAGTCGACGTTGTTCACGCTGCTGCAGCGCTTCTACGATACCGACGAGGGCAGCATCACCATCGACGGCCAGGACATTTCCAAGGTGACGCAGCAGAGCCTGCGCGAAGCGATCTCGGTCGTGCCGCAGGACATTTCTTTGTTCCACCGCTCAATTCGCGAGAACATCCGCTATGGTCGCCCGAACGCGACCGACGACGAGGTGCTGCGTGCCGCAATTGCGGCGCGCTGCGATTTCGTCGAAAGCCTGCCTGGTGGTCTCGACACCATGGTCGGCGACCGCGGCGTCAAGATGTCCGGCGGCCAGCGCCAGCGCATCGCGATTGCGCGCGCCTTCCTGAAGGACGCGCCGATCCTGCTGCTGGACGAGGCGACCGCCGCGCTCGACAGCGAATCCGAGGAGGCGATCCGCGAGGCGTTGTCGCGGCTGATGCGCGGCCGCACGGTCATCGCGATCGCGCATCGCCTCGCTACCCTGCGCAATTTCGATCGCGTGGTCGTGTTGAGGGGTGGTAAGATCATCGAGGACGGGTCGCCTGAGCGTCTGATGCAGGGCCACGGGCCCTATCGTGAGCTGGTCACGCAGGAAATGAGCCGGCTCGCCCAGGCCGCAGCGTAAACCAACAGTCGCGTTCGAGTCGGTTGCGTGTCGAAACAAGCGCAGGGGAGCTGCTGATGTCGGCTGAAGCCGTTACCCAATTCGTCTCCGTGACGCGGACCGTGGACCAGGTCGCGGAGCAGCCTTTCTATATTCCGATGACAGGACCGTCGGCGCGGCCGCGGCGTTCGCTCAAGCACGACGACACCTTTATCGTGCTCGACAGCCATGGCGACATCGGCGCTTCGGCCGGCGGGCCCGATGGGCTGTTTCATCACGACACGCGCTACCTCGCGAGGCTCGAGCTCGTGCTCGACGATCTCCAGCCGTTGCTGCTGGGCTCGAACCTGCGCGACGACAATTCAGCCCTGACCGTCGATCTCACCAATCCGGACATCTACCGGCAGGGCAGCCTCGTGCTGCAAAAGGATCTGCTGCACATCGTGCGCACGATCTTCCTGTGGCGCGGCACCGCTTATCAGCGCATCGGCGTGCAGAACCACGGCGACCGCCCGGCCGGCTTCGCGCTGACGCTGCTGTTCGACAACGATTTCGCCGATCTGTTCGAAGTCCGCGGCGAGCGGCGCCCGCGCCGCGGCATCGGCTCGAGCCGGCTGTTGGGACCAACCGACGTGCTGTTCGACTACCGCGGTCTCGATGACGCCGAGCGCACCACGGGCCTGCATTTCGACCCGCGCCCGACGAAGCTGTCGGTGAATGCCGCGACCTGGCAGCTCGAACTCGACCCTCACGAGTCGAAATCCCTGTTCGTGGCCGTGTCCTGCAATCGGCCGATCGCGGAGAAGCCGGCGCGCTTTTTCCAGAGTTTGCTCGCCCATCGCCGCGAGATGCGGCAATCGACGATGGGCGCCACCAGCATCGAGACCTCCAACAACATCTTCAATGAGGTGCTGTGCCAGGCCATGGCCGACCTCAACATGTTGATGACGGAGACGCCGCAGGGCCGCTATCCCTATGCGGGGATTCCCTGGTACTCGACGACATTCGGCCGCGACGGGCTGATCACGGCGCTGCAGATGCTGTGGGTCGATCCGCGAATCGCCAAGGGTGTGCTGCGGCGGCTCGCCCATTTCCAGGCCAAGGCGGTCGATCCGCTCGCCGATGCCGCGCCGGGCAAGATCCTGCACGAGATGCGCGGCGGCGAGATGGCGGCGCTGCGCGAGGTACCGTTCGCGCAATATTACGGCAGCGTCGATTCCACGGCCTTGTTCGTCCTGCTGGCGGGAAGCTATTTCGAGCGCACCGGCGACGAGACGACGTTGACCGACCTGTGGCCGGCCATCGAGGCGGGGTTGGCCTGGATCGACGGCCCCGGTGACCCCGACAAGGACGGCTTCGTCGAATATCAGCGCGCTACGGAAAAGGGCCTCGCCAACCAGGGCTGGAAGGATTCCTACGACGCGATCTTCCATGCCGATGGCCAGCTTGCGGAAGGCAATCTCGCGCTGGCCGAGGTGCAAGGTTACGTCTTTGCCGCCAAGCGGCTCGCCGCGCGCTGCGCGCTCCGGCTCGGCAAACCCGATCTTGCCAGGAAGCTCGAGGCCGAGGCCAAGACGCTGGCCGAGCGTTTCGAGGCCGCGTTCTGGTGCGAGGAGCTCGGCACCTATGCGCTTGCACTCGACGGCAAGAAGCGGCCCTGCAAGGTGCGGACCTCCAACGCCGGCCAGGTCCTGTTCAGCGGCATGATCCGCGAGGACCGCGCGCGCCTCGTCGCCGCCGATTTGATGCGGCCGCATTTCTTCTCGGGCTGGGGCATCCGCACCGTCGCTGTCGGCGAGGTGCGTTACAACCCGATGTCCTATCATGATGGGTCGATCTGGCCGCACGACAATGCGCTGATCGCGCTCGGGCTCGCGCGCTACGGGCTCAAGCATTCGGTCGCGCATGTCTTCAAGGGACTGTTCGACGCCGCGACCTACATGGACCTGCGCCGGTTGCCCGAATTGTTCTGCGGCTTCCGGCGCGAAAAGCGGCGCGGCCCGACGCTCTATCCGGTCGCCTGCGCGCCGCAGGCCTGGGCCAGCGCAACGGCGTTCACGCTATTGGAGGCGGCGCTGGGCATCGAGTTCGACGTGGACCGCGGCGAGATCCGGCTGCGCAATCCGCATCTGCCGGCGTTTCTGCATGAGGTGATCTTGCGCGATCTGCGTCTTGGCGAGTCCAGCGTGGACCTGCGCGTCAGCCGCCATGGCGACGACGTGGCGCTGGAGGTGTTGCGCACGCGTGGCCAGATTCAGGTCTCGATCGTGCTGGCGCGCTAGCGGCGCGCCGGAAGGAGGGTGCATGCGTACCGCCGGATGGTTGGCCTTGGGCGTCGTGATCGTCGGCGGAATGACGCTCGCCGTGTCACGTGCCGCGGAGGAGTCGCCCGCACCCGCGACTGAAGCGAATGCACCGCCGACGGCGCAACCGCCGGCGTCATCGGTCCCCGTCACGCCAAAGAATGCCGCGCCACCGCCGTCGGTCACGATCATCGGCGCGAGCGATGCGCACGGTGTGCTTGGCCGTGACGTGCTCAGCGCGGCGAACGAGGACATGGGCCGCATCGTCGACGTCATCGTCGATCGGAGCGGGCACGTGCGCGCTGCCGTGATCGATTTCGGCGGCTTCCTCGGCGTCGGCAGCCGCAAGATCGTGGTGGACTGGAACGCGATGCGGTTCGGCAAGATCGTCAACAAGAAGGACAGCATCACGCTGGAATTGACCAAGGCACAGGTCGCAGCCGCGCCAGAATACAAGGAGGACACGCCGATGGTGGTGCTCGGCGCGTCCGGCAGCCTGCAGCCGCTGCAAGCTGTTCAGTGAGGCGCGGGGAGGGGTGGCCGCCGGTGCTGTTGTCGAGGAAGCCGAATCATGCGGATCGCGAGGGCCGCGTTGAGCAGGATAACGTCTCGGCGCCGTCGCCGGCCGGCATTCCGGCGCCGTCGCGCCAGAGCCTGCGCGGCCTCGACTGGTTCATCTTCTTCCTCGCCGACGTGCAGACCGGATTCGGGCCGTTCATCGCGGTCTATCTGACGACTCAGAAATGGACCCAGGTCGAGATCGGCCTCGTGCTGTCGATCGGGGGCATCGTTGCCCTGATCGGCCAGATGCCAGGCGGCGCCATCATCGATGCCGCGAAATCCGAGCGGCTGGTCGCCGGCCTCGCGATCGCCACCATCGGCTGCTGCGCGCTCGCCTATGCGGCGATGCCGATCTTCCCCGTGGTGGTGGCTGCGGCCACCTTGCATGCGGCAGCGAGCTGCGTGCTCGGACCGGCGATCGCGGCGATCAGCCTCGGTTTGGTCGGCCCGCTCGCGATCGGCGAGCGTCTCGGCCGCAATGCGCGATTTGCTTCGCTTGGTAACGGCGTTGCGGCCGCGGTGATGGGAACGGCCGGCTATCTGCTGTCGAGCCGCTCGGTATTCCTGGTGACCTTCCTGCTCGCAATCCCCACTTTGATCGCGCTCTCTCGCATCCGCGAGCACGAGGTCGACATCGCGCGCTGTCACGGCGAGATGCCGCGCGAGGCGGAGGATCGCGGCGACACCAATATCTGGCATCTGATCCGGCAGCGGCCGCTCGTTGTCTTCGCGGTCAGCGTGCTCTTGTTACAGCTCGCGAACGCGTCGATGATGCCGCTGATGGCAAGCGCGGTGACGGCGCGATCGAGCGAGTGGGCGACGGTGCTCGTCGCTTTTTGCATCGTCGTGCCGCAGGCGATCGTGGCACTGCTGTCGCCGAGCGTCGGGCGCAAGGCGCAAGCATGGGGTCGCAGGCCGCTACTGCTGATCGGATTCGCGGCGCTGACGATTCGCGGTCTACTGTTCGCGACCGTGCGCGATCCGTATCTGCTGGTGCTCGTGCAGGTGTTCGACGGCCTCACCGCGGCGGTGTTCGCGGTGATGATCCCGCTGATCGTGGCCGACGTCGCCTTCGGCAGCGGCCATTTCAACCTTGCGCAGGGCATCGTCGGCACGGCCATGGGCATCGGCGCGTCGCTGAGCACCGCGCTCGGCGGCTATGTCAGCGATAAATTCGGCAATGCCATGGCGTTCACCGGACTGTCCGGCGTCGCGGCGACGGGACTTCTGCTCATTCTGCTTGTGATGCCGGAGACGCGGCGCAAGGGCATGATCGCAGCAAAAGAAATGGCCGGCTGAATCAATCAGCCGGCCATGAGGGGGTGGGAGAGGGGAGATCAGGCGTCCAGATTGTGCAGGCGTGCCCGGTTGCGCAACACGATCTGCCGGGCGCCGGAGAAGCCGAGAATGCCCTGGGCGTGAAGCTGCGACAGCGCGCGCGAGACGGTCTCGAGCGTGAGACCGAGATAGTCGCCGATGTCACGGCGGCACATCGGCAGCGCCATCATGCCGGCAACTGCGAGGCGGCGGTCCATTTCGAGCAGGAAGGTTGCGACGCGCTCCATCGCGGTCTTGCGGCCCAGCAGCAGCATGTGGTCTTCGGCATGGCGAAGCTCACCAGCGGTCATGGCCCAGAGCTTGCGGGCGACCTGGACGTCGGTGGCTGCGGCCTTCTCGAGGCTCGCGCGCTTCACGAGGCGCACCGTGGTGTCGATGATGGCTTCAGCAGCGAGGCGATGGGTGGTGCCGGATTCGAGGCCGAACACGTCGCCGGGAAGGTGGAAGGAGCCGATCTGGCGACGGCCGTCGGAGAGAAGCTTGTAGCTGCGCACGGCGCCGGTGACGACCTGATAGACGTACTCGGCCGGCTCGTCCTCGCCATAGATCTCCTCTTCCTTGCGGTAGGAGAACTCGGTGGCAACGAGGCCGACATGGCCAGCGATCGCACCGAACTGGTCGGAGACGGGATGGCCCGGGGCGATCTTGCTGCCGTTGATCTGGGTCTTGATCGCCTGGGTGTTGATCGTCTGGGTCAGCATCTGCGCCATCTCCGTTGTGATGACGCCTTGGTACGCGGTATCGGGTGCCTCGAAAATTTCGCGAGATATCTTAAGGGGGGTGCCTTACGTAGAATCCCGTAGGTCAGCGTGGACCCGGTTCTGGATGGCGTGGCGAATGCGTTTGACCAGGTTTTCGTCCAGAAGCGGCTTCAGAATCACTTCATTCACGCCTGCGGCCGCCGCCCGGGCCGAGATATTCGAGTCGGGATAGCCGGTGATCAGGATCACCGGGGTGTCGCCCTCGGACTGGCGCAGTCGCCCGGCCAGCTCGATGCCGTTGATGTCGGGCATCTTGTAGTCGATCAGGTAACAGTCTGCACCGGACGGGCTCGCCGCATTGAGCAGCGCCGTGGCGTTCCTGAAGGTCCGCACGGCAAAACCGTCGGTTTCCAACAGGAAGCGCAGGGAACCCAGCACGGCGTCGTCGTCGTCCACCACATAGACGGTTAATTTCGCGGGTGACGACATCGGGAGCCGCTCAGGATGGGAGCTGATCGCAATCATTCCGATCTGGTAGCACAGGGCGGCCGGACGGTTTTGACTTGCCTCAATCCTGGTGACTTCAATCGTTGAGCATTCCGGCCCGCATTGCCAGCCGCACCAGTTCCGACAGGCTGTTGGCCTGCATCTTGGTCATCACATTGGCCCGGTAGACCTCGATGGTGCGTGGGCTGATGTCGTACTCGCGGGCGATCAGCTTGTTGGAGAGGCCCGCGATCAGCCCCTCCATGACCTGGCGTTCCCTGGGGCTCAGGGAAGCGACGCGAGCGGCGACATCCTGGGCGATGGCGTCGTTCTTGGCCGCCGGCTCGCCCTCGCGGATCGCTGATTCGATCATGGCGACGAGGCGGTCATCTTCGAACGGCTTTTCCAGGAAATCCATGGCACCGAGCTTCATCGCCTCGACCGCGAGCGGCACGTCGCCATGGCCGGTCATGATCAGGATTGGAAACCGGCTGCGCTGCGCCTTGAGGCGCTTGAGAAGCTCGATCCCGTCGATGCCGGGCATGCGCACGTCGGAGACGACGCAACCGAAGGCGAGGCCGGGCAGGGCGTCGAGAAAACCCTGCGCGTTGTCGAACAGTGTGACGCCGAAGCCAGCCGAATCCAGCAGGAAATTCAGCGAATCCCGCATCGCCTCGTCGTCGTCAATGACGTAGATGATTCCCTTGGTCGTCATGGATCAGTTCTCGTCGGCTGCCGGCAACGTGAAGCGGAATGTCGCTCCACCCGATGCGTTGCTCTCGGCCCACATCCGGCCGCCGTGAGCCTCGATGATCGAGCGGCTGATGGAGAGTCCCACGCCCATGCCGGTGTCCTTGGTGGTGAAAAAAGTCTGAAACAGGTTCGGCATGACGTCGTCCTGGAAGCCGGAGCCGGAATCGGAGACCTCGATCTCGATCATGTCGTCGGCGACGCGGGTGTTGGTGACGACGAGCTCGCGCCGAGGCGACTGCGCCATCGCTTCCAGCGCGTTGCGGAAGAGGTTGACCAGCACCTGCTGGATTTGCACCCGGTCGGCGAGCACGAGATCGGCATTGGGATTGAGGCTGAAGCGAAGCTGCACGTCCTGCTCGCGCGCGCCTGCCAGCCCGAGGGCGCCGGCCTCCTCGATCAGCTTGGACAGGCTCTCGATCCTTTTCTCCGATTCGCCGCGGGAGACGAAGTCGCGCAAGCGGCGGATGATCTGGCCGGCGCGCAGCGCCTGCTCGGCGGCCCGGTCCAGCGCGCTCTCGATCTTCGGCGTATTCGGATCCTGGCTTCCGGCGAGCAGCCGCCGCGACCCCTTCATGTAGTTGCTGATCGCTGCCAGCGGCTGGTTGAGCTCGTGAGCGAGCGCGGACGCCATTTCGCCCATCGCGCTCAGCCGCGAGACGTGGACAAGTTCGGACTGCAGTTCCTGGAGCCGCGCCTGGGTTTTCTGATGCTCGGTAAGATCGCGGACGAAACCGGTAAAATAGGGCTCGCCGCCCGACTGCATCTCGCCGATCGACAGGTGCATCGGAAAGGTCGTGCCGTCGCGGCGCTTGCCGGTCACGATCCGGCCGATGCCGATGATGTGCGGGTCGCCGGTGGTGCGATAGCGCGCGATGTAGCCGTCGTGACGTGAGCTGTCGGGCTCCGGCATCAGGATGCGGACGTTCTGGCCGATCGCCTCCGACTCGACCCAGCCAAACAGGCGCTCGGCCGCCGTGCTGAAGAACTGGATGATGCCGTGGCCGTCGATGACGATCATGGCGTCGGGAATCGTCTGGAGGATCGAGCGGAGGTGACTCTCGCGGGTGCGCAGGGTCTCCTCGACCTGCTTTTCCTCATCGACGTCAAGAAAGATGCCGCTGAGATGCCGGGCGGCGCCGGCGTCGTCCCGAATTAGCCCCGCGCGGGCGCGGATCCACTGCGCTCTGCCCGACGCCCCCGTGACCCTGAACGACACGTCGAAGCTGCCGCCCCGTTCGGAGACGCGCCGGATCGCACTCTCGATCCGCTCGCGGTCGTTCGGCTCCAGCCGGGACAGGAACAGCGCGTAACTCACCGATTGGCCGGATTCGATTCCGAACAGGATTCTGGCCGTCTCCGACCACTCCAATTCCAGTGTCTTGAGATCGAGATCCCAGGTCCCGACGCCAAATCCCTCGATTCGAACGCGGAAATGTTCGCCCCGGCCGTCATCTTGCGGATGAATCACACGGGTCGGCGCCACACGATCACTCCCATTCTGATGCGGGGAACCGCACAGCGTTGCCGTCGGCAATGTACCCAAGGAGGGGCCAGAGGCAAGTTCCGATGTCTTATACCATTGGCAGATTTCGGGCGCGCGCGGTGATCCAAGGTTTTGATCTATCTCATCCTGCCAGCCGGCGGCCGGCTTACGATCGGATCAAAGCTCATTGCCCCGGAGACTCCGATGACATACGCGACCGTGATGGTCAGCCTGGCGCTCGATCAGCCCAACGAGGCGCGGCTTCAGGTCGCGGGCGAGCTTGCCGAACGATTTGAGGCGTCGATCATCGGCGTTGCTGCGGCGCAGTTCGCGCCGCCGCTCTACTTCAGCGATGGCGCCGCAGCGCAGGGACTGATCGATGAGGGAGAAGCCTCGGTCAAGCGACGCCTGGGCGAGCTCGAGGCGCAATTCCGCGCCGCGATCAGGAATCGCGGCGGACATGTGGAATGGCGCAGCGCCATGGATTTCCCGGCGCGCTTTACGTTCACCCAGGCGCGTTGCGCCGACATCATCGTTACCGGCGGGCAGAGCCCGGCCTTCTCCGACGCCTTCGCGCTCGCGAGCCCAAAGGATCTGGTGATGCAAGCCGGCCGGCCGATCCTGGTCGTGCCTGACGGCGTCAACTGGCTCGACCTGCGCAGCGTCCTAGTGGCGTGGAAGGATACGCCGGAAGCCCGGCGGGCGCTGGCCGATGCGCTGCCGATCCTGCGCAAGGCCAGGGATGTCACCGTCCTTGCAATTCCCGAAGGCGACGACGATCGTCCCGCCGCGGTCGCTGGCGTGACTGACGTGACGGCGTGTCTTGCCCGCCATGGCGTGACCGCGATCGCGCGCGTTTCCGAAGCGGCCCGCAACGAAACTGTCGCCGGGCAACTGGAGAAGATTGCCGGCGATGTCGGCGCCAGCCTGATCGTCGCCGGTGCCTACGGTCATTCGCGCTTCCGCGAGCTGATCCTCGGCGGCGTCACCGAGTATCTGGTTACTCAATCTGCCCGCTGTGTGCTGCTGTCGCACTGACGCGGGAGCGGTGCAAGACGAATCAAAGAGGACGCGCCGTGTACAGATTCCTTGAGCAGACCGTCGACGGCTACATGACGCACGACGTCAGGACGGTGAGGCGCGACCTCGACCTGCTCGCGCTCAGCGAGATGTTCGAACGCGACGATTTCAATTCCTATCCCGTAGAGGACGACGGGCAGGTCGTCGGCATCGTCACCAAGTTCGACATCCTGAAGTGCTTCGCCTTCACGCCGAGCCAGATGTTGCCGCGCTACCACGACCTGATGAGCCGCAAAATCGGCGACGTCATGACGCCCGACTTTATCTATGTCAGCCCCGACACGCGGCTGACGCGCGTGCTCCAGATCATGGTCGAGCACCGCATCAGGAGCATCATCGTGCTCGACGGAGCGCAGAAGCTGGTCGGAATCATCGCCCGCGAGGACGTTATCGCGGCGCTCAAGGCGGCGGCACGCGAGTGACGTTTCCCCTTCTCCCCTTGTGGGAGAAGGTGGCATAGGCGGCCTTCGGCGTCCGTTCTTGAGAACGCCGAAGCGAAGCTTCGGCTATGGCCGGATGAGGGGTTCTCTCCATGGAAAGACGACTTTCCGTGCGGAGCCAACCCTCACCGAGCGAGTTTGCCGCGCCGTCCTCGCTGCCCTCTCCCGCAAGGGGAGAGGGCACATCAACTGGCGGTGGCGCAACTCTCACATTAACAGAAATCCACATAGCTTGATTTCAATCAATTCCCCGCAAGGATGAATGTGGTTTCTGGCCCTGTGTTCTTTCAGAGAGAATCCGCATGAGCCAGCCCTCCATCTCCAAGTCCATGACGTCAGGTGAAAGCGGCCTGGCTGTCGTGTTCGCGGTCACCGCCTTCCTCTGCGTGATTGCCTCGGCCAAGGCGCTCGATGCGCCCTTCGCCTTCCACGCCGCGCTGAGCGCGGCAGCGAGCCTCGCCGCGGTCTTCTGCATCATCAACCGCTACCTCGACCGGCCGGCGGCGCTGCCGCCTGCGGAGATCAATGGGCGCCCCAATTACAACATGGGGCCGATCAAGTTCTCCTCCGTCATGGCGATGTTCTGGGGCATTGCCGGCTTTCTCGTCGGCCTCATCATCGCCTCGCAACTGGCGTGGCCGGCGCTGAACTTCGATCTGCCCTGGACCAGCTTCGGGCGCCTGCGTCCGCTGCACACGTCCGCGGTGATCTTCGCCTTCGGCGGCAACGTCCTGATCGCGACCTCCTTCTACGTCGTCCAGAAGAGCTGCCGCGTTCGCCTTGCAGGCGATCTCGCGCCCTGGTTCGTCGTCGTAGGCTACAACTTCTTCATCCTGATCGCCGGCACGGGCTATCTGCTCGGCGTCACCCAATCGAAGGAATATGCCGAGCCGGAATGGTACGCCGATCTGTGGCTGACCATCGTCTGGGTCACCTATCTGCTTGTCTTCCTTGCCACGATCATCAAGCGCAAGGAGCCGCACATCTTCGTCGCGAACTGGTTCTATCTCGCCTTCATCGTGACGATTGCGGTCTTGCATCTCGGCAACAACCCGGCGCTGCCGGTCTCGGTGTTCGGCTCGAAATCCTACATCGCCTGGGGCGGCATCCAGGACGCCATGTTCCAGTGGTGGTACGGCCACAACGCGGTCGGCTTCTTCCTGACCGCCGGCTTCCTCGCCATCATGTACTACTTCATCCCGAAGCGGGCCGAGCGGCCGATCTACTCCTACCGTCTCTCGATCATCCACTTCTGGGCGCTGATCTTCCTCTACATCTGGGCCGGCCCGCACCATCTGCACTACACGGCGCTGCCGGACTGGACCCAGACGCTCGGCATGACCTTCTCGATCATGCTGTGGATGCCGTCCTGGGGCGGCATGATCAACGGCCTGATGACGCTGTCGGGGGCCTGGGACAAGCTGCGCACCGATCCCGTGCTGCGCATGCTCGTGGTCTCCGTCGCCTTCTACGGCATGTCGACCTTCGAAGGCCCGATGATGTCGATCAAGGTGGTCAACTCGCTCAGCCACTACACCGACTGGACCATCGGCCACGTGCACTCCGGCGCGCTCGGCTGGGTCGGCTTCGTCTCCTTTGGCGCGCTCTACTGCCTCGTGCCCTGGATCTGGAATCGCAAGGGCCTCTACAGCCTCAAGCTCGTCAACTGGCACTTCTGGATCGCGACGCTTGGCATCGTCCTCTACATCTCGGCGATGTGGGTGTCCGGCATCCTCCAGGGTCTGATGTGGCGCGCTTACACCTCGCTCGGCTTTCTCGAATATTCCTTCATCGAGACTGTCGAGGCGATGCATCCCTTCTACATCATCCGCGCTGCCGGCGGCGGGCTGTTCCTGATCGGCGCGTTGATCATGGCCTATAATCTCTGGATGACGGTTCGCGTCGGCGAACAGGAAGTCCAGATGCCCGTCGCTCTCCAGCCGGCGGAATGAGGAGTTTTCCATGTCGTTCTGGACACGCCACCAAATCTTCGAAAAGAACTCGATCATCCTGATCGTCGGCATCCTGCTGGTGATCGCGATCGGGGGGCTCGTCGAGATCACCCCGCTGTTCTACCTCAAGAGCACGATCGAGGCGGTCGACGGGATCCGGCCGTATACGCCGCTGGAGCTCGCCGGGCGCAACGTCTACATTCGCGAGGGCTGCTATCTCTGCCATTCGCAGATGATCCGCCCCTTGCGCGACGAGGTCGAGCGCTACGGTCATTTCTCGCTGGCCGCCGAGAGCATGTACGACCATCCGTTCCAGTGGGGCTCGAAGCGCACCGGTCCCGATCTTGCCCGCGTCGGCGCCAAATATTCCGACGACTGGCACGTCACCCATCTGACCAACCCGCGCGCAATCGTGCCGCAGTCGGTGATGCCCGGCTATCCGTTCCTCAGCAAGACCGAGGTCGATCCGGACACGATCGCCGACCACATGCGCACGCTGCGGACCGTCGGCACGCCCTACACCGACGACCAGATCGCCAATGCGGGCGCCGACATGAAGGCCCAGGCCGATCCTGACAATGCAGGCTCCGACGCCTTCACCAAGCGCTACGCCAAGGCCGTGGTGCGCAACTTCGACGGCAAGGCCGGCACACCGACCGAGATGGACGCGCTGATCGCGTATCTCCAGATGCTCGGCACGCTGGTCGACTTCAAGATCTACAACGAGAAAGCCAATCTTCGCTGAGAAGGCACCAACGATGAAAGCCATCCTGACCCTCGACAATCTCGCGTCCGGTCTCGTGACCACGATCTGGACGCCGGTGTTCGTCGCGATCTTTGTCGCGATCATCGCCTACGCATTCTGGCCCCGTAACAAGGCAGCTTTCGACGAAGCGGCACACCTGCCGTTGCGGGAGGAGTAAGAGATCATGACCGATCATCATAGCGACATCGATCCCGTCTCCGGCAGGTCCACGACCGGACATGAGTGGGACGGCATCAAGGAGCTCAACACGCCGCTGCCGCGCTGGTGGGTGATCAGCTTCTACCTCACCATCGTCTGGTCGATCGGCTACTGGATCGTGTATCCGGCCTGGCCGCTGATCTCCAGCAATACCACCGGCCTGTTCGGCTACTCGACACGCGCCGACGTCGCGGTCGAGCTCGCCAATCTCGAGAAGATCCGCGGGGCCAAGATGGTTGCGCTGGGCGCGGCCTCACTCGCCGACATCGAGAAGGATCCAGCCCTGCTCGCGCTCGCGCGAGCCAAGGGCAAGACCGTGTTCGGCGACAATTGCGCGCCGTGCCATGGCTCAGGCGGCGCCGGCGCCAAGGGCTATCCGAACCTCAACGACGACGACTGGCTGTGGGGCGGATCGCTCGACCAGATCATGCAGACCATCCAGTTCGGCGCACGTTCCGGTCACGCCAAGGGGCACGAAGGCCAGATGCTCGCCTTCGGCAAGGACGGCGTGCTGAAGCCGGACGAGATCGTCACGGCCGCCAATTATGTTCGGGCACTGTCGGGCCTTCCGACTCGCAAGGGCTATGACGCGGCCAAGGGCGAGAAGATCTTCACGGAGAATTGCGTCGCCTGCCATGGCGACGGCGGCAAGGGCAACCCGGAGATGGGCGCTCCCAACCTGACCGACAAGATTTGGCTCTATGGTTCGGACGAGGCGTCGCTGATCGAGACCATCAGCCAGGGCCGCGCGGGCGTGATGCCGGCTTGGGAAGGGCGGCTCGATCCCGCCACCATCAAGGCAATGGCAGTTTACGTCCACTCGCTGGGCGGCGGAAAATAGCCAATCCGGCACAGGCGGGGGCGAATAAAAAAAGCCCCCGCTTGCGCTGGATCAACTGACGCGGCGGCGTCGGGTCTAGGTTTTATCGCACCTCTCGAAAAGCTCCAGGCGATGAACAGGACCGTGAACCCAAAAGAGCTCCCATTAGACGATGACAACGGGCCGCTCTATGTGGCCCAGAAGAAAGTCTATCCCCAGAGCATCTCCGGCACCTTCCGCCGGATCAAATGGGGCCTGATGGCGTTCTGCCTCGGCGTCTATTATTTCCTGCCGTTCGTGCGCTGGAACCGCGGCCTCGGTGCTCCGAGCCAGGCGGTGCTGATCGATCTTCCCAACAGCCGCTTTTATTTCTTCTTCATCGAGCTGTGGCCGCAGGAGGTCTACTACTTCACCGGCCTGCTGATCGTCGCCGCGGTGGCGCTATTCCTGATGAACTCCGTCGGCGGCCGCATCTGGTGCGGTTATCTCTGTCCGCAGACAGTCTGGACCGACCTGTTCTATGCGGTCGAGCGCCTGATCGAGGGCGACCGGCGCGAGCGGATGAAGAAGGACAAATCGTCCGACCCGATGAAGCTGGAGCGCATCTCCGAGATCGTGCTCAAGCATTCGATCTGGCTTTTGATTGGGTGGTGGACCGGTGGCGCCTGGGTGCTCTATTTCAACGATGCACCGACGCTGGTTAGGGAACTCGTCACCTTCCAGGCGCCGATGATCGCCTATATCTGGATCGGCATCCTCACTGCAACGACCTACGTGCTCGCCGGCTTCATGCGCGAGCAGGTCTGCACCTATATGTGTCCGTGGCCGCGGATCCAGGCCGCGCTCACCGACGAATGGGCGCTCAACGTGACCTATCGTTACGATCGCGGCGAGAAGCGTACGTCGGTGAAGAAGGCAGCCGAGCTGCGCGCGCTCGGCGAGCAAGTCGGCGACTGCGTCGACTGCTATCAATGCGTCGCCGTGTGCCCGACCGGCATCGACATCCGCAATGGACCGCAGCTCGAATGCATCCAGTGCGGGCTCTGCATCGACGCCTGCGACAACGTGATGACGAAAATCGGCCGGCCGAAGCGGCTGATCGGCTATGACAACGACGTCAACATCCAGCGCCGCCAGGAAGGCAAGGCGCCGGTCTACCGCATTGTCCGGGCTCGCACCGTCGCCTACAGCGCGATCATCGCGGCGGTCGGCGGCATCATGATCTATACGCTGGCGACCCGCAGCCTGCTCGACGTCAACGTGCTGCACGACCGCAACCCGGTCGCTGTCAGGCTCAGCGACGGATCGATCCGCAATGCCTACACGGTGCGGCTGCTCAACAAGAGCGGCTACGATCGGGTCATCGCGATCGACGCGAACGGTCCGGTCAATGCGACGATCCATGTCATCGGGATCGATTCAGTGACGCAGGACCGGCCGATGATCGTGGTTCCGCGCGACTCCACCAGCGAGCTGCGGGTGCTCGTGACCGCGCCGGTGGAGGGCAATCCGGAAAAGTCGATCCCGGTTCGCTTTCACGTCACCGATATCGGGCTCGGCGAAGTCGCCAGCGCCACCGACAATTTCGTCGCGCCCTAGGATCAGGAGTTCGCCATGGCAACCAAGCCGCTGACCGGAACCAAGGTGTTTCTGATGCTGGTCGCCTTCTTCGGCGTCGTGATCGGCGTCAACGCGACCATGATGAAGCTCGCGATCGCGACGCTGCCAGGGACGGACGTCGACAGCCCCTATGCCGCGGGCCTCGCCTATGACCGCGAAATTTCGGCGGCGCAGGACCAGGCTGCGCGAAAATGGAAGGTCAACGCCCATGTCGAGCGCCGCGCCGACGGCGGCGCCGTGCTTCAGGTCGAGGCGCGCGACGCGAGCGGACAGCCGATCGCCGGACTGAAATTCGGCGGCCGCCTGGAGCGGCCGACCGACAAGCGCGCCGATCTCGCCATCGAGCTCTCGGAGGCCGGCATCGGCCTCTATCGCGGCAATGCCGCATCGGTCGCGCCGGGCCAGTGGGATCTGGTGATCGAGGGCGAGGCGCGGGGAACGCGCGTGTTCATGTCGCGCAACCGCGTGATCCTGAACTGAAGGATTTTGCCATGCACGTCTCGCGGGACTTTTCGCATTACGTCCGGACTGCGGGCGAGGGCGTCCAGCACATCGATCTCGCGGTCGAGGGTGTCCACTGTGCCGGCTGCATGGCCAAGATCGAGCGCGGGCTATCCGCGATTCCCGACGTCACGCTGGCGCGCGTGAACCTCACCGACCGGCGCGTTGCACTGGAATGGAAGGCGGGCACGCTCGATCCGGGCCGCTTCATCGATCGCCTCGAGGAGCTCGGCTATAAGGCCTATCCTTACGAAACCGAGAGCGCGGAGGCGAGCGAGGTCGCCGAATCGCGCTTCCTGCTGCGCTGCCTCGGCGTCGCCGCGTTCGCCACCATGAACGTGATGATGCTGTCGATCCCGGTGTGGTCCGGCAACGTCTCGGACATGCTGCCGGAGCAGCGCGATTTCTTCCACTGGCTGTCGGCGCTGATCGCACTGCCGGCGGCGGCCTATGCCGGCCAGCCGTTCTTCCGCTCGGCCTGGCGCGCGCTGTCGGCCAGGACCACGAACATGGACGTTCCGATCTCGATCGGCGTGACGCTGGCGCTCGGCATGTCCGTGGTCGAGACTATCAACCACTCCGAGCACGCCTATTTCGACGCGGCGATCATGCTGCTCACTTTCCTCCTGGTCGGTCGCTTCCTCGACCAGAACATGCGCCGGCGGACCCGCGCGGTCGCGGGCAATCTCGCCGCGCTCAAGGCGGAGACCGCGGCCAAGTTCGTCGGGCCTGACGAGATATCTCAAGTGCCGGTGGCCGCGATCTATCCCGGCGACATCGTGCTGCTGCGCCCCGGCGAGCGCTGCGCGGTCGACGGCACCGTGATCGAGGGCCGTTCCGAGATCGACCAGAGCCTGATCACCGGCGAGACGCTCTATGTCACCGCCGAACAGGGCACGCCGGTCTATGCGGGATCGATGAACATCTCAGGGACCTTGCGGGTGCGGGTCTCCGCGGCCTCGGAGGCGACGCTGCTTGCCGAGATCACGCGGCTCCTCGACAATGCGCTGCAGGCGCGCTCGCGCTACATGCGGCTCGCCGACCGCGCCTCGCGTCTCTACGCGCCGGTGGTGCATGCCACCGCGCTCGTCACCATCCTCGGCTGGGTCATCGCGGGCGCCGGCTGGCATGATGCGATCGTGACCGGCGTCGCGGTGCTGATCATTACCTGTCCCTGCGCGCTCGGGCTCGCCATTCCAACGGTGCAGACGGTGGCTTCGGGCGCGATGTTCAAGGCGGGTGTGCTGCTGAATTCCGGCGATGCCATCGAGCGTCTCGCGGAAGCCGATCACGTCATCTTCGACAAGACCGGCACGCTGACGCTGCCCGATCTCGAAGTGATGAATGCGGCCGATATCCCCGCTGAAATCTTCGAGCTTGCCGGGCGGCTCGCGCTGTCGAGCCATCATCCGGTCGCCGCCGCGGTCGCGCAGGCCTCCGACGCCAGATCGCCGATCGTTAGCGCGGTCGAGGAGGCCGGCCAGGGCGTGCGTGCTGTGGTCGATGGCATCGAGATTCGCCTCGGCCGTCCGTCCTTCTGCGGCGCCGAGACGCTGGTCTCCGACGTGACAAATCTCGATCCCGAAGCCTCCGTCGTGGCGTTCAGCAAGGGCAGCGAAAAATTCATCCTCTCCGTGCGCCAGGGCCTCCGTCCCGATGCGCAGGCTGTGATCGCGGCGCTGAAGGCGCGCAATATCGGCATCGAGATTCTCTCCGGCGACCGTGAACCGGCGGTGATCGCGGCGGCCCATGCGCTGGGCATCTCGGAATGGCGGGCCGGTGTGACCCCGGCCGACAAGATCGCGCGGATCGAGGTCTTGAAGCAGCGGGGCATGAAGGTCCTGATGGTCGGCGACGGCATGAACGATGCGCCGTCGCTGGCGGCAGCGCACGTCTCGATGTCGCCGATCTCGGCCGCGCATTTGAGCCAGGCGACCGCCGATCTCGTCTTCCTCGGCCGACCGCTGGCCCCGGTCGTCGCCGCCATCGACGCGTCGCGCAAGGCGCTGCACCTGATGCGGCAGAATCTCTGGCTTGCGATCGGCTACAATGTCCTCGCGGTGCCGGTCGCGATCAGCGGCGTCGTGACGCCCCTGATCGCGGCTGCCGCCATGAGCGGATCGTCGATCCTGGTGATGCTGAATTCGCTGCGTGCGCGCGGCGCCTCGCGGGAGATCGTGTGATGGAGATCCTCGTCATCCTGGTGCCGCTGGCGCTGATGCTCGGTCTCGCCGGTCTCGTCGCCTTCCTCTGGTCGCTCCGGAGCGGCCAGTACGACGATCTCGACGGCGCCGCATGGCGCGCCATCGCCGACGACGAGCCGCCGCAGGAGGTGCCGGTCAAGCGCTAGCGCTTCAAGGCGAGCGTCAGCAGGGCAGCCGCAGCAAGGGCAGCGCCGACACCCGCGACGCACGCCTGCCAGCCGAACCCGTCGAACAGCCGGCCGAGCACGGCCGTCCCGACCAGGCCGCCGCAGAAGTAGCAGGCAAGATAGGTCCCGCTGGCGATGCCGCGGCTGTCGGTCGCCGCCTGTCCTACGAATCCTGTCGCAGCCGCTTGCGCGAAGAAGGTACCGACGCCAACCAGAACCATGCCGGTGACGACTTCGCCCAGATGCGGCGCCAGCAGCAGCGGCAGGCCCAGCCCGGCGACGGCCAGCGAACCCCAGATCGTCGGCCGCGCTCCCAGCCGCGTGGCCACCTTGCCGGCCAGCAAGGTCGTGACGACCGACGGCAGGAAGACGAAATAGACAAGGCCAAGGTCCATCATGCCGAGCGAGAGCGGCGGCTGGACCAGCACAAAATTCACGAAGGTGAAGGTGCCGATGAAGGCGAACAGGATGCAAAATCCGATGCCGAAGGCCGCGCGCACTGCGGATTGCGCCAGTGCGCGATCGTGGCGGCGAGGGGAGATCCCGCAGGCATCATCGCATGCATCGGCCGCACGCGCCCGATGGTGAAATAGACCAGCACTGCGCCGGCCAGATTGAGGGCTGCGAAGAAATAAAAATTCCAGGCGAGGCCCAAGCCGTCGGCGACCGCCGCCGAGATCAGCCGGCCGACCAGGTTGCTGGCGACATTGCCGGTGATGTAGGCGGCAAAGGCGCCGCCGGCATCCATCGTGCTGCATTGTTCGCCGAGATAGGCGAGGGTTAGCGCGAAGGCGGATGCCATGCACAGGCCCTGCGCGATCCGCAAAGCGGTGAAAACCGCGAGATTTGGCGCGGTCGCCAGCAGGCTGGTGGGGACTGCCAGCAGCGCGAGGCTGAGCAGGATGCCGGTCCGCCGGTTGATGCGCGGGCTGAAGAAGCCGACGACGAGGCTGGCTATCGCCATGCCGAAGGTGCTGGCATTGACGGCAAAGCCCATCGCCGCCGGTGTGACGCCGTAATGGCGCGTCAGCGAAGGCAGGATCGCCTGTGTCGCGAACAGGTCGACGACCGTGAGGAAGGCAGTGAGGCCGATCACGAGGGAGCGAAGCGCGAGACCTGGTGAATGCGTGTCCATCGTCATCGCGGTCGGTTTGATCGACGCGGAAAGATCGGTCATGGCAGGCCTCCCTTGTGATGAATGTGGCGCCCGCATGTGGGGCAGCATGGGGATCACGGGCGCCACATTCCGTCACGCGTGCGCTGGGGTCGCGCACCCGTTACATGTTGTGGTCGTGCGGGTCCTTGCGGACGTCGCCGACATAGAGAATGACCATTTCCTTGCCGAGGTTCTTCCACCAGTGCGAGGTGCCGGACACCTCGGGGCGGATGTCGCCGGCCTTGTGCACGATCGGATCAACGCAGTTGGAAGCGTGTTCGACGATCTCGCCTTGCTGCACGAAGATCAGGGCGGGGCGGTCGTCATGGCTGTGCCAGGGCACGATGCCGCCGGGCTCGATGGTCAGCTTGCGGAAGCGCAGCTCGCGGCCCTCGATGTGTGCCGGCTGCTTGCCGAGGTCGATGGCGCCGAGCGTGACGTCGGTGACGCCGACCGGCTTGTAGTCGACCATCTGCTGCGCGTTCGGCTTGATCTTGTCGGCCGGGCATTCACCGGCGGAGACCGGCTGCGCCGAGAGTGTCAATACGCCGAGGATGGCAAGGCCGGGCCAGACCGCGCGCAACAATGTGGGATGCCTGAACATCGGGATGTCTCCTGTGTTGGCCGCAACCGCAATGGTCGTCGGCTATGTCGGGACTTTCGTCGAGAGGGCGCTCGTTCTGAAATGCTCTTTCGCTCTCGCTGCGATAGACCGGCGCTATCGGGCCCGATACGCGCTCGCTATCGAACCGATTGGGGATCGGCATTTCCGCTTCCCGAGCGCTTGGCGTTCGATGGCGGGGCGCCCGATTGGCGGGCGTTCACGTCAATCCGGAGGAGCATCTCATGACGAAATTATCAAAGGCCTTGATTGCCACGGCTGCGTTCGCGGTCATCGCCACATCGGCCTTCTCGGAGGCCGCATGGGATTTCAAAGCCGGCATGGCCTACATGTATGGCGGACCCGGCAAGATGTCGGCGATGGCTATGGCCCCGGCGGAGAAGAACCACGAGGCCATGATGAAGAGCGCCAAGAAGGTCCCCGACAACACCGTCTTCTTCATGAACAACGGATCGCTGTATTCCACCTCGGGGCGGCTGGATCCTACCGGCAATTTCTACGTCAACTGATCGCGCGCGCATGACGGCCGCCTCTTGCGGGCGGCCGGATCGGGCACCTAATATTCGTCCCCTGAACGCTGGAGCGCAAGATGACCTCTCTCTCGCCGGCCGATGCCGAGCGGCTCAAACTCGCCTTCCAGCGCTGCCGTGACATGGATGGCACGCTGAACGAGCAACTCCGCGCCTATGCCGACGCCAGCCGCGACGTGTTCCCGGCCTATGGCGAGGCAGTCGATCGTCTGGTGACCAGATTGAATGGAGGCGGCGGCGGCGAGACCGCGCCGCGTCCGGGCGACGCAATGCCGTCGTTCATGTTGCCTGACGAGAGCGGGCGTCTCGTCGCGCTGTCCTCACTGCTCGAGAGCGGCCCAGTCGCCGTGATGTTTTTCCGCGGCCATTGGTGCCCCTATTGCCGGCTCAATGTCCGCGCGGTGGTCCAGGCGCTTGATAGCATCGAGTCCATGGGTGCGCGGATTGTCGCGATCATGCCGGAGACGCAGGAATACACCCAGCAGCTCAAGGCGGAAGCTGGCGCCCCATTTCCGATCCTGACCGACCTCGACAACGGCTATGCGTTGTCGCTCAATCTCGCGATCTGGCTCGGTGCCGAGATCCAGCACCTGTTGTCCTATCAGGACATGGCGAAATTCCACGGCAATGATGGCTGGATGCTGCCGATCCCGGCCGTGTTTGTCGTTGGTCGCGACGGTCTCGTGAAAGCCCGCTTCGTCGATCCGGATTTCCGCAAGCGCATGGAGATCGATGATCTGCTTGAAGCGTTGGAAGGCGCGAGCAGGGAGGCCTAAAAGAGTGAGGAGCGAGCGTGGCTGCTACCCCGCAATCTCCCGCCAATCCGCACCGCGCAACATGCGCATAACGGCATTGGCCACCGCCGTGCGCTGCCGGCCGGCGACCCCGTAGAGGCTAACGGTGCGACGGGCGTCCAGCCCGGCGACCGCAGCGCGCGTCAGCGTCTCCGGAACGGGCGAGGTGTGCGGCAGCATGGCGACGCCGATGTCGGCCTCGACCAGCTCGATCAAATCGCGCTCGTTCGAGATTTCGTGACCCTGCTCGACCGCGATGCCGTGCTCGCGCAGGCTCGCCGAGATACGGGCGGAATGCTCGCAAAACGTCCGGCTCAGCAGCTGCTCCGCGCGCAGATCGTCCAGTGCGATGCTGCTGCGGCCGGCCAGGCGGTGCCCGTCGCTGACCACGAGCTCGAAGCTCTCGGTGAATAGCGGCCAGACATCGAGCCGCTCCCAGGCCTCGTCGATGTCCGCGGCAATCCCTAACTCGGCCTCGCCCTTCTTCAGGAACTCGGCCACTTCACGACTCGAGCCGCGCAGGAAGCGGAATTCGAGCCGGTTGAACTGCCGCTTGATCTGGTTGAGATGCGGAATGAGGAGCGACAGGTCGATCGAATGCGTCAGCGCGACGCGGAGCGCGCCGATCTCGCCGCTCCGGAACGAGGAGGCCAGCGATCGGGCGCCGGTGGCCGCTTCGAAACACTGCTTCAGCAGAGGATGCATGCGCTGCCCGAGCTCGGTCAATTGCGCTGCGGGCCGTTCGCGGCGAAACAGATCGCCGCCGAGCTCGGCCTCGAGCTGCTTGATCGCGCGTGTCAGCGAAGGCTGCGTCACGTTGCAGTCCTCGGCGGCGCGCGTGAAGTTCAAGAGCTGCGCCACCGCGAGGAAATAGCGGACCTGGTGCATTTCCATGGATCGGCTCTCCAGCAAGACCTGGCGGAAGCTAGCCGATCGGGGCGGAGAATGACATCCCGGCCGCAATAGCGCACGGGCATGGTTTCGGAAGCCAACGGGCATTTCCGTCAAACCAGGCGATCCCTCAGAGTCGGCTCAACATCAGTCATCGTGTCGGAGCATTTTGCCAATGAATATGTCCGTGAAGCCGCAGACGTCCGCCGCCCGGGCGCTCGCGGGCAAGGTTGCCCTCGTCACGGGCTCAACCAGTGGCATCGGCCTCGGTATCGCGCGGGCACTTGCCGCGGCCGGCGCCGACATCGTGCTGAACGGCCTTGGTGTGGCGGCCGAGCTCGACCGGACGCGCGAGCAGATCGCGGCGGAGTTCGGCGTAAAGGCAAGCTTTTCGCCGGCCGACATGACGAGGCCGAATTCGATCGCCGAGATGATCGCGGCGACGGTCGCGCAGGCCGGCCGGCTGGATATCCTGATCAACAATGCCGGCATCCAGCACGTCGCGCCGCTGGAGCAGTTTCCGGTCGAGAAATGGGACCAGATCCTCGCGATCAATCTGTCGTCGGCCTTCCACACCACGCGGCTCGCGCTGCCCGCAATGCGACAGAACGGGTTCGGCCGGATCATCAACATCGCCTCCACGCATGGTCTCGTCGGCTCGCCGTTCAAGGCGGCCTACGTCGCGGCCAAGCACGGCATCGTCGGGCTCACCAAGGTGACCGCGCTGGAGACCGCAGAAGAGGGCATTACCTGCAACGCGATCTGTCCCGGCTATGTCTATACGCCGCTGGTCGAGGCGCAGATCGATGGACAGGCCAAGGCGCACGGGATCTCGCGCGACCAGGTGATCCGCGACGTGCTGCTGGCGCAACAGCCCAACAAGCGCTTTGCTACGGTCGAGGAGCTCGGCGCGCTCGCGGTATTCCTCTCGACTGACGCGGCGGCTTCGACCACCGGCGTCGCGCTGCCGGTCGACGGCGGCTGGACCGCGCATTAACATGAGCCGGCGTAACAAGTGGCGGCCGGCAGCGAATCTCGGAGCAGTGCAGGCTGATCAGGAGCGAACCATGAACGGCACGCAGAGTAACATCCAGCGCAAGGACCTGCCCGGGCAGGTCGTCCTCGTGCTTCAAGGCGGCGGCGCGTTAGGCTCCTACCAGGCGGGCGTCTACCAGGCGCTGCACGAGGCCGGTATCGAGCCGGACTGGATCATCGGCACCTCGATCGGTGCCATCAATGCCAGCCTTATTGCGGGTAATGCGCCGGAGCACCGGCTCGCGCGCCTGCGAGAGTTCTGGAAGCGGATGGAGCAGAAGCCGGTCTGGGACTCGGGCACCACATTTCCCGGCTTCAACGAGAAGCTGGCCTATTGGTCGGCCGTGACCCACGGCATTCCTGGCTTCTTCCGACCCAATCCGCTGGCGCATGCCGGGGATGCCTATCCGCTGGGCGCCGACCATGCCGGCTTCTATTCCACTGCGCCTCTGGAGAAGACGCTGCGCGAGCTGGTCGATTTCGATCTGGCCAACCGCTGCGCGCCGCGGCTGACGGTCGGCGCGGCTCATGTCGGCACCAGCCAGATGCGCTATTTCGACAGCCGCGACGGTGTGCTGACGGTGAAGCATGTCATGGCTTCGGGCGCATTGCCGCCGGCATTCCCGGCGGTGCGGATCGATGGCGAACTCTATTGGGACGGAGGCATCCTCTCGAATACGCCGACGGAAGCGGTGTTCGACGACAATCCGCGCAAGAATTCGCTGATCTTCTCCGTGCATCTGTGGAATCCCGTCGGCGCCGAGCCGACCACGATGGCGGAGGTGCTGAACCGGCACAAGGATGTGATGTATTCGAGTCGGATCGCGAGCCAGATCGAACGCCAGCAGCAGGCCCATCGCCTGCGCCATGTCATCAACCAGCTTGCGGAACGCCTGCCTGAGAGCGAACGCGGCGATGCCGCGGTGAGGGAGCTGATGAGCTACGGCTGTCCGACCCGTATGCATGTCGTGCGGCTGCTGGCGCCGCAGCTCGACCGCGAGACCCATACCAAGGATATCGACTTCAGCCCGTCGGGGATCACGCGGCGCTGGCATGCCGGCTATGCCCACACGAGGTCGGTGCTGGCGCGAAAACCGTGGATCGGCGAATTCGATCCGCTTGCGGGCGTGGTGCTGCACGAGCATATGGACGAGATGCCGATGGCGGCGGAGTAGAGCCGCAGGCGATCATCCCCGTTCATCGAATTGCCACAGGCCTTGCGGATCGTCGCTCTTTGTCCGCAGCTGAAAGGGCATGCAAGTGGTGTCGGGAAGCGATCTGGAACTGGCGCTCGATCACGTCCGCGCGGATATGGCGGGACCGATTGCCGGCGTGTTCGGTCCTGACACGGTGACCTGGCGGATCGACCGGGAAGCCGTGATCTTTCTCGGTGCCGGTCGTGCGTTGTTGCTGCAGCTGGCGCATCCCTGGGTCGCCGCCGCTATCGCCGAGCATTCGAAAACCTTTGCTGATCCGATCGGACGATTTCACCGCACCTTCGACATCGTCTTTGCCATGGTGTTCGGCTCGCTTGACCGCGCGCTGTCATCATCGCGGCAACTGCACCGGCGCCACAGCATGATCGTCGGCGAGATGCCGGAGACCGTCGGTCCGTTCGCGGCAGGCTCGCGCTACTGTGCCAACGACATCCCGTCGCTGCGCTGGGTTCATGCCACGCTGGTCGAGACCGCGCTGATGGCGCATGATCTGGTTTTGCCACCGCTCTCGGCGGAGGATCGCGAACGCTACTGGACCGAGAGCCGTTTGTTCGGTGCTCTGTTCGGATTGACGGTGCACGGTCTGCCGGCGGACTGGTCGGGCTTTGCGGCCTACACCGCGGCAATGACGCAGTCGGACACGCTGACCGTCAGCCCGGCCGCGCGCGAGATTGCGGGGCAGATCTTTGGCGGCGCCCGTCCGTGGTTGCGTCCGCCGCGCTGGTATCGCGCGATCACGGCAAGCCTGCTGCCGGAACGCCTGCGTGTGGGATTCGGGTTCGATCTTGATGAGCGCGACACCAGATCTGCCGAGAAGGCGCTGCGATGGATACGGCGGGTCTATCCAAGATTGCCAGACCGGCTGCGCTACGTCGGTCCCTACCAGGAAGGGCAAGCGCGGCTGCGCGGCGAGTCGCAGCCGGACTGGATGACACGGTGTCTTAACCGTGCCTGGATCGGACGGTCGCAGATGGATGTGCGCGGGAGGGGGTGAAGTCCTCCGCCGTTGCCACAAACCACCGTCATTGCGAGGAGCTCTTGCGACGAAGCAATCCAGGCTGCTGCCACGGAAACAGTCTGGATTGCTTCGCTACGCTCGCAATGACGAGGAAACGCAGGCCTCACACCGACGCCAGCTTCCGGTACAGCGCGTTGTAGCTGCCGGCCGGGATGCTCCAGGAGAACGAGCGTCCCATCGCACTGCGACGCATGGTGTCGAGCTGGTCTTGCGCCATGAAGGCGGAGAAGGCGCGGCGGACGCCGCCGAGGAAGGATTCGTGCGAGGGTTTTGAGAACAGGAAGCCGGTTTCGCCGTCGGTAATGGTCTCGGCGAGGCCGCCGGTCTGGTGACCGATCGGCAGCGAGCCGAAGCGCTGGGCGTACATCTGGCTGAGCCCGCAGGGCTCGAAGCGTGACGGCATCAAGGTGAAGTCGCTACCGGCGAAGATGCGGCGCGCCTGGGCCTCGTTGAAGCCGATCACGACCCCGATCGCGTCGGGGCGCCGGCGATGCGCGTCGATCAGCGCCTGCTCGAGCGCCGGCTCGCCGGAGCCGGTGACCACGATCTGCCCGCCGGCATCGACGATCTCATCGGCCGCCGCCAGCACGAGGTCGATGCCCTTCTGGTGCACCAGCCGGGCGACGATGCCGAACATCGGGCCGCGCGACACCGCAAGCCCGAACTGCTTGCGCACATAATCCGCGTTGGCCTTCTTGCCGACCCAGTCGCCGGCGCCGAACTGCTGGGCAAGCTGGGCGCAGGAACGGGGATCCCAGCTCTCGTCGATCCCGTTAAGGATGCCGGTGAGCTCGGCCGCGTCGGAGCGGACTCGAAGCAGGCCTTCGAGACCGCAGCCGAATTCATCCGTGGTGATCTCCCGCGCATAGGTGCCGCTGACGGTGGTGAGATGCGATGCGTAGACCAGCCCGGCCTTGAGGAAGGAGAGCTGGTCGTAGAACTCGACGCCGTCGATGTGGAAGGAGCTCTCCGGTGCGCCGATCCGCCGCAGCGAGTCCTTCGGGAAGAGGCCCTGATAGGCGAGGTTGTGGATGGTCAGGATCGACGGCAGCTTGGAGCCGCGCCAGGTGAGGTAGGCCGGCACGAGCGAAGCCTGCCAGTCATTGGCATGGATCAGGTCTGCTGCCCAATCCTTGTCCAGCGTGCCCATCGCGAGCTCAGCGGCGGCCGAGGCAAAGCGCGCAAAACGGATGTCGTTGTCGGGCCAGTCGCGCCCGGACTCGTCGCCATAGGGGTTGCCGGGCCGGTCGTAGAGTTGCGAGCACAACAGCACATAGACCGGCAGGCCGTCCTTGGTCGCGGCCCGGCCGAGCGAGCAGGCCGGCATCTCCGCGAACGCCGGACAGCGGCCAACGATCTGAATATGCGTGAGTTGTTCGATGATATCGCGATAGCCGGGCAGCATGACCCGGATGTCGGCGAAAGGACGGAGGGCTCGGGGGAGTGCAGCGGAAACGGCTCCGAGTCCGCCGACGCGGACAAAGTCGTCCATCTCTGTCGTAACGAACAAGACCCTCAAGAACTGCTGCCCTCTGCCGGAGCCCGATTGCTGCTATGCAAGAACGGGTCCAGTTGCCCCGGAATTCCCAAAGCCGCCCGCCAGACGCGTCCGTTCGGTAAAGACTTTCCTACTCAGCCGTCGCCCTTTAGGGTCGGCGCACGAACAACAGAGAACTTCGATAAGTTCCTAACTGACCCGAGGACGCAAGCAGGCATGCAGCTATCAGATAAGCATGATGGGACGACGACAAAGGCCTTCGCCGGCCTCCGGGTCCTGGATTTTTCGACCACCATTGCCGGTCCCCATTGTGCGCGGATGCTCGCCGACATGGGCGCCGAGGTCATCAAGATCGAGACCGACGGCGGCGAGACGATGCGAACCCGGCCGCCGCTGCGCAAGGGCTGCAGCACCGTGTTCGGCCAGCTCAACGTCGGGAAGAAGAGCGTCGTGCTCGACCTCAAGTCCGAAGAGGGCAAGGAGGCGGTCCGCCGGCTGGCCGCGACGGCCGACATCCTGGTCGAGAACTTTCGCCCCGGCGTGATGCACCGGCTGCGGCTCGACTATGACAGAATGCGTGCCGTCAACCCGAAGCTGATCTACTGCTCGATCTCCGGCTACGGCCAGAGCGGCCCGTCGGCCGAGCTGCCGGCCTACGCACCGGTGATCCATGCGGCATCCGGCTACGACATGGCGCATCTCGCCTACCAGCCCGGCCGCAGCCGCCCGGATTATTGCGGCATCTACCATGCCGACGTCGTCACCGGCACCTACGGGTTCGGCGCGATTGCGTCGGCGCTCTACCAGCGCACCCTGACTGGGCTCGGCCAGCACATCGACGTCTCCATGCTGGAATCGATGCTGACGCTGACATTGATCGAGTTGCAGAACTCGCAGTTCACCGTGAAGCCGCCGCCGCGCCCGATGTTCGGGCCGACCGAGACGGCGAGCGGTTATGTCATGATCACGGTGGCCAGCGAGAAGACGTTTCAGGGACTGATGGGCGTGATCGGCCGCCCCGAATGGATCTCCGATCCGCGCTTCTCCACCTACGCCGCGCGTCGGGACCATTGGGCCGACTTGATGGACGGTGTCGAGGTCTGGTCGCGGCAGCTCTCGACCGATGTCTGTCTTGTCGCGCTAGGTGCGGCCGGCGTGCCGGCCTCGGCATACCGCACTGTGTCCGAAGCACTGGCCGATCCGCAGCTCGCGCATCGTCAGGCGCTCTCGTCTGTGGAGGACGAAGGCGGTTCGTTCCAGGTCCTCAATCTGCCGTTCCGGATGACCGGTGCCGACACGACACCGGGCAAGACGATGGCCGTGCTTGGCGAGCACACCGACCGACTGCGCGCGGAGATCGGGCTCACCGACGGTGGACCAATTCCGTTAGCCAAAACAGCCGCGCAAACCTGACGGCGAGGTTGACGGACAGCTTCGTGCAGCGAGCAATGCGGCGTTGCGCGTGGCCGGCTTGCCATCATCCGTCGGCCTCAACTAGACAGGTCCGAGTTTGTCTCGTCCTGCCGCCCATGCCATGGTGGCGACGACAAGAAAAGTATCCGGGAGGACGCCAATGAAAAGTTTCAAGGTCGCCGATTTCAAGGCGCCGCTGCAGGAGTTCGACGAGGCGACGCCGCAGCCGTCGGGCACGCAGGTGTTGATCAAGGTGAAGGCCGCCGGCGTCTGCCATAGCGACCTCCACATCTGGGAAGGCGGCTACGATCTCGGCCACGGTCGCAAGCCGCTGTCGCTGAAGGATCGCGGCATCAATTTGCCGCTGACCATGGGACACGAGACAGTCGGCGAGGTCCTCGCCTTCGGCCCGGACGTGAAGTCGTCGGATCAGGGCGACGTGAAGATCGGCGATGTCGGGCTGGTCTATCCCTGGATCGGTTGCGGCAAATGCGCGACCTGTCTAGCCGGCGACGAGAACATGTGCCTGACGCCGCGCTCGCTCGGCGTCTATTGCGACGGTGGTTATTCCGACCACATGCTGGTGCCGCATCCGCGCTATTTGCTCGATCTGAGAGGCCTCGATCCCGCGTCGGCCGCACCCTACGCCTGCTCGGGCGTCACGACCTACAGCGCGCTGAAGAAGCTCGAGCAGCACTTCGACACGCCGATCGTGATGTTCGGTGCCGGCGGACTTGGCCTGATGGCGCTGTCGCTGCTGAAGGCGATGGGCGGCAAGGGCGCCATCATGGTCGACATCGACGCGAAGAAACGCGAAGCCGCGGAGCAAGCCGGCGCGCTCGCGGCCGTCGATCCCAAGGCGCCCGACGCGCTGGAGCAGCTTGCCAAGAAAGCCGGTGGCCCCATCCGCGCGGTGCTCGATCTGGTCGGCAACGCCGCCACCACGCAACTCGGCTTCGACTGCCTGACCAAGGGCGGCAAGCTCGTCATCGTCGGCCTATTCGGCGGCGGGGCGACCTGGGCGCTGCCGCTGATTCCGATCAAGGCGGTGACGATCCAAGGCAGCTATGTCGGCAATTTGCGCGAGACGCAGGAGCTGCTCGATCTCGTGCGAGCGAAGAACATAGCGCCGATCCCGGTGACGCGGCAGCCGCTCGCCAAGGCCAACGACGCGCTGGTGCAGTTGCAGCAGGGCGCGGTGGTCGGCCGCACGGTGCTGACGCCGTAACTTCCGCTCCATCCTCCGTCATTGCGAGGAGCGAAGCGACGAAGCAATCCAGAATGTCTCCACAGATGCAGTTCTGGATTGCTTCGCTTCGCTCGCAATGACGACTTGGCTCGCTCTTTCCCGAGGCTTCCCCCATGTCCGCAAATAACGCCTTCCACATTGCCGTGCTCGCCGGTGACGGCATCGGTCCCGAAGTCATGGCGCCGGCCATCGAAGTCCTGCGCAAGATCGAGACGAAATCCGGCCTGAGCTTCCGCTTCACCGAGGCGCCGGCGGGCGCCAATCATTATCTCGCCACCGGCAAGTCGATGCCCGATACCACCATCAGGCTGTGCGAGGATGCGGACGCGATCCTGCTCGGCGCCTGCGGCCTGCCGTCGGTGCGCTATCCTGACAACACCGAGATCGCGCCGCAGATCGAGCTGCGCTTCATCTTCGATCTCTATGCCGGTGTGCGCCCGGCGCGGCTCATTCCGGGCGTGCCGAGCCCGATCGTCGGCGCCGACCAGCGCGGCATCGATCTCGTCGTGATCAGGGAGTCCACCGAAGGCCTGTTCGCCTCGATGGGCAAGGGCGTCGTCACCCATGAGGAGGCGCGCGAGACCATGGTGATCACGCGCAAGACGTCCGAGCGCCTGTTCGAGTTCTCGTTTCGCCTCGCCGAGCGGCGCAAGGCGCGCGGCAAGCCCGGCGCGCTGGCCTGCGTCGACAAGGCGAACGTGTTCAAGGCCTTTGCGTTCTTCCGCGGCATCTTCGACGAGATCGCCAAGCGTCATCCGGAGGTGAAGACCGATAGGCTCTATATCGATGCCTGCTCGGCGATGCTGGTGAAGCGTCCCTGGGATTTCGACGTGATGGTGATGGAGAACATGTTCGGCGACATCGTCTCCGACATCACCGCGAGCCTGATCGGCGGCCTCGGCATGGCGCCGTCGGCCGACATCGGCGACAAGTACGCCGTATTCCAGCCGTGCCACGGCACCGCGCCCGACATCATGGGGCAGGGCAAGGCCAATCCCACCGGGATGATCTTGTCGGCTGCAATGATGCTGGACTGGCTCGCCGACAAGCACGGTGTCGAGGGCGCGGCCGAGGCCGGCGAGCAAGTCGAACGTGCTGTGGACAAGGTCTACGCCGGCGGCCTCAAGCCGATGGAGTTCGGCGGCAGCAACGGCACCGCCGACATTACGAAGGCGGTGCTCGCGGCGCTGTAGTCAAGGAAGAGGGGCCTCGCGGCCCCTCGCAATTCACCAGCGACGCCAGTGGCGGTGGCCGCCCCAGCCCCACGGACGCGGACCGTAGAAGCGTCGCGGACCGCCGTAAAAGCCGTAGGCGCCATAATAGTTCGGACGCCAGAAGCAGCGACCCCACGGGTTACACACCCAGCGCACCTGATCGACGTTGGCTGCCGGGCCGCTCGCGATACGGTCGGCCTGCGGAATGCCGTTCGGCATCGCTGCGAGCGTCTGTCCCGATATGAGCGCTGCGCCGCCCAGGGCAGCCAGACCAACAACAGCTAATTTGAGTTTCATCGCAATCTCCCTCGTTTGATGGCGAGAGAACTTCCAGCAAATCAGCTGGTTGCTATGGTGTTGCAGGGGCGTGGGAATTTAATCTTCCTGAATGCATGTTCACGTTACCTGCCGTCGTTGCTGCGCTTCGTGGCAATAACGGAATCACCGTCCCTGGAACTGCGGCTTGCGCTTCTCCATGAAGGCCTGACGGCCCTCGCGAAAATCCGCGCTGTCCATGCAGGCCGTGCCGGCCGCCCTGATCGCGTCCATGTCGCGCCCGCTTTCGTCCTTCAGCACCTGAGCAATGGTGAGCTTGGCGGCCTTGATCGCGAGCGGCGCATTTTGCGAGATCGTCTCGGCGATGCCCATGGTCTCGCCCCAGAGCTGATCCTCCGGAACCACGCGCTCGACCAACCCGATGCGCAGTGCTTCCGACGCATCGATGCGCATGCCCGTATACATCAGGAGTCGGGCCCAGGACGGTCCGACCAGCGACACCAGGTGCTTCAAGCCATCATAACCGTAGGCGATGCCGAGCTTCGCCGCGGGAATGCCGAACTGGCTGTCATGGGAGGCGATGCGGATGTCGGCAAGCATCGCCACCTGCATGCCGCCGCCAAGACAAAAGCCCTGGATGCAGGCAATGGTCGGCTTGGGATAATCGGCAAGCAGCGCGCGCTGGGCGGCGCTGCGTTTGCCATATTCCTCGGAAGCGGCGGCGTTATGGCGCGTCTTCTCGAACTGGCTGATGTCGGCGCCCGATACGAAGGCCTTGCCGCCGCCGCCGCGCAGGATCACGACGCGCACGGCAGCGTCGTCGCGCAAGGCTGTCAGTGCCTCGCCAAATCCCTCCCACATCTCCAGCGACATCGCGTTGCGCTTGTCGGGATTGTTGAAGGTGATCACGCCGACGCCACCGGCTGTGTGCTTGAGGATCTTGCCGTCGGCGTAGGGAATTTCGGTCGTGCTGGACATGTCGGACATCACGCTCATTTTCGTTGGCGAGGCGCAATGTTCGGCCGGGGCGAGGCCAGGGTCAACCGCGGCAACGGACGTGGCTTTGCAGTCACCTGTGCCGCGATTGCATGGCGCCATCTATCTCGTCATGTGCGCGGTCAGCGGATGGCTGCCGGCGTTGCTGAAGAAGGCCGCCTCTTCGGCGGTCGCCTCCAGCAGTTGCTCGTCCTGGTGATAGACGTCGTTGCGGAACTGGACGGTCTGGTCCTTGGTCATCCACGCCGTGAGATAGATCCAGGCCACCGGTACCTTCTTCACCATGGCGACGTCGAGATGCTGGCCGCTGGCGATTTCCGCGTCGATCGCGGCGCGGCTCCATTTCGGCTGGTCCCTCAAGAGCCAGGCGGCGAGATCGCGCACGTTGTCGACGCGCGAGCAGCCATGGGAATCGAAGCGGTAATCATCGCTGAACAGATTGCGCTGGTTGGTGTCGTGCATGTAGACCGAATAGGAATTCGGCATGTCGATCTTGACCGCGCCGAGCGCGTTGAACGTGCCGTTGTGCTGGCGCACGGTGAAGTTCGGCGTATGCGTGCCCGACCAGTCGACCGAATTCGGGTCGATCGGATTGTCGTGGGCGTCGAGCACTTCCATGTGCATGCGCGACAGATAGCTGGGATCCTTGCGCATATGCGCGGAGATCTCGGTCTTGGCGATCGAGGAGGGCACCGTCCAGGTCGGATTGAGGACGACGCTGCTGATCTGGGCCGTCAGCGTCGGCGAGGGCTTTTCGGTCTTGCCGACGATCACGCGATAACGCCTTACCACGACGTCGTTCTCGACCGCTTCGGCGAAGGCGGCGGGGATGTTGACCACGACATAGCGTTGGCCGAAGCCGAAATTCATGTTCTCGAGCCGCTGCAGCGAAGCCTCCAGCTGCCGGATGCGCTTCTGCACCGGCACGTTCATCGCCGCAATCGTGCGCGGCGTCATCGTTCCGGTCGGCGCGAGGCCGTGGCGGGCCTGGAAGCGTTTCACGGCGTCGGCGAGATCCTGGTCGAAGGCGCCGCTCGCCTTGTCGGCGGCAAGATCGCCGGAGACGATCAGCCGCTTGCGCAGGATATCGTCGTTGGCGCCCTGGGCGCCGGGCGCGAATTTGGCGTCTGCCGGGATCGCCGGCCAGCCGCCGCGCACGGCAAGATCGGAATAGCTCAGCGCCGCATCCTTGATGCGCTGGGCGGAGCCCTCGTCATAGGTCGGCTCGTGCGTCAGCGCGAGCGCCGCGGCCGAGCGGCTCTCTGCCGTCGAAGCGGACGCTGGCGCGGCAGTTTTCGGTGCGGCTGCGTGGGCCGGATTGGCGGTGGCCGGCACCGTGCCAGCCGCAGTCGCAGGCTTGGGCCCGGCCTGTCCAATCGTCTCGGTCTGAGCAAGCGCAGAGGCGCTCGCAAGCATGCCGACGGCAATGATCATCGCATGGCGTTTCGACATGTGTCCCATCTTCCCATGAGAGCGAGGCCCGGGCGGGCGCTCGCATCGGCAATTCCCCGGTTCGTCGTGCTGATTCGAGAAATCGGCGGGAGGCTAGCGCCTCCCGGTTGCGGCTCCCTTAAGCGCGGCGCATCACGAGCCCGGCACGTCGGACGGCGGTCTCTGGATTGGGTCGCGACAGGGCAGGAATGGGTTCGCGAAAACCGCGGGCGACGGCGGGAAAAATGGTCAACAAAAAGGGGCGGTCATGCCGCCCCGAGAAGTCCGCGCAAGCGCGGGCCGGATATATCTCGTCCCGGTCTCGTTCAATCCAGCCGCGCCCCGTGACGCGGCGGATTGAACATCGGGCGGAAGGCGCGAACGCCGATCGGCTCAGGCTTCGTTCGCTGCGATCGATTCCATCAGCGAGACGAGCTGACGCTGCACCGTCTGGTCCTTGATCTTGCTGTAGGCGCGCAGCAGGCGGAGGCTGAATGCCGAGTCCAGGAAGAGCAGGCTCTCGACTTCGCGCGCCTTGTTGTCGCCGTCATAGAAGAAGGTCACGGGCACATCGAGGGCGGTGGCGATCTGCTGAAGCCGGGCCGCGCCGACGCGATTGACGCCCTTCTCATACTTCTGGACCTGCTGGAAACTGACGCCGAGCTTCTCGCCGAGCTCGGCCTGCGAGACCTTCATCTCGACGCGTCGCAGACGGATTCGCTTGCCCAGCTCAATGTCCGGCTTGCCGGCACTGCGCTGCTTCATTCTCTTCGCCGCTGTCTTCATCTTTTTTCTCATCGGTCTTCGGTTGAAAACCCCCCGAAGAGCTGGGTCAGGGGTTCGCCCATATACTCGTCCTTGAATTCATGCGGGTGCACGAACTCTTCCTTAAACCACGGGAAACGCGCCGGATTGAAGGCTTCGATCAGCCAGTCAATCATGTGCCGTACGCGCGGAATCCGGCCGCTACCAGGATGGTAGGACAACCAGATATCCAGCGATCTGTTCAGCTCGACTTCCAGTGGAATCAACTTCCCGCCAAGCGCAACGGCGTAGCTCGGGAACACGCCGATTCCGGCGCCATTCGCGACCGCCCAGTAATTGGCGCTCGAGACGTTGGTCTTCATGACCAGAAGGTCACGCTCCGGAACGCCGGGGAAGAAGCTCTCGAAAGTTTGCTTGGCATCGAGCTGGTCGGCGAACTGCAGCACCAGGCGGTGCTTGATCAACTCCATCGCCGAACGCGGCGCGCCATGTTTCGAAATGTATTTCTCGGAGGCCCAGAACATCAGATGCATGCGGCCGAGCCGCACCAGCTTGACGTCGAGCGCCGCAGGCCGCGACAGGTGAATGGCGACGTCGGCCTCGTGGCGAGAGACGTCGGCCGAACGCATCGCGCAATGCAGGTCGACCAGGATCTTCGGATACGCCTGCTGGAATTCGACCAGTCGCGGGGCGAGCCAGAATGTGCCAAGTCCCTCGGTAATGGCGACGCGGACCTCGCCGGCCAGGGCGTTCGTCGTCGAATCGCTGGTGCGCAGCACGTCGAACGCGGCCGCCTCCATTTGCTCGACGGCGGAGACCACCAGCGCGCCTTCGTCGGTCAGGCGGGTGCCGTGGACGTCGCGGGTGAACAGAGTGGTGCCGGTCTGGCGTTCGAAATCATCGATCCGGCGGCGGACGGCGTTGATCGACAGTGACAGGCGCTCAGCCGCCGAGCGGAAACTTCCGCATCGGACGACTTCCAGGAAAATGCGCGCCGCATCCCAGTCCGACAGGCCGCTGACGTTTGTCTTTGGGCGTTCCTCCAGAGGAACGCCCCTTTCCGCCAAGGAGTGCATACAAGTCCCTTCGGGTCGCTAAACTGGCAGAATCTGGCGCAAACCACAACCACGGCGGGTTGGGGAGCGTCGAGTTTTGAACGTCATCCTTACTACGCCGCAGGTGGTATTCGGGTGCTGCCAGGGCGGGAACAAGGGCTGGGAATCGGGCAAGCATTCGCCCGTATGAGGGGTGTGGCGTGAGTTCCGTTGTGGGCCGTGACATGGCTGCGGGATCGTCGGCGCTGTCCGCAATGAACGTCCTTGCGCAAGAGCCGGTGCCGCCTTCCGCGATGGATCAATTGCAGCACGCCAGGCGTTTTAAGATCGAGCGTTTTGCGACTGAGCGAGTCGATGGTGGCCTGCGGCGCGAAGCAATACTCGCCGGAACCGCGGTTTCAAGGCAGCAACACACTGAAATCATATTCGGGGGCGCAGCGGCCTCGTGTTATCCTCGACGCTCCATGGGGGCCAAAGAGGTCGTCACAACCACGTCTCACAGGCCGAATTAGCGGGAAGAACGCCGGTGTCGCATTCAGACGAACAGTTGCAGTCGGTGCTGGAAACGCTCGAAGAGTGCCGCAGGGTGCTCAACGAGAGCAACAGCCGCGAGTCGGCCGAGCTGCTGTCCATTGTCATCCTGGACGTGCGGATGAAACTCAAAGGAATTGACAGTGCCGACCTCAAGGCACTGTGCGACGAAATGCTGCGGACCGCGACCAACGAACCGCAGCCCCCCTCCAAGCAGACGCAGGACCAGCCCCGGCGTCCGCTGCTCCGCGTGGTGAAGTAGCCGCGCCGCCAAGTCTCGCTTTTTGGCGAGATTTGTGCGTGTCCCGATGCCGCATCTGTGATCACAGACGGCATCGGGAGGAGCCCTGGTTTTGTGCGCCTCTGTTGCGCATTCGCTGGCATCGGCTACACCAGAGCCGGTTCGGCTTCGGGCCGCGCGCACTCCCCGCGCGCCGCGCCGGCGCCTGAGATGGCTTCGACTGCATCATGCAAAATGTTTCGATCCCGGCGGCGCTGATTGCCGGCCTCGTCAGCTTCCTCTCCCCTTGCGTCCTGCCGCTGGTCCCGCCCTACCTGATCTATCTGACGGGCGCGACGATCGAGCATGTCGAAAGCAACGAGCCCGCATCAGTCTCCAAACGCGCGATCATGATGTCGGCGCTCCTGTTCGTGCTCGGCTTCTCCACCGTGTTCGTGGCGCTCGGCGCCAGTGCCTCGCTGATCGGCGGGCTGATCCGCGCCTGGTCGGCCGAACTCTCGATCCTCGCCGGCATCGTCATCATCGTCATGGGCCTGCATTTCCTCGGCCTGACGCGCATCGGCCTGTTGATGCGCGAGGGACGCTTGACCGCGCCCAAGCCCGTCGGCCTCTGGGGTGCTTATGTGATGGGGCTCGCCTTTGCCTTTGGCTGGACGCCCTGCATCGGCCCGATCCTTGCCGCGATCCTCTCGGTCGCCGCGGCCGAGGCGACGGTCACGAAGGGCGCCGGCCTGCTCGCGGTCTATTCGGCCGGCCTCGGCATTCCCTTCCTGATCGCCGCCCTGATGATCGAGCAGTTTTCCACCCTGTTCGCGCGCATGAAGGGCCATCTCGCCAATGTCGAGCGCGCCATGGGCGTCCTGATGGTGATCACCGGCGTCGGCTTCCTCACCGGCGCGGTGTCGAATGTGAGCATCTGGCTGCTTGAGACGTTCCCGGCGTTGCAGACGATCGGTTAGGCCTCCGCCGCAAAGCGCGCCAGCGCCTCGCGGTCGATGTCGATACCGAGGCCTGGACCATTTGGCACCTGCACAATGCCGTTCTTGTGCTCGATCGGTTGTTTGAGGACCGCCTGCCGGATCGGATGCTCGGTGCGGTCGAACTCGAGCATCGGTTCGAGCGGAGCCAGCGAGGTCGGCGTGTGCGACGGCAGCACGGCGAGGAGCTGAAGCGAGGCGGCGATCGCGATGCCGGTGCCCCAGACATGCGGATTGTAGCGGATGCCGAACGCCTCGCTCATGTCCGCGATCTTCTTGCATTCACTCAAACCACCTGCCGCGCAGGTGTCGGGCTGGGCGATGTCAAGCGCGTGCGAGACGAACAGCTCGCGGAAGCCGAAGCGCGTGAATTCGCACTCGCCGCCGGCGACCGGAATCGTGAGCGCGGATTTCACCGCGCGATAGCCCGCGATGTCCTCCGGCGGCACCGGCTCCTCGAACCATCCGATGTCATGGCGCTCGATCAGGCGGCCGAGCCGGATCGCCGCGACCGCGTCATAGGCGTGGTTCGCATCGACCATCAGCGCGACATCGGGGCCGATCGCCTCGCGCACCGCGCGGGTGACCGCGGCATCCTCCGCGATGCCGAAACCGACCTTCAGCTTCACGGCGCGGAATCCTTCGGCGGCATAACCCGCCGCTTCCTCCGCCAGATAGTTCAGCGGATCGCCTGACTTGCGCCGGTAGAGACCGGTCGCATAGGCCGCAACCTGCTTGCGCGCGCCGCCGCCGAGAAGCTGATGCACGGGTACGCCAAAATGCTTGCCCTTGATGTCCCATAGCGCGATGTCGATGCCGCTCATCCCCTGGATCACGACGCCCTTCTGGCCGTGATCCCGCAGGCGCGCGTAGACCATCTGCCACAGCACGTCGGTGCGCGACGGATCCTCGCCGATCAGCCACGGTGCGATACTCTGCACCACCGTCGCCGTCATCCGTGCCGGGCCGTAGCATTCACCCCAGCCGACAAGACCGTTATCGGTCTCGATCTCGACCAGCATCGCGGTGCGCGTGTCGTACCAAGCGCGTGAATACGCAAAGGGCTGCGACAGCTTTGCTTCGAGAATGTGCGTGCGAACCCTAGTGATCTTCATTGCCGGCCTCCGTTCATCGCGCCTCGTCCAGCGCGCAAATCACCGTGCAGACCACGCCCCGGGGCAGGAAGTCGACGGTGGCCTCGCCGCCGAGCTGGTCGCGCGCACTGCGCTCGATCAGGCGCGAGCCGAAGCCGCGCTGCACCGGCGCCGTCACCGGCGGTCCGCCGCTCTCGGTCCAGATCAGGCGCAGCCGCGGCTTCGGCGCCTCGGCAAGGACCTCCCACTCCAGCGCCACCCGTCCGGTCTCGTTGGACAGCGCGCCGTACTTTGCGGCGTTGGTGGCGATCTCGTGCACGATCATCGACAGCACCACGGCGAGCCGCGGCGACAGCGGCACCGCGGGTCCGGCCATGCGGATGCGCTCCGGATTATTCAGCAGGAACGGCTGGAGCGCGCGGGTGATCACGTCCCGCAGCTCGGAGCCCGCCCATTTCTCCTGGCTCAGCAAATTATGCGCCTCGGCCAGCGCGCCGAGCCGGCCCTCGAATTTTGCCCGCTCGTCCCGGCTGGCGCTGCGGAAGGTCTGCACCGCGATCGCCTGCATCAACGCGAGCGTGTTCTTGACGCGATGGTTGAGCTCGTCGATCAGGAGATCGTGCAGCATCTCGCCGCGCGCGATCGTGGTTGCCATCCTGACCGCGAAGGTCAGGCCGGTCAGCAGCAGGATGCCGCCGATAAAACTGGTGATCGCGATGTTGCGCCAGAGCGGAGCGATCAGCGAGCTCTCGGCGACGCCGGCCACGATGGTCCAGCCGGTCAGCCGTGACCTCGTATAGACGGTGGACAACGCAACACCGTCGAGCGAAACCGTCGAGAGTGCGGCTTCCGGCGTGCGCAACATACTTTCGTACAGCGTGCCGGTAGCCCGCTTGCCGAAGATCTCCGTAGGGTTCGGCGTGCGCGCGAACACGATGGCCTTGGTGTCGAGCAGGGAGACCGTCCAATCCCGGTCGGGCCGTTGCTTTTCGACCAGGTCCTGAAAGATGCTGACCGGCGGGCTGAAGCAGAGGTCGTAGATCACTTCGCCGTCGCGGAGCACCGGAACCTCGACCGTAAGCACCTGCCGGCCGTTGATCGCGCCGGTGAACAGGTCGGAATATTGCGGCGATCTGGTCGTAAACACCTTTTCGATGATCTCCAGGTGGCCGCGTGGCGGCAGGCTTGCGGTGTCCTCCGTCGCGGAGGAGAACAGCAGTCGGCCCTTGCGATCGGAGATCAGCACCAGGCCGCCCTTGCCATACTGATCGACGAAGCCGAGGGCGATGCGGCGAAAATTCTGGAAGTCGTCGTCGCGCAGCGAATTCGTCAGCGCAAGCACTTGCAGGCCGCCGGTCATCCGCTGCACCTCGGAGTCCAGCACGAGGCGCATGCTGCGCACGTTCTCCAGCACGCGGCGGGTCGCGTCGTTGCGGTCCTGCTTGTAATTGTAGACGGCAATACCGACCGCGAAGACGATCAGCGGCAACATCGTTCCCGTGACCAGAAGAGCGAGCCGGACCGGCAAAGTGAGCTTTGACAAACGCAGGCGTCCCGGTTCCAGCGCAAGGGAGCGCCGGATTTATGATTTTGGGAGACCATAGGGGCGGGATTTGCGGCGCGCCATAATTTTTCGCGTCCGGACGAGCCGCCCAGGGACAAGATTTTTGCAGCGCAGTCCGCGGCAGCGCCTCAGCTCATGCTGATTGCGGTCAGCAGCAGGCACATGGCGTAGACGGCCGCCAGGCTCAGCCCAGCGATCCGGGCCTCTCGATACGATTTCATAACTTCAACTCCCAGAGAGGGAGGTCGCCTTCAAGGCGGCCCCCCTTACACCTGGATCAATCAATTTCCTGAACGACCGTGCGCGAGCCGGGATCGACGAGCATCACGCGATCGCCGGAGTAGACGTAGCGATACTTGGTCAGCGACGGACCCCAGTCTGCGGGAACGGCCTCGAGCTCGACATCGCTCGGCACGGCCGCGCCGACAACGATCTTTTCCTTCGTCGTCACCGGGCGAATGCGATGCTCGGTGACGTAGGATTTGATCTTGGTTCGGTATTGCGGCTCGATCTGAACCGCCGCCGCGTGGCCGGTCCCGGTCGTCGTCACGACGGTCGATTGCGCGAAAGCGCCGGTCGACATGAGGACCGCCGCGGCGGAAAGCAGGAACAACTTCTTCATCTCGTTCTCCTCGTTTGAATATGCGCCGCAACAACCCCTCATCGCCGACAGCGTTCCCGGCCCAGGGAACTAATTGCCGCTTTTTCCCGTTTGTAGATGACCGGGCTGACCGGCTCGGGCTCTGGAGGAGGACGACAAATGAAGTTGAAAATAGTAACTGCAGCACTGATGCTTGCCGCAATATCCCTGCCGGCGTTCGCGGCCGACGAGTTCTACGTCGTGCAGGACGTCAAGACCAAGAAGTGCACGATCGTCGACAAGAAGCCGACCGACACGTCCATGACAGTCGTCAGCCCGTCAGGCACGATCTACAAGTCGCGCACCGAGGCTGAAACCGGCATGAAGACCGTCAAGGTCTGCACGTCGAACTGAGGAGGATGACAAATGCCAGTTCTGATTCTCTGGGCCGTGCCGGCCGTGCTGGTAATCGGCGGCGGCATCTATCTGATTGGCCATTTGCATTAAACGGGAGTGGAAGGCGAGCGGATCTGTGCGTGCAGCGCACAGGTCCGCACGCCGTCTGTCGCCTGTGGAAAGCCGTCCCCTCGGCCTGCCACGTATCGGCAGGAGCGCAAGTTGCAGTGCAGCAGTTCACGAAAGGGGTGGCCCTGCGACGAAGAGGACCTCCCGCGCACGCGAAATGACTTCCGTCCCGCCGACGTTTTCCATACGCTTCCCTCTCGCAAGCCGCATACCGGCTGCGCTCACGGCCCGGCGACAGGGCCGGAGCATCAAAAGGGAGGGGAGACGATGAAGCGAAGGTCATTTCTCGCGGGGCTCGGCGCGACCACTGCGGCGGCTGCGATTGGCATGCCGTCGATCATCCGGGCGCAGTCGCCGATCACGCTGAACGGCGCGGTCCAGTTCAACGACGACCACGCCTTCAACCGGGCCCTGCTCCGGTTCGAAGAGCTGGTGAAGAAGTACTACGGCAAGCCCGTCAACTTCACGCTGCACAGGAATTCCTCGCTCGGCCTCGAAAAGCAGTATTTCGAGTACATGTCGCAGGGCAAAGCCGTCGATTACGGCATCGTCTCGCCGGCTCACATGTCGACCTTCGCTAAGGCGGCCCCGTTCATCGACGCGCCCTTCGTGTTCAAGGGCATCGAGCACATGAACAAGGTCGTCGAAGCCAATATCCTGGCGCCGATCGCCGACGAAGTCGCGGCCAAGGCCGAGGTCGTTCTGATCGGCTATTCCGGCGGTGGCATCCGCAACATTTTCGCCAACAAGCCGCTCAAGACTCTCGCCGACCTCAAGAGCCTCAAGGTGCGCGTACAGGGCGCGCCGATCTGGTCGAAGACCTTTGCGGCCGTGGGCATGAGCCCGACGGTGATCGCCTATAACGAAATCTACAACGCGATCCAGAACGGCGTGATATCGGCCGGCGAGAACGAGGCGGCCGGCGTCGAGGCGATGAAGTTCTACGAAGTGGCCCCGCATCTCAACCTGACCCAGCACGCCGTGTCGATCCGGCCGATCTGCTTCTCCGTGAAGACGTTGAAGACCCTGCCGAAGGAGTTGCAGGACGCGATCATGAAGGCGGGCAAGGAGGCCGGCGACTATGGCCGACAACTGGAGTCGAGCGAGGAGGTCGTCAAGCTCGACACGCTGGAGAAGGCCGGCAAGCTCAAGCGCGTTCCCTTCGAGGAGCGGGACGCCATGAAGAAGCTCGCCGACCCCGTGATGGCCACCTACGCCAAGGAAATCGGCGCGGAAGGCATTTTCGAGAAGATCAACGTCGTCTGAGAACTGTCGCCGCCCACGCGACAGGACGTCGGGGCAAGCCGGACGGCTTGCCCCATTGCGTGATTGTGATCCCCGGAGTCGTAATGACCGAAATATCGATGCCACCGAACCCGTCGCTATGGCGCCGAGCAACGGCGGCCTATGCAAAACTGCTGGAAATCCTGCTCGCCGCCTCTGTCGGCCTTCTGGTCATTCCCGTCACGTTGCAGATCATCTCGCGCTACACGCCCTTGATTCCGTCCTACATCTGGACCGAGGAAATGGCACGGTTCATGTTCATCTGGACGATCATGATCGGTGCCATGGTCGGCATCAGAGAGTCGCAGCATTTTGAAGTCGACGTCTGGCCTGACCTGTCACGCCGAAGCGAAGCCCTGGTGCGGATCCTCGCGCGGCTCGGCGTGCTGGCGCTGGCGGTGGTGTTCGTATCCGCCGGCATCGAGTTCACCCGCTTTGCCTGGAACAGAACTTCGGAACTGGCCGATCTGCCGCTTTGGCTGATCCACGTCGCCTGGCCGGTTGCCGGCGTGACCTGGATCGTGTTCGCCGGTGAACAGATTATCGACGAGATGCGGATTCTGGTTGGGGCAGATCAATGAGCGGCAATATTCTTTCTGCCGGACAGGCCGCGATGGTCCTGTTCGGGACTTTCGTTGGTCTGCTCATCATACGCGTGCCGGTCGCCTTCGCGCTTGGCCTTGCCTGCGTGCCGATCCTGCTGATCGAGCCGCATCTGTCGCTGATGACGCTCGCCCAGGAAACCTTTAACGCCTACAATTCGTTCATCCTGCTGGCGGTGCCGTTCTTCCTGCTCACCGCCAATTTGATGAGCATCGGCGGCATCACCGACCGGCTGGTGGCGCTGTCCCGCTCGATGGTCGGGCACTGGCCGGGGTCGCTGGCGCAGATCAACGTCGTGCTGTCGGTGTTCTTTGCCGGCATCTCCGGCTCCTCCACCGCGGACGCGGCGAGCCAGTCCAAGATCTTCATCGATGCCCAGACCAAGGAGGGCTACGACCTCTCGTTCTCCATCGCGATCACCGCGGTCTCGGCCGTGCTCGCGGTCATCATCCCGCCCTCGATCCTGATGATCGTGTGGGGTGGACTGATCTCGACCTCGATCGCCGCGATGTATCTCGCGGGCATCGTGCCGGGATTGCTGATCGCCGGAGCGCAGATGGCGACAGTGCATATCTATGCCGTGCGACGAGGTTACCCGACCTATCCGAAGGACACCTGGAGGGAGATGTGCTGCGCCATCTGGCGCTCGATACCGGCGCTGCTGACGCCGTTCATCATTGTCGGCGGCATTCTGCTGGGGTGGTTCACCGCGACCGAATCCGCCTGCGTCGCGGTGCTTTATTCCGTAGCGCTATCGACATTCTTTTACCGTGAAACCGGCGCGCGCGAACTCTACAAGGCTTTGCTCGACACCGGCCGTCTCGCGGGCGTCGCGCTGTTCTGCGTGGGCACCGCCAGCGCGTTCGGCTGGCTGCTGGCTTATTACAGGATCCCGCAGGAGCTGCTGGCCAACGTCTCGACCTGGGGCATGGGCGCGATCGGGGCCGGCTTCTTCATCGCGTTCTGCTTTCTGGTGGTGGGCTGCTTCCTCGACGCCATTCCGGCGATCATCATCGTCGGCACCGTTCTCGAACCGCTGGCGAAATCGGTGGACCTTCATCCGGTGCAGTTTGCGATCATCTCGATCGTCTCGCTCGCCTTCGGATTGGTGACGCCGCCTTATGGCTTGTGCTTGATGATCGCCTGTTCGATCGCAGGGGTGCGGCTGCGCTATGCGCTGAAGGACACGGTGATCATGCTGATCCCCATGCTGCTCGTGCTGGCGGCGCTCATCATTTGGCCCAGCGTTTCCTTGTTCCTGCCGCGCTTGATCGTGCCGGAGATGTTGAAATGAGCGAAGCTTGATCCCGCGGATCTGATGCCGCGGGATCGGTGCATTTTTCTCAGAGATTGCTCTCGGTGATCGCAGCGTAGACCATGCTGCGCAGCTCGCGCCGGAGCGGGTAGGCGCTGGATGGCAGCACCTGCGTCATGAAGATGGTGATCAGCTCTTCGGCCGGGTCGATCCAGAACGACGTCGTGGCCGCGCCGCCCCAATTGTATTCACCGGGGCTGCCGGCGACCAGGGTCTCGGCCGGGCGCATGGTCACGGCGAAGCCGAGGCCGAAGCCGATGCCGTTGTAGGCGGCTTCCGCAAACAGCGAGCGCGACACTTCCGGCAGCGAGCGTCCACCCGGAATGTGGTTGGCCGTCATCAGTGCCAGCGTCTTCGGCCCGATCAGCCTGACGCCGCCGAGCTCGCCGCCGTTGAGCAGCGCACGGCAGAAGGTGAGATAGTCGGCCGTCGTCGAGCACAGCCCGCCGCCGCCCGAAATCAAGGACGGCGGCGACAGGAACGAGCTCTTGGTTGGATCATCCTGCAGGGTCAGGCCCTCGCGGCGCTGGCCGGCATGGAAGGTCATGCCGCCACCCGGGTCGGCCGAGTAACAGGCAGCGAACCGGTGGGCCTTGGAAGCCGGCACGTGGAAATCAGTGTCGGTCATGCCGAGTGGATCGAGAATGCGTTGTTTCAGGAACTGCTCGAAGGGAATCCCGGAGATCTTGCCGACGAGGTAGCCGAGCACGTCGGTCGAGACCGAGTAATTCCAGGCCTCGCCCGGTGAGAACTCCAGCGGGATTTTTGCAAGGCTCTCGATCATGGTCTGGAGCGTGCCGGATTTCTCGACCTCGCCGATCTTTTCAGCGCGATAGGCGGCATCGACGTTCGAGCGCTGCTGGAAGCCGTAGGTGAGGCCGGAGGTGTGGCGCAGGAGGTCGACGATCAGCATCGGCCGCGACGGCGGCCGGGTCAGGAAGGAAGGCGCAGTGCCGGCGACGAACACGCCTAGATCCTTCCATTCCGGAATGTACTTGGCGACCGGCTCATCGATCGCGACGAGGCCTTGCTCGACCAGCATCATGAAGGCGACGCTGGTGAGCGGCTTGGTCATGGAATAGATGCGATAGATCGTGTCGTCCTTGACGGGCAGCTTGCGCTCGACGTCGGCAAAACCCTGCACCGTACTGTGGGCGATCTTGCCACGGCGATAGACCAGGAGATGCGTGCCCGGGAAGCGGCCGGCATCGATGTACCGGCTCTTCAGATGCGCATCGACACGGTCGAGCGCGGCCTTGGACATGCCCACGGATTCGGGCGAGGCGGGGGTGGGGGCGAGCATCAGTTCCTCCGAGCAGTTTTGTCCGGCGTTGATAGCCGAAAAGGCGGTCTCATTCCAAGCCGGTCGCGCTTAACGCCGGCCGGCTGTTTGGTGTAAGCTTCACTTTGGAACGCCTCCAAGCAGCCCAAAAGATCCCCAACGGGCCAATGAGAAAACGCAGGCAAACGCACCATGACCCAGTTCAACGAGACCGAACTCACCGAAGCCGTCGTCCGGAGCTTTGACCAGACGCCTGACCCGCGCGCGAAATTCCTGCTCCAGGAATTGGTGAAGTCGCTGCACGATTACGTGAGCAAGACCGGCCTCACCTTCGCGGAATGGGAATACGCCATCGATTTCCTGACCCGCACCGGCCAGAAATGCACGGACACCCGGCAGGAATTCATCCTCCTGTCCGACGTGCTCGGCGTCTCCATGCTGGTCGACGCGGTCAACCATCGCGAGCGCGAGGGCGCCACCCAGACCACCGTGCTCGGGCCGTTCTATGTCGGCGAGCACAAGGTGACGGCGCACGGCACCGACATCTCTCCGAACAATCAAACCGGCGAACGGATGTTCGTGCAGAGCCGTGTCACCGATCTCAAGGGCAAGCCGCTCGCGAATGTCCCCGTCGACGTCTGGCACGCTGACGATGACGGCTTCTACGACTCGCAGAAGCCAAACTATGACGAGGTCGGCGCCTCGGCGCGGGCGCGCTTCATCACCGATAGCGATGGCCGCTTCTTCTTCCGCACCATCCTGCCGTGCAGCTATCCGATCCCGACCGACGGCCCGGTCGGCGAGATGATCGTGCAGACCAACCGCCACCCGATGCGCCCGGCGCATGTGCACTTCCTGGTCAATGCCAAGGGGTACGAGCCGCTGATCACCCATGTTTTCATGGACGGCGACAAATACCTGGATTCCGACGTGGTGTTCGGCGTGAAGGACGACCTGGTCGCCAAGGTCGAGCCGCGCAACGATGCGGCGATGCCCGACGGCACTAAGGCGAACGGGCAGTGGCACCTGATGAGCTACGAATTCCACCTCAAGCCGGGCGGCGGCATGGCGCCGAAGCCGCTGGGGACGAAGGCGGAGGAGCACGCCTGACCGTCAGGCGCGAGCAGCGCGCGCCGCCCTCTCATCTCCCGATAAAGGCCGCCAGCTCGTCAGGCGTCCCCATCGGAAAGGCTTCTTTCATGAAGTCGAGGAAGGCGGAGACGCGCGCGCTCAACAGCCGGCGCGATGGATAGAGCGTCCACAACGCGATCTCTGGTCCGTCGATGTCGCCCCAATGCACCAGCGTGCCGGCAGCCAGGTCGTGACTGACCAGTGATACTGGAAGGCGTGCGGCGCCGACGCCCGCCCGGACCGCATCGCGGACCATGACGAGCGATGACAGGCGAAGGACCGGATCAATCGCGATGCGCGATTGTCCACTTGGCACCGTGACTTCCCAGCTGGTCAGCTGGTCGCCCGGTCCGCGCATGACTGCCGGCGCAGCGATACCGTCCCGCGGTCGTTTCAGGTTCGGGCTCGCCACCACCACCAGCCGATCGCGCAGAAAGATTCGTCCGACAAGGCTGTCATCCGGATCGGGATTGACCCGAATGACGAGGTCATACCCTTCCTCCACCATGTCGACGGAGCGATCTTCCGTCGTGACCTCGAGACGGACCTCCGGGTATCTGAGCGCGAACCCGGCCGCGAGATTTCCCATCGCAGTCTGCGAGAACAGCATAGGCGCGCTGATCCGCAAGCGCCCCCGCGGCCTGTCCCCACCCGACGCGATCGCTGTCGCCGTCTCGTCGAGCTCGGTGAGCAAGGCTCCCGTCCGCTCGTAAAGGGCGCGTCCTTCCTGCGTGAGTTTCAGGGTGCGCGCTCCCCGTTCGAACAGGCGCAGGTCGAGCGCGGCTTCCAGCTCCGCGACCCGCCGGGACAGGGTGGCTTTCGGGCGGCCGGCGGCCCGTGCCGCCCGGCCGAACCCGCCGTGCCGGGCGACGAGATTGAAGTCGGCGAGTGCGAGCAGGTCCATTGTTCCACCAGTGAGACAGTCTGTTCAGATATAGCGGCTATCTGTTCTTTTGTGGATCACTAATTTCCCGAGTGTCTTCTGACCCAACCCGGAGTGATCCCCATGACCATCCTCGTTACCGGTGCAACCGGCACCATCGGCCGCCATGTCGTCGAACAGCTCGTCAAGCGCGGTGCCGATGTCCGTGCTCTCGCCCGCGAACCTGCCAAGGCAAACCTCCCGGCAGGCGTCACAGTCGTGCAGGGCGACCTGCTCGACGTCGACTCGATCCGTAGCGCATTCAAGGGCGTCTCGACCCTGTTCCTGCTCAACGCAGTGGTGCCGGATGAATTCACGCAGGCACTGATCGCGCTCAACGTGGCCCGCGAGGCGGGCGTCGAGCGGGTCGTCTACCTCTCGGTGATCCACAGCGATCGCTACGTGAACGTCCCGCACTTTGCCGGCAAGTTCGGCGTCGAGCGGATGATCGAGCAGATGGGCTTCAACGCTACCATCCTGCGCCCGGCGTACTTCATGAACAACGACGTCACGATCAAGGACGTGGTGACCGGATACGGCATCTACCCGATGCCGATCGGGAGCAAGGGGCTCGCCATGATCGATGCACGCGACATCGGCGAGATCGCGGCCATCGAGCTGATCCGTCGTGAGCGCGCCGCAACCCCGCTTCCGCTCACGCGCATCAATCTCGTCGGTCCAGATGCGCTGACCGGCGCGAAAGCCGCCGCCGTCTGGTCGGAGGTGCTGGGCCGCGCGATCGCCTATCCCGGTGACGATACCGCCGGCTTCGAGAAGAACCTAAGGCAGTTCATGCCGAGCTGGATGGCTTTCGACATGCGGTTGATGAGCGAGCGTTTCCTCACCGAGGGAATGGTCCCCGAGTCCGGCGACGTCGAGCGGTTGACCGCGCTGTTGGGCCGTCCGCTGCGCTCCTATCGCGACTTCGTCTCCGAGATCACGGCCACTGCCTGACGGCATGGGCACGTCCCCATCACGACAACAAGGACTCCTATCATGACCTCTTCAATCGCCACTGTTCCGGTGAATCCGGAAGGCGCAACGAAGATACTGGTGCTTGGAGCGACCGGTGCCACCGGTCGCCTGATCGTCAACCAGGCGGTGGCGCGGGGCTACGAAGTCACCGTGCTGGCGCGTTCCGCCGACAAGGCAAGTGACATCACGGGGGCGAAGCTCATCGTTGGAGATGCCCGCGATGAAGCAGCCCTGCGCGAAGCCCTCAAAGGCCGTGACGCCGTGGTCAGCGCGCTGGGTACACCGGTAAGCCCGTTCCGCGAGGTGACGCTTCTCTCGACCGCGACGCGCGCGCTCGTGAGCGCGATGAAGGCCGAGCAGGTCTCTCGGCTGGTTTGCATCACGGGGATGGGCGCCGGCGACAGTGCCGGGCACGGCGGCTTTATCGCCGACAATGTGATCTTTCCGCTTCTCCTGAAGAAGGTGTACGCCGACAAGAACCGACAGGAAGCGATCGTCAGCGATAGCGGGCTGGACTGGGTCCTGGTTCGCCCCTCGATCCTGAACAACAAGCCCGGCCGCGGCTCGGTCCGGGCCCTGACGGATCTTTCGGGCTTCCATGGCGGCAGCATTGCGCGCGAAGACGTTGCGACATTCGTGCTGGATCAAGTGTGCGCCGATACCTGGCTGCATCGGTCTCCGCTGATCACGTGGTGATACTTTGCATGGCGACACCCCTGATCAGCGCGCGTGCAACATCGCAAGCAGGACCACGACGACGCAGGCGAGCGCCGCCGTGGTCAATTTCCAGAACATCAGCGGGCTGCGCTCCAAGAGCGGCGTGATCCGCGTGTCGAGATAGGCCGGATTGGGTGTGCGAAGCTCGAACACGAATTCGGACAGATCCTCGTGCCGCTTGTAGGGGTCCGGATGGAGCGCACGTCTGAGCGCGCCGTCGACCCAGGCAGGCACGTTGCTGTCGTCGTCGGCCGGGCGGTATTTGAGCCTCCGCACGTCCGCCTTGCGCCGGATCCTGGCGATTTGGGTGCCATAGGGAAGCTTTCCCGTCAGCATCTGGTAACAGATCACGGCGAGTGAAAACATGTCGGAGCGCGGCGAGCCGCCCTGCCCAAGAAAATATTCCGGCGCCGTGTACTGGACCGTTCCCAGAATTTCGTCTGCCTCGTCCTGTGGCGCGGCCTCCGCGACGCCTGCCACCTTCACCGATCCGAAGTCGATGATCTTCGCGGTGCCGGTCTTGTCGATCAGGATGTTGTCGGGCCTGAGGTCCTGATGCAGCATTTCCATGCGGTGGAAGGCGCGCAATCCCGCGGCGATTTGCTCGACCAGTCCGCGGACGGTTTCGAGATCGGGGCGTGGATTGTCCGTCATCCATTGCCGCAAGGTCTGACCTTCGACGAATTCAGTCGCGACGTAGAGGTAGCTGCGCCGTTTCGACTGCGACAACGGCTTCAGCACGTGCGGGCTATCGATCCGGCGCGCGATCCACTCTTCCATCAGGAAGCGCTTCAGGTAGGCGGCATTGTCGCGCAGATCGATCGACGGAAGCTTCAGCGCGACCGGCTCCTCGGTCACCGCGTCGACGGCAAGGTAGATGTGGCTGCGGCTGCTGGCGTGGATTTCGCGGACGATCCTGTAGCCGTCGAAGATGGCCCGCGGCTCCGGCAGCGGGGGAAGCGGCAGCTGGGAGGTCTGGTTGAATATTCCAGCCGGCTCACGCTGCGGCACCGCATCGACGCGGAGGATCTGGACCGTGATGTTGTCGTCGCTGCCGCGCCGATAGGCTTCCTCGACGATCGCCTTCGCCGCTCCGTCGAGCTCGGCTGCATGCTCGCTGAGCGCGCTGGTGACGAAACGCGCGTCGACGAATTCATAGGCGCCGTCGGTCGCCAGCAGGAACGTGTCGCCAGTCTCGATCTCGAAACTCTGATAGTCGATCTCGAGCTGCGGATTGATGCCGAGCGCACGGCCGAGATAGGTCTGTTCCGAGGACACGATGATCCGGTGATCGTCGGTCAGCTGCTCGAGCGCCTTGCCCGCTACGCGGTAGACGCGACAGTCGCCGACGTGGAAGATGTGCGCGGTGGTCGCCTTGATGACCATGGCGCTCAGCGTGCAGACATAACCCTTGTCGCGGTCATAGGCATATTGGCTCTTGCGCGTCTGCGCGTGGAGCCAGGAATTGGTCGCGTCCAGCACGCGGCGGGCGGAGGTCTTCACCGTCCAGGATTCCGACGTGCAGTAATAGTCCATCAGGAAGCTCTTGACCGCCGACTCGCTGGCGATCTGGCTCACCGTGCTGCTGGAGATGCCGTCGGCGAGGACGGCCGCAATACCCTTCAGGCTGAGCATCGGCTCGTCCGGAACGAGGACGCCGTGAAAATCCTGATTGATGGGCTTGCGACCCTTGTCGGAATGCTGGCCGACCGAGATCTGAAGTCCGCGGGTCATCGTCATCACCGGCAAAGGGGAGCCTCACCCTGATCGGGCGAGGCTCTCCTGTCGAGACGTATCAGGCCGCGACGCGGGGCGAGGTGGCCTTGCCGGCCTGGCGCTTCGGCTTGGTCATGACGTGCGTGGTGTAGAGGGTCATGCCGGTGAACGCGAGGCCACCGACGAGGTTGCCGAGCACGGTCGGGATCTCGTTCCAGATCAGATAGTCCATGATCGAGAACTTCGCGTGCAGCATCAGGCCGGAGGGGAACAGGAACATGTTCACGACGGAATGCTCGAACACCATGTAGAAGAACACCAGGATCGGCATCCACATCGCGATGACCTTGCCGGGGACCGAGGTCGAGATCATGGCGCCGACCACGCCGGTCGAGACCATCCAGTTGCAGAGCATCCCGCGCAGGAACAGCGTCGCCATGCCGGCCGCGCCATGCGCGGCGTAGCCCAGCGTTCGGCCTTCGCCGATGTTACCGATGGCGGCGCCGACCTTGTCGGGATCCTGCGTGAAGCCGAAGGTCGTGACGAAGGCCATCATGAAGGCCACGGTGAAGGCGCCAGCGAAATTGCCAACGAAGACGAGGCCCCAGTTACGCAGCACGCCGCCGAAGGTGACGCCAGGGCGCTTGTCGATCAGGGCGAGCGGGGAGAGCACGAACACGCCGGTCAGGAGGTCGAAGCCCAGCAGATACAGCATGACGAAGCCGACCGGGAACAGCAGCGCGCCGACCAGTGGCTGCCCCGTGTTCACGTTGATCGTGACGGCGAACCATGCCGCGAGCGCCAGGATGGCGCCGGCCATGTAGGCCCGGATGATAGTATCCCGGGTGGACATGAAGACTTTGGACTCGCCCGCATCCACCATCTTGGTGACGAATTCCGAAGGCGCGAGATACGACATCGATGGTTCCTTTTGCTTCGTAAGAAAGAGATTCCGCCCTCCTGCGAGAGCGATTGAACGTCACTGCCCGTGCGGGCTGGCCTGCCGCGCACGAGGCGATGGAGAGTTGGAAGCCTTGGGATTGCGTCACGACGACCCAGCCGAGGAGGGCCGCGAAGCAGTTGAGCTTCCGGGATGCAGCCGCCAGCGCCTGCATCAATGCGGCGAAGCCGCAGTCTTCGTTGACGTAAATGGAGAAGCAAGTTGCGTGCCGTGTGCTAGGATCATAAAATTCGAGTAACATCAATCGGATAGCGCTTTCGTTGCCCGGGTTTTTGCGCTTGATGCGGCCTTTTGCTTGAGCTGCTGCACAAGTGTTGTGCGCCGCACAATTATTGGGCAAGGCGCAAACTTCGCGAGCGGAGCGGGCCTGCGACAGACTGGCGCGCTGCCTGTAGCCTATTGATCTTTCGAGATTTTCTGCGTTGTGACGCTTGGCACGAAGCTTGAATAGTTCCAGGCCGACGCCATTGAAGCCGTCCCGCGAGACTTCTCATCCGAATTGCCGACGCCACCAGACGGGGGTCTCCCCGTCGCGCGTTCGCATGCGCTGCTTCAGGCGTCGCCGGACGGACGGGCTGCTCGTGTGCACTGACGCAATCATTCTGCAACGACGCAAAGGACGATACCGCCTATGACCAAGCGCACCCGCCGGCCGTCGGACACTGGCCTCAGCCGCCGTCAATTGTTGAAGGCCGCCGGCTCGACCGCCGCACTCCTGGCCGCTGTAAAACTGAATTTCCCCGCCGGCGCCTTCGCGCAGGACGCAGGCCCCGAGGTCAAGGGCGCCAAGCTCGGCTTCATCGCGCTGAGCGATGCCGGCCCCTTGTTCGTCGCCAAGGACAAGGGCCTGTTCGCCAAATACGGCATGCCGGACACCGACGTGCAGAAGCAGGCCTCCTGGGGCACCACGCGGGACAATCTCGTGCTCGGCTCAGAAGGCAACGGCATCGACGGTGCGCACATCCTGACCCCGATGCCGTACCTGATCTCGGCGGGCAAGGTGACGCAGAACAACCAGCCGACGCCGATGTACATCCTGGCGCGGCTCAATCTCGATAGCCAGTGCATCTCCGTCGCCAACGAATATGCCGACCTGAAGCTCGGCGTCGACGCCACGCCCTTCAAGGCGGCGCTCGAGAAGAAGAAGGCCTCGGGCAAGGCCGTGAAGGCCGCGATGACCTTCCCCGGCGGCACCCATGACCTCTGGATCCGCTACTGGCTTGCCGCCGGCGGCATCGATCCGGACAAGGACATCGAGACCATCGTGGTGCCGCCGGCGCAGATGGTGGCCAACATGAAGGTCGGCACCATGGACTGCTTCTGCGTCGGCGAGCCCTGGAACCTGCAGCTGATCCACCAGAACATCGGCTACACCGCGATCACGACCGGCGAGCTCTGGAACAAGCACCCGGAAAAATCCTTCGGCATGCGCGCCGCCTTCGTCGACAAATATCCGAAGGCCGCGAAGGCGCTGCTGATGGCGGTGATGGAAGCGCAGCAGTGGTCGGACAAGGCCGAGAACAAGGCCGAGCTCGCCGCCATCATGGGCAAGCGGCAGTGGATGAACTGCCCGGTCGAGGACGTGCTCGACCGCACCGCCGGCAAGTTCGACTACGGCCTTCCCGGCAAGGTGGTCGAGAATTCGCCGCACATCATGAAGTACTGGCGCGACTTCGCCTCTTATCCCTTCCAGAGCCACGACCTCTGGTTCCTCACCGAGGACATTCGCTGGGGCAAGTACGAGGCGAATTTCGACACCAAGGCGCTGATTGCCAAGGTCAACCGCGAAGATATGTGGCGCGACGCGGCCAAGACGCTCGGCATCGCAAGCGCGGAGATCCCGACCTCCACCTCGCGCGGCAAGGAGACCTTCTTCGACGGCAAGGTGTTCGATCCGGAAAATCCGGCTGCCTATCTGAAGTCGCTCGCGATCAAGCGCGTCGAAGTCTGATGGAGCCAGCGGCCGCCTCCGGGCGGCCGCATCGCCTTTTGCAGCCGGAGAGATATTGCGATGAACATGCCCGCCACGAAGATCGAGGTTGAGACCGCGAAGCCCGCGAGCGCTGCCGCGCCGGTCGTCGCGATGACACCGAAGCGGCCACCGCGTTCGGAGACTTACGCGCGGATGGCGCGGGAGACCGCCGTGCGCGTGATCCCGCCGCTGGTCGTGATCGCGCTCTTGCTTCTGGTGTGGGAGTTGGTCTGCCGCCGTGCCGGCTCGGCACTGCCGCCGCCGTCGAAGGTGTTCAAGGACACGAAGGAGCTGATCCTCGATCCGTTCTTCGATCATGGCGGCATCGACAAGGGGCTGTTCTGGCACCTGTCCGCCAGCCTCCAGCGCGTTGCCTTCGGCTATTCGCTCTCGGCGATTGCCGGCATCGCGCTCGGCGTGCTGGTCGGGCAGTCGGTCTGGGCGATGCGTGGGCTCGATCCGCTGTTCCAGGTCTTGCGCACGATTCCGCCGCTCGCCTGGCTGCCGCTGTCGCTCGCCGCGTTCCGCGACGGCCAGCCCTCGGCGATCTTCGTCATCTTCATCACCTCGATCTGGCCGATCATCATCAACACCGCGGTCGGCATCCGCAACATCCCGCAGGATTATCGCAACGTCGCCGCAGTGGTGCAGCTCAACCCGCTCGAATTCTTCGCCAAGATCATGATTCCGGCCGCCGCGCCCTACATCTTCACGGGGCTTCGCATCGGCATCGGTCTGTCCTGGCTCGCCATCGTAGCGGCCGAGATGCTGATCGGCGGCGTCGGCATCGGCTTCTTCATCTGGGACGCCTGGAATTCCTCGCATATCAGCGAGATCATCCTGGCACTGTTCTATGTCGGCATCATCGGCTTCGTGCTCGACCGCCTGATCGCGGGCGCCGGCAAGATCGTCACCCGCGGCACCGCGCTGAACTAAGGGACAAGCACATGACCGCTTATTTGAAGCTCGATCACATCGACAAGATTTTTACCCGCGGCGCAGCCTCCACGGAGGTGCTGAAGGATATCAATCTCATTATCGAGAAGGGCGAATACGTCTCGATCATCGGCCATTCCGGTTGCGGCAAGTCGACCCTGCTCAACATCATCGCAGGCCTGACCAACGCCACCACCGGCGGCGTGCTGCTCGAGAACCGCGAGGTGAACTCGCCGGGACCCGACCGTGCGGTGGTGTTCCAGAACCACAGCCTGCTGCCGTGGCTGACCGTGTACGAGAACGTCAGGCTCGGCGTCGACAAGGTCTTCGCCAAGACCAAGAAGCGCGCCGAACGCGACGCCTGGGTCATGCACAATCTCAACCTCGTGCAGATGGCTCATGCCAAGGACAAGCGTCCCTCGGAGATCTCCGGCGGCATGAAGCAGCGCGTCGGCATTGCCCGCGCGCTTGCCATGGAGCCGAAAGTGTTGCTGCTCGACGAGCCTTTCGGCGCGCTCGACGCACTGACCCGCGCGCATTTGCAGGATTCGGTGATGGCGCTGCATCAGAAGCTCGGCAACACCATTTTGATGATCACCCACGACGTCGACGAGGCGGTGCTGCTGTCCGATCGCATCGTCATGATGACGAACGGGCCGAGCGCGCGCATCGGCGAGGTGCTGGAGGTGCCGCTGGCGCGCCCGCGCAAGCGGCTCGAGCTCGCGACCAACGCCACTTACCTGAAGTGCCGGCAGCGCGTGCTCGAATTCCTCTATGAGCGTCATCGTTTCGTCGAAGCCGCGTAAACGCGTCACCAACAGGTGCTCACGCAACGCCTATTTTTGAATCATCAAGCTCAATCCTTGTGCGCCGCACAGGGATTGAGCGAATCGCAAAATTTGCGTGCGAAATAGTCTTGCAAAAATTCGGAGCACTTCGAACAAGCTTCTGAATTTCCTGCGTTTCCGGAATGCGCGCAGTTGGCACGGAAATTGAAACACCAACCGCGACGCCAACGACGACGTCCCTCAACATCATCAATCAGCATCGTAACTCGCCACCGGGGTGAAGCCTCGGAGCGCGCCTCCGTGGCCGGAGGCAGAGCCTGCAACGACGCAGCGGTGAGCCTGGAAGGGATTTTGCAATGACCAAGAGTCCGACTGGTAATCAGACTTGGATCTCAGACTGGCGCCCCGAAGATGAGGCGTTCTGGAATGCGACTGGCAAGACTATCGCGCGCCGCAACCTGATCTGGTCGATCGTGGCCGAACATATCGGCTTCTCGGTCTGGCTGATCTGGAGCATCGTCACCACCAAGCTGCCGCAGGCGGGCTTCCACTACACCACCGACCAGCTGTTCCAGCTCGTCGCGGTGCCCGGGCTGATCGGCGCGTTGATGCGCTTTCCCTACACCTTTGCGGTGACGACCTTCGGCGGTCGCAACTGGACCATCTTCAGTGCGGCGATCCTGTTCATTCCGACGCTCTCGCTCGCCTATTTCGTCGGCCAGCCCGACACGCCGTTCTGGCTGATGCTGCTGATTGCTTCGACCGCCGGTCTCGGCGGCGGCAATTTTGCCTCCAGCATGACCAACATCTCGTTCTTCTTCCCCGACCGGATGAAGGGGTGGGCGCTCGGACTGAATGCGGCCGGTGGCAATATCGGCGTCTCGAGCGTGCAGCTGTTGACCCCGATCCTGATGACGCTCGCCGTCATCAACCTGTTCCAGGCAACGCCCGTCGACGGCGTCTTCCTTCAAAACGCCGGCCTGATGTGGGTGCTGCCGATCGCGATCGCGGTGTTCGGCGCAGTGTTCTTCATGAACAACCTGACCACAGCCAAGTCGTCGATCAAGAACCAGCTCGCCGTGGTCAAGCGCAAGCACACCTGGATCATGGCGTATCTCTATATCGGCACGTTCGGCTCCTTCATCGGCTACTCGGCTGCATTTCCGCTGCTGATCAAGACCCAGTTCCCGCAAGTCACGATTGCGATCGCATTCCTGGGACCGCTGGTCGGTTCGCTGTCGCGGCCGCTCGGCGGCTGGCTTGCCGACAGGATCGGCGGCTCGGTCATCACGTTCTGGAATTTCATCGTGATGGCAGGCGCGACAATCGGCGTGCTCTACTTCGTCGGGCACAAGGATTTCATCGGCTTCCTGTCGATGTTCCTGGTCCTGTTCGTGACGACGGGCATCGGTAACGGTTCGACCTACCGCATGATCCCCTCGATCTTCCGCGAGCAGAATCTGTTCAGGGTGCGCGGCAAGGGCGATGCGGAGCGCGCGCTCGCCTTGAAGACGGCGAGCATCGAGAGCGGTGCTGCGGTTGGCTTCATCGGCGCGGTCGGCGCCGTCGGGGGCTATCTGATCCCGACCGGCTTCGGCAAGTCGATCGCGCTGACCGGCGGGCCGCAGCTCGCGCTCGCGATCTATCTCGGCTTCTACGCCTCCTGCCTCGCGCTGACCTGGTGGTTCTATCTGCGTCGCAGCCCGCAGGGTGAAGGCGCGTCAAGCCTCGCCGGAGCACGTGTCTAATACTTGGTACGAATCTCGCTTCTCCCCGTACGCGGGGAGAAGCATTACCCGACAGTTTGACAATGAACCTGGTTCGCAATGGCGCGCACCAAGGCAAACCCAACAGGCAGGAGAACATCGTGACGCCAGAACAGATCACCCTCGTGCAACAGAGCTTTGCCAAGGTCGCGCCAATTTCCGCGCAAGCCGCGGTGCTGTTCTACGATCGCCTGTTCGAGGTCGCGCCGTCCGTGCGCGCGATGTTTCCCGAGGACATGACCGAGCAGCGCAAGAAGCTGATGGGCATGCTCGCTGCCGTCGTCGGCGGCCTGTCGAACCTGGACTCGATTCTTCCCGCGGCCTCGGCGCTGGCGAAGCGTCACGTCGCCTACGGCGCCAAGGCCGAGCACTACCCGGTGGTCGGCGCGACCTTGCTATGGACCCTGGAGAAGGGCCTCGGCGAAGCCTGGACGCCCGAACTCGCTACCGCCTGGACCGACGCCTACGGCGTGTTGTCCGGCTACATGATGTCCGAGGCCTACGGCGCACAGTCGCAGGCCGCTGAATAGGAGATGCGTTGTGAGTGAACCGCTGGTCATCGTCGGTAACGGTATGGCGGCCGCGCGTCTGGTCGACGAGCTCGCCAAGACTTCGCTCGGCCGCTACGCGGTCGCCGTGATCGGCGAGGAGCCGCGGCTCGCTTACAACCGCGTTCTGCTCTCCTCCGTGCTGGCCGGCGAGACCGGCTCGCACGAGATCGAGCTTCGTCCCGCCGACTGGTGGCGCCATCGCGGCGTCACGGTGCGCTACGGCTATCGCGTCAGCGAGATCGACACCGGCCGACGCGAGCTCAAGATCGAAGGCGAAGAGAGCATGGAATATTCCAAGCTCGTGCTCGCCGTCGGCTCGACGCCGCTGCGGCTCAACGTGCCGGGCGCCGACCTTTCCGGCGTGCACACCTTCCGCGACACCCGCGACGTCGATCTGCTGCTGACGCTCGCTGCCGCAAGGAAGCGCGTCGTCGTGGTCGGCGGCGGTCTGCTCGGACTCGAAGCGGCTTACGGCCTCGCCAAGGCCGGTGCGCCCGTGACGCTGCTGCATCTGATGGACCGGCTGATGGAGCGCCAGCTCGATGCGCCCGCTGCCGACCTGCTCAAGACGCTGGTCGAGCGCAAGGGCATTCGCATCCTGCTCAGTGCATCCACAGCGCGCATCCACGGCGAGGGCCACGTCGAAGCGGTCGAGCTTGCCGACGGCAGCCGCATCGAGGCCGATGCGGTGATCTTCGCCGCCGGCATCAGGCCCAACATCGCGCTGGCAAAGGACGCCGGCATCGCAGTCAACCGCGGCATCGTCGTCAACGACGAGATGCAGACGGCGTCACCCGATATCTACGCGCTCGGCGAGTGCGCCGAGCATCGCGGCACCTGCTACGGGCTCGTCGAGCCTGCCTACGAGCAGGCGCGCGTGCTGGCGCGGCATCTCTCTGGTCGTCCCGCGGCCTATCAAGGCAGCGTGGTCTCGACCAATCTGAAGGTGTCGGGGGTCAGCGTATTCTCCGCCGGCGACTTCATGGGCGGGGAGGGCAGCGAGAGCCTCGTGCTGTCAGACCGCAGGCGCGGCACCTACAAGAAGCTCGTCATCGCCGAGGGCCGGCTCACCGGCGCCCTGCTGATCGGCGATACCGTCGATGCGCTCTGGTATCTCGAACTGATCCGCAACCGCGAAAAGGTGGCGGCGATCCGCGCCGACATGATGTTCGGCCGCGTGCTCGCGCGTCCCTCCAAAGCGGCTTGATAGAGGCGGCTTGATATGACGGCGATCGATCCCACGCTCCGCGCCACCAAGACGACCTGTCCTTATTGCGGCGTCGGCTGCGGCGTGCTGGCGACGCCAGACGGCAAGGGCGGCGCGGCGATCGTGGGCGACCCCGATCATCCTGCCAATTTCGGCCGGCTGTGCTCCAAGGGCTCGGCGCTCGGCGAGACCGTCGGGCTGGAAAGCCGGCTGCTCTATCCGATGATCCGCTGCAAGGGCGTGCTCGAACGCGTCGCCTGGAGCGATGCGCTCGATCACGTCGCCCACCGCATGCAGCACATCGCCGCGCGCGACGGCGCCGACGCGGTCGCATTCTATCTCTCGGGCCAACTGCTGACCGAGGATTATTACGTTGCCAACAAGCTGATGAAGGGCTTTGTCGGCACGGCCAACGTCGACACCAATTCGCGGCTGTGCATGTCGTCCTCGGTCGCCGGTCACCGCCGCGCCTTCGGCGCCGACACCGTGCCCGGTTGCTACGAGGATCTCGACCAGGCCGATCTGCTGGTGTTCGTCGGCTCGAATGCCGCCTGGTGCCACCCGGTCCTGTTCCAGCGCATGTTGAAGAACCGTGGGGAGCGCGGCGCCCGCATGATCGTGATCGATCCGCGCCGCACCGACACCGCGACCGATGTCGATCTGTTCCTGGGCCTCAGGCCCGGCACTGACACGGCGCTGTTCTGCGGCCTGTTCGTTCACCTCGCCGACAATGGTGCCCTGGATCAGGACTACATCACGCAAAACACGTCGGGTTTTGACGACGCGCTGGCGCGCGCACGCAGCATCGCCGGCAGCGTCACCGCGACCGCACTGGCGACCGGCCTCTCCGAGCAGGACATTGCCACCTTCTTCAAGATGTTCCGTGACACGCCCCGCGTCGTCACGCTGTACTCGCAAGGCGTCAATCAGTCGGCGCAGGGCACCGACAAGGTCAACGCGATCCTGAACTGCCATCTTGCCACGGGTCGCATCGGCAAGCCCGGCGCCTCGCCGTTCTCGCTCACCGGCCAGCCCAACGCGATGGGCGGCCGCGAGGTCGGCGGCCTCGCCAACCAGCTCGCCGCACACATGAACTTCACGCCGCCGGACATCGACCGTGTCAGGCGGTTCTGGAAGGCGCCGCGCATCGCCACCCATGAAGGGTTGAAAGCGGTGCAGCTGTTCGAAGCCATCAACCGCGGCGAGGTCAAGGCCCTGTGGGTGATGGGCACCAACCCCGCAGTGTCGCTGCCCGACGCGGACTTCGTGCGCGAGGCGCTGAAGAAGCTCGAGCTGTTCGTGGTCTCCGAGAACGTGCTCTCCAACGACACGGTCGATGCCGGGCCGCACGTGCTGCTGCCGGCGCTGGCCTGGGGCGAGAAGTCGGGCACCGTGACCAATTCCGAACGCCGCATCTCGCGCCAGCGTTCGTTTCTGCCGGCGCCCGGCGAGGCGCGGCCGGACTGGTGGATCCTGAGCGAAACCGCAAAACGCCTCGGCTTCGGCGACAGTTTCAGTTACAAATCCGCAGCCGACATCTTTCGCGAGCACGCCGCGCTCTCGGCGTTCGAGAACGATGGCAGCCGCGACTTCGATATCGGCGCGCTGACCTCGCTGTCCGACGAGGGCTTCGACGCCTTGAAGCCCGTGCAGTGGCCCACACGTGAAGGTGGGGCGCCCGGCGAGCGCTTCTTCGCGGCCGGCGGCTTCTTCACCAATGACGGCAAGGGCCGGTTCGTCGCGCCGGAAGTGCCGGCGCTGCGTGGCGAGACCGGGCCGTCGCGGCCGCTGCGGCTCAATACCGGGCGCATCCGCGACCAGTGGCATACCATGACGCGCACGGGCCTCAGCCAGCGGCTCGGTGCGCATCTGCCCGAGCCGTTCGTCGAGATTCATCCCGATGACGCCGGCAGATACAACATCGTCCATGACGGCTATGCCCGCATCACCACCGACTACGGCCAGTGCACCCTCAAGGTCGTCGTCAGCGACCGCCAGCAGCGCGGCACGCTGTTCGCGCCGATCCACTGGAGTGCGATGAACGCCTCGCACGGTCGCGTCGGGGCGTTGGTCGCACCGTTCACCGATCCGTTCTCGGGGCAGCCGGAGTCCAAGGCGACACCAGCCGCGATCGGGCCTTATGAATACGTCTTCCGGGGCTTTGCGTTGTCGCGCAAGCAGCTGGACCTGCCGCCGAACCTGATGTGGACGCGCGTCACTGTTACCGGCGGCTTCGGCTATCTCTTCGCCGACAATGCGGACCTGTCGCGCTGGCCGGCCTGGCTCGGTGGCGTTGCCGGCGAGGACGTCGCCGACTATCGCGACTTCGGCGGCGGCGTTTATCGCGCGGCGTCGTTTGCCGGCGACCGCATCGAAACCTGCCTGTTCGTCGGCCCCGCGCATGATGCCGGCGATTGGGAGGTGGTGAAGAGCCTGTTCGTCGCTGACCATGTCACCGACGAGCAGCGGCGCATGCTGTTGTCCGGTAAGTCGAGCGAGGGCGCGGCTTCGACCGGTCCGGTCGTCTGCGCCTGCTTCGGTGTCGGCCGCGGGATCATCTGCGACACCATCGTCGCAGGCGCGCGCACGGCCGCCGAGATCGGCGCAAAGCTCAAGGCCGGCACGAATTGCGGCTCCTGCATTCCCGAGCTGAAGCGCCTGATCGCGACGACGGAGCTGGCACCAGTGAAGCAGGCGAAGGTCGCGGGCGCTGCGGGGTAGAGGCGAATTTCTCGGTCGTCGCTGCATACTCCGCCGTCATCGCCCGGCTTGACCGGGCGATCCAGTACGCCGAGACGCCTGTGATCAAGCGGTAAGGCCACGGCGTACTGGATTCCCCGCTTTCGCGGGGAATGACAGCGGGGCGGGGCGCTACGCCTCAGCCCAATCGACGCACGCCCCATTGTGCCCTATGGTGCCGCGCTCTCGCCCTCAACGCGCAAAACAACAATGATGTACCTGGAAACGCCGCCACGCCTGATCGAGACCAGGCTCTTCTCCGCCATGCCCGACAAATTCCGCCGCAAGGGCGAGCGGACGGATTGGGCCGATGCCAATCGGCCGGGCGTGCCGACGGACTCCTTCATCGAGGGCCCGTCGTTCGACAAAGATGGCAATCTCTACATCGTCGACATTCCCTTCGGCCGGATCTTCCGCATCGCGCCCGACGGCGAGTGGTCGCTGGCGATCGAGTATGAGGGTTGGCCGAACGGGCTGAAGATCGCGGCCGACGGTCGCATCCTGGTCGCCGATTACAGACACGGCATCATGGAGTTTGACGCCGAGGCAGGTCGCATTGCGCCGGTGCTGACCTCGCGCAACTCGGAGTCCTTCCGCGGCTGCAACGATTTGCATCTCGCTTCCAACGGCGACATCTATTTCACCGACCAGGGTCAGACCGGCCTGCATGACCCCAGCGGCCGTGTCTATCGCCTGACGCCAGGCGGCCGGCTGGATTGCCTTGTTAACACCGGTATCAGCCCAAATGGTCTGGTGCTCGATCCAACGGAGACCGTGCTGTTCGTCGCGATGACGCGCGACAACGCGGTGTGGCGGCTGCCGTTCATGAAGGACGGCAGCGTCTCGAAGGTCGGCCGCTTCTGCTCGCTGTTCGGTACCAGTGGCCCCGATGGCTTGACCATGGATGCCAAGGGCCGCCTGTTCGTCGGTCACGCCTCGCTCGGCCATGTCTTCGTGTTCGCGCCCAACGGCGAATTGATTGCGCGGGTCAAGTCGTGCGCGGGGCCGAATTGCACCAATGTCGCGATCGGTGGCGCGAACAAAGATCGGCTCTATATCACGGAGTCTGCCACCGGTAGCGTATTGGTCGCCGACATCGGCGTATTGAACTCTTGAGCTTGATGGCGGTTGGCTGAACGAACGAGCGGTATCGGGAGCAAATATGAACACGAAACCCTTCGGCAAAACCGGCGCCAGCGTCGCCGTCATCGGGCAGGGCACCTGGTATCTCGACCATGGCGATCGTAAGCGCGCCATCGCGGCGCTTCAACGCGGGCTCGATCTCGGCATGACCCACATCGACACCGCCGAGATGTATGGCGATGCCGAGCTCGTCATTGCGGATGCGATCGCGGGCCGACGCGACGAGGTGTTCCTGGTGTCGAAGGTGCTGCCGAGCAACGCCTCCCGCCGCGGAACCATCACCGCCTGTGAGCGCTCGCTGAAGCGGCTGAAGACCGATCGGCTCGATTGCTATCTGCTGCATTGGCGCGGTTCGTATCCGCTGGAGGACACCGTGGCCGCATTCGAGGAACTGGTGGGGGCCGGCAAGATCAAATCCTGGGGCGTTTCCAATTTCGATGCCGATGATCTCGACGAGATGCTCGGCGCCGCCGGCGAAGACCGCATCGCCTGCAATCAGGTGCTCTATCATCTGAAGGAACGCGCGATCGAGCATGCCGTGATCCCGTGGTGCGAACAGCATGGTGTCGCCGTGGTCGCCTATTCGCCATTCGGCCACGACGATTTCCCTGCAAGCAGCAGCAAGGGCGGCGCGGTGCTGGCGCGCATCGCGGAGGCGCGTCGCGCGACGCCGCGCCAGGTCGCGCTGAGCTTCCTCACCCGTGCGACTACGGTGTTCGCGATTCCGAAGGCGTCGTCCGCGGAACATGCCCGCGAAAATGCCGCGGCTGGCGATCTCGTGCTGACGAAAGACGAGATTGCGGCGCTCGATGCGGCGTTTCCGCGCGGTCCGAAGCCGCGCGGACTGCCTATGCTGTAGTGCACAAACGCCTATTCTTAATGGAATCTTGACGCGCGCGGACGTGAGCGCATATCGGCATCCTGTTTTCGGAAGTTGTGAAAGCGGCGCAATTATCGTTTTTTACGATCATTCCCGATTCGCATTTTCTAGGTTCCAGCCGTGACCCCGCCGCCCGCCGCAGCCGCAAGGCTCGACAGTATTCCCATGCCTATGCCGGAAAAGAAGCCGCAGGCGCGCCGCGCGCCCGCGCGCGTCGATCATCCCTTCAAAGGCATCGCGCTGGTGCTGCTGTCGACGATCTTTCTCGGTTGCTCCGATGTCACCGCGAAATATTTGTCGTCGAGCCTGCCGTCGATCGAGATCACCTGGATCCGCTTCGTGACGTTCGCGCTGATGTTCACGCCGGTGATGCTGCCGGGCTCGCCGCTGCATGCCATGCACACCGAGCGCCTCGGCCTGCAGCTGATGCGCGGCGCGGCATTGCTCGGCTCTTCGCTGTTCTTCATCACCGGCCTGAGCTTCCTGCCGATCGCGGAAGCGTCCGCGACCGGCTTCGTCTCGCCGCTGTTCGTCACCGCGCTCTCGATCGTCTTCCTGAGCGAGAAGGTGGGCATGCGCCGCTGGATCGCCACCGCGATCGGCCTGACCGGCGTGCTGATCATCCTGCGCCCGGGCTCCAGCGCGTTTCACGCCGCCGCGTTCTTCCCGATCGTCTCGGCGTTCTGCTGGGCTGCGGCGCTGATCCTGACGCGCATGATGAGCGGGCGCGAAGCTGTCCTTACCACGATGGCCTATTCGGCGCTGACGGGCGTTGCGATCCTCTCTCTGATGGTCCCGTTCGTCTGGGTCACTCCGACCTGGACCGCGATCGGGCTCGGCACCGTGATCGGCGTCGCCTCCACCGTTGGCCAGTGGATCATCGTGCTGGCCTATCGCTACGGCGATGCCTCGGTGCTGGCGCCGTTCTCGTACACGCAGTTGCTGTGGGTGAGCATTCTGGGCTTCTTCCTGTTCGGCGAAGTGCCTGATGTCTGGACCGTCACCGGTGCAGCCTTCATCGTCGCCAGCGGGCTCTACATCGCCCATCGCGAGCGCATCCGTCGCGCCCAGCTCCTGATCATGGAAGAGCGTTCCCCGAACCCCTGACGCAAGTTCACGCGTCCGCTTCGTGCTATCAACGGCTCCAACAAGACGGGAGGAGCCGGATGCGCGCTGCGATTTTCAGGAACGGTGAGATTGTCGTCGACCGGATGGCCGAGCCAAAGCCGGGCCCCGGCCAGGTCCTGGTCAAGACGCTCGCCTGCGGCATCTGTGGCTCCGATCTGCACGCACGCCAGCACGCCCACCGCATGGTGGAGATGGCGCGAAAGACCGGGCGCAAGCCGATGGACCTCGCCCGCGACGTCGTGTTCGGCCATGAGTTCTGCTGCGAGATCGTCGACTTCGGCCCGGGGACTGTGCGCAAGCTCAAGCCGGGCACGCGCGTCTGCTCGCTGCCGGCCTTGGTGACGCCGCAGGGCATCGAAGGCATCGGCTATTCCAACGACAATATTGGCGGCTACGCCGAGGCGATGCTGCTGAGCGAAGCGCTGCTGCTCGAGGTGCCCAACGGTCTCGCGCCGGAGCATGCCGCGCTCACCGAGCCGCTCGCGGTCGGCGTTCACGCCGTCGCCAAGGCCAACATCCGTGGCGGCGAGGTTCCGCTCGTGATCGGCTGCGGACCGGTCGGGCTCGCGGTGATTGCGGCGCTGAAGCTCAAGGGCCTGCATCCGATCGTCGCCGCTGACTATTCGCCGGCGCGGCGCGCGCTTGCGGCAAAACTCGGCGCCGATATCGTCGTGGATCCAAGGGTGTCGCAGCCCTATGCGACCTGGGCCGAGCATGCGCAAATGGCGGAGGCGGAGAAGGCGGCGCGGCCGCCTTTGCAGGCGATGCTGCCCGCGCTGAAGCCCGCGATCATCTTCGAATGCGTCGGCGTGCCTGGGCTGTTGCAGCAGGTGTTCGAAGGCGCGCCGCGCGATGCCAGGATCGTCGTGGTCGGTGTGTGCATGGAGACCGACAGGAGCGAGCCCATGCTCGGCATCATGAAGGAACTCAACGTTCAGTATGTGCTCGGCTACACGCCCGACGAATTCGCAGCCTCACTGCGCCTGATCGCCGAAGGGCAGGTGGATGCGGCGGCGATGGTGACGGCGGAAGTCGGCATCGATGGCGTCGCGAAGGCGTTTGCCGATCTCGCCAATCCTGAAGTCCACACCAAGATCATCGTGCAGCCTTGGCGGTGATTGCCCATCGCGGCGCGCGACCGCTAACCTGTTGCGGCGATCGGTCGCGTGCGGCCTAGCCGGGAGAGGAGTTCCCGGGCGCGCGCACACGTAAGGGTAGACGGGGCTGGGTTCTTGTGACAATCTTAGGCGTTATTTTTTAGTAATTCATTTTTTGCGGGTTCGCCGTGGCAGACATTCAGGCCGCAGAAGCGCGCACGCTGATGTCCCCTGTCAGGACAGTGTTTCTGGGGGCGGTCGGCACTCTCGTTTGCGTTTTGCTTGCGTGGTTTGAAGTCTACGGGCTGGCTGCTGTTGGCGTCGATGTGCCGCCGCTCTGGTTCGTGACACTGATCGCAGCCAATCTCGGTCTCATGGCGTTCGTCGCGTTCCGCTCCCGTCGGTTCGCACGGCGATGGCTCGTTGCGGGTGGCATGGCGAGTTTCACTGTCGTCGCGGGCGTGTTCCTGTTGCTGCAATCGGCAGCTCTGAACCTGATGCGGGAGGCGAACATTTCGCTCCCGTCTCCACCCAGCATCGCTGCCGGAGGCCACGATCCGCCGGCGGCGCCGCATTTGCCGTCCGACCTGCCGAGAGTTCCAACTGCGACCGCGCCGCCGTCGGTCGATACAGCGCCGATCGTCAAGCAGGCTCCCGCTCGCATCGATACCAAGGTCGCCAGAGTAGATGATAGGGCGCAGTCGCTGCCTGAGGCGACGCCGCAGATCGCGCCCGAACCTCAACAGGCTCCGCCGATGCCGCGCCCGGGCGCCGACGTGCAGGCGTCGGCTCAAGAGGGGATGCCGGCTCCCAAAAATGGTCGAGTCGCCACGATCGATGGGACGGCCGAACCGCCGCCGCGATTGGGGCCGCGGGCCGCGCCCATCCGCGAGCGACCACCTTCGATGTCGCCATCCATGGCCCCCGCGCCGCCGATAGCCTCTGCGACGCCGGGTCTCGCATTCCCGCCTGTTGCCTCCGCACCACCACCGGCCGGGTCCCCGGCACCACCTGCGCCCAGGCCTGTCCCGCCCGGCACGCGGCTTTCTCGGATGGACGGCAACTTTGGTAACTTCGTGGGCCGGGCAGCGCCGCCACTCGATATCGACGGCAATATGAGGGCTGACGTGCGTCCCTCGGGACGAATGGCGCCGATGGGATCGAGACCCGCTGGTGAAGTTGCGGTCGACGGGCAGGTCACGCCCTCGCCAACGCCAAGCCCGACGCCAGTCCCCAATGCGGGTTCGCCAACACCCGAACCTGTCAATACCTCTGCCTATTGGAATAGCTGGTTCGTCGATGGCGCCGGACCGGCGGGAAATATCCTCATCGCCAACAACACCTACACCTACACTCTCGATGTTGCTGCCTTCAATTACACCTTGCTGCGCCGGATCACGCAGTCTGCGGGCGCGAAAGTGGATCCAGCGTTCGAGGAGATGATCGCCGATCCCAGGAATCGCGAGATCGTCCTGACCATCAAACCACTCGTTCCCGAGGGCTCGAGCCTGCGGCTGGGAGACGATCGTCATTCCTACACTTTGAAGATCGATCTCGAGAAGATCCGGCATCCTGATGCAGATGCCGCAAGGAAATTTGCCGACGGGTCGATGTCGATCACCGAGTTTTCGGCGAAGGCTAGCGCCGGCAGCATTCAGATCGCGCTGACGGCGGAATCGCAGGGCTGTGCGACGGTTGCGTTCGCCATCTTCAGAGGGCTCCAACCACTCGATCATCTCGTGCAGCGTGTGTCGATCGGCGAGACCAGCACGTCCGCGCCCGTCTGCGACAGTGCAGATCCGGCACAGGCCGACGCGCTTTCCAGCGGCCTTAATCCGCTGCGCAAAGTTTCGCTCGGAATGGAGGGCTCAGGTGCCGATGCGACGGCGGCGGCCGCGCTTCACATCTTCGATTTCGAAGCCTACAGCATGGCGGTGTTCGTCGATGGTCGGCCGGGCAAGACCCCGGTCTATGGTTGGCAGACCGCTTCGAGCGTCGTCGACTTTCTCAGAACCGATCGCTTCCAGAACATGATTCTGAAGGCGCGCCGGGATTCCGCAGACAAGAAGCCGGGCAGCTACCTCCCCGCTGCCAAGGAGCTTGCAAAGATCCTGTTCTCCACGAAATCCGGAAATTCGACGGAGGACGACGCCAAGAACGCCTGGGCAGCTTTCCGGGCCATCGTCCGCGAAAGTACCAGGTCTCCCGTGGTGGTGGTGCGCGTCGCCTCGGACGTGATCAGCGGCCAGAATCGCAGCATCTACGTTCCGCTCGGAATTCTCGGCGCCAAGGGACCGGATCCAGTACTGGACAAGCCGATCATCGTGGTGCAGCCGATGGCGATCGAGCGATATCCGTCTCGCGACAAGTGCATCGGCGACTGGATGTTTGCAGTTCCTGACGGCTTGGAGAACGTTCCTGGCGCCGTGATGCCCCCAGGCTTCTTCCCCGCCAAGGTCCCGGGAACGCGAATTTCCGAGATGGACAAGCTCAGGCAATATCTCGCCGCGACGACAGGCTCGGTGCCGTTGCTGACGTTGGCGTCTGCTTCCGCGGTCGGATTCGTCGTTCTCGCTCACCAGGATGAGGGAGCGATGTGGTTCGCGGAATCGACGGATCACATCATTTCGCAAGATATCGAGAAGAAATTTCCGTCCGGGAGCGTCGGCATTTTCGCCGCCTGTTCAGCCGCGTCCGCCAAGGGCCGGAACATTGAGCTGCTGCAGCGGCTGAACGAGCAGGGATTCGACACTTTGATCGCCTCGCCATTCACGATTGACGCTGGCTACGGTGTCGTCTTCGCCAGCACGTTTGCGGAGATCATGGCCGAGGTCGCCTCGGAGAAGCCGCCCCCCACCATTCTCGATCTCTTCGACAAGACGATCGCGCGGACGGCGCAAAAATTCAAAGACAGGGCCGACGCCGACTACAGCGAGCTGGGCCTTGAATATGTCCTGCTCGGCAACCCCGCGATCAAGCTCTGCGTCCAGCCCTAACCAGCAAGGTGCGGCATGAAATTTCGTCAGACGGCAGCGGTCATCTTCGCATTCATCTTGGCTTCGCCGGTTGCTCTGGCGCGGGCCGACGATGCGAACGCGCCTGCCGTCGCAAGGGTGCTCTATCAGGCGCCAGCCGCCTCGCCCCGGCACAGCGTGTTCATCAGCGATCTGCATTTCGGCGTCGGCAAGCAGGCCGGCGGTGCATGGGACCCGACGGAAGACTTCCGCTGGCCGACAGCGCTGGAGGGCTTCCTGAACAAGATCACGGAGGATGGCCAGCAACGCGTCGATCTCGTCATCGTCGGCGACTTTCTCGAACTCTGGCAGCCGCCGGCCGGGATCAAATGCGACGGTGCGGGGGCCGACCTCGGCTGCACGATCGACGAGATGGCCGCTTTGGTCGAGAAAGTGGCCGCCGAACATGCAGCCGATCTTGCCATCTTGCGCGCGTTTGCCGAGCGCGGCGAAAACCGGTTGCACATCATCGTCGGCAATCACGACTCGACATTGCGCTATGCCGCGATCTGGAATGCGCTCGGAGCCGCGTTGAATGCCGGCAGTGGCCGCATCAACCTCGTGACCGAAGGCGCGTGGATTTCTGCTGACGGCCGAATTCTGGCGGAGCACGGCAACCAGATCGGTCAGGACGTCAACAAATACGCAACATGGCCCACGATATCGCGTCACGTCGGCGGCAAGGACTACATCGTTCGGCCATGGGGCGAGCTGTTCGTTCAGCGCCTGTTCAACGACCAGGAAAAGACCTATTCGATAATCGACAATCTCAGCCCGGAGACCGCGGGGGCCCGGTATCGCGCCGCGGATCGAGGGCTTTGGGGCTCAGCTTCCGACGTCGCCAGATTGTTAAGCTTCAACCTGCTGGAAACGTCGCTGAGACAGAAATCCGTCATGCTCGGGAAGCCTCCTGCCGGCAAGGTCAACTGGGATATCGGGATCGCGCGCGCGAAGGGCGCGATGCTTTTCCTCTATGCGTTGCCGAAGGAGGATCCGCTCAGGCAGCAATTGTCGAGTAACGACGACGACGCGAAGGCGATCAAGGCGGAGTTGGCTAAACTGGCGAATGACAAGGAGCGCTTACCCGACGCGGAAGTTCAACAGCTCTGCGATATGATCGCCGTGAATGAAAAGGATCAAATCTGCTGGGACATGCAGCTTGGAAGTCTTGCCGAACATTTCCTCTCGTCCAAGAGCAAGGTGATGGCGAAACATCTCGCCGCTCGTCAAGCCGACTACAAGTCGATGCGCGTCTTCATTTATGGTCACACGCACCAGTTCGAGGAGCCCTGGCGTGTCGAGGTCGAAGGCTCGCCGGTGACGATTACGATCGCGAACACCGGCGCATTCCAGCGATTGATCGATGACGCAGGGTTCCTCAGGCGGCTTGGCGGCCGCCCGCCGGAAGAAGCGTTGCGCTCGATGAGCCTTGAAGAATTGCCGCCCTGCTACACGGCCGTTGTCGTGTCGGCTCCCGCGTCAGGACAGCTTCCCGTTCCCAAGACTGTGGCGTGGCACATGCCGGAAGACGGTGCCGGCAGCTTCACAACGCCTGACGACCCGAAGTGTCGTTGAGCGGGGGCTGCGGCACGGCTCTATTGCCGCCGCACTGCCCGTCTCGAAGGATTTCTCCGCATTTGAGTTCCAATTGCCGTCACACCGGCAGCGCGATCGAATACTTCACTTGGCTGAGCGCAAAGCTGGACTCGATCGAGGCGATGCCGTCGAGCCGGGTCAGCTTGGTCTTGAGGAAGGTCTCGTAGGAGGCGAGGTCGGCTGCGACGACGCGCAAGAGATAGTCGCGGTTGCCGGTCATCAGATAGCATTCCAGCACCTCGTCCCATTTCGAGATCGCGCGCGCGAAGCGGTTGAGGTCCTCCTCCTTCTGCCGCGCCAGCTTGATCGAGATGAAGACGCTGACATGCAGCCCCAGCGCCTTCTGGTCGACGGTCGCGATGTAGCGCGAGATGACGCCGCGTTCCTCGAGCAGCTTGACGCGGCGATGGCAGGGCGACACCGACAGCCCGACCTTGTCGGCCAGTTCCTGCATGGTCAGCCGGCTGTCGTTCTGGAGGTAGCTGAGGATTTTTCGGTCGATGGCGTCGAGGGCGGGCATTGGGATGAACCTGTCGTTTTTATCGATTGATTGGTAATCTATCCCGATATTGGCTGGTATTGCGCGAAAAATTGAGAAGTTTGGCGCGTCCCGCAGGAGTATCATCGGGCACCTGTTTTCCGGGAGCATTGCGATGCCCGTTGATACCGCCCGCCTCGACACGTTGACCGCGCTCGCCCGCAAGGCGCTGTGGCTGTCGTCATGGACCATCCATCACGCCAACCACATCCGCTCGAATGCGGACGGCCTGAAGGTCGGGGGACATCAGGCCTCGTCGGCCTCGCTCGCCACCATCATGTCGGCGCTGTATTTCCACGTGCTGAAACCCGAGGATCGCGTCGCGGTGAAGCCGCATGCGAGCCCGGTGTTCCACGCCATCCAGTATCTGTTCGGCCGGCAGAGCCGCGAGAAGCTGGAGAATTTTCGTGGCTTCAAGGGCGCGCAGTCCTATCCCTCGCGCACCAAGGACGTCGACGACGTCGATTTCTCCACCGGATCGGTCGGCCTCGGCGTTGCGCAGACGCTGTTCGCTTCGCTGGTGCAGGACTACGTCAAGGCACATGGCTGGATGAAGGATCGCCGCGAAGGGCGGATGATTGCGCTGGTCGGCGACGCCGAGATGGACGAGGGCAACATTTTCGAGGCGCTCGCGGAGGGCTGGAAGCACGGCCTGCGCAACACCTGGTGGGTGGTCGACTACAACAGGCAGTCGCTCGACGCCGTCGTCCGCGAAGGTCTCTGGGAAAAGTTCGAGACCGTATTCCGCAATTTCGGCTGGGACGTGGTGATCGTGAAATACGGCCGGCTGATGCGCGAGGCCTTTGCGGAAGCCGGCGGCGAGGCGCTGAAGCGCTGGATCGACAATTGCCCGAACGCGCTCTACGCCGCGTTGTGTTTCCAGGGCGGCGCGGCGTTCCGCAAGCACCTCCACGACGAGATTGGCGATCAGGGCCCGATCACCAAGCTGATCGACAAGCGCAGCGACGACGAGCTACTGGCGCTGATGTCGAACCTCGGCGGCCATGACATGGCGAGCATGCTGGACGCCTTCGAATCCATCGATCACGATCGCCCGGTCTGCTTCATCGCCTACACCATCAAGGGCGTCGGCCTGCCGTTCCAGGGCCACAAGGACAATCACGCCGGCCTGATGACGGTTGCGCAGATGGAGAAATATCGCGACAGCCAGAACATCCGACCGGGACACGAATGGGACAGATACGAGGGCCTCGCCCAAGGTCCCGCCGAGCTCGACGCCTTCCTCGCGGGCGTGCCGTTCAACCAGGACGGCCGCCGGCTCACCGCGCCTGTGATCGAGGTGCCGTCGCAGCTCGCCTTCAAGCCGGCGCCGCAGATGTCGACCCAGCAGGGGTTTGGGCTGGTGTTGAACGAGATCGCGCGCGGCGACAGCGAGCTTGCCAGGCGCATCGTCACGACGTCGCCTGACGTCACCGTCTCGACAAATCTTGGTCCGTGGGTGAACCGACGTGGCCTGTTCGCGCGCGGCGAGAAGGCGGACTTATTCCGCAGCGAGAAAATTCCCTCCACCTTCAACTGGGACTTCTCGCCCAAAGGTCAGCATCTCGAGCTCGGCATCGCCGAGATGAACCTGTTCATCATGCTCTCGGCGCTCGGCCTGTCGCACCAGATCAACGGCGAGCGGCTGCTGCCGGTCGGCACGCTCTATGATCCCTTCATCGAGCGCGGTCTCGATGCGCTGAACTATGCCTGCTACCAGGATGCCCGCTTCATGGTGGCGGCAACGCCGTCGGGCATCACGCTGGCACCCGAAGGCGGCGCGCACCAGTCGATCGCAACGCCTTTGATCGGCATGGCGCAGGATGGGCTCGCCTCGTTCGAGCCGGCCTTCGTCGACGAGCTCGCCGTGATCATGGGTTGGGGTTTCAACCACATGCAGCGCGATCCGGGCGAGGGCGGCTCGGTCTATTTGCGGCTGTCGACGCGCAGCATCGAGCAGGCGCAGCGGATCATGACACCCGAGCTTGCAGAGGGCATCACCGACGGCGCCTATTGGCTGCGCAAGCCGGGCCCCAATGCCGAAGCCGTCATCGCCTATACCGGCGCCGTTGCGCCGGAAGCGGTCGAGGCGACCGGCTTCATCGGCGAGAGCCGGCGCGACATCGGCCTGCTAGCGATCACGTCCGCGGATCGTCTGCATGCGGGGTGGACCGCCGCACGGAAATTGCGCCGTGATCGGCGCGGCGTGCAGCATCTCAGCCACATCGAAAAACTGCTCGCGCCGCTGCCGCGCGACTGCGGCATCGTGACCGTGATCGACGGCCATCCGGCGGCGCTGGGCTGGCTCGGCAGCGTCCGCGGCCACCGCGTCGAGGCGCTCGGCGTCGAGCAGTTCGGCCAGACTGGCACCATCGCCGACCTCTACCGCCACCACGGCATCGACGCCAACGCCATCATCGATGCGGCCGAGAGCCTCACCACCGGCGCGCCGGTGCTGCATCGGAAGATGGCGGTTTAATTCGTCGCCCCGGCCTAGTGCGCAATTGCGCACTAGGCCGGATGACATCGTGAGTGAGGCGAGACCTTGCCACCCCTCCGCCACAGGCTCATATAACCTCCTTCCGCCGCAATGCTGGCCCCGCACATGGCGGGTTCAATTGCCGGCGCTTTCGTGCAAGGATGCCTGCCGAAACGCCCCCTCCAAGCCCCCAAGAAGAGGTTCACTATGGTCAATCGCATGCAGTTCTACATCGACGGCGCCTGGGTCGATCCCGCTGTCAAGAAGTCCACCGCCGTGGTCAATCCGGCGACGGAAGAGGCGATGTACGAGGTTGCGCTGGGCTCCAAGGCCGACGTTGACAAAGCCGTCGCCGCCGCCAAGCGCGCGTTCGTGACGTTCTCCCAGACCAGCCGTGACGAGCGCGTCGCGCTGCTGACGAAAGTCATCGAGATTTATAAGGGCCGCCTCAAGGAGATCGGTGCCGCCGTCTCCGACGAGATGGGCGCGCCGCTGCCGATGGCCGAAAAGCTCCAGGCCGGCGCCGGCCTCGGCCACCTCATGACCACGCTCGACGTGCTCAAGAACTATCATTTCGAGGAACCGGTCGGCACCGCCATGGTGCTGCGCGAGCCGGTCGGCGTGGTCGGCATGATCACGCCCTGGAACTGGCCGCTCAACCAGATCGCCTGCAAGGTCGCGCCGGCGCTCGCCGCCGGCTGCACCATGATCCTGAAGCCATCGGAGTTCACCCCGACCTCGGCGCTGATCTTTGCGGAAATCCTTCATGAAGCCGGCGTGCCGAAGGGCGTGTTCAACCTCGTCAACGGTCTCGGCCCCGAGGTCGGCGCCGCCATGAGCGAGCACCCCGATATCGACATGATCTCGTTCACCGGCTCGACCCGCGCCGGCATCGACGTGGCCAAGCGTGCGGCACCGACCGTGAAGCGCGTCAGCCAGGAGCTCGGCGGCAAGTCGCCGAACGTCATCCTCGAAGGCGCCGACCTCACCAAGGCGGTGACCGGCGGCGTGATGCACATGTTCAACAACTCCGGCCAGTCCTGCAACGCGCCCTCGCGCATGATCGTGCCGGCCTCGAAGATGAAGGAAGTCGCCGCGATCGCGAAGGCCGTCGCCGACAAGACCAAGGCGGGCGACCCGCGCGCCGAAGGCACCACCATCGGCCCGGTCGTCAACCGCGGCCAGTGGGACAAGATCCAGGGACTGATCAAGAAGGGCATCGACGAGGGCGCAACGCTCGTGTCGGGCGGCCCGGGCCTGCCCGAGGGCGTCAACAAGGGCTTCTATGTCCGTCCGACCATCTTCGCCGACGTCACCCCCGACATGACGATCGCCCGCGAAGAGATCTTCGGACCGGTGCTGACCATCATCGGCGCCAAGGACGAAGCCGAGGCGGTGCACATCGCCAACGACACGCCCTATGGGCTTGCCGGCTACGTCACGGGTGCGTCCGTCGAGGATGCCAAGCGCGTCGGCCGCCAGATCCGCGCCGGCAACGTCAATCTGCAGGGCGTGCCCAACGATCGCACCGCGCCGTTCGGCGGCTACAAGCAGTCCGGCAACGGCCGCGAATGGGGCAAATACGGCCTCGAGGACTTCCTCGAAGTGAAGGCCGTTGCGGGCTTCAACGCGGCGTAATCTCTAGCGCCTGGGTGAACAAAACGCCGGAGCGGCAAACCGCTCCGGCGTTTTTCGTTCCGTCATTGCGAGCGAAGCGAAGCAATCCAGAATCTTTCCGAGGGTGCAGTCTGGATTGCTTCGTCGCAAGAGCTCCTCGCAATGACGAGGAGAGAGTTGGGAAGACTATCCCCCGACCGCGCCCTGCGTGTTCACATACAACGCGTAGATCGACTGGCTCGCGGCCATGAACAGGCGATTGCGCTTGACGCCACCGAAGCAGAGATTGGCGCAGCGCTCGGGCAGGGCGATGCGGCCGATCATGACGCCGTCGGGCGCGAATACCACGACGCCGTCGAGTTCGGGATCGCCCATGCCCCAGCCGCACCAGAGATTGCCGTCGATGTCGCAGCGCATGCCATCCGGCGTGCCCGGGCCTGCGTCGATTAAGACGCGCTTGTTCGAGATCGTGGTGCCATCCGCCGAGACGTCATAGGCGAGGATCTTGCGGTTCGGCACGCCGCGTGATTCCACGACGTAAAGGATGTTCTCGTCCGGCGAGAAGCACAGCCCGTTCGGCCCGAGCACGCCTTCGGCAACGATGGTCGCCTTGCCGGTCGCGGGATCGAGCCGATAGACGTTCGGATCAATTTCCGGCTCGGCCTTGTAGCCCTCGTAATTGCCTAGCAGACCGAAGGTCGGATCGGTGAACCAGATCGAGCCGTCCGATTTAACAATGACATCGTTCGGTGAGTTTAACCGCTTGCCGTTGAATTGATCCATCAACACGGTGATATCGCCGTCATATTCGGTGCGGGTGACGCGTCTGCCGCCATGCTCGCAGGTGACGAGCCGGCCCTGGCGATCCCTGGTGTTGCCGTTCGCGAAATTGGAGGGCTTGCGGAACACTGAGACCGCACCGGTCTCCTCCTCCCATTTGATAATGCGCTGGTTCGGGATGTCGCTGCACAGGAGATAACGACCATCGCCGAACCACACCGGACCCTCGGCCCAGCGCAGGCCGGTCGTCAGCCGCTCTACCGCCGAGAGCTTCAACCAGTATTTTTCGAAGCGGGGGTCCAGTGCTTTTATCGCCGGATCGGGGTAATACGTCGCCGGCCGCCAGCCTTGAGTGTGGGACGGTGCCTCATTCATGTTGGTTCTCTCGTTTCGTTCCCTCTGGACAATCCAGCTATCATTAGAGACACGTGACGGCAAATCGGTCGCCAAGACGAGGAATGACATGCGCATCTTGATGACGGGAGCTTCGGGTGGAATCGGCACGCGGCTGCGGACATTGCTGCCGCCGATCTATCCGGACCTGCTGCTCAGCGACATCCGCCCGCCGGCCGATCTCGGCCCCAACGAACAATTCAAGGCGGCGGACCTCTCTGACATGGCGCAGTGCGAGGCGATCTGCGAGGGCGTCGACGGCATCATCCATTTCGGCGGCTATTCGGTCGAAGGCCCCTGGGACGACATCCTCCAGGCCAACATCATCGGCGGCTACAATCTGTTCGAGGCGGCGTATCGCAAGGGCGTCAAGCGCGTGGTGTTCGCCTCCTCGAACCATGCCGTCGGATTCTATCCCCGTCACCACAAGATCGGCACCGACGTGACCCCGCGCCCCGACGGCCGTTATGGCGTCAGCAAGGTGTTCGGCGAAGCGGTCGGCGCGCTCTATGCCGACAAGCATGGCCTGAAGGTGACTTGCCTTCGCATTGGCAATTTCGGCGACGTACCGCTGGACCTCCGCCGGATCTCGATCTGGCTGAAGCCGGAAGATCTGGTGCAGCTCTGCCAGATCGGGCTCGAGCATCCCGACATTCATTTCGAGATCTTCTACGGCGTGTCCCTGAACGAACGCGCGTGGTGGGACAACCACCGCGCCTACGAGTTCGGCTACCGCCCCACGGGGCGCTCCGAGGACCACGTGGCGCATGCGATGGCCGAGCAGGCCAAACTGAAGCCCGATCCGATCGGCGATCACTATCAGGGCGGCGCGTTCTGCAGCAACGAGTTCGACGGCGACACAAGTCGGATCATTGATTGGAATAAGCGGTAGTAACGCATTCGCAAATCCAGGGTGTCGGGATCGGCGCCCTAGACCACGCGCTTGCCGGCCTGGGCCGCGATGGGCCGCTGCACAAAGTACATCAGGATCAGGGAGATCACCGCCGTCGTCACGACGACGTATCCCAGCCGGTCGAAATGCCGGAGCGTGCCGTCGGCGTCCTGCGCGATGAGCGCGGCGGCGAGCACGGAGCCGAGTCCGCCGGAGAACTGTTGCAGCGACGCGCCGACCGCGCTGAAGGAGCCGCGTTGCGCCGGCTCGGGGATTGCGGAAATCAGCGCCTGCGACGGAATCATGCGGGAGAAGATGCCGACGAACATCAGGACGTTGACCAGGATCGCGACCGTCAGGCTCACCTCGCCGAGATGGGTGTAGATCAGCACCATGACGATGGACATGGCGCTGCCGAAGACGAAGGTCGGGTATTTGCCGAAGGCATCGCTTGCGCGTCCCACGAGCGGGCCGATGACAATGCTGAACAGGCCGGAGACGAGATAGATCGTCGGCAGATGCACGATGTCGATGCCGAGATTGTGCACGGTGTAGGCGCTGCCGAACGGCATCAGCATGTAGCCGCCGGTCGCCAGCAGGGTCGTCACCGAAAACGCCATCCAATAACGCGGCTGCGAGATTGTTGCGATCAGATGCCGGAACGGATTTCGATCCTGCTTCAGCCCGAGATGGCCGTTCACCGGCTTCATCAGGAACATCACGGCGGCCATGCCGATCACCGACAGGCCGACCAGTGCGCCGAACGCGACATGCCAGTTCCACTGGTTGGCGAGGAAAAGACCGGCCGGGATGCCCAGCACCTGGCTTGCAGCGAAGGCGGTTTGCACGAAACCCATGACGCGGCCGCGCAATTGCAGCCCAAACAGATCGGTGACGATGGCGAGCACGACCGAGCCGATCACGCCGCCGAACAGGCCGGTCACGATCCGCCCCAGCAGCAACAGGTGATAGTTGGGCGCGATCGCGCAAAGCGCCGTGCCAAGCGTGAAGCCGGCGTAGAAGAACAACAGCAGCCGCTTGCGATCGAACCGGTCGGCAAAGCCGGCCGCCAGGATGCCGGAAATTCCCGCGCTGAACGCATAGGCCGAGACCGCCACGCCGAACTGGGCGGCGGAAATATCGAGCGCCGGCATCATGATGGCGCCGAGCGGCGACATGATCATGAAATCGATGATGATCGTGAACTGGACCAGCGCCAGCAGCGCGACGAGGACCGCCTGGTAGCGCGAGAAGCCGCGAGGTGGCGCTTGCCGCTCGGCGATCGGCTCCGTCAGAGTTTGTTCCGTCATGGCATTTCGTTCGGGAGGGAGATGGATGGGGACGCGGGACGTGGCGCCGGAGCCCGGCCCCTATCTATTTCCGGCTTTGCGAAATTTCGATGGCTTGACAAACAGTTTTAATGCCAGTCCCGGCACTCGGGCCGGCATGGGCCTAGTCCGCGCCTTCATCGGGAATGTTCAACACGGTCCCGCAGGCCTTGCAATGCACCGCGTCGACATCGTGGCGCTGCAGACCGCAGACAGCGCAGGGGAAGCGTACCTTGGAGGGCGCGAGCAATGCCTTGGCGAGATTCAGGAAAAGGGTCACGCCAAAGATCATGATGACGACGGTTATCAGGCGTCCGACAGTTCCGGGCAGGGTGATGTCACCGAAGCCGGTCGTCGTTAGCGCCGTGACCGTGAAGTAGAGCGCGTCGGCATAGTGGGCGATCTGATTGTTGTGAGACCTCTGGGTCTCGTAGACGATCCCCGTCATCACAAAAATGAACACCCCGAGGTTGGCGACCGCAAAGACGACTTCCTCATTTCGCCGAAAGAAGGGGCTGTCGACCCGCAGACGTGCCACCATTTGGTAGTCGCGCAGCAGTCGCAATGTTCGAAATGCGCGCAGGAAGCCGCCGGCTTCTCCTGTGAGTGGTGCAAGGAACGAAACAATGACGATGATGTCGGTCCAGGTCGAAAGTCGCGCAAGGTCACGCAGCGGCTGACGGCTGATGATCATCCGTGCGGAGAAGTCTGCAAGGATCAAGACACCGAACACAACATCGAGCGACTCAATAGCCCTGTTGCGAGGCAGGAACGAGGTCGCAATGATGAATAGAACCGTGACGATATCAAGCACGAGCAAGCCATATCGGAATCTTATGCAGCCGAAAGTGTCGCCTTCATAAAGTTGTCGGATCCTGCTCTTCAGGAGCTCAAATGGGGCGGAGGCAGAGTCGAGCGCCGCACGTTCCCTCGTGTTGTTGCGATCAAGCACCATGGTCAGCGATTGCCGATTGTCTTGCTCGGGCTGTCTGCCCGCCGAGAAAAATGAGGTGGTCAAGCAGCGTCAGGAGAGGAAGTGACCGCCGCGCCTATCTCTCGGCATCCTATCCCTCCGAAGGATCGAGCATTTCGCCGATCTTGTTAACGGCGACGTTGATCGACATGCCGAGGTAGTCGCCGGGGTCGCCAAACCACGAGCCGGCCAGCGGCACGGCCTGGCCCGGATGCCGCGCAATGGCCACGGGGATCAGGTCGAAGCCGGCGCTCAGGCTGTTGGTTGGGTCGTAATCCAGCCAGCCGGCACCGGGCAGGAACACCTGCACCCACGCGTGGGTCGCGCCGGAGCCGGTCATGCCGACGGCGCCGCCATCGAGCGCCGCGTCGTAGAGATAGCCGCTGACGAAGCGGGATGCGAAGCCGAGCCGACGCAAGGTCTCGATCATCAACCAGGCGAAGTCCCGGCATGTACCTGATCTCGTGCGCAGTGTTTCGCTCGGGGGTTGGGTGCCTTCGGCCTCTCTTCCGCGATAGCTGAACTCGCTGCGGAACATGCCCAGCATACGGCGCAGCACGTCGACGGTCCGGTCCTGATCGCCGGCGACAAAGCTCTTGGTCCAGCTCGCATGGCTGCCGTCTGCATCGTCGGCATGCGGACGCAGGTAACCTGCAAGGTCGGTCCATTCGTCCGGGGTATACTGCACGGGAACCTCTTCGGCCCGGGGCTCCAGCGGAAACGTCTCCAGACCCTTAATGCCGAAATAGATGCCGCGAACCTTGAACGTGAATGTCAGTTCGCTGCCGGGTTCGCTGAATTCCATCACCGTCACGGCATTGGAGCGGGAGTCGGTGACCCAATGCACCTTTGATGGCAGGCTGGTCCGAGCGGACCAACGAAGCAGTCGGGTCGAGGAGCCGCGCCGCGGCAGGAACATCGCTCGGTGCGTGCCGAACGTAACCGGCTTTGCGTAGCGGTAGGTCGTGGTGTGTGTGATCTCGCCAATGATCGCCATGCATTGATCCGCTTCGATGTCTCGCGCCTGCGAGCTGGCGACGCCGCTTGCTGTGGTGCGGTTGGTCAAGCCAAACGGCGGCTGAATCGTTTTCCCCACAGGATGAGCGCATACAAGGTCCCGAGCCTTCGCTTTGGCCGTCCCGGCCCATTGATCTAGATCAACGTTGCTCTGGTCGATCTGCGCGATCGCAATTCGGCATTCGGTGCCTTGATCACAATGAAAATCAAATTGGCAGCCGTCGTACTGCTCGCGCTGATCATGTCGGGACCGGCGCGAGCCGCGATGCTCAGCGACGCCGAGGCGACGTTCCTCGACCAGCTCGTCACCGCGTCCGCGGTGCTCGAACAACGATGTGTCGGCTACGAAGTCAATGGTGCCGGCAGTGTCCAGCTCGGCGCCCGACTTCTCGGCAGCACGGATGCCGCGATGGCGATGATCGAGGCCTATTCTGCGGCCATCAACGCCCGCGATGGCGAGACCTCCGATCCCGGTAAATTTCGCCCCGAAGTGTCCGACGCGGCCGCCAAAACGTTCAGGCGCGTCCGGACCGATCTGATCAGAAACCCGAAGAGAGCCTGCGTCGACTATGGCGATGCCAGCGTGGATCGCGGTCTGCTGAGGCGGTACTGAACCGGGACTTGAGGGATTTAGATCTGCGCAAACGAAAGGGCCGTCTCGAAAGACGGCCCTTGGTTGTTATTCGACAATCTCGACGATCCGGTGGGTTCGCGGTTCGACCAGAACCGTGCGACCGTTCACCACCGTGTAACGATACTCACGGGCGCCGTACTCGGGTGGCACCTCGTAATAGGTCACGCCCTCCTCCGGAAGAACCGCCCCGACTCTCACATCCTCGCGGTACTGATATGAGGGCCGCCGCTGTTCGACGACGTAGGAGTGAAAGCGAGGACGTTGATCGACGCCAAGGACTCCCGCCACGCCGCCAACGACGCCGCCGACGACGCCACCCACAACTGCACCGACAGGCCCTGCCGCTCGCTCACCATCCCGCGCACCGCGTTCGACGCCTCCGGGAACGCCCTGGGCCTGGGTCGTTACGGGAAGCAGGACGGCGACGGCAACAGCGGCGGCTCCGACTAAACGGCAAATCATGGCAGCTCCTATGGTGGGGGATTGGTGCAAGATCAAGTACCAAGCCGACCATAGGTTCCCCAGAAGTCATGGACTGCAGGCGTTATTGCCCGAATGGGCTCGTGCGGCCTGCAATTGCGGGCAATCCAGCGCGCCCTTACCGCGTAAACTGCAGCACCGCGAGAAGCGAACGTCTCCCATCTATGAACGCGGGCCCTGCTGTTCGGCTTGCTCACCCGCAATCCGCGCCAGGTAATCCTTCTTGCTGAACTGCATGTGATCCACACACAGCTGCGCCAGCGCCCAGCTGTCACGGCCCTTCAACAGCTCGATCATCAGCTCGTGCTGGCGCTGTGATTGCGCGAGGCCGTCTCGGTCGGCGAGGTTCTTGGCGCGCATCGGCAACGTCAGGTTCATGTAGTCCTGCAGCGAGCGCACCAGATAGGGATTGCCGCAGGCCGAGAACAGCGCGAGGTGGAAGGCGTCGTTGGCCTCGTGGATGCCGCGCAGGTCCTGCAAATCCGCTCTCGCGCAATATTGCCGCTGCAATGCGGAGAGCTCGTCGATCAGGCCTTGCGGAGCGGGCAGGGGGATCATCAACGCCGCCTGCCGGGTCAGCATCTCCCGGACCTCGTAGATCTGCCCGACCTCTTCGGCCGAGTAGAACCGCACGGTGGCGCCGACATTCTTCTCGCGGCGGACGATGCCGCGGCGCTCCGCATCCACCAGCGCCTGGCGCACGAAGTGCCGCGAGGTGCCGTAAGCCGACATCAGCGCGTCTTCGGTGAGGCGCGCGCCTGGCGCGAGCCGGCCGAAGATGATGTCCTCCTCGAGCCGCGCGACGATGTCGTCCGGATCGTCGCGCCGGACCGTCATGGCTTCTGCGGTGTGAGTGTCGGACATGCCCTCGGCCTCCCGGCGCTTGGCCGGTCCGTACTGTGGAGCAGGCAAGGCTCAGATTGTCAATAATTTGGTCGTCACCAGGGCGCCAATGGCGAAAATGCCAAGTTTGACGTCTGCCTTATTGACAATCAAGGGGCAGGCTGTACGACAATGACCCGATGATGGGAGTGGTATGATGACGAGTGGGTTGCGCAAAGGGCTGACGAGCTATGGCGATGCCGGCTTCTCGCTGTTTCTGCGCAAGGCGTTCATAAAGGCCATGGGCTATTCCGACGACGCGCTCGAGCGCCCGATCGTCGGCATCACCAACACCTACAGCGACTACAATCCCTGCCACGGCAACGTCCCGCAGATCATCGAGGCCGCCAAGCGCGGCGTGATGCTGTCGGGCGCGATGCCGTTCGTGTTCCCGACTATCTCGATCGCCGAGAGCTTTGCGCATCCGACCTCGATGTATCTGCGCAATCTGATGGCGATGGACACCGAGGAGATGATCCGGGCCCAGCCGATGGATTCGGTGATCGTCATTGGCGGCTGCGACAAGACACTGCCGGCGCAGGTGATGGCCGCGATCAGCGCCGATCTGCCGACGGTGGTCATTCCCGTTGGCCCCATGGTGGTTGGTCATCACAAGGGCGAGGTGCTGGGCGCCTGCACTGATTGCCGACGTCTCTGGGGCAAGTATCGCGCCGGCGAAATGGACGATGTCGAGATCGAGGCGGTCAACGGCCGCCTCGCACCATCGGTCGGCACCTGCATGGTGATGGGCACGGCCTCCACCATGGCCTGCATGATCGAGGCCATGGGCCTGTCGCTGCCTATGAGCGCGACGATTCCCGCGCCGCATGCGGAGCGCTTTCGGCTTGCCGAGGCGAGCGGCAGGGTGGCCGCCGAGATGGCCAAGACCAAGGGTCCAAAGCCGAGCGAGGTGCTGACGCCGGCGTCTTTCAAGAATGCCCAGGTCGTGCTCCAGGCCATCGGCGGCTCGACCAACGGCCTGATCCATCTGACCGCGATGGCGCATCGCTCGCCGCACCGGCTCGATCTCGAAGTGTTCGATCAAATCGGCCGCGAGGTTCCGGTGCTGATCGATCTGAAGCCGTCCGGCGAGCATTACATGGAGCATTTTCATCATGCCGGTGGCGTGCCGAAGTTGCTGGCGCAGCTTGGCGATCTCGTCGATCTCGATGCGAAGACGATCACGGGCGAGAGCCTGCGCGACGTCGTCGCGAAGGCGGAAGACGTGCCCGGCCAGGACGTGATCCGTCCGCGCGACAATCCGATCAAGAAGGAAGGCGGCCTCGCCGTCCTGCACGGCAATCTCGCCCCTCGCGGCGCGGTCATCAAGCAGTCGGCTGCACGCCCGAAACTATTGCAGCACACCGGGCGTGCGGTGGTGTTCGAATCCGTCGAGGACATGACGCTCCGGGTTGACGATCCCGATCTCGACGTCACCGCCGATGACGTGCTGGTGCTGCGCAACGCCGGCCCCAAGGGGGCGCCCGGCATGCCCGAGGCGGGCTATCTGCCTATCCCGAAGAAGCTCGCGCGTGGCGGTACCAAGGACATGGTGCGCATTTCGGATGCGCGCATGAGCGGCACCGCGTTCGGCACCATCGTGCTGCACATCACGCCGGAATCCGCCGTGGGCGGGCCGCTGGCGCTGGTGCAGAACGGCGACATGATCCGCCTCGACGTCGCCAAGCGCAGCATCGAGCTTCTCGTCGATGCTACCGAGCTCGAACGGCGGCGCGGCGCGTTGAAACCCGCGGCTACGCCGGACGAGGCGCGGCGCGGCTACGCCTGGCTGTTCAACGAGACCATCATGCAGGCCGACGAGGGCTGCGATTTCGATTTTATGCAGAGAACTGGGAAGAAGACGGATAAGGGGTGACCAACCACCCGAACGAACGCTCAGACCGCTAAAGCGGCGAGCGATAAAACAAGGGGGAAACGATGATTGCACGATCCATGCTTGGGCTGGCGGCAACGGCCGCTGTTCTTTTCGTCACGGGCGCGTCGGCGCAGGAGGTGAAGCATTATCGCTTTGCCTACGACCAGCCGCGCAACACCGGCTATTCCATCGCGGGCGACCTCTTTGCCGAAAAGCTCAAGGAATTGAGCAAAGGCACCATGATCATCGATCAATATCCGGGCGCGCAGCTCGGGCAGGAGCCGCAGGTGCTCCAGCTCGTGAAGGCGGGCGACGTCGAATTTGCGATCATCTCCTCGGCGAACACCGCGACGATCTCGCCGCAGGCAGGTGTGATGTCGCTGCACTTCCTGTTCCGCGACGAGAACCACGTGGTCAAGGGCCTGGCCGATCCAAAAGTGTTCGACGCGCTCAAGACCATGATCGACGAGACCACACAGGGCCTGCATGTGATCGCGACCGGGTCGCAGGGCGTGCGCCACATGTACTCCAAGAAGGAGATCCACAATGTCGGCGACATCAAGGGCCTGAAGATCCGGGTGCAGGCGACCGCGACCGAGGACACCATGTTCCCGGCCTACGGCGCCCAGACCGTGCACATGCCGTTCGGCAGCGTCTACACGAGCCTGCAGACCGGCGTCGTCGACGTCGCCGAGAACAGCATCAACGTCTACCTCGTCAACAAGCACTACGAGGTCGCTCCGGTCCTGAACATCACCGAGCACGAGGCCAACAACGCGTTGGTGTTCATCTCCGACAAGCTCTGGCAGAGCTTGTCGGCCGAGCAGAAGCAATGGGTGCAGGCGGCGGGGAACGAGGTCAGCTCCAAGGAGCCGCAGAAGGCCTTCGACCTCGAACGCACCGCGGCAGAGAAGCTGAAGAAGATGGGCGTGAAGATCGTCGACAACGTCGACAAGAAGACCTTCACGGCGATCGCCGATCCCTATCTCGGCAAGCTCGCCAAGGAGCTCGGCCCGCACGCCGAGAAGATCAAGGATTTGATCCGCTCGATCAACTAGGCCGCGTACCGTTGCCTCCGCGTCGTCCCGGCGAAAGCCGGGACCCATACGCCGCGGCGGAGCTTGGGGCAGGATAGCCGCCAGCTCGCTTTGACCACACGCAGCCGGGGGTATGGGTCCCGGCTTTCGCCGGGACGACGGGGATAGTGATGACCATCGCCGACAAACTGCTGGTGCAACGCCAGCGTCACCTCAAATGGCGCGGGCTCGACTGGCTCGAGCTCGCGCTGATGATCCTCTGCGGCGTGCTCTGCTTCGGCTTCTCGCTGTCGGTGACCGCCGACATCGTCACCCGCACCATCGGCCATCCCTGGCTATGGCTCCAGGAAGTCACGTCGACGCTGTTCATCTACGCGATCTTCGTCGGCACCGCGGCTGCGACCCGGCGCAACGACCACCTCTATCTCACCGCAATCTCCGAGGCGATGCACGGCACGCCGCGTCTGATCGTCGAAATCATCATCCGCATCGTGGTGCTCGGCGTCGCCTTCTGCCTGATCTTGTACGGTTATCAGAACTATCTTCGCGGCTTCGGCAGTTTTCGCCTGCCGTCGGGCACGCCGATCGCCTCGCTCTACGCGATCATTCCGCTGTCGGGCGTGCTGGTCGGCCTGTTCACCATCGAGCAGCTCGTCAACGGTCTGCGCAACGGCTTTGACCACCCCGAGCCGCCCGAAGAGGATGACGGGGCGCCTGTCATCACCGACGCACAGATGAGGGCGCAGCCGTGAGCGCACCCATCGTTCTGGCGTTGATGACGGTCTGCTTCCTGTCGTTCGGCTATCTCGGCGTGCCAGTGCCGTTCTCGCTGATGGCCGGCGTCTTCATCGGCGCGCTCCTGTCGGACGTCTCGCTCGCCGCGATCATCCAGAAAGTCTTCGACGGCGTCGATTCCGAGGCGCTGCTGGCGATCCCCTTTTTCCTGCTGGTCGGCGAGCTCATGAGCTCGGCCAATGTGGTGGTTCGAATAGCCAACCTCTCGGTGTCGCTCGTTGGCCACATCAGAGGCGGCCTGTCGCAGGTCGTGGTCGTCTTCAGCATGTTCTTCTCGGAAATGTCGGGCTCGACCACCGCCGACGTCGCGGTGATGAGCCGCGCGCTGGGCGGCCCGATGAAACGCGAGGGCTACGAGCCCGCCTTCATCGCCGCCATCATCGCATCCGCCTCGACGATTGCGGCGCTGGTGCCGCCGAGCATCACCGCGGTGGTCTATGGCGCGGTCGGCAACGTCTCGATCGCCGGCCTGTTCATGGCAGGCGTCGTGCCGGGCCTGATGATCGGCTTCGGCTTGATGATCTACTGCTATTTCTTCGGTCCGTCCGGCCTGCGCAAGCCGCGCGCGCCGCTGCGGCAGGTGGTGTTCGCGGCCGGCGATGCGGCGCTACCGCTGATGATCCCGGTGATCCTGTTGGGCGGCATCCTGACCGGCTGGTTCACGCCGACGGAAGCCGGCGTCGTCGCCGTGGTCTGGATTGTCGTGGTCGTGATCCCCGCGCTCAACCGCGGGCATATCAGGAAGATTCCGTACGATTTCTGTCTTGCGGGCCTGATCTTCTCGCTGCCGCTGATCACGATCGGCGCCGCCAATGCGTTCGGCTGGATGCTCGCCTATTTGCGCGGTGCAAGCTACATCGCCGAAGTCATCACCTCGCTCGCCGGCAACGATCCGCATCTGATCATGTTGCTGATGGTACTGCTGTTCACGGTCGTCGGCGATTTCATCGAACCGGTACCGACCATCATCATCTTCATGCCGCTGGTCAACACGCTGACGGAAGCCGGCGACATCAACGCCGTTCACATGGGCGTGGTGCTGATCGCCACGCTCGCCTTCGGACTGATCACGCCGCCTTATGGCCTGGTGCTGCTGATGGCGTCGAAATTCGTCGGCGTCAGTTTCGCAAAGGCGCTACGCGCCGCGTTGCCGATCTATCTGGTCTTCCTCGGGACGATCGCGTTCGCGATCTACTTCCCGAGCGTGGTGCTGTGGCTGCCGCGGCAGGTGCTCCCCGAGTCGGTCGGCTGCTTCAAGTCCCCCGCGGGGACGGGGTACATCTGTCCGCAGTGAGAGCTACTTGCTCTTGCTGGTGAATTTCTTCACGGCAGCGCGAAACTCCTCCGTGTTCATCGCCATGATGATCTTGTGCTCCTCGGCGTCGAGCTGCTGCTTCACCGGCGTGGTGGCGGCCTGGTAGATCAGCGATTTGGTGCCGGCAATCGCGGCCGGCGGGTTCTGCGCCAGCCGCACGGCGAGAGTTCGCGTTGCCGCCTTCAGCTCGGCGGCGGGAACGACCTTCGCAACCAGGCCCCATTCATGGGCCTGCTGCGCGGTGAAATTGTCCTCGGCGAGGAAAATCTGGAGCGCGCGGCGCGGGCCGACCGTGTTGACGATGCCGACCGTGGATCCGCCGTCCGGCGACACGCCGATCTTGGCGTAGGCCGGCGCGAATTTGGCGTCCTCCGCCGCGATGCAGAGATCGGTGACGAAGGCGAGGCCCATGCCGGCGCCGGCTGCTGAGCCGTGCACGCTGGACAGCGAGATCTTCGGCATGCGCCGAATGATTTCGATGAAGGCATGATAATGCTTCAACAGCTCGCCGACGACAGGCGTCACCGTATTGGCTTCAGCCGCGGCGCCGATCGTCTGCAGATCTCCGCCGGCCGAGAAGGCGCGGCCTTCGCCTTCGAGGACCACGACCCTGATATCGTCGGCGCCCTCAATGTAGGCCGCGAGCTGTTCGAGCTTTTGTGCAATCGCCAGATTGATCGAGTTGAACGCGGCGGGCCGGTTGAGCGTGATCGTCGCAATCGGGCCATCGATGCGCAGCAAGGCGGGATCGTCGGACTGGGAGACGGGAGCGGTCATCGGAAATCCCCGGCATGAGGTCGATGCACGAACTAAATCGCAGAAGGCGAGGGGTGACAATCCCCGCCTGGCGCTCTTGCGCAAGCGGGAACGATAGGCTCAAATGGGCAGGCCTTCGTTTAGGGACGGACACGAGCGCCGGCTCCTCCTAGGCTAGCAAGCCAAAATCAGAGAGAGGAGACGACATGGGTGACGCTCGTGCCTTGCGGAAATGGGCTGTCCAATGACGGATGGTCCGGTGGTCGTTATCGGTGCCGGCCATGGCGGCTACCAGGTCGCGGCATCGCTGCGCCAGGCAGGATTTTCCGCGCCCATCTGCCTGGTCAATGACGAGGCGCATCTGCCCTATCAGCGGCCGCCGCTGTCCAAGGCCTACATCAAGGGTTCGTCCGGGCCGGAGAGCCTGATGTTCCGGCCGGAGAAATTCTACCAGGACCAGACCATCGAGCTGGTTGCGGGCCGCGCGGTGTCGATCGACCGCGCGGGGCGCAAGGTGCTGCTCGCCTCGGGCAGGACGCTGCCCTATGGCCACCTCGTGCTGGCGACCGGCGCGCGCAACCGGCTGCTCGATCTGCCCAATGCCAATCTCCCCGACGTGAAATATTTGCGCATCCTCGACGAGAGCGAGACTCTGCGAGAGATCATCCCGTCGAAGACGCGGGTGGTGGTGATCGGCGCCGGCTTCATCGGCCTCGAATTCGCGTCCACCGCGCGCATCAAGGGCCTCGAGGTCGACGTGCTCGAACTCGCCCCGCGCGTGATGGCGCGCGCGGTGACGGCGGAGGTCTCGGAGTATTTTCAGGCGCGGCATCGCGAGGCCGGCATCCGCATTCACCTCGGCGTGCAGGCAACATCCATCGAGACAGAGGGCGGCAAGGTCACCGGCGTCTCCTTGAGCGACGGAAGGCATCTGCCGGCGGATCTCGTCGTGGTCGGCGTCGGCGTGCTGCCGAATATCGAGCTCGCGGCGGAGGCGGGGCTGCCGGTCGCGGCCGGTATCATCGTCGACGAATATCTCTCGACGGCCGATCCCGATATCTCGGCGATCGGCGATTGCGCGCTGTTCGCAAGCCCGCGCTTCGGCGGATCGCAGCGGCTGGAATCGGTGCAGAATGCCACTGATCACGCGCGCTGCCTCGCGGCGCGGCTGACCGGCGACCGCAAGGCCTATGACAGCCATCCCTGGTTCTGGAGCGACCAGGGCGAGGACAAGCTCCAGATCGCAGGCCTCACCACCGGCTACGACCGCGTCGTGCTACGCGGCGATCCCGCCAGGAAGGCGTTCTCGGCGTTCTGCTACAAGGGCGACAGCCTGCTCGGCATCGAATCGATCAACCGTGCCGGCGACCACATGTTCGGCCGCCGCCTGTTCGGCCTGGATCGCTCGATCACGCCGGAGCAGGCCGCCGATGAAAGCTTTGACCTGAAGGGCGCGCTGGCGTGATCAGCCGGCGTTGAGGACGGCGGCGACTTCCCCGGCCGTCGGCATTGACGGCCCCGCGCCCATGCGCTGCACGGAGATCGAGGCGGCGGCATTGGCGAAGGCGAGTGCCGCGCGCAAGTCGACGCCGTCGGCAAGTTGCGCCGCGAGCGCTCCCACAAAACAATCGCCTGCGCCTGTGGTGTCGAGCGCCTTCACCACGCGGCCGGACACCGAAAACTCCTCGCGTCCCGCGAGCGCCAGCACGCCGCGCTTGCCGAGGGTCACACAGATGGTCTGGTCCTCGCGCGCCTGAAGTTTTCGCGCGACGTCGAGGATCCGCGAAGCCTCGTCCCTGTCGGACAACTCGACCCCGGCGAGGAGGCCGAGCTCGGTCTCGTTCAGCACGAGGATGTCGACCAGCGCGAGCAATTCGCCCGACATGGTTTGTGCCGGGGCCGGATTGAGCAGCGTCGTGGCGCCAATGTCGCGAGCCCGCTGGAAGAACGCGGCGATCGTCGGCAGCGGGATCTCGAATTGACTGACCGCGACATCGCCTTTCGTCAGCGGGACGGTCGCGACGTCGTCGATGCCGACGAGCGCATTGCTGCCGGGAATGACGACGATGGTGTTGTCGGCGTCTGCGACCGTGATGATGGCGGTGCCGGTGTGCGCCTCGGCCGCCTCCTGGAGGTAGCCGAGATCGATGCCTTGCGCGCCGAGGAACGTCCTCAGCTCACCGCCGAACGAATCCTTGCCGAGCCGGCCGATCAGCGTGGTCCGCGCGCCAAGTCGCGACGCCGCCACCGCCTGGTTGGCGCCCTTGCCACCCGGAAAATAGAGCACCTGCTTGCCGGCGACGGTCTCGCCGATCTTCGGATGGCGATCGGCTGTCGCCACGACATCCATATTGATGCTGCCGGCGACGAAGACGCGCCCCATCATGACCCCTGCGAACGCTAGACCCTGACCTCGAACTCGTGCCTGACCTTGGCGATGTCGACCAGCGTCGGCAGGCCGGCTTCGTTGCCAAGGCGTTGGATCTTGAAGGTCGAGGCTGCCCGGGCAAAATCAAAATGCTCGCGCCAGCTTTTGCCGGGATGGGCAAGATAGGAATAGACATAGGCGCCGTGGAAGACGTCGCCTGCGCCGTTGGTGTCGATCACACGCTCGCGCGGAATCGGCATCGCCGGCATGATCTCGACCGCGCCTGTTTCGTTGTACCAGAGCAGGCCCTTCTCGCCCATGGTGATGCCGCCGATCTTGCAGCCGCGGCTCTTGAGGTAATCCAGCATCTTCTCCGGCGGCAGATCCATCTGCTCGCACAGGCGCTCGGCAACGATGGCGACGTCAATGAATTCCAATAGCTCATGCGTGTTGGTGCGAAGGCCGCCACCGTCGAGCGAGGTCAAGATGCCGGCCTCGCGGCAGACTTTCGCGTAGTGGATCGCGGCATCGGGTTGATGGCCGTCGACGTGCAGCGCGCGGCAGCCGCCGAGATTGAGCATCGGGAACGGATGGATGTGGTCGTCGTCGCGGCAGCGGACGATGGCGCGCTTGCCATCCTTCGGCATGATGAAGGACAGCGAGGACTGGTTGACCTTCCGTCCATGCAGCGAGATCGCGTATTTCGCGCACATGTCCATGAACATGCGGCCGAGCCAGTCATTGGCCGCGGTGGCGATCAGATCGGGCACGATGCCGAGCTTGGCGCAGCAGAACGCCGCGGTCACCGCATTGCCGCCGAAGGAAACCGCGTAGTCGGAGGCCACGTGCTTCTCGTCGCCGGTCGGCATGTGGTCGGTGATGAAGACGACGTCGATATAGGTCTGTCCGATGAAGAGAGCCTGCATTGCTTGTCCGTGATGCGCTTTGTGGTCCCGGCCGGCGTGCTTACTGTAACACCGGTTCCGCCGCGGGACCGCTGAAATTATTCGCAAAACCGCCGCTCGGAGTGCTTGAGGTCGGCATGCGGCCGGAATACGACCATCACCGGGTAATGCCAAGCCCGGACAAACGCCGTCTCTCGGTCCATGGTTCCGGGCCGGTCAACAGGGGGAAACATGATCACCGGCCTCGATCACGTCGTCGCTCTGGTCAGGGATATCGGTGCGGCCAGGGCGGCCTATCAGACACTGCTCGGGCGCGCGCCGGCCTGGCAGAATTCGGGCGAGGGCGCCGACCGTGTGCTGTTCACTCTCGCGAACATGACGATCGAATTGATGGCGCCGAACGGCTTCAGCGTGACCGCCGATCGCATGCGCGCGCTGCTTGGCGATCAGGAAGGCGTGCTCGCCAGCCTGTGCTTTCGTGTCGCGGACATGAGCAAAACGCACCGGCGGCTGGAGCGGGTGGCACTCATGCCGGATCCGGTTGCCGAGGTCGAAAGCAGCGACGCGGAGAGCGGCGCGGTCCTGCACTGGAAGCGAACGCGCGCCGCCACGGAGCTCACGCGCGGCGTGCGCATGTTCTTCCTCGAACTGGCTGATGAGCGCCCGCTTTCGAAGACGACTGATATCGGGCCGATCGATGCGCTCGACCACGTCGTGATCACCACCGAGGATTCCGATCGCGCTGCCGCGCTCTATGGCGCGCGACTCGGGCTCGATCTGGCGCTCGACCGCTCGCATCAGGATTGGGGCCAGCTGATGTTTTTCCGCTGCGGCGATCTCGTCGTCGAGGTGGTGCGCCGCCCCGTTGCGGGCGGCGATTCCCTGCATGACCGCCTCTGGGGCCTGAGCTGGCGGGTGGCCGACATCGACGCCACGCGCGCCCGCCTGATTGCCGCCGGCCTCGACGTCAGCGACGTGCGCAACGGCCGCAAGCCGGGCACGCGGGTGATGACGGTGCGGACCGGCACCTGCGGCATCCAGACGGTCCTGCTGGAGCGCTCGCCGAAGCCGGTGGATTGAGGTTCAGTCCTCCCCTCGTCATTGCGAGGAGCTCTTGCGACGAAGCAATCCAGCTGTCTCCGTGGTGGCAGTCTGGATTGGTTCGCTACGCTCGCAATGACGAAACTATGCGGCGGGCCGAGCGCGTGTTACACGGCATCCTGATAGCACCCAGCGAGCACCCGGTTTGGCGAAAGTAGCGGCAAAGCGAACTCTGAAATGGCAGCGCGATCCCGAGGGGATGCGGCTGCGCATTCTCGAAGCCGCCAAGCAGGAATTCTCGGCGCACGGGCTTGCCGGTGCGCGCGTCGACCGCATCGCGGCCAACGCCGGCGCCAACAAGCGGATGCTGTATTATCACGTCGGCAACAAGGACGAGCTCTATCTCGCGGTGCTCGAAGGCGCCTACGACAAGATCCGCAGCGAGGAGCGCGGGCTCGATCTCGAACATCTCGATCCGCCCGAGGCCATCCGCCGCCTGATCGAGTTCACCTGGAATTACTTCCTGCGCAATCCCGAATTCCTGTCGCTGCTCCAGACCGAGAATCTCGCGCGCGCAAAGCATCTCAAGAAATCGACCAAGGTCAAGTCGATGCACTCGCCCTTCGTCGAGATGATCGGCACCGTGGTGCGGCGCGGCGTGTCCGGCGGCGACTTCAAGGTCGCGGTCGATCCTGTCCAGCTCTACATCTCGATCGCGGGACTGTGCTTCTTCTATCTGTCGAACTCGGCGACGCTCAGCGTGATCTTCGGTCGCGATTTGCTGGCCAAGGACGCCAAGGACGAGCGGCTGGACCACATGGTCGGCCTCGTGCTGGCGGCGCTGACGGGGCGCTCCGCAGCGTTGCTAGATGCTACGAAGGCGCCGAAGTCGCGCGCCGCGGTGGCGCAGACGGCGTAGTCCATCGTCGTCCCGGCGAAGGCCGGGACCCATACCGCGTTATCTATCGATAGTGCGCGGTGGCCGTCCCCGCCAACCAGCCTTCGCCAAATTTTGCCCTGTGGGTATGGGTCCCGGCCTTCGCCGGAACGGCACGACCTTTGCGGAACCCCTGTCCAAAACGTCGCAGGAAAACCGCTGGACAGTATTTACCCAACGGGTTAATTTCTCGCCCAACGAACAAGACGACCGGGAGTGAGACGTGGCTGAGCTGAAGCCGCAGAGTGCGGTGTCCAAGATGCTGAATGCGGCCTGGATCCGGCCGTTTTTGTTCCTGGTGTTCATCGTCGTGGCTTGGGATCTCGCCATCCGGCTGTTCAAGATTCCCGCCTACCAGATTCCGTCGCCGGGCGATGTCATTGCGGTGCTGCTCACCGATTGGCCGGAACTGCTGCGCCAGTCTTGGCCGACGACTTATGCAACCGTCTGCGGCTTCGCGCTCTCGGCGCTTTTTGGGATCCCCATCGCGATGCTGATCGCGGGCTCCAAGACAGTGGAGAGCTACGTCTATCCGCTGCTGGTGTTCTCGCAATCCGTGCCGAAGATCGCGATCGCTCCGCTGTTCGTGGTGTGGTTCGGCTTCGGCATCATTCCGAAAGTGATCTCGGCGTTCCTGCTTGGGTTTTTCCCGGTGGTGGTCTCCGCTGTGCAAGGCTTCAAATCCGTCGATCCGGATATGGTCGATCTCGCCCGCGCCATGCAGGGCAGCCGCTTCCAGGTGTTTTGCGCGGTGAACCTGCCGCATGCGCTGCCCGCGATCTTCTCCGGCCTCAAAGTGTCGGTGACGCTCGCCGTGGTCGGCGCCGTCGTCGGCGAGTTCGTCGGCTCCAATTCCGGCATCGGCTATGTGATGCAGCGCTCGATCGGCACCTTCGACCTGCCGACGATGTTTGCGGCCCTCGTGATCCTCGCGTTGCTCGGCGTCATCCTGTTCTGGATTGTGGACCGGATCGAGAAGCTGGTCATCCCCTGGCATGTCAGCCAGCGCGAGGACGTGATTTTCGCCTCTTAACAACAACCAAAGCAACGAACGGCCGCCAACGGCCGACGCAAACAACGACAAGGGAGTGTGACGATGAAGCGGTGGATAGGAGCTGTCTCGGCGGCGCTGATGGTGTTTGCGGCCATGCCGGCGCAAGCGGCCGACAAGGTCGTGCTGATGCTCAACTGGTACGTCTATGGCGAGCACGCGCCGTTCTATTACGGCAAGGCCAAGGGCATTTATGCGGCCGAGGGCATCGACCTCGAAATTCAGGAAGGCCGTGGCTCGGCTGCGACCACCCAGGCGGTGGCCGCCAAGACCGCCGATTTCGGCTATGTCGACGTGCCCACCATGATGCGCGCGGCGATCAAGGGTGCGCCGGTGGTTGCGACCGGCGTGCTGCTCCAGACCAGCCCGATGTCCGCCATGGGTTTCGTCGACAAGAACATCAGGAAGCCCGAGGATATCAAGGGCAAGACGGTCGCGATCACGCCGGCCGATTCCATGACCCAGATCTGGCCGCTGTTCCTGAAGAAGACCGGCCTCAAGGAAAGCGACTTCCAGACGGTGGCGGGCGATGGCCAGACCAAGCTCAACGCGGTCATCAACGGCCAGGCTGACCTCTTGCTCGGCTACGTCATGGACCAGTCGATGAAGATCAAGGACGCCACCGGCAAGGACGTCTATCCGATCAAGTTCGCCGACTACGGCATCAACATGGTCTCCTCCGGCATCATTGCCAATACTGATTATGTGAAGGCCAATGCCGATCTCGTCCGCCGCTTCATGTCGGCCACGACCAAGGCGGTCGAGGCCGCTGAGAAGGAGCCGAAGGCGGCAGCGCAGTCGATCCTCGATGCCAACCCCAAGGGCGGCAAGATCGACACGCTGACGCAAGGTTTTGAGCTGACCATTCCGCTCTACCGGACGCCCGAGACCAAGAGCAAGCGGCCGTTCCAGGTCACCGACCAGAACATGACGGACTCGGTCAATCTGATGGTCGAATATGGCGGGCTCGACGCCAAGGCCAAGGAGAACCCGAAGGCGTTCTATACCAACGACTATCTGCCGAAGAGCGGTTCGTGAAACCCGCGACAACCATGAGCGAAACCCTGCAACCGGCCGCGCATCTGAGACTGGTGAGCGACCGGGCTGCCGGCGATGCGTCGGGCATCAAGCTGTCAGGCGTGTCGAAGACCTACCGGACGCGCGACGGCGATGTGCCGTCGTTGCGGCCGCTCGACTTCCACATCAATGACGGCGAGTTCTTCGTCGTGGTCGGCCCATCCGGCTGCGGCAAGTCCACGCTGCTCAAGCTGATCTCGGGACTGCTGCCGCCGACCACGGGCGATATCCTGGTCGAGGGCGAGAAGGTGACGGCGCCGCACGGCAATGTCGGCATCGTGTTCCAGAACGCGCTGCTGCTGCCATGGCGCAACATCCTGTCCAACGTGATGCTGCCGATCGACATGAAGCGGCTGCCGCGGCAGACATATCTCGACCGCGCCAAGGCGCTGTTGAAGCTGGTTGGGCTCGAAGGTTTCGAGAAGAAGCTGCCGTGGCAGCTCTCCGGTGGTATGCAGCAGCGCGCCTCGATTTGCCGCGCCCTGGTGCATGATCCCCGGATCATGCTGATGGACGAGCCGTTCGGCGCGCTCGACGCGTTGACGCGCGAGCGCATGAATGTCGAGCTGATGCGGATCCAGCGCGAGACCAGGAAGACGGTCCTGCTGATCACGCACTCGATCCCCGAGGCCGTGTTCCTCGCCGATCGCGTGCTGGTCATGACCGAGCGGCCCGGCGCGGTCGCCGCCATCTACGACGTGCCGCTGCCGCGCCCGCGCTCGCTGGACGTGATGGCCGACCCTGTGTTCACCGAACTCGTACAGCGCATCCGCAAGCACTTTTTCTCGCAAGGTTCGCTGGACTAAAGCCATGGCGCCGCGTCTGAAGCTGCGAGATATCGCGTTCTTCGAACGTCCCGTGCAGTTCGCGCGGCCGTTCCGCTTTGGCGCGATCACCATCAATGCGACGCCGCAGCTGTTCGTGCGGGTCGAGATCGAGGTCGAGGGCAGGGGAAGTGCATTCGGTGCCAGCGCCGAGCTGCTGGTGCCGAAATGGTTCGACAAGCGGCCGGAACTGTCGCCGGCGCAGACCGTCGATGATTTGCGCCGCTCGCTGGAGATCGCGCGGGGGCTTTATCTTGCGCGAACCGGATTTCTCACGGCATTCGATCTGCATGCATCGTGCGTCGGTGCCCAGGTCGCGACCTGTGCGAAAAAGAACATTCCGGCGCTTGCCGCGGCCTACGGCCCTGCCGAAATCGACAAAGCGATCCTCGACGCGCTGCTCCGTGCGGCCGAGACCAATTTTTTCGACGGCATGGCCGGCAACATCGCCGGCATCGATGCGCGGCTTTCGCCCGACCTGAAGGACACGGATCTCAAGACGTTTCTATCCGGCCGGAAGCCGCTGGCGCGCGTTGCCATCAGGCATACCGTCGGTCTCGACGACACCGTTGAAGGCGAGGGCGGAGTTGCAGATCCCCACGAGAACTCCGGTGCAAGATACTTCAAGCTGAAGCTGTCGGGGGACCCCGTCGCCGATGCAGCGCGGCTGGCGCGCATTGGAAAGGAGCTCGATGCGCTGGACCGTGACTACAAGGTGACGCTCGATGCCAACGAGCAATATGCCGATCTCGCAGCCTTGCATGAACTCATCGGCCGGCTCGACCATGACACTGCGCTGCGATCGATTTCATCCAGGCTGCTCTATATCGAGCAGCCAATGCCGCGCGATGTTACGAGGCTGTCGCCGCTCGGCTCGCTCGCTGCGCGTGGCTTCATCATCGACGAAGCCGACGATTCCTACGACGCGTTTCCTGCGGCACGGGCGCTTGGCTATCACGGCATCTCGTCGAAATCGTGCAAAGGGCTTTACAAGTCCATCGTCAACGCGACGCGCGCGGCGAAATGGAGCGTGGCCGGCGAAAGATTCTTCGTGACCGGCGAGGACCTGACCTGCCAGGCGGGCCTCGCCGTGCAGCAGGACCTTGCGCTCGGTGCCTTCATCGGCATCACCCATGCCGAACGTAACGGCCACCATTACGTCGATGGCTTCGGTGATACGCCCGCCGCGGAGGCCCAGGCTTTCGCTGTCGCGCATCCCGATCTCTACGCGGATGCCGGGCAGGGCATCCGCCTCTCCATTCACAACGGCGATCTCCTCACGGGATCGCTCAATGTAACGGGCTTTGCGACGTCGGTTCATCCGGACTGGTCGGCGCTACGCCCGCTCGAACAGCCAAAATCACTCTGGGAGCAATCGGCATGACCACCCAACGCCTCGGCCTCATCATGAACGGCGTCACGGGCCGCATGGGGCTCAATCAGCATCTGATCCGTTCGATCGTCGCGATCCGCGAGCAGGGCGGCGTCCGCTTGAAGAACGGCGACCGCGTGATGCCGGACCCGATCCTGGTCGGCCGCAGCGCCGAGAAGGTCGAGGGGCTCGCCAAGCGCTACAACATCACGCGCTGGACCACCGATCTCGATGCCGCCCTCGCCGACAAGAACGACACCATGTTCTTCGATGCCGCGACCACACAGGCGCGGCCGGGCCTTCTGACCCAGGCCATCAATGCCGGCAAGCACGTTTATTGCGAGAAGCCGATCGCGACGAACTTCGAGGCGGCGCTCGAGGTCGTCAAGCTCGCCAATTCCAAGGGCATCAAGCACGGCACGGTGCAGGACAAGCTGTTCCTGCCCGGCCTGAAGAAGATTGCCTTCCTGCGCGACTCCGGCTTCTTCGGCCGCATCCTCTCGGTGCGCGGCGAGTTCGGCTATTGGGTGTTCGAAGGTGGCTGGCAGGAGGCGCAGCGGCCGTCATGGAATTATCGCGACGAGGACGGCGGCGGCATCATCCTCGACATGGTTTGCCACTGGCGCTACGTGCTCGACAATCTCTTCGGCGAGGTCGAGAGCGTGAGCTGCATCGGCAACACCGACATCCCGGAGCGTTTCGACGAGCAGGGCAAGAAGTACAAGGCGACCGCGGACGACTCCGCCTATGCCACGTTCCAGCTCAAGGGCGGCGCCATCGCCCACATCAATATGTCCTGGGTGACGCGCGTCTATCGCGACGATCTCGTCACCTTCCAGGTTGACGGCACGCTCGGCTCGGCCGTCGCCGGCCTTTCCGACTGCATGATCCAGGCGCGGCAGGCGACGCCCCGACCGGTGTGGAATCCCGACGAGAAGCGGCTGCACGATTTCTACGGCGACTGGCAGAAGCTGCCTGACAACGTCACCTACGACAACGGCTTCAAGGAGCAGTGGGAGATGTTCATCCGCCACGTCTACGAGGATGCGCCCTACAAGTTCACGCTGCTCGAGGGCGTCAAGGGCGTGCAGCTCGCCGAATGCGCGCTGAAGAGCTGGAAGGAGCGGCGCTGGATCGATGTCGCGCCGATCAAGGTCTGAGGAGGGAATAATGAACAAGCCCGTCCAGCCCAAGCCCGTCCCTTCAACGTCGTCCCTGTCGCTCAAGCTGCCAAAAGCCGATCGCTCGATCGAGACCTACCGGCTCGCGGCCTCGCGAACGTTTCCCGCAAAGCTCGAGGGCCCGCTGAACCGCATCGCGTTCTCGGCCGTCCATACCGTGGTCGATCCCTTCGCCGACAACGACCCGTGGCTCTCCGCCGCCGTCGACTGGGACAAGACCATCGCCTTTCGCGAGCACGTCTGGGACCTCGGGCTCGGCGTCGCGGAAGCCATGGACACCGCGCAGCGCGGCATGGGGCTGGATTGGCCGACCTCGCTGGAGCTGATCACGCGCTCGGTGTCTGCCGCGAAGCGACGCAACGGCCTGGTGTTTTCCGGCGCGGGCACGGACCATCTCCCGGTCGAGGACGCCAAAAATCTCGACGACGTGATCCGCGCCTATGAGGAGCAGGTATCGGCGGTCGAGAAGGTCGGCGGCCGCATCATCTTGATGGCGTCGCGCGCGCTGGCGAAGCTTGGCCGTAACGCCGACGATTACGCAAAGGTCTATGACCGCGTGCTGTCGCAGGTTCGCGAGCCCGTGATCATCCACTGGCTCGGCGACATGTTCGATCCGGCGCTGACGGGATATTGGGGCACCAGCGATCTCGACAAGGCCATGGATATTGCGGTCGCCATCATCAACGGCAACGCCGCCAAGGTCGACGGCGTCAAGGTTTCGCTGCTCGACAAGCAGCGCGAGATCGACATGCGCCGTCGTCTCGACAAGCGCATCAAGATGTACACGGGCGACGACTTCAACTACGCGGAGCTGATCGCCGGCGACGAACAGGGCTTTTCGCACGCGCTGCTCGGCATTTTTGACGCGATCGCGCCGGCGGCGTCCTACGCGTTGTCGCGGTTGGCAGCGGGTGACGAAGCCGGCTTCCACGACGTGCTGGGGCCGACGGTCCCGCTGTCGCGCCACATCTTCAAGGCGCCGACGCGGTTCTACAAGACCGGCGTGGTGTTCATGGCATACCTCAATGGTCACCAGGACCACTTCACCATGGTCGGCGGGCAGGAGAGCACGCGCTCGACGCTGCATCTGGCCGAGCTGTTCCGGTTGGCCGACAAGGCCGGGCTGCTCGCCGATCCGGAGCTGGCGACGCGGCGGATGAAGGCGGTGCTCGCAACGCACGGAATCGAATCCTGATGCGTGATTTCTCGTCTAATCATCGCTGGCTATCGCTCAACACGGCGACAATCCGCAAGCAGGGCGACCTCGTCGAGATCATCGACGCCTGTGCCAGGCACGGCATCCGCGCCATCGATCCCTGGCGCGATCAGGTCGCCGCCGTCGGTCTCGACCGCGCCGCGCGCGCGGTGCGCGATGCCGGTCTCGACCTGTCGGGCTATTGCCGTGGCGGTATGTTCACCTCTGACGCATCGCGGCGGGTCGAGGTGCGCGACGATAACCGGCGCTGCGTCGATGAAGCCAAGGCGCTTGGCGCGCCCTGCATCGTTCTCGTGGTCGGCGGCCTGCCGCAATATTCGCGGCCCGGCAGCGAGGCGTCGAAGGACATTGCCGGCGCGCGGACGCAGGTCGAGGAGGCGCTCGCCGAAATGCTCGACTACGCCAAACAGGCCAAGCTGCCGCTGGCGATCGAGCCGCTGCATCCGGCCTATGCGGCGGACCGCGCCTGCGTCAACACGACGAAACAGGCGCTCGACATCTGCGACCGGCTCGACCCTGATCGCAGCGGGATGCTCGGCATCGCGCTCGACGTCTATCACATCTGGTGGGATCCCGAACTGATGGGGCAGATCGCGCGCGCCGGCCGAGATCGCCTGCTGGCCTTCCATGTCTGCGACTGGCTGGTGCCGACCAGGGACATTCTCAACGACCGCGGCATGATGGGCGACGGCGTGATCGACATCAAATCGGTGCGCGAAGCGGTCGAAGCGCAGGGCTTTGCCGGCTATTCGGAGATCGAAATCTTCTCCAACGAGTGGTGGAGTAAACCGATGGACGAGGTGCTGCAAACCTGCATCTCGCGGCACAAGACGGTGGTTTAGGCCTTCCGGAATTTGTTGCGCGCGGCGGCGCCGATGGCCTGAGATGTCAATTGGTTGCGCGGGATCACCGGCACATCGCGCGCCGGTAACCTTCTACTGTGCATGGGGTTGTTTTCGCGATTTTTGTTTTGAGGCCTCAGCCGATCGCGCAGGGCACGCTCAAAAAGCCGCGGAACCGCACCCGTCCGCCCCTGACCGGCTGTCCGCTCACGGCATAGTTCGGGAAGCGCGCCAGGAAGCGTGAGACCGCGATGGCGCCTTCCAGCCGCGCCAGCGCCATGCCGGCGCATTGATGCGCGCCGGTGGCGAAGGCGAGATGCCGGTTCGGCGTGCGCGCGATGTCGAAGCTCTCGGGGTCCGGAAACTGCGCCGGATCGCGGTTGGCCGCGCCGATGCACAGCGTGATCGACGTGCCGGCATCCAGCATGACGCCGCCGAGCTCGACCCGCTCCGTGGTCATGCGGTTGCCGAGTTGGTTCGAACTCTCGTAGCGCAGCATCTCTTCGACCGCAGTCTTGATCAGCTCGGGATTGTCGATCAGCCGCTGCTTCTGATCCGGGTTCCGGTCTAGCGCCACGAGGCCGTTGCCGATCAGGTTGGTGGTGGTCTCGTGGCCGGCATTGAGCAGGAAGATGCAATTGTGCAGCAGCTCCTTCTCTGTCAGCCGCTCGCCGTTGTCCTCGCCCTGGATCAGGCGCGTCAGCACGTCGCGTCCGGGGTTGCCAGGCTTCGCTCGTCGGCGTGCGACCAGCGTTTCGAGATAGGCGAGAAAATCCGCCACGGCCTTGTTGCCGCGGGCAGCGACCTCAGGCGACACGACCGGTTCGAGGGCGCCCAGGATCGCCAGCGACCACTCGCGCAGCGGCGCGCGCTCGTCATGGGGCACGTCGAGCAAATTGCCGATCACCTCGATCGGGATCGATGCGGCGAAATCCTCGATCAGCTCGCAATTGCCCTTGACGGCGATGGCGTCGAGCAGGCCGTCGACCAGCTTGACGATATCAGGCTCCATCCCCGCGATCGCGCGCGGCGACAGCGCGCCCATGATCAGGCGCCGCACGCGCGTATGCGCCGGCGGGTCGTTGAAGACGAGGCTCGTGGTGTGGTGCTCGTAGAGCGGGGTGTCGCCGTATTTCGGCGCGAACTCGCGCTTCTTGTCCGAGCTGAACGACTTTGTGTTCTTGTAGGTCGTGACGAGATCGTCATAGCGGGTCAGGAACACGGTGCCGTTGCGCAGGCGCTTGACCGGCTCGTTCTCCCGCAGTGCACGATAGGTCGGGTAGGGATCGTCGTAGAATTCCGGCGTCAGCTTCTCCAGATCGAAACTGGCCGCCAGTTCATTCGCAGTTGCGTTCATGCCGCCATACTCGCCGGTTGAGTCCGATATGCTGTATTCGCTCTTTTGAGCGGCTCGGTTCACCGTCTACAGTCGAGCCGCGATTTGCAAGCCGACCGGACAGGAAAATGCACGCCCGCTCTGACGCTGCCGACACGGCTCCTTCATGGCCAGACGATATCTTCGCGGCCCTGCAACGCTTCGACGTCCGGCAGGTGCCCTACGTGCCCGACGCCGGCCATTCGAGGCTGATCCAGCGCGTGCTGGCATCGTCCACGATGCGCGGCATTCCGCTCACGACGGAGGAGGAGGGCGTGGCGCTGCTCGCCGGCACCTGGACGGGTGGACAGCGCGGCGTGCTGTTGATGCAGTCGAGCGGGGTCGGCAATTGCATCAACATGCTGTCGCTGATCCCGATCCTGCGCTTTCCCTTCCTCACGCTGGTGACCATGCGTGGCGAGTGGGGCGAGTTCAATCCGTGGCAGGTCCCGATGGGATCGACCACGCAGGGCGTGTTCGAGCTCTCGGGTGTCAAGGTGCTGCGGGCGTCTAACGCAGCCGAGGTGCCGACCGTGCTCGAGGCGGCGGCCGCGCAGGCCTACAACGCGCTCACGCCCACCGCCGTCCTGCTGTCGCAACGCCTGATCGGCGCCAAGGTTTTCACCAAATGAGCAAGGCCAATCTCCTCGACCGCCGTCAGGTGGTGTCCACGCTTCTCGCGAACCGCAGGGACGTGGTTGCGATCGGCGGCCTCGGCGCCTCCACCAACGACATGTGCGCGGCCGGCGATCATGCCCGGAATTTCTACCTCTGGGGCGGCATGGGCGGGGCGGCGATGATCGGGTTGGGCCTCGCTCTGGCGCAGCCAAAATTGCCGGTGCTGGTGATCACCGGCGACGGCGAGATGCTGATGGGCATGGGCAGCCTTGCCACCATCGGCCTCCAGAAGCCGTCCAACCTCTCGATCGCGGTGCTCGACAATGAGGCCTATGGCGAGACCGGGGGCCAGACCAGCCACACGGCCGCGGCGGCCGACCTCGTCGGCGTCGCCAGGGCCTGCGGCATCGGGGATAGCCGGTCCGTGACGACAATGGCCGAGGTCGAGGCCTTCGCCAGAGCCGTCCACGACGTCACCGCCGGGCCGCGCTTTGCCAATGTGAAGATCGACAGTGCCAATCTGGAGCGGATTTTGCCGAGCCGGGACGGGACTTACATTCTCAACCGGATTCGCGGCGACCTCGGCTTCCAACCGATCTAGGCGGGCGTTCCGGCGTCCCGTCCTGCACGGGGACCGTGTGGGCGAGGTCAATTTCCACTGGAATTACAACGCACTCAGGTTGCGATGCAGCATAGTGCTTGACTTTTGCGTGGGTGAGTGCTTACTCACTAGCATGAGCTCATTGCGTATGACGAGCGACCTGAGGCGTCAATTGATCCTCGGCGCCGCAAAGCGTTGCTTTGCCCGACACGGCTATACCGGCACCACGACCAAGAGCGTGGCGGCCGCCGCTGCCATTTCCGAGGCGTTGCTGTTCAAGCATTTCCCGTCCAAGGCCGCGCTGTATGCCGAAATTCTCAGCGACGAATGCGAGGCCGACCCGGCGCTCATGGAGCTGCTCGAACGTGAGCCGTCGACCGCCACGTTGGTCGAACTGATCCGCGGCATGGTGGGGCATTTCATGCACATCGCCGACGGGCCCGACCAGGAAGAGGCCCAGCGCCTGCGACTGATGACCACGAGTCATTTGGATGATGGCGAATTTGCCCGTTTGCTATATGCCAAGATCGAGACTCTGATCGGGGCGGCCTTCGTCGCCTCGCTCGAGCGTGCGGTTGCCGCGAGGGACGCGCGGCCATACAACGGCGAACCGCTCAACCTGTTCTGGTTTGCGCATCACACCGTGATGACCGCTGCGCTGACCAGGCTGCCGGCCACGCCGTGTCTCGCTTATGGCAAGGCGAACGACCTCGAGCGGCAGCTCTGTGAGTTTCTCCTGAGGGGTATCGGACTTAACGACGCCGCAATTGCTTCGCATTTGGGCCGCGATCAGGCCGCGTGTGCGGACAAGACGGCGATTGCAGAGAGTGCATGACATGAACATCGTCACCGAACACAAGATTTCGGGCGAACCGATCGACAACAAGGCTCCCAAGCGTCCGGTCCGGCCGGTGCTCTGGTTCATCATCGTCGGCGCGCTTCTGGCCGTGCTCGTCGGTGGCCTCGTCTGGTTCAATTATTTCCGCGGCCAGATGATCAAGCAGTTCTTCGCCAACAACAAGCCGCCGCCGGTCGCGGTCAGCGCCGCCGAGGCGAAGTCCGAGGTGGTGCCGAACCTGCTGACGGCCGTCGGCGGGCTGTCTGCCGTGCACCAGGTCGACGTCAGCGCCGACGTCAACGGCCGCGTCACCGAGATCAAGTTCGAGCCGGGCACGCATGTCGAGGCCGGCACGCCGCTGGTGCAGATGTTCGACGCGCCGGAGCAGGGCGACCTCGCCAATTACAAGGCGCAGTCCACCGTCGCGCAGCTGTCGCTGGACCGTGCCAAGCAACTGGCGTCGCGCCAGTTCGGCCCGCAGGCAACCGTCGATACCGCGCAGGCGGCGTACGATCAGGCGCTGGCGGGTATCGCCAAGACCGAAGCATTGATCTCGCAGAAGCTGGTCCGCGCGCCGTTCTCCGGTGATCTCGGCGTCCGCAAGGTCGAGGTCGGCCAGTATCTGACCGCCGGCACGGCCATCGTTTCGCTGACGGATCTGTCGGAGTTGTGGGCCAACTTCACGGTGACGGAAAAGGACTCGGGCAACCTCAAGGTCGGTCAGCCAGTCCGGTTGAAGGTCGACGCCTATCCGGGCCGCACCTTCGACGCCAAGATCACCACGATCGAGCCGCAGATCTCGGCCGACACCCGCAACATCCGCGTGCAGGCGACCATCTCCAATCCGGAGAAGATCCTGAAGCCCGGTATGTTCGTGACCACCACGGTGGTGCTCCCGGACAAGCCGGCCGTGGTCACCGTGCCGGAGACGGCAGTCGACTACACGCTGTACGGCGACTCAGTGTTCGTGATCACCGAGAAGAAGGAAGCCGACGGCAAGACCAGCCTGAGCGCGGTGCGCACTTTCGTGCAGACCGGCAACCGGGTCGAAGGTCGCGTCGAAATCGTCAAGGGCGTGAAGCCAGGCGACAAGGTCGTCGCGGTCGGCCAACTCAAGCTGCAATCGGGCGCGGCGGTGTCGATTTCGACCGACCCGGCTCCGCAGCTCCCGGCGCAGCCGCCGCGCTACTGACATCGTACACGTTGCAGCATGATCCGGCATGGCCGGGTCATGCGCTTTGCAAGTCAAAGAAATCGAGATCGCCGCGATGCGCTTTACTGATATCTTCATCAAACGCCCGGTCCTGTCGGTCGTCGTCAGCCTGCTGATCCTGCTGATCGGCCTGCGCGCGGCGACGACGCTGCCGATCCGGCAATATCCGAAGCTGTCGAACACGGTCATCAACATCACGACCGTCTATCCGGGCGCATCCGCGGACCTGATCCAGGGCTTCATCACCACTCCAATCGAGCAGGCGGTCGCTTCCGCCGAAGGCGTCGACTACATCACCTCGTCCTCGGTGCTCGGCACCTCGACGATCCAGGTCTACATCAAGCTGAACTTCGATCCGAACCAGGCGCTGACCGAGGTTCTGGCCAAGACGAACTCGGTCAAATACCTGATCCCGAAGGAATCCAACGACCCGATTGTCACCAAGACCACGGGCCAGACCACGGCCGTGATGTATCTCGGATTTTCGTCCGAAGAGCTGTCAGGCTCGGCGATCTCGGACTACCTGACGCGCGTTGTGCAACCGGTGCTGTCGACCGTTGACGGCGTCGCCTCCGCCGACATTCTCGGCGGCCAGACCTTTGCGATGCGGCTGTGGCTTGATCCCCTGAAGATGGCCGGCCGCAACGTGTCGCCTGCGGATGTCGCGACCGCGATCACCGCCAACAACTTCCAGTCTGCGGCGGGGCAGACCAAGGGCTATCTCATCGTCTCGAACGTATCGACGAATACGGGCCTGACCGACGTCAACCAGTTCAAGAAGATGATCGTCAAGGCGAAGGACGGCGGCTTCGTGCGGATGGAGGACATCGCCACCGTCGAACTTGCGGCCCAAAGCACGGACGCGAGCGTCGCCTTCAACGGCGAGCACGCAATCTTCATCGGTGTGCAGGCAACGCCGCAGGGCAATCCGCTGACGCTGGTCAAGGGCGTGCGGGCGCTGTTCCCCGAGCTTGAGCGCAATCTGCCACCGTCGATGAAGATGAAGGTCGCCTACGATTCGACCAAGTTCATCCAATCCTCGATCGACGAGGTCGAGAAGACACTGGGTGAAGCCGTGATCATCGTGATCGTGGTGATCTTCCTGTTCCTGGCGTCGTTCCGTTCGGTCATCATTCCCGTCGTCACCATCCCGCTGTCGATGATCGGCGTCTGCACGCTGATGCTGGCGCTGGGCTTCAGCTTCAACCTGTTGACCCTGCTCGCGATGGTGCTCGCGATCGGCCTCGTGGTCGACGACGCCATCGTCGTGGTGGAAAACATCCATCGGCATCTGGAGGAAGGGAAAACGCCGGTCCAGGCGTCGCTGGAAGGCGCGCGTGAAATCGTGGGTCCCGTCGTCTCGATGACCATCACGCTCGCGGCCGTGTACGCGCCGATCGGTTTCCTCGGCGGCCTGACCGGCTCGCTGTTCCGTGAATTCGCCTTCACGCTTGCGGGCTCGGTGATCGTGTCCGGCGTGATCGCGCTGACGCTGTCGCCGATGATGTGCTCGGTGCTGCTGAAGAACACTGAAGAGGGGCGCTTCGCCAAGCTCGTCAACAAGGTGTTTGGCGCGCTGACGCGGTGGTACGGGCGCAGGCTCGACCGCTCACTCGATTACAAGGCCATCACCGGCCTGTTTGCGGTGACCATCCTCGGGCTCGTCGGCTTCCTCTACATGCACACGTCGAAGGAGCTGGCGCCTGAGGAGGACCAGGGCATCGTGTTCGCGGTGACCAAGGCGCCGAAATACGCCAACATCGACTACGTCGACTTTTACGGCGAGAAGCTCGACAAGGAATTCCAGAAATTCCCCGAGACCGATCTGCGCTTCGTGCTGAACGGCATCAACGGCCCGCAGGGCGGTATCGCCGGCATGCTGCTGAAGCCATGGGAGGAGCGCAAGCGCTCGTCGATCCAGCTGAAATCGCTGGTGCAGGCCGAGCTTTCCAAGATCGAGGGCGTGCAGGCGTTCGCGTTCAACCTGCCGCCGCTGCCGGGCGGTCCGGGCGGCCTGCCGGTCCAGATGGTGATCAACTCCACCGCCAGTTTCCAGACTGTCTATGAGCAGATGGAGAAGCTGAAGGCTGCCGCCCGAAAGAGCGGAATGTTCATCGTCTCCGACAGCGATCTTGCCTACAACCAGCCGAACGTGAAGGTGACGATCAACCGCACCAAGGCGCAGGATCTCGGCATCAGCATGCAGAACCTCGGCAGCACGCTCGCGGTGCTGCTCGGCGGCAACTACATTAACCGCTTCAACCTCGAGGGCCGTTCCTATCAGGTCATCCCGCAGGTGCCGCGCGGCCAGCGGCTCTCGCCGGAATCGCTCGCCGGCTACTACGTGACGACCAACACCGGGCAGCAGCTTCCGCTGTCGACGGTGGTCTCGATCGAGACCAAGACCGAGCCGAATTCGCTGACCCATTACAATCAGCTCAATTCGGCAACCTTCTCGGCAGTGCCGATGCCCGGCGTGACCGTCGGTGCGGCGGTCGACTTCCTCGAGAGCGAGGCCAAAAACCTGCCGCAAGGCTTCAGCCATGATTACCTCGCGGACAGCAGGCAATATGTGCAGGAAGGCAACCAGCTCGCGATCACCTTCGGCTTCGCGCTGATCATCATCTTCCTGGTGCTGGCGGCGCAGTTCGAGAGCTTGCGCGATCCGCTGGTCATCATGATCTCGGTGCCGATGGCGATCGTTGGTGCGCTGATCCCGCTGTTCTTCGGCGTGGCGACCATGAACATCTACACCCAGGTCGGCCTGCTGACCTTGGTGGGCCTGATCACCAAGCACGGCATCCTGATGGTGGAGTTCGCCAACGAGCTCCAGATCAACGAGCGGCTCGATCGCCGCTCCGCCATCGAAATGTCGGCCCGTATTCGTCTGCGGCCGATCCTGATGACCACGGCCGCGATGGTGACGGGCCTGATCCCGCTGCTGACCGCGACCGGCGCTGGTGCGGCAAGCCGCTTCTCGATCGGTCTGGTGGTCGTGGCCGGCATGTCGATCGGCACGTTGTTCACGCTGTTCGTGCTGCCGGCGGTCTACGTGGTGCTGGCGACCGACCATCGCGCGGCGGCCGATTCCGAGCGGAACAAGCAGGTCAACGACCTCGACCTCAACGCCAAGGCGCTGCGGCCGACCTGAGGCCACGGATAAAGCGAACACGAGGGCGGCAGCGGCCAATCCGCGGCCGCCCTTTTCTATTTGCCTCGGGGGCTGGCTGCCATCAGGCTTTCCTGCGCTCGCGAGAGACAAGGTCCGGTCTTCTTGCTAGGTTCGGCGGGATGAGCCTTTCCCTCCATCCCGACACCCCGCAAGCACGGACGCTGCCGAGCGCAACGCCGGATGGCGTCGCGTCCGGTACGACGCCGGGGCAGGGGATCAGGACGCGGCTGTTCACCAAATATGTCGCGTTGTTCGTGGCCGTCGTCGCGATCGCGCTGCTGGCCAACGGTCTGTTCGAGGTCGTCTTCTATTATCGCGAGCACAAGGCCGCGCTGATCCGGGTTCAGCATGAACAGGCCGAGGCGGCTGCGGCCAAGATCGGTCAGTTCGTCAAGGAGATCGAGAGCCAGCTCGGCTGGACCACGCAGCTGTCCTGGTCGGCGGGCTCGATCGAGCAGCGCCGGTTCGATGCGCTGCGGCTGCTGCGTCAGGTGCCCGCGATCACCGAGCTCGCCCAGGTCGATGCGACCGGTAAGGAGCGGCTGCGGGTCTCGCGGCTCGCCATGGACGCGATCGACAGCGGCATCGACCTGTCGGCGGATCCGAAGTTTACCGAGGCGGTCGCTCACAAGATCTTTTACGGTCCGGTCTATTTCCGCAGGGAGTCCGAGCCGTACATGACCTTGGCGCAGGCGGGGGCGCGCAAGGATGCCGGCGTCAGCATCGCGGAGGTCAATCTCAAGCTGATCTGGGACGTCGTGTCCCAGATCAAGGTCGGCGAGCACGGACATGCCTACGTGGTCGGTCCGGAGGGACGCCTGATCGCGCACCCCGATATCAGCCTGGTCCTGCGCAACACCGACATGTCCAGGCTCGCGCAGGTGAAGGCCGCGCAAGCCGGCGGCGGCACCATGCCGGACGCGCTACAGGAGGCGACCAACATCCAGGGGCAGAAGGTTCTGACGGCGTCCGCCCCGATTCCACCGCTCGGCTGGACCATGTTCGTGGAATTGCCGGTCGAGGAAGCCTACGCCTCCCTCTACGCCTCGCTGCAGCGGCTCGCGATCGTGCTGCTTGCCGCGTCGATCTTCGCGGTGCTTGCGGGGGTTTTCCTGGCGCGCCGCATGGTCGGTCCGATCCAGGCGTTGCGCAGCGGCGCCGAGCGGATCGGCGGCGGCGATTTCTCGCAACGCATCTCGATCAGAACCGGTGACGAGCTCGAGGGTCTCGCGGACCAGTTCAACCAGATGGGCGAGCGCCTGCAGGAATCCTATGCGGACCTTGAGAAAAAGATCGAGGTGAGAACGGCTGAGTTGACCGAGTCGCTCGAGCAACAGACGGCTACGTCGGAAGTGTTGCAGGTCATCAGTTCGTCTCCTGGCGAACTCACACCAGTGTTCTACAAGATGCTCGAGAATGCCACACGCGTCTGTGGTGCGAGTTTCGGCGTAATGAATCTGTGGGATGGTGAGAGTTTCACGATTGCTGCGGACTACAATGTGCCACCTGCGTTCGCGGCCTCGCGAAAAGATATCGCGATCCGTCCTCATCCGGACAGCGCGCTTGCTGCGGTTGTCAGGACACGTCAAGTTGTCCACGTTCACGATGTGCAGCAAACTCCGGCCTATCTCGCTGGAGGTCCGACCATTCGTGGGATCTCCGACGTCGCCGGCGCCCGGACGATCGTCATCGTGCCCATGATGAGGGAAAGCGAGCTGATCGGAACCGTTGCGGTTTATCGCAAGGAGGTCCGGCCTTTCACCGACAAGCAAATCGCGTTGGTTGAGAACTTCACGAAACAAGCCGTCATCGCGATCGAGAACACGCGACTTCTGAACGAGTTGCGCAAGCGTACGACGGAGCTGTCGCAATCCCTCGACGATCTTCGCAGCGCGCAGGACCGCCTGGTCCAGACCGAGAAGTTGGCGTCGCTCGGCCAGCTCACGGCGGGGATCGCGCACGAGATCAAGAACCCGCTCAATTTCGTCAACAATTTCTCGGCGGTGTCGACGGAACTGATCGACGAACTCAATGAGGCCCTGCAAGCGGTCTCGCTCGACGACAAGACAAAGGAGGAGGTCGACGAGCTAACCGGAATGCTCAGGAGCAACCTCGAAAAAGTGGTGCAGCATGGTAAGCGCGCCGATTCCATCGTCAGGAACATGCTGCTGCATTCGCGCGAGGGCTCCGGCGAGCATCGCCCCAGCGATATCAACGCGATCCTGGAGGAGAGCCTTAATCTCGCCTATCACGGCGCACGTGCCGAACGGCCCGGCTTCAACGTCACGATCGAGCGCGGCTTCGACCCAGCCGCAGGCATGGTCGATGTCTATCCGCAGGAGATTACGAGGGTCTTCCTCAATCTGATCTCGAACGGCTTCTACGCCACTGCCCAGCGCAAGGAGAGCGCCGCAGACGCCTTTGAGCCCACCCTGCGCGCGGCAACAAAAACTCTCGGCGATAGGATCGAGATCCGCATTCGCGACAACGGCACCGGGATCCCGTCCGAGGTGAGGGAGAAGATGTTCAATCCCTTCTTCACCACCAAGCCGGCCGGCGAGGGCACAGGGCTCGGCCTTTCCATGAGCCATGACATCGTGGTGAAACAGCACGGCGGCACGATCGACGTGAACACCGCACCCGGCGTATTCACCGAATTCATCATCACCCTGCCGCGCATGATGGCGGCGGGCGGCACTTCCGGAGGCAAGTCTTGAACGTTTACATCCTGGTCGTCGATGACGAGCCCGACGTCGAGGCGCTGTTCCGGCAGCAGTTTCGGCGCGATTTGCGCGCCGGCCGCTTCCAGATGGAATTCGCGTCGTCGGCACCCGATGCGCTGAAACTGGCCGCCGAGGTTCGCGATCCCTCGTTGATCCTGATTTTGTCCGACATCAACATGCCCGGCATGAGCGGGCTCGATATGCTGCCGAAGGTGCGTCTTGCGCATCCGGACGTTCCCGTCATCATGATCACCGCCTACGGAGACGCCGAGACGCGCCGGAAGGCGATCGAGCGCGGCGCAGTCGGACTTCTCACCAAGCCGATCGATTTCGCGCTGCTGCGGCAGGAAATCGACACGAGGCTCGGGCAGGCCGCATGACCGCGACCATCCTTTTCGTTGACGACGAGCCGGATCTCGAGGCGTTGGTCCTGCAAAAATTCCGCAGGCAGATTCGCGACGGGTCGGTGACGATCATGTTCGCGCGCGACGGCCTCGAAGCGCTACAGTCACTCGAGCAGAACCCGCATGTCGACATGGTGGTCTCCGACATCAACATGCCCAGGATGGACGGGCTGTCGCTGCTGGCGAAGCTCCAGGAAGCTGAAGACAAGAAGTCCACCATCATCGTTTCGGCCTATGGCGACATGAGCAATATCCGCACTGCGATGAACCGCGGTGCGTTCGACTTCCTGACCAAACCGATCGACTTCGCCGACCTGGAGATGACGATCCAGAAGACCATTCGCCACATCGAAATGCTGCGTGAGGTGCGAGGCCGCCAGGCGGAAGCAGAGCGCGCCCATGCCGCGCTCTCGCGTCATTTCTCGCCCGAACTCGCCAAGCGTCTGGCGGCCAGCGGTGAGAGCGAGGGAATCGAAGTGCAGTGGCGCGATGTCGCGACCATCTTCACGGATATTACCGGCTTCACCTCGCTGGTCGAGAGTGCGCCGCCGGAGACGCTGGGCGCGCTTCTCAACGAGTATGTCGGCGGCATGACCGAGATCGTCTTCGCGCACGAGGGGACTGTCGCCAAGATCATCGGCGATGCGATCCAGGTGCTCTTCAACGCACCCGGCGATCAGCCCGATTACGCGACGCGCGCTGTCGCCTGCGCCCACGATCTCGACGCCTGGGCGGAGGATTTTTCCGCGCGCTGGAAGGTGAGAGGCGTGAATTTCGGCACCACCCGCATCGGCATTCACGCCGGGCCGGCTCTGGTCGGAAATTTCGGCGGCAACCGGTTTTTCGACTACACCGCGTATGGCGACTCCATCAACATCGCGGCGCGACTGGAAGCCGCGAACAAGCATCTGGGCACGCGGATTTGCGTCAGTGCCGGCATCGCCGAGGCGGCTGAGAATTTTCGGGGTCGTCCCGTCGGGGAGCTGATGCTGCGTGGACGCAGCGAGCCGTTGCGCGCTTTCGAGCCACTGACGCCGGCCCAATTCGCTGCGCCGGAAACGGCGCTGTACTCCGAGGCGTTTGCTAAGATGGAGGCCGGCGATGCCGCCGCGATGCCGGCCTTCGCCGCGCTGGTCGGCATGCATGCCGGCGATTCCCTGGCCGGCTTTCACCTGAAGCGCCTGCTCAACGGTGCCAAGGGCATTCGCATGCAACTGGAATAGGAGTCCGACATGATTGGTGAATTCTCCGCCGGCAATTACCGTTTCATTCCGTCAGTATTCCAATATTCGGCCGGTGCGGCCGCGGACGATGGCTACGAGATCGAGCGCGTCCGCTTCGACCGGCTGGTGCCGCTCGCGGAAGGGTTTGCGCTTGCCGCGAAGTATATTCGGGAGGCGGGGCGGCCGCTGACGGCGTTCTGCGCCTGCGAACTGCGCTCGCCCGCGGCCTTCAGCGAGGAAGGCTTTCGCGCGTTCAACCTGCACTATGTAAAGACGCTGTCCGAATGGGGCATCTTCGACGGCAGCACCAATCCGGTGGCGCGCAGCAATGTCTGTCCCGAGGTCGATCCGCCGGCCGAGCCATCGTTCTATGCGTTCTCCTTCACGCGGCCGACCAGCTCGAAGACGCCGAGCTTCGTGATATCAGGCGGCGCGGAGGCGCGCGAGGGCGGTGGGACCTATGTCGAGCGCACCGTGCGCTACCGCGACCTCAGCCCGGAGGGCCTTCGCGAGAAGGTGCGCTTCACGACGACGTCCCAGATGGAGAACAGGATGACGGCCTTCGGCTTCGGCTGGAAGGACACGACCGGCGTGCAGGCCTATTCCGTGCACGATTTCCACCACGCGCTGGTCGACGAGCTCGTCCGCCGCGGGGCGTTGCGGTCCGGCCTGACTTGGCACTATGCCCGGCCGCCGGTGGTCGATCTCGAATACGAGATGGATTGCCGCCGCGTGATGCGCGAGACCGTGATCTAGCGCTGGCGCGGATCGAGCGCGTCGCGCAGGCCGTCGCCGAGCAGGTTCAGCGACAGCACCACGAGGAAGATCGCTAGCCCCGGCCAGATCGCCATCCAGGGCGCCTGGGTCAGGAAGCGCTGCGCTGCGTTGAGCATGCTGCCCCAGGATGGCGCCGGCGGCTGCTGGCCGAGACCCAGGAAGGACAGCGCGGCTTCGGCGATGATGGCGGCCGCAATCGACAGCGTCGCCTGCACCAGCAGCGCCGGCAGGATGTTCGGCAGGATGTGCGAGAACGCGATCCGCCACGGCGGATTGCCAAGCGCGCGCGCCGCCTCGACATAATCCTCGGCCTTGACGTTCAACACCTGGCCACGGGTCAGGCGGATGAAGATCGGGGTTGCCGAGATGCCGATCGCGATCATGGCGTTGCCGAGGCTCGGGCCGAGGAATGCGGCGAGCGCGATCGCCAGGATCAGGAACGGGCAGGCCAGCATCGCGTCGGTCATCCGGCTGATCAGCGCATCGACGAAGCCGCCGCGATAGCCGGCAAGCAGGCCGAGCGGGATGCCGACGCCCAGCGCGATCGCGACCGAGATGAGGCCCGCGAGCAGCGACGCGCGGGCGCCGTAGACGACGCGGCTCAGGATGTCGCGACCGAGCTCGTCGGTGCCGAACCAGTGCGCCGCAGTGGGCGGCTTGCGGACCAGGTTCCAGCTCGTCGCGATGGGATCGTAGGGCACGACGAACGGCGCGAGCAGCGCGATCCCAACGAACAACGTGATCATCACAAGTCCGAACACTGCGGCCTTGCGTTTGAACAGGCGCCGCCGGGCGCGACGCGCCGGGCTGTCCAGCTCGTTGGCCTGCGCGATGGGAGCGGCGGGCAGGGCGGCATCGGTCATGAGTCTAGCCCCGCAGCCGCGGATTGACGAGGATATAGGCGACATCGGCAACCAGGTTCAGCGCGATGTAGACCGTCGCCGTCACCAGCACGACGCCCTGTACGACGGCATAGTCGCGGTTGAACACGGCATCCACGATCAGTTTGCCGAAGCCGGGAATGGAGAAGATCTGCTCGGTCAGAACTGCCCCCGACAACAGCGTGCCGAGCTCGAGCGCGCCGAGCGTGATGATCGGCGTGAGTGCGTTGCGCATGGCGTGCTTGAGGATGACCGAGCGCTCTGACAATCCCTTGGCGCGCGCGGTGCGGACGTAGTCGCTTTCCAGCACCTGGAGCATGGCGCTCCGGGTGTGCCGCATCAGGACTGCGGAAATCGCGTTGCCGAGCACGAAGGCCGGCATGATGGTGGCGGCGAGGCTCGCACGCCAGTTCTCGGTCAGCGGCACGTAGCCGGACGCCGGCAGCCAGCCGAGTTCGATCGAGAACAGGAAGATGAGCATGATGCCGAGCCAGAAATTTGGCGTCGAGATGCCCCACAGCGCGAACAAATTGGCGCAATAGTCCCAAACGGTGCCCTTCTTCACGGCGGAGACAATGCCGGCGGGAATTCCGATCAGGAGAGCGATCAACATCGCCATCGAGCCGAGCTGGAGCGTCACCGGCAGCTTCTGCGCGATCAGCTCGCGCACCGGCATCTTGTTGCGTAGCGACTCTCCGAAATTGCCGATCAGGACTCCCTTGAGCCAGTAGACGTACTGCACGGGAATCGGCTGATCGAGCCGGTATTGCTGGCGAATCTGCTCGATCACGGCGGGATCGCGCTCCTCGCCTGCCATCACCAGCGCCGGATCACCCGGCAACAATTGCTGGAGCGAGAAGATCAGTACCGACACGAAGAACAGTGTCGGAACGATCTGCACAATGCGGCGGGCGAGGAAGTTCAGCATAGTCGCACGCCTGTTCCGGACGATGTCGCCGTCACTTAAACTTAAGCCCGACCACGCGCACAAGGCCATCTGGCATCTGCTTATAGCCCTGGAGCTTGGTCGTATGCGCGATCAGGAGCGTACGGTGATAGATGTAGATGATCGGCAGGTCGTCGAGCAGGATCTTGTTCAGCTTGGCGTAGATCGCCTTGCGCTCCTCGACGTTGGACGTCGCCCTTCCTTCTTCCAGCAGCTTATCGGCCTCCGGATTCGAATAGACGCCATCGTTCTGCGGCGCCTTGCTCCGCATGAAGATATAGGAGTTGCCGTCAGGGTCGATGCGACCGCTCCAGTTGATCTGGAAGATCTGGAACTCGCCGGCCTGGGCCTGCTTGAAGGTGGTCGCGAATTCGACCGCGCGGATCTTGATGTCGAAGCCCGCTTCCGCGGCCATCGACTGGATCACCTGGGCAACCGCTTCGTTCTCCGCGCCTTTGGGAATCATGTAATCGACGGTCACCGGCGAAGTGATTCCGGCTTCCTTCAGAAGCGCCTTGGCCTTCGCGATGTCGCGGCCACGAACCGGAAATGCCTTCTGGTAGTAGGGATGGGTAGGGCTGACCCATTGATTGCCCGGGGTGAATTCGCCGTTGAACACGACCTGGTTGAGAGCCTCGCGATCGATCGACAGATCGAGCGCCTGCCGGACTTTCGCCGATTGGCTCAGCGGCCCCTTGCTCTTGTCGTTGCCGATATTGACCGTGAGGCCGAGATAGCCGAGTTCCGGTGCCGTCGACAGCACGAGCCGCGAATCGGCGCGGACGTCCTTGATGTCGGTCGCGAGCACGCGCTCGATCAGATCGAGTCCGCCGGACTTCAGGTTGGCAAGGCGCACCGTGGCATCGACGATCGGCAGGAACACCACGCGGTCGATATGGATGTTGTCCTTGTTCCAGTAGTCGGCGAATTTTTCGAAGACCATGCGGTCCTGCTGCACGCGCTCGACGAACTTGTAGGGACCGGCGCAGACCGGATGCAGCCCGAACTTGTCGCCGGCTTCCTTGGCGGCCTTCGGCGACACCATCATGCCGGAGCGGTCGGTCAGCTGGGCGATCAGCGGGGAGTAAGGCGTCTTGAGCACCAGCTTGATGGTCAGGGGATCGACGACTTCGACATGGTCGACGCTGGCGAGCTCGGACTTTCGGAATGAGGTCGGCAGCGTCATGTGACGCTCGATCGAGAACTTTGCTGCTTCCGCGTCGAGCGGCTCGCCGTCGTGGAATTTCACGTTGGGCCGGAGCTTGATCGTCATCTCCTTGCCGTCGGGCGAGGTCTCATGCGACAGCGCGAGCTGCGGCACGATGTTGAGCTTCTCGTCGATGTCGAACAGCTTGTCGCAGAAGGCGGAGAATACGATGCGGCCGACATAGGTGCGGCCGATGCTGGGATCGAGGATGTCAGGATCCTCGGCGATGCCGATGCGAAGCGTGGTCTGGGCTTGGGCCTGGGTTTGGGCCGCGCTCACGAGCGACGTCAGCAATGCCGACGCCAGGAGTGCCAAACGCATAGGACTCATCGCTCTCAACCTCTGTTTTGCGGCTATGCCGGGTTCGTCCCCAATGAACTAACCCCGCTGCCGCGGACTGCTTCCGGGCCGCCGCTGAAGGCGGCGACCAATTTTTCGAGAACCGGGGAGAAGCCGCCGTCCGTTGGGACGATCGCCTCGGACGACGGCAGTTCCGACGTTCGGTGGCATGCTGTTGCATGTCCGACGCCATCCGGCACGAGCTGAGGCATTTCGCTGCGGCAACGGTCGACCACGTAGGGGCAGCGGGTGTGGAAGCGGCATCCCGGCGGCGGATTGAGCGCGCTGGGGATCTCTCCCTGCAGCACAATCCGGCTGCGCTTTGCCCGCGGTTTAGGCACCGGGATCGCGGACAGCAGGGCCCGGCTATAGGGATGGCGGGGTGCGGCGAACAGCGCGTCCGCCGCCGCCGTCTCGACGATCTGGCCGAGATTCATCACCGCTACGTGGTCGGCGATGTGCTTGACCACCGCGAGGTCGTGCGAGACGAAAATGTAGGCCAGCCCGAGCCGGTCCTGGAGCTCGCGCAGCAGATTGAGGATCTGCGAGCGGATCGAGACGTCGAGCGCCGAGACCGGCTCATCGCAGATGATCAGTTTCGGCTCGACCGCGAGCGCGCGGGCGATGGCGATGCGCTGGCGCTGGCCGCCGGAAAACTCGTGCGGGTAACGCCGCGCCAGCCGCGGCTCCAGTCCGACCAGCCGCAAGATCTCCTCGACGCGTTCGCGCCGTCGGGCGGGCGGCACCAGGTTGTGCAGCGCCAGCGGCTCGGTCAGGATCTGGCCGACGGTCATGCGCGGATTGAGCGAGGCGTAGGGATCCTGGAAGATGATCTGCGCCTCGCGGCGAAAGGCGCGCAGCGCGCCGGCGTCGAGCGAGAGCAGATCGCGGCCTTCGAACCGGATCGTGCCTGCATCCGGCTCGATCAGCCGCAGCACCAGGCGGCTGACGGTGGATTTGCCGCAGCCGGATTCGCCGACCAGCGCCAGCGTCCTGCCGGCATCGAGCGAGAAGGAAACGCCATCGACGGCTTTGACATGCGCCAGCGCCCGGCCGAACAGCGAACGCTCGGCGACGAAATGCTTGACCAGACCATCGACCTCGAGCAGCGCCATCACGACACCAGACGTTCGAGCGGCGCGCGGATGCAGCGCGAGAGGTGGCCGGGACTGACCTCGACCAGCGGCGGCGGCGCCTTGGTGCAGGCAGCCAGCACGAAGGGGCAGCGCGCGGCGAAGCGACAGCCGGCGGGCGGCTGCGCCATGTTCGGAACCATGCCTTCGATCGTGGCAAGCTGTTCGGCGCGATGGTCGAGCCGCGGGATCGAGCCGAGCAGGCCGACGGTGTAGGGATGCTGCGGCGCCGAGAACAGCTCGTCCACCGCCGCGCGCTCGACGATCTCACCGGCATACATCACCGCGACCTCGTCGCAGACTTCGGCGACCACGCCGAGATCGTGGGTGATCAGGATGATGGCGGCGCCGCTCGCCGCCTTCAACTCGCGCATCAGCTCCAGGATCTGCGCCTGCAGGGTGACATCGAGGGCAGTGGTCGGCTCGTCCGCGATCAGCAGCCGCGGGTCGCAGGCAAGCGCCATCGCGATCATGACGCGCTGGCGCATGCCGCCCGAGAGCTTGTGCGGATATTCGTCGATCCGCCGCTCGGGCGAGGGGATGTGGACGCGACGCAGCAGATCGATCGCCCGCTCGCGCGCACTCCTGCGCGAACCGCCGCGGTGGCGCAAAATCGTCTCGATGATCTGGTCGCCGATCGTGAAGCTCGGATTGAGCGAGGTCATCGGTTCCTGGAAGATCATCGCGAGCCGGTTGCCGCGAAGGTCGCGCAGCGTCTGGTCCGACGTCTTAAGGAGGTCGAAACCGTCGAAGCGGATCGCGCCGGAGATCTCCGCGCTCTGCTTCGGCAGCAGGCCCATGATCGCCAGTGACGTCACGCTCTTGCCGCAGCCGGATTCGCCGACGAGGCCCAGCGTCGCGCCATTGGCGACGCTGAGATCGACGCCGTCGACCGCGTGGGTGACGCGGCCGTCGTCGCCGTGAAAACGAATACGCAGGTCGCTGATCTCGATGAGAGGGCTCGGGTTCATGAGCGTTTTGCGCGCGCTGCGGCAATGCTGGCGTCGATGACGCTGCGATCGGTGTTGCCGGCCGGGTTCTGCCGCGTCGGCATGGAGGCGCGGAAGTGGACCCAGAGCTCGTGGCTGACCCGTTCGAGCCGCTCGAGCTCACCGAGCGGATCGGGATGATCGTCGGCGCGCAGGTCCAATGCCGGCCATTCCTCCTCGCCGTGGATCAGGAGCGCGGCGGACTGCTTGCCGCGCTTGTCGCCGCCGGCGGCTTCGCCCGCGCGCATCGCGGCGAGCAGGCGGCGCGGGAACGGCAGGCTGTCATTGGCGATATAGGTCTTTGCGGTCTCGTCGAGCACATCGGCGCCCGCGAGCATGTTGCCGGCGATCGAGAAGCCGCTGCCCGCGATGTGTCCGCACCAATCGACGCAGTCGCGCCCGGTATGCGCGGCAATCGCGCCGCTGGCGTCCATGATGTGGATCTGGCGGCTCTCGCGGCCATCGTCGGTTGCGAGCAAGGCGGCCAGCGCGTCGTGCGCGTTGAGACCCTGACGCAGCAGCTTGACCCCGTCGATGCCGTAATAAGGATTGACGAAGGCCTGCGTCGCGATGGCGCCAAGGCCCGCCGCGATGTAGGGCACTCGCGCGCCGACGGCGAAGAAGCGCGTGGCTACGGCGATGCCAAACTGGCCGGTAGCAGAATCGCGCGCGATGATCGACCAGGTCATGTGCTGCCTTTAGCGCCCTGCGGCGTAGCCCTGCATGCCGCGTGGATTGGCGGCGGCGCGGCGACGCGGACCGACGCGCGAGGCCGCGGTGAGACGGCCTTCCGACCAGTCCGGTCCGACCTCGACGATATGTCCGCGTTCGCGAAGATTTTCGATCGTCGCCTTCGGCACGCGGTTCTCGACCACGAGCACGCCGGGGCGCGCGGTGCGGGGCCAGAACGAGATCGGGAAATGCTCGGAGTGCCAGGCCGGGGCGTCGATCGCTTCCTGGAGATTGAGGTTGCAATGGACGTGCCGCAGGAAGAACTGCGTGATCCACTGATCCTGCTGGTCGCCGCCGGGCGAGCCCCAGGCGAGATAAGGCTCGCCGTCGCGCAATGCCATGGTGGGGGACAGCGTGGTGCGCGGCCGCTTGCCGGGCGCGAGCGAGCTCGGTTGGTTCTCCTCCAGATCGAACATCTGCGCGCGGCTGCCGAGGCAGAAGCCGAGCTCGGGAATGATCGGCGATGATTGCAGCCAGCCGCCGGATGGCGTCGACGACACCATGTTGCCTGCCTTGTCGATGATGTCAAAATGCACGGTGTCGCCGCGCACCTCGCCGAAGCGGCCCACCGTCGGTTCACCGGCGCCGAGCGCGCCGACAGCCTCGCGCTGGCCCTCGGCGCGGCGCAGCTTGACCACGCCGCCAAAGCCCTCGATCGCACCGGGCCGGAGATCGAGCGAGGCCTTGTCGGTGACGAGCTTGCGGCGCTCGTTGTTGTAGGCATCCGACAGCAGCGTTCCGATCGGGATCTCGCTGAACTCGGGATCGCCGTAGAATTTCTCGCGGTCGGCGAAGGCGAGCTTGGCGCATTCGATCTGGAGATGGATGAATTCCGGCCCGGTCGGGTCGAGCCCATCGAGCGCAAAGCCCTTCAGCAGCGCGAGCTGCTGCAGCGTCACCGGTCCTTGGCTCCAGACCCCGGCCTTGCAGACGGTGTAGCGGCCATAGTCGTAAGTGAGCGGGGCCTCGACGATCGGCTGCCAGCGCGCCATGTCATCGGCCGACAGCACGCCGCGATGCGGCGAGCCGCTGACGTCCATCACGTCCTGCGTCCGGCAGAATCTGTCGATGGCTTCCGCGACGAAACCCTGCGACCAGGACTTGCGTGCGCGCTCGATCTCGGCGTCGCGGCCGCCGCCGCCGCTTTCGGCCTCGCTTAGGATGCGTGCGTAGGTCGCCGCAAGCGTCTTGTTGGTGAAGAGCGTGCCGGGCTTTGGCACTTCGCCGTTCGGGAGATAGACGGCGGCCGATGTCGGCCAGTGCTTGCGGAATAATTGCTCGACGGTCTGGATCGTGGCGCAGGCGCGCTCGACCAGCGGATAACCGTCGCGCGCATAGGAGATCGCGGGCTCCAGCACGTCGCGCATGCGCATCGTGCCGTAGTCACGCAGCAGCATCATCCAGGATTCGAAGGTGCCGGGGACGCAGGCTGCGAGCAGGCCGGTGCCGGGCACCATGTCGAGGCCTTCGCTCTTGTAATGCGCGATGGTGGCGCGAGCCGGTGCCGGACCCTGACCGCAGATCACCTCGGTGCGGCCGCGCTTCACGTCGTGCACGATGATCGGAACGTCGCCGCCGGGGCCGTTCAGATGCGGCTCGACCACCTGGAGCGTGAAAGCGGTGGCGACGCCGGCGTCAAAGGCGTTGCCGCCCTTTTCCAGGATGGCCATGCCGATAGCGGTCGCAATCCAGTGCGTGGTCGCGACGACCCCGAAGGTGCCTTCGATCTCGGGGCGTGTCGTGAAGGGATCGGGATTGACGATGCTGGCCATGGACTACCTCATTTGCGGCGCGCGCAATTGATCACAGGGCCGGGCCGCCGCCAAATGCGCAGGCTGCATGGCACGCGCGCGTCACGCCGGTACCGGCGCGGTGTTGACCGCGTGGCAGGCGACACCGTCGATCAGGCTTGGTGCTTCCTTGCGGCAGAGATCGAACGCCAGCGGGCAGCGCGGATTGAAGGCGCAGCCAGGCGGCGGATTGATCGGGTTCGGGATCTCGCCCTTCACGGGAATGCGCTGGCGGCCGCTCATGGCAAGATCGGGCACGGCGCCGAGCAGCATCTTGGTGTAGGGCATACGAGGACGAGCAAACAGCTCACGTCCTTCCGCGATCTCGACGATGCGGCCGAGATACATCACGCCGACGCGGCTCGCCATGTGGCGAACGACGGCGAGGTTGTGGCTGATGAACATGTAGGTCAGGCCGAACTTATCCTGGAGGTCGCGCATCAGGTTCAGGATCTGCGCTTGCACGGAGACGTCAAGCGCGGAGGTTGGCTCGTCGCAGACAATGAACTCCGCGTCGGAGGCGAGCGCGCGAGCGATCGCGATTCGCTGGCGCTGGCCGCCCGAGAATTCGTGCGGAAATTTCAACCTGTCGTCGGGATGCAGGCCGACAAGGCTGAGCAACTCGCCGACCCGGGCCTGGATGTCGCGCTCGCCCTCGATCAGGTCGAACGCGCGGATCGGCTCGGAGATGATGGCGTCAACCCGGAAGCGTGGGTTCAGGCTCGCATAGGGATCCTGAAAGATCATCTGGATGCGGCGGCGCAGTTTCCGCCGCGCCTGGGCCTGCCGCGGATCGGTCATCGAGATGCCGTCGATCAAGACGTTGCCGGAGCTTGGCGGCAGCAAGCCGACGACCATCCGCGCCACCGTGGTCTTGCCCGAGCCGGATTCGCCGACCAGTGCAAAGGTCTCGCCCTTCCTGATGTCGAATGTGACGCCATCGACGGCCTTGAGATATTCGAGCTGCCCGCCTTCAAGCATGCGGTTGAGCCAGGGTTTCGAGACGTCGAAGACGCGGCGCAGATTCGTGGCCTGGACGAAGGGAGTGCTCATGCCGCGCTCTCCGCCGGCACGCTGTCATAGAGATGGCAGGCGACCGATTGCGCGCCCCGTGGCAGCGGCTCCGGCCGCTCGACACGGCAGCGATCGAACGCCAACGCGCAGCGCGGATTGAACGAGCACCCGCGCGGAATCGCCGACAATCGCGGCATCGAGCCGGGAATTTGCACCAGGCGCTTGTCGTCGCCCGCGAGCGTCGGGATCGCGCCCATCAAGCCCTTGGCGTAAGGATGCAGCGCGTTCTGCACGACATCCTGCACCGGACCGATCTCGGCAACGCGGCCGGCATACATCACCGCGACCCGGTCGGAGGTCTCGGCGATCACGCCCATGTCGTGGGTCACCAGCATCACCGCAGTGCCGTGGTCGCGGCCGAGACGCTTGATGAGCGAGATGATTTGCGCCTGCACGGAAACGTCGAGCGCGGTGGTCGGCTCGTCGGCGATGATCAGCTCCGGTTCGGCGCAGATCGCGAGCGCAATCACCACGCGCTGGCGCATGCCGCCGGAGAATTCATGCGGATAACCGTCGATGCGCTTTTCCGGAGCCGGGATCCCGACTTCGGCGAGCAGGTCGATGGCGCGGCGACGGGCGGCGGTCTCGGACAGGTTCAGATGCGTTCTGATCGTCTCGATGAGCTGGTCGCCGATCTTGTACAGCGGATTGAGCGAGGTGAGGGGGTCCTGGAAGATCATGCCGATACGTTTTCCACGCACGCGGCGCATCTCTTCCGGCGGCAGATTGTCGATGCGCAGGCCGGAGAGGCGGATCTCGCCGCCCGAGATGCGGCCCGGCGAATCGATCAGGCCAATGACCGCGAGTCCGGTGACCGATTTACCGGCGCCGGATTCGCCGACAACGCCGAGCACCTCGCCTTTGGCGATGTCGAAGGAGACATTATCGATCGCGCGCAGCGTGCCCCGGCGGGAGGCGAACTCGACCTGAAGATTACGAACGGAGAGAACGGGCTCGGTCATGAACGCTGCATACTCATCGGAGTTTCGGGTTAAGCGCATCGCGCAGCCAGTCGCCGAGCAGATTGATCGACAGGATCAGCGCCGCGAGTGCGATTCCAGGGAAGGCGACGATCCACCATTCGCCCGCGAACAGATAGTTGTTGCCGATGCGGATCAGCGTGCCCAGCGATGGCATGGTCTCGGGCATCCCCGAGCCGAGGAACGACAGCGTCGCTTCGGTGATGATAGCGAGCGCGAGATTGATGGTGGCGATGACGAGAATCGGCCCCATCGTGTTCGGCAGCACGTGGCGCAACATGATCACCGGGGCGGGCAGGCCAATGAGCTGGGCGGCGGCGACATAGTCCTTGTTCTTCTCGACCATGACGGAGCCGCGCACGGTGCGGGCATATTGCACCCAGAAGCTCAACCCGATCGCGAAGACCAGGACAGCCAGCATGCTCATCTCGTCGAGCTTGTTGCCGAAAACCGATTTGGCGATGCCGTTGATCAGCAGCGCGATCAGGATCGCCGGGAATGAAAGCTGCACGTCGGCGATGCGCATGATCAGCCCGTCGACGGCACCGCCGAAATAACCGGCCGTCAGCCCGAGCAGGATGCCGATCGCGCCGGAGAAGACGACGCCGAGCACGCCGACGAGAAGCGAGATGCGCATGCCGTAAAGAATCGCGGACAATACGTCCCGGCCTTGTTCGTCGGTGCCGAGCAGGAACGGGCTCTGGCCGTCTGAGGTCCATAATGGCGAGATGCGCGAGTTCATCAGCTGGAGCTGCGCCGGGTCGAAGGGATTTTGGACCGATAGCACCGAGGCGAGGATCGCGAGCAGGAAGAACAGCAGCGTCACCGCCGCTGCGACCATGGTGATTTTGGAGCGGCGAAATGAATAGAACAGGTCGCTGTCGAGCGCGCGTTTAAACCAACCCGGCGCGTCGGCGCGCGGGCCGCGTTCTTCGACCTTGTGCGGGACGACGGCTTCGCTCATTCAATGTGCCCGGCTGATCGTCGAGCGCAGCCGCGGATCGACGATGGTGTAGAGGATATCAACCACGAGATTGATGGTGACGAAGATCAGGGACACCATCATCAGATAGGCCGCCATGATCGGGATATCGACATTCTGCACGGCCTGCACGAACAGCAACCCCATGCCGGGCCACTGGAACACGGTCTCGGTGATGATCGCAAATGCAATTACCGAGCCAAATTGCAGGCCGGCCACCGTGATGACCGGGATCATCGTGTTGCGCAGCGCATGACCGTAATGGATGGCGCGGGTGGTGAGGCCGCGGGCACGGGCGAAGCGGATGTAGTCGGTGCGCATGACTTCGAGCATCTCGGTGCGGACCAGTCGCATGATCAGCGTCATCTGGAACAAACCCAGCGTGATCGAGGGCATGATCAGCGCCTTCAGTCCTGACAGCGTCAGCAGACCCGTCGTCCACCAGCCGATATGCACGACGTCGCCGCGCCCGAACGAGGGCAGCCAACCCAGCGTCACCGAGAACAGGTAGATCATGAGAATGCCGATCAGGAAGGTCGGCAGCGAGATGCCGATCAGCGAGATAGCCTGGAACGCGTGTGTGAGCCAGCTGTCGCGGCGAAGCGCCGAATAGACGCCCATCAGGATACCACAGAGCATCGCGAAGATGGTGGCGCAGATCGCGAGCTCCAGGGTCGCGGGCATCCGCTCCATCAGAAGATTGGAGACAGGCAGGCGGAACTGGTAGGAGACGCCGAACTTGAACTGCGCAGCGTTGCCGATATAGCGGCCGAACTGCACGATCACGGGATCATCGAGGCCGAGCGATTTGCGGATAGCGGCGCGTTCGGCGCCGGACGTGTCCATCCCAACCATCTGGTTCACGGGATCGCCGGCGAAACGAAACATCGAGAAGGAGATGATCCCGACGGCGATCATGACACCAATGGCCTGAATGGCCCGGCGCAGTGTGAAAGCGAGCATCTGTTCCTTTCACATATCTTCAGTGGCACGCATCATTGCGTTAGCCCGAAACAGCAAGTCCCGGAAGCCAGATCTTGAAAACGATGGCTTCCGGGACTTCACAACTTGTCGACGCCTACTCGTCCTGCTTGGTCGCCCAGTAGAGCATGACCATGTTGTCCGCACGCTGGGTCAACTTCACCTTCTTCGAGACGCCCCAGGCGAGCGCCTGCTGGTGCAGCGGGACGTAGGCCCAGTCCTTCATCGAGACCTCGAAGGCCTGCTTGATCAGGAGATCGCGCTTGCCCGTATCGGGTTCCACGAGAACCTTGTCGGCGAGTTCATCGAACTGCTTGTTGCAATAGCCGGCGAGATTGGCTTCGCCGCGGTTCGGATCCTTGGGATCGTCCCGGCAGCCCATGATGTCGTGCAGCACGTTGTGGGAGTCGAGGGTATCCGGGGTCCAGCCCAGCATGAACAGCGAAGTCTTGTAGCCGCCGGGCTTCAGCACCTTGGCGAAATACAGGGCCTTGGGTTGCGCCAGCAGCTCCACTTTGAGGCCGATGCGGGCGAGCATGCCGACGACCGCCTGACATATCGCGGCGTCATTGACGTAGCGATCGTTGGGGCAGTCCATCGTGACTTCGAAACCCTCGGGATAGCCGGCGTCAGCCAGGAGCTTCTTGGCGGCGTCGGGATCGAGCTTCGGCCGGGTGAAATCCTTCGAGGCAAAGATCTCTGGTGCGACCATCAATGCGGACGGCGTAGACAGTCCGCGCATGACGCGATTCTTGATCAGGTCGATGTCGATTGCCCGGTAGACGGCTTCGCGGACGCGAACGTCCTTGAATGGGTTCTTGCCCTTGACGTTGGAGTACAAGAGCTCGTCACGCGCCTGATCCATGCCGACAAAGATGGTGCGGAGTTCAGGTCCCGTCAGCACGGTGGCGTTCGGACTCGCTTTCACGCGCTCGATGTCCTGGACCGGAACCGGCTCGATCACGTCGACCTCGCCGGACAACAGCGCCGCAACACGCGTGGCGGGGTTGGCGATCGGCGTGAAGATGATCTCCTTCAGATTATGTTCCGGCTTGCGCCACCAGTTCGGATTGGCCTTGAAGACGGTCTTCACGCCCGGCTGATGGCTGTCGATCGTGAAGGCGCCGGTGCCGTTCTCATGGAGCGAGGCGTAGCTCGGGGTCGTCGCGGCTGCGGGCGTCGGTGCCACCGCATCGTTCGCCTCTGCCCATTTCTTGTCCATGATGTACCAGGTGGCCCACAGCGCCGTCAGAATGGGATTGGGCGAGGTCAGGATGAAATCGACGGTGTAATCGTCGATCTTGACCACCTTGGCATCGGCGGGAACGCGGCTCTGGAAATTCGAACCTTTCGCCCGCACGCGTTCGGCCGAGAACACCACGTCGTCCGCAGTGAACGGGTCGCCGTTGTGGAATTTGACGTCCTTGCGCAGGTGAAAGCGCCAGCGTGTCGGCTCCGGCGTCTCCCAGCTTTCGGCGAGTGCCGGGACGATCTTCAGGTCCTTGCCGCGGGCAACCAGGCCCTCATAGACATGACCGAGATGCGCACTGGTGGTCGACTCGTTCAGCGTGTACGGGTCGAGCGACTTGAGCTCACCCTGGTTGGCATAGCGCAGCGTCTGGCTCGACGCCGGCGAGACCGCCAACGCAAGCATACTGGCGAGCGTCGCCGCAAACAGACTTCGTCCGACTGACATTCTTGACCTCTCCACTCGCCCGCACCGTCATTTTTGATTGTTCGGCGGGGCTGATCGAACCATGTTGCCCAGAGTTCTCGACCCGTGCAAGCGCCATTCCAGCAAGGAACGCGCCAAGTTGCACCGCTGTGCAGCAATGCTGACCGACATTGACGGGCCGATGGGCGAGGACGCCAGCGTTTTTGATTGACCATATCCGCCGATCGCGGAAGCCGGAGCGCCGCGACCGGCCTCAGGTCGCTTGCGTTGCACACCGTCTCGCGGCGATACTGCGGCCGGGCGCTCGAATCTCATCTGGAGGGGACATGAAGGTTAATATCGAAATCGACTGCACCCCCCTCGAAGCCCGTCAGTTCATCGGATTGCCCGATCTAGCACCGATGCAGACGGCGGTGATGGACAAGCTGCAGCAGCAAGTCTTGAGCAACATCGACAAGGTCTCGCCGGAGTCGCTGATCCAGAGCTGGTTCACCTTCGATCCCAAGCTTGCCGAGCGGTTTCAGGACATGTTCGTCACCATGGCCGGCCTCGGCGGCACGCGCAGCGGCGACAAGAAGAAATAATGCCGCCCGGTCCGGACGGGCCGCAGACCCCAGGCCGGCTTCGTCCGCCCGGCCTTGCTTTGCTGCTCGCCGAAGCCCGAGGGCTGCTCGAACTCAACGCCAGCCTGCTGCTGTCGCCGGTCCTGATGCGGGCGCCCAAAGGCGATGGCCATCCGGTGCTGGCGCTGCCTGGCTTCCTCGCCAGCGACCTCTCGATGGCGCCGATGCGGCGCTATCTCAGCGAGCTCGGCTACGAGGCACATGCCTGGCGGATGGGCCGCAATTTCGGCGGGTTGGGACGGATGCGGGATTCATTACGCGCCCGTCTCGCCGAAATCCATGCTGCGAGCGGACGCAAGGTCAGCCTGGTCGGCTGGAGTCTCGGCGGCGTCTATGCGCGCGATCTCGCGCTGCAGGCGCCCGACTTGGTCCGCAATGTCATCACGCTCGGCAGCCCTTTTGCCAATGACATAAGAGCGACCAATGCGACGCGGCTCTACGAAATGATGTCCGGCGAGCGTGTCGAGGATTTCGCCGAGCTGCGTGAGGCGATCGCCGGCGATCTTCCGGTGCCGGCGACGTCGATCTATTCGCGCGCCGACGGCATCGTGAACTGGCGGACCTGCCTGCTGCGTCCCTCCGACCGCGCCGAGAACATCGAGGTGCACCTGGCGAGCCATATCGGGCTTGGGGTGAATCCCGCAGCGCTATGGGCCGTGGCGGACCGCCTTGCGCAACCGGAAGGGGAGTTCTGGCCATTTGACAGGGCAGGGCCGTTTGCCATTGCATATGCCCCGCCGGAACAGGCAGTATCGGCCTGACGAGAAGCGCCGCCTAAGGCGCCAGTCAAATACTCGGGAGGGAACTATGGCTGACGGTAAGAAACTGTCGTCGCTGGATGCGTCGTTTCTCTATCTGGAAACGCCGGAAATGCCGATGCATGTCGGGAGCATGGCGATCTTTCGCCTGCCGGACGACTACAAGGGCGACTTCTTCGAAGATTTCAAGGCGATGATCGTCTCGCGCCTGCACATCGCGCCGATCCTCAAAGCGCGGCTGGAGAAGGCGCCGCTCGACATCGATCATCCCTCCTGGGTGGAGGACGACCAGTTCGACATCGACCGTCACATCTTCCGCGCCAGCCTGCCGCAGCCGCGAGACCGCGCCACGCTCGAACGCATCGTGGGCTGGATGCACGCCAAGCTCTTGAACCGCGCCCGCCCGCTCTGGGAGTTCTACGTGTTCGAGGGCATGAAGGACAATGAGGTCGGGCTTTATTCGAAGATGCATCATGCCGCCATCGACGGCGGTGCCGGTGCGGCGCTGACCAACATGATCTACGATATCTCGCCGATCCCGCGGAAGGTCGATCCGCCGACCGCGGGAGCGAAGCCCGGGCAGGAGCCGCGCGACATCGCAGCGAACCTGGTCGATTCCTACCAGCAGCTCTTCACCCAGCCGCTCGATGCATCGGCCGCCGCGAAGAACCTGCAACTGCCGCGCACCGGCAAGAGCGACATCGGCTCGATCCTGTTCGACAATGCGATGTACCAGATCGAGAGCGCGGTGCGCTTTGCCGGCAACATCCCGACCATGGTCAAGAGCGTCTCGGACGTGCTCGGCAAGATATCCGATCCAAAATCGCGCGAGAGCCTTGCCAACATGGTGTCGCCGCCGACCATGCTCAACAAATCGATCTCGTCCGAGCGCAGCTTCGCCGGCGTCTCGATTTCGCTGTCGCGATCCAAGGCGCTGGCCAAGCAGGCCGGCGGCAAGCTCAACGACGTCGTGCTGGCGCTCGCCTCCGGCGTGGTCCGGCGCTACCTCCAGCAACACGGAACGCTGCCGGCGAAGTCCCTGACCGCTGCCGTGCCGATCTCGCTGCGTGAGGAAGGCAACACCGAAGCCAACAACCAGGTGTTCGGCATGATCTGCTCGATCGCGACCAACATCGACGATCCTAAGGCGCGCTTGGAAGCCATTATCGCGCAATCGACCAAGTCCAAGGAGATGTCGCATCCGCTGCGGGCACTGATGCCGCAGATCTCCAATATCTCGATGCTGGGCGCGCCGATCGTCGTGCAGATCATGGCGCTGCTCTACAGCCGCTCCGATTTGTCGAATGTGCTGCCGCCGGCTGCGAACATCACTGTGTCCAACGTGCCGGGGCCGCGGCAGACGCTCTACGCCGCGGGCGCCGAGTTGTTGCACATCTTCCCGGTGTCGATCTCGACGCATGGACAGGCGCTCAACATCACTGTGCAGAGCTATCGCGACCAGCTCGATTTCGGCTTCATCGTCGGCGCCAACATCATTCCGCATGTGCAGGTGATGTGCGACATGCTGCCGGAGGAGTTTGCCGCACTCGAAGCGGCCTATGCGTCGCCAGTGGCCGACATCAAGGGCGCCGCAGAGTAGGAATGTGTCGATGATTGAAATGCCGCCGCTCAAGTTCGCGCAGACGAACGGAATCCGGATGGGCTATTACGAGGCGGGCCCGGCCGATGACAAGCCGCCGATCGTGCTGTGCCATGGCTGGCCCGAGCTTGCTTTCTCCTGGCGCCACCAGATCAAGGCGCTGAGCGAGGCCGGCATCCGGGTGATCGCGCCGGACCAGCGCGGCTACGGCGCGACCGACCGGCCCGAGCCCGTCGAGGACTACGACATGGAGCATTTGACCGGCGATCTCGTCGGGCTGCTCGATCATCTCGGGATCGACAAGGCGATCTTCGTCGGTCACGACTGGGGCGGCTTCGTCGTCTGGCAGATGCCTCTGCGGCATCCATCGCGTGTGGCCGGCGTGGTCGGCGTCAACACACCGCATTGGGACCGCGCGCCGATCGATCCGATCTCGCTGTTCCGCCAGCGCTTCGGCGATCAGATGTACATCGTCCAGTTCCAGGATCCCGCGCGTGAGCCGGACAGGATATTCGGCAGCCGCGTCGAGCAGACGTTCGACGCGTTCATGCGCAAGCCGCTGGCGCGGCCGGCGGCGAAACCGGAGGAGCCGCCGATCGCGGGTGTCGGCGCCTCGTCAAAGACCAATCTGGCGTTCCCGCAGATGATCGCGGCCTATGATGCAAAGCACGATCCCCGGATTCCGATCCTGTCGGCCGACGAGAAGAAGGTGTTCGTCGATACGTTCACGAAAACCGGCTTCACCGGCGGCATCAACTGGTATCGCAACTTCACTCGCAATTGGGAGCGCGCGAAAGGCCTGGACCATCAGGTGCACGTGCCGTCATTGATGATCATGGCCGAGAACGATGCCGTGCTGCCGCCGTCGGCGGCCGACGGCATGGAGACGCTGATATCTGATCTGGAGAAACATCTTGTGAAGGACAGCGGCCATTGGACGCAACAAGAGAAGCCGGAAGAGGTCAGCGCCAAACTGATCGAATGGCGTAGAAGGCGGTTCGGCTAGCTGATCATTGCGAACTCGTCATTGCGAGGAGCGAAGCGACGAAGCAATCCAGGCTGCCTCCGGCGACATATTTCTGGATTGCTCTGCTTCGCTCGCAATGACGACATTGAAGCAGGGGGACTACATTTCGATGTCATCCAAGAATCGTCTGGACCCGATCCCGCAGCCGCCGACCAAGCCGGTGGTCGGCAACATGCTGTCACTGGATTCGGCCGCGCCGGTGCAGCATCTGACCCGGCTTGCCAAGGAGCTGGGGCCCATCTTCTGGCTCGACATGATGGGCTCGCCGATCGTGGTCGTCTCCGGCCACGATCTCGTCGACGAGCTCTCGGACGAGAAGCGTTTCGACAAGACGGTGCGCGGTGCATTGCGGCGGGTGCGCGCAGTCGGCGGGGACGGCCTGTTCACGGCCGACACCAGGGAGCCAAACTGGAGCAAGGCGCACAACATCCTGCTCCAGCCCTTCGGCAACCGCGCCATGCAGTCCTATCACCCGAGCATGGTCGACATCGCCGAGCAGCTCGTCGGCAAATGGGAGCGGCTCAACGCTGACGACGAGATCGACGTCGTCCACGACATGACGGCGTTGACGCTGGATACGATCGGCCTGTGCGGCTTCGACTACCGCTTCAATTCGTTCTACCGGCGCGACTACCATCCTTTCGTCGAGTCGCTGGTGCGCTCGCTCGAAACCATCATGATGACGCGCGGCTTGCCGTTCGAGCAGCTCTGGATGCAGAAGCGGCGCAAGACGATGGCTGAGGACGTCGACTTCATGAACAGGATGGTCGACGAGATCATTGCGGAGCGCCGCAAGGGAGGAGAGGCGACCGACGACAAGAAGGATATGCTTGCGGCGATGATGACGGGCGTCGATCGCTCGACCGGCGAACAGCTCGACGACGTCAACATCCGCTATCAGATCAACACGTTCCTGATCGCAGGCCACGAGACCACCAGCGGCCTGTTGTCCTGCACGCTCTATGCGCTGCTCAAGCATCCCGAGATTCTCAAGAAGGCCTATGACGAGGTTGACCGCGTCTTCGGTCCCGACGTCAATGTACGGCCGACCTATCAGCGGGTGACGCAGCTCACCTACATCACGCAGATCCTGAAGGAGGCGCTGCGGCTATGGCCGCCAGCGCCGGCCTATGGCATCTCGCCGCTGAACGACGAGACCATCGGCGGCGGCAAGTACAAGCTCAGGAAGGGTACGTTCACCACCATCCTGGTGACCGCGCTGCATCGTGATCCCTCGGTCTGGGGTCCGAATCCGGACGCGTTCGATCCGGAGAATTTCAGCCGGGAGGCGGAAGCCAAACGGCCGATCAATGCCTGGAAGCCGTTCGGCAACGGCCAGCGCGCCTGCATCGGCCGCGGCTTCGCCATGCACGAGGCCGCGCTCGCGCTCGGCATGATCCTCCAGCGATTCAAGCTGATCGACCACCAGCGCTACCAGATGCATCTGAAGGAAACGCTGACGATGAAGCCGGAAGGCTTCAAGATCAAGGTCCGTCCGCGCGCCGATCGCGAGCGCGGTGCCTATGGCGGACCTGTGGCGGTGTCGTCGGCGCCGAAGGCCCCGCGTCAGCCCACCGCGCGTCCCGGCCACAACACGCCGATGCTGGTGCTCTACGGCTCCAATCTCGGCACCGCCGAGGAGCTGGCGACTCGGATGGCCGATCTTGCCGAGATCAACGGCTTTGCCGTGCATCTGGGGCCGCTCGACGATTACGTCGGCAAGCTGCCAAGGGAGGGGGGCGTGCTGATCATCTGCGCTTCCTATAACGGCGCGCCGCCGGACAATGCGACGCAATTCGTCAAATGGCTCGGTGACGAGCTGCCGAAGGATGCGTTTGCCAATGTGCGTTACGCCGTGTTCGGCTGCGGCAACAGCGACTGGGCCGCGACCTACCAGTCGGTGCCGCGCTTCATCGATGAGCAGTTGTCGAAGCATGGCGCGCGCGCGGTCTATCCGCGCGGCGAAGGCGATGCGCGCAGCGATCTCGACGGCCAGTTCCAGAAATGGTTCCCGGCGGCCGCCCAAGTCGCGACCAAGGAATTCGGCATCGACTGGAATTTCACCCGTACCGCGGAGGATGATCCGCTCTACGCGATCGAGCCGGTCGCGGTGACCGCCGTCAACACCATCGTCGCCCAGGGCGGCGCGGTGGCAATGAAGGTGCTGGTCAATGACGAGCTTCAGAACAAGGCCGGTTTCAATCCGTCAGAGCGTTCGACGCGCCACATCGAGGTGCAGTTGCCGTCCAACATCAATTACCGCGTAGGCGATCATCTGAGCGTGGTCCCGCGCAACGATCCGACGCTGGTGGATTCGGTCGCCCGTCGCTTTGGCTTCCTGCCGGCCGACCAGATCAGGCTTCAGGTTGCCGAAGGCCGCCGCGCGCAATTGCCGGTCGGCGATGCCGTGTCGGTCGGCCGCCTGCTCAGCGAGTTCGTCGAGCTCCAGCAAGTGGCGACACGGAAGCAGATCCAGATCATGGCCGAGCACACGCGTTGTCCGGTCACGAAACCAAAACTGCTGGCCTTCGTCGGCGAGGAGCCCGAGCCGCTCGAGCGCTATCGCAGCGAGATTCTGGCCCGGCGGAAATCGGTGTTCGATCTGCTGCTCGAATATCCGGCCTGCGAACTGCCGTTCCACGTCTATCTGGAAATGCTCTCGCTGCTGGCGCCGCGTTATTATTCGATCTCGTCTTCGCCGTCGGTCGATCCGGTTCGTTGCAGCGTCACGGTCGGAGTGGTTGAAGGGCCGGCCGCCTCGGGCCGCGGCACCTACAAGGGTATCTGCTCGAACTATCTCGCCAATCGACGCGCGGGCGACGTGATCCATGCCACCGTGCGTGAGACCAAGGCCGGCTTCCGGCTCCCGGACGATCCATCCGTGCCGATCGTCATGATCGGCCCGGGCACGGGATTGGCGCCGTTCCGCGGCTTCCTCCAGGAACGCGCCGAGCGCAAGGTCAAGGGCGCCGCGCTCGGTCCGGCCATGCTGTTTTTCGGCTGCCGGCATCCCGATCAGGATTTTCTCTACGCGGACGAGCTGAAGGCGCTGGCGGCAAGCGGCATCACCGAGCTGTTCACGGCGTTCTCACGAGTGGAAGGCCCGAAGACCTATGTGCAGCACGTCCTCGCCGGGCAGAAAGACAAGGTCTGGCCGCTGATCGAGCAGGGCGCGATCGTCTATGTCTGTGGCGACGGCAGCAAGATGGAGCCCGACGTGAAAGCGGCGCTGGTCGCGATCCATTGCGAGAAGAGCGGCAGCGATGCCGCCACGGCTGCCCGCTGGATCGAGGAGATGGGCACGAAGAACCGGTATGTGCTGGACGTGTGGGCAGGTGGATAATCCGGCGGCCGATCATGCTAAAGCTCTCGCATGATTCCCTGGGAAAAGATCGATACCGCCAAAATCCCCGGCTCCGATGAAGAGCTTCGCCTGATGCGGCGAGGCAAGGAGTTTTCCATCAAGCTCGGCACCAACGAGCTGATGAACAACCGCCTGTCAGGCTCGGAGGCCGCGCTCGCCACACTCGCGGCGAAGCAGATCGAGACGGTCGCAAAACCTGTCGTCCTCATCGGCGGCCTTGGCATGGGTTTTACGCTGCGTGCGGCGCTTACCGTGCTGGGAGGCAAGGCCAAGATCGTGGTTTGCGAGCTCGTGCCGGCGGTCGTCGCCTGGGCGCGAGGCCCGATGGCGCAGGTGTTCGGTGACAGTCTCGATGACGTCAGGGTGAGAATCCGGGAAACCGACGTCGGCGAAACCATCCGGGCACAGCGGTCGGCCTTCGACGCCATTCTCCTGGATGTCGACAACGGGCCGGAAGGGCTGACCCGGAAGGGCAACGATGCGCTCTACAATGCGAGCGGGTTGAAGGCGGCGAAGACGGCGCTGCGGCCGGGAGGCGTGCTCGCGGTCTGGTCCTCGGGACCCAACCCGGCCTTCACCAAGCGGCTCGGGAGTGCCGGCTTCGACGTCAACGAAGTCAACATTCGCGCCACCGGAAGAGGCGGTGGCGCGCGTCACGTGATCTGGTTGGCCAGGAAGAGTTAGGCCGTCTGCGCAGCAACCGGTTCAATCCGTCAGAACATCGTGTTGTTGTTCGCCGGATTTTCCGGGATCGGTTGCACGACGTCCCAGTGTTCGACCACCTTGCCGTTCTCCAGCTTGAAGATGTCGACGATCGCGTTGCCCCTGCTGCCGGGCTCGCGAACCGCGTGAACGTGCAGGATGACGTAGTCGCCATCCACGAAGCTGCGCTTGATCTCGCTGTGCGAGTTCGGGAATTTCTCGCGCAGGAAGCCGATGAATTTTCGGAAGCCGTCCGGACCATCGGCCGCGTTTGGATTGTGCTGGATGTAGCGGTCGCCGACATGGGCGAGGGCTGCATCGGCGTCCTTTTGGTTGAGCCCCTTCTCATAGAACGCAAGCACAGTTTTGCGATTGGCTTCTTCTTGCGCGCTACCCGCCACCGCGGCGCCGCTCGCGAGGGACAGCGTGAGGACTGAAGCGGCGACGATTGCGGCTGACCGGACGATGAGATGCATGTGAACTCCGAGAGGCCGCAGCCTCTTTCTTGCGGATTGAGGTTCTTGGCGATTGAGGAAAGGCTGTATAGCTTTCATGCCGGCTTGCGTTAAGAGAGTAACCGGCAGCTCACATGGTCACCGCGAGGAGACCTTCTGCGTCGGTTTAAGCCGCACGCGCCGCTGCGCCATGTGCGTGCTGGGCGATGGCGCCGATGATCTCCGGCCAGAACCGCATCGGCAGCGCGTGACCCATGCCTTCGATCATCAGCAGCTTTGCGCCAGGAATTGACTCTGCCGTGTCCTTGCCGCCCTCGGGGCGGACCAACGGATCGACGGTGCCATGGATGACCAGCGTCGGTGTCTTGACGCCGTACAGTCGCTCCTTACGGCTGCCGGAGGCGAGCACCGCGCGGAGCTGCCGGCCGACGCCGGCCGGATTGAGCCCGCGCGCGAACACGCGCTCGGCACGACCGGGATCGAGCGCCTCTTCCTCCGGAAAGGACCCGGCCCGCAACACGTTCCAGGTCTGGCCGTAGCGGACGATGAACTCCTCCTTGCTGCGCGGCGGCGGCGCCATCAGCATCGCGGCGGCCTCACGTGTCGGCGGCGGCACGCGCGGATTGCCGGTCGTCGACATGATCGAGGTGAGTGAGCGCACGCGCTCGGGAAACGACAACGTCACTTCCTGCGCAATCATGCCGCCCATGGACGCCCCGACCAGATGCGCCGACTTGATGCCGAGTGCGTCCATCAGCCCGACCGTGTCTTTCGCCATGTCGATCAGCTTGTAGGTTGCGGCCACGGGAATCCTGAGAAACCGTAGCTTCAACAACTCAAGCGGCGTCAGACGCTTGCCGCCGGTGAGATGGCTCGACTTTCCGATGTCGCGATTGTCGAACCGAACGACGCGAAAGCCCTGCGCGGCGAGCTGCTCGCAGAACGCATCGTCCCAGTGGATCATCTGGGCGCCTAACCCCATGATCAGCAGCAGCGGCTCGGCACTGTCGTTGCCGAAAGTCTCGTAACAGATGTCGATGCCGTTGGCGTGGACGGTTTGCGGCGGCTGATAGGCGTTCACGGGCGCGTTCCCTCGGCTTTTGATCAATGCTGTATCGCATGGTTTCGTCTCGCAATGAAGCCGCGTCCGCGACATCAGACCCGCTGCTTGCCGGTTGACCGGCACCGCGCAACGGTGTGGTATGGCGAAAAAGGAAGGGCATCGAAGCTCTCGAGTTCAGGAGGACGCCGATGACCGACAAGAGCAACGACCCCATTGCCATGTGGCAGAAGATGGTTGGCGAGATGGAAAAGGGGTTCAACTCCTTCGCCAATCAGGCCATGTCGTCGCCCGAGTTTTCGCAAGCCGTGAACCGGGCCGGCGGCGTTGCTGCAGGTGCTCAGAAGCAGCTCGGCGACCTCATGGAAAAATATCTGGTCTCCATGAATCTGCCGAGCCGGGACCAGGTCACGGGCCTTGCGGAACGGCTGCAGTCCATCGAAGGACAGATCGGTGAGATCAAGTCGATGCTGAGCCAGATGGCGGCGAGTTCCGGCATTTCTCAGGGCTCCGACACTGCATTGCGCCCGCCGCGCACCAAGCGCCCGCCATCTGAAGGCGGAGAGCAGACATGAATGCACCCGCCGGACTAGACTTCGCAGGGATCCCGGAGCGCATCCAGTCCGAGGTGCAGCGCGCCATACAGCGCAGCATCAAGGGCGTCGAATATTTCTCGACGTCCGGTCCCACGCTCGGCTCGACCCCGAAGGACGTGCTGCATTCGCGCGGCACGATGAGCCTCTACCACTATCGTCCGATGTCCGACGAGATCTATCGAATTCCGATCTTGATCGTGATGGCGACCACCAACCGCGGTTACATTCTCGACCTCGTGCCCGGCCAGAGTTTCATCGAGTTCCTGTTGAAGCGCGGCTACGACGTCTACATGCTCGACTGGAGCGCGCCACGACCGGAGGAGAAGAGCCTCCGCATGGAGGACTATGTCCTCGACTTCATCCCGGATTGCATCCGCCGCGTGCAGCAGGATTCCGGCGAACAGGACGTCTCCGTCATCGGCTATTGTTTCGGCGGCGTGCTGTCGCTGCTCTACGGCTCGATCCACAGTGACGGGCCGATGAAGAATTTGATCTGCTTCACCACGCCGATCGACTTTCGCGAGATGAAATTGTTTTCGAACTTCTCCGACCGTCGCTATTTCGATGTCGATCGCCTTGTCGACAGCGTCGGCAACGTGCCGCCCGAGATGATCCTGTCGTCGTTCGAGATGCTGCGCCCGGCCTCGCGCACCGTCAGCCAGATCCAGCTCTGGGAAAACATCTGGAATGACGAGTTCGTCAAATCCTACCGGATGTTCGACCGCTGGGCGACCGACACGCTGCCGCTGGCCGGCGAATATTTCCGCACCATCACCAAGGACCTGATGTGGGACAACAAGCTGTTCAACGATACCATGTCGGTCGGCGGCCGTGCTGCGAAGCTCGAGGACATCAAGGTGCCGTTCCTGCATGCGGTGGCGGAGCATGACCACATCGTGCCGTATGAGGCTGCAAAGCACCTGATCGCCAAGATCGGATCGGAGGACAAGGAGGAGGTGATGCTGAAGGGCGGTCACGTCTCGCTCGTCGCCGGCGCCAATGCGGTGAAGCGGCTATGGCCGAAACTGGATTCCTGGCTGGGGAAGAGATCGACATGAGTGAGCAGCGTTCCTATCCGCGTCATGTGAAGACGGACGCGGGCGATATCGAGATCCGCCTGATGTCGCCTGCGGACGAAGCCGCGGTGCTCGCCTTCGGCAAGGGCCTGCCGACCCACGACCTGTTGTTCCTGCCGCGCAACATCAGTGAGCCGAAGGTGCTCTCCGCCTGGGTCAAGGAGATCGAGCGCGGCGCGATCACGAGCCTGCTCGCGGTCAGGGGCGGCACGGTCGTCGGCTGCGGCACGCTGGTGCGTGACCCGCACTCCTGGTCGCCCCATGTCGGCGAGATCCGGATGGTGGTTTCGCTCGATGTGCGCGGGAAGGGGGTCGGTCGGACGCTGTCGCAGGAGACCTTCGCACTCGCGCTCGGCGCCGGCCTCGAAAAGCTCTCGGTCCAGATGACGGTCGATCAGCAGGCCGCGATCACGCTGTTTGAGAGCCTCGGCTTCAAGGCCGAGGCACTGTTGCGCGATCATGTCCGCGACGTTGACGGCAAGACCCACGATATCGTTGTGCTCGGGCACAACATCGCGCAGGTCCAGGCCCAGATGGAGGCCTATGGGCTGCCCGGCGCCGTCCAGCATTGAGAACCGGTGGACGGGTGGTCGGGAACCCGGATGGTCAGGGAGGCGCCAGATTGCCTCCCATTAAGGCTATTCACGGTTTCGCGATATCGCACTGCAACATGGATATTGCATCGCACAATTAACTATGCCATATAAGCCGTGCCCCGGGCCAAAACCGGACGGGGTGAGCCCATAGCTCAACCAATGAGGATGGAGAGACCCCAATGACCACGGAAACCAACACCGCTTTCGAAGGCTTCAAGGACGCGTTCAAGAACATCCAGAACCTGGAAGTTCCCGAGGCCGCCCGCGAGTTCGTCAAGAAGTCCGCCAATACCGCCAAGGACCGTGCTGCCGAAGTGTTCGCTGGCTCCGAGCGCGTGACCGCCGCCGTCGAGAACGCGGTGACCGAGTCCGTCACCGAAGCCGGCAAGATCAGCCGCAACATCCAGCAGGCGATCTACGAGGACGCCGAGGCATTCTTCGCGGGCATCGACAAGCTCGCGTCCGCCAAGTCGTTCAGCGAAGCTGTCGAGATCCAGTCCGGCCTGCTCCGCGCCCGCGGCGAAGCGTTCGTCTCGCGCGCCAAGGCGACCACCGACTATTTCGGCAAGCTCGCCGCCAACGGTGCGAAGTCCGCTCAGGACAATTTTGCCAAGGTCTACAACAAGACCGCCTGATACGGCCCCTGAGTAAAAACTGAATTTAAGGCCCGCTTCGGCGGGCCTTTTGTTATTCCGCCGTAGGTGTCATTGCGAGCGAAGCGAAGCAATCCTGTGCCTCCTTGCTCTGGATTGCTTCGCTTCGTTCGCAATGACGGATAGTGTGATGCTGTGATGACTCCATCAGGTACCTTCTCTTTCGACTCCCCCGGCGACGCAGAACGCGCGGCCGAATTACGCCGCGTGAAAGCGCTGGCGACGCTGGTGCTGGCCTCGACGCTTGTCCTGTTCGTCTTTGCGAAATGGCTGCTGCCTGTGCATCCCGTGTTCGGATTCATCGCGGCCTTCGCGGAAGCCGCGACCATCGGCGGGCTCGCCGACTGGTATGCGGTGGTCGCGCTGTTCAAGCGTCCACTCGGCCTGCCGATTCCGCACACCGCGATCATCCAGAGCAACCAGGCCCGTATCGCCGACAAGCTCGGCGAGTTCATTCAGGTGCATTTCCTCGAGGCTGCTCCGGTCGAGGCCAAGCTGAACGAGATCGATTTCGGCTCCTTCGTCGCCGACTGGCTGCGTGATCGCAAGCGTAGTGACGACCTTGCGCGCTTTGCGCTGCGCCTGCTGCCGGAGGCCGTCTCTGCGACGGAAACCTCGGGCCTGATGACCTTCATCATCCGCCGCATGTCCTCGCAGCTCCAGGCGATCGACCTGGCGCCGCTCGCGGCCGGCACGTTGCGCGGTTTCGTCGCGGAAGGGCGGCACCAGATCCTGTTCGACGATCTCCTGCGCGTGATGCACGAGACGCTGAACCAGACCGAGACGATGGCGATGATCCGTGAGAAGGTGCGGGCGGAATTGCCGACCCTGCTCAGGCTCTATCGCGCCGACAAGTTTCTGGTGAACAAGATCGTGGCCTCCGCCACCGCTTTCTTCAATGAGGTGCGTAGCGATCCCAAACATCCGTTCCGCGGCGAGTTCGATCGCATGGTGCTGAGCTTCGTCGACCGGCTCGGCACCGACCAGGCCTATATCGACCGCATCGACGGTTTGAAGCGCGATCTGCTCGCGCGTCCCGAGCTCGCCGATCTCGCCCGCACCGTGTGGGCCAACACGCGGTCCTTCATCGAGCGTAGTGCAAGCGGCGAGACGCAGGTCCTGCAGCATCATCTCGCCGGTATGTGTGTCGCGGCGGGCGAAGCGCTTGCCGGCGATGGCGAGCTGCGCGGCGAGATCAACAAGGGTCTGGTCGCGGTGCTGCGCAGTTTCGTCGCGGACCAGAAGAGCGGCGTTTCGACCTTCATCTCCGACCAGGTGAAATCGTGGGATATGGCGCAGCTGATTTCGCTGATCGAAATCAACATTGGCCGCGACCTGCAATACATCCGCTTTAACGGCTCGCTGATCGGTGGGCTGGCGGGCCTGGCGCTTTACTCCGTAGAATTCCTGCTTCGATTGTTGTGACTTTTGCGTCACGGACGCTGGCATTCACGCGCCGGCCTATTGTGGCCTCGGGTTTCACCCGCTTGAATGTAGGGAACCGGCGTTCTAGCTGATTCATGGTGCGCTGCGGAACGTTCGAAAAGCTGGCGTGTTGGAATTCATACCTGTTTGCCGGCCTCGCAGCCGGTGGTCTTTTCAGCATTTCTTCCGAGGGATCCATTGATGACCGCTACTGCCCAGACGCTGAGCCCGCCGTCTCGCACCCTGATGTTCCTGGAAGGGCGAGCGATCCACGAGTTTGGCGCATTCCTCGGCGCGCTGCCGCTGCTCAGCCTTGCGCCGCGGGGCGATGGGCATCCGGTGCTGGTTCTGCCGGGCCTCGTGGCCTCCGACGGGTCCACGCGTGCACTGCGCTCCTTTCTGTCCGGCAAGGGCTATGCGGTGAGCGGCTGGCGCCAAGGCCGCAATTACGGCCTGCGCGAGGGCGTGCAGCACGCGATGGTGGATCTGGTTCAGGAGCTCAGCGACAGGCATGGCCGCAAGATCAGCCTGGTCGGCTGGAGCCTCGGCGGTCTCTATGCGCGCCAGCTCGCCAAAATGATGCCCGACCGCGTGCGCCAAGTGATCACGCTCGGCAGCCCCTTTGCCGGCGATCCGCATTCGACCAATGCCTGGCGCGTCTATGAATGGGCGAGCGGGCGGAAATCCGACGAGGTCGATCCGCAGTTCGGCGGCGATCTCGCCGTTCCGCCGCCGGTGCCGACCACGGCGATCTTCAGCCGCACCGACGGCGTCTGCGCCTGGCAGGGCTGCATGGAGAAGACGGGCACGCAGACCGAGAGCATCGAGATCGAGAGCAGCCATTGCGGCATGGGCCATCATCCGGCTGCTGTCTTTGCAGTGGCTGATCGCCTTGCGCAGAAGGAGGGCAGCTGGCGGCCCTTCGACCGCAGCGGCTGGCGCAGCGTGGTCTATCCCGATCCGCATCGGTAGTTCTTTGCCTCTCCCTGTAAGAACGGGGAGAGGGAGAAACAAGACCGTCGCACCCGTCCATTGTCGCGCCCGCACCAAACGCGCTATGCCTCGCGCATGGCGCATCCGTTGTCCCGCATCATCGAGCAGCTCAAACGCGAACCGTCGCGCACCGGCTCCATCGTCATCACGGTGTTCGGCGATGCCATCGTGCCGCGTGGTGGCTCGGTATGGCTCGGCACGCTGCTGAAATTCTTCGAAAGTCTGGACATCGACAGCGGCGTGGTGCGTACCGCGATGTCGCGGCTTGCCGCCGATGGCTGGCTGACGCGCGAAAAGGTCGGCCGCAACAGTTTTTACCGCCTGGCCGACAAGGGCCGCCAGATCTTCGAGGCCGCGACACGCCATATCTACGATCCGCCGCCATCCGGCTGGACCGGGCGCTTCGAGCTGCTGCTGATCGGCAATGGCGAGGATCGCGACGCCTCGCGCGAGGCGCTCCGCAATGCCGGCTTCGGCAGTCCGCTGCCGGGCGTGTGGGTCGCGCCGTCGGGCGTGCCAGTGCCGGACGAAGCCGCGGGCGCCATCCGTCTGGAAGTCTCGGCCGAGGATGACAGCGGCCGACGGCTGCTCAGCGCGAGCTGGCCGTTGGATCGCACCGCGGACGCCTATCTCAAGTTCATGAAGACGTTCGAGCCGCTGCGCGCCGCGATCGCGCGCGGCACGGGCTTGTCCGAAGCCGACGCCTTCACGGCGCGCATCCTCCTGATCCACCATTACCGTCGCGTCGTGCTGCGCGATCCGCTGCTGCCCGAAAGCCTGCTTCCGGCGAACTGGCCGGGCAAGGCCGCCCGCGCGCTGTGCGGCGACATTTATCGCGCGCTGCTTGTCCCATCAGAACAATGGCTTGATGGCAATGGAACCAATGAAAAGGGCCCATTGCCGCCGGCGCGAAAACTCTTGGAACGGAGATTCGAGGCTTGATCGTTATGTTACAGAAATATCTTGCATGAGATAATTCTTGTTATATATTGTCTCTCAATAAAATGGGAGGGTGCGCATGTATACCCAGGCGCTGAACACGACCGAGACCGATGATCGCGGTCTTGAGGACGCGGCCAAGGCTGCGCAGTTCCAGGCCCGCATCGATGCCGAGGAGCGCATCGAGCCAAACGACTGGATGCCAGCGGCCTATCGCAAGACGCTGACGCGCCAGATCTCCCAGCACGCTCATTCCGAAATCGTCGGCATGCTGCCCGAAGGCAACTGGATCACGCGTGCGCCGTCCTTGCGCCGCAAGGCGGCGCTGCTCGCCAAGGTGCAGGACGAGTGCGGCCACGGGCTTTATCTCTATGCCGCGGCCGAGACGCTCGGCACTTCGCGCGAAGAGCTGGTCGACGCCATGCTCGCGGGCAAGGCTAAATATTCATCGATCTTCAACTATCCGACGCTGACCTGGGCCGACATCGGCACCATCGGCTGGCTGGTCGACGGCGCCGCGATCATGAACCAGATCCCGCTGTGTCGCTGCTCCTATGGTCCTTACGCGCGCGCGATGATCCGCGTCTGCAAGGAGGAGTCGTTCCACCAGCGCCAGGGCTATGAAATCATGCTGACGCTGTGCCGTGGCTCCGACGAGCAGAAGGCGATGGCGCAGGATGCCTTGAACCGCTGGTGGTGGCCGGTGCTGATGATGTTCGGCCCGCCCGATGCCACCAGCCAGCACAGCGACATCTCGACGAAGTGGAAGATCAAGCGCTTCTCCAATGACGAGCTGCGACAGAAGTTCGTCGACGCCACCGTGCCGCAGGCGCAATATCTCGGCCTCACCATTCCCGATCCCGGCATGATTCAGGATGCGGACGGGCACTGGCGTTACAGCGAGATCGACTGGACAGAATTCAAGCAGGTGCTCGCCGGCAACGGCCCGTGCAATCGTGACCGAATGGCCGCGCGCCGCAAGGCGCACGACGAAGGCGCCTGGGTGCGCGAGGCGGCAGCTAGCTATGCCGCAAAGCGCGCGCAGCGTCGAACTGCACAAGCGGCAGAGTAGGGAGATCGCAATGGCCACGCCAAACACGCCGCTGTGGGAAGTCTTCATTCGCAGCCGCAACGGGCTCGCGCACAAGCATGTCGGCTCGCTGCATGCGAGCGACGCCACGATGGCCTTGCAGGCCGCCCGCGATATCTACACCCGTCGCGGCGAAGGTCTTTCGATCTGGGTCGTGCCGTCGACGGCGATCACCGCAAGCGATCCCGCCGACAAGGGCATGATGTTCGAGCCGGCGGAGTCGAAGATCTACCGGCACCCGACGTTTTACGAAGTGCCCGAGGAAGTGGGACACATGTGATGCCCGTCGCGAACATCGAGGTCTCAGAAACACCACTGGTGCTCTACGCGCTGCGCCGGGCCGACGACGCGCTGATCCTTGGGCACAGGCTGTCGGAATGGTGCGGACATGCGCCGATGCTGGAAGAGGACATGGCGCTCTCCAACATCGCGCTCGACCTCCTTGGCCAGGCCCGCGAACTCTACTCTTACGCCGCCAAGGCCGAAGGCAAGGACAACGACGAGGACAGCTTCGCGTACCTGCGCGACGTCAGGCAGTATCGCAATCTGCTGCTGGTCGAGCAGCCCAATGGCGATTTTGCCCAGACGCTGGTACGGCAGTTCTTCTATTCCGCCTTCGCTGATCTCTACTGGCGTGCGATGATGACTTCGCGCGATGCGGCGCTAGCGGCCATTGCCGCCAAGTCGGAGAAGGAGAGCGCCTATCACCTTCGCCATGCCTCGGAGTGGATCATCCGGCTCGGTGACGGCACGGCTGAAAGCCATGCCCGCGCGCAGGCCGCGATCAATCATCTCTGGGCTTTCACCGGTGAGATGTTTGCCGTCGATGAAGGCGAGCGCGCCCTGATCCATGCCGATATCGCCGTCGATCCCGGAAGCTTGCGGGGTCGCTGGATGACGACACTCTCGGGTGTCGTTAGTGAAACCACGCTAGAGCTGCCGCAGACCGACTGGATGCAGCAAGGCGGTCGTTCCGGGCGGCACAGCGAGCATCTTGGCCATCTTCTGTCCGAGCTGCAGTCGATGCAGCGCACTTTCCCGGGGCAGACATGGTGACGGTGCTGGAGCCCGATAGCGAACTGCGCCAACGGGCCTGGGATGCCGCGGCGAGCGTGGTCGATCCCGAAATTCCGGTCTTGACCATCGCCGATCTTGGCGTGCTCCGTGATGTCGTCCTCGACGGCGATCACGTCGAGGTCGCGATCACCCCGACCTATTCGGGCTGCCCAGCCATGAACATGATCGCGCTGGAAATCGAAGTCGCGCTGGAGCGCGCCGGTTTTTGCAGTCCAAAAGTCCGCACTGTGCTCTCGCCGGCCTGGACCACCGACTGGATGAGCGAAGAGGGCCGCCGGAAGCTTCACGCCTACGGCATCGCGCCGCCGCAGGATTCGAATTCCCGCCGCTCGCTGTTCGGCGAGCAAGCTGTTACGTGCCCGCAATGCGGCTCGGCGAATACCGAGCTGCTATCCGAATTCGGCTCCACCTCCTGCAAGGCGCTCTGGCGCTGCAAGGCCTGCCGCGAACCCTTTGATTATTTCAAGTGTCATTGACCATGTCAGCAGCCGCACCACGCTTTCATCGCCTGGCCGTCAACGACCTCCGCCGCGAGGCGTCGGACGCCGTATCGCTGACATTCGCCATCCCGGCGGAGCTTGCGACCGACTACGCCTTCACGCCCGGCCAATACCTCACACTCCGCACCACGCTGGATGGCGAGGAAGTGCGCCGCTCCTATTCGATCTGCTCCGGGCCCGACGACGGCGAGATACGCATCGCCGTAAAGAAGATCGATGGTGGCGCGTTTTCGAGCTGGGCAGCGGACGATTTGAAGTGTGGCGACGCGCTGGATGTGATGACGCCCACGGGACGTTTCGGCGTGATCCCGCTGGCCGGCACCGGCCGCATCCATGTCGGCTTTGCCGCCGGCTCCGGCATCACGCCGATCCTGTCGATCGTCAAGGGCACGCTTGCGCGCGAGCCGGACAGCCAGTTCTTCCTGTTCTACGGCAATCGCACGACCGACAACATCATGTTCCTCGAGGCGCTCGAAGAGCTCAAGGATCGCTTCATCGACCGGCTCTCGATCTTCCACGTCATCTCCGGCGAGGAGCAGGACATCCCGATCCTGCATGGCCGGCTCGACGGCGACAAGGTGCGAGTGCTGCTGCGTTCGCTGGTGCCGGCGGAAAGCGTCGATCACGTCTTCATCTGCGGTCCGTCCGGCATGAGCGAGGACATCGAGGCGACCTGCCGAGGGCTCGGCATCGCGGAAGAGCGTATCCATGTCGAGCGCTTCGTCTCCGAGTTCGGTGGCAAGCCGCGGCCGAAGAAGATCGTTGCGCCCGACGCGCCCCCGAAAGCGATCGCGTCGCTGATCATCGACGGCAAGCGCCGCGACGTGCCGGTCGCCGAGGACGAGGCGATCCTCGATGCCGCACTACGCGCCGGTGTCGATCTGCCCTTCGCCTGCAAGGGCGGCATGTGCTCGACCTGCCGTGCAAAACTGGTGGAGGGTGAGGCGCCGATGGATATCAACTACTCGCTGGAACCCTGGGAGCTGAAAGCCGGCTTTGTCCTGACCTGTCAGGCCAAGCCATCGTCGGAGCGGGTCGTGGTCGATTACGACCACGTTTGACAGTTTTAGCCAGGCAGCAGAACATCGTGTCCAAACACTCGGAGGGGAGAAGCGCGTGAACGTCAAGGCCGCCTTGTCGCCCGAGGATGTTGCCCGCGCCTGCGCCGATGCGATGTGGGCGCAGGACGATGCCTCCAAAGGACTCGGCATGGAGATCGTCGAGATCGGGCCGGGCTATGCGACGCTGGCGATGACTGTGCGGCCGGACATGGTCAACGGCCAGCGCATCGCCCATGGCGGCTTCATCTTCACGCTCGCCGATTCCGCCTTCGCTTTCGCGTGCAACTCGCACAACGATCGCGTCGTGGCGGCGCAGGGCCAGATCACCTTCATCAAGCCGGGCAGGCTCGGCGATCGCCTCGTCGCAAAAGCGCGCGAGGTCACGCGCGGCGGCCGCTCCGGCATCTATGACGTGCGCGTCACCGCCGGCGATACAGTCATCGCCGAATTTCGCGGGCATTCGCGGGTCATTCCCGGCAATTGGCTGCCGGCGCAGGATCAATAAAGAAAAGCAATGATGCGGGGAAACGAGGATGGCTCTGACGAGGCTCAAGGAAGGTGGTAACACCTATCGCGCCGAAATGGATGCGCATGAGCGCGCATCGCGCGACGAGATCATGGCACTCCAGACGGAGCGACTGGCCTGGTCGCTGAAGCACGCCTACGACAACGTCCCGCATTATCGCAAGGCCTTCGACGCGGCCGGCGTGCATCCGTCCGACTTTCGAGAGCTCTCGGATCTTGCGAAATTTCCGTTCACGGTGAAGACGGACCTGCGCGACAATTATCCCTTCAACATGTTTGCCGTGCCCCGTGAAAAGCTGGTGCGCGTGCATGCGTCCTCCGGCACGACGGGCAAGCCGATCGTGGTCGGCTATACGCAACGCGACATCGACACATGGTCGGACGTGATGGCGCGCTCGATCCGCGCCGCCGGCGGCCGCACTGGCATGATCATCCACAATGCCTATGGCTACGGTCTCTTCACCGGCGGGTTAGGGGTGCACTATGGCGCCGAAAAACTCGGCTGCACCGTGGTGCCGATCTCCGGGGGCATGACCGAGCGGCAGGTGCAGCTCATCAACGACTTCCGGCCCGACATCATCACGGTGACGCCGAGCTACATGCTGGCGATCCTCGACGAGTTCAAGCGCCAGAAGCTCGATCCACGCCAGTGCTCGCTCAAGGTCGGCATCTTCGGTGCCGAGCCCTGGACCAATGCCATGCGCGGCGAGATCGAAGACGCCTTCGACATGGACGCGACCGACATCTACGGTCTTTCCGAGGTGATCGGGCCCGGCGTTGCGCAGGAATGTATCGAGACCAAGGACGGTCTGCACATCTGGGAGGATCATTTCTATCCCGAAGTCATCGACCCCGACACCGGTGCAGTGCTGCCCGACGGTGAGAAGGGCGAACTTGTCTTTACCTCGCTCACCAAGGAAGCGTTTCCGGTGGTCCGCTATCGCACCCGTGACCTGACGCGGCTGTTGCCGGGGACGGCGCGGCCGGGCATGCGGCGGATGGAGAAGGTCACGGGCCGTTCTGACGACATGATCATTCTGCGCGGCGTCAATCTGTTCCCGACCCAGATCGAGGAGGTTCTGCTCGCCACCGACTGGTGCGGAGGGCATTTCATTCTGGAACTGACCCGCGAAGGCCGCATGGACGAGTTGACCATCATTGCCGAGGCGCGGCCGGAGAGCTGGGACGGCCGGGGCCTCCTCGACCATGCGAGCCGGATCTCGACGCACATCAAGAACACCATCGGCATCAGCTCCAGGGTGAGCGTGGTTGCGCCGGCCACGCTGGAACGCTCGCTCGGCAAGGCCAAGCGCCTCTATGACAAGCGGCCCAAGGATTGACTTGACGGATTGACTCGACCGTCCCCAAGGGCGACAAGGCCCGCGAGAAATCGCGGGTCTTTCCATGTCAACAGCCGATCCCAAAGCCGTCGACGCGCGCTGTGTGCGCCTCAACGCGAAGGCCGAGAACGCGGCTGCGGTTGCGCCGGTGGTTGAGCGTCGGACGTTCGCTCGCGGCCCTAGCGATCTCCTGATCGAGGTGAGGGCCGCCGCCGTCAATCCGTCCGACGTCAAGGCCGCGACCGGGCTGATGCCCTATGCCATCTTCCCGCGCACGCCGGGTCGCGATTACGCCGGCGTGGTGATCGACGGGCCGGCCGGTATGATCGGCCGCGAGGTGTTCGGCTCCTCCGGCGATCTCGGCATCCGTCGCGACGGCACCCACGCCAGCCATCTCGTCGTTGAATCTGACGCGGTTGTCGACAAGCCGAAAACCGTCTCCTGGGAGGAGGCTGCCGGCATCGGCGTGCCCTTCGTCACCGCCATGGAGGGCTTTCGCCGCGCCGGCATTCCAAAGCCCGGGGAAGCAGTGCTGGTATTCGGCGTCAACGGCAAGGTCGGTCAAGCGGCGGTGCAGATCGCGACCTGGCAGGGTGCGCGTGTCATCGGCGTGGTGCGCAAGGCGGAAGCTTATGAGGGCCATACCAACGCGGCCATCGAGGTGATCGACGCTTCCGCGACCGACGTCGCCACACGCGTGCGCGAGTTGACCGGGAGTAAAGGTGCCGACATCGTCTTCAACACGGTCGGCGATCCCTATTTCCAGGCGGCGCACAAGTCGCTCGCGCTTCGCGGCCGCCAGATCCTGATCGCCGCGATCGACCGCATCGTGCAGTTCAACATCCTCGAATTCTACCGCGGGCAACACACCTATGTCGGCATCGACACGCTCGGCCTGTCGTCGGCGGCAACAGGCGCGGTGCTGCGCGAACTCGGCTCCGGCTTTGCGAGCGGGCACCTGAAACCGTTCCCGATCAAGGCGAACGCCGTCTATTCGCTCGAGCGCGCGAAGGAGGCCTATGTCGCCGTTGCCGGCTCGTCGCGGGACCGCGTGATCCTGAAGCCTTGATCATGGAGTCGTCCACCCAGCTCGTCATCCTCGCCGGCCTCGGCATCGGCCTGGTTTACGGCGCCGTCGGCCTGCTCAGCGGCTTCTGCCTGATGAGCAGCATGCGCGGCTGGCTGGCGAAGGGGGATGGGCGGCTGGTACGCACCTACGCGTTGGCGATCGCGGTTGCGACCGCCGCGAGCCAATTCCTCGCCGGCAACGGCATGGTCGATCTCGGCAAGTCGATCTACCTGCAACAGTCCTTTTCGGTGCCAGTGCTGTTTCTCGGCGGGCTTCTGTTCGGATACGGCATGGTGCTGTCGAACGGCTGCGGCTCGCGCGCGCTGGTGCTGCTCGGTCGCGGCAATCTCCGCTCCTTCGTCGTGGTGGTCGTGCTCGCCATCGCCGCGCAGATGACGCTCAAGGGCCTGATCGCGCCGGCGCGCATCGCGCTGGTCCAGGCCTCGCAAACCACGGTCAACATAAATTCGTTGCCGTCGCTGTTGGCCATGTTCGGTCCGGCTGAAGCGGTTTCGCGCGCCATGGCTGCTGCTGTCATCGTCGTCGTGCTGATCCTGTTTGCTTTCGCGCACCCGGCGTTCCGGCGTTCCGCCGGCCAGATTGCAGCCGGTGTCATCGTCGGTCTCCTCGTCGCCGGCGGCTGGTTCGTCACTGGCTATCTCGGCGCGGATGACTTCAACCCGGTGCCGGTGACCTCGCTCACCTTCGTCGCGCCGATTGCGGACAGTCTGCAATATGCCATGCTCTCGACTGGTCTGACGCCGAATTTCGGCATTGCGACAGTTGCCGGCGTCTTCGCTGGCAGTCTGGCCACCGCGCTAGCTACGGGCCGTTTCCATCTCGAAGGCTATTCCTCGCCACGCCATATGCTGCGTTCGGCCAGCGGCGCTGCGCTGATGGGTATCGGCGGCGTGATGGCGTTCGGCTGCTCGATCGGGCAAGGGCTCACCGGGGTGTCGACGCTCGCGCTGGGCTCCTTCGTCGCCATCGCCGGCATCCTGCTCGGCACGACGGCGGGCTTGCGCGGGATGCTGCGCGTTCAGCCGTTCGCGGTAGCCTGACGGCGCAGCATGCGATCGCCGAGCGTGGCAAAGCCAATGCCACCGATGATCAGTCCGGCCGCAACGGCAAGACTAATATCAATAGGCTCGCCCAGCAGGATCGCAGCGCAGGCGATCCCGACGAGCGGCGTGCCGGTGGTCCCGAGCGCCGTCGTCAGAGCCGAGATGCTCTTGTTGACCATCGACATGGCCCAATAAGCCAGCGCCGTCCCGATCAGACCGGAGTACAGGAACAGCAGGACGAGTTTCCATGACCATTCCGCGTGCGGCAGCCCCTCCACGATCATCGCAGCCGCTGACAGCACGATCGTGGCAACGAGCACCTGCCAGATTAGGAGCTGAAGTGGGGATGCGATCCAGCGATGGGCCCGAATATAGATGATGTTCGCAGCCCATGAGATCGCGGCCAGGATCACCATGCCAGCGCCAAGCACGACGTTGGCATTCGCCCAGTCGATCGAGGTGGGATTCAGGATCACGGCAAGACCAATCAGCCCGAGCAGGGCGCCGGCCAGTTTTGGCACAGTCAGCGTATCCTTCCCCAGCAGGGGCGCTGCGATCGCGACCCAGAGCGGCGTGGTGTAGCCGAGCACAATGGCCTTGCTCGCGGGCAGGAAGCGCACACCGGCCGCCACCAGGACAGAGAATATCGTCATGTGCAGCAGCGCGACACTCAGGACCACCGGAATGTCGCGCCGCTTTGGGATCACCAGATTGTTGCTGAGCCCCAGGATCACGAACAATGCTGCCAAAGCGATCCAGCTGCGGATCGCCGAGGTCCAGAGCGGCGGAAGGAATTGCACGAGCTGCTTCGTCACCGACCAGTTTACGCCCCAGGCCAGCACGACGATGAGGAATAGGCCGACGGCCGCGCGGGGCGAGAGGGAGTTCATCGGAAAATCCTTGAAGCAGTTCTATCCGGCGGATAGCATTCCGCCTGGCACCGAAAAAAGTGCCAGATCAGAAAGGATCAAGGTGCCAGTTCCGGAAAGCATGATCTCCGCCCTGATCGAGCTGAACCGGGCCGACGACGAGGGACTGGTGGCTCAGCTGACGAGCCAGCTTCGAAGCTTGATCGCGACCGGCCGTCTCGTCAAAGGCCGCACGCTGCCATCGAGCCGCCGGCTTGCGAGCGATCTCGGCGTCTCGCGCAACACCGTCAGCTATGCGTTCGAGCAGCTCGCCGCCGAGGGATATCTCGAGGCCTCGCACGGACGCCGTCCGATGATTACGCTCGAGGGCGGCGAGCGCATTGCAGAGGCGGGCGCCATCGCATCTCGCATGCGCCTTGCCAGGCCGCGGCTTTCGCCTTGGGCTTCAAGCCTCACGCAGACCGACTGGCCGATGTCTTATCAGGCGCGACTGAGACCCTTGCGTCCCGGGCACGGCGATTTCCGGGAGTTTCCCAACGAGGTCTGGGCGCGCTGCCTGCGCCGCAGCGCCGTGCGCGCGGCCAAGCGCGAGCTCGGACCGGTCAACCGGGCGCGCCTGCGCGAGGCGCTGGCGCATTATCTCGCGACCAGCAGGGGTGTGCGCGCGACGGCGGACCAGATCCTGATTCTGCCGAGCGCGCAGGCCGCGCTGACCTTGATTGCGGCCGCCGTCATCACGCCCGGCGACGACGTCTGGGTCGAGGATCCCGGCTATCCCGGCGCCGCGGCCGCGTTCCGTGCGTCCGGTGCGCGCGTGATCGGGATGAGGTTGGACGAGCAGGGCATGCAGCGGATTCCGGGGATAGCGACCCCGACATTGATCTTCATGACGCCGTCGCACCAGCACCCGACCGGCCGCCTGATGTCGCTCTCGCGCCGCACGGAGTTTCTTGGCCTGAGCAGGCCCGGCAAGACCTGGATCGTAGAGGACGATTACGACGGTGAATTCCACTATGACAGCCGGCCGGTGCCGGCCTTGCAGGGACTCGATGCCCATGGCCGCGTGTTCTATGTCGGTACGTTCTCCAAGGCCATGACCTCGGACATCCGCCTCGGCTATCTCGTCGTTCCGCCGGCCCTGGTCAACACCTTGGAGATCGCACAGCGGCACATCGGGCTGATCGCCCCGAGCCACGTCCAGGAAGCGCTGGCCGAGTTCATTGCCGACGGACATTTCCTGGCGCATCTGCGCCGGGTGCGCCGGATCTATCATGCCCGCCGCGATCACCTCGTGGAGGGACTAGAGCGCCATTTGGGCGACGTGCTCTCTGCCGAAGTGCCCCCCGGTGGCATTCAGCTCGTCGCGCGCCTCAAGCGCGGTCGCGCGGATCAGAAGGCGGTAAAGCGGCTGGTCGAAGCGGGCGTTGAAACGCGTGCCCTGTCCGGCTTGGCACTGGGCAGGCCGCGCGATCACGGTCTATTGCTCGGCTTCGCGGCCTGGCGCGAAAGCGAGATCACCGCGGCATTGCGGACGATGGCGTCGTGCTTCTAGCGCAATCGCGCTAGTCCACCGCCTTTGTGACGATGCGGATTTCCGAGGTCAGCGTCCGGTGCACCGGGCACTTGTCGGCGATCTCCATCAACTTCTTGCGCTGCTCGGGATCGAGCGCGCCGTCCATCGCGATGTCGCGCTCGATCTGGTCGAGCATGCCGTCGCGCGTCTCGCATTCCGCGCAGTCTTTCGCATAGATCTTAGAATGCTTCAGTGAGACGGTGACACGATCGAGCGGCAGCGACTTGCGGTCGGCATAGAGGCGCATGGTCATGGAGGTGCAGGCCCCGAGGCCAGCGAGCAGAAGATCATAAGGACCAGGGCCGGCATCCTCGCCGCCGGCGGCGACCGGTTCATCCGCGATCAGGCGATGCGGACCGACAGAGATGACCTGGTTGAACTTGCTCTTGCGGGTCTCCTGCACCACGACCCGGCGCGGCGCCTCCGGGAGATCCATTGCCTTCGCCGGTTTGGCTGTGTCGATGTACCGGCTTGCCCAGGCCGCGATCATGTCGGCCGCGTAGAGCGCATCGGCCGGCTTGGTCAGCAGATGATCCGCATGATCGAGCGAGACGAAGCTCTTGGGATGCCGGGCGGAGACGAAGAGCTTCGTCGCATTGTCGATGCCGACGGTATCGTCGACTGGAGAATGCATGACTAACAGCGCCTTGTGCAGGCCGGTGACGTCCTTCATCAGCTCGTGCTCGGCGATGTCGTCGAGGAATTCGCGCTTGATCCGGAACGGGCGTCCCGCAAGCGAGACTTCGACCTCACCTTGGGTGCGAATGTCGTCGAGATGCTCTTTGAACAGGCCGGTGACGTGGGCGGGATCGGATGGTGCCGCAATGGTCACAACCGCCTTGGCCTCCGGGATGTGTCCGACTGCGGCGAGGATCGCGGCGCCGCCGAGGCTGTGACCGATCAGAATCGACGGCGCCTTGCGGACGCTACGCAGATGATCGGCAGCGCGCACGAGATCGGCGACGTTGGAGGAAAACGTCGAATTGGCGAAATCCCCTTCACTGGAGCCGAGCCCGGTAAAGTCGAAGCGCAGCACCGCGATGCCCTTGGCGGCGAGCGCGACTGAGATGCGCTTGGCGGCCAGCGTGTCCTTGCCGCAAGTGAAGCAATGCGCGAACAGCGCGAAGGCCGTGGGCTCGCCGTCGGGTAGCTCCAGCGCGGCCGAGAGTTGATGGCCGCCTTCGCCGGTGAATTGAAAGCGCTCTGTCGGCATGGGCTTCCCCCGTCCTTGCTTGAACCTAATCGCCCGAATAGCGCTGCTCTGCCCAGGGATCGCCGCGATTATGATAGCCGCGGACTTCCCAGAAGCCCGGCGCGTCCTCGGTCAGGAATTCGATCGACTGAACCCATTTGGCGCTCTTCCAGAAATACAGATGCGGCACCACCAGCCGCACCGGGCCGCCATGTTCGGCCGACAATGGCTCACCGGACCAGCTATGGGCGAGCAATGCATCCTCGGCTGCAAAGTCGTCCAGCGCGAGGTTGGTGGTGTAGCCGTCATGGGAATGCAGCACGACGAAGCGCGCATCCTGGCGCGGCTGGCAGGCCGCGAGCAGCTCGCGCGTAGCGAGCCCCTCCCACTCATTGTCGTAGCGCGACCAGGTCGTGACGCAGTGGATGTCGGAGGTGAACCGCGCCTGCTTCTGGGCGGCGAACTCGGCAAAAGTCCAGAACACGGGGGTCTCGATTGCGCCGTAGACGTCGAGCCGCCAGCGCTCGCGCGAAACCGGCGGCACGACGCCGAGATCGAGCACCGGCCAGTCTTTTGTCAGATGCTGGCCGGGCGGCAGGCGCTGATCTTCCGGGCGCGTGATCTTGCCGGTCAAAAAGTGGCCTTCGCGCGCCCATTTTTCCTTGGTGCGCGTCAGCTTGCTGTCGGATGGCGTCTCGTCGGTCATGAGCTACTCGTGCCGGTGCATCGCGGAGGCATGCATGGTGTCGCGCATGGTGGAATAGATGATCAGCGACAGGCAGATGATACCAGCGAGATAGTAGTAGAACCACTCCTCATGCCCGATGCTCTTGAAATAGAGCGCGATTGCCGGCGCCGTGCCTCCGAACACCGAGACGGTGATCGCATAGGGCAGGCCTACGCCGAGGTTGCCGATCGAGCCGATGAAGGTCGCGTTGATCCGCGCTGGGCGCTGGAGATATCAAAATACTCAGAGGCCGGTTTGATTGCTTGTCTCAGTCACGTCCGGCCTCTCCGCATCGCTGTTTGGAGAGGTCTACATCGCCTTTCCAAGCAAAAATGGCAACTGGCGGGGACCTCTGACGGTTCCCTGTGACCAGGTCACCGTGCCCGCCGGATCGAGGGCGAAGTCCGGAATTCGCTTCAGCCATTCCTCCAGCGCAACCTGCATCTCCATGCGCGCAAGGTTCGAGCCGACGCAGCGGTGGATACCGAGGCCGAAGGCGGCGTGGCGGTTCTCACGGCGGTCAATCACGACCTTGTCAGCATCCGGAAACATTTTCGGGTCACGGTTGGCGGCCGGGAAGGACAGCAGCACCATGTTGCCTGCCTTGACCGGGCAGCCGGAAATCGTGGTCTCCTTGACCACTTCGCGCGCCATCGTCACCGGCGAATAGGCGCGCAGCAGCTCCTCCACCGCGGTCGGGATCAGTCCGGGCTCGGCGACCAGGCGCTGGCGGTCGGCCGGCGTCCGGGCGAGGTGCCAGAGCGAGGAGCCGATCGCGCTCCATGTGGTGTCGATGCCGGCAATCAGGAGCAGTCGCAGCGAGCCCAGCACGTGCGAATCCTCGAGCGGATTGCCCTCCTTGTCCCTGGCATTCATCAGGTAGGAAATGAGGTCGTCGGTCGGCTTGTTCTTGCGCGCTTCGATATGGGCGCTGAAATAGACGGTCATCTCTTGCACCGCCTGGAGCAGCGTGTTTTCGTCCTTGATGCCAAGTTCCAGGATCATGTGGATCCAGCGGATGAAGAGATCGCTGTCTGTCTCGGGGATGCCGAGCATGTGGGCGATCGCGCGAACCGGAATGTGCTTGGTGTAGCGCTCTGCCGCGTCCAGTCCGCCTTCAGTGATGAAACCGTCGATCAACTCGTTGCAGATCGCGCGCACCCGCGGTTCCAGCTTCTTCATCGCGTCCGGCGTGAACGGCGGCAGCAGCAATTGCTTGGCTGGCTTGTGCACCGGCGGATCGGACGTGATCGGCGGGGCGGAGTTTCTGCTGGTGATCTCCGGCCGAACGTCACGGACGATGATGCGGCGCGAGGAGAAATGCTCGCTGTCGTTGGCGATCTGGCGCACCGCTTCATAGGTCGTCGGCAGGTAGCAGCCGAGGAAGCGGTCGGTATGCACGACCGGGCTTGCGGCGCGCAGCTCGTCCCAGATCGGGAAAGGATCTTCCGTCCATTGCGGATCGGTGTGGTCGAAATCATGGACCCAGTCGGTCACGGGCGGATGGGCGGCGGGCTGGCTGACGTCGGACATCTCGAAATCCCTTGGGGCTCGTGTGCACGGAAGGCTCGCGGGGCAGCGGCTGCGCTACTCCTCGATCACGTCGATCGCGATTTCCGGACAATTGGATTTGGCGAGCCAGGCCTTGTCTTCGAGGCCGGATGGGACGGTGCCGTCGCCGGCTTCGTGGGCGTTGCCGTATTCGTCCAGCTCGAACAGCTCCGGCGCCAGCGCCTTGCAGCGCGCGTGCCCCTGGCATTTGTCCGGATCGACGCGAACCCTCAGTCGCTCTGTCATGGCGGCTTCCTTGGTCGTATGCGCTCCGGCCTGAAGGCGGCGCGCGCTCCCATCTGAGTTCTTATTCAAGTTATAGGATATTACATTCGCGGCGGGCTTCCCCTGTCAAGCGCAAACTTATAGGCTCTGCGCAACATGCGTTCACAACTTTCGCGCAAGCCCGAGAATACCTACCACCATGGCGATCTTCGCGACGCCTTGATCAAGGCCGCGCTGCGCGAAGCCGAGCAGGGCGGGACGGAGGCGATCAGCATCAAGGCGCTGGCAAAGCAGCTGGGTGTCTCGCAGCCGGCGCCCTACCGGCATTTCGCCGATCGCGAGGCGCTGCTTGCGGCGGTGACGGCGGAGGCGTTCCGGCAGCTCAACGGGATCTTGCGGGCGGCGATGGCAAAGCCGTCGAAGCGGTCGAAGCTGTCGCTGTTGGCGCAGGCGACGCTGGATTTCGGCTTACGCCGCAATGGCATCTACCGCTTGATGTTCGCCTCTCGCACGGTGTCGTGTGCGGCGAAAGGTAGCGAGTTGCACGAAGCGACGCGCGAAACGTTTGCGCTCGTGATCGAGGCACTGGAAGCTCCGGCTGTTGATTACTTGCGCGAGCGGCAGGCGCTCAAGATCTGGGCGGCGGTGCACGGCGTGGTGATGCTGGCTGAGCAGGGACTGTTCACCGGCGAGGCGGCTCATGCCACGCGCGAAGACCTGGTCGAGGATTTTGTCAGCGAAACCAAGGCAGCGCTTGCGGTGGCGATCAAGGGCGCACGGCGCCGGAAAAAGGCCGGCGCTTAAGCCTTCGCCGCCAACAGCTTCATCAGCTTCTCGACGGCGCTGTCGGGCGTGGTGACTACAGGGCGGCCGGTGGCTTCTGCCACGAGGGGCGCCGTTGCCGCGATGCTGAACTGCGCGAGCGCGATGACGTCGCAATCGCGCAAATCATGTGAGGCTTCCACGATCAGCCGGTCATGCGTAGCGCGGTCGCCGCGGTCGAGTGCCGCCAACGCGCCTTCGGCAAGTTTCGGCACGACCTGGACAGCGGGAGGAAACTCCGGCGGCATCGAGGCCAGCGTCGGCGCGAAAGTCGAGAGCAGGCCGATGCGCTGGCCCATCGTCACCGCCCGTTCGATCATGGCTTCGTTCGGCTTGAGCACCGGCATCGGCGCTTGCGCGCGCGCGACCGCCTCGATGCAGGGACCGAAGGCCGAGCAGGTGAACAGGATCGCATCCGCGCCTGTCGCCGCGGCGTAGTGGCCGAGCGCAAGGAAGCGTTCGGTCATGGCATCATTGAGCTTGCCGTCACGCGCCAGATCCGACGACAGGCTGTCATCGAGCAGGTTCATCAGCCGCGCTTCCGGCCACGCCTTCGCGAACGCAGCTTCGATCGGGCCGATGGAATGCTTGAGGGCGTGGATCAGCGCGATGCGAGGAGACGTCATTGAACGTTACCTGATGCAAGGTCGCGTGCCCCGGACGCAGCGCGTCCGGGACACGAGAGGCGTTACTTGAATGGCACCGCGTACATCAAGCCGCCCTTGCTCCAGAGGCCGTTGAGGCCGCGCTCGAGCTTGAGCGGGCTCGCCTTGCCGACATTGCGCTCGTAGATCTCGCCGTAATTGCCGGTAGCCTTGATGGCTGTGACCAGCCATTTGTTGTCGAGCCCGAGCCGCGAGCCGAGATCGCCGGAGGCACCGAGCAGGCGCTGGATCGCGGGCGTCTGCGACTTCGCCATCTCGTCGACATTGCCTTGTGTGACGCCGAGCTCTTCGGCCTCGATCAAGCCGTAATGCAGCCAGGTGATGATGTCGCTCCAGACCTCGTCGCCATTGCGGGTGAAGGGGCCGAGCGGCTCCTTGCTGATGGTCTGCGGCAGCACGACGTAGTCGGCCGCGTTCGGCGCCGCGGTCGTCACGGCGCCTGCGAGCGCGGAAGCGTCCTGGGTCATGGCGTCGCAACGGCCGCCGAAGAAGGTCTGGTACATGGTGTCGACGCGGTCGAACACCAGCGGCTTCCAGTCGATGCCGTTGGCGCGGCCGTAATCGCCGAGCGTGACCTCATGCGTGGTGCCCTGCGCGACGCAGACGGTGGCGCCCTTGAGATCCTTAATCTCCTTCACTCCGAGGTCCTTCTTCACGACAAAGCCCTGACCGTCGTAGAAGTTGACCGGTCCCTGCCGCAGGCCCAGCGTGACACCGCGCAGATAGGTCTGCGTCGAGTTGCGGTAGAGCACGTCGATTTCGCCGGACTGGAGCGCGGTGAAGCGGTTCTGCGCGGTCAGCGAGACGTAACGCACCTTGCTGGCATCGCCGAGCACGCCGGCGGCGAGCGCGCGGCAATAATCGACGTCGAGACCCTTGTAGTTGCCTTGCGAATCCGGCGCGGAGAAGCCGGCAAAACCGGCGCTAACGCCGCATATCAGCGTGCCGCGGCTCTTCACCGTGTCGAGCGTTGCCGCCGACGCGACCACCGTCGATGCCGCGAGCACGCCGGCTACGATAACCACTTTCCTCATCATGCTATTCTCTCCTCAGTGATTGACACGACGCAATACGTTGTCGACGGCGGTGCCGAGCTTGTCGACGATCAGGTCGATCTCCTCCGGCGAAGCGATATAGGGCGGCGCCAGCAGTACGTGGTCGCCACGGACGCCGTCCACGGTGCCGCCGCCGGGATAGCAGCCGAGACCGTTGGCGAAGGCCTCCGCCTTGATCTTCTGGTTCAGCTTCAGCGCGGGATCGAACGAGGTCCGGCTGGCGCGATCGGCGACGAGTTCGATCGCCCAGAACAGGCCGCGGCCCCTGATATCGCCGACATGACGGTGATTGCCGAATCGCTCGATGAGCCGCTGCTCGAGCTGCTTGCCGCGCTCCTTGACCCGGTCGAGCAGGCCGTCCTCGCGGATCACGTCCTGCACCGCGAGCGCAGCAGCGCAAGCGAGGGGATGCGCGAGATAAGTGTGGCCGTGCAGGAAGGCGCCCGAACCTGAGCGGACTGTGTCGATGATCCTGCCACTGGCCAGCATCGCGCCGATCGGCTGGTAGCCGCCGCCGAGACCCTTGGCGATCGCCTGGATGTCGGGCGCCACGCCTTCCTGCTCCCAGGCGTGCGTGGTGCCGGTGCGGCCCATGCCGCTCATGACCTCGTCGAGAATGAGCAGCGCGCCGTGGCGGTCGCAGATCTCGCGCACCGCCTTGAAGTAGCCGTCCGGCGCCGTCACGGCACCTGCGGTGGCGCCGACGACGGGCTCTGCGAGGAACGCCGCGACCGTATTGGGACCGAGGCGCTGAAACTCGGCTTCGAGTTCGGCCGCGAGCCGGGCGACGAATTGCGCGTCGGATTCGCTCTCGTGCTTCTCGTGATAGGCGAAGGCCGGGGTCACATGGCTGAAGGCGTCTGAGAGCAGCGGCGCGTAGGGCGCGCGGCGCCAGGCATTGCCGCCCGCCGCGAGCGCGCCGAGCGTATTGCCGTGATAGCTCTGCCGCCGCGCGATGAAGTGTTGCCGCTCCGGCTCGCCGCGCTCGATGAAAAATTGCCGCGCGAGCTTGATGCTGGCTTCAACCGCTTCCGATCCGCCGCTGACGAAATAGGCGTAGGCGAGGCCGCCGGGCTCATGGCCGACCAGCCTCTCGGCCAGCGCCTCCGCCGGCTCGGACGAGAAGAACGCGGTATGGGCATAAGCGAGGGTCGAAGCCTGCTTCGTGATCGCTGCGATCACGCGCGGATGCTGGTGGCCGAGACAGGAGACAGCAGCTCCGCCGGAGGCGTCGATAATGCGCCGCCCGTCCTCGGCGAAGAGGTAGACGCCTTCGCCGCCGATCGCCTTGGGCGGCGTTTCGCGCAGCGAGCGATGCAGCACGCGGCTGGTGCGAGCGACCATGGGTCAACCTTTCTCTGAAACGTAAGTTGAGGCCGCGGCCAGCCGCGCCTCCGTATTCTCCAGGCGCTTCTTCGCGGCCGTGCCGCCGAGCGAAAACGTCACGGCGGCGAGCGATTGCGCGATCGCAATGGCGCCGGTGAGGCTCGGGAAAAAGCCGGGAGAGGAGGCCGCCTCGAACAGCAGCACGTGGTCGGCGCCTTCAGCCATCGGCGCCGAAGGGCTATCGGCGATCGCGATCAGGGCCGCGCCGGCGCGATAGGCGGCCTGCGCGATCCGGACGCTCGCATGGGTGTAGGGCATGAAGCCGATGACGATGACGGCTTCGCCGGGCCGGAACGCGCCGAGGTCGAGATCGTCGGGGCCGGACGTGCCGACGAGTTGCACCTGTTCGGGGCGAAACAGCCGGAGCTCGTAGTTGAGCAGTTCCGCGACGCTGCGGCAGCTTCGGTAGCCGGTGATCCAGACCCGCTTGGCATCGTGGAGCGCGCGTGCCGCCTCCGCAATCGGCTGGGCCGGGATGCGCGGAAGGCCGGCGGCCTCGGCTTCCAGCTTGTCGGTGACGAGCGCGACATCGGCATTCGGGCCGTGGCGGCGGCTCCTGGCGCGGCCGGAGAAGGGCGCTGTCTGCGAGGGCCGTCGCGCCTCCGTCAGTGCCGCGCGCAATTCGTCCCAGCCCGAATAGCCGATCGCCTTGGCAAGCCGCGTGAAGGCGGCGGGATCGGCGCCGGCAACCGCTGCGAGATCGCGCATCGAACGCGTGGTGGCGTCGTAATCGTTGGCCGCGACGAAACGCCCGACCTCCTGCAACCGCATCGGAAGCGATGGCAATGCAATGCGCAGTTCGCTCAGCGGCGAGGATTTGGCGGGCTCGGCCATGAAACATTTGTTGCATGAAGTAGAGTTTGGTGCAACAGTTGACGTACGCTGCCGGAAATCGCCGTCTCGAGAAGGATTTTTGTGCTGTGACGTCAGACGCTCCGAGACCGCCGCCGCGCCGTCGCTTCTTCGGCGCTTTCGGACAACGCGAGCTGAAAGGCCTGTTCTGGCAGGCCCTGGTGGTGGGGATCGCAGTCGCGGTCATCGCCTTCCTCTGGTCCAACACGGTCACCAATCTCTCCGCGCGCCGCATCACGACCGGTTTTGCCTTCCTGGGCCGAGAGGCCGGCATGCCCATCGCCGACAGCCTGCTCGCCTATAATCCGAGAGACTCATATGTCTGGGCCTTCGTTGTCGGCATCGCCAACACCCTGCGCGTCGCCGTGATCGGAATCGTGCTTGCAACCATCCTGGGCACGGTGATCGGCATCTCGCGGCTGTCGGCCAACTGGCTGCTGTCGCGGCTCGCCGCGGTGTATGTCGAAACGCTCCGCGACATCCCGCTGCTGCTCCAGCTCCTGTTCTGGTACGTGCTGATGCAAGCGCTGCCGGCGGCGCGCGCGGCATGGCGGCCGATCGAGGGCGTGTTCCTGTCTAATCGCGGGCTGATCCTGCCGGCGATTCCGATCGGGACGCCGCAGCTTTGGGTGCTCGGCACGGCAGTGCTCGGGCTTGTGGTGTTCTATGTCATCCAGCGGCGGCTCATCGCGCAGCAAATGCGCGACGGCAAGCCGCGGCCGGCCTGGCCGTTTGGACTCGGGTTGCTCGTTGGGCTGCCTGCGGCGGTGTCCGTGCTGCTCGGCGTGCCCTGGACGATCGAATGGCCTGGGTTGCGCGGCTTCAACTTCGTCGGCGGGCTGACGCTCGCGCCGGAATATTTCGCGCTGCTGATCGCGCTCGTCACCTACACCTCGGCCTTCATCGCCGAGATCGTGCGCAGCGGCATCCAGTCGGTGCCGCGCGGCCAGTGGGACGCCGCCAATGCGCTCGGCCTGCGCCGCAGCTCCATGCTGCGGCAGATCATCCTGCCGCAGGCGCTGCGCGTCATCGTGCCGCCGATGACGAGCCAGTACCTCAACCTCACCAAGAACTCCTCGCTCGCGGTCGCGATCGGCTACCAGGACGTCGTCTCGGTCGCCAACACGACGCTGAACCAGACCGGGCAGGCGATCGAGGCTATTGCCTTGATCATGGCGGTGTTTCTCACGATCAGCCTCGGCATCAGCTTTTTCATGAACTGGTACAATTCGAGCATCGCGCTGGTGGAGCGCTGACCATGACGGCGATCGCCGACATTCCGGAAGCACCGCGCGCCGCCCGCCGCCCGCAAATTGGCAACCCGGTGCTGCGCTGGCTGCGCGCCAATTTGTTCTCGTCGATCCCGAACGGCATCCTCTCGGTCGCGTTGCTGGCAGTGCTCGCAAAGGGCCTTTTCAGCTTCGTGCAATGGGGCATCGCCAATGCGGTCTGGCTCACCCCGGCGAACGATTCCAGCGCCTGCCGCGCGGTACGCGGCGTCGGTGCATGCTGGGCGATCATCCCCGAAAAATACCGCTTCATCCTGTTCGGCACCTATCCGTTCGACGAGCAGTGGCGGCCGGCGCTGGCAGTATTGCTGTTCATCGCCCTGTTCTATCTCTCCACCCGCCGCGCCCTATGGCGGCGCGAGCTGGCCTATCTCTGGATCGCCGCTCTCGCGCTGATCAGCATGTTGATGTGGGGCGGCATACTCAGCCTGTCGTTCGTCTCGCAGGACCGCTGGGGCGGTTTGCCCGTGACGCTGATCCTGGCGACCTTTGGTCTGGTTTTTGGCTTCCCGCTCGGCATCCTGGTCGCACTCGGCCGGCGCTCAAAGCTGCCGGCGATCCGCTCGCTCAGCGTGCTCTATGTCGAACTGATCCGCGGCGTGCCGCTGGTCAGTCTGCTGTTTATGGCCAGCGTGATGTTTCCGCTGTTCATGCCGAACGGATTCAACATCGACAAGCTCCTGCGCGCGCAGGTCGCGATCATCCTGTTCGCGGGTGCCTATCTTGCCGAAGTCATTCGCGGTGGCCTCCAGGCCGTGCCGCGCGGGCAATACGAGGCCGCCGACGCGCTCGGCCTGTCCTACTGGCGCAAGAACCGGCTGATCGTCCTGCCGCAGGCGATCCGCCACGTCATCCCGCCGCTGGTCAACACCTTCATCGCCTTCTTCAAGGACACCAGCCTCGTCCTGATCATCGGTATCTTCGACTTGCTGACAACGGCCAAGACCGCGATCATCGATCCGGCGTGGCAGCAATTCTCCGTCGAGGTCTACATCTTCGTCGCCGGGATCTATTTTGTCTTCTGCTTCGCGATGTCGCGGTATAGCCGCAGCCTGGAGGCGACGAGCGGAAGGTGACTATCTCTCTTGTCCCGGCTCTGCAGCACACCGCTGAAGAAGCGCTGCGCCGCGTCCGGGACACGAGAGGCTAGTTCTTCACGCGCGGATCAATCGGTGTCGTGCCGCGCACGCCCAAAATATCCTCCAGCACCTTGGCGCCGGCGATCACATGCGCATCCGCGCGCGGAGCCCCGACGACCTGCAGGCCGACCGGAAGTCCCGATGCGGTGAAGCCGCACGGCAGCGACAGCGCGGGACAGCAGGCGAGCGTGATCGCATAGACGATGCCGAGCCACTCGACGTAATTGTCGAACTTCTTGCCGGCGCATTCGGCGACATAGCGATGCTCGATCGGGAAGGGCGGCACGATCGTGGTCGGTACCAGCAGCAGATCGTAGCTCTTGAAGAACTCGACCGCACGCGCGGTCATGCCGACGCGCTGCGCCTCGGCGCGTTCGAGCTGCTCGATCGTGAGCTTGAGGCCTTCCTCGATGTTCCAGATCACTTCGGGCTTGAGCAGGTCGCGCTTGGTGCGCAACAGATTGGCCTTGCTGATCGCAAAATCGAAGGCGCGCAACGTGTGGAAGCACTCGTGCGCCTCGCGCCAGTCCGGGTGCGCCTCCTCGACGATGGCGCCGGCTTCGGCAAAGCGTTCAGCCGCCTTGCGTGTGATCGCTTTGACTTCGGGATCGACCGGCGTAATGCCGAGATCGGGCGAGTAGGCGATGCGCTTCGGTTTCTTGCCTGATTGTGCCGCTGACAGGAATGAGGTCGCAGGCGCGGGAAGCGACAATGGATCGGCTGCATAGTCGCCACTCATGGCATCGAGCAGCAGCGCGAGATCCTCGACGTTGCGTGCCATCGGACCGACGACGCCGAGGTTACGATCGATGGCTGATTTTGGAGTATGTGCGACCCGGCCGATGCTCGGCCGCATGCCCACGACGCCGCAGAAAGCTGCCGGGCTGCGCAGACTGCCGCCCATGTCGGAGCCTTGCGCGACCCAGGCCATGCCGGTGGCGAGCGCAACGGCCGCGCCGCCTGACGAGCCGGCTGCCGACTTGGACGTATCCCACGGATTGAGAGTTGCGCCGAACACCTCGTTGAAGGTGTTGGCGCCCGCGCCGAATTCCGGCGTGTTCGACTTGGCATAGATGACGGCGCCGTTGGCCTCTAGATTTTCGACCAGGATGTCGGACGTCGCCGGGATGTTGTCCTTGAAGATCGGCGAGCCCTGGGTGTTCAACACGCCTGCAACATCGGTCAGGTCCTTGATCGGCACCGGCAGGGCTGCGAGCAGCCCGCGCGCGCCGGCCGGCTTCCGCATCAGCGCCTTTGCGCTATCCCGCGCGCGATCGAAGCACAGCGTCGGCAGCGCGTTGACCTTGCCATCGACTTCACCGATGCGCTTCTCCAGCACATCCAGGAGCTCCAGCGGCGACACGTCGCCGGACCGCAGCTTGTCGACGACGGTGCACGCGGTTTCGCGGATCAGGTCCTGAGACAACTATTTTACTCCTGTGCTTGTTCTAGGCTCCGTCGTTGCGAGGAACGAAGCGACGAGGCAATCCAGACTTTTGCCGCAGATACATTTCTCGATTGCATCGCTTCACTCGCAATGACGTGGACAGACTTAACCCCATCCCGCGCTGATGCCGCCGTCCACCGTGTAGATCACGCCTGACGTGTAGCCCGCGCGATCCGACGCCAGGAACGCCATGAGATCTCCGATCTCGCGCGCATGCGCAGGCCGGCCGAGCGGCAGGCTCTTCTGGAATTCCTTGTAGCGGCTTTCGTCGCCGAACTGGTGCTTTGCCCGGGTCTTCAGCAAGGTGACGTGACGGTCGGTGCCCACAGGACCGGGATTGATTCCGACCACGCGAATGTTGTCGGCGAGGCTCTTGCCCCCGAGCGCGCGGGTGAAGGCCATCAGCGCGGCATTGCCGGCGCTGCCGCAAATGTAGTTGGCGTCGAATTTTTCGCCGGCGGCACCGATGTCGTTGACGATGACGCCGCCGCCCTTCGCCTTCATCTGCCCATAGATCATGCGCGTGAGGTTGATGTAGCCGAATACTTTCAATTCCCAGGCGTGGCGCCAGGTCGTCTCGTCGATCTTGTCGATGGAGCCGCCGGGAATGTCGCCGGCATTGTTGACGAGCACGTCGATGTCGGCGGCTTCCTTGGCGAGCCGCGTCAAATCCTCGCTCTTGCGCAAATCGACGATGCTCGTGGCGGCATCGATCTGGTGCGCCGAGCGCAAGCGCTCGGCCAGAGCCTTGAGCTGATCGCCGTTGCGGGCGGCGAGGAGGAGATGGCAGCCTTCCTCGGCAAAGGCCTCGGCGGCGGCTGCGCCGATGCCCTTGGACGCGCCCGTGATCAGGACGCGCTTGCCACGCAGATGCAGATCCATGGGAGTTACTCGCAGGAGAGGAACGGGAATAAAATCAGTAGGCGGTCGGCCGCGCCATGGTCAACATTGCAGTGCAGCGTTGCACTGCCGCCGCGTTTGGTCCATTGCAGTGCGGTCAAAAAGGCGGCGGCTGCCGGAGCAATCAAGGACGTTCTCGATGAGCAAGAAACAATACCGGATCGCGGTCATTCCTGGCGACGGCATCGGCAAGGAAGTGATGCCCGAAGGTCTGCGCGTTCTGGAGACCGCGGCGAAGAAGCACGGAGTGTCCCTTCATTTCGATCATTTCGACTTCTCGTCCTGGGACTATTACGAGAAGCACGGGCAGATGATGCCGGACGATTGGAAGGATAAGATCGGCAAGCACGACGCCATCTATTTCGGCGCGGTCGGCTGGCCGGCCAAGATTCCGGATCACGTCTCGCTCTGGGGCTCGTTGATCAAGTTCCGCCGCGAGTTCGATCAGTATGTGAATCTGCGCCCGGTACGGCTGATGCCGGGCGTGCCGTCGCCGCTGGCAAACCGCAAGCCCGGCGACATCGATTTCTGGGTGGTGCGCGAGAATACCGAGGGCGAATATTCCTCCGTCGGCGGCCGCATGTTCCCGGACACCGACCGTGAGTTCGTGACGCAGCAGACGGTGATGACCCGCATCGGCGTCGATCGCATCCTGAAGTTCGCGTTCGAGCTCGCGCAGTCGCGGCCGAAGAAGCACCTGACCTCAGCGACCAAGTCGAACGGCATCTCCATCACCATGCCCTATTGGGACGAGCGCGTGGAGGCGATGGCGAAGAAGTATCCAAGTGTGAAGTGGGACAAGTACCACATCGACATCCTGACCGCGAACTTCGTGCTGCATCCGGATTGGTTCGACGTCGTGGTCGGCTCCAATTTGTTCGGCGACATCCTGTCCGACCTCGGGCCGGCCTGCACCGGCACCATCGGCATCGCGCCGTCAGGCAACATCAACCCCGAGGGCAATTTCCCGTCGGTGTTCGAGCCGGTGCACGGCTCGGCGCCCGATATCGCCGGGCAGGGCATCGCCAATCCGATCGGCGCAATCTGGTCAGGCGCGATGATGCTCGAGCATCTCGGCGAGAAGCAAGCCGGCAAGTCGATCGTCGAAGCGATCGAGCGCACGCTGGCAGAGCGCACGCTCCGCACCAAGGATCTCGGCGGCAACGCCGACACCACGGCTTGCGGCAAGGCGGTTGCGGATATGGTGGATTAGAGCGCTGCTTTCCCTCCCCCCTTGTGGGGGAGGGTCGCTTCGATGCGAAGCATCGAAGACGGGTGAGGGGTTGTCTCCGCGGAGACAGACCTCTCAATTGTGCATTTCCCTTCGCGGACAGAACCCCTCATCCGGCGCTTCGCGCCACCTTCTCCCACAAGGGGAGAAGGTAAGAGCACCGTGCTCCGCCTCACGACCCCGCGATCTTCTCGATCGCCGCCTGATCCAGCCCGAACTTCTTCCCGGCCTCCAAGATCTCCTGCCAGGTGGTCGGATCGACCGGAATGCCTTCAGCCAGGCGCTTCTGCTTCGTCTCGCGCTCCGGCTCGCCGGCGATCTTCACCTTGTCGACGCCGACGGCGGGCGGTGAGCCGGTGTGCCAGGCGACGAAGCTCTCGACTTCGCGCGCGAGATTCTCCGCGGTGCCGAGCTTGGTCGGATCGATGATGATCGAGAGCATGCCGTTGAGGACGTTGTACTTGCCATCGGACGGGCCCTTGACCACCTGCCCGCCGGAGAGCGCGCCGCCGAGGATTTCGCACACCAGCGCGAGCCCCGACCCCTTGTGCTCGCCGAACGGCAGGATGGCGCCGTGCGGCGGGATCACGGTGTAGCGCGGGTTGGTGGTCGGCTTGCCCTCATTGTCGATGATGGTGCCGGGCTCGAGCTCGACGCCCTTGTTGTGGGCGACGCGGGTCTTGCCCTGCGCGATCCTGCTGGTGGCGAAGTCGAGCACGATGGGGTCCTTGCCCCCGCGCGGGATGCCGACGCAGAAAGGGTTGGTGCCGTGGCGCCCATCGCTGCCGCCCCACGGCGCCACGATCGGGCGCGAGATTACGTTGACGAAGTGAATCGAGACCAGTCCGTGGTCGATGCACTGCTCGGCCCAGTGGCCGATCCGGCCGATATGGTGCGAGTTGGAGAGGCCGACGAGGCACACGCCGTTGCGCTTGGCCCGCTCGGCAGCCAGCTCCATCGCTTCATGGCCGATCACCTGGCCGTAGCCGGTGAGGCCGTCGAGGGTGAGCAGCGGACCGGTGTCGAGCACGATCTTGACGTGCTGGTTCACGGCGAGGCCGCCCGTGGTGACGCTCTGGACATAGCGCGGAATCATGCCGACGCCGTGGGAGTCGTGTCCCTTGAGATTGGCCTCGACCAGATTGGTGGATACGAGCTCGGCCTCGCGGTCCGTGGAGCCGCCGGCCTTGACGATGGCACTGATGGCTTCGATGAGCGGCTGTGCCTTGATGGTGCGATAGTCGGCCATTGTCGGTGCTCTTATCCCTTTACGATTCTACGGCAGTGCTCCCACGCCGCATGAATGAGGTTCTCGCTCGCCTCCGGCGTGCGGAACGCCGAATGCGCCGACAACGTCACGTTCGGCAGTTTCGTCAGAGGATGATCGCCGGGCAGTGGCTCGATGTTGAAGACGTCGAGGCCGGCATGGCGGATGTGGCCCGACTTCAGCGCATCGATCATGGCGGCCTCGTCGACGACGGCGGCGCGGGCGGTGTTGATGAGGATGACGCCCGGCTTCATCTTCGCGATCATCTCGCGGGTGATCATGCCGCGCGTCTCGTCGTTGAGCAGCAGATGCAGCGATACGACGTCTGCTCTCGCCAACACCGTGTCGAGATCGGCGAATTCCACGCCCGGATAGCTCTTCGGCGAGCGGTTCCAGGCGATCACCTTCATGCCGCTGCCTGAGGCAATGCGCGCGACTTCCGCGGCAATGCCGCCGAAGCCGATCAGGCCGAGCGTCTTGCCGGTGAGCTGCATGCCGTCTTCGCGCAGCCAGTTTCCGCCGCGCATCTCTCGGTCCATCATCGCGATGACGCGGGCCGAAGCCCACATCAGCGCGATCGCGCATTCCGCGACCGCCGTGTCGCCATAGCCCTTGATCAGGTGCACGGAGATGCCGAGCTCAGCGAGCTCCTCCGGGTTCATGTAACTGCGTGCACCGGTGCCGAGGAACACGACATGTTTCAGCCCCGCGCACTTCTTTGCGACCTCGGTCGGCAGCGCGGTGTGGTCGACGATCGCGATCTCGGCGCCGTCGAGGATTTCAGGATATTGCTCGGGCTTGATGTCGGGATCCCTGTGGATCCGCACCTTGGGATCGCCGGGCTGCTCCAGCCGATCCATGATCACGGCCAAGGCTTCGTTGGCGTCGACGAAAACTCCGCGCATGACTCTCTCTCCGGTCAGGATGCGACGCCGGCGATCGCCAGCACCGTGTGCATGAGGACATTGGTGCCCGCGGCGCAATCGGGCTGCGTGGCGTCTTCCAGCTCATTGTGGCTGATGCCGTCCTTGCAGGGCACGAACACCATTGCGGCCGGCATGATTGTGTTGAGATTGCAGGCGTCGTGGCCGGCGCCGGAGGTGATGCGGCGAGAGGAGTAGCCGAGCGTCTTCGCCGCGTTCTCGACGGCCGCAATCAACTTGGGATCGAAATGCGTCGGCGGCTTGCGCCAGACCAGGTCGATCTTCACCTCGACCTTGCGGCGTGCGGCGATCTCGGCAATCGCGCTGCGCAGATCGCGATCGAGCGCATCCATGATCGCGCCATCCGCACTGCGGCAATCCATCGTGAAGGCGATCTCGCCGGGAATGACGTTGCGCGACGGGTTTGCGATCACGGCCTCGCCGATGGTGCCGACTGCCTTCGGCCCGTGCTTGCTCGCAATGGCCTCCATCGCCAGCACGATCTCGGACAGCGTCGCCAGCGCATCGCGCCGCAGCGGCATCGGCGTCGACCCGGCATGGCTCTCGAAGCCGGAAATCTTGCCGTCGTACCAAAGTACGCCCTGGCCGGAATCGACGACGCCGATGGTCTTGCCTTCCGCTTCCAGGATCGGGCCCTGCTCAATGTGCAGTTCGACGAAGCAGCCGAGCTTCTGGAACCCGACCGGCTTGTCGCCGCGATAACCGATGCTGTCGAGCGCCTGGCCGACGGTGGTGCCATCGGCATCCTTGCGCGACAGGATGTCGTCGGTGGTGAAGTCGCCGACATAGGCGGCGGAGGCCATCATCGCGGGAGCGAAGCGCGAACCCTCTTCGTTGGTCCAGTTGACGACGCAGATCGGCGCCTCGGTCTCAATGCCGGCGTCGTTCAACGTGCGGATCACTTCCAGTGCTCCGAGCGTTCCCAGAATGCCGTCATACTTGCCGCCGGTGGGTTGCGTGTCGAGATGCGAGCCGATGCCGACAGGCGGCTTCGACATGTCGCGTCCCTTGCGCAGGCCGAACTGCGAACCGAGCGCATCGGTGTACACCTCTAAGCCGGCGTCCTCGCAGGCCTTGCGGAACCAGTCGCGCACCTGCTTGTCCTCCGCGCTCAGCGTCAGCCGCCGCACGCCGCCCTTGGCCGTCGCGCCGAACTGCGCGGTCTCGTGGATGGAGCCCCAGAGGCGGGCGGAATCGATTTGCAAATTGGTGGCGGCTCGGCTCATGCGGTCAGTCTCTCAATTGTCCGGCGCCTGTTTCAATGACGCGCCGGCGCGGGCGCGTCAACTGTAAGGCTGCCCTGCGCAATCTGACATGCAAGCTCTGCGACCCGCTCCACCGCCACGACATCGGGCGAGGCGAGCCAGCTGGCGGTGAATGTCAGCGGCGCGATTTTGAGATCGGTATCGAGCAGTTGCAGCCGCCCGTCCGCGAGCTCGCTCTCGACGATGGCGTCGGGGATCACGGCGATGCCGAGGCCCTCGACCGCCATGTGAATCACGGTCGCAAGCGAGGCGGAGGCGTGCAGCCGGATCGGCGGCAGCTCCGGCCGGTCGAACACTTCGCGCACGACCTCGTAGGGCCGCGTCTTCCGCGGAAATGTAATGATCGGAAACCGCGCGAGCTCGGCCCGCGTGACCGGCCCATGGCCGAGGCCGAGCGATGGGCTGGCGAGAAATCCGATCGGATAGTCGGCGAGAACGCGATTGTGCACCCCGGAGGCCGAGAGCGGACCGACGACGAAAGCGAGCTCGATCTCCTGTGCAAGCAGGCGCGCGGTCAGGTTCGGCGTGATGTCGACCTCGATCTCCAGCGATAGGTTCGGGTAGACTTGGTTCATGCTCTTCACCAGCCGCGGCAGCCAGGTGTGCACGATGGTTTCGGCGACGCCGAGCCGCATCACGCCACGCATCGCCGAGCGGTCGCCGATCTCGGCGATCATCGCGGCCCGTAAGCCGATCAGCTTCTCCGCGTAGACCATCATCTGCCGGCCGCTCGGCGTCGGCGAGGCCACGCGATGGTCGCGATTCAGGAGCTTCACCCCCATCTCGCGCTCGAGCTGGGCGATGCGCTGGGAGATCGCCGGCTGGGTCGTGTTGAGGCGTGCTGCGGCGCCGCGAAAGCTGCCGAGCTTCACAACCCAAAGGAACGTCTCGATCGATCTGAAGTCCAGCATTGGAAGGATTTTCCCGTCCGATAAATGAAATTTATCGATATTGATTAGAAAGGAAGATTAGACTTTATAGCACGCGTGGTGTTGGCTTGTCTTTGTCGAGTTTATAGGCAGGTCGATCCCATGACTGTTTTGGTGGCAGTGCAGCAAACTGAAACGCCCGACACGCTCCCGAGCCGCAAGGCGCGGCTTGCCTACCGCGAGGGGCTGGTCGCCTCCACCGCCGGCGTTGCCCCCGGCTTCATCCAGGGCAATCTGGCGATCCTGCCGGCGGAATATGCCGGCGCCTTTCACCGCTTCTGCCAGCTCAATCCCAAGCCGTGCCCCATCATCGGCATGTCCGATGTGGGCAGTCCGCACATCCCGGCGCTGGGCGCCGATCTCGACATCCGCACCGACGTGCCGCGCTATCGCGTCTGGCGCGACGGCGAGGTCGTGGACGAGCCGATCGATGTGACAAAGCATTGGCGCGACGATCTCGTGACCTTCGTGCTCGGCTGCTCGTTCTCGTTCGAAGAGGCGCTGCTCGACGAGGGCATGCCGATCCGCCACATCGAGCACAATGTGCGCGTGCCGATGTATCGCACCAACATCGCTTGCGGCGAGTCCGGTCCCTTCGCCGGTCCCATGGTGGTGTCGATGCGTCCGTTCAAGGCGGCGGATGCGATCCGCGCGGTGCAGATCACCTCGCGCTATCCGGCCGTGCACGGCGCGCCCGTGCATCTCGGCCATCCGCACCTGATCGGTATCAAGGACATCGCCAAGCCCGATTACGGCGATCCGGTGCCGGTCGCCGACGACGAGATCCCGGTGTTCTGGGCCTGCGGCGTGACACCGCAATCGATCATCAACGCTGCCAAGCTGCCGTTCGCGATCACGCATTCGCCCGGCCTGATGCTGGTGACGGATCTCAAGAACAGGACCATGGCCGTGATTTAGTGGGCAGCGTTTGCTGCTTCTTCGAGCTTTACCGCATCCATCAATCGCTTCATTCGATCAGCCGAAATTCAGTAACAGGGGACTTTGCCATGACGATCACTCGCCGCGACGTATTGTTGGGAGCCACCGCTACGGCCGCGCTGGTGCCGCTGGCCGCCCGCGCACAGACTTCGGAAGTCGTGATCGGCGTGATCTATCCGTTCTCCGGCGGCAGCGCGCAGCAGGGCGTCGACGCGCAGAAGGCCTATGAGACCGCGCTCGAGGTCATCAACAAGGACACCGATTTCGACCTGCCGCTGGCGAAGGGCGAGGGCTTGCCGGGTCTCGGCGGCGCAAAGGTCCGCCTCGTGTTCGCCGACCACCAGGCCGATCCGCAGAAGGGCCGCGCCGAGGCCGAGCGCCTGATCACGCAGGAGAAGGTCTCCGCCATCATCGGCACCTATCAGAGCGCGGTCGCCGTCACCGTCAGCCAGATCTGCGAGCGCTATCAGATCCCGTTCGTCTCCGCCGACAACTCCTCGCCGAGCCTGCACCGTCGCGGCCTGAAATATTACTTCCGCGCCGCGCCGCATGACGAGATGTACTCGGCCGCCATGTTCGACTTCTTCGATGCGTTGAAGAAGAAGGGCACCAAGATCGAGACGCTGTCGCTGTTCCACGAGGACACCATCTTCGGCACCGATTCCGGTAATGCCCAGGCCAAGATCGCCGGCGAGCGCGGCTACAAGATCGTTTCCGACATCAAGTATCGCGCCAACTCGCCCTCGCTCTCGGCCGAGGTGCAGCAGCTCAAGAGCGCGAACGCCGACGTGCTGATGCCCTCGAGCTACACCACCGATGGCATCCTGCTGGTGAAGACCATGGGCGAGCTCGGTTACAAGCCGAACGCGATCGTGGCGCAGGACGCCGGCTTCTCCGAGAAGGCGCTCTACGACGCCGTCGGCGACAAGCTCGAAGGCGTGATCTCGCGCGGCACCTTCTCGCTCGATCTCGCACAGAAGCGCCCGATGGTCGGCAAGATCAACGATATGTTCAAGACGCGGTCGGGCAAGGATTTCAACGATCTCACCTCGCGTCAGTTCATGGGCCTGATCATCCTCGCCGACGCCATTAGCCGCGCCAAGTCGACCGACGGCGAGAAGATCCGCGACGCGCTGGCCGCCACCGACATCCCGGGTGAGCAGACCATCATGCCCTGGAAGCGCGTCAAGTTCGACGAGATGGGCCAGAACAACGACGCTGACCCTGTGCTGCTGCAATATGTCGGCGGCAAGTTCGTCACCATCTTCCCGCCGCAGGCCGCGATCGCCGAAGCGGTCTGGCCGATGAAGTAAGCGGGGAAGCAGGCGAGCAATCGAGATCGTCGCAAGAGCCTCGTCATTGCGAGGAGCGAAGCGACGAAGCAATCCAGACTGTCTCCGCAACGAGATTCTGGATTGCTTCGCTTCGCTCGCAATGACGGAGTAAACGATGTTATTTCGAGCGGGGGACCACCGGTGACAGCCCAAACAATTATCCAAAGTCTCGCGAGCGGCCTTCTCATGGGCCTGCTCTACGGACTGATCGCCGTCGGCCTCGCGTTGATCTTCGGCCTGATGGACGTCGTGAACTTCGCCCATGGTGAGTTCCTGATGATCGCGATGTATGTGAGCTTCTTCCTGTTCACGTTCTTCGCCATCGATCCCTTGCTGTCGGCGCCGCTGGTGGCCGCCGCGCTGTTCGTATTCGGAGCGGTCGTCTATTTGTTGATCGTACGCTTCGCCATGCGGGCCAAGGCCAATGCCGGCATGGTGCAGATATTCTCCACCTTTGGCCTCGCCATCGTGATGCGCGGCCTCGCGCAATTCTTCTTCACGCCTGACTATCGCAGCGTTCCGCAGTCCTGGCTCGGCGGCAAGACGATCTCGATCGCCGGCGTCTTCCTGCCGGAGCCGCAGCTCATGGGTGCGCTGGTTTCGATCCTGGCCTTTGCCGGCCTCTACTTCTTCATCCATCGCACCGATTTCGGTCGCGCGCTGGAGGCCACCCGTGAAGATCCCGGCGCGGTGGCCCTCGTCGGCATCGACAAGAACCGCGTGTTCGCACTCGGCTGGGGGCTTGGTGCCGCGCTGGTAGGCCTCGCCGGAGCGATCATGGCAAGCTTCTTCTATATTTATCCCGACGTCGGCGCGTCCTTTGCGCTGATCGCCTACGTCACGGTCGCGCTCGGCGGCTTCGGCAGCGTGTTCGGCGCTTTCGCCGGCGGGATCATCGTCGGCCTCGTCGAGGCAACCACCGCGCTGGTGCTGCCGCCGTCGCTGAAATCGGTCGGCATTTACGCCGTCTACCTGCTGGTCGTCTTCATCCGGCCGCGCGGCCTGTTCGGATCGATGTGATGGACAAGGATTTTGCCGCGCGGCGCCGCCGCGACCTCATCATCGCCGCGGTGTTGACCGCCCTGGCGGCGCTCGCGCCGCTGCTCATCAAGGACGTCTACGTCCAGAACATCCTGATCCTGACCTTGATGTATGCGGCGCTGTCGCAGAGCTGGAATATTCTCTCCGGCTATTGCGGGCAGATCTCGCTGGGACACGCGCTCTATTTCGGCATCGGCGCCTACACGACCGAGCTGCTGTTCACCAAATTCGGCGTGCTGCCATGGTTCGGCATGCTCGCCGGCGGCGCAGTCGCGGCCGCGATCGCGATGGGGCTCGGCTATCCCTTCTTCCGCCTGCGCGGCCATTACTTCGTGATCGCGACCATCGTTATCGCCGAGATCGGGCTGCTGCTGTTCCAGAACTGGGAATGGGCGGGGGCCGCGATGGGAATCACCATTCCGGTGCGCGGCGACAGCTGGCTGAAGTTCCAGTTCATGCGCAGCAAGCTGCCGTACTTCTATTTCGCACTGGTGCTATGCAGCCTCGCCTGGTTCGTCACCTGGTGGTTGGAGGACTCCAAATGGGGCTTCTGGTGGCGCGCGGTGAAGGACAATCCGGAAGCGGCCGAGAGCCTCGGCGTCGTCGTGTTCAACTCCAAGATGGGCGCGGCTGCCGTCTCCGCTTTCCTCGTTGCCATCGGCGGCGCCTTCTACGCGCAGTTTCTCGCCTATATCGATCCTGAAAGCGTCATGGGCTTCCAGTTCTCGCTGCTGATGGCGTTGCCGGCCGTGCTCGGCGGCATCGGCACCCTCTGGGGGCCCGTGTTAGGAGCGGCCATCCTGATCCCGATGACGGAGCTGACGCGCTCCTATATCGGCGGCTCCGGCCGCGGCGTCGATCTCATCGTCTACGGCACGCTGATCGTGCTGATTTCGCTCGCCCTGCCACAGGGTCTGGTGAGCCTGTTCTCTCGTGCGAAGCGGAAGGGAGCCACGCGATGACCCCGCTGCTTGAAACCCGCGGCGTCTGGCAGCGCTTCGGCGGCCTCGTCGCCAACAGCGACGTCTCGATCTCGGTCGGCCGCGGCGAGATCGTCGGCCTGATCGGCCCGAATGGAGCCGGCAAGTCGACGCTGTTCAATCTCATCGCCGGCGTGCTGCCGCCGACGCAAGGCTCGATCTGGTTCGACGGCGAGGATGTCACCAGCATGCCGGCCGCCGAGCGCTGCCAGCGCGGCGTCGGTCGCACCTTCCAGGTCGTCAAGAGCTTCGAGACCATGACCGTTATCGACAACGTCATCGTCGGCGCTCTCGTGCGCAACACCGTAATGCGCGAGGCACGCCGCAAGGCTCATGAGGTGCTCGAATTTACCGGCCTTGCCGCGCGCGCCAACGTGCTCGCGAGCGACCTCGTGCCGGCCGAAAAGCGCCGCCTTGAAGTCGCGCGCGCGCTTGCAACAGAACCGAAATTGCTGCTGCTCGACGAAGTCCTCACTGGTCTTACGCCGACCGAGGCGCAGACCGGCGTCGCCCTGGTGCGCAAGGTGCGTGACGCCGGCATCACCGTGCTGATGGTCGAGCACGTCATGGAGATCGTGATGCCGCTGGTCGATCGCGCCATCGTGCTCGACCTCGGCAAGGTGCTGGTCGAGGGCAAGCCCACTGAAATCGTTCGCGATCCCAAGGTGATCAGCGCATATCTGGGAGATCGTCATGCTGTCGGTGCGTGAAGTCACGACCGCCTATCAGGGCCTGGTCGCGATCTCCGGGGTCAGCATCGAAGTCGCCAAGGGCGAGATCGTCTGCGTCGCCGGCGCCAACGGCGCGGGCAAGTCGACGCTGCTGAAATCCATCGCCGGCGCCGAGCGCCCGCGATCGGGCACGGTGACGTTCGACGGCAAGCGCCTCGACGGCATGGCGCAGCACCACATCACGGCGACCGGCATCGCCTATGTGCCGGAGAACCGCCGCCTGTTTCCGCGCCTCTCCGTGCGCGACAATCTGCGCCTCGGCAGCTATCTCTATCGCGGCGAGGCCGATCGCGAGAGCCCGCTCGATCTCGTGTTCCAGCTCTTTCCGCGCCTCTCCGAGCGCCTCGAGCAGCGGGCCGAGACGCTATCCGGCGGCGAGCAGCAGATGCTCGCGATCGGCCGCGCGCTGATGACGCGCCCGCGGCTGTTGATGCTGGACGAGCCCTCGCAGGGCATCATGCCGAAGCTCGTCGACGAGATCTTCCAGGCTGTGAAGCGCATCCGCGATGCCGGCATGACCGTGCTGATCGTGGAGCAACGCATGGCGGAGTGTCTCGAGATCGCCGACCGCGCCTATATCCTGCAGACCGGCCGCGTGCTGATGCAGGGCGCGGCAAGCGAGATCAAGGGCAATCCCGACGTGCGCAAGGCCTATCTGGGGCTGTAGCTACAAGCACACTGCCGTAGCCCGGATGAGCGAAGCGATATCCGGGGCAAGTGGTCCCGCATGTCGCTTCGCTCATGCGGGCTACGATTGCGGACCATGCCTTGCTTGAGCCGCGGCCAGCAACACCGCTTCGACGATTGCGTCGAACTCATCCTTTCCGATCGGATCAATTGCGGTCAGTTCATCGTATGTCTTCGTATAGGGAGACCACCAGTGATGGTGTAAGCCAATTTCGTGGAGAACGCGGGCCGCCGCCACTATCTCACTTGGTGTAGGCCGTGCTGGATCGGTCATTCCTCGTGCCCATGCTCCGGCAGCGCCACCCCAAACACCTTCACCAGATCCGTCACCTGCTCGGGCGACAAATACCGCGGGTTCATCCCGCGCAGCAGTAGATACAGCTTCGCCGTCTCCTCCAACTCCTCGGTCGCGAACACCGCTGCTTCCAGCGTATCGCCGGCGACGACCGGGCCGTGATTGGCGAGCAGCACGGATGAGTATTTTCCCGCCAGCCCCCTGATCGCATCCGCGACCGCGGGATCGCCGGGGCGGTAATAGGGCACGAGCGCGGTGGCGCCGCATTTCATCAGATAATAGGCCGTCATCGGCGGCAGCGCGGCGCGCGGGTCGATCTCCGGCAGCATCGACAGCGCAACCGAATGAGTGGAGTGCAGATGCACGATCGCCCTTGCGCTCCCGCGCGTGGCATAGAGTGCATTGTGCAGCGGAACTTCCTTGGTCGGCGCATCGCCCGAAACCAGTCGGCCCTGATCGTCCAGCCGCGACAGTTTTGCGGGATCGAGGAAGCCGAGCGAGGCATTGGTCGGCGTCACCAGCCAGCCGCCGCCGTCCAGCCTGACGCTGATATTGCCGGAGGAGCCGGGCGTCAGCCCACGCTCGAACAGGGACCGTCCGAAGCGGCAAATGTCTTCGCGCAGCAATGTCTCGTTGCTCATGGCCGTCATGTCCGTTTGTCTCACGCTTTGGCAGCGCGGCCAAGCCGTGTTATTCGGTTGGCAAGCTGCCGCAAAGGGTGGCCCTCCGGGAAACGTCGCAAGGATCAGTTGCATGTCCGCCTCCACGTCACAGAATCAGCGCATCGCCGTCATCGGGCTCGGCTCGATGGGGTTTGGCATGGCGACCTCGCTGAAGCGCGCCGGTCATGTCGTCACCGGCTGCGACGTCTCGGCTGAGGCGGTCGCGCGCTTCGTGACGGAGGGCGGCGCGGGCGCCAAGGCGCCGGCTGAGGCTGCCAAGGGCGCCGACATCGTCGTCAGCGTCGTCGTCAATGCCGCGCAGACCGAGACGATCCTGTTCGGCAAGGATGGCGTCGCGGAAACCATGGCCAAGGACAGCGTCTTCCTGTCGTCGGCGACCATGGATCCCGACGTGGCGCGGCGTCTCGCCAAGCAGTTGGAGGCGACCGGCCGGCACTATCTGGATGCACCGATCTCCGGCGGGGCGCAGCGCGCAGCGCAGGGCGAGCTGACGATCCTCGCCTCCGGCAGTCCGGCTGCGTTTGAGAAAGCGCGGCCCGCGCTCGATGCCATGGCCGCAAAGCTCTACGAACTTGGCGATGCCGCAGGCCAGGGCGCCGCCTTCAAGATGATCAACCAGTTGCTCGCCGGCGTGCATATCGCCGCCGCCAGCGAGGCGATCGCGTTCGCGGCCAAGCAGGGGCTCGATATCCGCAAGGTTTATGAGGTGATCACGGCGTCCGCCGGAAACTCCTGGATGTTCGAGAACCGCATGCCGCACGTGCTCGACGGCGATTACACGCCGCGCAGTGCGGTCGAGATCTTCGTCAAGGACCTCGGCATCATCCAGGACATGGCGCGCAGTGCCAGATTCCCGGTTCCGGTCTCCGCCGCAGCACTTCAGATGTTCTTGATGACGGCAGCCGCCGGCATGGGCCGCGATGATGATGCGTCGGTGGCGCGGATGTATGCGCGGGTCACCGGCGTGAAACTGCCCGGCGACAAGTAAGGATAAGAGGATTCCGATGCCCCGTTTTGCCGCCAATCTCTCGATGATGTTCACCGAGGTGCCGTTCCTCGACCGCTTCGATGCCGCTGCGGCAGCCGGCTTCACCGCCGTCGAGTTTCTCTTTCCCTATGAACATCCGGCCGAGGCGGTCGGCGAGCGGCTCAAGCGCAACGGCTTGACTCAGGCGCTGTTCAACCTGCCGCCGGGCGATTGGAATGCCGGCGAGAAGGGCTTTGCGGCACTCCCGTCGCGATTCCCCGAGCTCAAGGCGAGCCTGGAGACCGCGCTGCCCTACGCCAAGGCGACCGGCGTCAAGCGGCTGCATTTGATGGCGGGCATCGCCAACCGTGGCGAGCGCGTCGCGATCGAGGCGTTCTACAAATCGGTGGCGTGGGCCGCCGAGTTCTTTGCGCCGCACGGCATCGACATCGTGCTCGAGCCGATCAATGCACGCAACGTGCCCGGCTATTTCCTCAACGATTTCGGATTCGCGCGCGACCTGATCCAGGAGCTGCGGCTTCCGAACCTGAAACTCCAGTTCGACATCTATCACTGCCAGATCATCCATGGCGACGTCACGATGCGGCTGCGTGAGATGATGCCGGTCATCGGCCACATCCAGATCGCCAGCATCCCCTCGCGCAACGAGCCTGATGGCGAGGAGCTGAACTATCCGTTCCTGTTCGACGAACTCGACCGGCTCGGTTATGCCGGCTTCGTCGGCTGCGAATATAATCCGCGCGGCAAGACCACCGACGGCCTTGCCTGGTTCAAGCCTTATGCGGGAGTGAAGCCGTGACAGTTGCAGCGAAAATATCCCTTGGCTGCATTGCCGACGACTACACCGGCGCCTCCGACCTCGCCAACACGCTGACGCGCGCCGGCCTGCGCACCGTGCAGACCATCGGCGTGCCCGCGGACGATCTCGCGCTGCCCGAGGTCGACGCGGTCGTGGTGTCCTTGAAGAGCCGTTCGATCGAGGCCGGCCTTGCCGTGTCGCGCTCGCGCGCGGCCGAGACGTGGCTGCGCGGCCGCGGCGCAAGCCACGTGCTGTTCAAGATCTGCTCGACCTTCGATTCCACCGATGCGGGCAATATCGGCCCGGTGATGGACGCGCTGCGCGCCGATTGCGGCGAGGCGGCCGTGCTGCTGACGCCGGCCTTTCCGGAGACCGGCCGCACCGTCTACCAGGGCAATCTGTTCGTCGGCGCCGTGCCGCTGAACGAGAGCCCGCTGAAGGACCATCCGCTCAACCCGATGCACGATTCCAACCTGGTGCGCGTGCTGGCGCGCCAGAGCAAGACGCAAATCGGCCTCGTCGACCTCGCCACCGTCACGCGCGGCGCGGATGCCGTGCGGGCGCGGCTGTCCGAACTCGCCGGCAAGGGCATTGGCGCGGCGATCATCGACGCCGTGTTCGATCGCGACCTCGAAACCATCGGCCTCGTCGCTGCCCAGCATCGGTTGTCGGTCGGCGCCTCCGGCATGGGCCTTGGGCTGGCGCGGGCGCTGGTGTCTACAGGCAAGGTCACATCGACCGCGGCGAGCAGCGAGGCGGCGGGGGCAGCGGTCGGCGGACCGGCGGCGTGCCTGGCCGGAAGCTGCTCGCAGGCGACGCTTCAGCAGATCGCCAATGCCGAGCGTGTCATGCCGGTGCTGCATCTCGATCCGGACCGTATTACTACGGGCGAGGACGAGGCGCAGCGCGCACTGGCCTGGGCGAAGCCGCGACTGGCGGACGGTCCGGTCCTGATCGCATCGAGCTCGACGCCGGATCAGGTCGCCGCGCTCCAGGCGCGCCATGGCCGCGACGCGGCCGGTCACGCCATCGAACAGGCGATAGCCGACATTGCCGAGGGTCTGGTGCGGGCCGGCGTCAAGCGCCTGGTCGTTGCCGGCGGGGAAACATCCGGCGCCGTGGTCGACCGGCTGAAGATTCCCGGATTTCTCGTGGGGGTGGAGATCGCAGCCGGCGTCCCGGTGCTGCGTGCAGTCGGTGCTGAAAAGGGCGACATGCTGCTCGCCTTGAAGTCCGGAAACTTCGGCGGGCCGGAGTTTTTCTCCGACGCGCTTGGGCTCATGCGCTGAGCGCAGGGCATTTTTAGCGTCGTGTTCACTTGTTTCAGGCTTCCGTACTCGTACGGAGTCGTCGTTAACGTCCGCTCAGGTGCTCTGGTGTTGGATGTCGGTGCTGCTCCCTTAGGTTGATTCGTAAAGCTTCCGGACGCGCCGCCGCGCCAGCACAAAGAGACTCCATATGCTCGCCACTATTTCCATCCGCGCCAAGATCATCAGTGTCGTGGCGTTCCTGCTGGTCGCGATGGCCGGCATGGGCCTGCTCGCCGTCATGAAGATGCGGTCGATGAATGCCAACACCGTCGACATCACCACGAGCTGGATGCCCAGCGTGCGCGTGCTCGGGGATCTCCGGGCCGGCGTGATCACCTACCGCAATGTGATCCGGGAGCATATGCTGTCGGAAACGCTGGACGAGAAACTCGCGGCAGAGAAGACGCTCGCGACCGTGGTCGAGGCCAACACCAAGTTTCGCAAAACTTACGAAGACATGATCACCTCGCCTGAAGAGCGGGCACTCTACGGTGAATGGTCCAAGCTCTGGGACGAGTACAAGAAGGGCACGCAGGAGGTCATGGCGCTGTCTCGCAAGGAGGCCGGCAAGGTCCCGCACGAGGCGCATGAGCTGAACACCAAGACGGTCAACAAGATCGGGCTTCAGGCCGACGAGGTCCTGCGCAAGGACATCGAGCTCAACACCAAGGGTGGCGACCAGGCCGCGCAGGATGCCGCTGACAGCTATTCCTTCGCTTTCATGTTGGTTTCGATCATTCTTGGCGCCGCCGTGATCATCGGGATCGCCGTCGGCTTCTACCTCGTCCGGGACGTCTCCAGCGGTATCAACTCGATCATCGAGCCGATGCAGGCACTCGGTAAGGGCGAACTTTCCGCCGAAGTCCCGCATCGCGGTGAGAAGACCGAGATCGGCGCCATGGCCGACGTGCTCCAGATCTTCAAGGAAGCGCTGATCGCCAAGAAGGCCGCCGACGAGGCTGCCGCCGCCGATGCCGAAGCCAAGATCGAGCGCGGCCGCCGCGTCGACAACATCACCCGCGAATTCGAAACGATGATCGGCGAGATCGTTCAGACCGTGTCGTCGGCCTCGACCCAGTTGGAGGCCTCCGCCTCGACGCTGACCTCGACCGCCGACCGCTCCCAGCGGCTGGCGACCACGGTTGCCGGAGCGTCGGAGGAGGCCTCGACCAACGTGCAGTCGGTGGCCTCGGCCACCGAGGAGATGGCCTCATCGGTCGGCGAGATCAGCCGTCAGGTGCAGGAATCTGCGCGGATGGCGGGCGACGCCGTCGGCCAGGCGCGCACCACCACCGAACGCGTCAGCGAGCTCTCCAAGGCAGCCTCGCGCATCGGCGACGTCGTCGAGCTGATCAACACCATCGCAGGCCAGACCAACCTGTTGGCGCTGAACGCGACCATCGAAGCCGCGCGCGCCGGCGAAGCGGGCCGCGGCTTTGCGGTCGTCGCCTCCGAGGTGAAGGCGCTCGCCGAGCAGACCGCGAAGGCGACCGGTGAGATCGGCCAGCAGATTTCCGGCATCCAGGCGGCGACCAACGACTCGGTCGGCGCCATCAAGGAGATCTCGTCGACCATCGAGCGTCTGTCGGAGATCTCGTCGGCGATCGCGGCGGCCGTGGAAGAGCAGGGCGCGGCGACCCAGGAGATCGCCCGCAACGTCCAGCAGGCGGCGCAGGGCACCCAGCAGGTCTCCTCCAACATCACCGACGTGCAGCGCGGCGCGACCGAGACCGGCACGGCCTCCTCGCAGGTGCTGTCGGCGGCGCAGATGCTGTCGAACGACTCGAACCGGCTCAAGACCGAAGTCAGCAAGTTCCTGACCAACGTCCGCGCGGCCTAGGCCGGCAGGCACGAAATTCCTGAAAGCGGCGTCCTCGGGCGCCGCTTTTTACGCGGGGGACAGCAGCTTCTGTCATCTTTCGGGCATGAGCTGCATATCTGGAATGCGATTTCGCACTGCGATAGCAGGGAAGTTACCGCACGTGACGCAGCGTCGTTGGCCATTTGTGCGGTCTTCAGGTAAATCAGCCGAGGAACCCGCGGGGGCGGTGTTTCCTGTCCCTGATCTGGAATTGCCCAACGAATGATTGCTCTGGTCCGTATTGCCCTGAGCCGGCCCTACACGTTTGTCGTGCTCGCGCTCCTGCTTCTGATCATCGGACCGCTGGCGGCGCTGCGGACGCCGACCGACATCTTTCCGGACATCCGCATCCCCGTGATCGGGGTGGTCTGGCAATACACCGGCCTGCCGCCCGACCAGATGTCGGGCCGCATCACCACGCCGTTCCAGCGCGCACTGACGACGACGGTCAACGACATCGAGCACATCACCGCCAATTCCTATAACGGCTTTGGCATCATCAAGATATTCTTCCAGCCGAACGTCGATATCCGCACCGCCAATGCGCAGGTCACCGCGATCTCGCAGACGCTGATCAAGCAGATGCCGCCGGGCGCGACGCCGCCTCTGATCCTGAACTACTCCGCCTCCACCGTGCCGATCGTCCAGGTGGCGCTGTCGGGCGACGGGCTGACCGAGCAGAACCTCGCCGATATCGGCATCAACCAGCTGCGAACGCCGCTGGTCACCGTGCCTGGCGCAGCTATCCCGTACCCGTTTGGCGGCAAGCAGCGCCAGGTCCAGATCGACCTCGACCCGACCGCGCTCCAGGCGAGGGGCCTGTCCGGCCAGGACGTCGCCAACGCGCTCGCGGCCCAGAACCTGATCACGCCGGTCGGCACCCAGAAGATCGGGCAGTTCGAATACATCATTCAGCTCAACAACTCGCCGCTGAAGATCGACGAGCTCGGCAATCTGCCGATCAAGACCGTCAATGGCGCGATGGTCTATGTGCGCGACGTCGCGACCGTGCGCGACGGCAACCCGCCGCAGACCAACATCGTCCACGTCGACGGCAACCGCTCGGTGCTCATGATGGTGCTGAAGGCGGGCGCGACCTCGACGCTCGACATCATCGCGGGCATCAAGCAGAAGGTGATCGACGTCAAGGATCAGCTGCCGGACGGGCTCAAGATCGGCTTCATCGGTGATCAGTCGGTGTTCGTCCGCGGCGCCATCGAAGGCGTCGCGTTCGAAGGCGTGATCGCGGCGCTGCTCACCAGCATCATGATCCTGCTGTTCCTCGGCAGCTGGCGCTCGACCGTCATCATCGCGGTCTCGATCCCGCTCTCCGTGCTCGGCGCCATCATCATGCTGTCGGCGATCGGCGAGACGCTGAACATCATGACGCTCGGCGGCCTGGCTCTCGCGGTCGGCATCCTCGTCGACGACGCCACCGTCACGATCGAGAACATCAATTATCATCTGGAGCAGGGCAAGCCGGTCGAGCAGTCGATCCTCGACGGCGCCAACCAGATCGTGACGCCGGCCTTCGTCTCGCTGCTCTGCATCTGCATCGTGTTCGTGCCGATGTTCTTCCTCACCGGCGTGGCGCGCTTCCTGTTCGTGCCGATGGCGGAAGCGGTGATGTTCGCGATGATCTGGTCGTTCCTGCTGTCGCGTACGTTGGTGCCGACCATGGCGAACTATCTGTTGCAGGCACATGTCCATCACGAGGACGGTCCGCCGAAGTCGCGCAATCCCCTGGTGTGGTTCCAGCGCGGTTTCGAGGCTCGCTTCGAGCGTATTCGCGGCGGCTACCACAGTTTCCTCGGGCTCGCGCTCGCGCACCGTCCGGTGTTCGTGATCGGCTTCCTCTGCGTGGTCGGCGCGTCCTTCGCGCTGGTGCCGTTCCTCGGGCGCAACTTCTTCCCCGCGGTGGATGCCGGCAACATCCTGATGCACGTCCGCACCCAGGTCGGCACCCGCGTGGAGGAGACCGCGAACCAGCTCGCCGACGTGCAGAAGGCGATCCGCAAGCTGATCCCGGGCGAGATCGAAACGCTGACCGACAACATCGGCATGCCGATCTCCGGCATCAACATGACCTACAACAACACCGGCGTGATCGGCCCGCAGGATGGCGACATCCAGATCAAGCTAAAGGAAGGCCACAAGCCGACCGAGGAGCATGTGCGCGTACTGCGTGAGCAACTGCCGCGGCTGTTCCCCGGCGTCAGCTTCGCCTTCCTGCCAGCCGACATCGTCAGCCAGATCCTGAACTTCGGCGCGCCGGCGCCGATCGACCTGCAGATCCGCGGCGCCAATCTCAGCGCCAACTTCGCGTATGCCAACAATCTGCTGGCCAAGGTCCGCAGGATTCCCGGCGTCGCCGATGCGCGCATCCAGCAGTCGCCGAACAATCCGACCTTCAACATCGATGTCGACCGCACCCGCGCGCAATATGTCGGCCTGACCGAGCGCGACGTCACCAACAGTCTCGTGGTCAATCTTGCCGGCTCATCGCAGGTGGCGCCGACCTACTACCTTAATCCGGATAATGGCGTGTCCTATTCGATCGTGATGCAGACGCCGCAATATCAGATGGATTCGCTCAGCGCGCTTCAGACGTTGCCGATCACGGCCGCCGGCAATTCGCAGTCGCCGATCCTCGGCGGCATCGCCGACATCAAGCGCTCGACCTCGAGCGCGGTGGTCTCGCAATACGACATCCAGTCGATGGTGCAGATTTTCGCCACGACCTCGGGCCGCGATCTCGGTGCGGTCGCGACCGACATCCGCCAAGTGATCGCCGACACCGCCAAGGAGGTGCCGAAAGGCTCTTCCGTGGTGCTGCTCGGCCAGGTGCAGACCATGAACAGCGCCTTCACCGGCTTGTTGTTCGGCCTGCTCGGGGCGGTCGTCCTGATCTATTTCCTGATCGTCGTGAACTTCCAGTCCTGGTCCGATCCGTTCGTGATCATCACCGCGCTGCCTGCCGCGCTCGCCGGCATCGTCTGGATGCTGTTCGCCACGGAGACGACGCTGTCGGTACCGGCGCTGACCGGCGCCATCATGTGCATGGGCGTTGCCACCGCCAACAGCGTGCTCGTGATCTCGTTCGCGCGCGAGCGCTACGAGGAGCTCGGCGATCCCATCGCCGCGGCGCTGGAAGCCGGCTTCGTCCGGTTCCGCCCGGTGCTGATGACCGCGCTCGCCATGATCATCGGCATGGCGCCCATGGCCTTGGGGCTCGGCGAGGGCGGCGAGCAGAATGCGCCGCTCGGCCGCGCCGTGATCGGCGGCCTGATCTTTGCAACCTTCGCCACGCTGATGTTTGTTCCCGTGGTGTTCAGCATGGTACACAAGAAGCAAGGCGCCAAATCCGCCGCCTCCTTGGAGACCCCGCATGTCGCCCACTGAACCCCGCTCGCCGGTGTCGCACCGGAAACTGGGCCTTTTCGGCGTGGTGGCGCTGATCGCGGCGGGGCTGGTCGTGGGCACCGGCATCCGTGCCCGCGAGGAGCAGGGCTCCAGGCTGAAGGCATGGACCGATGACCAGGCCGTTCCCAGCGTCGCGGTGACGCTGCCCAATGCCAAGGCTCCCAATTCGACCATCGACTTGCCGGGCCGTCTCGAAGCCTATTATCGCGCGCCGATCTTCGCCCGCGTTCCCGGCTATCTCAAAAGCTGGAGCGCCGATATCGGTGCGCGGGTGAAGGCCGGTCAGGTGATCGCAGAGATCGAGGCGCCCGACCTCGACCAGCAACTGCTTCAGGCCCGCGCCGACCTCGCCAGCCAGCAGTCCAGCGCCAGGCTGTCGGAAGCCACCCTCAACCGCCGCAAGACGCTGGTCGCCTCCAATTTCGTCTCCGCGCAGGAGATCGACGAGCGTACCGCCGATCTCTCCAACAAGAACGCGGCGGTTCGCTCGGGCCAGGCCAATGTCGAGCGCCTCGAGGCGCTGGCCGGTTACAAGAAGATCACCGCTCCGTTTGACGGTGTTGTCACGGCGCGAGACACTGACGTCGGTGCGCTGATCAATTCAGGCGGCGGCTCGGGCCCGGCGATGTTCGTGGTCTCCGACATCACCAAGCTGCGCGTCTATATCAACGTGCCCCAGAACTACGTGCCCGCGATCAAGATCGGCGCCAAGGCCGCCATCGTGCTGCCGGAGTATCCGAACCGGACCTTCCAGGCGACGGTGGAGGCTTCCTCACAGGCGGTTGACGTCGCCTCCGGCACGACACGCATGCAACTCGGTCTCGATAATTCCTCAGGCGAGCTGATGCCCGGCGGCTACGCCAGCGTGAAGCTCAGCCTGCAGCGCGACACCGCGCCGCTCAGCATTCCCGCCAGCGCGCTGATCTTCAACGGCAGCGGCCTGCGCGTCGCAACCGTCGGTCCGGACGACAAGGTGCTGTTCAAGCCGGTGACCATCGCGCGCGATCTTGGTAAGGAAATCGAGCTCGCCTCGGGAATTGCAGCGGATGACCGCGTCATCACGGCACCACCGGACGGCCTTTCCGACGGCGACCAGGTCCGCGTCACCGGCGCCAAGGGCAAGCCGGCGACCGCGTCGGAGAAGCAGGCTCCGAAGGGGTAGCTTCGATTTCGTAGGGTGGGCAAAGCGAAGCGTGCCCACCATCTCTCTGCGGTCCTAAAAAGATTGGTGGGCACGGCTCAAGAGCGCCTTTGCCCACCCTACGAGAGCTACGCCACCCGCCACTCCGGCACGCCATCCGCAGCCATCGCGATCTCGCCCAGCGAACCCACCGGCGTCCTGTTCAAGTCGAGCAGATGCGCCAGTGTCGCGGTATCGCTCGCGGGAATTCGCGCCAGTGTGCGCCTGTCATCTTCGGTCCGCAGCATCACCACGCCATGCTCGACATCGCCGCTCCGGCCGTAGAGCACCGTAAAGCTCTCGACCTTGCCCTTGCCTGAGGCCGCCGTGACGAACTCCGGCACCGCGCGCTTGTTGCTGTCTGCCGCCGCCTGCACGCTCGTCTCCTGTGCCAATGCTTCACGCGGCGCCGCCTTCGATACCACCAGCGCATGATGCTTGGTGACGAAGCCGCCCTGGCCGTAGAGCAGGCCGAGCGTTGCGCCGTCGCGCACACGCCGCACCATCGCGCAGGCGGCATGGGTCATGTAGGTGTTGAGCGGCGCACCGAAGAAGGTGAGGCCGCCTGTTACGGTCGGCTTCACGTCCGCACCCAGGCCCAGCGTCCGCCGCGCCATCTTGGGCACGCACGGGAAGCAGCTATAGAGCTCTATCGCATCGAATTTCTTGCCGTCGCCGCCGGCGAGATCCATCACGGCCTTCAAGACGGCGTTCTGCGGATGGCTCTCGTAAAACTGGTCGCGGAGGAGATAGTCGCGCGGTTCTTCCGCCGAGGCGCCGCCGAGTGGATAGACCAGCTTGTCCTCGGCGATGCCTGCCGCACGCGCCTTGGTGAGGCTGGTGAGCAGCAGCGCGCCGCCCATGTTGACGCTCGGGTTGGCAACCATCAGCTTGTTGTAGGGCCAGGCGATCAGGCGGTTGTCCGCCGTCGGCGTCGTGATTTCGTCGGGCGTATAGCGCCGCTTCAGCCAGGCGTTGGGATTTTGCGCAGCGGCCTCGGAATAGCGTGACCAGAGTGTACCCGACTCTGCCATCGCCTCGCGCGGTGTCTGGCCCCAATGGGCGGACGATGCCGCTTCATAGAACGGATAGACCGTCACGGGTCGGAACACGCCGAGCTTCACGGCCAAGGGTTTCTGAAACGCCGCGCCGCGTTTCGGCTCCTCGACGTCATGGGCGAACGGCGTCCATGGCAGCTTCGCGCCGGCGCGCTCCGCCTTGGTCGCTGTCGACTGTGCCTCCGCGCCGCAAACTGCGGCAACACTGCATTCACCCCGCGCGATGCGCTTTGCTGCCTCGTGGATGTAGCGGATCGGGCTCTCGCCGCCGACCGGGCCGTAAGAGCAATGCGAAGGCGAGATGCCGAGCCGTTGCGCCAGCAGCTTTTCCGGATCGCGATAGCGCCAGCTCAGGAAGTTGACGACGTCGAGCGATTGCACCTCGCCGAGCAGCCTTGCGCCGGCATCAGCTTCCGCGCGCAGCAAGGCCTGTTCGAGCAGGTCGAGCGGCTCGAGGCCATCGGTGATCTCCTTGGGACGGTCGATAATCTCGCCGACGCCGACGATGACGGGGATGCGGTCTTCGGGGGTATGTTTCTTATCTGTCATGCTTCAATTCACGATGTGTCAGTTGTTTCGTCATTGCGAACGCAGCGAAGCAATCCAGGGTTTTCCCGCGATGGTAGTCTGGATTGCTTCGCTGCGCTCGCAATGACGGTGCGTGGCAATCACTCCGCCACCAGCGCATTCATGTGCTCGACGGCTTCGGCAAAATCTTCCTTGAATTCCTGCACCACCGCGCCGGCCGATTTCACGCTGTCGATCAGCCCGACGCCCTGGCCGACGAAATAGCTGACGAGATCGCGGGCCTTCGCGTTGCCGCCCGCCGCCGCGCGGTCGATCGCCTTGAAGGCGTCGCGGCTGACGATGCTTTGCAGCGGCATCGGCAATGCGCCGGGGCTCTCGGCTGCGCGGTCCCAGGCGTCGGTCCAGACCGAACGAAGCTGCCGCGCCGGCTTTCCGGTGCGGCCCTTCGAGCGCACCGCATCGCGCGACGATGCCGCGATCATCTTCTCGCGAAAGATCTCCGTGGTCTCGGCCTCGACGGTGGCAAGCCACACCGAGCCGGTCCAGGCGCCGGCCGCGCCCATCGCCATGCAGGCCGCCATCTGCCGTCCGGTCATGATGCCGCCGGCCGCCAGCACCGGCACGTCGCGGATATTCTTGATCGCCTTGATCACCTCCGGCACCAGCACCATGGTCGAGACCTCGCCGCAATGGCCGCCGGCCTCGGTGCCCTGGACCACGAGGATATCGACGCCGGCCGCGACCTGGCGCAGCGCGTGCTCCTTGGCCCCGACCAGCGCCGCGACCGGCACGCCGTGCTTCCTGCCCATCTCGATCATGGCCTTCGGCGGCACGCCCAAGGCATTGGCGATCAGGCGGATCGGGTGCTTGAACGAGACCTCCAGCAGCTCCAACGCGGTCCTGCCATCGAACGGCTGCGGCTGGTTGTCGGCGACCTCGGTGGTCGTGAGTTCGATGTCGTATCCCTTCAGGAGATCGCGTGTGTAGTCGCGATGCGCCTGCGGCACGCGTGCTTCAAGGCTCTTCCAGGTGACGTCCTTCTCGCCCGCAGTCGAGATGTTTTCGGGGATCAGCACATCGATGCCGTAGGGCTTGCCGTCGACGTGATCGTCGATCCATCTCAGCTCGCGCTCCAGCGTATCCGGCGTGTGCACGGTCGCACCTAACACGCCAAATCCGCCGGCGCGGCTGACGGCGGCGACGACATCGCGGCAATGGCTGAAGGCGAGCAGGGGGAAATCGATGCCCAGCATGTCGCAGATCGGCGATTTCATCGTTCCCTCCGGCGGCCTCGCGTTGCTGTCATTGCAATCTTGAGCGAAGGCTCATCGACGCTAGACCATCGTCTTGCGCAATGCCAATCCGGATTTGGCAGCGCATCTTGCGTGCACACGCCGTATTGCGCGAAGCCGTACGCCCGGCTCGACAGATGCGGATTCTCGTGATGCCCGTCCTCGGCAACGTCGGATGCATGACGCGGCCTCGAGGCCCGCGCCGGACGCAGGGCCGGCAGGGCTTGCCATCGGCCGTCCGTGGGCTAATTAATGCAGGCGCATCTTTTTCGCCGGAGCCCTCTCATGACCGACGCCCCCGCCTACGTGCCGCCGAATGTCTGGACCTGGAACAAGGAAAACGGCGGACAGTTCGCCAGCATCAACCGTCCCATTGCCGGTCCCACCCATGACAAGGAGCTGCCGGTCGGCAAGCATCCCTTCCAGCTCTATTCGCTGGCGACGCCGAACGGGGTGAAGGTCACGGTCATGCTGGAGGAGCTTCTGGCGCTCGGCCACATGGGCGCGGAGTACGACGCCTGGCTCATCAAGATCAGCAACGGCGACCAGTTCGGCAGCGGTTTTGTCGACATCAATCCGAATTCCAAGATCCCGGCGCTGATGGACCGCTCCGGCCCGGAGCCGATCCGGGTGTTCGAGTCCGGCTCCATCCTCTTCTACCTCGCGGAAAAGTTCGGCGCGTTCCTGCCGAAGGACATCAAGAGCCGCACCGAGGCGATGTCGTGGCTGTTCTGGCAGATGGGCAGCGCGCCCTATCTCGGCGGTGGCTTCGGCCATTTCTACGCCTACGCGCCGACCAAGATCGAATATGCCATCGACCGTTTCGCAATGGAGACCAAGCGCCAGCTCGACGTGCTCGACCGCCGGCTCGCCGACAACGAATATCTCGCCGGCAGCGAATACACCATCGCCGACATGGCGGTATGGCCCTGGTACGGCGCGCTCGCCAAGGGGCTGGTCTATGGCGCCGGCGAATTCCTCTCGGTGCAGGACTACAAGCACGTGCAGCGCTGGACCGACCAGATCGCCAAGCGCCCGGCCGTCAAGCGCGGCCGCATGGTCAACCGCGTCTCCGGCGATCCCGCCAGCCAGCTCCACGAGCGGCATGATGCCGGCGATTTCGAGACCAGGACGCAGGACAAGATCGAGGCAGCGAAGCCTGCGTGAAGCTATTCGCAGATGTCGTAGGGTGGGCAAAGCGAACCGTGCCCACCACTTCTTGCGATACGATGGTGGGCACGGCGCGCGAAGAGCGCACCTTTGCCCACCCCACGGCTCTTCCCGAGCGGGAAGAGGTAGCGCTCACGCCATGCTCAACTCGTGGCGTCCCACCACCATCCAGTGCACCTCGTCCGGACCATCCGCGAAGCGCAGATGGCGGACATCCTGGTACATTTCGGCGAGCGGGGTCCAGTGCGAGATGCCGGTGGCGCCGTGCATCTGGATCGACTGGTCGATGATCTTGCAAGCTCGCTCCGGCACCATGGCCTTGACCATGGAGACCCAGACGCGGGCCTCCTTGTTGCCGAGCACGTCCATGGCCTTGGCGGCCTTCAGCACCATCAGCCGCATCGCCTCGATCTCGCAGCGCGCCTGCGCGATGATCTGCATGTTGCCGCCGAGATGGGCGATCTTCTTGCCGAATGCTTCGCGGGTGAGGCCACGCTGCACCATCAAATCGAGCGCCTTCTCCGCCTTGCCGATGGTGCGCATGCAGTGATGGATGCGGCCCGGGCCCAGCCGAAGCTGCGAGATCTCGAAGCCGCGGCCTTCGCCGAGCAGAATGTTCTCCTTGGGCACGCGCACATTGTTGAAGCGCATATGCATATGGCCGCGCGGCGCGTGGTCCTGGCCGAACACGTACATGGGGCCGAGCACCTCGACGCCGGGCGTGTCACGCGGCACCAGGATCTGCGACTGCTGCTTGCTCGGCGCCGCATCCGGATTGGTCTTCACCATCACGATGAGGATCTTGCAGCGGGGATCGCCGACGCCGGAAATGTAATACTTCTCGCCGTTGATGACCCATTCGTCGCCGACGAGCTTTGCACTCGTCGAGATGTTCTTGGCATCGGAGGAGGCGACGTTCGGCTCGGTCATGACATAGGCCGAGCGGATCTCGCCGTTCATCAGCGGCTTCAGCCACTTCTCCTTCTGCTCCTTGGTGCCGACGCGCTCCAGCACCTCCATGTTGCCGGTATCAGGCGCCGAGCAGTTCATGCTCTCCGAGGCCAGCGGGCTCTTGCCGAGCTCGGAGGCGATATAGGCGTAGTCGAGATTCTTCAGGCCCTGGCCGGTCTCGTCGTCGGGCAGGAAGAAGTTCCAGAGGCCTTCCTGCTTGGCCTTGTTCTTGGCCTTCTCCAGCACCTCGAGCTGCTTTGGGGTGAAGCTCCAGCGGTCCTCCTTGCCTTCGCCGGCCTTGGCGAACTCGATCGACATCGGCTCGACGGTGTCGCGGATGAACTTCCTGACGTGATCATAGAGCGGCCGGACCTGGTCCGACATCCTGAGGTCGTTGAGCTCGTCGCCGGGATTGAGGGTGTAGTTGGTGGTGCGGGGAATATAGGTGTGTTTTGTCATTGTTCCTCCCGGGGGCGCTGAGATCGTGTTGGACGCGAGAATAGTCGCAGCGTCGCCAAAGTGCGAGCGCGCATTTTTCAACGCGAGCCATGCCATGCGATGGAATATCGCGAGGGCGTTTGAAATGTTGTTTGAATGGGCGGCATTCTCGCTGTCATCGCCCGACTTGATCGGGCGATCCAGTACTCCGAGGCGTATGTGATCTATCGAGAAGCCGCGGCGTACTGGATGCCCCGGTCAAGCCGGGGCATGACAGCGGTCGTTGCGGCTGGCTCAGTTCGCCATCCGATGCATCGCGCAGATCTTGTTGCCGTCGAGGTCGCGCAAATACGCGATATAGAGGTTGACGCCGGGGCCCTGGCGGATGCCGGGAGGATCTTCGCAGGGAATGCCGCCGGCAGCGATGCCGGCCGTATGCCATGCATTGACCTGCTCCGGCGAGTTGGCGGCAAAGCCGATGGTGCCGCCATTCGCAGGCGTCGCCGCTTCGCCGTTGATCGGCTTTGTGACCGAGAACACGCCGGTCTTGGTGATGTAGAAGATGCGATGGCCGTCGACGCGCGCCGGCCGCACCTCGAGCGTGGACAGCAAATTGTCGTAAAAGCCCTTGGCCTTGTCGAGGTCGTTGGTGCCGATCATGACGTGTGAAAACATGTGCTCGTTCCCCTCATTATGAAAATCAAAACGCCGTATAACCGCCGTCGATCACGAACGTATCCGCCGTGTGGTACGACGACGCCTTGCTCATCAGATACACCGCGATGCCGCCGAAATCGCTGGCCTCGCCGAAGCGCCGCACCGGAATTCGCGGCATCACGTTGGCCACGAATTTTTCGTTAGCCATCAGGCCCGACGTCATGTCGCTCTTGATCCAGCCGGGCAGGATCGCATTCGCGGTGACGCCGTGGCGCGCTAGCTCGACGCCGAGCGCGCGGACCAGCGCGTTGATCGCGGCCTTGGTCGCCGCGTAGTGCTCGTTGCGGGCGGTGCCGAAGATCGAGGCGAGGCTCGAGGTCGCCACCAGCCGGCCGAAGGGATCGCCCGCCTCGGCGCGCTGGGTCATGTGTTTTGCGGCCGTCTGGAACGCGTGGAACACGCCGTCGAGATTGGTCGCAAACATTGTGCGCCATTCCTCTTCGGTGCGTTCGATGAAGGAGCGCCGGCCGCCGCCGCCGATGCCGGCATTGGCGAAGCAGCCGTCGACGCGGCCGAATGTGTCCAGCGTGGCCTTCATAGCGGCATTGACCGAGGCCGGGTCGGTGACGTCGCAGACCCGCGCGTCGACCTTGCCGGGCAAGCCCGCCAGGCTCGCGGCAGCGCTGCTGTTCTTGTCAGGATTGCGGCCCCAGATCGAGACGTTGCAGCCCTGGCCGGCGAGCGCCTGCGCGATGCCGAGTCCGATCCCGCCATTGCCGCCGGTGATCACGGCGACCCGTCCTGAAAGGTCGAAAAGGTTCATGGCGCGTTTCCTGTTTTTGCTTGGCGCGCATCAGCCGCTGCGCGCAAGATTGCTTGCTATGCTCCGATCACCATGGACAAGACCGCGCCAAAAATCAAATATGCGCCCCGGCAAAAGCAATTCCGGTCTGCGAAACTGGTGCAGGCCGCAACTCACGAGGAAACCATGCAGTTCAAACACGTCACGCTCGATCTCGATGGTTCGGTCGCGATCCTCAAGCTCGATCATCAGGAGGTGATGAACGCGGTCTCCGTCGACATGCTGGGCGGTCTCGCGGAAGCGCTCGACGCGATCGAGGAAAAGAAGGACGAGGTGCGCTGCGTCGTGCTCACCGGCGCGGGACGGGCGTTCTGCACCGGCGCCAATCTGCAGGGCCGCAATAACCAGTCGAAGAAGACCAAGGCCGGCCTGACGCTCGAGACCGGTTTTCATCCCTTCCTGCGCCGCATCCGCAATCTGCATTGCCCGATCGTGACTGCGGTCAACGGCCCGGCGGCCGGTGCCGGCATGAGCTTCGCGCTGCTCGGCGACATGATTTTATGCGCGCGCTCGTCCTATTTCCTGCAAGCCTTCCGCCGTATCGGCCTCGTGCCGGATTGCGGCTCGACCTGGCTCTTGCCGCGGCTGATCGGCAAGGCACGCTCGATCGAATTGTCGCTGATGGGCGAGCGGCTTCCCGCCGAGAAGGCGCTGGAATGGGGCCTCGTCAACCGCGTCTATGATGACGGCGTGCTGATGGAGGAGGCGATGAAGCTCGCGCGCGACCTCGCCAGCGGCCCGACGGTCGCGCTGTCGCTGATCCGCAAGCTCTATTGGGACAGCCCGGAAAATTCCTTCGAGGATCAGCTCAATCTCGAATTCCAATGCCAGCTCCGCGCCGGCGACACGGATGATTTCCGCGAAGGCGTCGGCGCGTTCCTGGAGAAGCGCCCTGCGCAGTTCAAGGGCAAATGATCGAGCCCGAGCTCTCCCGCAGCGTTGCGCGCTGGTGCAAGGGGGCGACCGGCGTGACCGGCGCGGCCAAGCTGTCCGGCGGCGCCAGCCAGGAGACCTGGCGCTTCGACATCGTGCATCCCGACGGGCCGATCGGTGCGATCTTGCGCCGCTCGCCGAAAGGCTATGGCGCGGCGCCGACGCGCGCGGCGGGTCTTGCCGCCGAAGCGCAACTGATGAAGCTCGCCTATGAGGCCGGCGTGCCGTCGCCGCGCGTGATGCATGTGCTGACGCCGGACGACGATCTCGGCACCGGCTTCATCATGCAGCGCGTCGAGGGAGAAACCATCGCGCGCAAGATCCTGCGCGACGACGAGTTCGCCGCGGCGCGGCCGCTTCTCGCACGGCAGATCGGCGGCGTGCTCGCGAAGCTGCACGGGCTATCAGGCGACAAATTGCCCAAGCTGCGCAGCCGGTCCGCGACCCAGGAGATCGGCGAGTTCGAACGCGATTATCGCAGCCTGGACTGGCCAAAGCCGGTGTTCGAATTGGCGCTGCGCTGGCTGCGCGACCAGGACCCGGGTCCCGCCGGCGAGACGACGCTGGTGCATGGCGATTTCCGCAACGGCAATCTCATCATCGGTGCCGACGGCGTGCGTGCGGTGCTGGACTGGGAGCTCGCCCATCTCGGCGATCCCATGGAGGATCTCGGCTGGGTCTGCGTCAACTCCTGGCGCTTTGGCGAGATCGACAAGCCGGTCGGCGGCTTTGGCTCGCGTGAGGAGCTGTTCGCCGGCTATGAGGCGGCTGGGCGGAAGGTCGATCCATCGCGTGTCAAATTCTGGGAAGTGATGGGCACGCTGCGCTGGGGCATCATGTGCGGCGGCATGATGCAGCGCTTTCGCGAAAGTCCGGACCATTCGATGGAACGCGCCATGATCGGCCGTCGCGCTTCCGAGACCGAGATCGATCTGTTGCGGCTGCTCGCGCCGCGGGGGAGTTGACCATGCAGGACGAGCCGATCCCGATCGAGCTGACCAAGTCAGTCGCCGATTTCCTCCGCAACGACATCACGCCGCTGATCTCCGGCCACCAGGCCTTCAAGCTGCGCGTCGCCATCAACATCCTCGATCTCGTGACACGGCAGTTGACGCGGGAGGAGGGGAGCGATGCTGCGGAGGTGGCGCGGCTGCGCGGGTTGCTCGGCATGGACGGCTCGGTCACGGACCTGAACCGCGCGCTCGCCGAGCGCATCGCCAAAGGCGAGGTCGATCTGGCAACGCCGGGCCTCGCCGAGCATCTGTGGCAGACGACGATGGACAAACTTGCCGTCGACCAGCCGAGTTATGCATCGTACAAGCGCGAGTTGGGGCGAGACGGGTAAGCGGCGCCTAATTCTCCGCGGTCATCGCCCGCGAAGGCGGGCAATCCAGTATTCCAGAGACGGCAGTGATTGGGCTGAGAAGCCGCGGCGTACTGGATGCCCCGGTCAAGCCGGGGCATGACGCCGGTGGTGTTGAGTCGTGACGGGCGGAGAGAGACCGCCCTACTTCCCCACCCATTTCGGAGGTCGCTTCTCCGCAAACGCCTTCGGGCCCTCGATGTAGTCCTGCGAGGCCACCATCGCCTTCACCGCCGGATATTCCCGCTGCTCCTCGATCGCCTGCTCCAGCGACACGCCGAGGCCCTTCTGGATCGCCTGCTTCGAGGCGCGGATCGACATCGGCGAATTCTTGGTGATCATCTCGGCCCAGCGCAGCGCGGCCGTGAGCGCCTCGCCCTGCGGCACCACCTCGTTGACGAAGCCGAGCTCGTGGCCCTCCTTGGCGCTGACATGGCGCGCGGTGAGGATCATGCCCATGGCGCGCTTCAACCCGATCTGGCGCGGCAGCCGGTGCAGGCCTCCGGCAAGCGCGGCCAGCCCAACGCGCGGCTCGGGCAGGGCGAAGGTCGCGTTCTCCGAGGCAATGATGAGGTCGCAGGCCAACGCGATCTCGAAACCGCCGCCCATGGCGACGCCGTTGACCGCGGCAATGATCGGCTTGTCGCAGTCGAAGCGCGCGGTGAGGCCGGCAAAGCCACCCTTGTCCCAGCCGCGCTTGCCGCCGGCCGCCTGCCACTTCAGATCGTTGCCGGCGCAGAACGCCTTGTCGCCGCTACCGGTGACGACCGCGATCCACTGCTCGGGATCGGCGGAGAAATCGTCAAATACCTTTTGCAGCTCGAAATGCGCGTCGGTGTGCAGCGCGTTGTAGACCTCGGGCCGCGACAGTGTGACGATCGTGATCGGCCCCTTGCATTCCACCTTTGAGAACTTCAGCTCCATGGTCGCTCCGCATTTTCTCGTGAAGGAATATTGCGGCCATACTAGCGCGCAGGCGCGTTTCAACACCATCGAATTGCGCGGGCGCGCCTTGCGCCTCTCACACGCCTCGCATTGCTTGACTTGGCGGCGCTCTTCTCACCTTAATCGTGCGAAGTAAAGCTGCGCCCAGCGCCTTAACACAAAACGAAAAGACACCCGGGAGAGAGAGCCGTGGATTTCTCATTGCCTGCCGATCTCGTCGCCTATCTCGCAGAGCTCGACCGTTTCATCGAACGCGAGATCAAGCCGCTGGAGGAAGCCGACGACAACATCCGCTTCTTCGATCATCGCCGCGAATGGGCGCGCACCGATTTCGAGAATGGCGGGCTGCCACGCCACGAATGGGAAGCGCTGCTGCGCAAGGCCAAGGATCTCGCGGACGCCGCCGGCCATCTGCGCTTTCCGGTGCCGAAGCAATATGGCGGCAAGGATGGCTCCAACCTCTGGATGGCCGTCATCCGCGAGCACTTTGCAGCCAAGGGGCTCGGTCTGCACAACGATCTCCAGAACGAGCACTCCATCGTTGGCAATTTCCCTGTCGCGACCATGCTGGATCGCTATGGGCGCGACGACCAGAAGGCGATGATCGATGGCTCCATCAAGGGCAAGTACCGCATCACCTTCGGCCTGACCGAGCCAAATCATGGCTCCGACGCCACCCACATGGAAACGCGCGCGGTGCCGGCGACCCACGACAACGTCAAGGGCTGGATCATCAACGGCGAGAAGATGTGGACCACCGGCATGCACGTCGCCACCCACTGCGCGCTGTTCGCGCGGACGTCAGGCAATGACGGCGACGCGCGCGGTATCACCTGCTTCCTGGTGCCGGCCAAGAGCCATGGCGTGAAGATCGAAGAGTACATGTGGACCTTCAACATGCCGACCGATCATCCCCGCGTCAGCTTCACCGACGTGTTCGTACCGGAGGACGCGCTGTTCGGCGAGGTCGGCCGCGGCCTGTCGCTGGCACAGTGCTTCGTCCACCAGAACCGCATCCGGCAGGCGGCGAGTTCGCTCGGCGCGGCTGTTTATTGCATCAACGAGAGCGTGAAGTATGCGCGCGAGCGAAAACCGTTCGGCAAGGCGCTGGCCGAGAACCAGGCGATCCAGTTCCCGCTGGTCGAGCTTGCGACCCAGGCCGAGATGCTGCGCCTGTTGATCCGCAAGACCGCCTGGGAAATGGACAAGCTCACCGAGGAGCAGATCGAGCGCACGCTCTCCGACCGCGTCTCGATGTGCAACTACTGGGCAAACCGCCTCTGTTGCGAATCCGCCGACCGCGCCATGCAGGTCCACGGCGGCATGGGCTACTCACGCCACAAGCCGTTCGAGCACATCTACCGCCACCACCGCCGCTATCGCATCACCGAGGGCAGCGAGGAGATCCAGATCCGCAAAGTGGCGGGATTTTTGTTCGGTTATATGGGGCCGGGGAAGCATTAGAGGATTGTCGCGAGCGGAGCGATCCAAAGTCTTTCCAAGAGACAGTCTGGATTGCTTCGTCGCAAGGGCTCCTCGCAATGACGGAGGAGAGAGGCGCGCATCTGCCTCCACACCGTCATTGCGAGCGAAGCGAAGCAATCCAGAGATGTCGCCTTGGGCGGAGCTCCCGACGATCGCTTCTCAAAGCGAGCCTAATTGACCCGCCGGTTCTTCCCCGCCCAATACGGCTCCCTCAACTGCCGCCGCAAGATCTTGCCCGACGGATTCCGCGGCAATGCCGGCAGGAACTCCACGCTCTTCGGCGTCTTGAACCCGGCGATGCGCTCGCGGGTGAAGTTGATGATGTCAATGGCGGTCGCTTGCTTGCCGGGCTTCATCACCACCACGGCCTTCACCGCCTCGCCCCATTTGTCGTCGGGTATGCCGATCACGGCAGCTTCCGCAACGTCGGGATGATCGCATAGCGCGCTCTCGACCTCGGCCGGGTAGATGTTCTCGCCGCCGGAGATGATCATGTCCTTGATGCGGTCGTGGATATAGAGATAGCCGTCCTCGTCCATGTAGCCGGCATCACCCGTGCGCAGCCAGCCGTCGCCGCGTAGCGTCGTGGCGGTCGCTTCCGGCAGGTTCCAGTAGCCTGCCATGTTGGAGCCCGAGCGTGTCGCGATCTCGCCGACCTCGCGCGGCGGCAGCGGCTTGCCGTCGACATCGAGGATCGCGATCTCGACACCCGGCAGCGCCTTGCCGGCCGAGCGCATCCGCTCCAGCCCCTCGATATGATCCTCCGGCGGCAGCGCGACGATGGTGCCGGTGGTCTCGGTCATGCCGTACATCTGCACGAAGCCGCATTTGAAGATCTCGATGCATTCCTTCAGCAGCGCTGCCGGAATGGGGGAGGCGCCGTACAGCATGTATTTCAATCGCGAGAAATCGACAGTCCTAGCGCGCGGCTGCCGCACCACGAACTGCATCGCGGCGGGCACCATGAACAGTTTTGTGATGCCGGACTGTTCGAAAAAATCCAGCACTTTTGTCGGATCGAACTCGCGCGCGATCACGCCGCGGGCGCCGTGATAGAGCCCCATCACGCCCCAGCCGGAGCCGCCGATATGGAAGATCGGCATCGCGACCAGCGACACATCGTCGGTCGACCACCGGTTCCACTCGGGCTTGTCCTCGGCATTGCCGGTTTGCACGAGGTTGAGGAAGTTCGCATGCGACAGCATCGCGCCCTTCGGCTTGCCTGTCGTACCCGACGTATAGAGCTGAATCGCGATGTCCTTCGTATCGATCGGCACCTTGGGATCATCGCCACTCTGTGCATTGCGCCACGCCGCAAAGTCAGGCCATTCCGGCGCGCCGCCTTCGGTGGTGATGACGCTGCGCACGCCCGGCAACTGGTCTTTGATCTGGCGGACCTGGGTGATGAACTCAGGTCCCACGAACAGCACGGGCGCCTTGCAGTCGCCAACGATGAAGGCGACCTCCGGGCCCGCGAGCCGCCAGTTCACCGGCGCCATCACCACGCCGGCCTTCATGGCGCCCAGCAGCAGCTCGAAATAGATGTCGCTGTTCTTGCCGAGATAGGCGATGCGCTCGCCGCGTCTCACGCCCATCGCGATCAGCGCATTGGCCACTTTATTCGTCTTGACGTCGAATTCGGCAAAGCTGGTGGCGCGCCCCTCGAACTCGAAGGCGATCGCGTTGCCGCGGCTCGTCGCGCGCTCGCGCACCGTGTCGGCGAGATTGGCCAATGGCTGTGTGGTCATGTTTCTCCCATATCGTCTTGTTCTTATGTCGGAGTGTGGCGTCATCCGCAGGGGAAGACAAGACGGGGGAAGGTACGCCATGGCTTCAAACATTGTCGTCCCGGCGAAGGCCGGGACCCATAACCATCAAACGCAATTTGGCGAAGACTGGCCATGACCAATCTTCGCCAAACAAGATTTGGTGTGTATGGGTCCCGGCCTTCGCCGGGACGACAGCAATTACCCCCGCTTCGCACGATCCTTCTCGTTCTGCGCCATGATGCTCTCGCGCGCGGTTTTCCAGTCGTCGTCGCTCCAGTCGCGGAGCTGGTAGAAATTGCCGCCCATGGCGAGCGCCTGCGCGCCGTCCATGGCGATGGTCTCGCCGGAGATCCAGTCGCAGCCGCCGGAGATCAGGAACACGGCGACGTTCTGCAATTCCTCCATGGTGCCGACGCGGCCCATCGGGTTCATCGCCTTGGTGCGCGCGCCGGCTTCGTCGCCCGGCTTGATGCGCTTGCTCATGCCCTCGGTCGGGATCTCGCCCGGCGCGATCGTGTTCAGCCGGATGCCATAGCGGCCCCATTCGGTGGCGAGCGACATCGTCATCGCATGGATCGCGGACTTGCTCATCGCCGACGGCACCACGTAAGGCGAGCCGTTGCGCACCCAGGTCGTGGTGATCGAGACGACGTTGCCGGGCTGCTTCAACGCGATCCAGCGCTTGCCGACCGCATGCGTCACGTAGAACGTACCGTGCATGACAATGTTGGCGACCGCGTCGAAGCCGCGAGGCGACAGCTCCTCGCTGCGCGAGATGAAATTCCCGGCGGCGTTGTTGATGAGGTCGGTGAGGGGCCCGTCGCGAAAGATGGTCTCGATCATCTCCTCGACCGCGAGCGCGTTGCGGATGTCGACGCCGTGGCTCGTGACGCGGCCGCCATACTCGGCCATCAGCTCGGTCGCGGTCTCGTCGCAGACGATCTTGCGCCGGCCGCAGATGTGCACTTCGGCGCCGAGCTGGAGAAAGCGCGCCGCCATCGACTTGCCGAGCCCGGTGCCGCCGCCGGTCACGAGGATGCGCCGTCCCGCCAGAAGATTTTCCTTGAACATGGCTGTTTCCCCCGCAGTGATTGTCGGTTAATTGATCGATTGACTAAATCCGGCCGCCGTCGTCCTGTAAAGCGGCACCGAACAAGAACAGCCGGGAACCAGGGGAGAATCATCCATGGAAGAGCGCGTCTCGATCTCGATCTCGCAAGGCGTCGCCGACGTGCGCCTGGTGCGCGCGGACAAGATGAATGCGCTGGATCACGCCATGTTCGAGGCCCTTGTCGCTGCAACCGATCGGCTTTCGAAGGAAAAAGGCGTGCGCGTCGTCGTGCTGTCCGGCGAGGGCCGGGCCTTCTGCGCCGGTCTCGACATGAAGCGTTTTGCCGCCATGAAAGAGAAGGGCGGCAACGGAATTCCGGGTGGCGAAAATCGCGACCTCACCAAACGCACGCACGGTCAGGCGAATTTCGCGCAACAGGCGGTGTGGGGCTGGCGCCAGCTTCCGGTCCCCGTGATCGCGGCGATCCAGGGCGTCGCCTTCGGCGGCGGCTTCCAGCTCGCGCTCGGCGCCGACATGCGCTTCCTCACCCCGGATGCGCGGATGTCGGTGATGGAAATAAAATGGGGCTTGGTGCCCGACATGGCGGGCACGCCGATCCTGGCCTCGCTCGTGCGCGATGACATTCTGCGCGATCTCACCTACACCGGCCGCATCTTCTCCGCGCAGGAGGCGATGGCTTACGGTCTCGCCACGCGCATCTGCGACGACCCGCGCGCGAGCGCCCTCGACGTCGCGCGCGAGATCGCGGGAAAAAGCCCCGATGCGATCCGCGCCGCGAAACGCATGCTCAACAATCTCTCGGTCGATCCGGGCCCCGCGCTACTCGCCGAGTCCGTCGAGCAGCAGAAGTTGATCGGCAGCGCCAACCAGACCGAAGCGGTGCGTGCCAATCTGGAGAAGCGCGCGCCGAAGTTTGCGGATTAGCGACTTTCTCCGTCATGACCGGGCTTGTCCCGGCCATCCACGTTCTTGGCCCAAGGCGACAACGCAAGAACGTGGATCACCGGGACAAGCCCGGTGATAACGAGTAACGGACATCGTCGCTAAATAACAAAGAAAAACAAATGAGCGAAACCTCAAATTTCCTGGGCATAGTCTCCGGCGAGCGCAGCCGCTCCCATGCCGAGGTCGCTGATCGCGCCGACCGCATCGCCGCCGGCCTCAGCCAAATCGGCGTCAGGCAGGGCGATTGCGTCTGCATCCTGATGCGCAACGACATCGCCTTCATCGAGGCTGCCTATGCAGCGATGCGGCTGGGCGCCTATGGCGTGCCGATCAACTGGCACTTCAAGCCTGAGGAGATCACCTACATCCTGAACGACACCGGCACGTCCGTGCTGATTGGCCATGCCGACATGCTGCATGCTCTGCGCGACGCGATCCCGAAAGGCGTCACCGTGCTCAGCGTGCCGACGCCGCCGGAGATCCTGTCCAGCTACAAGATCGATCCCGATCATCTGAAGACGCCGGACTTCGCGATCGATTTCGAATCCTGGCTCGTAGAGCACCAGCCCTATGACGGCCCGGTCGTGCCGCAGCCCATGAACATGATCTACACCTCGGGCACGACAGGCCACCCCAAGGGCGTACGGCGCAACGCGCCGACGCCGGAGCAGGCGGCTGCCGGCGAGCGCATGCGCGCGATGATCTACGGGCTCAAGCCCGGCGCCCGCACGATCCTGCCGGGCCCGCTCTATCACTCCGCGCCGAACTCGTTCGGCATTCGCGCGGGAAAACTCGGCGGCGCACTGGTGCTGATGCCCCGGTTCGAGCCCGAGGAATTTCTCGAGCTGATCGAGCGCTACAAGATCGACACCATCTTCATGGTGCCGACCATGTTCATCCGCCTGATGAAGCTGCCGGAGGAGGTGCGCAAGCAATACGACGTCTCCTCGCTCCGCCATATCATCCATGCCGCAGCACCCTGTCCGGCGGACGTCAAGCGCGCCATGATCGAATGGTGGGGGCCGGTGATCTACGAATTCTACGGCTCGACCGAATCCAGCGCCGTCACCTTCGCGACCTCCGAGGACGCGCTGAGGAAGCCCGGCACCGTCGGCAAAATATCGCCCGGCGCCGAGCTACGCTTCATCGGCGATGACGGACGCGTGCTGGGCGTGGGCGAGATCGGCGAGATCTATTCGCGCATGGCCGGGATGGCCGATTTCACCTACCACAACAAGCCGGAGAAGCGCGCCGAGATCGATCGCGACGGCTTCATCACCTCGGGCGACGTCGGCTATATCGATGAAGAGGGCTACGTCTTCATCTGCGATCGCAAGCGCGACATGGTGATCTCGGGCGGCGTCAACATTTACCCGGCCGAGATCGAGTCGGTTCTGCACGCGGTGCCCGGCGTGCATGATTGCGCGGTGTTCGGCATCCCCGATGCCGAGTTCGGAGAAGCGCTGATGGCCGTGGTCGAGCCGCAGCCGGGCATCGCGCTCAACGCCGGCGATATCCGCGCGCGACTGAAGGCGTCGCTCGCCGACTACAAGGTGCCAAAACACATCGAGATCCGCACCGGGCTGCCGCGCGAAGATTCCGGCAAGATCTTCAAGCGCCGCCTGCGCGATCCCTATTGGGAGCAGGCGGGGCGGAAGATCTAGCGGTCGATCTGCGCTTTGCGTGCGTCGATACCATCCTGGCAGGGACGGATTCCGAGCCTATATAGACGGGATCATCGTCTCGCGGATCATCCCATGGCTCCCGTTTCCATCCTGCTCAACCTGCTCTGGATTCTCATCGGCGGCGCCTGGATGGCGCTCGGCTGGCTGGTCGCCGCGGTCATCATGGCGATCACCATCGTCGGCCTGCCCTGGGCGCGGGCCGCGTTCAACATTGCGGTCTACACGCTGATGCCGTTCGGCTCGCGGGCGGTCAACCGCTATGAGGTCACCGGTGTCGAAGATATCGGCACCGGCCCGCTCGGGGTGATCGGCAACATCATCTGGTTCGTGCTGGCCGGCTGGTGGCTGGCGCTCGGCCACCTCCTCACCGCCCTGGCCCTCGCGATCACCATCATCGGCATTCCCTTCGCTTGGGCCCACCTCAAGCTCGCGGGCATCGCGCTCTGGCCGATCGGCAAGGTGATCGTGCCGGCCTAGGGGAGTCGTAAGCGTCCCCGCGGCACATCCTTCGAGACGCCCGCCGTTGGCGGGCCCTCAGGATGAGGGCGGAACACGTGGCTGCACCTGCAACAAATCCCGACGCAGCTCAGCCTTATCCTGAGGAGACCGCGAAGCGGTCGTCTCGAAGGACGAGGCGCTTGCTCGGGTCGTGGGATGGGTAGAGCGCCAGCGAAACCGCAATGCGTCACGTTTCATTGCAACTTTTTCCCGCCTTCATTGTTGACGAGCGGGCGCGAACGCGGCCGCAATGTGCCGCGGCTGGCCCTTGGTTCATTCTTATCGGGAGGCGATTGCATGAAGTGGCTTTGTTTGATCGGCTTTGTGGCGGGGTCAGTTGCTCTAATACCCTCACCCTCTGCTTCGGCGATGCCCGTTGCCAAGCCGGACGCACTGGGCGCGTCTCAGACTGACACCATCGAGGTCAAGGGCGGCCACGGACATGGCGGTGGCCACGGCTGGGGTCATCGCGGCGGCCGTGGTCATCATTACGGCTGGGGCAGAGGCCGAGGCCATCACTATGGCTGGCGGCACCATCACCACTGGTAAGCGTCACTATTGTCCCGAGATCGGAGTGGTGATCACGTTTAATGCGGACCGCGAAGCACATCCGGGAGCTTGAGGACCAACTAAGCTCGTAGGATGGGCTAGAGCGTGAGCGAAACCCATCAAACTGTCCGCCAATGACGAAACATGATGGGTTCGCAAGGGCTCAGCCCATCCTGCACGCTGCGTGCATCAATGGGCATGCTCCCTCAGGGACGAACGCGAATGATCGTATTCCCCTTGCGTCGCCTGGTCGGGTTTAAGGCGGTGACCGCATCGTCGAAGATCGAGATGTTGCCGATGTTTGTCCGCAATCGTCCGTCCCGCACCCGCTGGACGATCTCACTCAGTTGGGCACGATCGGACTCGACGACGAAGTCGACCGCCAGGCCATCAGAGGGCCGCGTCTCGGCCGGCCCCACGATCGTCACCAGTGTTCCTCCAGCTCGGATCAGTGCTGCGGATCGCTTCTGGATGTCACCGCCGATGACATCGAACACCAGATCGACTTTGCCCACGTCCTTCAGGGTGTCGTTGTCGAGGTCGACGAACTCCTCCGCGCCGAAGTCGAGCACTGTCTGACGGTCGGCGGCGCGTCCAGAGCCGATGACGTAGGCGCCGGCCTCTCGTGCGAGTTGCGTCACCATCGACCCGACTGCGCCGGCCGCGCCGTGTGCGAGGACGCTCTGCCCCGCCTGGAGACGGCCATGCTGGAACAGCCCTTGCCACGCGGTTAGGCCCGAGACCGGCAGGCTTGCGCCCACCGTGAAGTCGACGTCGCCCGGGAGCGGCGCGAGATTGCGTGCCTCGATCGCCACATACTCGGCAAGCGTGCCGTCGCGATACCAGTCCGCGAGGCCAAACACCCGCTGTCCTACCGACAACCCCGTAGTGCCATATCCGAGAGCGGTAACCACTCCAGCCAACTCATGCCCAGGGATCGACGGCGTTCGGTCACGCTCGAGGCGATCTGTCCAGGTCGAGGGCCACGTCAACTCGGTCGGAACAAATCCCGACGCATGAACCCGAACAATGACGTCGTTTATCGATGCCTGCGGCTCGGGCCGGTCCACCAGCTTCATCCCGGCCGTTCCCGCGGCCCGTTCCGTTACAACGATCGCCTTCATGGGATTACCTCCTCGGTCATGGTCTCTTGATGCAACTCTTGCTGGCAGCGTAAGCACAAAGGCTATCTACAAACTGCCGGGCAGTGTGGAAGTGTCCGCGATCTGCGCTGTCTGCATTGACCGGTTTGTATTGAGACCGCCGATCGGGTTCGCTTCGGTCGCGGTACTAGCAGCTAGATGCGCGCGCCTGGTCATGAAACCAGTACCAAGATTGCAAATTTTGGCTGTACCAAGCGCATTCAGACGGCGCTTAGCTTGAGCGCGTGGGATGAGTAGAGCGCCAGCGAAACCCATCAAACCGTCCGCCGATGACGAAGCATGATGGGTTTCGCAAGGGCTACGGATCAGGACGACGAGGCGATCCCGTTTTCCAGCAACACTCTGGCTGCCTCGCGGTTAGCCTGGACGATGGCGGAATCACGCGTTGACTGTGCGATCACGAGCGAGCCTTCGAACAGCGATAGGATCTGGATCACGGCCCTTTCGGGTTTGCTCAGTGCCAAGGGCTCAATGAGTGACGCTACGAAGCCGTGCAACTTTGTAAAATACGCTGCGATGGTCGCCTCTACGCCCGGGGAGTTTGCCTCCGGGCCGAATTCGGCCATTCCTTTCGCGAACGGACAGCCGCGGAATGAGGGCGCAAGGAGCGGTCGTTCGAGTGCGTCGAAAACAGCGAGAACGCGCTCCACTGGCGTGAGACCGGCTCGCTCGGTGGAGGTCGAAAGCATCTGAAACCAGACGGCGCTCTTGTAGCGCAGGTAGGTGGCGATGAGGTCGGCCTTCGAGGGAAAGTGCTTGTAGAACGTCATCTTGGCCACGCCGCTTTCGGCGATGATCCGGTCGATTCCGACAGAGTTGATGCTGAACCGGTAAAACAGATCTGACGCCGTCTTCAAAATGCGCTCGCGCGGGGCGAGCGCATCGAGCGGTTGAATATCCACGTCCACGAAATCAAGCAGCGTGCCCATCGATCGCCCTTAACCGAGCCGTTTGCGTCACTGGACAGACTATTCTGTCAATTTAAGGATTGCAAATACATACAGGTCTGTCTATAGCTTCGTCGTGCCTTGGATTTAAGAGAAAGATCGTGAGATGAGCGGAAAAGTTGTGGTTGTGACGGGTTCGAGCAGTGGTTTTGGGAAACTCACCGCCTCGGAGCTCACAAGGCGGGGTCACACGGTGGTTGCTGCCATGCGCGACGTCGCAGGAAGAAATAGCCGTGTTCGCGACGAGCTTGTCGAAGCGGCAAAGGCCGAAGGGCGTGCGCTCCAGGTCCTGGAGATGGACGTTGCCGACGAGCAATCCGTCAACGCCGCGATCGCGGATGTCGTCCGGCAGCACGGCAGGGTCGATGCTCTGGTCAACAACGCGGGAATGATGCCCGTGGGCGTCACGGAAGCCTATACGGTCAAGGATATCGAAGCGCAGTTCGCCGTGAACTTCTTCGGCGCCGTTCGCACCGATCGCGCCGTTCTGCCGCACATGCGGGCCGCCGGCAGCGGCGTCCTCATCCATGTCACGTCGCTCATGGGTCGGGTGGTCTTCCCGTTCTTCGGTGTCTATTCCGCCAGCAAGTTCGCGCTCGAAGCCCTCGCAGAAGCCTACCGCTACGAGCTTTCGAGCTTCGGCGTCGATTCGGTCATCGTCGAGCCAGGCCCGTTCCCGAGCAACCTTCTTCCATCCAGCCCCGAACCCTCCGACCAAGCCGTGCTGAAAACCTATGGCGATGTCGCGGCGATCCCGGGTCAGATCAAGGAGCACTCTAACGATGGAAACGATCCGCAGAATCCGCCACAGCCCCAGCGCGTCGCGAATGCGATCGCGCATCTGGTCGAGGCCACGGAACGGCGGCCTCTGCGGACGGTCGTGATGCCCGAAGGCATGGATTTCGGTGTCCAGCGGCTGAACGAGGCCGTCGCCCCGATTCAGAACGACCTCCTTCGCGCGCTCGGCATGGCGAGCATGATTTGACGGGAAGACGACGAGGAACAAACTTTACAGCAACAGGGTCACCGCGATGGGCGGGCGAAGCGGCAGCATCCGTAGCGAGGACGGGATTATCGAGCTTCCGCTGGCGCTTCCCAAGACGATGGGCGGCAAGGGCGCCGCAACCAATCCGGAGCAACTCTTTGCAGCCGGCCTATTCCGCCAGTTCGCGCATGATCTTGATGAGATCCGACTTGCCCTCGAAGCCGATGCCCGGAACGTCCGGCATGACGATGTGACCGTCCTGAACCCGGACCGAATCCGGGAATCCACCGTAGGGCTGGAAGAGGTCCGGGTAGCTCTCGTTGCCGCCGAGCCCTAGACCGGCGGCGATGTTCAACGACATCTGGTGACCACCGTGCGGGATGCAGCGCGACGGCGACCAACCGTGTTGGGCTAGGACGTCCAGGGTCCGGAGATATTCGACGAGACCGTATGACAGGGCACAGTCGAACTGCAGCCAGTCGCGGTCCGGGCGCATGCCGCCGTAGCGGAGCAGGTTGCGAGCGTCTTGATGCGAAAACAGGTTCTCGCCCGTGGCCATCGGAGCGGGATAGAATTCGGCGACGGCGGCCTGGAGGGCGTAGTCGAGCGGATCGCCAATCTCCTCATACCAGAACAGCGGGTACTGGCGCAGCATTTTGGCATAGGCGATGCCGGTCTCGAGATCGAAGCGGCCGTTGGCATCGACGGCGAGCTTGGCCTGCGACCCGATTTCCTTGAGCACGGCCTCGATGCGGCCGCGGTCCTCGTCGATCGACGCGCCACCGATCTTCATCTTCACGACGTTGTAGCCGCGGTCTAGATAGCCGCGCATTTCTGCCTGCAATGCGGAGTTGTCCTTGCCGGGATAGTAGTAGCCGCCGGCAGCGTAGACGAAGACCCGCGGGTTGGCCTCCTTGCCCTTCATTTCGGCCAGCAGGCGGAAAAGTGGCTTGCCGGCGATTTTTGCGGTCGCATCCCAGATTGCCATATCGAGCGTTCCGACGGCCACGGAACGCTCGCCGTGACCGCCGGGCTTCTCGTTCGACATCATCTTCGCCCAGATGCGATGCGGATCGAGATTGGTACCGTCGTCGTTCAGCAGGCTGACGGGTTCGGCTTCCAGAATGCGGTCGCGAAAGCGCTCCCGGATCAGTCCGCCCTGACCGTAGCGGCCGTTCGAATTGAAGCCGTAGCCGATCACTCGCCGCCCGTCGCGGACGACGTCGGTTACGACGGCGACGAGGCTGGACGTCATCTTCGAGAAATCGATGTAGGCATTCCGGATCGGTGACGAGATTGGCTTGGTCGCCTCGACGACATCTACGATACGCATCGGCATTCTCCGTTTTAAGTTGCTGACTCGGGTTAGTGGGTTGTCTCGGGAAGTTCGTATTCGCCTGTGATGGGCTCCTTGCCATGAAGGCGCATGGCCTCCGCTGCCTGCTTCTGGTCAAAGGCGCCGTCCCACTTGGCGATCGCGATCGTCGCGATCCCGTTGCCGATCAGGTTGGTCACGGCGCGGGCTTCGTTCATGAAGCGATCGACGCCGAGCAGTAGAACGAGCCCGGCTACGGGAACGGTGTGGATCGAAGAGAGGGTCGCGGCGAGCGTCACGAATCCGGCGCCAGCGACGCCAGCGGATCCCTTCGACGTCAGGAGAAGCACGCCCAGCAGGACAATCTGGTCGCCGAAGGAAAGATCGGTGTTCGTCGCCTGGGCTACGAAGATGGCGGCCATGGAAAGGTAGATCGACGTTCCGTCGGCATTGAACGTGTAGCCGGTGGGCAGCACCATGCCGACGACGGTCTTGTCGCAACCGAGCCGTTCGAGTTTGACCAGCATCTGCGGCATCACCGCTTCGGTCGAGCAGGTGCCCAGGACGATGAGGATCTCGTCCTTGAAGTAACGGAAGAACTGCGGCAGCGAAAAACCGGCCCACGTCGCGATGCCGCCGAGCACCACGACGACGAAGAGAATGGTGGTGACGTAGACACCGAGCATCAGATAGCCGAGCGACCAGAGCGTCGCGATCCCGTACTTCCCGATCGTGAACGCGACCCCAGCCCCGGCTCCTAGCGGGGCGAGGCGCATCACCATGGCCACGATCCGGAACAGGGCGTGCAGCAGGATGTCGATCACGTTCACCAGCGGCTTGCCGTAGTCGCCGAGTTGAACCATGGCGATGCCGATCAGCACCGAAATCAGGATGACCTGCAGCATCATTCCCTTGGCGAAGGCCTCCACGATCGTGGTCGGGATGATGTCGAGTAGGAACTGCACGAAACCGTGGTTGCCGTCAGCGGCCTTTACGTAGGCCGAGATCGATCCCGCATCGATGTGGCTGGCGTCGATGTTCATGCCAACGCCTGGCTTGATCACGTTGACGACGACCAGGCCGATCACCAAGGCCAGTGTCGAGACGACCTCGAAGTAGATCAGCGACTTGACACCGATCCGGCCGACTTCCTTGATGTCGCTCATCTTGGCTATGCCGACGACGACCGTACCGAAGATGATCGGCGACAGCAGCATCTTGATCAGTTTGATGAAGCCGTCGGCGAGCGGCTGAAGGCTCGTCCCGACCTGAGGCCAGAGATAGCCCACCAAACCGCCGAGCAGGATGGCAAGGAGGACCTGCACATACAGTTCGCTCAAAAGTCCGAATGATGACGCTTTTCTCAATGTTTTCTCCCCTGATGGCCGCGCTGTGCCGGGCCGTGGATCGGCCTCTATAGCTGTTTGGAAAGGGCCGCTCCGATGTCCGGAACGACTTCCGTCCTGCTGCGGTGTTGTATAGCCTGCAGTGATCCGTAGGCTTCAGGCGGGGAGAAGGCTAATGCTGTTGCCGAGAATAGTTATGCCGATTTGGCATTACCGATGGAGCTGATCTGGTTTGAGGACTATCTGGCTCTCTCCGAAACCTTGAGCTTCTCCAAGGCGGCCGAAGCCCGTCACGTCACCCAGCCGGCCTTCAGCCGGCGTATCCGGGCATTGGAGGACTGGGTGGGGGCGCCGCTATTCGTTCGCACGACGCACAGCGTGACGCTCACGCCCGCCGGGGAGCATTTCCACGGCCAGGCAGAGATCCTGACCAGAGCGCTTCACCAACTGCGCCGCCAGACCCTCGAAGTGGCCGGCCGGGGCGTGGGACCGCTGTCGATCGCGGCGACGCATGTATTGTCGTTCACGTTCTTTCCGAAGTGGGTCCGGAGCAGCGAGAAGATCCTCGCCTTAGGCAATCTTAATCTGGTTTCCGACAGCATGCTGGCGTGCGAGCGGATGATGCTCCGGGGCGACGTGTCGTTCTTGTTATGCCACTACCACCGCAGCATGGGCAGCCGGCTCGATACCAGGCAATTCAAGAGCATTGTCGTAGGGACCGACACGCTACTTCCGCTCAGCGCAGCGGGCACCGGCCGGAAGCCGCGGTGGTCGCTGCAGAGCGACGAGACCATCCCCTACTTGGCCTACAGCCCGCAGTCAGGGCTGGGCCGTATCGTTGCAAGTCAGTTAGCGAAAAGAGACCTGAAGAAGATCTTCACGTCGCATCTCGCCGCGACGCTGCTATCGATGGTCAGGTCCGGAGACGGTGTCGCCTGGCTTCCGCGAACGTTGGCCGAAGACGACATCAAGGCGGGTTCGCTGGTTGCGGCCGGCGATGCCAAGTCCGTAATCCCGATCGAGATACGGCTCTTTCGCCCGTCTGCACGACAGAGTCACGAAGTTGAAGCTCTCTGGTTGGCATTCGAACCTGCAGAGGTCGGCTGAGGAAACATTCGGCTCCCATGGTGACTACTACGCCCACGGTCTTCCGACGCCAAAACACACTACATGCAGGTCAAGGAGCGGCACCGACAAATATTCTGATTGACCGAATTCACAGATTCGGGTAAACCGCAAGACATCCCGGCCCGCTAAAAGGGCGTTTCGCGATCTTCACGATACGTGAGCCGGGATGCGATGGACGCGGCAGCGCCGGCGCGTGACGAGGTGGCAGGGCGGGCTACGCCTGTGAGCCATCGCGATCTGCGCGAACGACCCGGCGCGGTCACAGCGTTTCTTTTCGGCTTCGGGAGCGAGCACGCGCAAGCTTCCGGATGTCCGGGGAGGGACGTCCGCGGACGGCAAAAGCGTGTGGTCCTGACGCCCGGGGTCTGTGCGTCAAGGCTTGCGGTGATGTGCGGCCCGACCGGGTGCGCGCATCGATCATCCGCAAGGCGACGGGGGCAATAGTGCATCGCTCCCCGGGGAGAGCGCGCCATAAGCCGTAAAACCATTGCGCAGGGAAGGCCGGATGTTCCGGCATCACCTGTGGTCACCCCCGCGTGCGTTTTTCGCATGCGGACCCTGGGTGCCAGCCGGCGCCCGGCCTTCCCTGCGCCCTTTTTTCTCGACGAGGGCGAAACGGACAGCAAACTCGGGCGCCCCCCGCCGCGAGACCGCGAATGTATGTCTGCGCCCGTCACCAAGGCGCATTCCCGCCCATGATCGGTGATGTTACCGCGCCGCCCCCAACTTCATCTTGCGCTGCGGCAAAAAACTTGCACACTCGGCTGAGCCGGGCAGTCAAGCGAGCTCGACAAGGGGAGCGAGCCATGTCCCTCCAGACCATATCGTCCGACACCCTCGACCAACGCCCCAACCGCCCCGAGGACGTCCTGGCGCTGGAGGCGGATGCGCGGCTGCGGGACGATATCCGCCTGCTCGGGCGCATCCTCGGCGACACCGTGCGCGACCAGGAGGGTGCCGAATTGTTCGATCTGGTCGAGCGCATCCGGCAGACATCGATCCGATTCCACCGCGATGAGGACCGGCTCGCCCGCCGCGAGCTCGAGCAGATCCTCGACAGCATGTCGACCTCGGAGACGGTGCGGATCGTCCGCGCCTTCAGCTATTTCTCCCACCTCGCCAACATCGCCGAGGACCAGAACAACATCCGCCAGATGCGCGCCAACAAGGGTGGCGGCTCAGGCGTGCTGGCCGAGACGCTCGCCCATGCCAGGGCTGCGGGCATCGGTGCCGATGCCCTGCGCAACTTCTTCAAGAGCGCGCTGGTCAGCCCGGTGCTGACCGCGCATCCGACCGAGGTCCGCCGCAAGAGCACCATGGACCGCGAGATGGAGGTCGCAGCCCTGCTCGATCGTCGCGAGCGCGTCGCGCTGACGGCGGAGGAAGCTGCCGCAAGCGACGAGCAGCTCCGCCGCGAGGTGCTGACGCTGTGGCAGACCAATCTGCTGCGCCGGACCAAGCTCACCGTGCTCGACGAGGTCGCCAACGGCTTGTCGTTCTACGATTACACGTTTCTGCGCGAGGTGCCGCGGCTGGTCAACACGCTGGAGGACCGGCTGGAGGAGGGCGGCGAGCAGGCGGCCGGCGAGCTCGCCTCGTTCCTGCGCATGGGCAGCTGGATCGGCGGCGACCGCGACGGCAATCCCTTCGTCACCGCTGACGTGATGCGCGGCACGCTGCGGCTGCAGTCGAGCCGGGTGATGCAGTTCTATCTCAATGAGTTGCACGTGCTCGGCTCGGAATTGTCGATCGCGGCGCATCTCGCCGACGTCTCCGAGGAGCTGCGCACGCTGGCGGAGCGCTCGCCCGATACCTCGCCGCATCGGAGCGGCGAGCCGTATCGTCTTGCGGTCTCCGGCATCTATGCGCGCCTGACCGCAACGGCCGAAATGCTTCAAGTCGAGATCACGCGCCGGCCGGTCGGCAAGGGCGCGCCGTATGACAGCGTCGGGGAGTTCAAAGCCGATCTCGACGTGCTGCACCGCTCGCTGATCTCCAACAACGCCGGCGTGATCGCCCGCGGCCGGCTGCGGCTGCTGCGCCGTGCGGTGGACTGCTTCGGCTTCCATCTGGCGCGGCTGGACATCCGGCAGAACTCGGCAGTGCACGAGCGCACCATTGCCGAGCTGATGGATGCCGCCAATCCCGGCATGTCGTATCTTGCGCTCGGCGAGGACGCCCGCATCTCGCTGCTCACCAACGAGCTGCGCTCGACGCGCTCGCTGGTGTCGCCGTTCGTCAAATACAGCGACGAGACCATGGGCGAGCTCAACGTCTTCCATGCCGCAGCAGAAGCGCATGCGAAGTTCGGCTCGGACGCCATCCCCCAATGCATCATCTCGATGTGCAAGAGCATGTCCGACATGCTCGAGGTCGCGGTGCTGCTCAAGGAGGTCGGACTCGTTCATCCCTCCGGGCGCAGCGCCATCAACATCGTGCCGCTGTTCGAAACCATCGAGGATCTGCAGGCTTCCAGCGCCATCATGGACCGCATGCTGTCGCTGCATGATTACCGCCGGCTGGTCGACAGCCGCGGCAGCGTGCAGGAGGTCATGCTGGGCTATTCCGACTCGAACAAGGACGGCGGCTTCGTCACTTCGGGCTGGGAGCTCTACAAGGCCGAGATCGGCCTCGTCGACGTGTTCGAGCGCCACGGCGTGCGCCTGCGTCTGTTCCATGGCCGCGGCGGTTCGGTCGGCCGCGGCGGCGGCCCGAGCTATGATGCCATCATCGCCCAGCCCGGCGGCGCGGTGAACGGCCAGATCCGCATCACCGAGCAGGGCGAGATCATCTCGTCGAAATACTCCAACGCCGAAGTTGGCCGCAACAATCTGGAGATCCTTGCCGCCGCGACTCTGGAGGCGAGCCTGTTGCATCCGCGCCAGAGCGCGCCGCGGCGCGAATATCTGACCGCGATGGACGAGCTTTCAAGTCTCGCCTTCAAGGCCTATCGCGGCCTCGTCTACGAGACCGACGGCTTCGTCGATTATTTCTGGGCCTCGACCGTCATCAATGAGATCGCGACGCTGAACATCGGCAGCCGTCCGGCCTCGCGCAAGAAGACCCGTGCGATCGAGGACCTTCGCGCGATCCCCTGGGTGTTCTCCTGGGCGCAATGCCGCCTGATGCTGCCGGGCTGGTACGGCTTTGGCAGCGCGGTCGAGCAATGGATCGCGGAGCATCCCGACAAGGGCATGCCGTTCCTCAAGGAGCTCTACAAGGAATGGCCGTTCTTCCGCATGCTGTTGTCGAACATGGATATGGTGCTGGCCAAAAGCTCGATCGCGATCGCGTCGCGCTATGCCGAGCTCGTGCCCGACGAAGCTCTGCGTGAAAAAATCTTCGGCCGCATCCGCCGCGAATGGCACTCCTGCATCGAGACGCTCTTGGACATCATGGGCCAGGACCGCCTGCTCCAGGGCAACCCGCTGCTGGAGCGCTCGGTGCGCCACCGCTTCCCCTATCTCGACCCGCTCAACCATGTGCAGGTCGAGCTGCTGAAAGAGCATCGCGCGCAGAACCCGGATGAGCAGGTGCTGCGCGGGATTCAGCTCACGATCAACGGGATCTCGGCGGGGCTGAGGAATACGGGTTGAGAAGCGAGTAGCGAACCGTACGGTTCGCTACTCGCTTCTCTATTAATCGCTCACGGCTTCATCGCGCCCTGCACACTGGTGTAGACGGCATAGAGCGATGTCGAGCCACAAATATAGAGCCTATTTCGCTGCTGACCGCCGAAGCACAAATTAGCGACGGTTTCCGGAATATGAATCTTGCCCAGCAACTCGCCGGAGGGCGTGTAGCAGCGTACGCCGTCTTCGCTTGCGTCCCCCCAGCCCACCGAGCACCAGACGCGTCCTTCGGCGTCACAGCGGACGCCATCGGTGATGCTCGGTTTCGGCATCTCTGCGAACACCTTGCTGTTCGACACCTTTGCCCCGGCGACGTCGAGATCGAACACGCGGATATGCGACGGGTTGTCGGGCCCATCCGTGAAGCCGGTGTCGCAGATGTAGAGCTTCTTCTCGTCCGGCGAGATGGCAAGCCCGTTCGGCTCGACAAAGTCGTCGACGACGACCTTGACCTCTCCAGACTTCGGATCGACCCGGTAGACGTTCTTCTTCTCCTGCTCGGGCTCGGCCTTGATTCCTTCGTAGAAACCGCCGATGCCGTAGGCGGGATCGGTGAACCAGATTGCGCCATCGGCCGTCACGACCGCATCGTTGGGCGAGTTCAGTCGCTTGCCATTGAACTTGTCGGCGATGATGGTGATCGAGCCGTCGAGTTCGGTGCGCGTCACGCGCCGACCGCTGTGCTCGCACGTGATCAGGCGTCCTTCACGATCAATCGTGTTGCCGTTCGAGTTCATTGAGGGCTGGCGATAGACACTGACGTGGCCGTCGTCCTCCGAGAAGCGCATGATCCGATTATTCGGAATGTCGCTGAACAGCAGGTATCGCCCGGCCGCGAAATATACTGGCCCCTCGGCCCAGCGGAAGCCCGTTGCGACTCGCTCGACGGCCATGGTGCCGGCAAAGGCGGGAAAGCCGGGGGGCCCAAACGATGGCGGCCCCTTCTTGGCCGATTCCAAATGGGCGTCCGGGTAGCGGCTGCCTGGCAGCGGCCCCAACGGCAGCGGCGCGGTCGATCTTGTCGGTGCACCCGTCTGGCCCAAGGGCGTTACGGACGCCCCCAGGGCTGCGGTCATGGTGACGCCCGTCGCCGCAACTGCCGCTGCCGCACCCTTCAACAGGGTGCGGCGCGCGAGAACAGGCTCATTGACGTCGGTGGAGATGGTCAGTGGGTTTGTCATAGTCGCCTCCCATTTTTTTGTTTGGGAGAAAACTGTCCGCCTGCAATCGGGCGTAAAGCGGGCGATCCCCGGCTGGACAACCGGAGATCGCAATGCAGCAAAGGTGGAATTCGCTTACACGGGATCCCAAGGGAAGATGTCGGCGGAGCGGTCGAGCTTGTAGAACGAACCTTTCAGCGCCGGCATGCCGTGTTCCGCGATCGATTGCGGCGTCCAACCTTCGCTCCGGTGCACCGAGCGCAGCGGACGGTTCTGGCTGAACAGGAACAGCTCGTTCATGCGTGCGCCAAAGATCTGCCCGGAGACGTCCTTGGCGGCGTCGGAGAGCAGATAGGCGCAGACCGGCGCGATCTTCTCCGGTCCCATCTGCTTGATCTTCTCGACGCGCGCCTTCTCGGCTTCGGTCTCGGTCGGGATGGTGCCGATCATGCGGGTCCAGGCGAACGGCGAGACGCAGTTGGAACGGACGTTGAAGCGGCCCATGTCGAGTGCAATCGACTTCGACAGGCCGACGATGCCGAGCTTGGCGGCGGCGTAATTGGCTTGGCCAAAGTTGCCGATCAGGCCCGAGGTCGAGGTGAAGTGAACAAAGGAGCCGCTCTCCTGCTCGCGGAAGATCCGCGCCGCGGCGTGGCTGACGTAGAACGAGCCCATCAAATGCACCTTGATGACGGCCTCGAACGCTTCCACGCTCATCTTGTGGAAGATCATGTCGCGCAGGATGCCGGCATTGTTGACCACGCCGTCGAGCCGGCCGAAATGATCGGTCGCGGTCTTCACGATCTTGCTGGCGGGGATGGCTTCGGCCACCGACTCGAAATTGGCGACGGCGGTGCCGCCGCGCTTCTTGATCTCCTCGACCACCTCCTCGGCGGGCGCGGCGCTGGTGCCGGCGCCGTCAGCGGCGACGCCGGGATCGTTGACGACGACCTTGGCGCCTTCACCAGCGCAAAGCAGCGCGATCTCCCGCCCGATGCCGCGGCCTGCGCCGGTAACGATGATGACCTTGTCTTGCAGTGATTTGCTCATGTGGATTACCTCTCGTTCGTAAACACGATCGTGCCCGACGCGGCGAACATGCCGCCGACGCCGTGGCACACCGAAATCTTCGCGTTGGCGACCTGCGCCGGCGCAATGCCGCGCATCTGGCGGACGCTCTCCTGGAGCGCGTACATGCCGTACATGCCGGAATGCATGTAGCTCAATCCGCCGCCATTGGTGTTGAGCGGCAGCTTGCCGCCCGGGCGCGTGTTGCCGTCGGCGATGAACTTGCCGGTCTCCTCGTGCGGCATGAAGCCGAGATCGCCGAGGCCGAACAGCGGCAGATGCGCAAACGCGTCGTAGATCATGAGATGATCGACGTCCTTATGTGCAATGCCGGCCTCCCTGAACGCCAGCGGTCCCGCGGTCTTGAACGCGCGCGAGGAATTAAAAGTCTCCATCTGGCTGACCATCGGCGTCTCCACGCTCTCGCCGGTGCCCATGATGTAGACCGGCTTGCGCGGAAAATCCTTGGCACGGTCCGCCGAGGTCAGGATCAGCGCGCCGCCGCCGTCGGTGACGAGGCAGCATTGCAGCAGGCGGAAGGGATAGGCGATCATGCGCGAGTTGAGGACGTCTGCGACCGTGATGGGATCCTTCATCATCGCGCGCGGATTCTTCGCCGCCCATTCCCGCTGCACCACCGCGACCGCGGCGAGCTGCTCGTGCGTGATGCCGTAAGTCTTCATGAAGCGCAGCACGGGGATCGGGAACATGCTGGGCGGGCCGTAGACGCCGAATGGCGCCTCGAACTGGCCTTGCAGGCTGTCGGCGGGGATCGAGCGCGGCGCCTTGCCGATCATCGACTTGCCGCTCTCGGCATGGGTGATCAGCACGGTCTTGCAGAGGCCGGCCTCGATCGCCGCGGCGGCATGGCGGACGTGCAGCATGAAGGAGCAGCCGCCGACCGAGGTACCGTCCACCCAGGTCGGCTTGATGCCGAGATAGTGGCAGACCTGCTGCGGTGTCTCGACGGCGGTGGCGAAGCCGTCGATGTCCGACAGCTTCAGGCCGGCATCGGCAATGGCATTGAGCGCCGCATCCGCGTGAAGCTGGAGCTGCGAGGCGTTGGGAATGACACCGAGCTCGGTGGTCTCGGCCGCGCCGACGACGGCAACCTGATTGCTGCGCATGGGCTTACCCCTTCGCCGGACGGAATACGGGGAGGGTGATCTTGTCATCGAGCGCCTCGAAGGCGACCTCGAGCTTCATGTCGAGCTCGAGCGCCTCCGGCATCTGCGGGCAGTCGATGATGTTGCTCATCATCCGCGGTCCCTCGGCAAGTTCAACCACGGCGATCGCGTAAGGCGGCGTGAAGCCGGGCGCGGCGGGACGATGGTTGATCACGTAGCTGTAGAGGAAGCCCTTGCCACTCGCCTTGAAGATGCTGACCTTGCGCGAGGCGCAGGACGGGCAGAACGGGCGCGGCGGAAAATAGACATGCGCGCAGGCGTCGCAGCGCTGCAGGCGCAACTCACCCGCCTTGGTACCGTCCCAGAAATGCTGGGTCTCGGGCGTCGGTTTCGGTCGCGCGCGCTGCGGTTCGGCCATCTCGGCAGGTCCTCCCAAGGCCAAGCTGAGCCCGGCTGTTGCGATCTTGATGCGACAATCGACCATGGCGCGTCAACGGTCCAGCAATGCGCATGCATGCCATCATGCGCACAATGCTTGTGTCGAAGTGAGGCAGCGCTATACATTGCGCGCAAATATTCCGTGAGACAGACATGCCCGATTTTCCGACAGTGACGAAGCTCGCCGAAGACCTCGAAAGCGGCCGCACCACCTCCCGCAAGCTGGTCGAGGCTTGCATCGCCAAAATCGCCGATCCGGCCGGCGAGGGGCAGCGTGCCTTCATCCATGTCGACAAGGATGCCGCGCTTATGGCGGCCGATGCGATGGACGGTTTGCGCAAGGTGAAGGCGGCGCCGTCGCGCTACGCCGGTATCCCGGTCTCGATCAAGGATCTCTTCGACATCAAGGGCCAGGTGACGCGCGCCGGCTCCCGCGCGCTCGACGATTCCTCCCCGGCCGAACAGGATGCCCCCACGGTGGCGCGGCTGCGCAAGGCCGGCTTCGTCGTGATCGGGCGCACCAACATGACCGAGTTCGCCTATTCCGGCATCGGCATCAATCCGCATTACGGCACGCCAAAGGGCGTCTGGAACCGGGCCGAGGGCCACGTGCCCGGCGGGTCGTCCTCGGGCGCCGCGGTTTCCGTGCTCGACGGCATGGCGCATGGCGCGCTCGGCACCGACACCGGCGGCTCCTGCCGGATTCCGGCGGCCTATAACGGCATCGTCGGCTACAAGCCGACGCAGCGGCGCGTGCCGCTCGACGGGGCTGTGCCGCTGTCGTTCTCGCTCGACAGCATCGGGCCGCTGGCACGATCGGTCAGTTGCTGTGCCATTCTCGATGCCGTGCTTGCGAACGAGCCGATCGCCCCGCTGAAGCCCCGGCCCGTCAAGGGCATGCGGCTGGCGGTCCCGACCACGATCGCGCTCGACGACCTCGACGCGGCTGTGGCCGGGACATTCGAGCGTGCGCTCAAAAGCCTTGCCGATCACGATGCGATCATCGAGCGCATCGAGATGGCCGAATTCCACGACATCGGGCCGATGAACGCCAAGGGCGGCTTTGCGGCTTCCGAAAGCTATGCCTGGCATCGCTACCTCCTCACGTCCAAGGGCGACGTCTACGATCCCCGAGTCTCCGTGCGCATCATGCGTGGTGAGGCGCAGAGCGCGGCGGACTACATCGATCTTCTCCACGAGCGCCGCTCGCTGATCGCCCGCGTCAATGCGCGCATCGCGCCCTATGATGCGCTGGTGCTGCCGACCACCGCCAACACGCCGCCGAAAATTTCGGATCTTGCCGACGACAAGGCGTTCACCAGGGAAAACCTGCGGGCGCTCCGCAACTGCACCCTGATCAACATGATCGACGGCTGCGCCATCTCGCTGCCTGCGCATCGCGAGGGCGAGATTCCGGTCGGCCTGATGCTGGCGGGCGCGGGCGGATCGGACCGCCGTATCTTCGAGCTTGCTGCCGGCATGGAGGCCGTAATTCGTGTTTGACCTGACTTTCACCGTTGACGCCCAGGACACCACCACGCCGCTGACGCTGGCGATCGACCAGATGGTCATCGCCGGCTGGACCGGCCGCGATCCGGTCGCGCGCGACAAGCACATTGCCGAGCTGCAGGAGATGGGTATCGCCCCGCCGGCCTCGACGCCGATCTACTATCGCGCCTCGGCACGACGGCTGACGATGGAAGACAGCATCGAATGCACCGGCGGCGATTCCTCTGGCGAGGTCGAGTTCGTGCTGATCGGCTGGCAGGGTCGCCTTTTCGTCGGGTGCGGTTCCGACCACACCGACCGCAAGGTCGAGGCCTATAACGTCACGGTGTCCAAGCAGATGTGCGACAAGCCGATCGCATCCACGCTGTGGGAGCTCGAGGACGTCATCGGCCACTGGGACAGGATGATCCTGCGCTCCTGGGCCACGATCGAGGGCGAGCGCGTGCTCTATCAGGAGGGCACGCTCGATGCGATGCTGCCGGTCGCCGACCTGATCGCGCGTGGCTTCGAGGGAGGGAAATTTCCCGACGGCTGCGCCATGTTCGGCGGCACGTTTGCGGCGAAGGGCGGTATCCGCCCCGCCGACCGTTTCGATTTCGAGCTGGAAGACCCGGTGCTGAAGCGCACGATCAAGCACGGCTATGACGTGGTGACGCTGCCCGTGAGGGGCTAAGGTCTCTCCGCCGTCATTGCGAGCGGAACTCTCTCCGCCGTCATTGCGAGGAGCCCTTGCGACGAAGCAATCCAGGCTGGTTCCGCGGGGGGATTCTGGATTGCTTCGCTCCGCTCGCAATGACGGGGAGAGAGACGGAAATCGGGTGGTAGAGGACGGGGCGGTCTTGCGAAGGTCAGAGCCATGACAGCAACAGCACGCAAATCGCCTCATAAGTCAGCCACGGACCCCGCCGCCCGCGTCGATGCCCTCGACTGGCCCCAGATCACCGGCGAACTCGACACCCAGGGCTGCGCGCTCCTGAAAGGCCTGCTCACGCCGGACCAGTGCCGCGCCGTCGCCGCGCTCTATCCCCACGACGCCAACTTCCGCAGCCGCATCGTCATGGGCCGCCATGGCTTCGGTCGCGGCGAGTACAAATATTTCTCCTACCCGCTGCCTGACCTGATCGCGCAGTTGCGCCCGACGCTCTACGCGCATCTCCAGGGTGTCGCCAACCGCTGGAACGAGGCTATGGGGATCGACATCCGCTACCCGGCCGAACACGCGGCGTTCCTGAAGCGGTGCCACGAGGCAGGCCAAGCGCGACCGACGCCGCTGCTGCTGCAATACGAGGCCGGCGATTTCAACTGTCTGCATCAGGACCTCTATGGCGAGCACGTGTTCCCGTTGCAGGTCGCGATCCTCTTGTCGGAGCCCGGCCGCGATTTCACCGGCGGCGAGTTCGTGCTGACCGAGCAGCGCCCGCGCATGCAGTCCCGCGCCGAAGTGGTTCCGCTCGCGCAGGGCGACGCCGTGGCCTTCGCTGTGCATCACCGCCCGGTGCAGGGGACACGCGGCACCTACCGCGTTAATCTCCGCCATGGCGTCAGCCGGGTCAGGTCCGGTCAGCGCCACACACTAGGTGTGATCTTTCACGATGCGAAATAAAACGCTGCCACTGATGGCGGATTTGTTCGATAGCGTTGCCGAAGCCCAGCCGTCGCGCGAGGAGATCGCCGACGGCGCCGTTCTGCTGCGCGGCTTCGTCAAGCCGATCGAGAGCGAGTTGATCGAAGCGGTGCGCGCCATCGTGGCGCAGTCGCCGTTCCGCCGCATGACCACGCCCGGCGGGCATCTGATGTCGGTCGCCATGACCAATTGCGGCGAGCGCGGCTGGATCACCGATCATACCGGCTATCGCTATGATCCCATCGACCCGCGGACCGGGGCGCCGTGGCCGGCGATGCCGCCGGTGCTCCGCGATCTGGCGTTGCGCGGCGCGGAGCAGGGCGGCTTTGCCGGCTTCGCGCCCGACGCGTGCCTCGTCAACCGCTACGAGCCCGGCACGCGGCTGTCATTGCATCAGGACAAGGACGAGCTGGATTATTCAGCGCCGATCGTCTCGGTCTCGCTCGGGCTGCCTGCGACGTTCCTGTTCGGCGGCCTGGCACGCAGCGACAAGCCGCGCCGCTTCCGCTTGGTCCATGGCGATGTCGTGGTCTGGGGCGGGCCGTCACGGCTCGCCTATCACGGCGTCGCGCCGCTGGCCGACGGTGAACATGCGTTGCTGGGGCGGAAGCGGATCAATTTGACGTTCCGAAAGGTCCGCTGACGCGTTTCCTCGCAGCCGCCGCTCGTCTAAGCTTCCGGCGGGGGAGACGGCGATATGGCGACCACACAGCTCTCGGCCGGCACTGGCGCGGCCAACCGTACCGGCTTGTATCTGGCCGTGCTGCAACTGGCGTTCACGCTTGGCTGGACCACCTACGTCATCTATCTGCCAAAGCTCGCGGCTGAGGTCGGCGTCGCGCCATCAGCCGTCATCCTCATCCTGATGCTGGACCAGGCGATCTTCACCATCGCCGACACCGCGATGGGGATCGCCGCCGACAAGATCGCTCCCCATCTCGGCAGGCTAGGCCTGTTCGTCGGGCTCGTGGCCGCGATCTCCTGCGGCGCGTTCGTCGCGCTGCCCTTCGTCGCAGGACGCGGGGTGGCCGCGCAGGGGTGGTTCATTGCCCTGATCGTGGTCTGGTCGATCACCTCGTCCGCGCTGCGCGCGCCGCCGCTGACCCTGCTCGGCAAATACCGCGCCCGGCCGCAGGTGCCGTTCCTCGCCGCGCTCGCGATGCTCGGCTATGGCGTCGCCGGCGCAGTCTCGCCCTATCTCGGCGTGGTGCTGCGCGAGCACGATGCGCGGCTGCCCTTCGTGATATCGAGCGCAGTGTTGCTGTTGACCGCGCTCGGACTGTCACGGATCGAGCACGAGGTGGCCCGCGACACCGCGCCGCCGACACCGCCCGAAGCGGCAAAGCCGCTTGGCCTCGTGCCGATCGCCTTCATCGTCGCCATGGTGGCGCTCGCGCTCGGTTATCAGTTGCACTTTGCTCTGAACAGCGCGCCGTTCTACCTGCGCTTTGCCAAGCCGGATGAGCTGCAATGGCTGATGCCGGTGTTCTGGATCGGTTTCAACATTGCCATGTTTCCGGCAAGCCTCGTCGCCAAGCACCGTGGCGGCGTGATCGTGATGGGCGCGGCCGGACTGCTTGGAGCGGTCGCGATTGCTGCGGCCGAATTCGCCGGCAGCCTCAACACGCTGATCGTCGCGCAGTTTCTCGCCGGAGCAGCGTGGGGCTGCATGCTGATGAGCGCGATCTCGGCTGCGTTGGCCATCGGCTCGACCGGCGCGGAGGGGAAGGTGACCGGCCTCGTCTTCTCGGCGCTGGCACTCGGGACCTTGGCACGAATGGCGGCGGTCGCCGGCGGCTTGCAGAAAGTGCCTGACTACGCGCCGCTGCTGCACTGGGCCCCGGTCGCCTGCTGGGCGGTCGCAGGCGCGGGCCTGCTGGTGATCGCGGCGGCGCGGCTACAGGGCGGCGTTCACCTCAAGGCTTCGGCGGGTGGATGAACGCCCAGGGGCTCACTTCCGAATCCCTGGTCACTTCGATCGAGATCAGATACGGCCCGCCATGGGCGAGCGCCTTCTCCATCGCCGCCTTGAACTGGTCCGGCGCAGTGACGCGCGCTGATGCGACGCCAAAGGACTCCGCCAGCTTGACGAAATCCGGGTTGACCAGATCCGAGGCCACCACGCGGCCGTCGAAGCGCTCGCGCTGGTCGCGGCGGACATTGCCGTAGGCGTTGTTGTTGAACACCAGCGTCACCACGCCGATGTTGAACTGCACGGCGGTGGCGAGCTCCTGCACGCCGAACATGAAGCCGCCGTCGCCGGTGATCGCCACCACCGGCTTGTCGGGATTGGCGACCTTGGCGCCGAGCGCGGTCGGGAAGCCCGAGCCGAGTGTGCCCTGATAGCCTGATGTGATGAAGGTGCGCGGCTCGTAGATCGGAAAACCGTACCAGGAGGCGAAACCGAACTGCGACAATTCATCTGTCACGATCGCGTTCGCCGGCAGCACCTCGCGCAGGATGTTGAGATATGCCATCTGCGGCTGGATGCGCTGGATCTCGGCTTGCGCCGTCGCAGCAGCCCCGCGGATGTCGCCCCGCCGGCCGCTGGTCCTGGCATAGCCGGCCTTCGTCACGGCGGTGACCAGATCGGCCGCGCCGGCCTTGGCGTCGGCGACGATAGCGACATCGGAGGCGAGCCGGCGCATCTCGGCCGGATCGATATCGACACGAATGGATTTCAGCCCCTTCGGCTGATACGGCCAGCGGAAGCCCGACGCCGGCAGTTCGGCGCGCGTGCCGATTGCGATCATCAAATCGGTTGTCGGCCACAGCTTGTAAGCTGCCGCCATGGTCAGCCCAAGCTCATGCGCGTTGGAGACGATGCCGCGGCCGCTGCGGAAGGCGACGACAGGCGCGTCGATCATCTCGGCGAGTTCGAGAATCTCCTCGCGCGCCTCGATCGCGCCGCTGCCGACGAAGATCATCGGCGCCTTGCTGTTCTTGATCAGCGCGGCCGCCTGCTTGATCATATCAGGGTCGGGCTGCGGTGCGGGCAGCGGCTCCAGCACTTGCGCAGCCGCGGTGTCGGCGCGCTGGGTGAAGACGTCCCAGGGCATCTCGACCGAAGCGGGGCCACGCCGTCCGGACGTCATCTCCTGGAAGGCGCGCGCGACGGTGGTCGGCGCGTTGCCGGGATATTCGATCCGATCCGCCCATTTCACATAGGTGCGCAAGGTCGCGAGCTGGTCCGGCATCTCGTGCAGATGGCCGCGGCCCTTGCCCAGAAACTGCGTCGGCACCTGGCCGGTGACGCACAGCACCGGCTCGTTGCAGCCGAAGGCGGTGAGCAGCGCGGCGCTGGCGTTGAGCACGCCGGGACCCGGCACCACGCTGAACACGCCGGGCCTGCCGCTGGAGCGCGCATAGCCGAACGCCATGTAGCCGCAAGCCTGCTCATGCCGCGCGCCGATCACCTTGAGCTGGGCCTGGTGGAACGCGTCGAACAGGCCGTAGACCTGGGCGCCGGGCAGGCCGAATACAGTATCGACGCCATGGGCGACAAGGCCGCTTACGATCGCTTCGCCGCCGGTGAGGGTAGTCATGGCACTATCCATTCCGATTATTGTTCAGGCTTCGTCGACGACGCCGTTGCGTAAAGATCCGATGCCCTCGGCCGCGACTTCGATAACATCGCCGGGCTTCAGATAACGCGGCGGATCGAACCGCGCACCGGCGCCGGTCGGCGTGCCCGTGACGATGATATCGCCGGGAACGAGCGTTGCGAAGGTCGAGATATAGCTGATGAGATAGCGGAACGGGAACATCAATCGGCTGGTGCGGTCGTCCTGCCGCAGCTCGCCGTTGACATGCGTGGTGAGGCGGATGCCGGCGACTTGCGATTCCTGTGTGTAGGGCACCAGCCACGGGCCGAGGCTGCCGCTGGAATCGAAGTTCTTGCCCTGCGTGACGTTGAACTTGGCATGGCGCAGCCAGTCGCGCACCGAGCCTTCGTTGCAGAGCGTCAGCGCAGCGATGTGATCGAGCGCAGCACTTTCCGGGATGTGCCGGCCGGCCTTGCCGATCACCAGCACGATCTCTCCCTCATAGTCGAGCTGCGCGGAGGCGCGCGGGCGCACCAGCGGTGTGTCGTGGCCGACGAAGGAGCGCGGCGAGCGCATGAACATGCTCGGATATTTCGGCGCGTCCTGGCCGTCCTTGTACTCGGCATTGCGGTCGGGATAGTTGACGCCGATGCAGATGATCTTTTCCGGCGCGGGCACCGGCGGCAGCCAGATGATGTCACCGAGCGCGTGGTCGGGCGTGCGGCCGGCGGCCTCTTCCGCGAAGCTCGCGAGCTTTCCTGCCGCGATCACCTCGCGCAGCGTCGGATAGTCCTTTGCGTGGCGCGCGGAGAGATCGACAATGCCGCCGTCCACGACGGCGCCGTACTTCGTTGCACCCTTGACGGAATAGGTAGCGATGCGAGGGAGGTTCATCGCTTAATCCGCCACCAGCACGTCGGCCACGAAGTTCGGCTCACGCACGGCTTGGCCAGCGAACGGCGAGCCCTGCTCGAACCAGGAGCGCGGGGCGGGCGCGCCCCACAATGTCTGGCGGCGCGGATCTCGCAATGACCAGCGCAGCGGCTCGTGGTCGTGATCGCCGGTGAAATAGTCGCTGGTGTAGAGCTCGAGCCGGTGTCCATCGGGGTCGCGGACGTAGAGGAAGAACGCATTCGAGATGCCGTGCCGGCCCGGGCCACGCTCGATGTTCTTGACGAAGCCTTGCGAGGCCATGACGTCGCAGAGATGGATGATGTTCATCGCCGTCGGCGTCCAGTACGCGAAGTGGTGCAGCCGCGGGCCCTTGCCGTTGGTGATGGCAAAATCGTGGACATTGCCCTTGCGATGCATCCAGGCCGCGGCGATGCGCCCGTTCGGTCCGTCCTCCTCGGCGTATTCGGTGAGGCGAAAGCCGAGCCGGGCATAGAATTCGACGGTGTCCTGCACTTCGGCGGCGAACACGTTGAAATGGTCGAGCCGCTGCGGATGGCAGCCCCTGTAGAGGTCGTAGCGGCGCAGCAGGTGCGGCCGCCGGTCCATCGACGCATACAGCTCGATCTGGAAGCCGAAGGGGTCGGTGAATTGCAGCGTGCGGCCCTGGAAGGGCTGATCGACGAAGGCGTAGCCAAGGCCGTTCTCGGACAGGAACTTCGCGGCCTTGTCCAGATCCCCGTCGTTGCCAACTTTGAAACCGAGCCGGTTGCAGGCAGGCGCCGCCGCCTTGCGCAACACCAGCGAGTGATGCTGGTGCTCCTCGGCGGCGCGCAAGTAGACGACCTTGTCGTCGGCGTCCTCCACATGCAGGCCGACAACGCTTTCATAGAACTCGCGGCTGAGCTTCAGGTCGGTGACGTCCAGCACGGCGTGGCTGGAGCGGATGATGTTGAACGGCGGCTCGAAGATATGTTGCGGTACGGGCATTGCGTTTCCCCTCTCCAGACCCTGCCATTCCCCGTCCGCGCTCCGCGCGCCGAGGAACCGCGGGCGTTAGATTCCCAGCTTCTGAATCTTGTGCGTGCCCCGCGCCAGCGAGACGTGCTTGGTTTCCATGTAGAAATCGAACGAGTAATCGCCGCCGTCGCGGCCGATGCCCGAGGCCTTCATGCCGCCGAACGGCGTCGGCAGATGCCGGACGTTTTCCGAGTTCAGCCAGATCATGCCGGCTTCCAGCGCATCCGCGACACGCAACGCGCGGCCGACATCGTTGGTCCAGACATAGCCGGTCAGGCCGTAGCGGATGTCGTTGGCGATCTCGATCGCGTCTGCTTCGTCCTTGAAGGGCAGCACGGTGAGGAAGGGGCCGAACACCTCTTCCTGCGCCACGCGCATCTTGCCGTGTGCGCCGGTCACCAGGGTCGGCTCGACATAATGTCCGCCGCCGGGGCCGTCATAGGCCTTGCCGCCCACGGCGATCGTCGCGCCGTCCTGGCGTGCGACGTCGAAATAGGAGCACACCTTTGCCAGGTGACGCTCGTGGATCAGTGGCCCGATCTCGGTTACGGGATCGAGGGGATGGCCGACCTTCAGGGCTTTTACGCGCGCCGTGAGTTTCTCGGTGAACTTCTCGGCGATGCCGGCCTGGATCAGCAGGCGGCTCGACGACGTGCAGCGCTCGCCGTTGAGCGAGTAGATCATGAACACGACCGCATCGAGCGCGCGGTCGAGATCGGCGTCGTCGAACACGATCACCGGGTTCTTGCCGCCGAGCTCGAAATGCACGCGCTTCAGCGTGGGCGCGCCCTGAACCATGATCGCGGATCCCGTCGAGCTTTCGCCGACGAAGCCGATCGCCTTGATGGCGGGATGCTCGGTCAACGCCTTGCCGGCCTCTTCGCCAAAACCGTGGACGGTGTTGAGCACGCCGTCGGGCACGCCGGCTTCCTTGACGAGCTTTGCGAGGATAGCCGCCGTGACCGGCGACCACTCGGCCGGCTTGTGCACGACGGTGCAGCCGGCGGCGAGGGCAGGGGCGATCTTCCAGGTCGAAAGCATGAACGGTGTATTCCACGGCGTGATCACGCCGACCGGGCCGATCGGCACGCGCGTCGAGACGTTCCAATGCTCGTCGCTCGGCGTGTTCTGGCCGTCGCGCGCCTCGCCGCATCGATCGGCAAAGAAGCGGAAATTTTCGGCGGCGCGGATCGCGGCCTTGGCCATGAAGCGATAGGCCTGGCCGGTGTCGATGCATTCGAGCACCGCGATGTCCTCGGCGTTGTCCTCGATGGCGTCGGCGACCCGATGCAGCAGCTTCTTCCGCATCGCCGGCGCCATGTCGCGCCAGGACTTGAAGGCGAGGGCGGCAGCGGTGGCGGCGCGATCGACATCCTCGGCATTGCCGCGTGCGACGCTTGCGAGTATCGCGCCGTCGACCGGCGATTTCGTCTCGAACGTCTCGCCAGAGATCGACGGCACGATCTTGCCGTCGATCATATGGCCGATGCCGTCGGCGCGCAGCGTCTTCAGCAGCGGTGCGATGCGGTCGCGATTGGCCTGGAACACATCGGTTTTCGGCGTGGGCTTATCCATGGGCGGCCTCCGCTTTCAGGGCGTCGTGGATGTTGTTGCGCTTCCAGCTCGTATCCTTGTCGTTGATCTGCATGTCGAACGAGAGGGCGAATTTCGAGCTTGCGAAGACGGGATCGAGATGCCGGGAGAGCGCCTCGAAGACATGCTCGCCGGCCGTCTTGCGGGTTGGCAGATCGCGGCCCTCGCCGATGCGCAGCACCATGTCGAGAAAGCCGTAGTCTTGCCGCGCGTCGGCGATGGCATAGTGCTCGCATTTGACGGCGCGGACGCGGATGCCGCCGAGCGGGAAGATGCCGGTCTCGACCGCCGCCTTGCGCACCACCTCACACGCCGCGCCGATGTCGAGGCGGTCGTCGAGATTGGCCGAATATTCGATCGTGAAATGCGGCATCGCGGTTTCACTCCCTGTTTTCTTGTTCGTCTAGGCGAAGTAGCAGCTCACCGAGCCGTAGGCGCCATAATCGGCCTGGATTGTGTCGCCCTTGCGGGTCTCGATCGGACGGATGAAAGAGCCGGCGAGCACGATTTGTCCGGGCTCGAGCGCAAGGCCGAGCGGTGCGATCTTGTTGGCGAGCCAGGCAACGGCCGTGGCGGGATGATTGAGCACGCCGGCGGCAAGGCCGGTCTCTTCGAGCTGGCCGTTCTTGAAACACAACGCACCGATCCAGCGCAGATCGGCGTCAAGCGGGCGGATCGGCCGTCCGCCGAGCACGATGCCGGCATTCGCCGCGTTATCGGCGATGGTATCGAAAATCTTTCGCGTCGCCTTGGTCTGGGGATCGACGCGCTCGATCCGCGTGTCCAGAATCTCCAGCGCCGGCACCACGAAGTCGGTGGCGTTGAGCACGTCGAACAGCGTGCAGTCGGGGCCCGCGAGGCGCTTGCTCATGACGAAGGCAAGCTCGGCTTCCACGCGCGTGGCTATGAAGCGCTCCGTCGGGACGAGGCCACCATCGGCGAAGAACATGTCGTCGAGCAACACGCCGGAATCCGGCTCGTTGATGCCGAGCGCGCTCTGCATCGCCTTCGAGGTCAGGCCGATCTTGTGTCCCCTGACGATGCGCCCCTCGGCAATCTTGACGTCGACCCAAGCCTTCTGAATCGCGTAGGCGTCAGCGATGCCGATGTCGGGAAAGTCCTGCGAGAGCTGCCGGATCTGTGTACGGGTCTTTTCCGCCTGGTGCAGACGGTTCGCGCAAGCTCGGATATCGTCGTTGGAAAGCGCCATTTGTGATCTTACAAATCGTGGTGCGGGAAGATACTTAACATGTTAAGTGAATGCGTCAATCGCAAATTGGCTTGCTGCACTGCAAACGTTTTTTGGCTTGAAGGGGCGTCATGGTGAAGAGACCGGCTGATCCCGCGAACGCAAGCGAGCCCGCCGTCCGGCAGGTGCCGATGCGCGACTTCTCGCGCTCGCTACCGATGTCGCTTCTGCGGGCGCGCGAAGCGGTGATGCGGCAATTCCGTCCATCGCTGCGCGAGCATGGCCTGACCGAGCAGCAATGGCGCATTCTGCGCGCGCTCGCGGCGATCGACACGGTCGAGGTCACGGAACTGGCGCGCACCGCGTTCCTGCTCGGACCAAGCCTGTCGCGCATCCTGCGTGATCTGGAGGCGCGCAACCTGATCGAGCGCAAGACCGCCAAGGCGGACCAGCGCCGCAGCATGGTCTCGATCTCGGAAAAGGGCGTGAAGCTGATGGCCTCCGTGGCGCCGTCCTCCGAAGCGATCTATGCGGAGATCACGCGACGCTTTGGCGCACGCAAGCTCGTCGAGTTGCAGGAGATGCTCGGCGAGCTCGAACAAAGTCTCGCAGGGCTCGGCGCGGGCGAGGAGGCAAGTGCCGAGGAGTGAAAGCAGATATGCGCAAGCGCGTAGCGACAGCAATGGACATTGACGCGCTTTTTCGCTCAAGTGCCGCTCAAGCCGATCACTGGAAAATCGGCGCCGAGGTAGAGGCAAACAGACCCTCATGGTCACCGTCCAGGTTCAGAAGCTGATCGACTTCGTCACCGAGGTCTTCGCGCATGCGCAGTCGTCGCCCGACGAAGCCCGGCGCATCGCCACCTACCTGACCACGGCGAATCTGACCGGCCATGACAGCCACGGCGTGATCCGCGTCCCCGTCTATATTCGCTGGCAGAAGTCCGGCGCGGTCGTGCCCAACCAGAACGCCGAATTGGTGCTCGACACGCCCTCGCTCGCGGTGATCGACGGCAAGTTCGGCTACGGCCAGACCGTGACGCCGCAAGCGGTCCGGATCGGCATCGAGAAGTGCAGGAAGGCGGGACTTGCCGCAGTCGCGCTACGCAATGCGGGCCATATCGGCCGCGTCGGCGATTGGGCCGAAATGGCCGCCGCAGAAGGGCTGATCTCGGTGCATTTCGTCAATGCCGCGGGCTCGCTGCTGGTGGCGCCGTTCGGCGGCGTCGAGAAACGGCTCTCCACCGCGCCTTATTGCGTCGGCATTCCGCGCGAGGGCCAAGACCCGATCGTGCTGGACTTCGCAACCTCGGTCGTGGCCGAGGGCAAGGTGCTGGTCGCGAGCCGCGGCGGCAAGAAGCTGCCGAAGGGCGCGCTGGTCGATGCCGACGGCAGACTGAGCGAGGAGCCGGCCGTGCTCTACGGCCCCTACACGCCGGACGGGCCGCGCGACCACACCAAGGGAACGGGCGCGATCCGAGCGTTCGGCGAGCACAAGGGCTCGGGCCTTGCCTTCATGTGCGAGCTGCTCGGCGGGGCGTTGACCGGAACCGGGGCCACGTCCGGCGGTCGGCGCTTCGCCAACGGCATGCTGGCCTTCTACATCGATCCGAAAGTGGTCGATACCTCCCATGTCTTCGACGCAGAGGTGTCGCGCTATGCGGACTTCATCCGTGCCACCAAGCCGGTGGCCGGGGTCGATCAGGTGCTGATTCCCGGCGACCCCGAGCGGAAAACCAGGGCTGAGCGGACCCAGAACGGCGTCCCCTTGCCGGATGACACCTGGGCGGCAATAGTGAATACGGCCCGCGAGGTCGGCGTCAGCGAAGTGAGCATCCAGAGGGCGACCGCATAGGTCTTGCGTCATTGCGAGCGTAGCGCGGCGCGCCAGTTCGCGGTAACAGCGGGGCTGTGCTGTCGCGGCGCTCGTCATGGTGACGAAGGTCCAAACAACGACGACTTAAACAATAACGGTCCAAAACAAGAAGGAAGGCAACGTGGCGAACAAGGTCAAGGAAATCTGGAAGTCGGGCAAGGCCGTGGTCAACGCGTGGCTCGCGATTCCCTCCGGCTTCTCGGCCGAGATGATCGCGCAGTGCGGCTTCGACAGCGTCACCGTCGATATGCAGCACGGCGTGCAGGATTATCTGTCGATGGTGCAGTGCTTCCAGGCGATGGACAAGCATCCGATCACGCCGATGGTCCGCGTGCCCTGGAACGAGCCCGGCATCATCGGCAAGGTGCTCGATGGCGGTGCCTATGGCGTGATCTGCCCGATGGTCAACACCCCGCAGGAAGCCAGGAACCTCGTTTCCTATGCCAAGTACCCGCCAAAGGGCGTCCGCTCCAACGGCCCGATCCGCGCCGGCATGTACGGCACCGCGGGCTCCTACCAGAAGACGGCCAACGACGACATCGTGCTGCTGCCGATGATGGAGACCAAAACCGCGGTCGAGAACATGGAAGCGATCTTCGACGTCGAAGGCATCGACGGCGTCTATATCGGTCCGTCCGACCTCGGCTTCTCCTACGGCCTCGAGCCGAAGCTCGATCGTACCGAGCCGGAGATCCTCGCGATCTACGAGAAGATCATCAAGGAGTGCGGCAAGCGGGGCCTCAACCCGGGCATCCATTGCAGCGGCGCCGAAGGTGCCGCGCGCGCCATCAACATGGGCTTCAAGCTGGTGACGCTCTCGAACGAGGTCGGCCTGATGACGACCTACGCTAAGATGCAGGTGAATGCCACGCGGAAGGATTCCGGCGGCAAGGCCTGAGAACTCGCGAATGGCGAATGGGGAGTAGCGAATGAGCTGCTCCCCTTTTCCATTCGCCACTCGCTACTCACTATTCGCCCTAAGGAGACTCCCATGACCATCAGCCCCGTCATTCGCCTGCATCCCGATGATGGCGTGCTGATCGCGCGCGCAAGCTTGCCGCCGGGAACATTGGTGGCCGACGGCGTGACCACGGTCGAGCGCATTCCTTCCGGTCACAAGGTCGCGATCAAGCCGATCGCAGTCGGGGAGCCGGTGATCCGCTATGGCCAGATCATCGGCTTCGCGACCACACCGATCGCGCCGGGCCAGCACGTGCACGTGCAGAACTGCGGCATGGGCGATTTCGCCAAGGACTATGCTTATTGCGCCGACGTCAAGCCGACGCCGAATTTCGAGCTGCCGGCAAGCTTCGAAGGCATCCGCCGCCCGGACGGCCGCGTCGCCACGCGCAACTATATCGGCATCCTCACCTCGGTGAATTGCAGCGCGCATGTCGCAAGCCTCGTCGCCGACGTCTTCAAGAAGAATCCGTTCACCGGCGACAATCCACTGGCCGACTTCCCCAATGTCGACGGCGTGGTTGCGCTGACCCACAAGACCGGCTGCGGCATGACACAGAACGAGCCCTTAGCGCTGCTCCGCCGCACGCTCGGTGGCTATGCGCGGCACGTGAACTTCTCCCACGTCATCGTGCTCGGCCTCGGCTGCGAGGTGAACCAGATCGGCGGCTTGATGGAGGAGCAGAAGCTCGCCGGCCGCCTGCGCGCGATGGACATCCAGGAGGTCGGCGGCACCCGCAAGACGGTGGAAGCCGGCATCGCCTTCGTGCGCGAGGCACTCGCGGAGTCCAACAAGGTCAGGCGCGAGTCCGTTCCGGTCAGCGAATTGACCGTGGCGCTGCAATGCGGCGGCTCGGATGGCTATTCCGGCGTTTCCGCCAATCCGGCGCTGGGTGCGGCCAGCGATCTCATCGTACGTCACGGCGGCACCGTGATCCTGTCGGAGACGCCGGAGACTTATGGCGCCGAGCATCTGCTCACGCGCCGCGCCGTCAGCCGCGAAGTCGGCGAGAAGCTGGTCGATCTCATGCGCTGGTGGGACGAATACACCACGCGCGAAGGCGCCGAGATGAACGCCAATCCGAGCCCGGGCAACAAGGCCGGCGGTCTCACCACCATTTTGGAGAAGTCGCTCGGCGCGATGGCGAAGGCCGGCACCACCAATCTCGTCGAGGTGCTGCGCTACGCCGAACCCATCACCAAGAAGGGTTTCGTCTTCATGGACACGCCCGGCTACGATCCCGTTGCCGCGACGGGGCAGGTCGCCGGCGGCGCCAATCTGGTCTGCTTCACCACGGGCCGCGGCAGCGTGTTCGGCTGCAAGCCGGCGCCCTCGATCAAGCTCGCGACCAACACGCCCATGTACAAGCGCATGGAAGAGGACATGGACGTCAATTGCGGCACCATCCTCGAAGGCGAGGAGAGCGTCCAGCAGTGCGGCCAGCGCATTTTCGATCTCATCCTCAAGACCGCGTCCGGACAGCCGACCAAGAGCGAGAGTTTTGATTTCGGCGGCGCCGAGTTCGCGCCGTGGGTGCTGGGCGCGACGATGTAATTCCTCGTTGCGCGTCGGCGGTAACCCTGCACGGCAAGCGACGCTCCTAAGTAATGATACGGAGCCGTCAAGTGAACACGGGGGTTCCCGCGGTCACACCTGATTAACATCTTCTGCCGTAATCCCTTGGGAGGATGCGAACTCCACTCATGTGGGGCGTTCGCCCTTCGTGAGGATTCGTCGACGATGACGCGTGCGATACGGCCGACCGGCGTGGAACATCTCCTCGGTGAGGAGGAGCTGATCGTGTCGAAGACCGATCTCAAGGGCCGCATCACCTACGCCAACGATGTCTTCATCCGCATGGCGAAGTACTCGTGGGAGGAGCTGATGGGCGCCCCCCATAGTCTGATCCGCCACCCTGAGATGCCACGCTCCGTCTTCAAGCTGCTGTGGGACACGCTTCAGTCCAGGCAGGAGATCTTCGCCTACGTCGTCAACCTCGCGAGGGACGGCAGTCATTACTGGGTGTTCGCCCACGTCACGTCGACATTCGACGAGCGTGGCAATATCGTCGGCTATCACTCCAACCGTCGCAGACCCGATCCGGCGCAGATCGAGCGCATCAAGCCGATCTACAAGGCGCTGTGCGCGGAAGAGGCGCGGCACGCCAATGCCAAGGACGGCATGCATGCGAGCTTCGAGGCGATGGCCGGGCTGCTCAAGCAACAGGGTGTCGGCTACGATGAATTTGTGCTCTCTCTCTAAGGCGCAGGGAGCGACCGCGCTCGCATCCGTTCTTGCCGTCGTTGCGTTCGTGCTCTCGCTCGCCGGTGCGACCGGAATTTCCGGTGCGGCGTTGCTTGGCGCGACGGTCGTGCTGCTCGGTTATGCCGTCTGGTGCCAGCATCGCACGGGGGTGGCCGTCGACGAGATGGCAGACGTATGCCGCAAGGCCGCACGTGGCGACCTTGAGGCGCGCATCCTCAGCATCCGCCAGCCCGGACTGATCGGCGCCATTCAGAAGTCGATCAACGACATGCTCGACATCACCGATGCCTATTTGCGGGAAGCCTCGGCGTCGATGGACTATGCAAGCCGCGGCAAATATTTCCGCAAGATTCTCGCGCGCGGATTGCCCGGTTCGTTCCGCCGTTCAGCCACCGTCATCAATTCCGGCACCGACAGCCTCGGCCGTCGCCTGGTCGAGATCGCGGACCTCGCAAAGCAGTTCGGCACGCATCTCGACCAGGTCGCCGGCACTCTGATGGGCGCGGCGACCGATCTCGAATCAGACGCCGGCCAGATGGCGGCGGCGGCCGAGAAGACCAGCCGGCAGACCTCCGCCGTGCTCAGTGCGTCCGACCAGGCCTCGCGCAACGTCGCCACCGTCGCCGGCGCCGCGGAGCAACTCGCATCATCGATCGCCGAGATCGGCCGCCAGGTGGCGGGCTCGACCACCAGCACGGGGCGGGCGGTGAACGAAGCCAATCGTGCCGGCAGCGAGATCCGCACGCTTGCGGACGCGGCGATGCGGATCGGCGACGTGGTCAAGCTGATCAGCGCGATCGCCGAGCAGACCAACCTCCTGGCGCTCAACGCCACCATCGAGGCCGCGCGGGCAGGCGAGGCCGGCCGCGGCTTCGCCGTGGTCGCATCCGAGGTCAAGAGCCTCGCCAACCAGACCGCGAAGGCGACCGAGGAGATCAGCGCCAAGGTCGGCGAGATGCAGCAATCGACCACCAATTCGGTCGCCGCCGTCGAGGCGATTGCGCAGACCATTACCGAGATCAACGGCATCACCGCCTCGATCGCGACCTCGATCGAGCAGCAGGGGCTCGCCACCCGGGAGATCGCCCGCAACGTCCAGGAAGCCTCGGCCGGCACCGCGCAAATGTCCGCCAACGTCACCGGCATCAGCGAAGCCGCCGCCGACACCGGCCGTGTGGCGAGCCGCGTCAACAGCGCCTCCGAACGCGTCCATGGCGAGGTCGAGACGCTCCGGCGCGAGGTGACGCAGTTTTTGCAGCGGCTGACGTCAGCGGCGTAGGACATCGCGGAGAGGACGCGCATTCTTCCCCTCTCCCCTTGTGGGAGAGGGTGGCTCGCAGCGTTTGCGGCGAGACGGGTGAGGGTCTCTCTCCGCGCGCACCTCTCACGCCGGAATCGCGGAGACGTACCCCTCATCCGGCGCTTCGCGCCACCTTCTCCCGCAAGGGGACAAGGAAGAAAGCGACCGCCCGCACCTTGCGTAGGCACCCTTTGCCCGTTGTTAGTGCTTGATCGAGGTCACCAGCGGTGTTCTGCTCAAAAAAGCTGCTGGAGTACCGCACCCCGTGTCGATCTACGTCGCATTACACCACGTCACGCACTACAAATACGACCGCCCGATCGATCTCGGCCCGCAGACCATCCGTCTGCGGCCGGCGCCGCATACTCGCACGCCGATCCTGAGCTATTCGCTCAAGGTCACGCCGGCCAATCATTTCGTGAACTGGCAGCAGGATCCGCTGGGCAATTGGATCGCGCGTTACGTCTTCCCGGAGAAGACGACCGAGCTCAAGATCGAGGTCGATTTCACGGCGCAGATGACCACGGTCAATCCGTTCGACTTCTTCGTCGAACCCTATGCCGACAGCTTTCCGTTCGAATATACGCAGGATCTCAAGACCGAACTCGCGCCTTATCTCGAGACCGTCAAGCCCGATCGGCTGTTTGCGAAATATCTCGACACGATCCCGCACGAAGCCCCGAACACCGTCAACTTCCTTGTCGATCTCAACCGGGAGCTGCAGAAAAGGATCGGCTACGTCATCCGCATGGAGGCGGGCGTGCAGACGCCGGAGGAGACGCTCTCCTCCGCGGCCGGCTCGTGCCGCGACTCCGCCTGGCTTCTGATCCAGACCTTCCGGCACCTTGGTCTCGCCGCCCGTTTCGTCTCGGGCTATCTGATCCAGGTCCGTCCCGACATCGATCCGATCGAGGGGCCGCCGGAGGTCGAGAACGATTTCACCGATCTGCACGCCTGGGCCGAGGTCTACCTGCCGGGCGCGGGCTGGATCGGCTTCGACGCGACCTCGGGCATGCTTGCGGGCGAGGGCCACATCCCGGTCGCCGCGACGCCGCACTACCGCTCGGCGGCGCCGATCTCCGGCGGCGCGGGCTTTGCCGAGGTCGAATTCGCCTTCGACATGAGCGTCAAGCGCATTCGCGAGGCGCCGCGCATCACAAAACCATTCTCGGACGAATCCTGGATACGGCTCAACGATCTCGGCGAGCAGGTCGACGGCGATCTTGCGGCGCAGGACGTGCGTCTGACCATGGGCGGCGAGCCGACCTTCGTCTCCGTCGATGATCTCGAAGGCGCCGAGTGGAACACGGACGCGGTCGGTCCGACCAAGCGCGGGCTCGCCGACGATCTGATCCGCCGCATGCGCGCGCGTTTCGGACCCGGGGGCCTGCTGCACTTCGGTCAGGGCAAATGGTATCCCGGCGAAAGCCTGCCGCGCTGGGCCTTTGGCCTGTACTGGCGCAAGGACGGCGTGCCGATCTGGAAGAATGCCGACCTCATCGCCAGCATCGAAAATCCGCGGCCGGCGCAGGCCAAGGACGTACAGGCGTTCGTGGAAGGCGCGGCGCTGCGGCTTGGTCTCGATCCCGGCTACATCATGCCGGCCTATGAGGACACCGCGTACTGGCTGCAGAAGGAATCCGAGCTTCCCGTCAACGTCGATCCCTCCGATTCCAAATTATCCGATCCGGAGGCCCGCGCGCGGATGGCGCGGGTGTTCGAGCAGGGGCTCAACAATCCTCGCGGCTTCGTGCTGCCGGTACAGCGCTGGAATGCGGCGCCACGTTGGCGCAGCGAGCGGTGGCAGCTCCGGCGCAGTCATCTGTTCCTGATGCCGGGGGACTCGCCGCTTGGCCTGCGCCTGCCGCTGGACTCGCTCGGCTATGTCCCGCCCGATCAATACCCCTACATCGTCGAGCGAGATCCGATGGAGGCCCGCGGCAAGCTGCCCGTGTTCAGCCTTCCGGCGCGTCCGGACTCGCCGGAGCGGCTCGAGCCCGAAGAGCTCAACACCTCCGTGCCGGTCCGCACCGCGATGTCGGTCGAGGTCCGCGACGGCGTGCTCTGCGCCTTCATGCCGCCGGTCGAGCAGATCGAGGATTATCTGGAGATGATCGCGGCGCTCGAAGCGACCGCCGAGGAGATGCAGCTCCAGGTCCATGTCGAGGGTTATCCGCCGCCGTTCGATCCGCGTGTCGACGTCATCAAGGTGACGCCCGATCCCGGCGTGATCGAGGTCAACGTCCAGCCGGCAAAGAACTGGCGCGAGGCGGTCGACATCACCGTCGGGCTCTATGAGGATGCCGGCAAGACACGCCTCGGCGCCAACCGCTTCCTGGTCGACGGCCGCCACACCGGCACCGGCGGCGGCAATCACGTCGTGGTCGGCGGCTCGAGTCCGCAGGACTCGCCGTTCCTGCGCCGGCCTGATCTGTTGAAGAGCCTGGTGCTGCACTGGCAGCGGCATCCGGCGCTGTCCTATTTCTTCTCCGGCCTGTTCATCGGCCCGACCAGTCAGGCACCGCGCATCGACGAAGCCCGCCACGACAGCATTTACGAGCTCGAGGTTGCGCTCACGCACGTGCCGCCGCCGCGCGTTCAGGCGCCGCTGTGGCTGGTGGATCGCTTGTTCCGGCATCTCCTCGTCGACATCACCGGCAACACCCATCGCGCCGAGATCTGCATCGACAAGCTCTATTCACCGGACGGCACGACCGGCCGCCTCGGCCTGGTCGAATTCCGCGCGCTCGAAATGCCGCCGGATCCGCGCATGTCGCTGGCGCAGCAGCTGCTGATCCGCGCGCTGATCGCAAAATTCTGGCGCGAGCCGCAACAAGGCAAGTTCGTGCGCTGGGGCACCGCGCTGCATGATCGCTTCATGCTGCCGCACTTCATCTGGGAGGATTTCCTCGAAGTGCTGACCGAGTTGAAGCAGTCCGGCTATCCGTTCGAGCCTGAATGGTATCTGGCCCAGCTCGAATTCCGCTTCCCCGCTTTCGGCCGTATCCATCATGGCGGCGTGACGCTGGAGCTGCGGCAGGCGCTGGAGCCCTGGCACGTGCTCGGCGAGGAGGGATCGGCCGGCGGCACCGTGCGCTATGTCGACTCATCGGTCGAGCGGCTCCAGGTCAAGGCGGAGGGGTTCGTCGAGGGCCGCCATATCGTCACCTGCAACGGCCGCCGCCTGCCGATGACCGCCACCGGCCGCTCCGGCGAAGCCGTGGCCGGCGTCCGCTTCAAGGCCTGGCAGCCGGCCTCAGGCCTGCATCCGACCATTCCCGTTCACGCGCCCCTGACCTTCGATCTTATTGACACCTGGAACGGCCGCTCGCTCGGCGGCTGCGTCTATCACGTCGCCCATCCCGGCGGCCGCAGCTACGACACCAAGCCGGTCAACACCTACGAGGCCGAGGCGCGGCGGCTGGCGCGCTTCCAGGACCACGGCCATACGCCGGGCCCGATGCAGCCGCCGCCCGAGGAACGCACAAATGAGTTTCCGCTGACCCTCGACTTGCGGACCCCGCTCCTGCAATGAGTATGATGCGGGGGGCAGGGAGAGGCGCATGGCCGAGGGCGCAGCCGAAGAGGACGACAAGGCGGGTAAGGCGCAAGGTCAACGCAATGGCCAGCGCGAAGGCCAGCGCCGTTTCGCGCAATGGGTCCGCGACTACAGGCGCCTGCCCGGCATCCCCGACGAGTTTCTCGGCCCGGACGGCAAGCCCCGCGCGGTCTGGAGCCGCTTCTTCGATGCCTTCGGCGCGCTCGCGCCCGACGAGGTCGAGCGGCGGTTCGGCATGGCCGACCGTCATCTCCGCGAGGCCGGCGTCACCTATCGCGCGCCCGGCGAGAGCGCGGACCGGCCCTGGTCGATCAGCCATCTGCCGCTGCTGATCGACGAGGCCGACTGGAAGCAGCTGTCCGATGGCATCACCCAGCGCGCCGAGCTGCTCGAGCTCGTGCTGCGCGACATCTATGGCGAGGGCCGCCTCGTCGCCGAAGGCGCGCTGCCGGCGGCCGCGATCGCGGGCAGCCCCGAATATCTCCGCCCCGTCTGCGGCGTGCCGCCGCCGGGCGGGCGCTATCTCTCGCTCTATGCCGCCGATGTCGGCCGCGGGCCCGACGGCCGCTGGTGGGTGCTCGGCGACCGCACGCAGGCACCTTCCGGCGCGGGCTATGCGCTGGAGAACCGCCTGGTGCTCTCGCGCGCCTTCTCGGATCTCTACAAGTCGATGAACGTGCCGCGCGTCGCGCCGTTCTTCGAGGCGTTTCGCGACAGTCTTCGGGCGCGCGCCGACCGCGACGAGCCGCGGATCGGCGTGCTCACGCCGGGCAGCTTCAGCGAGACCTATTTCGAGCACGCGACGCTGGCGCGCTATCTCGGCTTCCTGCTGGTCGAAGGCGACGATCTCGCCGTCAGCGACAACCATATCCACATCCGCACGGTTGCGGGCCTCAAGCGGCTCGACGTGCTGCTGCGCCGTGTCGATTCCAATTCGCTCGACCCGCTCGAGCTCGAAGCCTCCTCGCGGCTTGGCGTCCCCGGGCTTATCGACGTGCTGCGCAAGGACGGCGTCGTCGTCGCCAACATGCCGGGCTCGGGCGTGCTGGAGGCGCGCGCGATGCTCGGCTTCCTGCCGGCGCTGAGCCGCCGCCTGCTTGGTGAAGAGTTGAAGATGCCGCACATCGCGACCTGGTGGTGCGGCCAGCGCTCGGCGCGCGACGAGGTGCTGTCGCGGCTCGACGAGGTCGCGATCGAAGGCGCCTATCGGCGCGGCGTTCCCGGTTTCGACAGCAACGGTCCGGTGCTCGCGAGCGAGCTCGATGCCGCCGGCCGCCGGCGCCTGAGCGACGCGATCGCTGCGCGCGGCATGGACTATGTCGGCCAGGAGGTGGTTCGGCTCTCGACCATGCCGGTATGGGAGCAGGGGCAGATCACGTCCCGTCCCTTCGTGCTGCGCGTGTTCGCAGCCGCGACGCCGGACGGCTGGGCCATCATGCCCGGCGGCTTCTGCCGGATCGCCGAGCAGCCGGATGCGCGCGCGGTGTCGATGGGCGACGGCGCGCGTTCCGCCGACGTCTGGGTGGTCTCGGACAAGCAGGTCTCGACCGCGACGCTGCTGCCTGCGGTTGACAAGGTGCGCATCCGCCGTATCGCCGGAGTGCTGCCGAGTCGCGCCGCCGACAATCTGTTCTGGCTCGGCCGCTATCTCGAACGCGCCGAGGCGACCCTGCGGCTGGTGCGGGCGCTGGGCTCGCCGAGCGGGCCCAACAAGGGCACCGCGGCCTCGCTGCAATCGGCCGAGCGTATCCAGCGCCTGCTGGTGACCTGGGGCGCGATCTCACAGACCTCGCGTGCGGCGCCCGGCCGCATCGTTGCCGAGGCGCTGCAGAGCCCGGAGCGTTTCGGCTCGGCACTGTCGCTGGTCCGCGCGGCCCAGCGCACGGCGACCTCCTTGCGCGAGCGGCTGTCGCCCGATGCCTGGCAAGTCATCACCGAGATGGTCGAGCGGCTGGCCGTCGAGGTCGAGGACGACGACAGCGTGCTGAGCGCGGCCGAGCTGACGTTGCAGGAGCTCGCGAGCTTTGCCGGCCTTGCGCATGAAAACATGAACCGCGCCGCCGGCTGGCGCTTCCTCGATATCGGCCGCCGCACCGAGCGCGCCATCAACACCACGCGCTTTGCCCGGCAGTTCGCCTATGACGAAGCCGGCGACGAGGATCTCGATATCCTGCTGACGCTGGTGGATTGCCAGATCACCTACCGCTCGCGCTATCTGCTGGCGCCGATCCTTGCGCCGGTGCGCGACCTCGCCGTGCTCGACAGCTACAATCCGCGTTCGGTGGCGTTCCAGGTGACGGCGCTGAACGAGCATATTGCTGCGCTGCCGAGCCTGAAGGAGCACGGCCTGATCGAGAAGCCGCAGCGGCTTGCGGTCGCGCTGCAGGCGATGCTCGCGACCGCGGAGGCCGAGAGGATCGAGGTCAAGACGCTGTTCGCACTGGAGCAGGATCTGCTCAGCCTCGCCGAGGCAGTCGGGCAGCACTACTTCCCGCACGGCCCCAATGCCAGCCGGCCGGAAAAGCTGACGGGGCTGGCGTGATCTACGACATCCGTCACGTCACCACCTACGAATATGAGAGCCCGGTCAGCTTCGCCCGCTGCACGCTGCGGCTGGAGCCGAGGAGCGGCCATGGCCAGGAGCTGATCTCGCACAAGGTCGAGATCCGTCCGCGTCCCGCGGAGCGTAGCGTCCGGCGCGATTTCTTCGGCACCCTGACCGAGAGTGTGGTGATCGAGGCCGCGCATCGCACTCTGCGCATCGATTCCCGCTCTCGCGTGAAGGTGTCGCGCCAGCCGCCGGCGCGCGACGCTGCCAGTCCGGGCTGGGAGAGCATTCGCGGCATCGCCTTCGAGGCGACGAGCCTCGGGCCGTCCTCGCCGGTCGGCTATGTCTTTGCGAGCCCGCTGGTGCCGGTGCTGGGACCCGTCAGCGCCTATGCCGCGGAAAGCTTCGCGGCCGGCGCGGGCATCCTCGCCGGGGCGGTCGATCTGATGCATCGCATTCGCACCGAATTTCGATACGACCCCAAGGCGACGGTGATCTCGACGCCGCTCGACGAGGTCTTCGTCAAGCGCCATGGCGTCTGTCAGGATTTTGCCCATGTGATGATTGCGGGCTTGCGCGGGCTGGGACTGCCCGCGGCCTATGTCAGCGGATATTTGCGCACCATTCCGCCGGCGGGCCAGCCGCGCCTGCAGGGCGCCGATGCCACCCATGCCTGGGTGTCGCTGTGGTGCGGGGAGGAGCTTGGCTGGGTCGATTTCGATCCGACCAACGACCTTATGGTCGCTGGCGACCATATCGTGCTCGCGGTCGGCCGCGACTTTTCCGACGTTTCGCCGGTCGACGGCATCATTGTCGGCTCGCCGAAGCAGAAGCTCAACGTCGCCGTCGACGTGCTGCTGGTGGAATGATTGCGGCTTTGCCGCTACGGAGCCGTCGGCGCCATGGATGTACTGAGTTGTAACCGCAATCTTATGTTGCGTGGCACAACAGCAATATATTTCCGTGTTGTCGTCCCAGGATTTGGTCAGTCGGCCCAAGATGGGCTATGCTGGCGCTTGCGTCGAGGACGAGAATGAGACGTCGGTAGTTGGCGTGGGACACCACCGACAGACGGGGCTGCATCCATGATCACGTTACCGAGACTGGCGGCTGAATCCCTTGAGAAGACGCTAGGTTCGTTCATGCGCCGCAGGTACGGCGATTCTCCGGCAAACATCGTCGAGAGCGCGACCCGTACCGCTATGGAATGCATCGGAAACAGCGACGCGCTCTATCATAATGTCGAACATACGATGCTGGTCACGCTCGCGGGTCATTCCATCCTGAGCGGCCGGTATCTTCATATTCATCTCTCGGCCGAGGATTACGTCCACGTCCTGATCGCCTGCCTTGCGCACGATATTGGCTATGTCCGTGGCTTGTTCGAGGAAGATGACGAGGACGGTTTTGTGGTCGATGCGGCAGGCAGCAAGGTCTCGCTGCCCCGCGGCTCATCAGATGCCAGCCTGATGATGTATCACGTCGACCGTTCCAAGCTCTACGTCATGCGCCGGCTGCAGCATATTCCCGGACTTGATCCAGAGCGGATCGCACGCGCCATCGAGGGCACCCGCTTCCCGGCCCGCGAGGGCCAGGAATACGACGACGACGCCTCGATCCTGCGCGCTGCCGATTTCATCGGGCAACTCGGAGATCCCAACTATCTGCGCAAGGCCAACGCGCTCTATTACGAATTCGAAGAAGTCGGCATGAACCGCCAGCTCGGCTACGATTCGCCGGCCGACATCGTGAACCGCTATCCGCAGTTCTATTGGAATAGCGTCGCACCGCACATTCAAACCGAGATCGGCTATCTCAACAAGACCGAGATTGGCCGGCAGTGGATCGCCAACCTCTACAGCAACGTGTTCCGCGCCGAGCGTGACATCACGTTGTCCGGGCCGCAAAAATAGCTTCGCTTTGTGATGCGACAAAAAACGGTCACCACCGATATCCTCGACATCGCCTATCGCGAATACGGTGCGCCGGACGGCTGGCCCTGCATCATGGGCCACGGCTTTCCCTACGACGTGAACGCCTATGCCGAGACCGCGCCGATCATTGCGCAAGCGGGTGCGCGGGTGCTGGTGCCCTGGCTGCGCGGCTACGGGCCGACGCGGTTCCGCTCCGCTGCGACGTTGCGCTCCGGCGAGCAGGCGGCGTTGGGCGCCGATCTCCTGGCCTTCATGGATGCGCTTGGAATTTCGCGCGCGGTGGTCGGCGGTTACGACTGGGGCGGGCGCGCGGCCTGCGTGGTCTCGGTGCTGCATCCGGAGCGCGTGATCGCCCTCGTCTCCGGCAATTCCTACAATATCCAGAACATTGCGCGTTCGATGGAGCCGGCTTCGCCACCGGAGGAGGCGGCGCTGTGGTATCAATATCTCTTCCACAACGAGCGCGGCCGCCGCGCGCTGGAGCGTAACCGGCGCGGTTTTGCGCGCCAGCTCTGGTCGATGTGGTCGCCGACATGGGCCTTCGACGACGCGACGTTCGAGACCAGCGCCATCTCGTTCGACAATCCTGATTTCGTCGATGTCGTGATCCACTCCTATCGACATCGTTACGCACTGGTCACGGGCGATCCCGCCTATGCAGCGATCGAGGCGAAGCTCGCCGCGCAGCCGCCGGTCCGTGTCCCGACCATCGCGATCGACGGCGATAGCGACGGCGTCAATTCCGGCACGGCCCATCACGCGGGCAAGTTCGAAGGCTTTTTCGAGCGGCGCGTCTTTGCAGGGGCCGGCCACAATTTGCCGCAGGAGCGGCCGGCCGAATGGGCCCAGGCCGTGCTCGATGTGCGGAAAGCGGCCTCATAGAGCCGGATTTCTCGTCCCGCTGTCTTGCCGCTCTCACAGCTTCCAATTTTTCCTGATCCCGGGAACCTTTTCCGATCGCAGCCGTCCAAGCTGTGGGCCGCCTTCTGTATGCGGTTCGTTGCAGGGGAGTTTTCGATGAAGACGCAAACGCGCAGGCTGGAACGTGTCGCGGTCGCGCAGGCGCCGAGCGAGCGGCCTGAGAGGGCGGAGGTCGAGCAGGCGATCCGCACCATGATCCGCTGGGCCGGTGATGACCCCGCGCGCGACGGTCTGCGCGATACGCCGGACCGGGTCGCGCGCGCCTTCGAGGAGTATTTCTCCGGCTATGCGCAGGATCCGACCGAAATCCTGCAAAAGACCTTTGAGGAGATCGAAGGCTATGACGAGATGATCGTCCTGCGCGGCGTTCGCTTCGAAAGCCATTGCGAGCACCACATGGCACCGATCGTCGGCCGCGCCTGGGTCGCTTATATCCCGCAAGGGCGCGTCGTCGGCATCTCCAAGCTCGCGCGTCTCGTCGACATCTACGCCAAGCGGCTTCAGATCCAGGAGAAGATGACCGCGCAGATCGCCAACACGATCAACGATGTGCTGAGGCCCGAAGGCGTCGGGGTCATCATCAAGGCAACGCATCACTGCATGACCACGCGCGGCGCGCACAAGCCCGGGACCGATCTCGTCACCAGCCGCATGCTCGGCGTGTTCCGCGACAATGCGTTGACGCGCCAGGAGCTGCTGGGGCTGGCCAATTCGGACGATTGATCCGCGACGGCTCAAGGAGGCAACGCCATGACCGAGGACAAGAAGCCTAGCGGACCCGACTTGAGCCGAGGCGTGACGCTCGCCGCGTTCAAGGACAGCAAATTGCTCGGCCATGTCGGCGAGGAAGACGTCCTGCTGGTGCAGGCCGGCAGCGAGATCTTTGCGATCGAGCCGACCTGCAGCCACTATCACGGACCGCTTGCGGAAGGACTGGTGGTTGGCGACACCATCCGCTGTCCCTGGCATCATGCCTGCTTCTCCTTGCGGTCAGGCGAGGCGACCCGTCCGCCGGCGCTGAACGCGCTGGCGGTGTGGGAGGTCTCGCGCGATCAGGACAAGATCGTCGTTCAGCGCAAGCGCGAGATGCCGAAGCCTCCGGCGCCTCACCGGACGGCGCCAACGCCGGAAAAATTCGTCATCATCGGCGGCGGCGCGGCGGGTTTCGCGGCGGCGCAGACGCTCCGTCGCGAGGGCTTTGCCGGCGCCATCACCATGCTCAGCAATGACAGCGCGATGCCGGTCGACCGGCCCAATCTTTCCAAGGATTACCTCGCGGGCAACGCGCCGGAGGATTGGCTGCCGCTGCGGGGCGAGGACTATTATCGGGACGCCGGCATCGATCTCAGGCTCAACACGAATGTCGCCGCGATCGAGGCGAAGACGCGCAACGTGACGCTGGGCAACGGCGACAGGCTGCCGTTCGACCGGCTGCTGCTCGCGACCGGCGCCGAGCCGGTCAGATTGCAGATTCCGGGGGCCGACCAGCCTCATGTCCACACCCTGCGCTCCGTCGCCGACAGCCGCGCCATCATTGAGGCGGCCGGCAGCGCCAAGCGTGCGCTGGTGATCGGCGCCAGCTTCATCGGCCTGGAAGTTGCGGCCTCCTTGCGGGCACGCAAGATCGAGGTCCACGTGGTCGCGCCGGACGAACGGCCGATGCAGAAGGTGCTCGGTCCCGAGATGGGCGACTTCGTGCGCGCGCTGCATGAGGAGAATGGCGTCAACTTCCACCTCGAGGACACGGTGGAGAAGCTGGACGGCACGCGCGCCACGTTGAAGAGCGGCGGCGTGATCGAGGCCGACCTGGTCGTGGTCGGCATCGGCGTCAAGCCGCGCCTCGCGCTTGCCGAGCAGGCAGGGCTTGCGGCCGATCGGGGCGTCAGCGTAAGCGAATATCTGGAGACCAGCATAGCCGGTATCTTTGCGGCCGGGGACATCGCGCGCTGGCCCGATCCGCATTCGCGGCAAACTATCCGCGTCGAGCACTGGGTGGTGGCGGAGCGGCAGGGCCAGACCGCGGCCCGCAACATGCTCGGCAAGCGCGAGCGCTTCGAGGCCGTGCCGTTCTTCTGGTCGCAGCACTATGACGTGCCGATCAACTATGTCGGCCACGCCGATAGTTTTGACGACATCGCGATCGACGGCAGCATTTCCGGCAAGGACTGCCTGCTGAAGTATCGCAAGGGCGGCCGTGTCCTTGCGATTGCTTCAATTTATCGCGATCTCGACAATCTCAAGGCCGAGCTGGAGATGGAGCGGACACGCGGCTGAGGCACGCATCCGGTCTTGATTTGCGTCAATGGTGCTGCCCGCGAGGGCGGCTGCGCACCGGCTGATCAGCAACTCGACGCAAGACCGCCTTGTGGAACTCCGCTGATCTGATGTGCTGGCAAAAAGCAGCACGTCGCGCCTTCCGAGTCGTGGCGATCATCACCGGGGAGAAACCATGAAAGCCGCTTTGGTCCTGGCTGCAGCGCTGGCTGCCTGCCTGTCCACGCCTGTCTCCGCGCAAAAATCCTACGGTCCGGGCGTCAGCGACACCGAGATCAAGATCGGCAACACCATGCCCTATAGCGGCCCCGCATCGCCGCTCGGCATCACCGGCAGGGTGATCTCGGCCTATTTCGACGAGGTCAACGAGAAGGGCGGGATCAACGGCCGCAAGCTCAATCTCCTGTCGCTCGACGACGCCTTCTCGCCGCCGAAGACCATGGAAGCGGCGCGCCGGCTGGTCGAGGGCGATGGCGTCGCCTTCATCTTCGCGACCATGGGCACCGCGCCGAGCTCGGCGATTGCGAAATATCTCAACAGCAACAAGGTGCCGCAGCTGTTTCTGATCAGCTCGGCCTCGAAGTGGAACGACCCGGCCAACATGCCCTGGTCGATGGCGCTGCCGTGGGCGCCGAACTACACCAGCGAGGCGGCCATCGACGTCGCCTATGCCCGCGCCAAGAACCCGAATGCGCGCTTCGCGGTGCTCTATCAGAACGACGACGCCGGCAAGGAATATCTGCGCGGCGTCAAGGAAGCGCTTGGTGCCGACGCCGACAAGGCGATCGCGATGGCGTCGAGCTTCGAGGTCGCCGACCCCACCGTCGATTCCCAGGTGCTGACTCTCGCGAACACCAAGGCCGACGTGTTCATGATCTATTCGGTGACGCCGCGCGCCTGCGCCCAGGCGATCCGGAAAGCGCATGAGGTCGGCTGGCAGGCAACGCGCTTCCTCGCCTCGGGCTGCGCCAACAAGGCAACCGTGATGGTCCCGGCTGGCCTCGATGCCGGCAAGGGCGTGCTCTCGCTCGGCTCGCTCAAGCCGTTCGTCGAGGCGCCAAAGGACGATCCGGCGATGACGGCCTATATCGACTTCATGAAGAAGCGCCTGCCCAATGCCGACGTCAACAACGTCGCGGGTCTCTACGGTTACACCGTCGCCGAGGCGTTGGTCGTCTTGCTGAAGCAGTGCAAGGACAATCTGACGCGTGAGAACATCATGGCGCAGGCGGCCAATTTGAAGAACGTGCCGCTATCGCTGCTGATGCCCGGCATCACGCTCAACACCACGCCGCAGGATTTCCGCCCGATCAAGGACGGCTATATGCTTCAGTTCAACGGCAACGACTGGATCGTCGCGAGCGAGCTGCTGCGCGGCATGTGAGGGACTGCGAAGCGAGCGGCTGCAGAGACGGTGCACCCTCTCCCCTTGTGGGAGAGGGTGGATCGCCGCGAAGCGGCGAGCCGGGTGAGGGGTCTCTCTCCGCGAGTCGTCTCTACATTTGAACTCGCGGATACAACCCCTCATCCGGCCCATAGCCGAAGCTTTGCTTCGGCGTTCTTAGGAACGCCGGTCGAAGGCCGCCTATGCCACCTTCTCCCGCAAGGGAGAAGGGAAGAGGAGAACACCATGGATTTTCACCACTCCGAACGTTCGCTCGAGCTGCAGGAGCGTGTCCGCCGGTTCATGCGGACGCATGTCGAGCCGGTCGAGGAGCTCTACTACGAGCAGGTGAAGCCGGAAGCGACACGCTACAGGACGCCGCAGGTCCTTCAGGACCTGAAACGGCTGGCGCGCGAGCAGGGGCTCTGGAACCTGTTCCTCTCCGGCGAGCACGGCCAAGACCCTAACAACACTGGCTTGACCAATCTCGAATACGCGCCGGTGAAGGAAATCATGGGCCGCATCCTCTGGGCGCCGGAGGTGTTCAATTGCTCGGCGCCCGATGTCGGCAACATGGAGGTGCTGGCCAATTACGGCACGCCGGCACAGCAGGAGCGCTGGCTGAAGCCGCTCCTGGAGGGGCGCATCCGCTCCGGCTTCTCGATGACGGAGCCGCAGGTCGCCTCCAGCGATGCCACCAACATTCAATGCGAGATCAAGCGCGACGGCGGCGACTACGTCATCAACGGCCGCAAATGGTTCACCTCGGGCGCGATGAACGAGGATTGCGAGATCCTGATCGTGATGGGCAAGACGGCGCCCGACGATCCCGACCGCCACCGCCAGCAATCCATGATCCTGGTGCCGAGAGCGACGCCCGGCGTGCGCATCGTCCGCGACATGCTCACTTACGGCTATGACGACGCGCCGGTCGGCCATCCCGAGATCGTCTACGAGAACGTTCGCGTGCCGGCCGAGAACATCCTGCTCGGCGAGGGCCGCGGTTTCGAGATCGCGCAAGGCAGGCTCGGTCCCGGCCGCATCCATCATTGCATGCGGCTGATCGGCTGTGCCCAGCGCGCGCTGGAATTGATGTGCCAGCGCGCCGTCTCCCGCACGGCCTTTGGCAAGCCGCTCGCAGAGCAGGGCTCGGTGCGCGAGGACATCGCGCACTCATTCTGCGAGATCGCGCAGGCGCGGCTCTTGACGCTGCAAGCCGCCGACAGGATGGACCGCGAAGGCAACAAGGCCGCGCGCGACCTGATCGCGGCCGCCAAGATCGTGGTGCCAAGCATGGCCGCCCGCGTGATCGACCGCGCCATCCAGATCCACGGCGCCGCCGGCGTCTCGCAAGACACATTCCTCGCGCGTGCCTACGTCTACGCCCGCTTCATCCGCATCGGCGACGGACCGGATCAGGTGCATCTGGCCGCGGTAGGGAAGGAGCTGATCAAGCGCGGCGGGGTGATGGCCGGGTAGGACCGTTACCGGACGTCCCCCGTTGCTGCGGGAACCTGGGTCGTGAACCAGCTTAGGAACGTCCTTGGACGGTCGCGATTGTCGCTGGCAGTTGGCGCGCTGCCCAGCGCGAGCGCTGGAGATCGTCCGCGTGCAGGAGAGCAATCATCCGACAAACGGTCCGGCCGTCCCCGCGGATAATGAGCTGCTGCGTCTCGTATTCGAGAGCGCGACGGACTTTGCTATCTTCACGATAGACCCGAACGGCATCACCACCAGCTGGAACCCCGGCGCCGAGCGGTTACTCGGGTACAAGACCGACGAAATCATCGGAGAATCGGCGGACGTGATCTTTCCCGCCGAGGAGGGTGGTTTTGAGGCGGCAGCCGAAGAACGACGCAGCGCGTTAGCTCAGGGCCGCGCCGAGGACGAACGCTGGCAGATGCGCAAGGACGGCACCCGGCTCTGGGCTTCGGGCCTGTTGATGCCGCTGGCGGAGCGCGACGCGGGTTTCGTGAAGATGTTGCGCGATCGGACCAGCCAGCACCGTGCTGCGGAGCAGCTCGCGCAAAGCGAGGAGCTGTTCCGCGTTCTCGCCACCAATTTACCCCAGCTGGTTTTCCGCTCAAAAATTGATGGTGAGCGCACTTGGGCCAGCCCGCAATGGACCATCTTCAGCGGTCTGAGCTTCGCTGATAGCATCGGTTTCGGTTGGCTTGACGCGATCCATCCGGATGATCGCGAAGAGACCCAGGCGGCCTGGCTCGAAGCGCGCGCCAAGGGCGAGTATTACGTCGAGCACCGCGTCAGGCGTTCCGCCGACAGAGACTTCAGGTGGCATCAGACCCGCGCGGTACCGATGAAAGTCAGTTCGGATGCAGACGCTGTCGATTGGGTCGGCACGATGACGGACATCCACGAACTGCGCGTGCTTCAAGATCGGCAGAAGGTTCTCTTGGCCGAACTGCAGCACCGCAGGCGCAATCTGCTCGGGGTCGTCCAATCACTTGCCCGGCAGACGATCAGATCGAGCCCGTCCCTGGACGACTTTGCAGACGACTTTGAAAGCAGGTTGGGCGCCCTCTCCAGGGCTCAGGGTTTGCTCGCGCAAAGCGACAATCGGCCGATTGAACTCGGTGATCTGGTCAGGGCCGAATTGGAGGCGCACGCCAGTGCCGACGTGGAGAAGGTGACGACCGAGGGGCCGGCGGCGCCGTTGCCGGCGATGTCGGCGCAATCGATGGCTCTCGCGCTGCATGAGCTCGCCACGAATGCGGTAAAATACGGCGCCCTCGGCCAACCCTCAGGCCGGCTGACGGTGCGATGGGAGGTCAAGAACGATCAATCCAGGCGGCAAGCAACCGTGGTATGGTCCGAAAGCGGGGTTGCCATGCCTGAGGGCGGGCCGGCGAGAAAAGGCTACGGAAGCGAATTGATCGAGCGAGCACTTCCTTATCAGCTCGGCGCCAAAACGAAGCTTCGGTTCGAACCTGACGGCGTCCACTGCGAAATCGCCGTGCCGCTCGCGAGCGAGGAGAAGCGTGATGACTGAGTCGCAATCACTACTAGGCCGGCGGCTCCTCGTCGTCGAAGACGAGTACATGATCGCCGCCGACCTGGCCCGTGCGCTGGAAGATCGCGGCGCTGAGGTCATTGGGCCGGCGGGCTCGGTCGAGGACGCCCTGAATCTGGTTGCGGCCGAACAGCGGATAGATGGCGCCGTCCTGGACATCAATCTTCGCGGCGAACGCTCCTATCCGGTTGCCGACGCACTTCGGACGCGCGGGGTGCGGTTCGTGTTCACCACCGGTTATGACGCTTGGGCGATTCCGGATGCTTATGCAGCCGTGCCACGTGTCGAAAAGCCGGTTAACATCAAGGCGCTCAGCGGACTGTTCTCGATCGATCAATCGGACGAGAAACCGCGGACGCTCTAGCCGCGCCCGTTGCGGGGCAAGGCCGCGATCCCACTCCCTGCTGCGTTCCCGGCCTGCAAGATAGGTCGGATGATCGCTTGCCGCGTTCGCGCGGCAGCGTAGCAGATTTGCCGTTACAATCCGATCAAGCGGAGCGGGTGATGGAGTAGGGGCGATCTCTTCTTCGTTTGAGAGGGTGCACGCCTGTGCAGCAGTGTATCTGCGTTGATCGCTTCTGCGGAAAGGACGGTCGATGGGAAAGAAGAGAAGGTCGGACAGGCGAGTGGAACAATCAATCTGATTGTGAGCGCCGCGGAACTCATGTGGCCGCGCCATTTCGCCGTGGCCTCTTCTTGTCACGCTGTTGACGCAATGTCCGTCTTAGACGGCGACAACTAAAAACACCGTTTGGAACCATTCTGGTTCCTGCAATGGTTCCGCAGCCGGGGTTGGCTCGACCTGTAAACATCGCGAACCCGAACGCTTCCGCGTTTGCTTGATGATGTTTTGAGGCATCGGAACCGGACAATCGAAAATCACAGGAGATATGATGGTGTTCCGATCCAGCGCCGCAATTTGCGGCGCCGTGGTTGCGCTTGCCGTTTCCGTTACTGTTGCTCGATGCGAAGCCGCTGGAGTTCACTCAAGCGCTGTCGTCAATGTCGCTTCCGGGGAAGCGATCGTCGGCGCGGCGTCCACGTACAATCCGTTCAAGCCGGGCAAAGAGGAGGGCGGCCCGAAGACAGCCTCCGGCGAGCGCTATGATCCCTCAGTCTGGTCGGCCGCCATCAAAACGAGTTTGCGTAAGAAATTCGGTGGAGTCCAGTTTGGCGCGAAGCCGAAATACGCCCTCGTAGAGGCCGTCGGCAAGAAGGTCATCGTCAAGATAAATGACGTGGGACCGCTAAGGCCTGGCCGCATCATCGACCTCAACGAGCGGACGATGCGCCATTTCGATCCGGGCCTGCAGCGCGGGGTCATTCCCGATGTAAAGGTGCGGCCGCTTGCCGGCGGCGATTGGACCCCCGGGCCGGTTGGCTGAACCGTCGCACCAGAAGGTCGCGCAGCACGGTCCTTTGTATGTGACTGAGGGAGTGCCAGGACGCACGGGCCTCGAGCCGGATCCGATGTCGGCAGGAAGGAAGGCCTTTCGGGTTTGCTGCGCGCCTGCAGCAGCCATGTCTCCGCGTATAAACTGCTAGCCGGCCGTGATCTTCGAAATCCGGCCTTCAGCGACTGTGCCAAGGGAGTCCACACCCGTCGCCTCTATGCAGAGTTTAAGCGCCCCGCCCAGAGTTGCAGCAGCCAGATCCGCCTTGGCGCCTTCCCGCAGATTTTCCAGCGCCGCTGGGTCGATGTCCTTCATCCAGCAACCCAGAATGATTGTAGCCTTCGGCAATTTACGGCGAAGCCGTCGCACCGAGTAACGCATATGGGCCGGGCTGCTTGCATCCATATAGACGAGGCAGACAATGGCGACCCCATCGGTCTCCAGCCGGAAGATATTCGCCGTCGACAACGCTTCCGCTGCCTCGACTCTGGCCGACAAGCCATGCGCTCCGGTCAGTTGAGCCAGCATGATCGCAGCGGCTTCGTCGATCGGATTTCGCCCGGCCACGCAGAGCACGGGATGTTCGCCTTGCCATTCAGTGGGCAAGTCCTCCTTGCGCAGCACCCGCAGACCCTCATAAGGCGCATCCTCAGCCACGCCTTCTATGGCAGATGTAGCTTCGACATCTGTGGTCGGGCCGACCTTCGGCGGCGGACGCTCATCCTGCTCCGAAATGTTATTGGCAAATTCCTGGACCGCATCCCTGATTTTAGCCAGCCGGTCGGGATCCAGAGCGCCGCGCTCGGCATCCGCTTGAGCCAGCTGCAGTCCTCGCAAGGCGACTTCGTCGTAATAAGAGCTGAGAGATCGCTCCTTCAAGAACTCCTCGGCTTTTGCAGATGCTTCGGTCGGGTCGCCGGCGAGCATCCGCTGATAGAATATCTCGGGCGGAGAGAGCGCTGGTCGGTCTCCAAACATGACGTCCAGGAACTCCAGGCGCTCGACATGGCGGCCCAGGACGACCAGACACACCGTAAGGGGTGTTGCCAGAACGAGGCCGATCGGACCCCAGAGCGCCGTCCAGAACGTCGCGGAAGCGACAACGGCCACCGGCGACAGTCCGGTGCTGTGTCCATAGACCATCGGCTCCAGCACATGGCCGACGACGGGCTCCACCACCACGAACAGCGCGATCGTCCACAGCAGCATCGTCCAGGTTGGATCGACCGCAACCGCGAGAGCGAGAGGGAAGGCGGCGGCGATGACCGCCCCAATGTAAGGCACGAAGCGCAGCACTGCCGCCAGAATGCCCCACAGGATCGCGCTTGGAACGCCGATCAGCCAGAGACCGATTCCGATGATGATGCCGAAGCCCCCGTTCACGAGAAGCTGGATAAGGAAAAGCCGGCTGAGGCGGCTCGCCGCGTCATCAAGGGCAGCCGTGGTGCGCTGCAGGTCATCCGAACCGGCCAGCCTGATCAGACGATTACGAAGATCCTCGCGCTGAAGCAAAATGAAGATCACGAATATGACGATGATCCCGGTCGTTGCGAGCGGATGAAGCAATGGTGAAATCAGCGTTTGCAAGCTCTCCAGCGCGCCGGGATCGGGCTGAAGCACTTCCACAGGAACGGGCTTCGGCGGGACCGCTTTCGGAGCTGCTATGGTCCCCAACGAATTCGCGGCCTCCTTGGGCTTGTCGAGTTCTTTGCTGAGGTCCTTCAACATGCTGGAAGCCCGCTCGAGCGTGCCCCGACCGGCCGTGGTCTCACGGAAGGATTGGATCTTCTCGCTTATTGTGGACTGATATCGCGGCAAATCGCCGGCCAGCTGGGCGAGTTGGGTAGCGAGCAGACTGCCCATCGCAAATATGAACGCGAAGGCGATCACGACCACGCTCACCACAGCCAAACTGCGTGGAATGCGCAGTCGCTGAACCAGTCGAACCAGAGGCGCCAGCACGAAGCTGAGCAAGACGGCCAGCGCTATCGGAATGATGATCTCGCGACCATAATACAGCACCATGACAATGATCGCGGCGAGAATGGCCATCGCCACGGCGCTCAATAGAGAAATCAGTTCTTCCGGTGTTCGTGCTTTGAATGGCTGCCTGATCACAGCTCCTCGCTAGGCCGGGAAAAGCGGCGAGTTTGTTGACGTCCAGTGAGTTCAAAAAAGCCGCGGATTGCTCCGCGGCTTCTGCATTCACAGGATTCGTATCTCAGTAGCGGTCGGTGCCGATCCCGACGCTCACGCCGGGAGCACGGAAGCCGATGCCGCTGCGCTCTTCATAGCCGCGCCGCTCGATGTAGCGCTCGCGAGGCGCATATCCGTAGGAATCGCGCCCATCGCGGATGATAACACGGCGCTCGCCGCGCTCGCGCCAGCAACGACCGTCTTCATTGCAGACCATGCGCACGTTTTGAACGTTGCTGTCCGGAGCGGCGGAAAGGTTGGGGGACAGCGGGGCTGCAGCAGCAGCGGTCACGAGAAGGGTGGTTGCTGCGGCCGCCAGAGCGGCTGTGAAAAATTTCATGGTGTTCTCCAAATGTGAGGTGTCAGTGAGGCAATAGACTGGGAACCCAATGGTTCCATGGCTGAACAGATATCGTCAGCTGCCGCCACTCTGTTCGCAGGCATCCCGTGCCCGAAAGACAGATCAACTCGCTATGATTGGCGATTATGACTTGGAAGATGGGATTGCGGAGAGAGCCATCGCGCGGTCTCTATGAAGATCGGCTTCGAGATCCTGGACGATGTCGTGGAGCAGAACGGCGGCAATCGGATCGGTCACCTCTCGCTCCAACGCCCGGTAGCGCAAGATCAGGACCTCCTGTTCGTCGAATTGGCCGTCTGCAGACATGCTGTAATTCCCTCCGCATACCGACGCAGAGGCGGCTGGATAGTTTCGCTAAAAGTTCTGGATCATTGTCTATGGGGCATCAAGCGACGAGAGGCGGCCTCAGCCGGCCTTCGGCTTTCCACGATCTGCCGGCCCCCAGCGCGGAAAGCTCCAACATTGACATCATGCCCCTGTTTTGCCCGACAGAGCAAATGGATTCGCAAAATCCGCAAAAAGTAACGCCGATGGCCAAGCCATTGAAATCGCTGTCCCCGGCTACTGTGCATGGGGTTGTTTTCGCGTTTTATTGATAGAGCGACCCCAGCGCCGCCGGTGGACGTCCCGTCATCCGGCCTTGGCGATGCGGCCGTCCGCTGCGCCCGAGCGCAGGTTCTGGAAGAACTTCTCCACCTCGCGCGACAGCGTCTCCGCCGTCTCGGTCACGCTGCTCGCAGCCGTCAGCACCGAGGAGGCCGCCGTATCGGTCTCGCCAATGGCGTCGCGGAGCGAGCTGATGTTGGCGACGAGGGTCTCGTTGCCTTGGGCCGCCGATTGCGCGTTGGACGAGATCTCGCGCGTGGCGGCATCCTGCTGGCCGATGGCGCCGGCGATCGCCGAGGTGACGTCGTTGATCTCGCGCACCGCGCCGCCGATCTCGCGGACGGCATCGACTGCGTTGCGGGTGGAGGACTGGATCATCGAGACGTTCTCGCTGATGTCGGCGGTCGCCTTCGCGGTCTGTCCTGCGAGCGCCTTGACTTCGTGTGCGACGACGGCGAAGCCGCGACCGGCATCGCCGGCGCGCGCGGCCTCGATGGTGGCATTGAGCGCGAGCAGATTGGTCTGCTCGGCGATCGCCTGAATCAGGCTGAGCACGCCGTCGATGCGTTGCGTGGCTGCAGCCAGGCTCTCGATCTCGGCGATGGATTTCTCGGTGCGCTGGCCGGTCTGCTCGACCGCGCTGGCGGATTGCCGCACCTGCCGGCCGATCTCCACCACCGACGCCGACAGCTCCTCGGCCGCGCCTGCCACCGCCGTGACGTTGTGCGAAGCCTGCTCGGTGGCGTTCGCCGCCGTGCCGGCGCGGCTGCTCGCGTCCGCGGTGACGCGGGTGATGGTCTGCGCTGTCTCGCGCATCACGGAGGCGTTGTCGCTGAGGCCGCGCATGATCGCGCCGATCGCCTCGCGAAACGTGTCGACGGATTGTTCGATGTGGCGGGCGCGCTCTTCGCGCGCGGCGGAGTCCTGCGAGACCTGTGAGGCGAGGTTGCGGTTACGCGCCATCGCGTCCTGGAAGATCTGGATCGCGCGGGCCAGTGCACCGATCTCGTCGGCGCGGTGGCTGTGGGGCACCACGACGTTCTCGGCGCCGTCAGCGACCTGCTTGATGGTCGCGGTGATGGCGGAGAGGGGGCGTGCGATCGAGCGGGCGATGATGACGATGCCGATCACGACGAGCGCGAGCGCCACGCCGGCGAGGCAGGTCAGGACGAGGGACAGGATGCGATTGGTCTCGGTCTCGTGCGCGATTTGCCTCGCGCGCTCGGCATAGACCTTGGACAGCCCCTCGAGATCCTTGTTCAGCGCCGAACGCACGGTGCGGTTGGCGTCGTTGTCGCCCCATTCGCGGCCCGCGGCCGCATTGATCTCGACGCCGCGGCGCACCAGCTCCTTGCGAAACTCGACGAACTGCTCGATGCGCTTCTTGAAGGTGGCGAACTGCTCGGCATCGTCAGCCTTGACGATGGTCTCCCAGCGCTTCACGACGTCAAGGATCTGGGTGTTGAACTTGAGCAGGCCCTCGCCGTATTTCTTCACCACGGCGGGCTCGGTCGACATGTAGACGCCGCGCGATTCCATCACGACCGCATAGACCAGCGAGTTGACCCGCTCGACGTTCAGCGCGGCGGCGTTCGCAGTCTCGATCGCGCTCGTCAGGTCGGCACCGCGGCGGCTGTTGTAATCGGACAGCATCGCGATCGCGGCCGTGAGCAACGCGAACAGCGCGAAGATGGCGTAGAGCTTGTTGGCAAGCGTGAAGCGGCCGGCGAGGCCGGTGGCATTCCCAGGTCGGTCAGTTGTCATGGTTTTCAGGGGCCCGAATGGCCGGGAGCGGCCGGAGAGCGCGGTCGTGCAAATGATTGCAAAACTATGCAGAATGAAGATGGACGCGGCGTTAACGCCGGGTTTGGCCCCCTTTGCCCTCGGCCGAAAGAAAGGTAGATATTTCAGCGTCTTGATCTGAAGGTATAGTCTTGGGATCGCCCTGGAGTCGGCCTCTGGCCGACGAACCCCGGAGAGACCTTTGGTCTACCGCCACACCATCGACGCCACGACCTACACGTTCCCGGATTTGCGCGACCTGCTCGCCAAGGCGACGCCGCCGCGCTCCGGCGACCGGCTGGCCGGGATCGCCGCCGCCAGCGCCGAACAGATGATCGCGGCGCGGATGGCGCTGGCTGACGTCCCGCTCGGGCAGTTCTTGCAGGAAGCCGTCATCCCCTATGAGACGGACGAGGTCACCCGCCTCGTCATCGACAGCCACGACGCCAAGGCCTTCGCGCCGGTGGTTTCGCTGACGGTCGGTGCCTTTCGCGACTGGCTGCTGTCGGACGCCGCAACGCCCGAAATCTTGCGGAAGTTAGGAGGCGGCATCACCCCGGAGATGGCCGCCGCGGTCTCGAAGCTGATGCGCAACCAGGATCTGATCCTGGCGGCGCGGAAATGCCAGGTCACCACCGCTTTCCGCAACACCATCGGCCTGAAGGGCCGGATGAGCACCCGGCTCCAGCCCAACCATCCCTTCGACGACGCCAGGGGCATCACCGCCTCCATCCTCGATGGCATCCTGCTCGGCGCCGGCGATGCCTGCATCGGCATCAACCCGGCGAGCGACGACCCGGCCATGATCGGCCAATTGCTGCGGCTGCTCGACGAGGTCATCGCGCGGCTGAAGATCCCGACCCAGGGCTGCGTGCTGACCCATGTTACCACGACGCTTTCGCTGATCGGGCAGGGGGCGCCGGTCGACCTCGTGTTCCAGTCGGTCGCCGGCACTGAGGCTGCCAACCGCAGTTTTGGCATCGACCTTGCGCTTCTGAAGGAGGCGCAGGAGGCCGGCCTGTCGCAGAAGCGCGGTACGGTTGGCCAGAACGTGATGTATTTCGAGACTGGGCAGGGATCGGCGCTGTCGGCCAATGCCCATCACGGCGTCGACCAGCAGACCTGCGAGGCGCGCGCCTATGCGGTCGCCCGCGCCTTTGCGCCCCTTCTGGTCAACAGCGTGGTCGGCTTCATCGGCCCGGAATATCTCTACGACGGCAAGGAAATCATCCGGGCCGGGCTGGAAGATCACTTTTGCGGCAAGCTGCTCGGCCTGCCGCTCGGCATCGACATCTGCTACACCAATCACGCCGAGGCGGACCAGGACGACATGGACAATCTGCTGACGCTTCTGTCGGCCGCCGGCGTCACCTTCATCATGGGCGTTCCCGGCGCCGATGACGTCATGCTGAACTATCAGTCCACGTCTTTTCACGACGCGCTCTACGTCCGCGACGTCTTCGGTCTGCGCCGCGCACCGGAATTCGACGACTGGCTGGTGGGGTCCGGCATTGCGAGCCCAGATTTCCGTCTTGCCGGCGATGCAGGCCTGCTGCCCGATTTTGCGTCACGGCTGATCGCGTGACGCGGCGGAGGCGCCCGGCGGCCGGAGGAAACCATTGGTGCCCTAGGGAATTAGGCTCATGCCACAATATTGAGAAATTCCGGCGGCAGCACTACGCTATGTGCTTGTCTGGCAATTTCCGCGGCTAAGTCGAGCGTGGCGGGGGAGCTTTGATGCGAGCTGAAAGTAACGGGACGTCCCGGCGGATTCTCTGCGTGTTTCCGCGATACACATCGTCGTTCGGGACGTTCGAGCATTCTTACCCCCTGACCGATGGCGTCCGCGCCTTCATGCCGCCGCAGGGACTTTTGCTGCTCGCGGCCTATTTGCCCAAGGAATGGCAGGTCAAATTCGTCGACGAGAACCTTCGCCGCGCGACAAGGGAAGAGTTCGAGTGGGCCGAGGCGGTCTTCGTCAGCGGCATGCACATCCAGCGCCAGCAGATGAACGATATCTGCCGCCGCGCCCACGAGTTCGATCTGCCCGTCGCGCTCGGCGGTCCCTCCGTCAGCGCCTGCCCGGATTACTATCCCTCCTTCGACTATCTCCATGTCGGCGAACTCGGCGACGCCACCAATCAGCTGCTCGAAATCTTGTCGCGCGATACCACGCGTCCGGAAGCGCAGGTGGTGCTGACCACCAAGGACCGCGTGCCGATGACGGAGTTTCCGATCCCGGCCTACGAGCTCGCCGACGTAAAGAAGTACTTCCTCGGCAGCATCCAGTATTCCAGCGGCTGTCCCTATCAATGCGAGTTCTGCGACATCCCCGGCCTCTACGGCCGCAATCCGCGCCTCAAATCGCCGGAGCAGATCATCGCCGAGCTCGACCGCCTGCGCGAATGCGGCATGACCGACACGGTCTATTTCGTCGATGACAATTTCATCGGCAACCGCAAGGCGGCGCTGGACCTCCTGCCGCATCTAATCGAATGGCAGAAGAGGACCGGCTACATGGTGCGGCTCGCCTGCGAGGCGACGCTCAACATCGCCAAGCGGCCGGAAATCCTCGAGAAGATGCGCGAGGCCTATTTCGTCACCATCTTCTGCGGCATCGAGACGCCCGACCCCGATGCGCTGAAGGCGATGCACAAGGACCACAATATGATGGTCCCGATCCTCGAGGGCGTGCAAACCATCAACTCCTACGGCATGGAGGTCGTGTCCGGCATCATCATGGGGCTCGATACCGACAAGCCCAACACGTCGGAGGCGCTGCTCGCCTTCGTCGAGGACTCCCGGATTCCGCTGCTCACGATCAATCTGCTTCAGGCACTGCCGAAGACGCCGCTGTGGGACCGTCTGGAGCGCGAGGGGCGCCTGGTCGAGGACGACGGCCGCGATTCCAATGTCAACTTCCTGTTGCCCTATGACGACGTCGTCGCGTCCTGGAAGCATGCCATGGCCGTCGCCTACGAGCCCGAGAAGGTCTACGCGCGCTTCCAGTATCAATGCGACCACGTTTACGTGCACCGCCTGAAAATGCCGACGCCGGACGAGATGAAGACCTGGCCCAACATCAGGCGCGGCCTCGTCATGCTGCGAAACATCTTCTGGAAGGTCGGCGTGCTCGGCGACTACAAGCGCGTGTTCTGGAAGTTCGCGCTGGGCCGCATCAAGCGCGGCGACCTCGAGGGCCTGATCGGCTGCACCCTGATCGCGCACCATCTCATCACTTTTGCGCGGGCGGCCTCGACCGGCCAGCAGAACGCCTCGAACTATTCGATCCGGCTACGCGAGGCTTCCGTCCCCGCCGAATGACACAACATGTCTGATCCGGCCCTCCCGCGTCGTCCGACCCTCGATCTGCGGTCGCTTACCCCCGCGCGCGTCGCGCTCGGGCGCAGCGGCGCGAGCCTGCCGACGCGGGCACTGCTCGATTTCACGCTGGACCATGCCCGCGCGCGCGATGCCGTGCATGCCGTCTTCGATGCGCCGCGGCTGGTCGCGGATCTCCGCGCGCTTGGCCTCGTCGTCACCGCGGCGAACAGCCGGGCGGTCGATCGCAGGGACTATCTGCGGCGGCCCGACCTGGGCAGACGGCTCGATGCCGGATCAATCGAGGCCCTGGCGCGGAGCGCCTCGGAGCCGTGCCAACTCGCGGTCGTGATTGGCGATGGGCTGTCGGCGGCGGCGGTCCACGCCCATGCGGCCGCGCTGATGATGCGTTTGCTGCCGTTGCTCGCAGCCGACGATGGTGTCGCGATCGGCCATGTCGTCGTCGCCTCAGGCGCGCGCGTCGCGCTCGGTGACGAGATCGGCGCCATTCTCGACGCGCGCATGGTCGCGACGCTGATCGGCGAGCGGCCGGGCCTGTCGGCGCCCGACAGTCTCGGCGCCTATCTGACTTTCGCCCCGAAGCCGGGCCGCACCGATGCCGAGCGCAATTGCGTGTCGAACATCCACAAGGCCGGGTTGAGCTATGACGAGGCGGCCTTCAAGATCGCCTGGCTGGTCCGCGAGGGGCTCGCGCGGGAAGTGAGCGGTGTGGCGCTGAAGGACGAGAGCGCGGACCGTCCGCCGCGTCGAATTGGCACGGCTTTGCCCGAATGAAGGGCATTAAGGCAAAATCGCCACATCTTGATCGATTCGGCCACACTCCGCCTGCTTGCGAGAAGGGTGATTGACCTGCTAAACCCCTCGCGGCGATTTTCTGCGCATTTTCAAAGGGCAAGCCTCCCATTGGTATGGCATTTTCAAGCCGTTCGCGGGGCGCGACAAGCTCACAGACCCGAGCCGATTTAGGAACTGGACAAGGCATGCTCGAAAAGCACAGCGAGAGTGAGGTTCATGTCGACAAGGTCGAGCAGGGACCTGCGTCCTCGATCGCCTTCGGGCTGGAGCGCATTGGGCTGTTCGCAGTCCGGGCGCCCATCGTCTCCTGCATCGTCCTGCTCTTCCTGATCGTCGGCGCCGTGTTCGGCATTCACCGGATCAAGATCGACGATTCGCTGTCGCAGCTGTTCCGGTCCAACACGCCGGAATTCCGCCAGTACGAAGCGGTGACCAAGAAGTTCCCAGCCGAGGAATTCGACGTCCTCGTCGTGGTCGAGGGCAAGACCCTGCTGGCGCGGAACAACCTCGAGAAGCTGCGCGACTTCGTCACCGACATGCAGCTGGTCGAGGGGACGCGCGGACTGGTCTCGCTGTTCTCCGCGCGTCAGGCGCCGGCGCCGGGCAAGCTTCCCGCCGCGCTGTTCCCGCCCGAGCTGCCCGAGGGCGCGGCCTATGACAAGTTCATCGAGGGCGTCAAAGCCAACGAGATCATCCGCGGCAAGCTGTTGTCCGAGGACGGCACGCTGGCGCTGATCGTGCTGTCGCTCGATCCGGAGGTGGTCGCCTCCAATAAACTGACCAAGACCGTCGCCGACATCCGCGCGCTGATGAAGGAAGACCTCGGCGACACCGGGCTCAACGTGCAGCTTTCCGGCGTGCCGGTGATGCAGCTCGAGATCCGCAATGCGGTCGAGCGCGACGGGCTCACCTACAACATCCTCGGTATTCTCGCCGGCTGTGTCATTGCCATCATCTTCTTCCGCAAGATCTCGTTCATGGTGGCGGCGGCGTTCCCGCCGATGATCGCGATCCTGCTGGCGCTCGGCGCGCTCGGCTGGGCCAATTTCAACCTCAACATGTTCCTGAACGTGATGACGCCGCTCATCATGGTCATCAGCTTCTCGGACTCGATGCAGCTCACCTTCGCCGCGCGCGACCGGCTGATCGCGGGCCAGGACAAGTTCACCGCATTCAAGAACGCGGTGCTGGTGGTGGGACCGGCCTGCGTGCTGACGCACGGCACCGCCGGCATTTCCTTCATCGCGCTCCAGTTCTCCGACTCCGATCTGATCCGCAAGTTCGGCGAGGCGGGTCTCGCCGCCACCATCATCGCGCTGGTCGCGGTGTTGTCGCTGGTGCCGGTGTTCGGCGTGCTGTTGGTGCGCAACGAGAAGGTCTTTGCAACCAAGTTCCAGACTGCGGATGCCGGCGTGCAGGCGCTGCGTAATTTCTGCTACTGGATCGCGGTGCGCATGGTGGGCCGTCCCGGCCTGTTCAGCCTGATCGCGGTGCTGTTCGTGGCGGGCCTCGGCGTCATCTACGCCAATCTGGAGCCGCGCTACCGGCTCGCCGACCAGGTGCCGGACAAGCGCCAGGCGGTCGCCGCCAGCGACCGGCTCGACGCCAAGCTCACCGGCGCCAACCCGGTCAACGTTCTGATCCAGTTCCCCAAGGGTGAATCGCTCTATTCGCCGGAGACGCTGCAGACCATCGCCGACGTGCACGCGACGGTGGAGAAGGCAGCCGGTGTCGGCAATGTCTGGTCGGTCGAGACCCTGCGCCGCTGGCTCGCGGACAAGGCCGGCAGCGCCGACGTCGCGACCCTGAAGGAATATGTCAGCGTCATTCCGGAGCATCTGGTGCGTCGGTTCATCGATGCCGAGCAGGACGCCGTCGTGGTCGCAGGTCGCGTGCCGGACAAGGATTCCAGCCAGCTCCTGCCGATCGTCGACAAGCTCGATACCGAGCTCGACGCCGTCCGCAAGAAACATCCCGGCTATGAAGTGGCGGTCACGGGTCTTGCCGCGATTGCCGCGCGCAACTCGGCCGGCATGATCGAGAAGCTCAACCGCGGGCTCACCGTCGAATTCGCGCTGGTCGCGATTTTCATCGGCCTGGCCTTCCGCTCCTGGGTGGTGATGTTCGCCTGCATCCTGCCGGGCATCTTCCCCGTCGTGATGTCGGGAACGGTGCTGTGGGCGATGGGTGAGGGACTGCAATTCGCCAGTGTCGTGGCTCTGACCGTTTCGTTCGGCCTCGGCTTAAGCGCCACCATCCACTTCCTCAACCGCCTCAGGCTCGAGAGCAAGCCGGGCGTCGGCTCGGCGCTCGCGGTGGAGCGCGCGACCGTGCTGGTGGGCCCGGCATTGATCCTGACCACGCTGGTGCTCGCCTGCGGTCTCGTCGTCACGGTGTTCTCCGACCTGCCGTCGCTACGGCTGTTCGGCTGGCTCAGCGCCTTCTCGATGGTCATGGCGCTCGTCGCCGATCTCTTCATCCTGCGGCCGACGGCGATGTGGCTGATCAATCTGCACGCCAAGCTTCAGGGCACCGACAAGCCGGCGATCTGACCGGTTTCATTCATCAGACATGCAATCGGTGCGGTCCGGACGATCGCGCCGCGTCTCCGAAAAACAACAAAGCCCCGGTTCGCGAGAACCGGGGCTTGCTGCTTTCGAAGCGGTAAGAGCTGTCAGCCCTTCGTCATCGTGATGTTGACGCCGCGAATCTCGCCCTTGGACGAGATCTGCACCGTCTGCTTGGTGCCATTGGTGCGCAGCGACAGATTGGCGGCAAAGCCGTTGGCCTCGACGAACACCTCGATCTGGCCGCCACCGGCGGTGCCCTGGAGATTGCCGAAGATGTTGCGGTTAGTCTCGCTCCAATTGCCGGAGATCCGCTCGCCCTGGCTGGTCACGTCGCTGGTGAGGTCGAACTTGTAGCTGTCGGACGCGCAGTGCAGCGCCTGCTTGAGGCTGAGACCGGTGCCGGCAACCTTGTAGTCGGCCTTGCAGCGGATGCGCTCGGTGGAGCCGTCGGACAGCGACACCGTACCCGTGCCGGTCCACGCGCCCTCGAAACCTGCAAACGGTCCGGACGACTGAGCCTGACTTGTCGAAACCGAGAAGAGCAGCACAGCGCCGATGCCGGCCGCCTTGATTGCCAGTTCAGATCGCCCAAAGAACTTCATCTTCAAAATATCCCGTTTTGGAACGACGTCCGCTTGTCACTAAGAACGTCTCGCCACATCGAAGGTTTAGTGTTCCGAGCCTGTGTCAGGTTCAATGGCCGGCCGCCCACATGTCGGCATCGCGAAGCGCGTATGCCATGGGTAGCCTCCGTATTCTCTGCGTTTCGGCATGTTTCTGGCGCCCAAGGCGGGATGGAGAGATGCAGCTCTGCAACAGGTGCGCAGCAAAACGCAGCGCACGTGGATTATGACGTAGTATCAGTCTCTTACATTTGCCAGAGAAGGCGCAGGGAAGACCTGATTTGGTGGACGTGGCGCCAATTTGGCCGCATTTGCCAGTGCTTGTGCCTTCTCCGAGGCCGCTACTCCCGCGGCGACTTGCCATCAGAACAATCCGTTCCGGTCGTCGCCCAGTGCTGCCCGGGATAGGTGCGATTCTGCCGTCAGAATGAAGGAATACAATGCGTAAGCTTCTCGTCGCTCTCACCTTGCTGTCGGCCTCCCTCTCGACTGCAGCGTTCGCCCAGCAAGGGCGCGGCACCGACGCCGAGCAGAAGGCCTGCTCGCGCGATGTGCAGAAGCTCTGCCGTCCGGTCATCGACCAAGGCGATTTCACCATCCTGGCCTGCCTCAAGGAGAACCGGGCCAAGATCTCTCAGGCCTGCGACCAGGTCCTGAAGAACCATAACCAGTAAGCTCGGCCACTGGCCCACAAAAAGGCGGCCTTTTGGGCCGCCTTTTCGGACCTGATCCGCGAAGGGCAGCCATCGAGAGACAGGATTGGTTTTGCGGCCGTATTCCCCTATATGGGGGCCGCGGCGGCATCGCCGGCACGGGCTAGCGCGAGCGAAAAAGCCCTTCCTGTCCAAACGATTGTAGACCAGCCCTCGATGACCTCTGCGAGCGAATTGCGATCCGGCAAGGGTGAGCGCGACGAGAATTTCCCCGTCGCGTCCTGGATCATTCATCCGCGTCATCGCGCGCTGATCCTGGCGTATTACAATTTCGTCCGCACCGCCGACGACATCGCCGACCACGCCACGCTGCCGCCGGATAAGAAGCTCGCTTATCTCGACCTGCTCGAGGCGGAATTGCTCGGCACCGGCGACACCCAGGCCGAGGCCGTCAGATTGCGGCACGCACTGGCCGAACGTGGCATGGCGCCGCGCCACGCGCTCGACGTGCTCATCGCGTTCCGTATGGACGTGACCAAGTTGCGCTACGAGAATTGGGACGAGGTCATCCATTATTGCCGCTACTCGGCGATGCCGGTCGGCCGCTTCATGCTCGACGTCCATGGTGAGAGCACCTCCACCTGGGCCGCGTCGGATGCGCTCTGCGCAGCGCTGCAGATCAACAACCACCTTCAGGATTGCGGCAAGGATTTCCGCGAGCTCAACCGCGTCTATCTGCCGCGCGACGCGTTGGCCGCGAGTGGCGCCTCGGTCGAGCAGCTCGGACTGGCGCAGTCGCCGCCGGCGATGCTGGCCTGCCTTCAGGCTCTCGCCGTGCGCAATGAAGCGCTGCTGGACGAGGGCAGGTCGCTCAGCGCGGAAATCAGGGATTTCCGCCTCGGCGTCGAGGTCTCGGTGATCCAGGCCTATGCCGACCGCATCGTGCGCCTCTTGAAGGTGCGCGATCCCTTGCGCGAGCGCGTGCACCTGAACAAGCTCGAGCTCCTCACCTTCAGCCTCGCCGGCATGATCGGCGAAGTCGGCCGCCGCGCGGTCGGACGCAAGGCCATTTCCAGACCGGGGGCTGCACATGACGCTTGAGGCGACCTCGCCCAGCGCCAATTATGGCTCGACCGCATCCGGCAGTTCGTTCTACGCCGCGATGCGCATCTTGCCGCACGACCAGCGCGAAGCGATGTTCCAGATCTACAGCTTCTGCCGGCAGGTCGACGACATCGCCGATTCCGACGGTCCGCGCGACGAGCGGCTCGCCGCGCTTCAGGCGTGGCGCAACGACATCGATGCGCTCTACCAGGGCAATCCGCCGCCGCGGCTGAAGGACTACGTCGCCTCGGTGAAGACCTTCGGCCTCAAGCGCGAGGATTTCCTCGCGATCGTCGACGGCATGGAGATGGACGTGCCGCAGGACATCCGCGCGCCCGACATGGCGACGCTGGATCTCTATTGCGATCGCGTCGCGAGCGCCGTGGGGCGGTTGTCGGTCCGGGTCTTCGGCCTGCCGGAAGAAGACGGCATCGAGCTCGCCCATCATCTCGGCCGCGCGCTCCAGCTCACCAACATCCTGCGCGACATCGACGAGGACGCGGGCCTCGGCCGGCTCTATCTGCCGCGCGAAGCGCTGCTGCATGCCGGCATCACCTCCAACGATCCGGACCGCGTGATCGTCGAGCGCGCGCTGCCGAAGGTCTGCCTGCCGCTGGCGCAGCGCGCAAAGGTGTATTTCGAGAAGTCGGACGAGATCATGAACCGCAACCGCCGCCGCGCGGTGCGCGCGCCGCGGATGATGTCGAAATACTATCATGCCATTCTGGATCTCCTGATCGCGCGCGGGTTCAACGCGCCGCGCGAGCCGGTGCGTGTGTCGAAGGTCACACGCATCGCCATCCTGCTCCGTTACGCTCTCATCTGATGCAAAAAACAGCTCACATCATCGGTGCTGGAATCTCCGGCCTTTCCGCCGCCGTGCGGCTTGCCAATGCCGGCTTCAAGGTCGCCGTGCACGAGGCGACGCAGCAGGCCGGCGGCCGTTGCCGTTCCTATTTCGACGGCGCCACCAATCTCACCATCGACAACGGCAACCATCTGCTGCTGTCCGGCAACAGTCATGCGCGCGCCTATGCGCGCTCGATCGGCACCGAGGCGGGCCTCGTCGGTCCGGAGCGCGCGCAGTTTCCCTTCGTCGATCTCAAGACCGGGCAGCGCTGGCAGATCGACCTCGGCGACGGCCGGCTCCCGACCTGGGTGCTCGACGAGAGCCGCCGCGTCCCCGACACTGGGCTGACCGATTATCTGAAGCTGGCGCCGCTGATCTGGGCATCGGAAGAGACGCTGGTCGGCAAGTCAATTCCGTGCGAAGGCGTCCTCTATCAGCGCCTGGTGCAGCCGCTGCTGCTCGCGGCGCTCAACGTCGATCCCCCCGAAGGCTCGGCGGGGCTCGCCGGCGCGATCGTGCGCGAGACGCTGCTCGCCGGCGGGCAGGCCTGCCGTCCCCTGATCGCACGCGACGGGCTCAGCGCGGTACTGATCGAGCCTGCCGTGACGTTCCTGCAGGAGCGCGGGCACAGCGTTCAGCTCGGCCATGAGCTGCGCTCGTTTGCGACCCATGACGGCAAAGTCGGCGCGCTGAATTTCGGCGGCGAGGATGTGATCCAGATCGGCGCGGGCGATGTCGTCGTGATGGCGGTGCCGCCGCGCGCTGCCTCCAACCTGCTGCCGGGCCTGAAGACGCCGACCGAATTCCGCGCCATCGTGAATGCGCATTTCCGCGTCGAGCCGCCGGCGGGATCGGCTCCGATCCTCGGTGTGATTGGCGGCGTCGTGGAATGGCTGTTTGCGTTCCCGAACCGGCTGTCCGTCACCATCAGCAACGGCGACCGTCTGGTCGACATGCCGCGCGAGGAACTCGCGCAGGCGATCTGGAACGACGTCTGCAAGGCGGGCGGTGTTTCCGGCGAGCTGCCCCCCTGGCAGATCGTGCGCGAGCGCCGCGCCACATTTGCGGCGACGCCGGCGCAGAATGCCCTGCGTCCAGGGCCGGTCACTGCGCTGAAAAACCTGTTTCTTGCAGGCGATTGGACTGCTACGGGATTGCCTGCAACCATCGAGGGATCGGTCCGATCCGGTGATCGCGCCGCCGATCTGGTTCTGGCCGCCAAGGGATAGTGACAGGCGGCCCTGACGGGCATTTGTCCCGGTCAATTTCGGCCCATTCAATCGACTATCGGAGCAATCGAGCGAGATGGATTCCGTGAACGCGACCAGCCGCGAAGCCCAAGAATTCAGGAACTTGGAATCGAGCATTGCGTCGGCCACCGAAGGCGTCCTCGGCTTCCAGCAACCCGACGGCCATTGGGTGTTCGAGCTCGAGGCCGATGGCACGATTCCGGCCGAATACGTCCTGCTGCGCCATTATCTCGCCGAGCCGGTCGATTCCGTGCTCGAAGCCAAGATCGCCAATTATCTTCGCCGCGTGCAGGGCGCCCATGGCGGCTGGTCGCTGGTGCATGACGGCGAGTTCGACATGAGCGCCAGCGTCAAGGCGTATTTCGCGCTGAAAATGATCGGGGATTCCATCGACGCGCCGCACATGGTGCGTGCGCGCGAGGCGATCCATTCCCGCGGCGGCGCCATTCACAGCAATGTCTTCACGCGCTTCATGCTTGCGATGTTTGGCGTCGTGACCTGGCGCGCGGTACCGGTGCTGCCGATCGAGATCGTGCTGCTGCCGTTCTGGTCGCCGTTCCACATCAACAAGATCTCCTACTGGGCGCGCACCACCATGGTGCCGCTGATGGTGCTCGCAGCGCTGAAGCCGCGCGCGAAGAATCCGAAGGGCGTCGGCATCGACGAGCTGTTCCTGCAGGATCCGCGCTCGATCGGCATGACCGCCAAGGCGCCGCACCAGAGCATGGCCTGGTTCGTGCTGTTCCGCGCGCTCGACAGCATTTTGCGCGTGGTCGAGCCGATGTTTCCCAAGAGCCTGCGCAAGCGCGCGATCGATGCCGCGCTCGCCTTCACCGAGGAGCGGCTGAACGGCGAGGACGGCATGGGCGCGATCTATCCGCCGATGGCCAACATCGTCATGATGTACGACGCGCTCGGCAAGGACGAGAACTTCCCGCCGCGCGCGATCACGCGCCGGGGTATCGACAAGCTGCTCGTGATCAAGGACGACGAAGCCTATTGCCAGCCCTGCGTCTCGCCGGTGTGGGACACGACGCTGACCGCCCACGCGCTGCTCGAAGCCGGCGGTGACAAGGCGGTGCCGGCGGCCAAGCAGGGTCTCGACTGGCTGATCCCGAAGCAGGAGCTCGAGGTGAAGGGCGACTGGGCGGTGAAGCGGCCCGACGTGCGCCCGGGCGGCTGGGCCTTCCAGTACAACAATGCCCATTATCCCGATCTCGACGACACTGCGGTGGTCGTGATGTCGATGGACCGGATGCGCCGGGAGCACGGTGCGACCGGCTATGACGCCGCGATCGACCGTGCCCGGGAGTGGATCGAAGGCATGCAGAGCGACGACGGCGGCTGGGCTGCCTTCGACGTCAACAATCTCGAATATTATTTGAACAACATCCCGTTCTCGGACCATGGCGCGCTGCTCGATCCGCCGACCGAGGACGTCACCGCGCGCTGCATCTCGATGCTGGCCCAGCTCGGCGAGACCGCGAAGACCAGCAAGCACGTCGCGGACGGGATCGCCTACCTCCGCAAGACCCAGCACCCCGAAGGGTCCTGGTACGGCCGCTGGGGCATGAACTTCATCTACGGAACCTGGTCGGTGCTGTGCGCCCTCAACATGGCCGGCGTCCGCCACGACGATCCGATGATGCGCAAGGCGGCCGGCTGGCTGGCCTCGATCCAGAACCAGGACGGCGGCTGGGGCGAGGATGCCGTCAGCTACCGGCTGGACTACCGGGGCTGGGAGGCCGCCCCCTCGACCGCCTCGCAAACGGCATGGGCCTTGCTTGCCCTCATGGCTGCTGGCGAGGTTGATCACCCGGCCGTCGCCCGCGGGGTGGAGTACCTGATTGCAACACAGAACGAAAAAGGACTGTGGGACGAACAGCGGTACACCGCCACAGGCTTTCCCCGTGTATTCTATCTACGATACCATGGTTATCCGAAGTTCTTCCCGCTGTGGGCATTGGCGCGGTATCGGAACTTGCGGAACACCAACAGCAGGGTGGTAGGGGTCGGAATGTGACTTTGGGGACGGGGGACTATCTTACCGCGGGTCAAACCGTTGATCCGCGGCCGATATTGATCGTGACTGGACTGGTTCAGGAGGCCCGAATCGCGGCCGGGCCCGGCATGGCGGTCATTTGCTCATCGAGCAGCCCGACCCAGTTGCGGGCGCTGTTGACGGTGCTGGATCCCGAGACGATTCGCGGTGTGATCTCCTTTGGCGTGGCCGGCGGGCTCGACCCGACGCTGCGCTCCGGCGACGTCGTGCTGGCGACCGAGGTGCTCGCGGGCGATACCCGCTGGGCCGCTGGCCTCTCGCTCGGCGACGACCTGATCGACCGCCTGACGTCCGGACGCCGCCGCGTGGTGCGCGGCAGCCTCGCCGGTGCCGAGGAAGTGGTCACGGGGCGGTCCTGCAAGGCGGCGCTGCATTCGGAGACGGGAGCGGCCGCCGTCGACATGGAAAGCCACATCGCGGCCGCCTACGCCGCCGAGGCCGGCTTGCCGTTCGCCGCGGTCCGCGTCATCAGCGATCCCGCCCATCGCGCGCTGCCGGCGCTCGCCCGCGCCGCGATCAAGCCGAACGGCCAGATCGACGTGCTGGCCGTGCTGCGCGGCATCGCGCGCAACCCGACCGCGCTGCATGGACTGGTCTCGACCGGCCTCGACTTCAACCGCGCGCTGCGCTCACTTCGCGGCTGCCGCGACTTCCTGATCGGCACCGAGCTGGTCGAGAGCGAGGCCCTGGTCTCAGAGGCAGCCTGAGCCGGTTCTGCGATCATTAAAAACCAAAAGGCCCGGTCGCCATTGGCGATCGGGCCTTTTCTGTTTCAGTGTGCGTCACTCGGATGGAGCGGAGCGCAATCCGACGACTTCAACGCGGAGGACCGTCCCGGATTTCGCTTGCGCTCCATCCGGGCTACAGGGCATCGCGCTTACGCGGCGGTCGAAGCCTTCCGTGCCGCCTTCTCCTGCGCGGCGGCGGCCTCGTCCTTGCGGATCTCCGACAGGCGCTTCTGCACTTCCGCCGAGAAGATGTACTGCGCCGGGCGCTGCTTGCTCATGTCGATCTCGGGGGCCATAGGGCCCGTGGTCCTGACGCCGCGCAGCGACACCCACATCGCCTTCAGCGGGTTGTTGATGGCTGCGGTCGCCGCCGTCGGTTCGTAGCCGCAATGGGCCATGCAGTCGGCGCACTTCTCGTACTTGCCGGTGCCGTAGGTTTCCCAATCGGTGGTGTCCATCAGTTCCTTGAAGGTTTTGGCGTAGCCTTCACCGAGCAGATAGCAGGGTTTCTGCCAGCCGAAGATGTTGCGCGCGGGCATGCCCCAGGGCGTGCACTCGTATTCCTGGTTGCCGGCGAGGAAGTCGAGGAACAGGCCGGAATGCATGAAATTCCACTTCTTGCCCTTGCCCATCGCGAAGACGTCGCGGAACAGCTTCTTGGTCTTGGTGCGGTTGAGGAAGTGCTCCTGGTCGGGCGCGCGCTCATAGGCGTAGCCGGGCGACATCGAGACGCCGACACCGAGCTCGACGGTGAGGTCGAGGAATTTCGCGATCTCCTCGGCCGGATGGCCGTCGAAGATGGTGGCGTTGACGTTGACGGTGAAGCCGCGGGCCTTGGCCGCCTTGATCGCGGAGACGGCGCGGTCGAACACACCCTTCTGCGACACGGCCTTGTCGTGGTGCTCCTTCAGGCCGTCGAGATGCACGGAGAAGAACAGATAGGGCGAAGGCTCGAACAGATCGAGCTTCTTCTCGAGCAGCAGCGCGTTGGTGCAGAGCGAGACGAACTTCTTGCGCGCGACGAGGCCGCGCACGATCTCGCCGATCTCCTTGTGGATCAGCGGCTCGCCGCCGGGAATGGCGACCATCGGCGCGCCGCACTCGTCGGCCGCGTCCCAGCACTCCTGTGCGGTCATGCGGCGGTTGAGGATCGCGTCCGGATAGTCGATCTTGCCGCAGCCGACGCAGGCGAGGTTGCAGCGAAACAGCGGTTCCAGCATCAGCACGAGCGGATAGCGCTTGCGGCCAAGCAGCTTCTGCTTGATCAAATAGCCGCCGATACGCATTTCCTTGAAGAAGGGGATAGCCATTACAAGTTTCTTTCTGGGCTTGAAATTCGGGTGGGTCAGCTCGCAGCCAGTTGGGCCGGAAGCCGGAATTCGATGTTTTCCTCGCGGCCCGGAAGCACCGAGACCTTGACCGGTCCGATCCGCCGCATCGCTTCGATCACGTCATCCACGAGTACCTCGGGCGCCGAAGCGCCGGCCGTGACGCCGACGATCCTGGCATCTTTCAACCACTCCGGATTGAGCGCGCTGCCGTCGGCAATCAGATAACTCGCGACACCGGCCTCAGTGCCGATTTCGCGGAGCCGGTTCGAATTCGAGCTATTGGCAGCGCCCACCACCAAGATCACGTCGACCAGCTTGCTCAAGTCCCTTACCGCAGATTGGCGGTTCTGTGTCGCATAGCAGATATCCCGGATATCCGGGCCTTGAATATCTGTAAAGCGGGCTTGCAGGGCCGAAATGATGTCTTTTGTGTCATCCACCGACAGGGTGGTCTGGGTGATATAGGCCACTGGCGTATCCGCCGGCAGCTCAAGGGCCTTAACCTCTTCAACGCTTTGGACCAGCAGTACGGGGGCGGGAACCTGGCCCATCGTACCCTCGACCTCGGGGTGGCCGGCATGGCCGATCAGGATCAGGGTGCGGCCCCTGGCGATGTAGCGCTTCCCCTGATTGTGAACTTTCGTGACCAAGGGGCAGGTGGCATTGAGCACCGGAAGGTCGCGCGCAGCGGCCTCTTCCTCGACGCTCCGGGCGACGCCATGGGCGCTGAAGACCGTCACGGCCTTGGGCGGCACCTCCGACAGCTCCTCGACGAAGATCGCACCTTTGTTTTTCAGGCTCTCGACGACGTACTTGTTGTGCACGATCTCATGGCGCACGTAGACGGGCGGGCCGTACTTCTCCAGCGCCCGTTCCACGATCTCGATCGCACGCACCACTCCCGCGCAAAAGCCGCGCGGTTGCGCCAGATAAACTTCCATTGGACGCCCATCACGCAAGTTGCACCAATCCGCTCTCAAGTTCAGGGGACACCCCGATACGAACCAATGAGTTGCAATATCCGCACCATGGGTTCGCGCACGCGGTAGCCGCCCACCCCTGCCGGGCCCCGGTGCATGGAGGCGCAGTACTTTGTGTCAAAAAATCGGCAGTAAGGAAAGGTGGAATGAACTTTGGTTCCGTGCCGGATCAGTTTCGCGGTATTATAGTAGAGAATGCCCGTGGCAGCGAAGTGGCGACATTTGTGCGCACGCTTCGTCACTTTCCCGCCTCAACTCCTCGGCTATACCGACGGCCCGCATGATTTTGCCATGGTCTTCCGCCGTTTACCTCGAACCTTCTGACGGCGATAACCACTCAAAACAGCAATAGGTTTCGGCCGGGAACTCCGTTAAACAGCGGGCGTTTCCGGCAAGCTGTTAACCGCAGAAAGAAAAGTAGTGCTGCAAAGCGTCGTCGTTGCCATCGTCAGGGCCTGCACCCGGTTTGCCTCCCTCGTCGTCGTTCTCGGGCTCCTGCTGGCGGTGGGGGCGGGCTATTACACGTCCCAGCATTTCGCCATCAACACCGACATCAATTCGCTGATTGCCCAAAATCTGGACTGGCGCCAACGCGACCAGCAGTTCGATCGCGCCTTCGACCGCGATGCGACGATTACGGCGGTGGTCGAAGCCAAGACGCCGGAGATGGCGACCGCGGCGTCGGACGCGCTGTATGCCAAGCTGAAGGACAACAAGACCGAATTCCAGTCGATGCAGCAGCTCGGCACCGGCGAGTTCTTCGAAAAGAATGGTCTGTTGTTCCTGCCGACAGAGGAAGTCGCCAAGGTCACCGGCCAGTTCGAATCCGCCGCGCCGCTGATCGAGATCATGGCGGGCGATCCCTCGATCCGTGGCCTGACCGGCGCGCTGGAAACAGGACTTGCCGGCGTCAAGCGCGGGCAGGTCAAGCTCGACAACACCGAACGGCCCTTCAACCAGATCGCGCAAACGGTCGAGACCGTACTCAACAAGGGCAATGCGACGTTCTCCTGGCGCCAGCTCGTCAGTGACGAGCCGCTGACGGATTCGGACAAGCGCGCCTTCATCGAGTTCAAGCCGATCCTCGACTACAACGCACTGGAGCCCGGCAAGGGCGCCACCGATGCGATCCGCAAGGCCGCAGCCGATCTGGATTTTGCCACCAAATACCAGGCGCGGGTCCGGCTGACTGGACCGGTCCCGATCGCCAACGAGGAATATGCAACCGTCCAGGAAGGCGCCGTCGTCAACGGCATCGGCACGGTCCTCGTCGTGCTGCTCATCCTGTGGCTGGCGCTGCATTCGGCGAAGATCATCTTCGCGGTGTTCGTCAATCTCTTCGTAGGTCTTGCGCTGACAACCGCCGCCGGCCTAATGATGGTGGGCTCGCTCAATTTGCTGTCGATCGCGTTCGCCGTGCTGTTCGTCGGCCTCGGCGTCGATTTCGGCATTCAGTACAGCGTCCGCTATCGCTCCGAGCGCTACAAGCACAACGATCTCTCGGGGGCGCTGATCCTCGCTGCCAAGCGCTCGGCTATTCCGTTATCGCTGGCGGCAATGGCGACCGCGGCCGGCTTCCTCTGCTTCATCCCCACCGACTACAAGGGAATCGCCGAACTCGGCCAGATCGCCGGCGTCGGCATGCTGGTCGCGTTCCTCACCAGCATCACCGTGCTCCCGGCGATGCTGAAGCTGTTGAACCCGCCCGGTGAAAAAGAGCCGGTCGGCTATGCCTTCCTGGCGCCGCTCGATCACTTCCTGGAGAAGCACCGCGTGCTGGTCGTCGGTGGCACGATGTTTCTGGCGGTCGCCGGCCTGCCGCTGCTCTATTTCATGAAGTTCGACTTCAACCCGATGAACCTGCGCAACCCCAAGGCAGAGTCGATCGCGACCTTCCTCGATTTGCGCAAGGATCCCAACACCGGCGCCAATGCCATCAATGTGATGACCACGTCGGAAGAGCAGGCAAGGCAGGTGGAGGCAAAGCTGGAGAAGGTGCCGGAGGTGTTGCGCGTGATGTCGCTCAACAGCTTCGTTCCTGAAGACCAGCCGCCGAAGCTGAAGCTGCTCGCGCAGGGCGCCAAGGTGCTGAACCCCGCGCTCAATCCCGACCAGATCGACGCCGCGCCGTCGGACAAGGAAAACGTCGATGCGCTGAAATCCTCGGTCGACAATCTGCGCCGGACCGCAGGCGATGCGAAGGGCCCGGGAGCGGTCGCCTCGCGTCGGCTCGCGGACGCGCTGGAAAAGCTCGCCAATGGCGACGAGGCCACGCGGAACAAGGCGCAGGACGTGTTCGTCGCGCCGATGAAGATTGTGTTCGACCAGCTCCGGAACGCGATGCAGGCCGAGCCGGTCACCCTGAAGTCATTGCCGGCAGATCTCGTCAGCGCCTGGAAGAGCAAGGACGGCATCATCCGCGTCGAGGCGCTGCCGAAGGGCGATCCCAACGACAACGACACGCTGCGCAAATTTGCGGCGGCGGTACTCGTTGCCGAGCCGACCGCGATCGGCGGTCCGGTCTCGATCCTGAAATCCGGCGACACCGTGGTGAAGGCGTTCATCCATGCCGGAATCTATGCGCTGCTGGTGATCGGCCTGTTGCTGTGGGTCACGCTGCGCCGGTTCGTCGACGTGCTGATGACGCTGGTGCCGCTGCTGGTGGCCGGCGCGGTGACGCTCGAGATCTGCGTGCTGATCGGCTTGCCGCTCAACTTCGCCAATATCGTCGCGTTCCCGCTGCTGCTCGGCGTCGGCGTGGCCTTCAAGATCTACTATGTCGTGGCTTGGCGCTCGGGCAGGACAAACCTGCTCCAGACCAGCCTGACGCGCGCGATCTTTTTCAGCGCGCTGACAACGGCGACCGCGTTCGGCAGCCTTTGGCTGTCGAGCCATCCCGGCACGTCCAGCATGGGCAAGCTGCTCGCGCTGTCGCTGGTGACGACGCTTGCCGCCGTGCTGCTGTTTCAGCCCGCCCTAATGGGCAAACCCCGCAATCTCAGGGAGTAGGCAGATGTCGCCGACCTGGTCGGCGGCGCCCTTCTGACCGGGTTTGGCAGTGCCGGTGGCCTTCGGAGCTGCGGGCGCAGCCTGCGCCGCTGTAGCGCCCGTCGTTGCCGGGGCTTTCGGCGCCGCGCCGGTGGGCTTCGGCGCGCCTTTAGCCATGGCGTTGGCGGGGCTCAAGGGAATCGGGGGGCTGACCCGGGTCCAGGTCTCGCCACCGCACAGGAACCCCATCACGCAGCCCTTGATCTCGAGCTGGTCAGTGCCAACCGGCGTGATGGTCGCGCTGTAGAGCTGGCCGTCCTTGGCGTTGTAGACCTGACCTTCCCATTGATCGGCGCCGGGCTTCTTCTTCATGTCGATCAGGGTCGCCATGCCCAGCGTAGGGCGGGTCTTTTTCGACGCGTCCGGATTGTTCTCGTCGCGGCCACCGGGCTGTTTTTCCCAGGAAACCGCGCCCCACATGCTGCCATTGCATTGGGCGACACGAATGTTGGCGACGCCGTCGGCAACCCGCCAGTCGCCGGTCGGATCGGCGGCGAGCGCCGGGTTCAGGCAGGTGTAACCGCCAGCCAGTATTAGTCCGGTGTAAAGGGCTAAACGCATGATAGTTCCTTGGCAGTGCAACATGGTCTAAAGCTCTGCTTGCGAAGATGGTCCGAAAAAGGGCAAAAGGCCGCACAGATCGTTTTCAGCGACGTTCCGTTTTCAGTTGACGAGACGGCCCTCAACCGAAGTATGTAGCGGATGCACAGCCCAAATCCAGACATGTCTCAGCTGTTCGCGGACCGCCAGGCCCAGCGCAGCGCCCTGCATAATCGGCATCTGAACGAGCAGTTCGTTCGGGTCCTGAAGACCATCGGCTACGATGTCGGCTTCCAGAAGGGGCAGGGACAGTACCTCTACGACCGCGACGGGGCGCGCTATCTCGACCTCTTGTCCGGTTTTGGCGTGTTTGCGATCGGGCGCAATCATCCGGTCATGCGCGAGGCGCTCAAGAGCGTGCTCGATGCCGACCTGCCCAACCTTGTCCAGTTTGACGTCTCGGTGCTTGCCGGCGTGCTGGCCGAGCGGCTTTTGAAGTACGTCCCCTATCTCGACAAGGCGTTCTTCGCCAATTCCGGCGCCGAATGCGTCGAAGCGGCGATCAAGTTCGCCCGCGGCGCCACCGGCCGTCCGGGCATCGTCTATTGTGCCCACGGCTATCACGGCCTGACCTATGGCGCGCTGTCGCTGACGGGTGATTCGAACTTTCGCACCGGCTTCGAGCCGCTGCTGCCGGGCTGCACCTCGATCCCGTTCAACGATCTCGCCGCGCTCGAAGAGGCGCTGGCCTCGCGCGAGGTGGCGGCCTTCGTCGTCGAGCCGATCCAGGGCAAGGGCGTCAACATGCCCACCGACGAGTTCCTGCCGGGTGCGTCCGCGCTCTGCAAGAAATACGGCACGCTGTTCGTCGCCGACGAGATCCAGACCGGCATGGGCCGCACCGGCCGCTTCCTCGCGGTCGAGCACTGGAATGTCGAGCCCGACATGGTGCTGCTGTCGAAGTCGCTGTCCGGCGGCCATGTGCCGGTCGGCGCGGTGCTGACGCGCAAGAGCATCTTCGACAAGATCTTCAACCAGATGGACCGTGCAGTCGTGCACGGCTCGACTTTCTCCAAGAACGACCTGGCGATGGCCGCGGGCATCGCCACGCTCGACGTCATGGAGTCCGAGAAGCTGATCGAGTCCGCCGCCAAGCGCGGTGCCGAGCTGCGCCTCGCGCTCACGCGCATGGTGCCCGGCTACGAGCTGTTGAAGGAAGTCCGCGGCAAGGGTCTGATGATCGGCGTCGAGTTCGGTCCGCCGAAATCGCTGCGGCTGCGGGCGTCCTGGAACGTGCTGGAGGCGGCCAACAAGGGTCTGTTCTGCCAGCTCATCACCGTGCCGCTGTTCAAGGACCACAAGATCCTCACGCAGGTTGCCGGCCACGGCAGCCACACCATCAAGCTTCTGCCGCCGCTCACCATCACCGAGGAAGATTGCGGCTGGATCGAGCGCGCCTTCGACGACGTCATCGCCGGCAGCCACAAGGTCCCCGGCGCGATCTGGTCGCTCGGCAAAACGCTGGTGGACAACGCGGTGAGGCGATCGGCGTAAGGCCTGTGCTGCGGCCTGATGTCGCGACGTGCGACCTGCTGAAGCAGTCCGTCTCCCGAAATTCCAAATCGACGCTTATTTTCCGGCATTGACCTGACCGGGAGAGGAGTGGGCGATGCCTTTGACTGGCGGCTGTCATTGCGGCGCGATCCGCTACGAAGTCAACGGCGACATGATGGTGCACGCGCTCTGCCATTGCGCGGATTGCCGCCGCCACTCCGGGGCACCGATGGTCGGCTGGGCGATGTATTCGCTCAAAGCCGTCAAAGTCGTGCGCGGTCAGCCGAAGATCTATCAATCATCCGAACATGGACGACGTCACTTCTGTGCCGATTGCGGCACTGGGCTGTTCTACATCAACGAAAACCTGATGCCCGATATCATCGATATCCAGAGCGGGACCTATGATGACCCCGATGCCGTTCCGGCGACGATGCACATTCAGGTCGCCGAGCGGATTGGCTGGATGAAGCGGGCTCACGAACTGCCCGTCTTCGAACGATTTCCTCCGCTCGAATGACTGGATGCGCAGAGGCTAACCCTTCATCGCCGCCTCGAACTTGTCGACGAATTCGGCAAGCTCGTCGGGGGCGAGATCGCTGACGGCCCAGAAGTTCAGGCCGCGATTGCCCCAGCGCCGGCAGTTGAAGCCCTGCATGGTTTCGGTCTTGGGCGCGCGGTATTCCGCGTTCGATGTCTGCGACACGAACAAATTCACCACGTGCTGCCGGCGCTTGTAGACGACCGCACCGATGGCGCGGGCGTCGATATAGTCGAGCCGCCCTCCCACCAGCGTAAACCCTTGTGCGGTGAGGTCGATCACGGGCGGGGCGACGTCGAGCTTGCCGTTGAACCACGGCTTCACCGTGTGCTGGTCGGTCGAGACCACGTCGATGAGGTGGCCGGCCTGGAGCGAGCGCAGATGCGCGGAGACGACCTCCGACAGGATGCGCTGCTGGTCGTCCTGGCGCAGCACCAATGCAACGACGCCGGAGGCGGCGAGCGCCGAGACTGCCGAGCCCATCGCAAAGCCGCGCAGCACGGAGCGGCGGCTCGGCTGTTGGCGCTGCGGCTGCGGCTGCGGCTGCGGCAGCGAAGCCTCGATACGCGCGCGCAGGCTCGCCGGTGCGGTGTAGCGCAAATCGGCGTCCGCGAGCACGCGCTGCATGTCGCGTTGGGCCGAAAGCTCCGCAGCGCAGGCCGGGCAGCTCACGATATGGGCTTCGACCTCGCGCGCATGGCCGGCATCGAGCTCGTTGTCGAGCAGCGCGTGAAGCAGGATTCTTGCTTCGTCGCAGGTCATCTTGCTTGCTCCTCATCCGCCGTCCAGGCCGCGCGCAGCATGGCGCGGGCGCGGGCGAGGCGGGACATCACGGTGCCGACGGGCGCGCCGACGGCCTCGGCGATTTCGCGATAGGACAGGTTGTTGATCTCGCGCAGCACGAATGTTTCCTTGAACGGCTCGGCGAGCGCGTCGATCAGCTTGCGGATCGCGCCCGCATCGCGGCTGCGCAGCACTTCGGTCTCGGGACTGGCCTCGGTCTCCTGCCAGATCGGCGTCTGCTCGGCAGCGCCGGGCGTATCGTCGATCGCGCTGTGCCTGTGCGCGCGCCGTGCATATTCGGCATTGCAGACGTTACGCAGGATCGCGAACAGCCAGGGCTTCATCGCCGGTCCGCGATAGCTGTCGAAATGCTTCAGCGCGCGCAGATAGCACTCCTGCACCGCGTCCTCGGCATCGGAGGCATCACGCAAGAGATAGCGCGCGAGGGTGTAGACGTCGTCGAGATAGGGCAGCGCCGCCTCGCGGAAGCGTTGCGCCTTCTGCAAATCGTCGTTGGCGGGCATCGCTCCTCGCTTTGCCTCTTGCTCTGATCGTTGCTTCGTCTCGTCGTTGCTCGTTTCGTCCCTGTTCGTTTCGTCCCTGTGTGTGACCGAAGGCACACGAGCCCGGCCGGCGTGGGACCACCGGCCGGGCAAGACGTTGATGCCTTGGTTCGAGACGTTACTCAACCTTGATCATCCCCGTCATGTGCGGGTGCAGAGAACAAAAATATTTGTAGTCGCCCGCATTGGTGAAGGTGAACGAGAACTTGTCGTCAGTGTCCAGGGTCTTGGATCTGAACTTCCCGGCCGACACAACGGTATGGGGGATGTCGTCCCGGTTGGTCCAGGTCACGGTGGTGCCGACCTTGATCTTGAGCTCGGCCGGCTGGAAGACGAAATTGTCGATATGCACCTCCATGTCGTCGGCACGGGCGGTTGTGGCGGGTACCAGCATGGCCGCGGCCCAAGCGAGACCGAAGGCGACACCGAAGTCGCGGCGATTGAGAGTCTTCATTGTCAGCTTCCGTTAGCCCTGCATCAACCCTGGAGCGGCGTGTCGATGATCGCGAGCCGCTGCTCGTTCTGCTTGAAGTTGATGCTGGCAACGCCGAGCATCGCGCGGAGCTTTGCGTCCTCGACCTTCATCGGTCCGGGCGAGGGGGCAGCTCCCGGCGCCGGCTGCGGAAAGGCGGTGGAGCGTGCGGTGTGGAAGGTGACGTTGCCTTCGACCTTCTGCATCACCTGGTGAATGTGGCCGTTCAGCACGGTGACTGAACCAAAGCCCTTCACCTGTTCCAGCGCGCGGGCGCCGTCCTCAGTGCCCCAGCCCCATTCGGGGTAGACGGTCCAGAGCGGGATGTGGGCGAACAGCACGATCGGCGTCGATTTCGACTTGCCGCGCAGATCGTCCTCGAGCCAGGCGAGCTGCTCGGCACCGAGATTGCCGAGGCCTCCGGCCTTGAGGTCGACGACATTGACGAGGCCAATGAAGTGCACGCCGCTCGCGTCGAACGAATACCAGCCTGCGCCCTTGGTACCGCGGCCGTAGCGCTCGCGATAGAACTTCACGTCCTCGTCGAGGAAGTCATGCTCGCCGGGCACGTAATGCACGTCGAGCTTGCTCTGCGAGATGATGCGATCGGCATTGTCGAACTCGGCGGCCTTGGAGAGATGCGTGATGTCGCCAGTGTGGATCATGAAGGACGGCTTGACCGGCATCGCGTTGATCTTGTTGATGGCTTCCTCCAGCGTGCCAAGCGCGTTGGGATTGGCCGGCTTGTCGAAGCCGACATGGCTGTCGCTGATCTGGAGGAAGGTCATTCCGGGCGCGGCCGCGGTCGCGGCTTGCGCGGAATCGATGATGCCGAGCGAGCGCGGGACGCCACCGGTGATGGTCCAAAGCACCCCGGTGCCGGCCCAGGTCATGCATTCCAACACCTTGCGGCGGCTTAAGCCGTCCTCGCCGTGATCGTGTCCGCTCATCGCGCAGCTCCACTTCGCCCGGAATTGGGCTTCGGGGAGGTGATTGGGGGAGCGGGGGTGTTATTCCCGGACGCGATGACGTTTTCGTGAGGTGGTTGGACGCGTAGCCCGTATGGAGCGTAGCGGAATACGGGACCTATCGAGCGTCCTCTCCCTGGATTTCGCTACGCCCGATCAAGGCTACGCATTCACTTCGCATCCTCCAAAATCATCGCCGCACCCTTCTCGGCGATCATCGCGGTCGGCGTGTTGGTATTGCCCGACGTGATGGTCGGCATGATCGAGGCATCGACAATGCGAAGGCCGCCGAGACCGTAGAAGCGCAGGCGTTCGTCGACCACCGCCATCGGATCGCTTGCCGCGCCCATCTTCGCGGTGCCGACGGGGTGGAAGATGGTGGTGCCGATGTCGCCGGCGGCCTTCGCGAGCGAGGCATCGTCGTCGCCGACGGCGGGGCCGGGCAGATATTCGCTCGGGAGATATTTTGCCAGCGCCTTCTGCTGCATCAGGCGGCGGGTGGTGCGGATGGCGTCGGCGCCGACCTGGCGGTCATCATCCGTTGAAAGGTAATTAGGCGCGATGATGGGCTTCTCGTCCGGCGTCGCCGAACGCAGACGTACGGTGCCGCGCGAGGTCGGCTGGAGATTGCAGGCGCTCACCGTGATCGCGGGGAAGCGGTGCAGGGGATCGCCGAACTTGTCGAGCGACAGCGGTTGCACGTGAAACTGGATGTTGGCGCGTGTGCGCGTCGCATCGGAACGGGTGAAGATGCCGAGCTGCGACGGCGCCATGGTCAGCGGCCCGCGGCGGCGGAAGGCGTAGTCCAGGCCCATCAGGCCGCGTCGAACCAGATTGTAATAGGTCTCGTTCAGGGTGCGCACGCCCTCGACCTTGTAGATCGCGCGCTGCTGGAGATGGTCCTGCAGATTGCGGCCGACGCCGGGCTTATCCATCACGATGTCGATGCCGAGCGGTGACAGCCAGTCGGCAGGTCCGATGCCGGAGCGATGCAGCACCTGCACCGAACCGATCGCGCCTGCCGAGAGGACCACCTCGCGTTTCGCACGCGTCTCGAAGATCTCGCCATTCTGGATGAAGCGCACGCCGACGGCGCGGCCCTGTTCGATGATCAGACGGTCGACCAGCACATGCTTTTCGAGCCGCAGGTTCGGGCGGTTCAATACCGGCTTGAGGAAGCCGCGCGCCGACGACCAGCGCCGGCCGCGCTTCTGATTGACGTGGAAATAGCTGGTGCCTTCGTTGTCGCCGGTATTGAAATCCGGGATGCGCTTGATGCCCATCTCCTCGGCCGCGTCGCCCACGGCATCAAGGACGTCCCAGGACAGCCGCGGCGCCTCGATGCGCCAGCCGCCGCCGGCGCCGTGATGCTCACTCGCGCCGAGGAAGTGATCCTCGAGCCGTTTGAACAGCGGCAGCACGTCGTCGTAACCCCAGCCGGTCATGCCGAGCTGGCGCCAGTGATCGTAATCGGCGGCCTGTCCACGCATCGAGATCATGGCATTGATCGCCGAAGAGCCGCCGATCACCTTGCCACGGGGATAGGCGAGCGAGCGGCCGTTCAGCCCGGGCTCGGCCTCGGTCTTGAACATCCAGTCCGAGCGCGGATTGCCGATAGCGAAGAGATAGCCGACGGGAATGTGGAACCAGATCCAGTTGTCGTCGCCGCCGGCTTCGAGGACGAGGACGCGATTGCTGGAAACGGCGGACAGCCGGTTGGCGAGGATGCAGCCCGCCGTTCCGGCACCAACGACAATGTAGTCAAACTCACCTTCGAGCCGCCTTGGCATTCTGCTTCCACCCAACGGGCGTCATGCCCGGGCTTGTCCGGGGCATCCACGCGCTTTCCGTTCTAATAGTCAGACGTGGATGGCCGGGACAAGCCCGGCCATGATGAGAGGACAGAGCTACCCGGAGCCCCCGCCAGTTGGGTGGACTGGTGCTTGCATGGTAGACAGGCCTGCATTTTCAACAAAGTTTGAGACCCTCCATGCCCATCGTGAACCGCGTCGCCGACCTTCAACCCGATATTCAGGCCTGGCGCCGGGACATCCACCAGCATCCGGAGCTGCTCTATGACGTCCACCGCACCGCAGCATTCGTCGCGGACCGCCTGCGCGAATTCGGCTGCGATGAGGTCGTGACGGGCATCGGCCAGACCGGCGTGGTCGGCGTGATCAAGGGCAGCAAGCCGGCCGCCGAGGGCCTCAAGGCCATCGGCCTGCGTGCCGACATGGATGCGCTGCCGGTCGAGGAACAGACCAACCTGCCTTACGCTTCGAAGACCCCGGGCAAGATGCACGCCTGCGGCCATGACGGCCACACTGCGATGCTGCTCGGTGCTGCGCGTTATCTCGCCGAGACCCGCAACTTCGCCGGCGATGCGGTGGTGATCTTCCAGCCGGCCGAGGAGGGTGGCGCCGGCGGCTTGGCCATGGTCAAGGACGGAATGATGGAGCGCTTCGGCATCGAGCAGGTCTACGGCATGCACAACGGCCCGGGCATTCCGGTGGGCTCGTTCGCGATCCGGCCGGGTCCGATCATGGCGGCGACCGACGAGGTCGATATCATGATCGAAGGCCTGGGCGGCCATGCCGCGCGGCCGCACAAATGTGTCGATTCCGTTCTGGTCGGCGCACAGGTGATCACGGCGCTGCAGTCGATCGTCGCGCGCAGCGTCGATCCGCTGGAATCGGCCGTGATCTCGATTTGCGAGTTCCACGCGGGCAATGCCCGCAACGTGATCCCGCAAACCGCGACACTGAGGGGCACCATCCGCACGCTGTCGCCGGAGGTGCGCAAGCTGGTCGAGAAGCGCGTGCACGAGGTCGTGGCGGGTGTGGCGCAGATCACCGGCGCCAAGATCGACCTGCGCTACCAGCGGAATTATCCCGTGGTGAACAACCACGCCGCGGAGACCGAGATTGCGCGTCGCATCGCGGGGCAAGTTGCGGGCGAGGCCAACGTGCTCGAGATGTCGCCGCTGATGGGCGGCGAGGATTTCGCCTATATGCTGGAGGCGCGCCCCGGCGCGTTCATCTTCTGCGGCAACGGCGACAGCGCCGGTCTGCATCACCCCGCCTACAATTTCGACGACGAGGCGATCGTCTACGGCACGTCGTACTGGGTCAAGCTGGTCGAGCAATCGCTCGCGGCGTCGTAAGGTCAAGTCGAAAGCACAAACGAAAAGGGCCCGCGCATCGCACGGGCCCTTTGTCTTCGAGTGACGCGATGATCGGCTTCAGAAGATCCGCGAGAAGATCACGTACAGCGTGCTCGACAACAGGATAGCGACGGGCAAGGTCAGCACCCAGGCCATCACCATGTTCCTGATGGTGGCGACCTGGAGACCCGAACCGTTCGCGGCCATGGTGCCGGCGACGCCGGACGACAGCACGTGGGTGGTCGAGACCGGCAGGCCGAACACGTCGGCGGCGCCGATCGTGGCGGCGGCGACGAGCTCGGCGGAGGCACCCTGCGCGTAGGTGAGATGGGTCTTGCCGATCTTCTCGCCGACGGTGACGACGATGCGCTTCCAGCCGATCATGGTGCCGAGGCCGAGCGCGATCGCGACGGCCACTTTCACCCAGGTCGGGATGAACTTGGTCGCGCTGTCGAGGCCGCCCTTGTAGGCGTTCAAGGTCGCGACCTCTTCCTTGCTAAGGTCATTTTCCTTGTCCTTCATCAGGAAGCGGATCGCTTCCGAGGTCAGGTACATGTCGTTGCGGGTGTTGCCGACGACTTCCGCCGGCACCTTGTTCAGCGAACCGTATTTCGCGACCTGCTCGCCGACATCCTTCACCAGCACTGACAGAGAAGGATAGGTGCCTTCGCTGATGTGATGCGAGGTGACGTACTGCGTCACCGCAGGGCGGGGATCGCCGATGATCGCATGACCGGCGCCCTTGGCCGCAACCACCTTGGAGGCGGCATCCGAGACCTTCGCGAACTGGGCGACTTGCGACTCCGGCAATGCGCGGTTGAGCGCGTAGGCCGTGGGCACGGTGCCGATCAGGATCAGCATGATCAGGCCCATGCCCTTCTGGCCGTCGTTCGAACCGTGGGCGAAGCTGACGCCGGTGCAGGTCAGGATCAGCAGGCCGCGAATCCAGATCGGCGGGGCTTTATTACCCTCAGGGGCGGCATAGAGCGCTGGGTTCTTGACGATCAGCTTGAGCAGCAGCAGCAGGCCGGCGGCGCAGACGAAGCCAACCAGCGGCGACAGCAACAGCGCATAGCCGATCTCGGTGGCCTTGCCCCAGTCCACGCCCGAGGTACCGTCGCGGCCGCGCATCAGCGCGTTCGCGACGCCGACGCCGATGATCGAGCCGATGAGCGTATGCGAGGAGGAGGCCGGCAGGCCGAAATACCAGGTGCCGAGGTTCCAAAGGATCGCGGCGATCAGTAGCGCGAACACCATCGCGAAACCGGCGCTGGAGCCGACCTGGAGGATCAGCTCGACGGGCAGCAGCGAGACGATGCCGAAGGCCACGGCGCCAGACGAGAGCAGCACGCCGAGAAAGTTGAAGAAGCCTGACCACATCACCGCGACCTCGGCCGGCAGCGAATGGGTGTAGATCACGGTCGCTACCGCGTTGGCGGTGTCGTGGAAGCCGTTGACGAATTCGAAGCCGAGCGCGATCAGGAGGGCGACGATAAGAAGGATATAGGGCAGGTAGCTCGTGATCCGCGTGCCGGTCGCATCGACATCCGAATAGATGCTGTAGGCCACATAGAGCAGGCCCGCGGCGAGGATGCCGAAGAACAGGATCAGTGTCAGCGGATTGAAGCCCTTGTCGAGATTTGGCCGCGAGGCCGGCTGGATCGGCGCGGGATCGGCTACCGCGCGGTCGAATGCAACATCGGTCATGTCTGGACGCCCCTTAACTTTCTGTAAGGGCTATTGTCCCCGATGGATTTGAAGGCTGGATGACAGGACGGCACCTGAAAGGGGTTTTCCCGCCCGTATTCAGGCGGCGCGCGCGGCTTTCTTCTGCAAACCGGCGACGATCTTCAGGTCTTCGACAAAGCGCTGATATTCCAGCGCCTTGGCTTCCGGATCGGGCAACCGCAGCAGATAGGACGGGTGCACCGTCACCAGCGCCTTGTGACCGTCGGGAAGGTCGATCAGCCGGCCGCGGGTCTTGCCTACAGGGGTGATCTTGCCGAACACGCTCTGCGCGGCGGTCGCGCCCATCGCAACGATGAGATCGGGCTGGATGACGGAGACTTCCCGCTCGTACCACTGCCGGCAGGCCTTTATCTCCGGCGTATTCGGCTTCTGATGCAGGCGGATCTTGCCGCGCGGCACGAATTTGAAGTGTTTCACCGCGTTGGTGACATAGACCTTCTTGCGGTCGACGCCGGCCTCTTGCAGTGCCCTGTCGAGCATCTGGCCGGCCGGACCGACGAAGGGATGGCCCGCGAGGTCTTCCTTGTCGCCAGGTTGCTCGCCGACCAGCATGATATTGGCTGACTTCGGACCCTCGCCGAACACGGTCTGGGTGGCGTCCTTGTAGAGATGGCAGGCGCGGCAGTGGGCGGCCTCCTCGCGGAGCGCTTCGAGATCGTCGGCAGCGGTCTTGCGTTTCATCGGAGCCTCCGGCCGCTTTTGAGGCTTGTGCGGATCGGTTGCGGCATTGGCGATCATGGCGCCGGTCATGCGCTCGGCGTCCTCAATCAAGGGCTTAATGATCGAAGCCTCGGGCAGGTTCCTCCAATATTTCTTCGGCATCTCGGCCTGCATCGCCTTCACCTTCAGGCGGGCCGGATTGAAGATGCTGGCGTAGTAGCGCCGCCAGGTTTCCTCCAGCCGGTCTTCGCTCGGTGCCTCGCTCTTGCTGACGCCTGATGTGAACGAGAGCGCGTGGCCATCCCAATGCGCGCACAAATCCGGCGTCAGGATCGACCAGGGCATGTCGGCAAAGCGCCGGGCGAAGAACGGCGCGGCGAGCTCGACGATATGATGCTCCGGCTCGAACCAGGCGACATAGTGTGCTTCGCGTTCCCTGCCGATCTCGCGGAAGCGCACGAAGGCGTGCATCTTGTGCTCGTCGCGGTAGACCGCCTTTGCCATGGCCGTGACTTGCGCGACGTCGGGATCGGTCGCGACCTCGATGAGATCGTGGTTGTCCTTCAGCCGAAACAGCAGGCGATAGAGGATCGCGAAACGCTCGGGATCGCGATGGAGGATCGCGGCCTTGGCGAGCTCGACGAATTTTGCAGGCACGTTGAAGGTGCCGTCGCCACCCGCCGGCAGCGGAGACGGCGAGGGCGTCGCGAACAGCTCCGCTTCGCCGCCCTGCACGGTCCAGGTGATGTCTGCCGGCTTCATTTGGTGTAGCACGAGGCTACGCGCGGCTTTGCGCCAGCCGTCGAAATCGGTTTCGTTCTCGAGGGTGATATATTGCATCAGAAGCCAAATCCCAGTTGCGTTGCCTTCGGCTTGAACCGTTCGATCAGCCGTGCCTCGTCGAGGCGGTGCGGCGCGGGACGGTGGTCGCTGAGGACGATGAACGGCAGCGCCTTGTTGCGGGGCACATGCAGCCGCGCGAGATCGGCGACGCGGATCGTGGTCGTGCGTCGCGTTGCGATGATGCGATCGACCGCCTTGGTGCCGAAGCCCGGCACGCGCAACAACTCCTCGCGGCTGGCGCGGTTGACGTCGAGCGGGAAGCGGTCGCGGTGGCGTAATGCCCAGGCGAGTTTTGGATCGATGTCGAGCGGCAGCATCGCACTTTCGTCGACGATCTCGCCGACGTCAAAACCGTAGAACCGCATCAGCCAGTCGGCCTGGTAGAGTCGGTGCTCGCGCAGCAAGGGCGGCGCGCGCAGAGGCAGCGCGCGGCTGGCATCGGGGATCGGGCTGAACGCGGAATAGTAGACGCGCCTCAGCCTGTATGAACCGTAGAGATTGGCGCTGGTGTGGAGGATGGTGTGGTCGGAGGCCGCGTCGGCGCCGACGATCATCTGCGTGCTTTGGCCGGCCGGCGCGAAGCGCTGCGGCTTGGCTTTCGTGTTCGCGTTGCGGCTTTCCTCGGCCTCGTCCAGCTTCAGCCGCAGCCGGCCCATGGTGCGGCGGATCGCGCGCACGTCCTTCTCGGGCGCGAATTGCTGCAGGCTCGTCTCCTGCGGCATCTCGATGTTGATGGAGAGACGGTCGGCATATTTGCCGGCCTCGGAGATCAATGCATCGTCGGCCTCCGGGATCGTCTTGAGATGGATGTAGCCGCGGAAGTGATGCTCCTCGCGCAGTTTTCGCGCGACACTCACCACCTGCTCCATGGTGTAGTCGGGGTTGCGGATGATGCCGGAGGAGAGAAACAGCCCTTCGATGTAATTGCGCCGGTAGAAGTCGAGCGTCAGCTTGACCACTTCGTCGATGGTGAAGCGGGCACGCGGCACGTTGGAGGAGGCCCGGTTGACGCAATAGAGGCAGTCGTAATTGCAGGCGTTGGTCAGCAGCACCTTGAGCAGCGAGATGCAGCGGCCGTCCGGCGCGTAGGAATGGCAAATGCCCATGCCGGGCGCGGTCGATCCCATGCCCTTGCCGTCGCTGGAATCCCGCCTCTCGGTGCCGCTGGAGGCGCAGGACGCGTCGTACTTGGCGGCGTCCGCCAGGATTTCCAGCTTGCGTTGCACGTCCATATTGGAATCCCTTTGATTCAGCTCATGAATCCCGAAGAGTGCCAATTCGATTGACTCTCCAGGCGCCGTTAGCTTTATATTAGAACATACCATGAACAATTGAGCCAGCCGTTGGTTCTCTTTTTGAGAGCCACGGCAATCACCCCTTCAAGGAGCGGCGACCATGAGCGGCGCACGCATCAGCGCGCTTGCAGCCTTGCGCGGCCAGATCGAGCGCATCGAGACGGCGGAGGTCGTGCATCATCGCGACCGTGTCGCGCTCGGCCATCGCGAGGCCGACAACGCGCTAAAGGGCGGGCTCGCGCGCGCGGCAATCCACGAGGTATTTTGCGAGGGACGTCAGGGCGCGGCCGCGACGGGCTTTGTCACCGGACTTGCGGGGCGGATGACGGCGCGAAAACCGCTGCTGTGGGTGCGGCAGGATTTTTCAGAAATTGAAACCGGTGCGCTGTCGATGAGCGGGCTCACCGAGATCGGTCTCGATCCGCGCCGCATGGTGATGGTGCGCGCCGCCGACGTGGAGAGTGCGTTGCGCACGTCGGCCGATGCGCTCGCCTGCGACGCGCTGGGTGCCGTCGTGCTCGAGCTCTGGGGCGAGACGAGGCAGTTCGATCTGGTGGCGAGCCGCAAGCTGACGCTGGCTGCGCAATCTTCCGGTGTCACCGGCCTGTTGCTGCGGATGGCCGCGCAACCTTTACCCTCAACCGCCGAGACCAGATGGATGCTGCGCGCGGCGCATTCGCCGCCGGGCGCGATGTGGAGCGCTTGGGGGGCGCCGCGTTTCGATGCCGAGCTCCTGCGCAATCGTCATGGCCCGTGCGGGCGGTGGATCATGGAATGGAAATGTGATGAGTGCCAGTTCTCTGAATCGTCGGCGTATCCTCAGCCTGTGGCTGCCGCGCCTGCCCATCGATCGGATCCAGCGGTTCTTCGGCAACGTCGGACTGCATGAAAATAATGCGCCCAGCATCGTCGTTGCCAAGGACAGCAACGCGTTGGTGATCCATGCGCTGGACGAGGCGGCCGAGCGCCTCGGTCTGCATATCGGCCAGCCTCTGGCCAATGCCCGGGCGATGTGTCCTGATTTAAAGGTGTTCGACGCCGATGCCGTGGCCGATGCCAAGACGATCGGCGACATCGCAGACTGGTGCGATCGTTTCACGCCGCTGGTGGCACTCGATCCGCCGCACGGGCTGTTCCTCGACATCACCGGCTGCGCGCATCTGTTCGGCGGCGAGGCTGCGCTGTTGCAAACCCTTGTCCGTGCCCTCGATCGACAGGGCTTTGCCGTCAGCGCGGCGATCGCCGGCACCTCGGTCTGCGCGCGCACGTTGACGCGGCAATCTTCAGGGACCATCGTTGCCGATGGCGGGGAGGCGGCGGCAATCAGCCGGTTTCCGGTGTCAGCGCTTGGCGCGGGTGAGGCCATCAGCACCGGCCTGCGACGCGCCGGCCTGAAGACCATCGGCGATGTCGCCTCGCGCACGCCGAGCGAAATCACGGCGCGGTTCGGTGCGCGGTTCTCCACGCTGCTCGCGCATGCGCTGGGGCAGGGCGATGCGCCGATCAATCCACGAAAGCCGCTGCCCGATTACATCGTGGAGAAACGCTTTGCCGAGCCGATCGCGACCGACACCATGATCGCGATGACGCTGTCGCGCCTGGCGGACACGCTGATTGCGTCGATGGAGAAGCAGGGCAAGGGCGCGCGCCGCCTGGAAGCAGCCTTCTTCCGCACCGACGGCGCGGTGCGCGCGATTATGGTCGAGACCGGACGTCCCGTGACGCGGAGTGCGGTGATCGATCGGCTGTTCCGCGAGCGCCTCGATGCACTCGCCGATCCGCTCGATCCCGGCTTCGGCTTCGACATGGTGCGGCTGTCGGCAAGCCGCACCGAGATCGTGGTGCAGGAGCAGCGCGATCTCGACGCCCATGTCCACGACAATGACGAGCTTGCCGCGCTGATCGACCGCATCGCCGCGCGCATCGGCGGAAAGCGCGTCGTCGTGCATCTGCCTGAGGATACCCATATCCCTGAATGTGCGGTGCTGGCCGCGCCGGCGCAGCATCATCTCGCCGTGGCCATGCAGGCCGAATGGCCCGCGCGCACCAAGAGTGAGCCGCCGCTGCGTCCGTTGCGGCTGTTCGACAAGCCTGAGCCGATCAATGTGCCGTTTGCGACCGTGCCCGACGGGCCGCCGCATCAATTCACCTGGCGCCGCGCGCAGCATGCGGTGGTGCGGGTGGAAGGCCCCGAGCGCATTGCCATGGAATGGTGGCGGCAGGACGGCAAGCAACTGACGCGAGACTATTTCCGTATCGAGGATGCCGAGGGCCTGCGCTTCTGGATCTTTCGCGACGGTCTTTACGAAAGGGAGTGCTTCGACGGCGACGGCAAGCCCGTTCCTCCCGGTTGGTATGTGCACGGTCTTTTCGCATGAACACACCCGCTTATGCCGAGATCGGCATCACCACGAATTTCTCCTTCCTGCGCGGCGGCTCGGATCCGCGTGCCTATGTGCACCAGGCCAGCATCCTCGGCATTCCCGTGATCGGCATCGCCGACCACAACACGCTCGCTGGCGTAGTGCGCGCCCACAAGGAGCTCGACAATGACGAGGTGCTGCACAAGCCGAAGCTTTTGATTGGCACCCGCATCGTCTTCATCGACGGCACGCCCGATATCCTGGTCTATCCGCGTGACCGCGCCGCCTATGGCCGGCTGTGCCAGCTTCTCACCCGAGGCAAGCGCGGCGACGGTATCACGCGGATCGCGAAGGGCGAGTGCCATCTCACCTTCGCCGATCTCCTTGCGTTTTCCGAAGGCCAGCTCCTGATCCTGACGCTGCCGTATCGCTTCGATGCGGCGCAGACGCAGGACATCCTCGCCAAGCTGAAGGCAAGTCGTGCCGAGGGCGTGTGGCTGGCGGCGAGCCTGGTCTATCGTGGCGACGACCGCCGCCGCCTCGCGCAGCTCGACGATCTCGCCGCAAAAGCAAAAGTGCCGCTGCTTGCGACCAACGAGGTGCTCTATCACCACCCCGCGCGCCGTCCCCTCCAGGACGTGCTGACCTGCATCCGGGAGAAAACCACGATCGAGGCGGTCGGCCGGAAGCTGGAAGCCAATGCCGAGCGATTTCTGAAGACGCCCAGGGAGATGGCGCGGCTGTTCCGCGATTTCCCCGAAGCTATCGCGGAGACCATGCGCTTTGCGGACAAGATCACCTTCTCGCTCGATCAGCTCAAATATCAGTATCCGGATGAGCCGGTGCCGTCGGGAAAGACCGCGCAGGGGCATCTGGAGGATCTGACCTGGGCCGGTGTCGACAAATATTTCGGCGGCAAGATCGACGACAAGCTGCGCGCCACCCTGAAGAAAGAACTCGCACTGATCGCCGATCTGAAATACGCGCATTACTTCCTCACCGTGCACGACATCGTGCATTACGCCCGCAGCCAGAACATTTTGTGCCAGGGGCGGGGATCGGCGGCGAATTCGGCGGTCTGCTACGTGCTCGGCATCACCTCGGTCGACCCGACCAAGGTCGATCTGCTGTTCGAGCGCTTCATCTCCAAGGAGCGGCTGGAGCCGCCCGACATCGACGTCGATTTCGAGCATTCGCGGCGCGAGGAGGTGATGCAATATGTCTATCGCCGTTACGGCCGCCATCGCGCCGCGATCATCGCCACCGTCATCCATTATCGCCCGCGTAGCGCCATCCGCGACGTCGGCAAGGCGCTGGGCCTGACCGAGGATGTCACCGCCGCCCTCGCCGACACCGTTTGGGGAAGCTGGGGCAAGGGCCTCAACGACATGCAGGTCAGGCAGGCCGGCCTCGATCCGCAAAATTCAATGATCAACCTCGCAGTCGAGCTCGCGACCGAGCTGATCGAATTCCCCCGTCATCTGTCCCAGCATGTCGGCGGCTATGTGCTCACGCAGGACCGGCTCGACACCTATGTGCCGATCGGCAATGCCGCGATGGACGATCGCACCTTCATCGAATGGGACAAGGACGATGTCGACGCGCTCAGCATGATGAAAGTCGACGTGCTCGCGCTGGGCATGCTGACCTGCATCCGCAAGTGCTTTGATCTGATCGAGCAGCACAAGGGCGAACGCTGGATGCTGGCGAGCGTCCCGCAGGATGATTCCAAAGTCTACGACATGCTGTGCGACGGGGAGTCGCTCGGCGTATTCCAGGTCGAGAGCCGCGCGCAGATGAACATGCTGCCCCGGCTGAAGCCACGGACCTTCTACGATCTCGTCATCGAGGTCGCGATCGTGCGGCCGGGGCCGATCCAGGGTGACATGGTGCATCCGTATTTGCGGCGGCGGAACGGCTTGGAAAAAGTGAACTATCCATCGCCGTCACCGGAGCATGGCGACAAGGACGAGCTTTACAGAGTGCTGCACAAGACCCTCGGCGTGCCCCTGTTCCAGGAGCAGGCGATGCGGATCGCGATCGAGGCCGCGAAGTTCACGGCCGAGGAGGCCAACGGCCTGCGCCGTGCGATGGCAACGTTCCGCAATGTCGGCACCATCGGCAAGTTCGAAGACAAGATGATCGGCAACATGATCGCACGCGGTTATGCGCCGGATTTTGCCAGAAACTGTTTCGAACAGATCAAGGGTTTTGGCAGCTACGGTTTTCCGGAGAGCCATGCCGCAAGCTTCGCGCAGCTTGTCTATATTTCCTCATGGCTGAAGCATTATCACCCTGATGCATTCTGCTGCGGCCTCCTGAACTCGCAGCCGATGGGCTTTTACGCCCCGGCGCAGATCGTCAGCGACGCTCGCAAGAACGGCGTCGAGGTGCGCGATATCGATGTGTCCTACAGCTTTGCGCAGAACACGCTGGAAGAAGGAAGTGGCAAATATTGCGCCGTGCGCCTGGGCTTCCGCCAGATAGACGGTTTTCATTGGCTCGATGAGGATGAGGAAAGGCTGAAAAGAGGCGCGCCTCGGAATGAGTATGTGGAGAGAGCGCCCGACTGGGCCGACTGCATCGTCGCCGCGCGCAACCGCCGGCCCTTCACCTCGCTGGAAGATTTCGCCCGCGACACCGGTCTGCCCAAGCGCGCGCTGATCTTGCTCGCCGATGCCGACGCGTTCCGCTCGCTCGGGCTCGACCGTCGCGAGGCGCTGTGGCAGGTGCGGCGCCTGCCCGGCGATGTGCCGCTGCCGCTGTTCGAGGTGGCCACCGCACGCGAGCAGCCGGACGAGCATGCCAGGCCGTTGCCGGTGATGCCGCGGGCCGAACAGGTGGTCGCGGACTATCAGACCATTCGGTTATCGCTGAAGGGGCATCCGATGGAATTTTTGCGCGAGATGTTTTCGCGCGAGCGCATCGTCGCCTGCAAGGACATCAACCATGACAATGAGCGGCGCCGTGTCCGCTGTGCCGGCGTCGTGCTGGTACGGCAGCGGCCGGGCAGCGCCAGCGGCGTCGTGTTCATGACACTGGAGGACGAAACCGGCATCGCCAATGTCGTGGTGTGGCCGAAGATCATGGAGCAGTACCGGAAGGAGGTGATGGGCGCCCGCCTCATCCTGGTCGAAGGCTATATCCAGAGCAGCCCCGAAAAGGTGACGCATCTGATCGCCCAGCGGATGATCGACCGTTCGCACGATCTGGTCGGCCTCGCCAACGACGCCCTCGGCCGCAAGCATCCGGTGCCGGCAGGCGCCACCGTGGTCGAACCGCTCAACGACGATCCCCGCGCCCACACCGATGCGCCCGCGCAAAAACTTCGCCACCCCCGCAACGTCCGCATCCTGCCGCCGTCGCGGGATTTCCATTGAGGAATGTAGAGCACTCTGCTGCCACACCGTCATTGCGAGCGCAGCGAAGCAATCCAGACTGTTACCGCGGAGAGATACTGGATTGCTTCGCTGCGCTCGCAATGACGAGCATATTCTAAAAATTCACCCGGTTCGAGATCGCGCCGTCCACCACCAGATTGGAGCCCGTGGTGAACCCCGACACCGGGCTCGCCAGAAACACCGCTGCGCTCGCGATCTCCTGCGGCGTCGCCATGCGGCCGGTGGGGTTGCGCTTCATCGCATCATTGTAGCGCTCGGGCATGTTCTGCTCGATCGTATTCCAGACGCCGCCCTTGAAATAGACCGTGCCTGGCGAGACCACGTTGACGCGGATCTTCTTCTTCGCGTACTGCCGTGCCAGCCCCTTGGCCATGTGGATCAACGCAGCCTTGATCGGGCCGTAGGAGCTCGCCGTATCCGCTTGCGCCGCGGAGATCGATGAGATGATCACGAAAGCGGCATCGCCGCTGCTTGCACCGCTGGCCTCGAGGAACGGCCGCGCGGCGTCGAACGCATGCACGGCGCCGAGCAGGTCGAGCCGAAAATTCTGTTCCCACGATGCGGCATCATGGCCTTGCGCCATCGCCCCCGCGTTGGAGAACAGCATGTCGATGCCGCCAAGCTCCTTTGCAGCATTCTCGATCCAGGATTTCAGTGCCGCGCCGTCGGTGACGTCGACCGGACTGCCGGTCGCGCGGATCCCGCTCGCCTTCAACTCCGTAACGGTGGCGGCAACCTGGTCGGCGTTGCGCGCACACACCGCGACATTGCTGCCTTCGCCGGCCAGCGTCGCCGCAATCGCCCGCCCGATGCCGCGCGTGCCGCCAAGCACGACGGCGTTCTTGCCCTTGAGACCGAGATCCATTGTTTGGTTTCCTTTTTTGTTGGTCGCAGCGAGTGTAGCTGTTTCGAGAGACGCCCAAAAGCCTCCACATCGTCATTGCGAGGAGCTCTTGCGACGAAGCAATCCAGACTGCCACCGCGGAAAGACTCTGGATTGCTTCGATTCGCTCGCAATGAGCGTGTGGAAACAGCGGCCCTCACTCCGGTGCCGCTCCCACCGGCGGGCCGCCGGGCGGGCGGTGCAGGAATGTCAGTGAGACGTAGGCGCCGGCCCAGGAGCCGATCGCCGCGAAAGCCACATAGAAAGCGTTTTCGGTGTAGCTGATCACCGCATAGGAGGAGAGCATGTACCAGACAGCGCTCCAGTTCGCCGCGGGCACGCGCTTGCGCGCGATCACGGCCGAGGTGAACATGACATAGACCGCGTCGGTAGCCGCCGTTGCGATGAACACGGCGCCTGCGGTGAGAGGATCGATGGCGGCCATTGCATGTCCTTGTGTGCTAATGCGATGGTCGCAAACTAAAGGGAGAGAAGGGTCATGCAAAGCCCCACCGAAATTCTCAGTGGCATCTGGACCTCCGCCGGTGGTGACGCCGCCGCGCTCGCGCGCGTGCGGCTGACGGGCGAGGAGCCGCAGATCCCGTCCTCGTTTCGCGTCGCAATTGCCGGCCAAACGACTATCGCCGCCGCCGGCCTTGCCGCCGCCGAAATCTGGAGATTGCGCAGCGGCGAAGCGCAGGACGTCAGCGTCGAACTGCGCCATGCCGTCGCCGAATGCCGCTCCGAGCGCTACTTGCGCGTCGACGACAAGCCGCCGCCGCCCGCCTGGGATGCCATCGCTGGCGTCTACAGAACCGGCGACAACCGCTTCGTCCGCTGCCACACCAATTTCCCGCATCATCGCGACGCCGTCTGCAAGGTGCTCGGCTGCGAACCCGAGCGCGAGAAGGTGCAGGCCGCATTGATGCAATGGAAGGGCGAGGATTTCGAGACTGCGGCTTACGCTGCGGGCGGCGTCGTTGCCCTGATGCGCTCCTACGACGAATGGTCGGCGCTGCCGCAGGCCCGCGCGCTCGCCGAATTGCCGCTGGTCTCGATCGAGAAGATCGGCGAGGCCCCGCCGAAGCCATGGCTAAAAGGCGATCGCCCGCTCTCGGGCCTGCGCGTGCTTGATCTCTCTCGCGTCATCGCGGGGCCCATCGCCGGCCGCACGCTCGCCGCGCACGGCGCGGATGTGCTGCTCGTGTCAGGCCCCGAACTGCCGGCCATTCCGTGGCTGACCATCGACACCGGCCGCGGCAAGCTCACCACCTTCATCGAGTTGAAGAGCGAGGCGGGCAGAGCGCAGATGCGCGCGCTGTTGAAGGACGCCGACATCTTCTCGCAAGGCTATCGCCCGCGCGCGCTCGCCGCTCTCGGCTTTACGCCGGAGGACGCGGCAAAAATCAATCCCGGCATCGTCTACGTGACGCTGTCGGCCTATGGCCATGCCGGCCCATGGGCGGAGCGGCGCGGCTTCGATTCTCTGGTGCAGACCACGACCGGCTTCAACCATGCCGAGGGACAGGCTGCCGGCATCGATGGACCGAAGGAATTGCCGGCACAGATGCTCGACCACGCCACCGGCTATCTGATGGCGTTCGGCGCGATGATGGCCAAGGCCCGCCAGGCCCGCGAAGGCGGCAGCTGGCACGTGCGCGTATCGCTGGCGCAGACCGGGCGCTGGCTGTGGAATCTCGGACGGCTCGAAAATGGCCTGAATACCCCGGATATTACGGGCGAGGCCATACACGCTGCATTCATCGAGAGCATGCCATCTGGCTTCGGCACGTTGAAGGCGGTGCGCCATTCAGCGCTGCTGTCGAAGACGCCGGCGCAATGGAGCCGTCCGGCGATGCCGCTCGGCAGTCATCCGGCAGAGTGGCCGGTGACAAACTGACGTGAAGCTGACGTGTCGCAAATTTTTAACGCAAACCGAAAGGCGCGCGGCGTTTTTTAGGTTGTTTGAAATCACAATTCGGCACTATTAGCGCGACCGATGACGCCGGCATCCGCTGGTATCATCGCAGACATGACCGGGCCCCATGGTAGTTGAAAATACCAAGCGATTGCAGGTGCTTACAAAACAACGGGTAATTACATCCGTAGTTTTACTAGCTCTTGCCGGTGCCGGGGCTTACGGCTTCCTCCATGCGGGAGCGAAGGAGAAGAACCACTCCGAGATCTCCAGCCAGTCGCGCAGGAATGCGCAGAACTTCACGCCGACGCCGTCGGAATGGGCGACGCTGACGATCGAGCCGGTCAAGGCCAAGACCTTCCGCGCCGAGTATGTCACCGAGGGCAAGGTCGCAGTCGACGAGGACCGTTCGACGCCGGTGTTCTCGCCCTATGCGGGCCGGGTGACCAAGCTGCTCGCCAAGCCCGGCGAGGTGCTGAAGCAAGGTCAACCGCTGTTCACGATCGAGGCCGCCGACACCGTGCAGGCCCAGAACGATTTCATTGCGGCGATGAGCTCGCAGAACAAGGCGAAGTCGGCGATCGATCTTGCCGACATCCAGTTCAAGCGCGCCAAGGACCTCTACGAGGGCCATGCCATCCCCCTGAAGGACTACCAGCAGGCGGAAGCGACCCAGGTTCAGGCGCAGAACGACATGCGCTCATCGGCGACGGCGCTGGAAGCCGCGCGCAACAAGCTGCGTATCCTCGGCTTCACCGACGAGACCATTAAGGTGTTCCAAGACAAGGGCGTCATCAATCCGGAAGTCACGATCTATTCGCCGATCGCGGGCACGGTCGTGCAGCGTAAGATCGGCCCCGGCCAGTACGTCAATTCGGGCGCCAGCGATCCGGTCTTCGTCGTCGGCGACCTCTCCACGGTCTGGCTCACCGCCTTCGTGCGCGAGAGCGATGCGGCTGCCGTGTGCATCGGGCAGGACATCACCGTCAACGTGATGGCGCTGCCGGGCCGTCCCTTGACCGCCAAGGTCAACTACGTCGCCGCCGCGATCGATCCGAACACCCGCCGCCTGCTGGTCCGCGCCACCATCGACAACAAGGACGGTCTGCTGAAGCCGGAGATGTTCGCCAACGTCACGATCTATTCGTCCGGCGATCGCGCCGCGCCGGCTGTACCGAAGCAGGCCTTGATCTACGAAGCCGACAAGGTCCGCCTCTGGGTGGCACGCGAGGACAAGTCGGTCGAGCTGCGCGAGATCAAGATCGGTCTCATCAATGGCAATCTTGTCGAGGTCACCAGCAATCTGAAGCCCGGCGAGCAGGTGGTCACCAAAGGCAGCCTGTTCATCGACCGCGCGGCGTCCGGCAGCTGATCGACGGGCCGGGAAAAAGACAAGCTGAAGACCTGAATGGATCGCCTCGTCGCCCTTGCCGTCAACCGGCGCTTCCTGATGGTCGGGATGTTCGTCGCCGTGCTTATCGGCGGCCTGATCGCGTTCAACCAGCTCAACATCGAGGCTTATCCCGATCCGACTCCGCCGATGGTCGACATCGTGACGCAGAGCCCGGGGCTGTCGGCGGAGGAGATCGAGCGCTACATCACGATTCCGATCGAGACCCAGGTCGCGGGTCTGAAGAACGTGACGACCATTCGCACCATCTCGCTCTACGGCCTCTCCGACGTCAAACTGCAGTTCTCTTTCGCCTACACCTATGACGAGGCGTTGCAGCAGGTCTTGAACCGCCTGGCGCAGCTCGCGCCGCTGCCCGGCAACGTGCAGCCGCAGATCTCGCCGCTTAGCCCGATCGGCGAAATTTTCCGCTACCGTCTCGTCGGTCCGCCGAACTACAGCGTGCTCGACCTCAAGACCATCCAGGATTGGATTCTCCAGCGGCGCTTCCGTGCCGTGCCCGGCGTGATCGACGTCACCGGCTGGGGTGGCAAGAGCAAGACCTACGAGCTCCAGGTCGACTTCAACAAGCTGGTCGCCAACGGCCTGACGCTGCCGCAATTGCTCCAGGCGGTCGGCAATTCCAACGTCAATGTCGGCGGCAACACCGTCAATATCGGTCAGCAATCGGCCGTGGTGCGCGGCGTCGGCCTGATCCGCTCGATCGACGACCTCGCCAACACCATGATCTCGCAGACCAACGGCAATCCGGTGCTGGTCAAGGACGTCGCCACCGTCACCGTCGGCCAGAAGCCACGTCTCGGCATTGCCGGCCTCGACGAGGCGGACGACATTGTGCAGGGCATCGTCCTGATGCGCCGCGGCGAGCAGAGCTCGCCAACCATCAAGCGCGTCCACCAGCTCGTTCAAACCATCAACGAGTCCAGCATCCTGCCGCCCGGCGTGCGCATCGAACGCATCTACGACCGCGGCGACCTGATTGAGCTCACCACCCACACCGTGCTGCACAACATGGTGGTCGGCATTCTGCTGATCGTGCTGCTGCAGTGGATCTTTCTCGGCGATCTCCGCAGTGCGCTGATCGTCGGCGCCACCATTCCGTTCGCGTTGTTCTTCGCGGTGATCATCCTGGTGCTGCGCGGGGAATCGGCGAACCTGCTGTCGGTCGGTGCGATCGATTTCGGCCTGATCGTCGATGCCACCGTCATCATGGTGGAGGCGATCTTCCGGCGCCTGACGCAGACGACGCCGATGTCGGAATCCGAGCAGATGTCGTCCGAGACGCTGTTCGGCATGAAAAGCCACGCCATCCTAAGCGCGGCGGCCGATGTCTCCCGTTCGATCTTCTTCGCCGCGGCGATCATCATCGCGGCCTTCCTGCCGCTGTTCACGCTCTCCGGCGTCGAGGGCAACATCTTCGGACCGATGGCGCGCACCTATGCCTACGCGCTGGCCGGTGGACTGCTTGCGACCTTCACCGTCACCCCGGCGCTGTCCGCGATCATCCTGCCCGCGCATGTCAGGGAGACCGAGACCAAGGTGATGCTGATCCTGCATCGGATCTACATGCCGGTGCTGCATTGGGCGGTCGCCAACCGCGGCTTCATGCTCGGTGGTGCGTTCGGCCTCGTGCTGATGACGGTTGGGCTCAGCCGGTTGCTTGGCCTCGAATTCCTGCCGAAGCTGGAGGAGGGCAATCTCTGGATCCGCGCCACGCTGCCGCCGACCATCTCGCTTCAGGAAGGCAACTCCTACGTCAACGAGATGCGCAAGGTGATCCGCGCGCGGCCTGAAGTGGAATCCGTGGTGTCGCAGCACGGCCGCCCCGATGACGGCACCGACGCGGCCGGCTTCTTCAACGCCGAGTTCTTCGCGCCGCTCAAGCCCGCCAGCCAATGGCCCGGCACCCGCGACAAGGAAGAGCTGACGGCGCAACTGCTCAAGCAGCTTGACGATCGCTTCCCCGGCGTCGAGTTCAACTTCTCGCAATATCTCCAGGACAACGTCTCCGAAGCCGTCTCCGGCGTGAAGGGCGAGAACTCGATCAAGCTGTTCGGCAGCGACCTCCAGGCGCTGACCGACACCGCCAACAAGATCAAGTCGGTGCTGTCAACCGTGCAGGGCGTCACCGATCTTGCGGTGTTCACCTCACTCGGGCAGCCGACCATCCAGATCGACATCAACCGTGCCAAGGCCGCGCGCTACGGCCTCGCGCCGGGTGACATCAACGCCACCATCAAGGTCGCGATCGGCGGCGACACCGCCGGAGACATCTACGAGGCGGGAAGCGACCGCCACTTTCCGATCATCGTTCGTCTCGCGCCGGAATTCCGCAGGAGCGCCGAGGCGATCCAGAATTTGCGGATCGGCGCGCCCGGACCGAACGGCACCGTCACGCAGATCCCCCTGAGCGAGGTCGCCAGCATCAGCCTCGTCTCGGGTGCGGCCTACATTTATCGCGAGCAGCAGGAACGCTATCTGCCGATCAAGTTCTCGGTGCGTGAGCGCGACCTCGGCAGCGCCATCCGCGAGGCGCAGCAGAAGATTGCGGATCAGGTGCAACTGCCGCCCGGCGCGCACATGGATTGGGTCGGCGAATTCGGCAATCTCCAGGACGCGATCCGACGATTGTCGATCGTGGTGCCGATCTCGCTGGCGCTGATCGGTGTCCTGCTCTGGTTCAATTTCGGCTCGATGACCGACACGCTGCTCGCCATGAGCGTGATCCCGATGGCGATCTTTGGCGGCGTGCTCGGTCTCTTGATCACCGGCACCGCCTTCAGTGTCTCGGCGGCGATCGGCTTCATCGCGCTGTTCGGTATCGCCGTGATGGACGGCATCATCATCCTGTCGCAGTTCAACCAGCTCATCGAAGAGGGCATGGACCGCATGAGCGCGGTGATACGCACCGGCGAATTGCAGCTTCGGCCGGTGCTGATGACCTGCGTCGTCGCCGGCATCGGCCTGTTGCCGGCCGCGCTGTCGGAAGGCATCGGCTCGCAGGTGCAGAAGCCGCTCGCGGTCGTCGTCGTGACAGGCATGATGCTCGCCCCGATCGTGATCCTGGTGACGCTGCCGGTGTTGATCTCCTTCTTCTCCCGCCGCGCACGCTGACGCCGCCGATCACAGCATCCGCTGCGCGATCCGCACCAGCATCATGGTGCCGAGGCCCAGCAGCATCAGGCTGGCCAACCGACTGCTTATCGACAGCATGCGCGGCGTTAGCCGTGATCGCGCCGTTGCCACGATCGTGCTGAGCACGGTCCACCAAATCGCGGAACCGACGAAGACACCGGCGATCAGCGGGGCTGCCGCGGCCTGCATGGAGAAGGCGTGCAGCGCGGCCAGAAACAGGATGACGGTCAGCGGATTGGTGAACCCAAGCGCGATGGCGCTGAGATAGGCGCGCGCCAGATGCACGTTGTCGATGTCGTCGGTCGCCTGGAGTGCGACCGAGCTGCGATGGGTTCGGATCGCGAACCACAGCAGCGTGAGCGCCGAGACGATGCCGAAGCTGGCGGCATTGGCCTCGACCCAGGGCTGTGCAAGCGAGCCCAGGCCCAAAACCGCGAGGGCGCTGTAAGTGAGATGCACGGTCGCCGCGCCGAAGCCGGTTGCGAGGCCCGTGGCCATGCCTGATGCCAATGTGCGCTGAATGCACAGCATGCCCATCGGTCCGATGGGGGCGGCGACGGTGAAACCAATTCCAATGCCGGAAAAAAGCGCGGCAAGATAATGCGATAAAGGCATGCACCCGCACGAACAAATGAAATCTGTGCGTGTGCGTAGCCCTGAAAAAGAATCGCCGCCTCAACCAGAAGGGTGAGAAACGAACGAGAGCACAAACACGTTCGTGTGAGTCCAACGGGTTTGTGCCTTCGCGACAACAGTTCCACGCCTCACTGTGGAACCGTGTCGCGGTCGTTGAACCGAATTGCGCTTGGCGCGACTCAGAATCCGTAAAGTTGCGCCGGGTTGTCGACCAGGATCTTCTTGCGCACATCCGCATCCGGCGCCCACACCGGAAGCTGGTTGAGCAGGCGGCCGTCGTCGATCTGGTAGAGCGGCGCGATGTCGGTGGCTTTGCGTCCCTCGACACGGCTCGAATCCGGATGCGGCCAGTCCGTGCCCCAGACGATGCGGTCCGCATTCGCCGCGATCAGTGCGCGGGCATAGGGCACCATGTCCTGATAGTCGGGCGCGAGCTTCGAGGAGCGATAGGCGCCGGAAATCTTGACATAGGCCTTGCCGGATTTCACCAGCGCGACCAGATCGGAAAATCCCGGCTGCTCCAGCCCAAGCGAGGCCTCGAGGCCGCCGAAATGGTCGAAGACAACGGGTACTGGCGCCGTCTCGACGAGGTCCTTGATCGCCGAGATCATCGGAAGCGTGGTGTAGAGCTGCACGTGCCAGCCGCGCGCCTTCATGCGCTCGACTGCGGCGGTGAAACGCGGCCGGCCGACATTGGGGTCGTTGACGCCGCCGGTCGCGAGATTGAGGCGGACACCGCGAAAGCCGTCCGCCTGCATGGTATCGAGCTGGGCCTCGGTCGTTTTGTCGTCAATCACGGCCACCCCGCGCGCGGCCGCGCCACGCGCCTTCATGCCGAACAGGGTGGAGGCGTTATCGGTGCCGTAGACACTCGGCGTCACGATCACAACGCGCTCGATATGCAGCGCCTTGTGCAATGCGGCCATTTCCTCCGGCGAAGCCGGCTCCGGCGTGTAGACGCGGCCCGCGAAGAACGGAAATTTTTCGACGTCGCCATGGATGTGGGTGTGACAGTCGCAGGCATGGGCCGGGACGTCGAAATTGACTGGCGTCGCGGGCTGCGCGGCACGTGCGTGGGCTTTGTTGGACATGGCAACTCCGGCGGCAAGGGAGGCAAGCAGGACGCTGCGTCGGCTGAGCATGGTTTCTCTCCCCGTTTTGTTATTTGGCGGTGGCGTCGGGACAGTATCACATCAGCCCGGCAGCCGCTGCGCTTCGCTGCATAGCTGCTCGACGAGGTCCGCAAGCGGGCGTGAGCCGTCGACGCGCACGACCGGGCAGGGCAGCTTCGCGAGCCACGCTTCATCTTTTGCGAGACTGCGGCCGTCGCGATCGCCGGCTTCGTAGTGCGAGGCCCAGTCGACGAACGACTCCGCCTCCTCATGACGCCAGCCGCCCTGTGCGACGGCATCCGCTCCGAAATGCGTAGCCTCGCGGTCACGCAGGCGCTGCAAGCGAAGCTCGCGCGGCGTCGTCACAAAGACGACGAGATCGAAGAATGGGACGAACTCGTCGCCCCAGCCGGTGACGGTTCCGCTCAGCACCCAATCGAGCCGCGGCAAAAACATCTCGCGCATCAGGCGCAAACGCTCGGCGGCAGGGCGTGTCGTCTGCTAGGGCGGCGCCGTCGGCAGCCAGAAATAATCATCGCTGTCGTGATGCGGCAGCGCAAGCCTGCCGGCGAGCGCGCGACCGATCGTCGTCACGCCGGAGCCGGAGGCTCCCATCAGATGGATGCGGCGGCTTTTCATCGGCACCAAGGCGGACGATTTGAAGCTACTGCCCGGACGGCGTGCGCAGACCGTGCCAGGCGTCGCGGACTTGCTGGTAGTGCACCTCGGGCAGATAGTCCGGCGTGTTCAGGCTCAAGGTCTTGACGTCGAGATGGCCGACGGCGCTGAGCAGCGTGTAGGAGGCGATTACGCGGTCGCGATTGGCGCCGATCAGGCGGGCCTTGGCCTGGATCAAATCGGCCTGCGAGTTCAGCACATCCACCGTCGTGCGCTGTCCACCCGCGGCCTCGCGCTGCACGCCCTGGAGCGCGACGGTCGCCGCCTTCACTTCGGACTCCGAGGCCGAGACCGCAATCTTGGCGCCTTCGTTGGCAACCCACGCGCTGACCGCCGCCGTGCGCGCCTGGTTGCGCACCTGGTCGAGCACGAGCCGGCTCTGCGCCGTGATCTCCTTGGCCTGCCGGGTCTGTGCGGCGGCCTGGCCGCCGTCGTAGATCGGCACGGTGACATTCGCGACGATCGAGGCCTGATCTTCGGCGAAGGTGCCGAGCGTCGGGTCGTTGTTGCGGCTCTTGCTGGCGCTGCCCTGGACGCTGGCGCTCGGCAGCAGCGCGCCTTCGGCGACGCGGATGTTGGTGGAGGCGACATCAACGTCGAAGCCCGCCGCCATCACCGCCGGGTGCTGGCGGATCGCCATCGTCAGCGCGTCTTCGCGGCTCTTCGGCAGATAGCGGTCGACGACTTCGGCGGCGCGAAGCTGCGACGGCGCATTGCCGATCACCTGCGCGTAGATCGCCTGGCTCACCGCCAGCGCGACTTCGGCGGCGTTGAGATCGGAAAGTCCGCGGTTGAGCCGCGCCTCGGCCTGAGCGCTGTCGGTCGGCGTGACGTCGCCGGCGTTGAGGCGCCGCTGGGTGACCGAGAGCGTTTCGCGCAGGAAGGCGACGTTGGAGCGCTGCGCCTCGACCAGCGACTGGTTGGCGAGGACATTGGTGTAGGCGGTGACCGCGTCGAGCAGCACGCCTTGGCCGACGTTGCGCAGCGCCTCGCGGCCAGACTGCACCTGGAGTTCGGCGGCGCGCACGTTGTTGGCGGTGCGGAAACCGTTGAACAGGGTCTGCGACACGGTGACGCCGATGATCCATGGCTTCAGATTGGCGGTCTGGATGGTGTTGTCGGGCAGCAGATTGCGCACCGATTGCAGCCCGGCGCTGAGGCTTGCCACGATCTGTGGCCGGTAGCCGGCGAGCGCCTGCGGCACGTTCTCGTCGGTGGCCCGCTGCCGCGCACGTTCGGCATTGAGCTGTGGATTGGTCTGGTAGGCCTTGGCGAGCGCCTCCGGCAGCGCTTCCGCCCGTGCGGCGGAGGGCAGGGCGCAACAGAGCGCAAGCGTGGTCCATGTCGCGAGCACAGGAGCCACGCCCGATCGATGCCGCGCCATCACGCGACCAGCTCTGGCGGCACGCCCAATCATGTAATCCGCAAATCCTGGCTGTCCGCCCCCGCCGACGGCGGCTCTCTTAACTGTTTAACCAGCCGAGGTCCCGCAGGCAAACTGCCGCGGGGGAAACCCCCATGTATTCCGTGCTTGTTGCAGCTACATCACAGGGATTCTGCGGGAAAGGCAGAGTCTTACACCAGCCTGACCGCTCGCCTCCTTACCGGTTCTTGTTCACCGGCTTCCGCTTCTCGATGAACGCCGCCATTCCCTCGGAGCGGTCCTCCAGCGCGAAGGTCGAGTGGAACAGGTTGCGCTCGACGCTCATGCCCTCGGCGAGCGTGGTCTCGAAGGCGCGGTTGACCGCTTCCTTGGCCATCGCGACCGCGGGCCGTGACATCGCGGCGATCTTCTCGGCCGCGGCCATCACCTCTTCCATCAGCTTGTCGGCTGGCACGATGCGGCTGACGAGGCCGCTGCGCTCGGCTTCGGCTGCATCCATCATGCGGCCGGTGAGGCAAAGGTCCATCGCCTTGGACTTGCCGATCGCACGGGTCAGGCGCTGGGTGCCGCCGATGCCGGGGATGGTGCCGAGGGTGATTTCGGGTTGGCCAAATTTGGCGGTGTCGGCGGCGATGATGAAGTCGCACATCATCGCGAGCTCGCAGCCGCCGCCGAGGGCATAACCCGCGACCGCGGCGATCGTCGGCTTGCGGCAGCGCGCGACCCGATCGCCGCCGATCGCGGCAAAATCCTCCGAGAACATGTCGATGAAGCCTTTCGGCTGCATCTCCTTGATGTCGGCGCCGGCGGCAAATGCCTTCTCGCTGCCGGTCACGACGATGCAGCCGATGGCGTCATCGGCTTCGAGATCGTCGACGGCCGCGGCGATCTCGCGGAAGACGCCGAACGAGAGTGCGTTGAGCAGCTTCGGCCGATTCAGCTTGATGATGCCGACCGCGCCTTTGCTTTCGACGATGATGTGTTCGAACGTGCTCATGCTCCACCCACGCTTTTGGTTGAGCGGGCAATGTGCCCGCTGGCGCGGTGGGCTTCAAGAGGCGCTAAAGCCATCGGAGCAGGAACGGCCGGAACACGCAGCGAGATGCGCGTTCCGCACGAGGTCCCGCGGGCCGGCGATCAGGCCGTAATCAAGCCAAAGTTACGCCATGAACATGCGCGCGGCGGAGGCCAGCGTCAGCAGCGTGCCGACACCGATGAAGATCTTTCCGATCAGGGAGCTCTGGTCCCAGGCCGAGCTCTGCTGGCTGCTTGCCATCACCGGTGCCGGACGCGGCTGCGCGTCGATTGCGGCAATCGCCGCCTTCTGCGCCGGCGCGTTGTCCTGTTGCAGGGCGCGGTCGACATCGTTGAGCTGATCGGGTGCGACGACCTGGCTATCGGGGTTCGGGGCGGCGGTATTATTGGCCGCGGCCTGGACGTTGTCGTTGGCCCGGCCGGTCATTGCTGAGGCGGCAGCCGCGGTCGGCGTATCGGCGGCGGCGAGCTGCGCATTGGCGTTGGCGACTTCCGGCGGCATCTGGCTCGAGGCCGGGACCTCACGAGTGTCGGCCTTCGCCTCGTCGGCCGTTGCCGCGGCGTCCTTCTTGTCGGCCTTGTCGTCGGATTTCTGCGCCGTCTTGGCGTTGTCGCGGTGGCGCGACGTGTGACGCCGCTGCTTGCTCGGCTTGACCTCGTCCGCCTGTTTGCTCGCATTGTCCGACTTGCTGCTAGCGGCTGAACTCGGCGCCGCCTGTGCAACGCCCCCGAACAGCACGAAAAGCCCGGCCAGGAGAATCAGGGCCGCGCGCCCGCTGGCTTTCATCATGTTGACATCTCCCCAAGTCCGCCCGTCCCGGACCGAACAGAGACCCTGGCGCGTGACGACAGCGGGGCAGAAAATGGGAATCTTCGGGCCACACCGGGCAAAAGCGCGGCAAACCCTTGCCGTCGCGGCCGGCCGCGGGTGCGTACGGGACCGATCGGTGTTATGAGCCGTCGCAGATCCTGACGGCCGTATCGGTTGCGTGGCCAAGCATGATCACGAATTCGTGATCACGCTGCCGCCGGCGTAACAAACTGAAAGAACGGCCGAATTGCATGGTGAGGGGCGCGCGTGCGCGGACGTGAGGACGAGTGGACCGACCTGATGCGGTCGGCCATGGCAGGCGATGACGCGGCGTATCATCGTCTGTTGAAGGCGGTCACGCCTGTGCTGCGCGCTGCCGCGAGGCGCGGCCTGGCGCGGGCCGGGCAGCCTCCCGACCAGGCCGAGGATATCGTGCAGGAGATTCTGTTGGCGGTGCATCTGAAGCGGCACACCTGGGACAGCGAAGCTCCCTTCGCCCCGTGGCTGTTTGCGATCGGCCGCAACAAGCTGATCGACATGCTGCGGCGACGGGGCAGGCGGATCTTCGTCAACATCGACGATTTCGCCGAGATCCTGCCGGGTGAGGCGCCGCAGGAGACGGTCTCGGCCGGCGAGGTCGCCAGCCAGCTCAATACGCTGCCGCAACGCCAGCGCGACGTGTTGCAGTCGATCGCGGTCGACAGCACCTCGATCAAGGACACGGCGGCGAAATATTCGATGAGCGAGGGCGCGGTGCGGGTCGCGCTGCATCGCGGACTTGCGGCGCTGACAGCCAAACTGCGGGACCACTAGTCATGGATACCGATCAACTCATTCGCTCCCTCGCGGCCGACAACGCCCATCGCCCGCCGCGCGTCGGCGCGGTGCTGACCATGGCGCTGCTGGTCGCCGCGCCGCTGTCGATCCTGATCTTCGCCACCTTCCTCGGTGTGCGTCACGACGTGATGAGCGCGATGCGCAACCCGTTCTTCGACATGAAGTTCGCGGTCACGCTGTCGCTCGCGATCCCGGCGATCATCGTCAGCCTGCATCTGTCGCGTCCCGAAGCTTTGCTGCGTGGCTGGGGCTGGCTGCTGCTGCTGCCCGTCGGGCTGCTCGCGGTGGCGATCGGCAGCGAGGCGATGATGGCGCCGGCCATGCCGATGACGATGCGTTTGATGGGCAAGAATTCCAGGGTGTGCCTGTTCGCAATCCCTGCGATGTCGCTGCCGCTGCTTGCGGGGGCCCTGTTCGGCCTGCGCCACGGTGCGCCGTCGCACCCCGCGCTCGCCGGTGCGCTCGCCGGCCTGGTGTCGGCGGGCCTTGCCGCGACGCTGTACGCCTCGCACTGCACCGATGACTCGCCGCTGTTCGTCGCGACCTGGTACACGCTCGCCACCGCGTTGGTGACGGCAATTGGCGCGCTGGTGGGGGCGAGGGTCCTACGCTACTAGCTCGCCAGCTTCACGCCGCCGGCGTCGCGCCCTGCTGCATGCGGTGGAAGCGCAGCACCTGCTGCGCGGTCGAGCTGCGCAGCGCCTCGTAAGCGTCGCGCAGCGTCAGCATGTCGGTCTGCGGGCCGCCTGAGAGCTTCTCGCGCAGGGCGATGATGGCGCGGACGCTCGACCATTGCATGGCCGCGACCTTGGCGAGGATCATCACGCCCTCGACCCGGCTTTCGATCATCATGGTCTCGGCGGTCTCGACTGCGACGCCCGCAAGCGCCGCGAGCCCCGCATTGGTCTCGTCGAACTTGCCCTGCTCTGCGAAGGTGGCGACTTGGAGTTCGGTCAGGCGGCCGTCCTCGTGCAGCGACTTCACCAGCGCCCGCGCCATCTCGGTCTGCCGGGTCGTGGTGGCGGCGCGGATCCGCTGAGCCGCTTCCTGGACCACGCTGGACACGTCGTCCGCGAGCTCCGGATGCGCGGCCTCCAGCTTCCGGCGCACGGTCAAGGAGGCCTTCGCGACCAGCTTCAAATAATGATGGCGGGGCAGGTCGGCCCGCAGGCCGATGCAGCTGGCGAGGTCGTCGTCACGTTCGGCGCGGGTCACGAGGTCGGCGAGACTTCCCTCGGACAGTTGCGCGCCCGGATTGCTGACGGTCGATTGCACCACGTCCTCGTTGCCGCGGGTCACCAGCACGTCGCTCAGCGCTTCCGACAACACCCGCCGGAGCGAGATCGCCTTGAGATGGGCCTGGCCCCTGGTGCGCGCGATCTCGATCAGGGTCGCCTCGTCCAGCCGTTCGGATTTCGACAGCACCGGGCCGGAAACCTCGATCACCTCGTCGAGCGCGAGCGTGCGGATGATCTTCGGCGGCGCAGCCGCGATCGATGCGAGGCGGTCGGCGAGCAGCGCCCTGGCGGACGTCTCGATCCGCTCGATCAGGCATTGGAACACGTCGTCGAACACGCGGACGTGGTCGTCGGAATAGTCCACCGCGTTGCCCACGAACAGATCGGTGACGCGGCGCAACGTCTCGACCCGGTGCGCAACGGTGCCGTGCGAGAGCGCAGTTTGCAATTCCTCGAGCAGACTCTCGGATGATTTTACGGCTTTGGATCTCATTGCCCTGTCCTGGAGCGTTCGGCCCGGCCGCGGCTTCTGTCGCGCCGGGAGAAAATGGATTGGTCAGCTCGTTGCAATGCGGTTGCGCCCCTGTGCCTTGGCGGAATAGAGCGCGCTATCGGCGCGCACGAGAAACGTGTCGGCAGTATCGTTGTCGCGTAGCGTCACGACGCCCGCGGAAATGGTCACGCGCATGCCCGGGGAGAATGCGCTCCAGTCCAGATCGGCGACGATGCCGCGCAGCCGATCGAGCATGCGTGACGCCGGATCGCCGTCCATCCCTGGCAGCAGCAGCAAGAATTCCTCGCCGCCGTAGCGGCCGAAGCAGTCGGCCGGGCGGATGTTGGCGAAAATGGTGATCGCGAAGGTGCGCAGCACCTCGTCGCCGACGGGATGGCCATGGGCGTCGTTGATCCGCTTGAACCAGTCGAGATCGATCAGCGCGATCGCGCAAGGGGTCGACGTCTGCCGCGATTTTTCGATCTCGGCGTCGAGAAGCCGCATGATACAGCGGCGGTTGTAGGAGCCGGTGAGCTCGTCGAGCTCCGCCAGTTCCTCGATGCGCCGATAGGCGGCCTTCAGCTCGATGCTGCGCCGGTACAGGATCTTGCGCAACGTGGCGCCGAACAGGCCGAGGAAGGCGCACTGGCCGATCACCAGCACGAAGCACAGCATCGATGCCGCCCGTTGCAGCTGGGTCGTAACCGGCAGTCCGATTGGCAAGTCCGAGGCGAGGAAGACCAAGGCGAGCCCGCAAGTGGTGAGACCCCAGGTGAGCATTGCCTGGCTCGATGTCATACGAAGCGTGCCGAAGGCGAAGATCAGAAACAGCACGGCCAGGAACGCGACTCCGACCGTCGGCACCGCGAGCAGGAACAGCAGCTGCAGCGTCATATGCGCCGAGATCTGGAAGACGGTGAGGTAATGATCCTCGAACCGGTCGCCGAAGCCCGCTTCCGATAGCACGGTGAAGGTACCGATGATCAGCAGGCCGCTGAGCCAGAACAGCGACGGAACGCCCATGGAGATCACGCCGTCAAAGGCGTAGAGCAGCAGGACGGAGGCGCCGAGCGAATAGCTCGCCACCTGGCCGACATACATCTGGCGCCGCTGCCGGATCCGGCGTGCCAGGACCTCGGGTGCCGCTGCCTCGGTCGTCAAGGCGAGATCCGCGGCCTCAGCGGCATTCCTCTCGGGAAAGGACGTCGCAGCCGTGCTCATGGTCCCGCCAGTGGTGGATGTCAGCTCAAAAATCTACGTCGCAAGCCTTTAGGTTTGGTATCCTTCGAAACCGAATCCACGCTGTGCAACGCGGCAGCAGGGGACGTCGATCGCTCCAGGAATTTGCCGGCGATTAGGCATCGTGTGCGACGGGTCGAGCCAAAGCAGGGCTTCGGAAGACATATGTCGTGCTAGGCTGCTAAGGTTCCATGCACGTCGGGCCGTCTCTACTGGGACGGCATTGCTCAGGAAAGTGCTTCATTACTATGTTACCATTCTTGAGCGAGGCGCCCAGCCGCGGGTGGCAACAGGAAATTTCGCGTATGTGGGGTAGATCACACAGCCTCCCGTATGACTGCGGTAGGCTGAACAATTTTACCCCTCCCGTCGAACCGTCTGCCGCATCGACCCGACCAACCTTGCGAGACGGTCTTTGAGCGTGACACAAGCGGCTTCGGACGAGATCCTGATCGCCAGGATCGCTCAAGGTGACCGGCTCGCCATGCAGGTGCTGTACGGGCGGCACCATGTCAGGGTGTATCGGTTCGGCCTCCGGCTCGTGCGGGACGAGCAGGCGGCGGAAGACCTCATCAGCGAGGTGTTTCTCGACGTCTGGCGTCAAGCCGGCAAATTCGAGGGCCGATCCGCCGTTTCCACCTGGCTGCTGGCCATTACCCGATTCAAGGCCCTGTCTGCGCTTCGGCGCAGGAAGGATTTTGAGTTGGACGACGACGCCGCGAACGCGATCGAGGATACGTCCGACAATCCGGAAACGGCGGTGCAGAAGAAGGATACCAGTGAAGCGTTGCGGGAGTGTCTGACGGGCCTCTCGCCGGACCATCGGGAGATCGTCGATCTCGTCTACTACCACGAGAAATCCGTGGAAGAAGTGGCCGAAATCGTTGGCATCCCGGAGAACACTGTGAAGACGCGCTTGTTCTATGCGCGCAAGAAATTGGCCGAACTGCTGAAAGCAGCCGGCATTGAGCGAGGCTGGCCATGATGGCTTTGAGCAAGAAGATGCTGGAGCAAGAGCCCGGTGAAATTGAACTGCTGCTGCCGTGGCACGCCGCCGGCACGCTGAACCCGCGCGATGCGCGCCGCGTCGACGAGGCGCTGGCGCGCGATCCCGAGCTCGCGAAGCAATATGCCGCGATCCGCGGCGAGTATGAAGAGACCATCCATCTGAACGAGAGCCTGGGGGCTCCGTCGGCGCGTGCGATGCAGAAGCTGTTCGCCGCGATCGACGCTGAGCCTGCGCGTGCGGCCGGGTCGCTGCCGCTGTCGGCGCGCATCGCCACCTTCTTTGCGAGCCTGTCGCCGCGCACTCTGGCCTGGTCGGCGAGCCTTGGCGCCATCGCGCTCGTGCTGCAGGCCGGAATCATCGGCGCCGTGTTGACGAAGACCCAGACTGCGACCTTCCAGACTGCTTCGCTCTCGACCAGCGCTCCGATCACCCGCGACCTCGGCACGACCGTCCCGCCAGCGCGCGCGCTGGTACGCTTCACGCCCGAGGCGCGCGTCGCCGATATCACGGCATTGCTCGACGCCTACCAGGCTTCGATCATCGGTGATGCCAAGGGCGGTATGTTCCGCCTCCAGTTCGACAAGGCGATGAGCCGTGACGAACTCACCTCGCTGCTTGGCAAGATGCAGCGCGAGAAGTTCGTCAACCTCGCCGTCGCAGCGCCGTAAGGCGCTTCCAAACCAATGACGCGCAAGTTTGAAAGTAGAGTAAGAGCGGGGGCCTGCGCTTCGTCGGTCGCAGCCGCGCTTCTGCTCGCCGCCTGTCTCGGCGTCGAGGTTGCGCAGGCGCAGGCGATCATGCGCACGCCGACGATCAGCGTCCCCTCCCGAATGCCGACGATTTCTCCTGGCATCGCCGCACGCGTCAGTCCCGGTGTTGCCGCCAGAGCGGTGGCCGTCGGCCGCGGTCCCGGTCCGATTGTGACGACGAGGATTTCGGCGCGGATGGGGCCGACGCCGGTGCTGCCTTATGCGCGCTACTCCCCGAACCTCTATCCCGCCTGTACCGCGCCCGATCGCGACGCCGTTGGCGAATGCCTGGCGCAGCAGAACGCAAGCGGCGATGGCTCGGGCAAATCGGGCAAGAAGACCGCCGGAAAGGGGCGCGGCAACAACACGCCCGTCGCCGCGGATTTGCGCACCTTCGCCGGCGAATTCGTCGCCGAGATCGACGGCGGGCTGTCGTTGAGCCAAGCCGACGAGCTTGCGCGCCGCCATGGCCTGACGCGCGTGTCCTCCGAGAATTTTCCGCTGATCGGGGCGACGTTCGGACTGTTCCGCATCACCGACGGCCGGCCCTCCGCGACGGTGCGGCGTGAATTCGCGGCCGACGGCAGCGTGCGTTCGGTCCAGCCGAACTTCCGCTACCTGCTCCAGGACCAGAAATCGTCGGTGCCGATCGAGGGAGATCCCGCGCAATATGCGCTGGCTAAGCTCCGCCTGCCGCAGGCACATACTCTCGCGCATGGCGCCAATGTGACGGTCGCCGTGATCGACTCCGGCATCGACGTCCAACATCCGGAACTTGCCAATTCCATTGCCGACAATTTCGATGCGCTTGGCAGCGCCGATGGCCCGCACATTCACGGCACCGGCATTGCCGGCGCCATCGTGGCGCATGCCAAGCTGATGGGCAGCGCGCCCGAGGCGCGCCTCATCGCCATCCGCGCCTTCGGCGGCACCACCGGCGGGGCCGAGAGCTCGTCCTACATCATCCTGCGCTCGCTGAACTATGCCGCCGAGCATGGCGCCCAGATCGTCAACATGAGCTTTGCCGGTCCCAAAGACGCGGTGATCGAGCGGGCCATCGCGGCGACCGCCGCGCGTGGCCTGGTGCTGATCGCGGCCGCCGGCAATGCTGGCGCGAAGTCGCCGCCACTCTATCCGGCCGCCAATCCCAACGTGATCGCGGTGAGTGCGACCGACCAGCAGGACAGGCTGTTCACCGCCTCCAACCGCGGCAACTACATCGCGGTCGCGGCCCCCGGCGTCGATATCTTCCTGCCGGCGCCTGACGGCAAATACCAGATGACGTCGGGCACCTCGTTCTCGGCTGCCTATGTCTCCGGCGTCGCGGCGCTGCTGCTCGAGCGCAACTACGCCTTGAAGCCGGAAGCGCTGCGCACGACGCTGGCGAAGACGGCGCGCGACCTCGGTTCACCCGGGCGTGACGATCTGTTCGGCGATGGCGAGGCCGACGCGTTTGCCGCGGTCATGGCCGTTCCCGCCGCCGGCGCGGCGCCGGTCGCGGCTGCGTCCGGTACAACAAAACGTGAAGATATCGAGAAGCGTCGCGACGGGCCTGGCATCCGCGCATTAGAGCAACCTTCGTTGTCGAGCACCGAGGATAAAGCCACGGTTTCTCAAGCGGATAAGCCGACGACGCGATAGCGGCTGCGACAACTTTGCGCGCGGCGCGAAGGTCGAAAAATCAAACGCCGCGTTGAACGTTCGGCCCGCTGCCACGACCAAATTATGTGGGAGCGGTTATCCCTCCCCATAAGTCATATTAGGCGCGAGCGCCCATCCACCCCAAGCGCCCATATGGCTCGACCCGTCCGGTTGTCCCCCCGGACGGGTCTTTTCTTTTTGGACGTCCAATTCCTCGAAGCCCCACGCGAGATCAGCTTCCGGTTGAGAGGTCGTAGCTCACTCAACGCTACCGCTCCGCCGGCACGCCGCAAGCGCGCTATGCTTGTGCGAAGCTTGACTCCAAAACCCCTTGAATCTCCGCACGACTACGGAGTTTGGCGACGAAAACATCGTCGTTGCTGGACAAGTCAAAACTTTTCCACAAAATATTCACGTCGCGTCTAAATTGATTCGTGTGCGTTGCGTCGCGTCCGTATTTTCTCCTGACGGGCTGATTTATGACACATCGCCAAGAGGCTATTCGCGACGTTGCTATTGGCCGCGACGTTGCGGCACGCTGGTGCGCTCTCGCCGAGCAGCGGCTGGTGCATCTCTCCGAGATGTTCGAGACCGGGCGCTGGCGCCGCTATCATTCCGAGATCGCATTTCTCGAAAACATTCAGGAAGCGAAGCTCGCCGTCCAGACCTGGCGCGCGCTTGCCACCGGCGCTGATGTCGCCACGGCGGCCGCGAGCGTGTCGCCCGCATTCGGCTGGTCGCCGGCGACAATGCCCCGCATGTTTCCGCGCGAGCCCCAGGCGCAGACCGTGCAACCGAAGGCCGTGCACATCGCTCCGGAGACCGCCGTCCCGGTCAGGCTCGATCCGAAGCCGGGCGTTCTCGCCGAAATCACCGAAGCCCCGACCGCGCCGGTCGCCGCGCCTGCCCCGATGGCACCGCTCAGAGTGCCGGCTGCCATGGCGCCGCCCAGCGCGCCCGTCACGATGACGGGGCCCAAGGTGCCGGCAGCGCCCAAGGCGCTGGCTGCGATGGCGGCGCTTCTGCCGCAGTTCTCTCCGCCGGCAGCCGAAATTGTCGCAGCCCCCGAACGTCTGGTTGAGTTCACCTTCAGCCTCGACGGCCTCGAAGCGAAGTACCCGCTGCTGCGGAACGCGTTCTAGCGTTCGAGAGCCAGAGGCGAGGAGCCGCAGCTACCGCCGCACCGCATTCCCGCCGACGACCAATTGCGCAAACCGCTGAGCGCCGTCCGCCGACAGGTCGGACGTTACGGCGCGCGCGTGATCGAGCCCGACCACGGCGCCGCGCGGGGTTTCCGAGATCATGTTGTTGTTGACGAGCGCGGTGCCGGCGCCGGGCACGACGGACACGCCGACGCCTGCCAGTGCCTTGCGGATCACGTTGCCCGTGATGGCGACGTCGCGGAGATATTTGCCCCAGCCGGCGACGATGCCGTAGGACGGCGCGTTCTCGATCACGTTGCCGGTGACCGATGAATCCGCCTCGATGTAGATGCCGATGCCGGCATCGTCATCCGGCGCGGTGCCGATCGGCCGCTTCGGGATCAAATTGCGGATGATGTTGCCCTGGACCACGGCGATGCGGCCGCCTTCGTTGAAATTGCAGACGGAGACGCCGACCGCGGCGCCGTCCACAATGTTGTTGGCGATCACCGCGGCCTCGAAAGCGAATTCCGAATAGAGCGCGACCTCGCGCACATCGCTGACGCTGTTGCCGGTGATGTGGATGTTCGAGGCCGAGTTGCCGCGCACGGCGGAGTAATCGCAATTTTGGATGCGATTGCCGCGCACGATGACGTTGCCGGCGCGGAACGCGTTGATGGCGTTGCCGTACTGGCCGGAGCCGCCGGGACCGGCCTTGATGTCCTCGATGCGGTTATCAGCGACCAGCGTGCCGTCGTCGCCGATGGCCGTGCGCAGGATCTCGATGCCATTGTCGTTGGTGCCGGTGATGGTGTTGCGGGAGACGCTGAGACCCCTGGCGTCGAACGACACCACCGCCGTCACCGCGATGTTGGCAAAAATGTTGCCGGAGATGTCGCCGGAGACCTGCTCGAGCCAGATGCCGCTGCCGCCGGAACCGGTGATCTCGCAATCGCTGATGCGGACGTCGCGCCCGCCGAGGACATGGATCAGCCCGCGCCGTGCCGGCAGCGGAATGCCGCCGCCGTCGAAGGTGATGCCGGTGAGGCCAATCGAATCGGAGCGGTCGCTCTGGATCGCTGACGCCCCGCCGGTGAAAACGAATTTTGTCGCGCCGCGCACGCCGATCAGTTGCGCGCCATTTGGCAGACGCAGCAGTCCCGTGCGGTAGATGCCGGGTGGCAGCGCCAGCGGCATCTGCGCCCGCGCGGCCTCGTCGATCGCACGCTGGAGCGCGCGGGTCTGATCCTCGCTGCTGCCGGGCCGCACGCCATACTGCGTGGCATCGCGGCCGAGCAGCGACGTCAGCGGCGCTGCGCGCGCGGCGTCGGCTGGCATCGCGAGCGCGCCGGCGATGCCTGCGGTCGATGCTCCGATGAGATGGCGGCGATTGAGGTCCATGGATGCGTCCTCCGGCGGACGCGGGGGCCCGCAGCGGTTAGGTAGCGCAAAAACGGGACCGCGCGGCTGGGGCCATGAGGATAGTTCACGGTAGGGTTAAATGTTTACGCAGTCGTGTTCCGAGTCTTCCGTGCCAACTGCACCATCTCCATCAGCATCGCCTCGCCGGCATCGACCAGTTCCTCCAGCGTGATCCGCGGCGCGCCCTTGCGGCGCACGGCGCCGCTGCGCGCGAGCAGGGGAATGTGGATGAACGCCGCAAGCTGCGGCCCGCCGGCCCTGACGTTCTCGATCGCGCGCCAGCTCAGATAATTGCAGAGATAGGCGCCGGCGTCGCGCGAGGGGCGCGCGTCGATGCCGGTGAGGCGCGCGGCGCGCAGCAGCCTTGCGGTGTGCGGGCCGAACGTTATCGCGTCCGCATTGCCGGCGATGCCGCGCTTGCTCGAGCGGGTGTTGGCGGCATCGGGCCAGAGCATGGTGACGGCGTTGCGCGCGCGGCTCTCGATGCGCAGATAGGGTGTGCGTGCGGCGAGGCCGAACATCAGCAGCGCATCCGGCTTCTCTTTCGCGAGCACCTCCGGCAATTGCCGGTCTACCGCAGCATAGGTGACCGGGAAGATGTGGCTGGAGATCGCGGCATCGTCGAGTGCGGGTCGGCGCAATTGCGCCAGCCGGGCGACCAGTGGCTGGGTCGGATTGTAGGGCGCGCCGGGAAACGGGCCGAAGCCGGTGAGGAGAATGCGGAGCTTGTCGCTCATTGCAGCAGCTCCAAAATCTTCTCGGCGGCGATCGCCGGCGTGAGATGGCCGTCGGCGACCTCAGTCTCGATCTTCCTGACCTTGGTCCGCACTGACGCCTCGCTGCGCAACCGCGCCAGCATGCGTTGCTCCAGCATCGACCACATCCATTTCACCTGCTGCTCACGCCGCCGTGCGGCGAAGTCGCCGGATGCATTCATCGCCTTGCGGTGATCGAGGACTTTCTGCCAGATCTTCGCGATGCCGTCCCCGGTCAGCGCCGAATAGGTCTCGACCGGCGGATGCCAGTGCTCGGAGCGTGGCGTCAGGATATGCAGCGCGCCGCGATAATCGGCGGCGGTGATGTTGGCGCGCTTGAGATTGTCGCCATCGGCCTTGTTGATCGCGATCATGTCGGCGAGCTCCACCAGGCCCTTCTTGATGCCCTGCAATTCGTCGCCGCCGCCCGGCAGCATCAGGGCGAGGAAGAAATCGGTCATGTCGCAGACCGCCGTTTCGGACTGGCCGATGCCGACCGTTTCCACCAGCACGACGTCGAAGCCGGCTGCTTCGCACAGCAGCATCGCCTCGCGCGTTTTCGCCGCGACGCCCCCAAGAGTGCCCGAAGACGGCGAGGGCCGGATGAAGGCGTGGTCGGAGGCCGAAAGCCGCGCCATCCGGGTCTTGTCGCCGAGGATCGAGCCGCCGCTGCGCGCCGAGGACGGATCGACCGCGAGCACGGCGACCTTGTGGCCCTGCTCGATCAGATGAGTGCCGAGCGCGTCGATGGTGGTGGATTTGCCGACGCCGGGCGAGCCGGTGATGCCGACGCGGACCGCCTTGCCGGTATCGGGCAAGAGCATCTGCACCAGTTCGCGCGCCAGCGCCTGATGATCGCTGCGCCGGCTCTCGATCAGCGTGATGGCCCGCGCCAGCGCCGCGCGGCTGCCGGCGCGGAGGTCGTGGGCGAGGGATTTGATGTCCAGTGAAGGCTTCTTCTCAACCATGCCCTGCTTTACAACGCCCCCGCGGGGCAGGCGAGGGCCGCCCGCCCGATATCACCGGGATGTCGCCGCCACCCCCGTCCGCACCGGTTTCACCTTCCGCCACGCCCAGACCATCACCGGCCACAGCAGCGCCCCGATCGCCATGGCGGCGAGGATCGCAGCGACCGGGCGTTCGAAAAACGGCAAAATGCTGCCGTCCGACTTGATCAGCGAGGTGACGAAAGCCTGCTCGACCATGGTGCCCATGACGATGCCGAGCACCATCGCCGCGACGGGATAGCCGTTCGCCTCCATCACATAGCCGATCACGCCGAAGGCGGCGACGGTGACGACGCCGAACATGTTGTTGCCGATCGCGAACGAGCCGACCGCGCAGCACAGCATGATGATCGGCATGATAGCGGAGCGCGGTGCCAGCAGGATGTAGGCGGCAACCCGGATCATGGCGATGCCGAGCGGGATCATCAAAATGTTTGCGATGATGAACATCAGATAGATCGCGTACATGCTCGACGCTTTCTCGGTGAACAGCGTCGGTCCGGGGTTCAGCCCCTTCATGTAGAGCACGCCGATCGCGATCGCGGCGATGGTGTCGCCGGGGATGCCGAACAGCAATGACGGCACCCAGCCCGAGGCGATGCTGGCATTGTTGCTGGCGCCGGCCTCGACCAGGCCCTCGACATGGCCGGTGCCGAACTTTTCCGGTTCCTTGGAGAAGCGCTTTGACATCGCGTAGGACACCCAAGCGGCCATGTCGGCGCCGGCGCCGGGCAGCACGCCGATGATGATGCCGACGATGTTTCCGCGCGTCATCTGCCAATGGTATTTCTTGGTCAGCTTCCACTGGCCGGCCATGATGCTTCCGAATTTGCGCCGCGGCAGCGGCGGAGGCTCGGGGGTCAGCATCGCGCGCATCACCTGGGCCACCGCGAACACGCCGACCAGCGCGGGGATCGGCTCGATGCCGCCGAACAGATCGGTGAGGCCGAAGGTGAAGCGTGGCACGCCGCCGGGATTTTCGATGCCGACGCAGGAGACCAGCAGGCCGAGGAACATGCCGGCGATCGCCTTCACGGGCGAGGAGCGCGCCACCAACGTCGCGCACATCAGGCCGAGCAGCGCCAGCCAGAAATACTCGAAGGTCGAAAACGACAGCGCGATCTCGGCCAGCGGCGGCGCCAGGATCATCAGCGACAGCACGCCGGCGATGCCGCCGACGGCCGAGAACCACACGCCGGCCCCGAGCGCCAGCTCGGCCTGTCCCTTGCGGGTCATGGCGTAGGCCTCGTCTGCATAGGCGGCGGAGGCGGGCGTTCCCGGGATGCGCAGCAGCGCGCCGGGAATGTCGCCGGAGAAGATCGCCATCGAGGACGCCGCGACGATGGTCGCGATCGCCGCGATCGGCGAGAGGTAGAAGGTGACGGGAACGAGCAGGGCGGTTGCCATCGTCGCCGACAGGCCCGGCAGCGAGCCGATCACGAGCCCGTACACCGAGGCTGCGAACATCGCGATGATGACCTCCCAGGTGGAGATCAGTGCGAACGCTTCAATCAGGGTTTTCAGCATGGGATCACCAGGGCGTCGGCAACAGGCCGGCGGGCAGCGGCACGCGCAGCAGCTTGCCGAAGATCAGGTGGATGGCGAACGGCGACAGCGCTGCGAGCGGCAGCGCCAGCTTCCACTTCGCCCCCAACGCGGTCGAGGTGACGTAGACCATGATCGCCGCGGTGACGATGAAGCCGAGGCGGTCGGCCGCGACCACGTAGAACAGCAGCAGCGCCGGGGGCAGCAGCGCGCGCAGGCCGTACAACTTTCCCTGCGGCGGCGGGGCAGCCGCTGCCTGGCCATCCTCGAGCGGGATCAGCTCTTCCGCCTCCTCGAAGGTGTGGCCGATCCCGAACACGATCGCGAGCCCGCACAGCGCAAGCCCAATGCCGATCACGAGCGGAAATACGTTGGGACCGACCGGCTGCCCGGGCACCGGCGGCAGCAGCCAGCCGCCATAGGCGGCTGCTGTGCCGAGCACGACGAGAAACGATCCCGTGACCGAGTCGGGAAGACGCATGGGAGAATCCTATGTGAGGTATTCTCTCTCTCCCCGCGCGGGAGGAGAGAGAGGCGATCAGCGCGTGTAGTCGGGAAATGATCCCAGGGTCACGCCTTGCTCAGACCCGCCGCCTTCATCGCTTCGCCCATCTGGGCGTCGCCCCTGTCCATGAAGCTTGCGAACTGGCCGGCATCGCCCCACACCGTGCCGAAGCCGCGATTGCTCATGAAGTCCTTGAACTCGGCGGAGTCGTAGACCTTCTGCAGCGCCGCGGTGAGCTTGGTTGCGATCTCCGGCGGCAGGTTCTTCGGCCCGGCGATGCCGCGCCAGGCGCCGGTCGCGTAGTCGATGCCCATCGCCTCCTTCAGCGTCGGCACGTCCTTGAAGATCGGATTGCGCGCCGGCGCCATGATGGCAAGGCTCCTGGCCTTGCCGGCCTCGATGATGGCGCGGGCTTCCGGCACCGAGCAGGTAGTGAGGTCGAGGCCGCCGGCGGCGAGGTCCTGCATCGCGGGTGCGGCGCCGTTCGACGGCACCCAGGCGACCTGGTTGGCGGGCAGGCCCATCGCCTGCATCCAGCCGACCAGCGCGAGGTGCCAGATCCCGCCCTGGCCGGTGCCGGAAGCCTTGAACTTGCCGGGAGGGGCCGCCTTGATGGCTTCGGCGAGTTCCTTCACCGTCTTGTAAGGCGAGGAGGAGGAGACCTGGATGCCCGGGGGATCTTCGTTCATCAGCGCCAGCGGGGTGTAGCTCTTCGGCGCCAGCTCGGTCAGCCCTTGCCAGTGCATCATCGAGATTTCGACCGTGAGCATGCCGATGGTGTAGCCATCGGGCTGCGCGGTCGCGATCGCGGTATGGCCGACGACGCCGGAGCCGCCGGTGCGATTGACCACGTTGAAGGGCTGGCCGAGATCCTTCTCCAGAAGCGCCGCGACAATGCGCGCAGTCGCGTCGGTACCGCCGCCCGCGCCCCAAGGCACGATCACGGTGACGGGCCGCGCCGGGTACGCTTGTGCAAGTGCGGGTGTGAGGCCGAATGCGGCGGATGCCGCGACTGCGGCAGATGAAGCCGCAAAGGTGCGGCGCGTAATCTTGGACATCAATGCCTCCCAGCGGCGCCCATGATTTCGGGCGCTCTTGTCAATGGCGACATTCTAGTCGGCTTTGCAGCGCCCCTGCAAGGTAGCGCTACCAACGCTCTGCGAGCAACTTGTAGCTCAACACGATCACTGCGGCTCGTCCGCGTCGCTCTTCGGCCGCGAGCCGCCGAAGATGCGAGTGCCTTCCGCGGTGAGATAGGGCTTCAGCGCTTCCCACGGCACGAACGCGACATATTCGCCCTCGGCGTAGGGGCCGACTGCGTAGGGCGGATAGTGGAAGGTGAGCCCGGAACTCTTGCCCGCGTCGGTTGAGGGCGCGAGCGTCACCGCGCCGATCTTGAGCAGGCTCGGTGCGAGCTCCTTAAACCACTCGTCGGTCGCGGTCTCGCCGGCGCCGCGCTTCTTCTTCTCGATTTTCAGTGAGGCGATCACCGCCTGCACCATCGCCTTCATGGCCGGGCCGTTGTCGGCGGTCTCGGTGAAGAACGGGCGGATGGAGATGCGCTTGCCTTCGGTCTTGTCCCACACGACCGTGTTCACGTCGGAATTGGGATGGGCGCCGTGGGTGTCCATGTAGTCGTTGCGGAGAATGCTGACATAGCGGTCGGCGACGACGGAGCGGACCGCATATTTGCGCTCAAAGTCCCAGCCGCCTTCCTTGAAGAACTGCGGATCCTCTTTGCGCGAGGCGGCGGCTTCCGCCGCGTTCTTGTCGAGCCACTTCTTGCCTTCCGTCAGGCAGTCGGCCGCCAGCGCCGCATCGACCTTGACCTTGTCGTCGAGGAAGACACGCGCCTCGATGCTCTTGGTCTTGATGACCGCGTCGGGCTTGGGATCGGCGGCATGGGCAGTAGCCAACAACGCGCTGCAAGCTGCGACCACAGCTAGCGCGCGCATGAACGCTGGCGCGGAAAATATCACGCACTGTCCTTTCAAAGAGCGATGGCGACCTACTCCGCCGCCTCGCTATGCCCGAGCCGCGCGTTCAGCTTGCGGATCAGCTCCTCGGCCGCGTCCGCAATCACCGTGCCCGGTGGGAAGATCGCTTCGGCGCCGGCCGCGTAGAGCGCGTCGTAATCCTGTGGCGGCACCACGCCGCCGACGATGATCATGATGTCGTCGCGGCCCTGCTTCTTCAGCGCGGCTTTCAGTTCGGGCACGGCTGTGAGATGGGCGGCCGCGAGCGAGGAAACGCCGAGGATGTGGACGTCGTTCTCGACCGCCTGGCGCGCGGCTTCGTCGGCAGTCGCGAACAGCGGCCCGATGTCGACATCGAAGCCGATATCGGCGAAGGCCGACGCGATCACCTTCTGGCCGCGGTCGTGACCGTCCTGACCGATTTTTGCGACCAGGATGCGCGGACGGCGGCCTTCCGCCTCCTCGAAGGCATCGATCAGCGCCTGAACTTTCTCGACCCGGTTACCCATGCTGGACGCCTCCCGCTTGTAGACGCCGGTGATGGATTTGATCTCGGCGCGGTGCCGGCCGAACACCTTCTCCATCGCGTCCGAGATTTCGCCGACGGTTGCCTTCGCGCGCGCGGCGTCGATGGCGAGCGCCAGCAGATTGCCGTTGCCTTCGCCGGCCGAGCGCGTCAGCGCGGCGAGCGCGGCCTCGACGTACTTCTGGTTGCGTTCGGACTTCAGCCGCGTCAGCTTGTCGATCTGGAGCCGGCGGACATTGGTATTGTCGACCTTGAGGATATCGATCGGAGCTTCGTCCGTCGGCTTGTATTTGTTGACCCCGATCACCGCCTGCTTGCCGGCATCGATGCGGGCCTGGGTCTTGGCGGAGGCTTCCTCGATGCGCAGCTTCGGTACGCCGGCCTCGATCGCCTTGGCCATGCCGCCGAGTTCCTCGACCTCCTGGATGTGGCTCCAGGCCTTGGCGGCGAGGTCGCGTGTCAGCCGCTCGACATAATACGAGCCGCCCCAGGGATCGATGATGCGGGTGGTGCCGCTCTCCTGCTGCAGGAAGAGCTGCGTGTTGCGGGCAATGCGCGCCGAAAAGTCGGTCGGCAAAGCGAGCGCCTCGTCGAGCGCGTTGGTGTGCAGCGACTGGGTGTGGCCCTGCGTCGCCGCCATCGCTTCCACCGTCGTGCGCATCACGTTGTTGAAGACGTCCTGCGCGGTCAGCGACCAGCCGGATGTCTGGCAATGCGTGCGCAGTGACAGCGAGCGTGGATCCTTCGGATTGAAGGGCTTGAGCAGCTTCGCCCAGAGCAGCCGCGCGGCGCGCATCTTGGCCACTTCCATGAAGAAGTTCATCCCGGTCGCCCAGAAGAACGACAGCCGCGGGGCGAAGCGGTCGACATCGAGGCCCGCTGCAAGGCCGGCCCGCAGATATTCGACGCCGTCGGCCAGCGTATAGGCGAGTTCGAGGTCCTGCGTCGCCCCGGCCTCCTGCATGTGATAGCCGGAGATCGAGATCGAATTGTATTTCGGCATCTTCTGCGAGGTGTAGGCGAAGATGTCCGAGATGATCCGCATCGAAGGCGCGGGCGGATAGATATAGGTGTTGCGCACCATGAACTCTTTCAGAATGTCGTTCTGAATGGTCCCTGAGAGCTTCTCCGGCGGCACGCCCTGTTCCTCGGCGGCCGCAACGTAGAGCGCGAGGATCGGCAGCACCGCGCCGTTCATGGTCATGGACACGCTCATCTGGTCGAGGGGAATCCCCGCAAACAGCGTGCGCATGTCGTAGATGGAATCGATGGCGACGCCGGCCATGCCGACGTCGCCGCCGACGCGCGGATGGTCGCTGTCATAGCCGCGATGGGTGGCGAGATCGAACGCGACCGAGAGGCCCTTCTGTCCGGCCGCGAGATTGCGGCGGTAGAACGCGTTGGAGTCCTCCGCCGTGGAGAAGCCGGCATATTGCCTGACGGTCCAGGGCTGGTTGACATACATGGTCGGGTAGGGGCCGCGCAGATAAGGCGCGATGCCCGGATAAGTCTCGAGGAAGTCGAGCCCGGCCAGGTCGGCCTCGCCATAAGCGGGCTTCACCAGAATGCCCTCGGGCGTCAGCCACGGCTCGGCGCTGCCTGATGGCGCGGCGCTTGTGGTGCGCTCGAAGGCGATGTCTGCGAAATCAGGAATGCGGCTCATGGTTTCAACCATATCATGGGCGCTCAATCATGGTCGGGATGCTGATGGCTGACGATGGTTGCCATCTTCTCCGGCCCGTAATTTTGCTGCGTGGTCTGGCTTGGTAGATTGGCGATCCCGACCACCCAGCCGAGACGGGACTCGGAACCGAACTGCCGCGTCGGCACCACGTGATCGGGGCGGTCGAACGCGCCGGTCATGATCTCGATCCGGTCGCCGTCGATGCGGCCAAAGCTTAGCGGCGTGCCGCAGGCGGCGCAAAAGCCGCGCTCGGCGATGGAGGAGGAGCGGAAGAACGACGGCTTGCCCTTGGTCCATGCAAAGTCCGTCTTGTTGATGTCGGCAAAGGAAGCGAACGGCGCCCCGCTCGCCTTCTGGCACATCCGGCAGTGACAGATCGAAACCCTGTTCGGCGCCGTCGTGACTCCAAAGCGCACTGCCCCGCATTGGCAGCCGCCGGTGAGAACTGGTTTGCTGGCTTCGGTCATGCCTGCTCCATCCGTCGATACGTGTCTTGCAATGTCGCAAGCGCGTCGCCCCCGGCGAAGACAAAACCGGTGACGCCGGCTGCACGCAGCGCCGCCTCGGCATCGGTCGGGCGGCCTGCCAGATAGATAAGTCGGGCGCCGGCGGTTTGCAGGGCCTGCGCCGCGGCTTCGGCGTGTTCCGCATAGACCTTGTCGCTGGAACAAAGGCAGGCGAGCCCGGCACCGGAGGCCTTGAAGGCGGCAGCTAACTTGGCCGAATCGGCGAAGCCCTGGCTGTCGACGGCCTGGCTGTCGACGGCCTGGATGCCGCCGGTCTCAAACAAGCTCTTGGCAAAGGTCGCGCGCGCCGTGAAATCGGCGGGCGTGCCGAGATTGGCCAAGAACACTTTCGGCCGCGCGCCGTGTGCCTTCAACGCCGCATCGGATTTGTCGCGCAGTGCCTCGAACGGTTCCGCCAGCCGGATCGGCGGCAGCGCGTCGAACTTGTATTTTTGCTCGCCATAAGGCGCCAGCGCGATCGGCGTCGCCTTCAGCACCATCGTCTCGTTCTCGTGCAGGTTCGGAAACTCGCTGGCGCCGGTCAGCACGTCGCGGCGTTTTGCGATGTTGGCGTCGCGGGCTTTTCGCGCGGCCGCGACCTTGCTCTGGAACAGGCCCTGCTGAAGCGCAGCGAAGGCGCCGCCGGCTTTCTCGCTCTCCTGGAATAGCGCCCAGGCGGCGTCGCAGAGCTGGCCCGTCAACGTCTCGATGCCGCCTGCGCCTGCCGCGGGATCGCTGACCTTGGCGAGATTGCTCTCTTCCAGCAGCACGAGCTGCGTATTGCGCGCCACGCGCCGCGCGAACGGATCGGGCAGGCCGAGCGCCAGCGTATGCGGCAGCACGGTGATCGCGTTGGCGCCGGCAAGGCCGGCCGCAAACGTCGCCATGGTCGCGCGTAGCATGTTCACATAGGGATCGCGTTGCGTCAGCATGCGCCAGGCGGTATCGGCGGCGATGAACAGCGGTTTTGGCGCGAGCCCGCACGCCGTCTCGATACGCGCCCACAGCAGCCGCAAGGCGCGGAATTTTGCCATGGTGAGGAACTGATCTGCATCCGCGGCAAGCCGCGCATAGACCATGCCCTGCGCCTGCTCCAGCGGAACGCCCGCGCCCTCGATCGCGCGCAAATAGGCGATGCCGCAGGCGAGCACGAAGGCGAGCTCCTGCACCTCCGAGCCACCGGCATCGTGGACGACGCGTCCGTCGGCTGATGCGAACGGTCCCTTGAAGCCGAGCGCGGCGAGGCCCTTGATGCCGCCGGTGACGGCCGGAACGATCTCGTCCCAGGTATAGGGGCTGTGGCCCCACACCGCGCCGGCCGCGAGCGGGTCGAGCCCGAAGCGGATGCCGCAGGCCGCGGGATCGATGCCGTTGCTCTTCACATATTCCGCGACGTGGATCGCCGCCATCCGCGATTGCGGGCCGATCTCGAGCTCCAGCCCGATGCCGGCATCGAGATGGATATCCTTCAAGATCTTTGCGACTGCGTCTGCGGTCGGTTCCAGCCCGAAACCGTGAGCGGCGTTGCCGCCGGCGAACACCAGCGCAAGCCCTGTCGCGCCATTTTCGAGGTCGGTCAGTGCCTGCGCATTCGCCGCACTTGCATCGGGATGGTCGATCCGCTGCATGATCTGCCAGGGCGCGGCCGCCGGCCGTCCCACCACGGGCGCAACGCCTTTGGCGCGCGGATAGAGCGGATCGATCCTGATGCCGTCATAGGTCTTGGCGACCAGCTTCTCGAATGGCGCGCCCTTCAGCACGCCATCCACCAGCTTGCGCCAGTCGTCGACGGTCGCCTTGGGAAAATCCGCCGCCAGCGGCAGGTCGTCGGTCGCGGAGGTCATGCGGCGAAGGGCTCCCGAAAAATCTTGTTGTTCGCAGGCGAAATTGCCACGGCCGGCCGTCCCTGCAAACGGTTGTTTTTGGTTAACCGGTATCCGGAAGCCGCTCAATGCCTTGTGTCGAGACGCTGGCGAGACCGTCACGGACACGAATGCCTGCGATCACGCGGTCGGGCGCGATCTCGGCCAGCGGCACCAGCACAAAGGCGCGCTCGAACAGGCGCGGATGCGGCAGGGTCAGATCGGGCTTCTGCATCGACACATCGTCATAGGCGATCATGTCGAGATCGAGCGTGCGCGGGCCCCAGCGCCGCTGCTTATCGCGCGAGCGGCCGAATTTCTGCTCGACCTTCTGCATCACGAACAGCAGCGCATGCGGATCGAGGCTGGTGTCGATCTCGACGCAGGCGTTGATGAAGGGAGCCTGGTCCTCGTCGCCCCAGGGCGGCGTCGCATAGTCCGACGAGCGCGCGATCAACGCAGCCTGGGCCATGCCGCAGATATGGGCGATCGCCTTCTGGAACGTCGCGCGGACATCGCCGACATTGCCGCCGAGCGCGATCAGAACGCTTGCCATGTCAGGGGTGCCGCGAACGCGTCAGCATGATTCCGACGTCGTCGAAGATCGCGGCGATCGGCGCATGCGGCTTGTGCACGGTGATCTTCACGGCGCGGATACGCGGGAAGTGCGACAGGATGGCATCGGCGACCGCGCCGGCCGCGCGCTCCAGCAGCTTGTAATTGGTGTTCTTGAAGGCCGCGGTGGTCGTCGCCACGACGTCGGCGTAAGACACGGTGTCGGCGAGCCGGTCGCTGCGCGACGGTTCCGACAGGTCGGTATAGAGCTCGAGGTCGATGACAAAACGCTGGCCGACCTCGGTCTCGTGCTCCATCACGCCGTGGCGGGCATGGATCGACAGGCCGCTCACGAAGATCGTATCGGTCATGGCTTGCTCTCGATTGCGTGCGCCACTCGCAGGGCCTGCAAGGTCTCGGCGACGTCGTGTGTCCGGATGATTTTCGCGCCGCGCTGCGCGGCGATCAGATGCGCGGCGATCGAGCCGGCGAGCCGCTCTGTCGGCCCCGACGGCGACACCGAGGCGATGAAGCGTTTTCGCGAGGCGCCAACGAGGATCGGCAGGCCAAACATGTCGAGCTCGCGAAGTCGCGCCAGCGCAATCATGCTCTGTTCGGCTGTCTTGCCGAAGCCGATGCCGGGATCGAGCACGATCTTGTCGCGGGCGATGCCGGCTTTTGCCGCGATCTCCAGCGAACGCAGGAAAAACGCTTTCATGTCCACGACGATATCGATGGCGGGATCGACGCTGTCGCGGTTGTGCATGACGATGACGGGGGCGCTTCTCGCGCCAATCAGCGGCGCCATGGCGGCATCGCGCTGCAGGCCCCAGACGTCGTTTGCAATCGCCGCGCCCTGATCGAGCGCGAAGGCCACCACTTCCGCCTTCATGCTGTCGATCGAGACGGGCACACCGAGCGCCACGATCTCCGATAGCACCGGCCGCAGCCGCGCCAGCTCGTCTTGCGCCGTGACCGGCCGAGCGCCCTTGTAGGGCCGGGTGGACTCGGCACCGATATCGATGATGTCGACCCCGGCCTCGATCATCGCCCGTGCCCGCGCGAGCGCCTGCTCGGGCGCGATGAATTCGCCGCCGTCGGAGAATGAATCCGGAGTGACGTTGAGCACGCCCATCACCGCCGGGATCGGCCGCTCCAGCAGCGTCCGCAGCACGTCAGGCCCGAGTGAACCGGCCGCCGGGACGGATGGAGAGGGCGAGGCATTCATGCGGCCCGCTTTAGCGGTCGGGGAGGGGGGATTCAAGGCGGGATTGGGGGGCGATCCAGTCGCCCAATGCACTCCGGGGCCGGTGAGGGCGCGATGCTCTTGCCACGCTCCGTCATTACGAGCGTAGCGAAGCAATCCAGGCTGCCGCTGCGGAGGGACTCTGGATTGCTTCGCTGCGCTCGCAATGACGACCGGGAAGGAGCGGTGCTCTATCTGCCCAGCCTTGTCCCCGGATCAATACGAAATCTTCGGCGGCAGCTTTTTCGCCTTGGCGATGATGTCGCCGACCGACTTTTCCGAGGGCAGGATGCGGAGGAGCTTTTTCTTCTCGTTGGCATCCCGCATGCTCTGGGCCAGCCTTGCCGGATTTCGGTAGGCGAGCTCGCGCACGGTGGTGACGCCGGCGGCGCGGACCAGGCCGACCTTGGCCCGGCCCATGCCGGGGATGCGCATGTAGTCGGAGACGTTGGCCCATTCCAGCAGCAACTGCTCGCTGATGCCGGTCTTGGCGGAGAGCGCCTTGCGGCCCTTCACGGTCGAAGCCGCCTCGAGCAACGCATCGGTGGTGCGGATACCCTGCGCCTTCAACTTGTTGGCGGCAAAGGTCGACAGGCCCTCAATCTCGGAGATCGGATATGTCATGATACTCGATGTGAAATGCGCAGGCGTCAGGCGAACTGGCTGAGGCCCGGGGTCCCCGCGATGATCTTGCCCATCTGATCCGCTCCGATTTTGTCTCGGCCGAAGCGAAAAAGTTCACGGGCGATGTTCTGAATCTCGGCCATGCCAAGTCCCAGGCCCATCAGGCGCGTGCCGACCGCCATCAAGCCGCCGCCCATCAGCCGCGACAGTCCTGCGCCGCTGCGGGACGCCTCGATTGCCGCTTCTGCACCTGGAATCTGGTCGATCAGGACCTGGACGCTGTCGGAAGGACCCTCGTTGCGGAGGAAGCCCAGGATAATGCCGACGGTCTTTTCAGCGACAGCACCATCTATGCTGGCGTTTGTCGCCAGCCGCCCGATCAGCTCGTCCATATGGCCGCCCCTCAGTCGGTTCACATGCCGGAGTATTGCTTTCGAAAATGATCTTGAGCCGGTGTGATGTGAAATACAAGCGATGAACGCCATCAACGTTCCGATTCATTCTCGAACGCGCGAGAAGTGTTGCAGCGATGCAAGGGCGGAGATGAAATCGGCAGAAAAATGCCGCGATGCGAATGCGTCGTTCCTACTTTCGGCGGATGTCACTCGCATGTTTCCGACGATGTCGTATGCCCGGGGCGCGTTGAATGGTTTCAATCAGCGCGCGATATGCGTTAAACTACGGAACTGGTGCATTCGAGTTTCGATATGCGAAACAAGGCAGAGAGATCAGGGCATAATGACCGCACAGGACAGCAAGCTCGGTGATACCGACGACAAGATCTTTGTCGGTAAAGGAAGCGAGCAGGCATGGCTGACGCTGGCGTTCGCCAATCGCCACGGCCTCGTCACGGGTGCAACCGGAACCGGCAAGACGGTCTCGCTGCAAGTGATGGCAGAAGGATTTGCGCGCGCTGGTGTTCCAGTGTTCGCGGCCGACATCAAGGGCGACCTCTCAGGCATCTCCGAAGTCGGCGAAGCCAAAGATTTCATCGTCAAGCGCGCCACCGAGATGGGACTGACGTTCCAGCCCGACCAGTTCTCGACGGTGTTCTGGGACGTGTTCGGCGAGCAGGGCCACCCGGTGCGGGCGACCGTCACGGAAATGGGCCCGCTGCTGCTCGCACGTATGCTCGACCTGAACGATGTGCAGGAAGGCGTGCTCAACGTCGCCTTCCGCGTCGCCGACGACAACGGGCTGACGCTGATCGACATGAAGGATCTGCGCGCGCTGCTCGATGCCATCGTGCCCGACGCCGGCAAGAAGGGGGCGGATGCCGAGGAGAGTCCGCTTGCCGAGATCAAGAAGGCGGCGCAGGGTTTTGGTAACGTCACCAAGGCCACTGTCGGCACCATCCAGCGCCAGCTTCTGGTGCTGGAGAATCAGGGCGCCACCAAATTCTTCGGCGAGCCGGCGCTGACGCTGAAAGACTTCATGAAGACCGACCGCGACGGCCGCGGCATGGTCAACATCCTCATCGCCGACAAGCTGCTGCAGAGCCCACGGCTTTACGCGACATTCCTGCTGTGGATGCTGTCGGAGCTGTTCGAAGAGCTGCCCGAGGCCGGTGACCTGCCCAAGCCGAAGCTGGTCTTCTTCTTCGACGAGGCGCATCTGCTGTTCAACGACGCGCCCAAGGCGCTGATGGACAAGATCGAGCAGGTGGTGCGCCTGATCCGCTCCAAAGGCGTCGGCGTTTATTTCGTCACGCAAAACCCGGTCGACGTGCCCGACCGCGTGCTCGGACAATTGGGCAACCGGGTGCAGCACGCGCTCCGCGCCTTCACCCCACGCGACCAGAAGGCGGTCGCCGCCGCGGCACAGACCTTCCGGCCCAACCCGAAGCTCGACACTGCCAAGGTGATCATGGAGCTCGGCAAGGGCGAGGCGCTGGTGTCCTTTCTCGAAGGCAACGGCACGCCGGCGATGGTCGAGCGAGTGATGATCCGGCCGCCATCGGCCCGGATCGGACCGGTCACGCCGGAAGAGCGCAAGGCGATCATGGATGCAAGCCCGGTGAAGGGCAAATACGACACCGCCGTCGATGCGGAGTCCGCCTACGAGATGATCCAGAAGCGCATTGCCGGCACGGCTGCGACTGCCGATCCAGGCGCGGCTGGCGGAAATGGAGGCGGCGGCATCCTCGGCCAGATCGGCTCGATCGTCGGCACCATCTTCGGTACCAACGTCAAGCGCGGCCGCCTCTCGACGGGGCAGGTCATCGCGCGCGACATGACCCGATCGGTCACCAATCAGGTGATCGGGGGGATGGCCGCCAATATCGGCAAGTCGGTCGCCGGCCAGCTTGGTGGCTCGATCGGCCGCACACTGGTCCGCGGCGCGCTCGGCGGCTTGCTGCGCAGGTAGGCAGAAAGCCTCGTTTGAGGCAATTCATCCGCAGACCCGCCGCTTGTGCGCGGCGGGTACAAATTCGGGTGATCAGGACTCTCCAAGCGTCCGTTGGTCTGCTAGGTGCTATGGCCCCTGACTGGACCACATCGTGACCTCACCTGAATCTTTCGTCCGACCCGGCGCATTCCGAAACCTGTCGTTGCGTGCGCCGCTCGACCTGCTCTTCCTGCTCTGCTGCTTCATCCTGGCTGCCGATGTCCTCGGACCCGAGATCTTCGGGCACGGCAAAACCAAGGACTATGGCCTGTGGTACTGGGCCGGGCAGCAGGTCTTAAAGGGTGGGCCGCTCTATCCCGGCGACATCGGTGCGTACTTCGAGTTCATCTACCCACCGCTGCCGGCGATCCTGCTGGCGATCCCGAGCTGGTTCGGCAAGATCGCGCTCTACAGCGTGCTGTCGATCCTGAATATTACGGCGTGGTGGTACACCGGGATGCTCTCCAACGCCATGACCGGTTCGGGCCGCACGCCTGGCCCCTGGCTGGAGGCGCTGCCGGCTCTCGTCACCGTGACCTTCGTGTTCGACATGTTCGATCTTGGCCAGCCGAACCTCGTGCTGCTGGCGATGATGCTCTACGGCTTCTGGAGCTTGCAGCATCAACGCTCCTGGCTCGCAGGCTTGATGTTCGCGCTCGCCACCGCCATCAAGGTGTTTCCCATTGCGGTGCTGCCCTATCTGGTCTGGCGTCGAAACTGGGGAGCCGCCGTCGCTACTGTCGCCTTCACCGGCATGCTTCTCTATATCGTGCCGGCCCCCATACGCGGCTTCGAGCGCAACGCCGCCGAGGTCAAGACCTGGTATCAGGGCATGGTCGGGTCGAGCTCGGAAAAAGGATTTGGCCAGCGCGACGAGCAGAACTGGTCGTGGGTGAACCAGTCACTCATTGCCGTCACGCACCGGCTGGTCCGGCCGATCAACTACAATCAGGAGGATTCCAACAAGCCGCCGCGCACGATGAATGTCATCGACGTCGATTTCAGGACGGCGAACTGGATCGTGCTGGCGCTGTCGGCCTTGCTCGGATTGGGCTTCGTCGCGGTCATGCCACGGCAAGCGCGGCGTACGGCGCGCTCGGACGCCGAGGAGCTCGGCATCCTGTTCTGCCTGATGACGGTGGCATCGCCCCTGGCGCGGCAATACTACTTCATGTGGCTGTTCTTCCCGATGACGGTGCTGATGCATCGTGCCGCCTTCGACGAGCGGGCGAACGTGCGCCTGGGAACCTGGCTTTCCCTTGGCGCCGCCGGCATGCTCATGCTGCTGGCACTGCCGTGGTTTCCCAATGTCTTTCAGGCTTGGGGCAATAACCTCGTCGCCACAGCGGTCCTCGCAGCTAGTCTCGCATGGCACATCCGGCATCCGCCGGTTGCGGCTGGCCCCAACGCCGCGGCAGCGCTAAAAGCCGATAGTTCTTGAGAAGACAGCTTGAGCCCCGACGTCTTGGGATTCGAACGCAGGGAATACGACAATGGCAAATGCGCAGCTTCAATCCGTGCTCGACCACATCGACAAGGAGTTCGACAACAGCCTGGAGCGCCTGTTCTCGCTGTTGCGGATCAAGTCGATCTCCGCCGATCCGGCCTTCGCGGCCGATTGCAAGGCGGCGGCCGAGCATCTTGCCAGGGACATCGCGAGCCTCGGCGTTGCGACTGAAGTGAGGCCGACCGCCGGCCACCCCGCGGTCGTTGGCAAGAGCGTCGCGGGCGGCCGGCCGCATGTGCTGTTCTACGGCCACTATGATGTGCAGCCGGTCGATCCGATCGAGCTCTGGCACCGTCCGCCATTTGAGCCTGTTGTGACCGACCATGCCGACGGCCGCAAGATCATCGTGGCGCGCGGCGCCGAGGACGACAAGGGTCAGGTCATGACTTTCGTCGAGGCCTGCCGCGCCTGGAAGAAGGTGACGGGATCGCTGCCGATCGACGTCACTTTCCTGATCGAAGGCGAGGAAGAAGTCGGCTCGAAGAACTTCGTGCCCTTCATCGAAGCCAACAAGGACGAGTTTAAGGCTGACTACGTGCTGGTCTGCGACACCGGCATGTGGGACCGCAACACGCCCGCGATCACGACCTCGCTGCGCGGTCTGCTCTATGAGGAGCTCAAGATCACCGCCGCCAATCGCGACCTGCATTCCGGCGTGTTCGGCGGCAGCGCGATGAACCCGATCCGGGTGCTGACCAAAATTCTCGGCGGGCTGTTCGACGATGACAACCGTATCACCATTCCCGGCTTCTATGACGGGGTGAAGGACACGCCGTCGGACATTCTCGCGCAGTGGAAGAAGCTCGATTTCACGCCGGACACGTTCCTTAAGCCGGTTGGACTATCGATACCGGCCGGCGAGAAGGGCAGGCTCCTGGTCGAGCAGGCTTCCACGCGTCCGACCTGTGACGTCAACGGCATCTGGGGCGGTTATATCGGTGAGGGCTCGAAGACGGTGATCCCGTCGCACGCATCGGCCAAGGTCTCGTTCCGGCTGGTCGAAGGCCAGGATCCCGCGAAGATCCGCAAAGCTTTCCGTGAGTACGTGACTGCGCGCATTCCGGGGGACTGCAAGGTCGAGTTCGGCGACCACTCTGCCGGGCCCGCGATTGCGCTCGACTGGAACATGAAGCCGCTTGCCGCGGCCAAGACCGCGCTGACCGAGGAATGGGGCAAGGAGACCGTGCTGATGGGATCGGGCGCCTCGATCCCGATCGTCGCGGACTTCAAGCGCACGCTGGGGCTCGACTCGCTGCTCGTGGGTTTCGGCCTCGACGACGACAATATCCACTCGCCGAACGAGAAATACGACCTCCGCAGCTTCCAGAAAGGCATCCGTTCCTGGGCGCGCATCCTCGCGGCGCTGGCGGAGGTGAAGTAGCGGGCGCTCTGTCCTCGTCATTGCGAGCGTAGCGAAGCAATCCAGAATCTCTCCGCAGAGACAGCCTGGATTGCTTCGTCGCTTCGCTCCTCGCAATGACGGGGCCAAATAAAAACGCCGCCCGGAATTGGGCGGCGTTTCATTCCGAAAATGTGTAGAGGGTGTTGAGACCTACCCTACACCAAATCCCGAAAATCTCAAGAGCGGTAGCCCGGAAGCTCGCGGTCCAGCTTGCGCAGCAGTGGCGGCCACACGAGGTTGGTGGCGCGCAACTCGGCGCGGTCGCGGTTGGCGAGCAGCTCGGTGTTCTTGTCGATCGCGACATCGTCGACCGGATAGACCGGCGTGCCCAGCGCGCGCGTACGTACCTGCATCGAGCAGGCCCGCTCAAGGTGATACATGCGCTCGAAGGCCGAGGCCACCGACCGGCCGACCGTCATCGTGCCGTGGTTGCGCAGCAGCATGTGGTTGTGGTCGCCGAGGTCCTTCTGCAGCCGCGGCCGCTCGTCGTGGTCGAGCGCGATGCCTTCGTAGTCGTGATAGGCGAGGTCGTGGGTGACGAGCTGGGCGGTCTGGTTCAGCGGCAGCAGCCCTTCGGCGCTGCTCGAGACCGCGGTGCCGTCGAGGGTGTGGAGATGCAGCACGCAGATGGCGTCCTCGCGCACCTCGTGGATCGCCGAATGGATGGTGAAACCGGCGGGGTTGATGCTGTACTCGCTCTCGGAGAGCTGGTTGCCGTGCAGATCGACCTTGACCAGGCTCGACGCCGTGATCTCGTCGAACATCAGCCCGTAGGGATTGATGAGGAAATGATGGTCGGGGCCGGGCACGCGCGCGGAGATGTGGGTGTCGACCAAATCGTCCCAGCCGTAGAGCGAGACGAGGCGATAGCAGGCGGCGAGATTGACCCGTTGCTGCCACTCGGCCTCCGTCATGTTCGACGGCACTTCCTTCAGGCGCGCTTCCGCTGGCGACATGGTTGATCTCTCCGAACATCGTTGTTGCGGGGACGGAGCGTAGTCCTGCCGCGAGCTGCCAGCAAGGCACACAAAGCGCGGCAGTCCAGCGTAGTCCGCATGAGCGACGCGACATGCGGGGCTGCCTGATAGGCCCCGGATGTCGCTGCGCTCACCCGGGCTACGATCCGGAGAAATTTATTACGGTGCCGGGATCGAGAGCAGGCTGGAAATGCTGCTGCCGCGGATGTCGTAGACGCGGGCGAACACCACGTCGTCGCGCTTGATCTCGACCAGCACGGGCGCGGTGAGGCCCTTGCAGTAGAATTCACCGAGCGTCATGGCGAAGTCGGCGGCATTGGAATCCCAGCCGATGGTGAAGTCGGGGCCGAGCGCGACCTGGGCGGGGCGCTGCGGACCGCACACGGCGACCTTCCATTTGCGGTTGCGCGGCGGCACTTCCTGGCGTTCGACCAGTTGCTCGCGCAATTCGTCCGAGGCCTGCTTCAGCGCCAGGCCCCAATAATCCAGCATGAAGCGGTCGTCGGCGCCGCGCACGGTGCCGGCGATGTGGTTGAAGTGGGTGTATTGATAGGGATGCAGGCGGATCATCTCGGCGAGCGAGAGCGCAAGGCCAAAGCAGAAGGTGGCGAGCACGACCGGCTGCCACGTGCGGTGATTGGCGCGCAGCCGCTCCATGGCCCAGCCAAAGGCGACGCCGCCGAGCACCGCCATCGGCGGGATCACGAAGACGAAATGGCGGATGCCGTTGTACAGCGCCGGTCGCTTCACCATCGCGATCGCGAGCGGCAGCGTCGCGGCGAGCGTGAGCATCAGCAGGATGGTCTTGCGGCGTGCGGGAACCTCGCGACGCGGCAGCAGTGCGAAGGTGCCGATCACGGCGCCGAACATCAGCACCAGCATCACCTCGGGCAACTGAAGCGCGAACAGCGTCGGCAGATAGGACCACGGCATGTCGGGCACGGATACGATCGCGCCGTCGAACATCTCCTTCCAGGGTTTCTCGAAGAAGTGCGAGAAGTAGGTCAGCGCCTCGAAGGGATTGCCGGGCTCCATGATCGACCACGGCCAGATCAGCCCCATCACGAGGTAGCCGAGCACGAGGCCGGGCAGCAGCACGTAGACGACATAAGCGAAGCGGCGGACCGACTCGCGCAGGCCCTCGCTACGCAGTTCCTCCAGGAACAGCGGCATGAAGCCGATCACGGCATAGACCAGCGCAAGGCCGCCGAGGATGCGGGTGCCGAGCGAGAGGCCGGCACCAAGGCCGACGATCAGGATCGTGCGCGGCGAAGGCTGCGGATATTCCTCGGCGAGGCGGACGAGACCCAGCATCAGGATGATCATGGCCACCGCGAAGGGCGCATCCTTCGGGTTCATGAACATGTGGCCGTAGAAGATCGGGCAGAGCGCGAGCAGCAGGAGCGAGGCAAGTCCCGCAAGGGGGCCGCCGATACGGCGGCCGAGCCGCCACGTCACCGCAAGTCCGATCACGCCGACGACGGCGCCGACCAGACGGCGCGTCTCGAACAGCTCGAGCGGAATCACCTTGTGCAGGAGGGCCGCGACCATGTCGAAGCCGCCGCCATACATGTAAAGGTTGGCGAAGGAGAGTGCCGCGGTGTCCTTGAAACCGGAACCGAACATGCGCAGCAGCAGGTCAGCATATTCGGCGTGGGTGTAGTCGTCCCAGCCGAGCCCGTAGTCGCGGAAGGTCAAACCGGCAATGACGGCGACCGCAGCCAGCACCAGCATGGCGAGATCGTCGCAAGTCCGTTCAACCGAGCGCCGCAGAGGCGTGTCGATCGCCGAAGTCGTGATGGATGTCATGGCTATTGGTGACCCGGAATCCCCTCTTGGCCCTGCTGGTGCGCGCGGGCCTGCTCCCCGGAATCCCTATAGCGCAGTTCCATTACCAAGTAATTGGGCATTATGGCTAAATTCCTGATGCAACGCAGCAAATCCGACCAGCTCGAGAGCAGCTTAGAAGTAGCGAGCCGTAGCTGAAGGGAATGTGAATAAGTCCCTGATTTCCTTTCCTTTAGGAACGCAGGCTATAATTCGACGTTGGCGTGGAACACCGGATGACGGTATCGTGGCGTGACGAGTGTCGCGTGTGGCTGCGCGGCCGGGGGTGAGTTCGATGGCGTTGGTATTGTTGATCGCGGGGATTTTCGCCGTTTTGGCGGGCCTCCTTGCGATCCTGTTCGGCTTCACCGTCAGGGAATTCAGTCTCGGCAGTACCCTCATAATCTCCGGCACCATCGGCGTCTGCTCCGGAATGTTACTGGCCGGCCTCTACGTCGTGGTCGCGGAATTGAAGGGCATGGCCCGCCGGCTCGCTGGATCAATCGCACCATCCGACGTTCGGGTCCGGCCCGTACTGCCGGGTCTCGGGATGCCTGGAACGCCTGCCCCCTCGCCTGAGCCGGGCGCGGAGAAGATGGAGCCGGCGCCGCCATTGCCGGCCGCAGGCCCGCCGCCCTGGCAGAACGAAGCAGCCGCGCGCGAGCGACCGCGCGTCGAACCTCCGCCACCGCCGGAAGCTCCGAGCCCGCCTGAGGTTCCGGAGCCGCCGCGCCGGCGCAACTTGCTGTTCGCCTCGACCTCCCGCAAGGAGCGCGAGCGCGCGGAGGCGAAGACCGGCGAGGGCGTGCCGCCGCTGCCGCATGCCGAGCCGTCGGGGGAGCCTGCCGCCCCGGAGGCGCCGCCTGCGAGCTTTGACGACGCCTGGCCGAAGCCGGATCGCATGAGGCCTGCAGAGCCGCCGGCCGCCTCGCGGCGCCCGCCACCACGCTCGCCGTCGACCTTCGCGGAGGCTGCTCCGCCGCCTGCACCGGAGCCGACGGCCGCGGCCGAGCAGGCGCCCGTGACCGTGCTCAAATCCGGCATCGTCGACGGCATGGCCTATTCGCTCTACTCCGATGGCTCGATCGAAGCCCAGATGCCGGAGGGGATGATGCGCTTTGCCTCGATCGACGAACTGCGCTCCCACCTTGACCAGCGGGGCGCTTGAAGAGCGCGTAGGCAACTCTGGCGCAGCCAAGTAAAGCGCTGGCGTTCTTGTTGGTTCGTCAGTAAATCAGCCCATACTCCTCAGTCGTCCCATTTCAGCCAAACGTATTGTTGACACGGAATACTCTGACGTCGTCTCTCCCGTGAGACGCAAGGTGGAGAAAGGCGGGGCGATGTCGGATGCCGGGGCTAAGAATTTCATTGAGCTGACGGCAGGCATCGTGTCGGCCTATCTCAGCAACAATCCGACGCCTGCGGCTGAGATTCCGAACCTGATCAGCCAGGTGCATGGCGCGCTGGTGCGCGTTTCGTCGGGCCGCACCGAGACGGTGCCGCTTGAGCCCGCGAAGCCGGCGGTCTCGCTGAAGAAGTCGATCGCGCCCGATTATCTGGTCTGCCTGGAAGACGGCAAGCGCTTCAAGTCGCTGAAGCGCCATCTGCGCACCCAATACAACATGACGCCGGAGCAATATCGCGAGAAATGGGGCCTGCCGGCCGACTATCCCATGGTCGCGCCAAACTATGCGGTGGCCCGCTCGCAGCTTGCGAAGCAGATGGGACTGGGACAGCAGCAGCGGAAGCGGAAGTAGATTTTCTACGACGCTTCCGCGAGCGCCTCTTTCGCGTCGGTCTTGATGCGCTCGACCATCGAGCGCAGGCCGTTGGAACGCTGCGGCGTCAGATGATCGCGAAAGCCGAACTCGTCGAATACGGCAATGGCATCGGTTGCAAGAATCTCCTGAGGCGTGCGGCCGGAGTAAAGCGACAGCACGATCGCGACCAGCCCGCGCACGATGTGGGCGTCACTGTCGCCGCGATATGTCAGGACCGGCTGGCCGCCATCGCGATGATCGATCAGCTTCTGAAGCCAGACCTGGCTGACACAGCCATTGACCTTGTTCTCGGCCGAATGCTCAGCCTCGGACATCGGTTCCAGGGTGCGGCCGAGCTCGATGACGTACCGATAGCGGTCGTCCCACTCGTCCAGAATCTCGAAATTATCCCTGATTTCGTCGATCGTCGTCATGCTGGCCCAAAGTTCCCGTTCAGGCCAATATAGGGACGCAAAGCGCCGAAATCGATAGGGTTTGGGCGCTAATTCGCCGGTGCGGGCGCAGGGCCGCGCCATTCCAGCGCGAGGTCGTCCTGGGACAGGGTGTCGCGCGGCGCTTCGCTGGTTGCGGTATCGCCTTCGCCGGCCAGCGCGATCGAGCCGGTGTGGTCGGGCGCCTTCTTGTCGGGCTTCTCGAGCTGCTCTTTTTTGTCGTTGATGATCTGGTAGATCTTCTTTGCGCCGTCCTGCGCGCGCTGGCCGATGATGGTCGCGGCCTGTCCGCCGACCTCGCAGGCCGCCGGCTGGCGCTTGCAGAACTGGGTCATGTCGGAGACGGCCGCGGTCGCAGCCTGCACCGCGTCGGCAGCGCCGATCTGCGGCAGCTTGTCCGATTCGGGCGTCTTGTCCCGCGGCAGGAGCACCAGCACCAGCCCGAGCCAGAATGTGATGCGAAGCAGAAAGCGCATCTTGCGACCTGTATGTTAGACCCCGTCGCGGCGATCTCCGCGGATGTCGGACCTAGCAACTCTCGATAAATCGCAAGTGATTGCCTTCCGCTTAATTCGCGGAAAATTGACTCAAGAATCTTTGCAATCGACGGTGTCGTAAATTTTCGATTGACTTCCGTGCCGTGAGCTCTGCGGCCGCGCCCGTCCACCATTTCGAAACCATGCGGATCACGGGGAAACCCTGTGTTCACCATCCCCGCCGATGACGTCGTCAAATCGTCTAAAAAGCCCTGCGATGACGCGGTGTCCGGCGGCGCGCCGCGCTGCCTTAGTGTTCGTTTAAGGTCGCTCTGACACGGTGGCTCAACGATAAGGAGGCGTTCCGGCGCGTCTTCCCGACGAATGAGCCGAAGCGCGAGACCCGTGACAGTTTTGAGTATCATCCGCGATTGTCTCGATGCGCTGCTGCATCCCTCCGCGCGTTACGACGCGCTGACGCGAGCGCGCCATCGTGCCTTCATGGCCCCGCGGCTGCTCGGCAGCCTGGCCGCTTTTGCCGCATTCCCGGTCTATCTCGCCATGCGCGGCGCGCCGAGCGCGATCGAGGTCGCGGCCTTCGCCTGGCTGATTGCGCCGATCCTGTTGTCCTGGTTCCTGTCGCGCACCGGCCGTTACGAAGGCGCGCATGTGCTGTCGTCGCTGGCGCTCTCGGGCCTGATCATGGCGGTTGCGGTGACGACTGGCGGCATCGAATCTTTCGCCGCGATCTGGCTGGTCGTGGTTCCCCTCGAAGCTGCGCTGTCGGCCTCGCGCCGCGTCGCGGCCTTCGCATCGCTGCTGGCACTGTCCTGCGCCGGCATCCTGATCCTCGTCAGCCAGCTCGGCTGGCTGCCGATTGGCGACACCAGCGCTGCGGAACGCGGCGTGCTGATGGCGTTCGGCGTCGCCTCGGCGACGCTCTATGCCGCGGGCCTGGCTTTCGGCGCGGAATCGCTCGCGCGCACCAGCGTGGCGCTGCTGTCGCGGGAGGAGGAGCGTTACCGCCTCCTGGCGCGGAATATGAGCGACGTCATCTCGCGGCATCAGCGCAACGGCGCGGTGCAGTTCATTTCACCGGCAGTGGAAGCCATGCTCGGCGTGCCCGTCGCGCAACTGCTCGGCCACGGCCTGTTCGATCGGGTCCATGTCGCCGATCGGCCGGCGTATCTGACGGCGCTGTCCGATGCTGCGCGCGGCGACGTGCGCAGCGTCGAGTTCCGGTTGCGCCGGGAACGTGCCGGCTCGGAACGCGGCCAGGTTGACTTCATCTGGGTCGAGATGCGGTGCCGCCCGCTCGATCAGGATATGGGCCGTGATACCACGCGCGAGGCCGATGTCGTCGCCGTGATGCGCGATGTCACCGACCGCAAGCTCGGAGAGCAGGCGTTCGACGAGGCACGCCGCGCTGCAGAGGCGGCCGACGCCGCCAAGACGCGCTTCCTCGCCACCATGAGCCATGAGCTGCGCACGCCGCTCAACGCCATCATCGGTTTCTCCGAGATGATCACGCAGGAGCAGACCTTGATGCTGGGCGCGGCCCAGCGGAGGGAATACGCCCAGCTCATCAACGATTCCGGCCAGCATCTGCTCTCGGTCGTCAACGGCATCCTGGACATGTCCAAGATGGAGTCGGGCAATTTCGAGATGGCGTCGGAACCGTTCGCGCCGCGTGCATCATTGATGCATTGCTGCAATCTGCTGGCGCTGAAGGCGCGGGAGAACGGCGTCGATCTCGTCACCGATGCGCCGCAGGACCTGCCTGTCATGACCGGCGATCCACGCGCCTTCAAGCAGATCGTGCTCAATCTCGTCGCCAACGCCGTCAAGTTCACCGAGCGCGGCGGTCAGGTCACCGTCACAGCCGCGGTCTCGGGTTCGCAGCTTGCGCTGCGCGTCAGCGACACCGGTATAGGCATCGCGCCTGACGATCTCAAGCGCATCGGCGCGCCGTTCTTCCAGGCCGGCAAGACCTATCAGCGCCGTCACGAAGGCACCGGCCTCGGACTTTCGATCGTGAAGAGCCTGGTGGCGTTGCATCTCGGCGAATTGACGGTACAAAGCAGGCTGGGCGAGGGCACTGCCGTCACCGTCAAGCTGCCGCTGGTCTACACGCCGCAGGCCAAGACGTCTGATATGAAGACTTCTGATGGCAAGATGTCCGACAGCAAGGCGAGCGAGAGCAAGATCGCGACCTTGACGCCGGTGCTGCGCCAGGAACTTCAGGACCACGAACTTCACGACCATCCTCACGACCAAGTTCAGGACCAACCCGCTCTGGTGAAGAAAAGTGCCTAAGAAGTCTGCCAAGGACGAAGCCGCTCCGCGCCGCCGTGGCGCCAAGGCCGCGGTCATCGATGTCGAGACCGAGCGCAATCTTGTGCTGCGCGTGCTGCTGCATAGCCCCAAGGATACGCTGGCCGGTCTCGTCGCCGTTGCCGCCATCGGCGCGATCGTTGCCAATGCGCTGTTCCTGCAGACCGGCCGGCACCCGGCGCCGATGTTCGGTACCGTGATCAATCTTCCCGCACCGTCGTCCATGGCGCTGTCGAACCCCTTGCCCCGTCCGCGTCCCGTCGGCGCCGATACCTCTCCGCTCGAGCCGAGAGCGACGGAGTTTCGTGCCGAGCCCAAACCTGCAGACAAGCCGCCTGAGAGGCCCGTCGAGGCGACTGCATCGACGCCGCGCTCGGGCGATCCCATGACCAATCTGGTCAAGCAAACGATTTCGGCGCCGCCCTCCGTCTCACGTCCGCCGGCGCCAATCCCCGTGCAGCAGGGCCCGGCCGCGCGGCGCATCGCCGGCGTGCAGCGCGCGCTCTCCGAATACGGCTACGGGAATTTGAAGATCACGGGCGCGATGGGCGCCGAGACCCAGTCCGCGATCCAGAAATTCGAGCGCGAGCACAAGATGCAGGTCACCGGCCAGCTGTCCGACCGCCTGCTCCGCGAGCTCGGCGCCGCGATCGGCCACCCGGTCGAATAGTCGTGATGTTGTGCGAAGGCTGGTGCTGATTGCAGCGCTGTCCTATCGTGGCCTCCATGCGTTTGAAATCAAACATCTGGGTCTCAGCCTATCTGCGCCGGTGCCAGACCGAGGGCGTGTACGGCGCGGTGCGTCGTCGCGGCGCCGAGGAGGCGGGTGCGGTGTTCGTGAAGGTCTCGCTGCTCGACGGCAATGCGATGCTCTATGTGCCGGCGCCGCAGACCTCTTATGACGACGGTCGGCCGGTCGATCGCTTCTTCGTGCCGCTTGCGCCGCAGCCGATGCCGGAGTCCGCGGTGGAGGAGCGTCTGACCAAGGAGATCCGCTTCGACTCCGACATCTGGATCGTCGAGACCGAAGACCGCGCCGGGCGGCATTTCCTCGAGCTGGCGAAGACCTAACGATCCGATCCGTCAGTCCCTGTCCGCACCGCAGGCGCGGAGCCGGGCTGCACGCCCGGACGCGTCTGGCTTGCGCCCGCACGTGCGCGCTGGCGCTCGCTGTCGTGCAGCGACGGTTGGTACTTGGCCCGGGTGACGGCAAGCGTCGAGCCGCGCCAGGCGGCCAGCATCACCAGCGCCGCGCGGTCGCTGAGACGATCGTAAAGCCGCGACAGCCGGTACACGTCGGTCACGGAGTTGCCGATCTCCGGCTTGAAGAACAGCAGAATGCGCTGGAACACCGGGCTTGGCATGTCGAGTGCGCGCGCGGCGACCGCGAGCGCTTCGCCGCTTGCATCGTCGACGATCTGGGCTGCGACGCGCGAGGGCAGGATCAGGCTGTCGCAAAGCTCGAAGATGAAATTCTCGACATCGCCCGCGATCGCCGCCATCTCGAGGATCTGGATCGCGCGCTTGGCGCGGACGGTCGGAATCCGCGGCGCGGCCTTCAGCGGCGTCTCCGCCAGATTGTGCAGGATCAGCGCGCGCTCGGTGGCGCCAGCGCGGAAGAACATGTCGTGGATATCGGCCGCGTCCTTTGGCTGCATCGCCATGTTCGAGGCCATGCGCAGCTCGGCGTCGCTAGGCGTGCGAACCGGCAAGGGGACAGGAGCGGGGGCAGGGACGGGCGCCGGGATTTCGCGCGCGAGCGGAACCCTGCGGCCCTCCTGCGCGGCCGACAGTCCGAGCTTCTGCATGATCGGCGCGGGCGTCGACGGATAGATCGCAAGCCGCGCCTTGACGGCCGCGCGCGTCGCGTCGTCGACCTGGTCGATTAGTCGTGTGGCGAGCTCGACGAACTGGCGCTGCTCGTCGTCGCTATGGGTGCTCGACTGGACATAGAGGTCGGTCAGCACGCGCAGCAGCGTCGGACGAACATCGACGCCTTCGCGACGGGAGAGGGTCATCAGCCCGTCGAATCCTGGAAACAACGACTTGGTCATGGAGAGATACGCGACCTGGAAGAGATACTCGCCGCCAGCCTATCGCGGGCTCCTTTAAAGGCTCGTTAAGGAAAACGAGGCGTGAAGCCGAACCGGCAATTTGAAGCGTTCTCGTGCCGCAACGGGACGACGGGTCCCGCCCGTGCGGTTACGGTCCCGCCGGCACGTTTACACCCCGTTAACCATGAACTGATCTTAATGAATGCATGTTGCAGAGGCGCGCCGGGTCGCGCGGCAATTGAAGAGAGCTGATATGGGGACCATCATCGAATTTCCGGCCGGTCGCCGGGTGAGCGCGTCGGGGGACGTGGCTCCGCGCGCGGACATGGGCACGATTTTGATCCTTCCCGTGATCCGCATCGAGCGCGAGAGCGACGAAACCAGCGGCGATCACGGGCCGGAGCAGGGCACAGCGCCGGGGCGCCGTCGTCGTCGCCGCTAGCCTTCGGCCTTGAAATGCCGGAGAGCCTCCGCCAGATCCGGCCGGTCGTAACGGCCATCATGCTCGCAGTGCTGGGCGCGACGCTTGCCGCCTGTAGTGGTGGCGATTTCGGCCGGACCCGCGCCGACATGCGCAGCGACGACATGCATCGCTGGCTGGGCGCGGAAGTCACCTCCAGCGTCGGCCTCAAGCCATCCCAATTCCAGCTCACCGACGAAGAGCGCCAGCTTCGCGACCTCGCTTATCCGCTGATCGAACCGCCGCTGTCGCGGCCCGCCTGGAAGAGTGTGTTCGGCGACTACAAGGCGCTGCCCTCGCCCTGGCGGCAAAAGATCGTGTTCGACCGCACCATGTATGGTCGCACACTGATCGACGAGCCGCACCGTTCGCATTCTTCGCGCTACACGCAGCTGATGGAGGACGTGCGCAACGACATCACCCGCTTCGAGCCGTTCTTCGCCTCCGCGATCCGCGTCATCGACCTCGACAAGAAGCGCAATGCCAGCATGGCGCGTGTCTCCTCCCTCTCGCCGAAGGAGAAGGAGGACGCGGTCGAGCGCATGCAGGAGAATTCGCTGATCATCCAGTGGGTACAGCAGTGCCTCGAGCAGCGCGTCTCGTCCTATCGCTGGGGGCTGGAGCGGCTGGTGATCCAGGCGCCCGACGGCATGGCCGCCGATGCCGACCGCCTGATCGGCGAACTCGCCGCCCAGACCGCCAACCCGCCGGTCGCGGCCCAGCCGCCCTACGGCCGCGCGGTCGTCTCGAAGGGCTAACCCAGTTAGTCGCACAAGGGCGATATGGTCGGCTGCACTGGAGCCGCGGCCTCGCTCGCCGACGCGCGTCCCCAGATCATCACGGCGACGATGTGAACGACGAGGAATGCGGCTGCGACCGCCAGGAGCCAACGCATTTCACTGCGCTGCGGAGACCGCACCGTCAATCCTGCCTCAGCTGTCCTGTTCGCAACGATCATTCTCGTTCTCCGGCATCATGTTTGAGTTCGTTGGTGAGCAAGTGCTCGTAATGGCGCAGGACGCGACCTGCCTGATGCCGTCGCGAGGCGTGCAGCGCCGACATGATGAAGGCGAAGATGCCTCGCGATTCCGGTTCGACGTGGCGGTTGGGAGCCTGAGAGGCCGCTCCGGACCAAACTGACACGATGCTCATGGTCGAACCCGATCGGTCAGAAGAACCCGGCGCTGAGATCCAACCCGTGAGTCAGCGACAGCAGCCATACGAAGAGGACGGCTCCGCAGCACAAAGTGAGCTGCTTGAGAACATGTGCCCGCAACGAAGACGCGGGGAATGCGCGAGCAAAAGCGCTCGCAATGGTGGCGGTTGCGAGGGCTCGCATGATGATCCGGACCGTGGGCTAATGGCCGGGCCTGACCGGCCGTTGCGCTTCGCGCGTGAACTCGTCGTACCGTTGCCGGCGCCGGCGGGCTTCCTCGATTTCCCAGAACGCCAAAACGAAACACGCGCCCAGGCAGGCTGAAATCAGCATGAGCAAAAACGCTTGATCGCTCGCGGTTTGAGTCATGAAATGTCCAATGCAAATAAAAACCAAATCGAAGCAAAGGGTGCGCCAACGCGGCCTCACTCAAGGAATGTTGATTGCCGGCAGTGGGCCGGTGGCAAGAATTGAGACGTCGCTGGCTTGCTTCTGCTCGAACATGGCCAGCAACATCAGCGCGATCAGAAACACGTAAGACGCGAGACGCCATCGCTTTGGTTCGGGCCGATGGTCGTCCGTATCGAGGCAGCGCCCGCCAGTTGCCGTCCGCATCGTGATCTCCTGATGTCGTGACGATGAGAAAATCAGTCATCCCGCATCGCCGCATCATCGGAACCAATGAAACGCAACCGTCGTCGGCGAATTTTTCTTGTCTGGAAATTTCGCCCGGCATGCGTAGCGCTGCGCAAGCCGGCGACGCAGGCAAATGACGACGATTTAGGCGTATGTCAGATGACGAATTAGCCGACAGCGCCTTGTGCGGGCAGAAGTGGCGGCGTGGCGCTTTGCAGCAGGCGAAGCAGATCCGTTTGCCTCGTCGTGTTCGTCTTGGCAAAGATGCGCTGCAGGTGAGAGCGCACCGTTGACTCGCCGATGCCGAGCATGTCGGCCGCCTCTTTCGCGCCGAGACCTTGCGCGAGCGTCATCAGCACGCGAAGCTCGCCGCCCGTGAGCTTGTAGAGCCTTGCAAAAGCCTCGCCCGGCATCATCGGCACCTCGGCGGGGTCCTTCATGAAGACGGCTACCGATGCGGCAAACGGGGCGAGGATTCCGCTGCGCTGACCGCGATCGACAGGAAGCAGGGTGGCGATGTAGCCGGCGCCGTCGATATCGGGGATTGCGAGCGAGTGTCCGCTCAAATCCGCATCGTCGCGGGACGCTTCGTCGATGGCCTTGGACAGCGCATCGCGGGCGGCGGCATCGGTCGGAAAGATCCGGTTGCCGAGGACACGAACGGCGTTGCCGGTCTTGATCTGCCGCTCGGCAGTCTCGTTCATGTAGACGACCCGGCCGTCGCGCGCCGTCAGGAAGACACCGACGGCAAGCATGTCGAATGTTCGCTCCAGCATCTCCGACCGCAGCGTCCTGAGGTCGAGTGCGTCGGAGATGGTGAGGGCGCGGCAGACATGAGGGGACAGCATCTTGAACAGGTTGATGTCCAGCTGCTGATAGCGATGCGTCTTCGCCGTCCGAGAGGCATGCATGGAGGCCATGCGCCCGCCGGTCCGCAGAGCTGGAAACCAGATGATGTCCTGCAATCCGTGAGGCTGGAGAATGTCCCGGTAGAACCGGCTTTCGAGCAGCTCATCGAGATCGTTCATCGAGAGCGCGCTGACATGACCGATGTCGGCGACGATATCCGCGGCCGCCATCGGCGTCTTCGCGTAGTTCTCGCCGAGCTTTTCCAGAAACGTCTGCTCGTAGCCGAACACGAACAGCTGGTCGTTCTGGACGTGCTTCATGTCGTGAACGCAGATGCCGCCCGCCGTGCTCTCGCAGAGATCGGCGATCTTCCGGCAGGTGGCCGCCCAAAGCTGCGGATTGAGGGCGCAGTCGTAGATGGCGCCGATGGTGTCGGATAACGCTTGGGCGGAAACCCCCTCCAAACCGATCATGACGCCTCTTTCATTCTTCTTTGATTAGTTTTTAGGCAAACAACCGGCGTAATATACATAGCACATGATTTGATGGATTTAGAGCGCTACTTTGCGCTGCAATAAGGATGCGCTAGCGCGGACGAGGCGATCTCTTCGCGTTCGCCACGGCCGCTCGGCCCCGTGGAGACTTGGCGCGCTGCTTCTGACACTGCGACGTCCGGATTGCCGCGCGCCACGCCTTCCGGGACAATGGCGATGCCGACCCCGGCAGCGACCAGCGCCATGGCCCAGTCTTCCGATTGCCGCTTTGCTCGCAATGGCAGCGGTCGATCAAGGGGACGCGGGCGAGATCGGCGGTGCGAAGCTTCTCCTTCAGTGCCAGCGGATGCGACGGCGGCGGCGCTGCGACATAACGCTCGCTCACATCGCGACGAAATGCTCGTCAGCGCGCAACATGGTCTTCGAGATGATCTGAACCACGGCGATCGCGTGGGCGTCGTCAACAGCCACGATCCCGCCGATTATGAGCGCTGCAGGTGCGACGCACATTGAGTGCGCTGCTCGGGCCGTCAGCGCTGTCCGTCGTGCGCGGAGATCGCGGATGCCGCGAGGCCTCCGATGCGCGCGTGAGGTCGGCCGCCGGTCGCCATCACGAGCCCGAATGCGATCTCGTCGCGCCGTGGTGAATCCCACAGCGTCATCTCCGCGGTGCCGAAATGGCTGCGGACATAGGCGGCGTGGATGTGCCCGAGCGGAACCATGAGCCGCGTGCCCGGACCGCCGATGGTTTTCGCCGCCGGGACGATCGCCTTGGGCTGACCGAGCACCTCGCGCATGCCCTGGCCGCCGGCCTCGTGCCAGACCGCGCCGTGCTCGAGCTCGCCGTCCTCGCCGACGATGATGCCCTTGCCATAGGCTTCGATCTGCGCGGCACCGCCGAGCTGCGCGATCAGCCGCGTTGCAAGCTCGCGCCCGAGCTCGCGCAAGGATGCCTGAAACGGCATCAGATCAGGTTCGAAGCGGCCCGCGAAGGGATTGCGGATCACCGCAATGGCCGTTCCGACCAGCAGAGGCTTCTCCAGCCGGGGACCGCGCTCGTGCCAGATGGTCTCGACGCTAAGCGCGGTCTTGCGGATGTCTTGGGACACGTCTTGAGACGACATGCGCAGGCGCTATGCTTCGTCGACGACGGGATTGCGCAGCACGCCGATGTTCTCGATCTCGACCTCGACCACATCGCCGGGCTTGAGGAAAACAGGCGGCTTGCGGGTGAAGCCGACGCCAGCCGGCGTGCCGGTGGCGATGACGTCGCCGGGGACGAGGTCGAAGATGGTCGAGCTGTACTCGATCAGCCGCGGGATCGAGAAGATCAGCATCGAGGTGTCGGAGGATTGTACCACCGCGCCGTTGACGCGCGTCTCGAGCTTCAATTTGGTGGGATCGCCGATCTCGTCCGGCGTCACCAGCCATGGTCCGAACGGGCCGGTGCCGACGAAGTTCTTGCCGGAGGCGATCTGCTGGGCGTGACGCTGCCAGTCGCGCACGCTGACGTCGTTGTAGATCGAGTAGCCCGCCACGTGATCCCAGGCGTTGGCCTGGCTGATGTGACGGCCGCCCTTGCCGATGACGACAGCCAGCTCGCCCTCCCAGTCGAAATTGTCCGAGACCTTCGGCCGGATCACCGGCGCGTTGTGCGCGACCTGGGAGCGCCAGACCCGGAGGAAGATCGGCGGAAATTCCGTGATCTCGCGCTTCATCCCGAACGCCACGGCTTCATTGTGGTGGTCGAGATAATTGCGCACGGCGCAGACGATCTTCTCCGGACGCGGGATCACCGGCAGATATTTGACGTCGCTCAGCGCCATCGTGGGCTTGTGTCCGGCGACGATGGCCTCGCGCCGCGCATAGTCGTCGCTGCCGAGGAAGTCCGCGAGAACAGGGTACTGGGGCAGGGCGCGGCCGAGATCAACGACGCCATTTTCGACAACGGCACCCCAGCTTTCCCGATTTCCGTCCAAGAACGACAGCAGCTTCATGGTTACGCCCCGAAGGTTGGCATTTTCGATCTTAGCTATTATTTTCGAAAATCGGGCGAGGCGCAAGCCCACTGCGGTAAAAAGCCGTTGCCGCCTATTCGATATCGAGCAGATGCGCGGCGTAGGTCGCGACGTTGTCGGCGGTCGTGCGGATATGCGTCTCGATCAGCTGCACCGCGAGATCCGGATTGCGCGAGATGGCGGCCTGCATGATCGCCTGGTGCTCGCCGGCCTTGTCGCGCGGCCGTGGCCGGAAATTGGCCGACAGATGCCGATAGCGCTCGGCGCGATCGAACAGGTCGGCGCGAATGGCAAGAAGGGTAGCGGAGCCGCAGGCGGACACCAGTGCCTGGTGGAATTGGCGGTGGGCGATCTTCCATTCGGGATCGCGTAGCGGATGTTCGGGATCGCGCTGCTCGATTCGCTTCAATCTATGCAGCGTCGAGATGACGGCGATTTCCCAATCGTCGTCGCCCCGCTCGATCGCGCGGCGGATCAATTCCACCTCGATCAGCACCCGGGCATCGGTGACTTCCACCAGGTCCTGGCGGCTGACCGGCGCCACCCGAAATCCGCGCTGCTCCTGCGCGTCGACCAGGCCTTCGGCGGTAAGCGCCGTCAGCGCCTCGCGCAGCGTCGTGAAACTTACGCCGAATCGTTCGCGCAGGACGTCGAATCGCAGCGGCTCGCCCGGCGCCAGGCCGCAGGCAATGATCTCCTCGCGCAGCCGATGGGTGATGTCGGCGGCAACGGTCTTGCCGAATTCCTTGCGGGGGCGAATGGCGCTTTCGGACATGGTTTCTGCCATTGAATCGATGGCTCAACATGCCGCGCTAACGAGCATCTTGCAATAATTTTCGTAAACGATATTATTTTCGAAAATATGGGCGGAGATGAAATCATGAGGGCGGTGCTGGTGCGTCAGCCGGGTGGGCCGGATGCACTCGAACTGGTGGAGCGTCCGGTGCCTGTGCCCGGACCCGGCCATGTGCAAATCCGGGCCGAAGCGTTCGGGGTGGGGCAGCCCGATGTGCTGATCCGGCGTGGCGTCTACAAATGGATGCCGCCGCTGCCGGCCAATCCCGGCAACGACGTCGCCGGCCGCATTGCCGCGCTCGGGTCCGGCGTAGAAGGGTTTGCGATCGGCCAGAAGGTGCTGCTGAGCGCGCGCGACCTGTCGCAGCGCGGCGGCTGCTACGCCGACTATGTGGTCGCGCCGGCGGACGCCATTCATCTGCTGCCCGACGATGTCGATATGCAAGCGGCCGTGTGCCTGTCGAACTACCAGGTGGCCTACGCGCTGCTGAACGAGTGCCGCCATCCGCGCGCACCGGCCAGCGTGCTGGTGATCGGGGCGGCGGGTGGTGTCGGCACCGCGCTGGTGCAGCTCGCCAAGCTCGCGCAGATGAATGTCATCGGCACGGTTTCCAACGAGGAGAAGGCCGCATTCGCGCGCGGCAACGGCGCCGATCACGTCATCTACTACCGCCGCGAAGACGTGGTGGCGCGGACCCGCGAGCTGACCAATGGCGAGGGCGTCGGCCTCGTGCTCGATCACGTCTGTGGGCCCGAGTTCACCGGCTATCTCGGCGCGCTCGGCAAATGGGGGACGTTGCTGTCGTACAACGCCTTCGCAGGATTGCCGGAAGAAAACCTGATGGCGGCGATGCGCGACCATCTCGACATCTGCCCGGCGATACGCTGCTTCTCCTTCCACATCTACGACCACGATCGCGACGGGCGTCGCGCGCTCATGCGCAACGTGATCGACGCGCTGAGCCGCAATGCGATCAAGCCGGCGATCTCGGCGGTCCTGAAGCTCGACGAGGTCAGGCAGGCCCACACGCTGCTCGAGCAAGGCTCGGCGCTCGGCAAGATCATCATGACGCCATGAGGGGGTGGATTGCACGATGACGACACAAGCACCCATTGCACGCTTCACCCGGCTCCGGCACGCGAGCTTTGCCTCGCCCGATCCCGAGCGGTTGCTCGACTATTACCGCGCCGTGATCGGTCTTGGCCTCGTCGGCCGCGACGGCAACCGCATCTTCCTTGCCAACGATTCCGAGCAGCTTTCGCTGGTGATCGAACCCGGCGACGCGGCGCTGACGAGCATCGCCTTCGAGATATCTCCTGATGTCCAGATCGAGGCCCTGGGCGCCGCGCTGAAGCAGGCCGATCTGCGGCCCGAGCTGCATAGCGATCCCCTGCCTGGCGTTTCCAAATCGCTGTCGTTCAGCGACCCCGAAGGCACGCGCTTCGAGTTGATCCAGGGCTGGACGCCGACGCCTGCGCAGGAGCGGATCGGTGCGCTTGCCGTCACCAAGCTCGGCCATGTCGCGCTTGGCACGCCCGATCCGCGCGCCGCCTCGGAGTTCTACGCGAACATGATGGGCCTGCGGGTTTCAGACTGGATCGAGGATCGCTTCGTCTTCATGCGCAGCGGCTACGAGCATCATACGCTGAATTTTGCTCGGGCCCCCGGCCATGGCTTGCATCATGTCGCGTTCGAGCTGCGCGGCCCTGTCCATATGCAGCAGGCGTGCGACCATCTCGCCCGTCACAAGCTTCCCGTTCTGTGGGGACCGGTGCGTCACGGCCCCGGCCACAACACGGCGATCTATCATCGCAATCCCGACGGGCATTTGGTCGAGCTGTTCCATGACCTCGACCGCATGACCGACGAAGAGCTCGGCTACTTCGAGCCGCGTCCCTGGCATCGCGATCGACCGCAGCGGCCAAAAGTCTGGGTCGGTCTGCCGCGCGACGTCTGGGGCATGCCGCCATCGCCTGAATGCACGGAGTTCGCCCGCTAGCGGATTCAAACTCGACTTGAAGAACGCCGCCTCGTCGCGGCCAACGATAGAACAGTCAAAGGGAGGACGCATCCATGCGAAGGATGAAGCGGCTTGCTGCGGCGATTTTTCTGTTTGGCTGCTTTTTAGCAGCCACTTCGGCGTCGGCGGACAATTATCCATCGCGCCCGATCCGGCTGCTGCATGGATTTGCCGCCGGCGGCGCGGCCGACACGTTGTCGCGCATCATCGCCGACGGGCTCTCGAAGAAGCTCGGCCAGCCGATCATCGTCGAGGCCAAGCCCGGCGCCGGCGGCAACATCGCCGCGGATGCCATCGCGAAAGCGGCGCCCGATGGCTACACGATCGGGCTCGTCACCGGCGCTCATGCGATTTCCGCCGCGACCTACAAGAGCCTCGCCTACCAGCCGGCCGAGAGTTTCGAGATGATCTCGACGCTGGTCTATTACGCGCTCGTCATCGCTGTGCGTAGCGACTACCCGGCGAAATCGCTGGGCGAGCTCGTCGCCATGGCAAAGCAGAAGCCCGGTGCGCTGAGCTTCGGATCGGTAGGTTTTGGCAGCACGCACCATCTTGCAGGAGAGCTGTTGAACGCAGCCGCCGGCGTCGAGATCGTGCACGTGCCTTATCGCGGCGATTCTCAATCCGTCACCGCGTTGCTCGGCGGAGAGGTTCCGGTGATCGTCGGCACGCCGGTCTTGCTTGCCTCGCAGATCCAGGGCGGCGCGATCCGCGGCCTGGCGGTGACCTCGCCGACGCGCACCGCATTGTTGCCCGACGTGCCGACGGTTCAGGAAGCCGGTATCAAGGGATATGACGTGCGCACCTGGGCCGGCCTGCTGGCCCCGAAGGGAACGCCGCCCGCCATCATGGCCGCACTCAATGCGGCGACGCTCGACGCTCTCAGGGATCCCGACCTCAAGCAGCGTCTGGAGACCGCCGTCGGCGGCGAGGTTCGCGGTAGCTCGCCGGAGGAGATGAAGGCCCTGATCGAGACCGAGATCAGCAAATGGACCGGCGTGGTGGAGCGGGCGAAGATCCCGAAGATCTGATCCCAATAGGACAGGGATCTCGTAAGCCTATCGCGCTTCGACCACCTCGCCATCCTCCTTCACGAACCGGCCGACGGGATGGTCCAGGAGATCGATCACGGCTTCCGAGGGACGGCACAGGCGTGTGCCCTTGGGCGTCACCACGATCGGACGGTTGATCAGGATGGGGTGCGCGAGCATCTGGTCGATCAGCTCGTCGTCGGACCATTTGGGATCGTCGAGGCCGAGCTCCTTGTAGGGCGTGCCTTTCTCGCGCAGCAGCGCGCGAACGGAGATGCCCAGGGCCTTGGCCAGCCCGACGAGCGTTTCGCGGGATGGCGGCGTCTTCAGATATTCGATCACGTCCGGCTCGACGCCGCTCTGCCGGATCATCGCCAGCGTGTTGCGCGAGGTGCCGCAGGCGGGGTTGTGGTAGATCGTGACGCTCATCGGGTGGTCTCCGCGATTGGGATGGGGCCGGCCGCGCGGGCGTCTGCGAGCAGCCAATTCATCAGCAGCGCGCCGGCGAACTCTCCGCAGAGCTCCGCGAGAATGAATCCGGGCAGGTCGGTGGGACGTATGCCCGTGAACGTGTTGGTCAGCGACCTCGCAATGGCCACGGCCGGATTGGCGAACGAGGTCGAGGCTGTGAACCAATAGGCCGCCGTGATGTAGAGACCGACCAGCCAGGGAACCGCAGTGCGCTGAAACCGGATGCCGGCCAGGATCGTTGCGACCAGACCGAAAGCGGCGACGGCTTCGGCGAACCATTGCGGTCCTCCGGTTCGCATCTTCTCAGAGAAATCGAGTAGCGGCAGTCCGAACATCAGATGCGCTGCCATCGTTCCCGCGATGCCGCCGGCGATCTGCGCGACGACGTAAAATGCGGCGTCGTTCACCGGCAGCTCCCGCTTGCCGGTGAAGACGAGGGTCACTGCCGGATTGAAGTGTCCGCCGGAGATCGGACCGAGCACGGTGATCAGGACGACCAGAATGGCGCCGGTCGGCAGGGTGTTGCACAGAAGCGCAAGCGCGACGTCTTTGGTCAGCGTCTCCGCCATGATGCCGGAGCCGACCACCGTGGCAACCAGAATGCCCGTGCCGAGCGCCTCGGCCGCGAGACGCCGCGGAAGATCGAATTGATCAGGCACGGCTTCGCTCCTTTCGTCTCGGCTTGCAGCACGCTTGCAGGGTTTCGACGACAGGTTCGCAGACTTCCGGCCGTCCGCCGCAGCAATCCCGCAGCAGGAAGACCGCGACGTCGCGGAATTCGGTGAGGTTGGCGCGGTAGACGATCGAACGGCTGCGCCGCTCGGAGGTCACCAGCCGCGCGCGCGTCAAGATCGACAGATGCGCCGAGAGCGTGTTTTGAGGGACCTCCAACAGCCGTGCGAGATCGCCCGCAGCGAGACCATCAGGCTCGTGACTGACCAGTGCGCGGAAGGCCTCCAGGCGGGTCGATTGGGACAGCGCGGCGAGCGCCATGACGGCTTCTTCTGTTTCCATATATCCAGACTTATGGAATTAATTGGAGCGCGTCAATCCGGAAGCCGTTGGGCGGCCGAGCCAGTATTTCGAAGATTCTAGAAATATGGTTTGACAGTTTGAAATCGGCAGGCGCATCATGGCGGCCATGAAGATCGACGACGCAGCAGCACGCCTGGAGGCTCTGGGAAACCGGACCCGGCTTCAGATCTATCGTGCCCTGGTGCGGGCAGGGCACAAGGGCATGGCCGTCGGCCGCCTGCAGGACAAGCTGAAGATTCCGGCGTCGACGCTGTCGCATCACATCAAGACCCTGGTCTCGGTCGGGCTCGTCAGTCAGGTCCGGGAATCGACGAGCCTCGTCTGTCACGCGAATTTCGAGGCGATGCGGGGCCTAGTCGATTTCCTGGCGGCGGAGTGCTGCGCAGACGAAGTCGGATGCAAGACGACGCAAACGGCGGCGTGAACTTTTTTGGCTAGCATCTTTCGATGATTCTAGAATTATGGGAGAAGTCGAATGAACGCTAAGACGGTCGCCATCATCGGGGCAGGGCCTGTCGGCCTCGCAGCAGCTGCGCACGTCCTGGAGCGTGGCATGTCACCCATCGTGCTGGAGGCAGGACCCGAAGCGGGGCATGCGGTTCGCCAGTGGCAGCAGGTCCAGCTCTTCTCGCCGTGGGACTACAATATCGACAAGGCCGCCGCGCGCATGCTCGCGCCGACGGGATGGAATTCGCCGAACCCGGGCTCCTATCCGACCGGCGGCGAGCTGATCGACCGATATTTGACGCCGCTTGCGACGCGAACGCCGTTGCGCGAGGTGATCCGGACATCCAGCCGTGTCACGGCCATCAGCCGCGTCGGCTTCGACAAGGCGAAGACGACGGGGCGTGAGCAGGCGCCGTTCGAAATCCGCTACCAGAACGGCAAAGGTCCTGAAGTGCTGCGCGCGGATGCCGTGATCGATACATCCGGCACATGGTTCTCGCCCAATCCCGCCGGTGGTAATGGTCTGCCCGCGATCGGCGAGCGTGAATGCGCCGGCCACATCGCCTATGGCATGCCCGATGTCCGTGGTGTCGGCCGCGCCAGATATGCCGGGAAGACCGTCGCCGTGCTCGGCGCCGGCCACTCCGCGGTGGGCACGCTGATCGATCTTGTGCATCTCGCGGACGAGGTGCCGGGGACGCAAGCGATCTGGCTGTTGCGCGGCGCCGATCCCGCCAAGGCCTTTGGCGGCGGCCGGAATGACAAGCTCGCCGCGCGCGGAGAGCTCGGCAGCGCGTTCGCTGCGCTCATTGCCTCCGGAAAGATCAGGGTCGAAACCGAATTCGGCGTCACGCATCTGTCGGACTCCGAAGGCCGCCTCGAGATCGCGGCCGGCTCGGGTTGCGGCGCGCGAAGCGTGATTGTGGACGAGCTGATCGTCTCGACCGGCTTTCGTCCCGACTTTTCGTTCCTGTCCGAATTGCGCCTGCGGCTCGATCCCGCCATCGAGGCGGCGGTCGCGCTGGCGCCGCTCATCGATCCCAACGAGCACAGCTGCGGCACGGTGCGCCCGCACGGCGCGCGCGAGCTCTCGCACGACGAGCCGGGCTTCTACATGGCGGGCATGAAGTCGTATGGCCGCGCGCCGACCTTTCTCATGATGACGGGGTATGAGCAGGTGCGCTCGATTGCGGCCGATCTCGCCGGCGACAAGAAAGCCGCCGCAAGGGTGGAGCTCGTGCTGCCGGAGACCGGCGTCTGCACGCGCGGCGGCGTCGAAGCCGCCGCGGCCGGATCAGGATGTTGCGGCGGGCCGGCGAAGCAGGAACCGACGGCCTGTTGCGCCGACGACGAAGCGGCGAAGAAGGCCGGCGCTTCCGGCTGCGGTTGTTCATGAATTTGGGTCTTGCAGGTGAAGCCGGAGAGTTGCCCATTGTGGTTGGTGCGCCGTGTCGGCGTGGGGGCGGGAGGACAGCATTCGTAACTTGAGCGGGCGGTCTCTGATCGCGGTGATGTGCATCGGCCAGGTCGGCAATCTGCTGCCGCATGTGACGTTGTCCGCGAATCTGGCGCAGCATCTGATGCCGGCGTGGGGGCTGTCGGCGGCCGAAGGTGGCTTGATGGCGAGCGGTTACGCGTTTGGCTACATGCTCGCCGTGCCCGTGCTGACGACATTGACCGACCGGATCGACGCACGGCTCGTTCTGCTCTGGGGTTCGATCGTCAGCGGGCTGGCGACCGCAGCGTTCGGAATCTTCGCGCAAGGGTTTTGGTCCGCGACCGCGATCTGGTCCCTGGCAGGACTTGGATTTGCCGGCGCCTACATGCCGGGCCTGAAGGCGCTGACGGACCGGCTTCCCCCCGGCGACACCTCGCGCGCCGTCACGCTGTACACGTCGAGCTTCTCGGTCGGTGTCGGCCTCTCGTTCCTGGTCGCGCAAGTGATCGCCGACCGCTGGGGATGGCGGACCGCCTTCCTTGTCACCGGCTTCGGTCCGATCGCAATGGTCGTCGCGTGTCTTCTGATGCAGGCGCAGCGGCCCGCGCCGAGGGCGGGACGGCTCTTGAACTTCGCGCCCGTCTTCGCCAACCGCGAGGCGCTCGGATACATCTTCGGCTACGGCGCTCATTGCTTCGAGCTCTACGGCATCCGCACCTGGCTGGTCGGGTTCTGGACCTTCGTCGTCGTCCACCAAGGCGCGCCCTCATGGTTGAGCCCCGTCGTGCTGAGCTTTTGCTTCGCGGTGATCTCGATGCCGGCCAGCATCCTCGGCAACGAGGCCGCGCTGAAGTTCGGCCGCCATCGCGCGATCACGATCGTGATGATCGCATCGGCCTGCGTCGCGCTGGTCATCGGCTTCAATGCGACAGCGCCGGCATGGGTCCTTGCGCTGCTGCTGCTCGCCTACGGTTTGACCGTGCCGGCGGATTCGGGCGCATTGACCGCCGGCATGTCCGCGGCGGCTGTGTCCGAACATCGCGGCGCGACCCTGGCCCTGCATTCGACGGTCGGCTTCGGCCTGTCGGCGGTCGGCGCCTGGGGGACCGGCGCCGCCCTCGACGCAGCCGGCGGCCCGCAGAGCGCGACCGGCTGGCTCTTGGCGTTCAGCGTCCTCGCGGTCGGGATTGCACTGGGGCCGCTGGCGCTGCTGTGGGCGCGGAAGGGCCAGTCTGTTCGGGCGCAGTCGATGTGAGGTCGCGCAATTCTACTCGGCGGTGGAAAATCGATCGAGGCGCAATCGATGCCGATGATCGGTGAGAAGGCGAGCACCTCCCATCACGGCGGCGAGCGTTCCCAATCCCGTGCCGCCGGCGATCAAGAACATGATCAGGAGTTGATACTTGACGGCGTCAATCGGTTCGACGCCTGCAAGGATTTGACCGGTCATCATCCCCGGCAAAGAGACAAGGCCGATCGCAGCCATGCTGTTCATGATTGGCGTGAAGCCGCTTCTCAATGCGTCTCGCAGGACCGGCAGCAACGCCTGATACCGGGTGCCGCCAAGAGCAAGGCAAGCTTCGACGGCGGCCCGTTCGCGCACCAGGCTATTCGTCAGCACGTCCAAGCCCAGGCTTATCCCGGTCATGGTGTTGCCCAGGATCATGCCCAACAATGGCAGCGCATAGCGCGGATGATACCAGGGATCCGGGCGTAGCTCCGTCAGAAGCGCGAACATCGTGACGGTGCCGGCCGCGAGCAGCATGCATCCCGCTCCTAAGCCATAGCTCCAGATACCCGGCAGGCGTCGCTTTTGCCGAGCGACGATTTCCCGTGATGCGAACAGAACCATGATGACGGCGGCGAGGGCGGTCCAGAGCGGCGAGACCGCGGCAAACAGGAACGTCAATACGTATCCGACGAGCACCAGCTGAACCACCATCCGCACGGTGGCGATGGCCAGCTGCTTTTCAAGCTTGAGGCGGAGAGCGAGCGAGAGAGCGCCGTCCATGACGACAAGGAGCGCGGGCAGAACCAAGTCGCCGTATGCCAGGTGAATGTAACTCACGGCCGATTGTCCTCAATTCCGCCCTCGGCATTCATCACAAGGACCCTCGACCCGACGCGGCGGGCCTGGGCGTTGTCGTGAGTGCTCCAGACGACACTCGTTCCATTCGAAATGCGTTCGGCGATCAAGGATTCCACGGCCGCCGTCGATGCCGAATCGAGGGCCGACGTCGGCTCGTCCAGGAGAAGAACCCGCGATCGCAGCATCAGCGCCCGCACCAGCCCCAGCCGTTGTCGCTCGCCGGTCGAAAGTCTTTGGACCGGCCAGGGACCGCAACTGCACGGCAACCCCAGTCTCGTGACCAGTGGCAAGGCATCATCCCAGCCGCTGAAGTGATCTTGCACGATGTCTGACCACCAGCCCGGCTCGGCAGCGAGGTAGGTCACTCGCTTGCGCCAGGCGGGGGCGGGCATCGCCTCCCTGAGCGTTCCGTCCAGTTTGACCATTCCTTCGTTCGGATCGAGATCCGCGATCGCGCGAAGGAGTTGGGTCTTCCCTACGCCCGAGGGCCCTTGCAGGGCGACGCATTCGCCGTCCTGCAAGTCGAATGAAACGGAAATGTGCAAGCGCTTGAGCGCGCGGACCGTCAGCATGTCTCAAAGCTTGCGCCGGAGCCGATCGGCAACTCGCCTCGCGATCTCCGCCGGCGCCTCGTCCGGATAAGGATGCACCGAGCTGACATTGATCTCACCGAGTACATAGCTGTCGGTCCCGTCGGCAAGGACCGGGCCAAGCATGAAGTCGGCGTCCCAAATCGCAGGCAGGTCGAGCCGCGGAATATCGAGCAACGACGTCACCTGCGGCGTCCACTCGTCTTCCATCAAGCGACGCAGCCGCTGGAAGCGCGGGTCTGCGTTGGACGAATAGAGCCGTGGTCCGGCCTCGGCGCGTGCGGCTGGCGAATCAACCAGGGCTTTGACCTTGTGATGGCCGAAGCCGGCACAGCGATCGCCTGCCATGTAGCAACGTACGACGCCCTCGCCCAGGCGAGGCTGGAATGGTTGGTCGATCACGCTACCGTTCTCGAAATACTCGGCGCAGCGACGGAGAAAATCATCCAGCGTCAGTTCCTCCGGCGCGTCCCTGGTCGCGTCCAGCACCTTTATCATGGAGGAGGTCGGCAGACTCTCGACCTTCCAGACGCCTTGGCCGCCATTGCCCCGGTTGCGCTTGATCACGCGCGGACCAGCGGCGAGCCGTATCGGCAACTCGGCGCGCATCGCCGCAGCGGTTTCATATAGCGCCGTGTCGCTTCCCCAGCCCATCGCGCGGGTACGATACAGAACCTCCTTGGTGCCCATCTTGAGGATGACATCGGGATGGGCACTTACCCACACACCCTGCGCCGCGACGTCCCGCAGCAATGCGTCGAGACCAATGCGACTTCGACCGTCCTGAATGGGGTTGACCCAGACCAGCACGCCGTCCACCCCGAGCAATTGTTCACGGACGCCCTCGGCGAAGCCTTCATCATAGATCGCCGGCTGGGCTTCAATCCCGACGGCGGCGAGCGCTTCGAAAAGCTGCGCGAAGCGGCTGTTTTGCGCCGTCGCATCCCGCCGCGCGGCAGCGTCTCCGCGTGAGAGGATGGCGACGGTATGTTGGTGAGAAGGGTGTCGTTCGGTGTCCATGCGCAAGCTCCACAAATGGCGTGCTGCGCAGAGCTTGGACCGAGGCCTCACGGGGAGTCTGCTTTGTCCCCACGCAAAGGACAGTAGCGGGGCCGTCCGCCAGTTTCAAGACGTGGCTGGCGGGGTTCCGCGGAGCGGTGAACTCTTTGTGACGTTCGCCGGCGGCGTCGGTGCGCCGCCCAAAGCCTGGGCCCGTTGACAGCTGCCGCCCTCGGGTTTTTACTTGGGGCTCGGGGATGTGCGATCTCCCCGTGAGGCGACATGCCCAAGCATCGCGTCCTGATCACCAAGGGCGCAGCATGTCATCATACATCCCCGATTTCATCCGTCAGACCGGCTCGACTTTTCGGCACGGCGTCCGCGCCGGTCGCGTCGCTGTGCACATTAATGCCCGCGGCCTCTTGCGCCGTGTGGGCACCGCGTAGGGGAAGATCGCGAAACGGACTTCACCTGGGGCAAGAAAACGTTGGGCAGGACAAACCAGGAGAATGATCATGCGAACACGACCAATCTTCCGCACGATCCTGTTGCTTGCGATCGCGGGCGGGCTGTCGAGCGCGCACGCTCTGACGCAGGAGGAGCTCGTCGCCAGGATCCAGGCGGCCGGTTACACGCAAGTCAGCGATATCAAGTCGACGGCCGAAGGCATCACCGCCAAGGCGGTGAAGAACGGCAAGGCGGTGATGCTGGTCGTCGACAGCAGCGGCCAGGTCAAAGAGCGAAACTAAGCCTAGGGAGTAGCGCGATGAAAAGAATCATTTGGGCCGTGGTCGGCATTGGTGTCTGTCTTCTTGCATTTCGCTTCGGCCCCATCATCCCGGCATATGCTCAGGATGCCGACTGGCAGAAGGTGGACGAGACCCTGGGTCGCAAGCCCGCCGTCTCGGACGACGTCCGCCGTTACGGCTTTCCCCGCAGCGATCTCTCCGTGACGTTGGATGGGGTTGCGATCAAGCCGGCGCTGGCGCTGGGCGGCTGGATCGCGTTCAAGCCTGCGCATGGCGGCGCCATGGTCATGGGCGATCTCGTGCTGCTCGAGACCGAGATCAATCCTGTCATGGCGAAGATGATCGCGAGCGGGCTCGAGATCACCGCCGTGCACAATCATCTGCTGCGTGCGAGCCCGGCAACGTTCTACATGCATGTCGCCGGAAACGGCGATCCCGTCAAACTGGCCTCGGCGATCCATGATGCCCTCGCCGAAAGCAAGACTCCGCTGACGGTCACGGCGCCGGCGAACCCGCCGCCCGCCATCGACCTCGACACCGCGAAGCTCGATCAGATCATTGGCGTCAAGGGGCAGGCGAACGGCGGCGTCTACCAGTTCAACGTGAAGCGGCGCGACCCCATCACGGAAGACGGCATGTTGTTGACGCCCGTCGGCGCGATGGGCGTCGCGATCGCCATCAATTTCCAGCCGACGGGCGCGGGTAGGGCGGCCATCACCGGCGACTTCGTGCTGACCAGCGACGAGGTAAACCCGGTCATCGTGGCGCTGCGGACGCACGGCATCGAGGTGACCGCGCTGCACAGCCACATGCTGGACGAACAGCCACGGCTCTTCTTCATGCACTTCTGGGCCAACGACGATGCCGTCAAACTTGCAGAGGGTCTCCGTGCGGCGCTCGACAAGACGGCGAGCACGAAGGGCTGACGCATGGACAAGTACGTGGACAAGCACCTGGACAAGCTCGTGGGCATGCTTGCGCTGGCATCCATGCTGGCTTTGTTGGTGGGAGGGAACGCCATGGCCGAGACCTTGAATTTCGACAACGCTGCTGCCGGAACCTCGCCCGACGGATGGACTTTGACGATGACCGGCAAGGGACAGCCGAAATGGACCGTCGAGGCCGAGTCGACGGCGCCAAGCAAGCCGAACGTCCTCAAGCAATCCGGACGGGCGACGTTTCCCCTCGCCATCAAGCGCGATACGTCCATCCGTGACGGCTTCGTCGAGGTGAAATTCAAGGCCGTGGCCGGCTCCGAGGATCGCGCGGCGGGAGTTATCTGGCGTGCGAAGGATGCCGACAATTACTACGTGGTCCGGGCTAACGCGCTGGAGGACAATGTCGTTCTCTACAAGACGATCAATGGCGTCCGAACATCACTTGAGATCGTGGGTCGCAGAGGCGGCTATGGCGTCAGCGCGCCGGTGCCGTCCGCACAATGGCACCTGCTGCGCTGCGACTTCGCGGGAAGTCGGTTCAAGGTGAGTTATGACGGAAAGCAATTGTTTGAGGTGGAAGACGCCACCATTCCGGACGCCGGCATGATCGGCCTTTGGACCAAGGCAGATAGCGTAACCCTGTTCGATGATCTGACATATGGTGGGATCAAATAGGCGTTTGGTCACCTTTGCCGGAGATTGCCATGAACGTTCGATGCCTGTCGGTCGCGACGGCCCTGCTGATTGCGTCGATCTGCCCGGTGCGGGCGGAGGAAGGTCTGGTCGCCTACAAATCCCTCGGTCCGGAACTGGCGCTCGATCTTGCGCGCGCTGCGTTGGCGAACTGCCGCACCCGTGGATACCAGGTTGCAGTTGCGGTCGTCGATCGCTTCGGCGTCACGCAAGTGATGTTGCGCGACCGCTTTGCAGGCCCTCACACGCCCTCGACGGCAGCAGGCAAGGCGTGGACAGCTGCCTCGTTCAAGACCAGCACGACCGAGCTGAATGCGATCAGCCAGCCGGGCATGATGCAGGCGGGCATTCGCAACCTTCCCGGAACGGTCGTCATCGCGGAGGACTGATCGTCGAAGCCGGCGGCTCCCTGGTCGGAGCGGTCGGCGTGTCCGGTGCGCCGGGCGGTGACGCGGACGAAGCCTGCGCGAAAGCCGGAATTGACGCCATACGAGACAAACTGGACTTCTGAGGCGTAAAGATCGTGGTGGAAAAATCTTCAGACCTTTGCGAGCTTGGCGGCCGTCCGATCCGCAGAGACAAGCAGACGCGCCGCCTTCGCACGCGCAGGTGTCGGGCGCTCACCGACAGGAATCGACAATATCCGATTTGTCACGCCAACCTGAGAAATAAGACCGTCGAGCTTCCCCAACGATTGTTCTCGATAAGCCGATGTCCGCGAGAAGCCGGTCGTCCAGTTCGAGAAGCTCGTCGTACTGGCGGCGCCGTGTGATGCCGTCCAGCAGCGCGAGCGTGAGTTTCCAGAACCATCCAGGGTTTGGAGAAGGAACGAAGGCTGCCTTGGATGTGCAGATTGAGCCAGTGGTGCTGTCGCAAGACATGTTTCACCTCCATAATGGAGCGAAACAACGCTTGGCTCGAAAGCTGGTCGGGCGGTTGTGTTTGACCCGATGGCGCTTGCTATCATGCTCGTCCTTGACGCGCAAGCGACCCTGCCGACTTCGGCAAGTGACCCTGGCTGTGTGAAAACGCCGTGCCTGCTATGATTCCCGCACTGAATCGGCGGGGGCTGGCATGGCTCGTTTCGTTCAAGGAGCTGATCGCGGGCAATCTACTTTGTTGCCGGAATGCCTGGACGACTGGGTTGCAGATGACAATCCGGTTCGCGTGATCGACGCCTTCGTTG
>NZ_JADPIY010000038.1:0-7375 GCF_023073095.1 Bradyrhizobium sp. 44
TCGTCAACGATCACCCGAATAGCCAGATCGACGAACTGCTACCCTGGGCCTATCTCGCTACCCCAGAACGCTGGCGCGTGGCCTGAGAACATCGCTTACCCCTGAGGAGCGTGTGGCCTAATTGGGCTAACTAACCCTGGGGCGCTCTCCGCGACATCGACTGGTCCTTGCTGGGCCCACGCCTCCTTCGTGGAGTGCCAAAGCTCAGACTACATTCCGGCGTCGAGACTGGATCGGCGGCCTGGCGAATGCTCGCGGCTACGTTCCATACGATCCGAAAGCCACGACGAGCCGACCAGCCAAGAGGGGAAGATTGTTGCCGGGACAAACTGCAGCACGCCGGCCCCGACGGCCGGCGTGCTGGCAACACTTTAGACGCTAATGTGTATATCCGTACTGTGAGTAGTGCTTATTGACGTAATAGCTGCGATTCTCGGCGTCGTACTTATAGAGCTTGTCCATGTCTACTTTGTTCAGGATTACGCCGAGAGTATTCTCCAAGATACCGGGTGCCCGGCCAAGCGCATGCTCGACAACGTCGATCTTCGTAGCGCCCCATTCGACAACAAACAAATATGCATCGATCAGATGGGTGGTGGCCTGTGCGTCGATCACGGGTGCTAGAGGCGGCAAGTCCACGATGATGTAGGCGTATTCACTGCGCAGCTTATCGATCAAGGTCTTGGTGACCTGTGCGCTCATGATCTCGTTGCTTTGAGCGAAAAGGCCGTTTGTAATCGTAGGTAGGAAAGAGAGATACTTCGACTGGTCCGTCCAAACCGCATCCGCGAGTGGCGTTCTTCCCGAGATCACGTCAAGGAAACCGATCTTCGCATTCGGCGCCAATGTGCGCGTGATTGCCGGGTTTCGAAGATCGAAGTCCAGGAGCATTACTTTTGCCCCGGCTGAGGCGATCGTAAGCGCAAGGGAGGCTGCAACGGTGGATTTCCCTTCTCTCGGGAGCGACGACGTCATGCCGATTACCTTGGCGCCTTTGCCCGGACAATTGAGGTCTATCGACAATTTTATTGTGCGCATCGCCTCTGCGTGACTGGAAAGGGGAGCGTCGACGCTGGCCCAAGCAGGCCCTTTCGATCGCGCCAGGTAACGCTCGCCTTCCAGAGGACGCGGCCGCGCCGGGCTAGCGTCGATCTCTTCTTTCCAGAGCGGAACCGGTGTGATGCAATCCTTCTGAAGTTGCCGCTCAATCTGGCTGACGCTGCGGAAGACGTTGTCGGTAAACTCGCGAAGAAAAGCGATCGCGCATCCGAGAGCTACGCCAACTCCGAGAATTCCCGCCAGTACCTTTAGAGTCGATTTGAATTCTCGATCCAGAGCAGGGGCTGCACGGGTGATAACCCTTGCCTCTGTGACTGGAAAAGATTTCTGTTCAACGGATTCCAGATACCGCTTGTTCAGATTTTCGTACAGTTCTTTTGTGCTCGTTGCCGCACTCTCAAGCTCGCGCAACCTAACCTGATTGCGGTTGGACGCCTCCGACTGAGAAACTGCCTGAGCAACCTGCGAATCGAGGCTCTTCTCCCTGCGAACCGCGAGATCGTAGTCGCTCCTGAAGGCTTCACCGACTCGGCGAAGCTCGTCTATCATGGCCGATCGAACCTGCGTGGCCTGACTGTGCAGATTGATGACCGCCAAATGATCGCTTCCGAACTTGGTTGACCATTCTTTTTCCCTGGTGGTCAGGTCGATAAGCTGAGCTCGCAACTTCGCCACCGTGTCGTTGATTGGGACGTCGGTGACGAGAGCATTGGTGTTGTCTGATGCCAGTGCGGACTGGACCACGGCATTGACGCGTTCAAGTCGGGCTTTCGCCTCGGACGATTGTCCTCGCGCCGCCAATAGCTGGCTGTTGACCTCTGCTAGCTGCTGCTCGCTCATCAGCCGCCCGCCGGTGTCGACAATGTTATTGTTGGCCTTGAACTCCACAACGGCGCGTTGGGCAGCCAAAGTCTGTTCGCGCATGTCTTTGACGCGCCCTTCCAGCCAGGTGCTTACTTGCCGCGTCGCCTGGAATTTTGAATCGAGCTGATCGGCGATATAGGAGTCTGCAAACGCATTCGCGTATTGCGCAGATTGCTCGGCATTGCGGCTCTCGTAGTTGATCTCGATAATCCAAGCAATGCCAAGGCGCTTCACCGTGAGATGCTTCTGCAGTACTGCGAGCAGTTGCCTGGTGTATTCAAACTCCGTCGGCTGCTTTGACGACCCAAAAAAGCCGGCCTGCTGAGGCGGAATGTTGTCAGTTAGGCGAAGCTTCTTGATGACCTCAAGCGCGATCTTTTCGGACTTGAGGATCTCGAGTTGGCTCTCGACCGCCGATGACGAGTCGATGATCAATTCGCCGGCGGGCTGAAACAGCTGAAACTTGGCTGTGTCGATACCCACTGTGGCCGTCGCCTTGTAAACCGGGGGAGCTAACAGGGCATAGAGACCTGCGGCACTCACAGCCAGCACAACGGCGCACCCCAGCACCCAAGCCTGGCGGCGCAGAAATCCAAGCACCATCGGGATGTATTGTGCTGATTGATTTGAGCCAGCAGGTAGGCCGTTGGCGTCCGAGTCAAAGGAAGAAAGCTGATGACCTTTGTTTACATGAAGCATGAAACATCCAAATTAACTACGGAATGACCGATATAAGATTTAAACAGTAACATGGCTGCAGCGCCTCTGCCACGAGGAACCCGCGGTTTTCAGGCTTAATCGCTGGTGTCTTCGATTAAAGTTAAGGCGTTGAAGGACTGTCGAAATTCCCTAAATGGTTGAATTTGAACCCGATGCCGTTTAAGCCATGGGGCCTCTTTAATTGGTGGCTTGAGCGGCTTGCTGAGCGTGTCTCAATCGGAACAAGCAATTCAGGAACTCTGCAATGTCCAAATTCGCGGGGCGGCAACAAAGCGTTGTTGTAGATGGAGTGGTCCCGTCTAGGGCAAGTCCGCCTTTCCGGTCTCCTCCGACCGCCGCCGAGGTGCATGCGACGCCTGCTGCTTTGCGGATGTTGCTCGGTATCTGTCTAATTTTCTCATTTCCCGCTTTTACGATTCAGTTGGCGCTGAACATGGCGACCGGCCAGTGGGTCGGGTCGCCCATCCTGCAGGCGATGACGCTTGGCACGGAGCTGCTGGTCTTCTGCGCTATCCTTGGATCGCAGAGCACAAGATCACTGGTCGCTCAGTGTTGGCCGATCCTAGCACTGATTATGTTTGCGTTTGTCTCGGCGATTTGGTCCCAAAACCGGGCCGCCACGATTCAAACTGCGAACACCTACATGACGACAGCGTTGCTCGGATTGGTGATCGTCGGACTGTTGCCAGGATTTCAATCTGTCAAATTTGTTGTCAGGACTATGGCGGTTGGATGCCTGCTGAGTATCCTGTGGGTCGTCCTATTTCCCGAAACGGCTATTCACCAACTGAGCGACCCATACCAAACCGTTCATGCCGGTCTCTGGCGCGGTGTCTTCAGTCACAAACAAGGTCTGGGATACTTTTCCGGGCTGACGGTAGGACTGTTGTTGTTCTACCGCACGTCCATATTTCCGGCGCCAGTATGGGCGTTTTTTTTGGTCTGCAGCGTCATGTGCCTAATCGGTTCGGGGTCCGCGACCGGGATGGTGGCTACGGCGGTCGCGCCTGCGTTTCTATTCATGGCGTACTTCATTGCCCGTTTGCCGCTTCCGTTTCGCCAACCGATGGTCGTGAAGTTTGCGATCGGTGTGGCCATCATCGGGCTCGCCTTTCGGCTAGGCATTCTCAATTATGTAATTGTGCAGATTCTCGGAAAGTCCACGGATCTAACAGGTCGGGCGGATTTCTGGCCAATAATCCTGCAAAATTTCTATGCCTCGGGTCATAGTTTCCTTGGCGGTGGTTTTGGAGCAAAGATTGCGGCGGACATGTCGGAGTGGAGCGTCGACAATGGCTACGTCGATAAGTTTCTGGAGTTCGGTTACCTGATCACTCCTTTGATTTTTGGAATATTCGTTCTGATCCTCTGGAAAGGGATCCGCCTGGTGGTTGCTAACCCCGGCGGTCAAACGTCAGCTAATATTTTCCCCTTTGCAGTTTGGTGCGTTACGCTCATCCTCAACATCAGCGAAAGCAATTTCATGACGAAGTGCTTGAGCACGGTACTGACGTCAGTAGCTGTGGGGCTCATAGTCCAGCAGGCTCAGTCATCTTCGCGAAGGCAGCGGGTCCAGTTTCGCCGCGTCGATTGACACTGGACGATCCGTTCCAGCTTCAGCCCAGTGCCTTTGGACGGTTCCGTGATCGCGATTGGGCGCCCGGCTTTGCTCCTGAAGATCGGTGTTTCGCTGGGCCGCCAGCGCTTTTGGCTATCCGGCATTTGGCCCCTCAATTCAATTTTGGAGAAACAAATCTCCAATTCATAAACTTCGATTGTCTCCGCGTTCGGAGTTGGCGCTTTCATTGTGCGGCATTTAATTGGTATTATGGTACGGTTAATTGCCCGAGAGGGGCGGATCGTCACACTTTGGACAATCCGGGTTCCCAACGCTGCCGCAATAGGCAATTAACCATGTTGATGTCCTGACGCTGGGGAGCGCGGGCGGTCGATTGATCTGGTTTTGGTGGATTTGGGATAAAGGGGGGCGGTGTGCTCAATTCAACGAGCGTTGAGGCGCTGAGATTTGACTGGCTTCCGGGGGGGCGCGGAGCTCGTGGCGGCGAAATTAAATATTCAATGCAGCCGGTGTCGACTAATCGGCGGATTGGTTTCATAAAACTATACGATTGTAAAAAGCCGGATCTTCATAAGTTCCCTTTAGTTGTTCCAACGCTTGAAACGCATCAGCGCGTCAACTGAGCATCGAGGGACTTTAGATGGCCGTGCAGACAGATCCGCCAGTCATTTTGGCGGCCTCGCCCGATAATGTCGTCTTCGACAAAGACCCCGGAGCGAGTTATTCCGACGAACTGTTGGTTGTCGGCACTGCTATTCCTAATAGCACGATCACCGTCTATGACGGGAGCACGCTTCTTGGTGCAGCAACAGCTAACAGCGCTGGCATCTGGACGTACCAAACGTCTTCACTAAGGGACGAAGCGCATAGTTTTACGGCGACAGCAACGGTCAGTGGCGTTACGAGTGCTGCGTCGTCGGCTTTCACGCAAACTATTACGGTAGGGATATCCAATTTCTCTCCGTTGACCGACCAATGGTCTGCACCAATCTTGGTTGGCGGCCAGCAGTACTATGTCGAGAATGCCAACGTTAATGGCAATGCACCTTGGGCGATCAAACAACTCGACAGTCATACGCTCAGGTTTGAGTTGCGCCCCAACGACATTTGGCTGGACAATGACAGTCACCGTAGTGAGATAAGCGGTGGCACGGTCTATTCGGCCACGTCCACGATAGACCTTTCGTACCAGTTTACGGTTCAGCCGGGATTTAACGACACAAGCGACAGTCTCGCGTGGCAAATTCTCGGACAATTCCACGCGGACGATAATGACGCGACTTACCAGTCGATCGAGGGCGGCAGCCCGCCGCTGGCGGTCCATCTCACCGGCGCAAATGGTTACGGTGAGGGCGACTATCTCGCAATCGAGGCGTTCTATGCGCTTCCAGGGCAAAAGGAATGGACCGCGGCTACTTTGCCCGGCGATCCGCTGAATAGCTATCTTTGGGTATCTTCGGCGCCGATCGTGCGGGGGCAGCCGATTGACGTCCACATGGAAGTGAATTTCCAGAACAATGCAAACGGCTTCCTGGAGGTTTGGATCAACGGTCAGCAGGTCGTCGACTATCACGGCCCGATCGGATACGGCGGTGGCGTCTATTGGAAAGAAGGAGTTTACGAAGGCTGGTCCAGCAATCAGCCGATCACGGTAGACTATTCTAACACGGTCATTACGGCCAAGCCTGGCGCGCCGCTCATCTTGACCGATGTGGTGAATGGCAACCAGGTCATGTTGAGTGGCACGTCCCAGGCCAATAGCGCCGTTTCAATTTATGATGGTTCTACCAAGCTTGGAACGGCGACGGCGTCGTCCAATGGTTCTTGGTTTTACCAGACCAGCGCGCTGTCGATTGGGAGCCATAACCTCACCGCGACGGCAACCGATAGTGCGGGAAATGTCGGACAGGCATCTGCGATTGCGAGTGCAACAATAGCGGCGCTCACTGCTCCGATTATCACAAAGGTCGCCACGTCCGCTCCAAGCGGTCAGACGGTTACCGGAACCAAGATCACTTTCACGCTGACGATGAATTCGGTCGTGTCGGTGACGGGAACGCCGACGCTGCTGCTGAACGACGGCGGCACCGCCGTTTACAGCGCGGGATCTGGCTCCAACAGTCTGACATTCACTTACACTGTCGGAGCAAACGACAGTAGCGTTAAGGGTCTTGCGATCGTCGGCGCTGACCTGCCGAATGGTGCGACCATCAAGGACGGCAACGGAATCGCGGCGCTCCTTACCGGCGCCTTCGTCCAATTTTCCGGAGTTACTATCGACGCGCAACCAGTCAAGACGCCGGTTTTCGGCGATCCCGTGGACAATGGAAATGGTACATTTACGTTCACCGGAACCGCAGGGGCCAATACGACCGTCTATTTCGCGACGCCATATGGCGTCGCGCTCGGAAGCGCTGCCGTTGACAGTACAGGTCACTGGACCTTTACGAGTCCTACTTTCGTCGGCAACACGTGGAATAGCATCCAGGCATACAACGTTAATTCGCTTGGAAATGTGAGTGCGATTGGTGTCGAAAATGGAGCGGGGTTCGGCAGCAGTTCGAGCTTGCCTCCTTCTCCGATCATCACCGGCAATGCGTTGGTTGGGAGTACTGTTACTCTCTACGGCATGGTGACGCCTGGCTACTCGATCACCAAGGTTACCGTTTTTGACGGCGCCACGCAGATCGGCACCGCTACGATAAATAGCGACAACAGTTGGTCGTTCTCGACGAGCACCTTGGCGAACGGCGTTCACAATTTTACTGCCAAAGTGACGAATGCGTCAGGTACCAGCGCGGGCTCGATTCCGGATTTGATCACCGTTGGGACAGTGACGACTGGCACTGATACGACGGCACCGACGGTCGTTTCCTTGGTCGCGACCGGCAACGGAGTCACGGCCGGTACAGGCAATATTGGCGCTGGAAGCGTCGTGACGCTCACCGTGAGCCTGAGCGAGGCGGTGACGGTGGCGGGCGGCACGCCGACGCTGACGCTGAACAATGGCGGCACGGCGACCTATGCCGGCGGCTCGGGCAGCAATACACTGACGTTCAGCTACACGGTTGCGGCCGGCCAGAACACGTCCGACCTCGCGGTGACGGCCTTCAACCTGAACGCCGCGACGGTCAAGGATAGCGCAGGCAACGC
>NZ_JADPIY010000038.1:8300-367290 GCF_023073095.1 Bradyrhizobium sp. 44
CTCGGCACGGGGAAGGTCGTGACGCTGACCGTGAACCTGAGCGAGGCGGTGACGGTGGCGGGCGGCACGCCGACGCTGACGCTGAACAACGGTGGCACGGCGACCTATGCCGGCGGCTCGGGCAGCAATACACTGACGTTCAGCTACACGGTTGCGGCCGGCCAGAACACGTCCGACCTCGCGGTGACGGCCTTCAACCTGAACGCCGCGACGGTCAAGGATAGCGCAGGCAACGCTGCCAACCTGGGCGGCGCCGTGTCCAATCCGTCGGGCACGCTGCAGATCGAGACGACCGCGCCGACGGTGTCCTCCGTGGTGACGTCGGGCACCGGGATCACCTCGGGCAGCGGCACGCTCGGCTCCGGCAAGGTCGTGACGCTGACCGTGAACCTGAGCGAGGCGGTGACGGTGGCGGGCGGCACGCCGACGCTGACGCTGAACAACGGTGGCACGGCGACCTATGCCGGCGGCTCGGGCAGCAATGCACTGACCTTCAGCTACACGGTTGCGGCCGGCCAGAACACGTCCGACCTCGCGGTGACGGCCTTCAACCTGAACGCCGCGACGGTCAAGGATAGCGCAGGCAACGCTGCCAACCTGGGCGGCGCCGTGTCCAATCCGTCGGGCACGCTGCAGATCGAGACGAGGCCCGATCTGACCGAATACGTGGCGGTCAACAAGACGACGGTTACCGCTGGTAGCAGTCTGACGGTCGACGCCTACAACATGAACCTCGGCAACACCGTGGCGTCGACGCCAACCACGGCTGGAATCTATATCTCGACTGATGCGACCATCACCACGTTGGACACGCTGCTGACGACGATTTCGACGACGGGGACGCTGGCAACGGTGAGCCAGCCCGGCTACTACGACCGCCAGAAGGTCACGGTAACGCTGCCCGGCAATCTGGCGCCGGGCACCTATTACATCGGTGGCATTGCCGACTACAACAATCAACTCAGCGAGAGCAACGAGACCAACAACACCTACAACGTCGTGCAGGTCACGGTGGCTGCGCCGCCGCAGCCCGATCTGACCGAATACGTGGCGGTCAACAAGACGACGGTTGCCGCTGGTAGCAGCCTGACGGTCGACGCTTACAACATGAATCTCGGCAAGGGCGGCGCAGCGACGCCAACCACAGCCGGAATCTACATCTCGACGGATGCGACCATCACCACGTCGGACACGCTGCTGACGACGATCTCGACGACGGGGACGCTGGCAACGGTGAGCCAGCCCGGCTACTACGACCGCCAGACGGTCACGGTAACGCTGCCCGGCAATCTGGCGCCGGGCACCTATTACATCGGCGGCATTGCCGACTACAACAATCAGCTCGGCGAGAGCAACGAGACCAACAACACCTACAACGTCGTGCAGGTCACGGTGGCTGCGCCGCCGCAGCCCGATCTGACCGAATACGTGGCGGTGGACAAGACGACGGCTGCCGCTGGAAGCAGTTTGACGGTCGACGCCTACAACATGAATATCGGCAAGGGGGGCGCGGCGACGCCGACCACAGCCGGAATCTACATCTCGACGGATGCGACCATCACCACGTCGGACACGCTGCTGGCGACGATTTCGACGACAGGGACGCTGGCAACGGTGAGCCAGCCCGGCTACTACGACCGCCAGACGGTCACGGTAACGCTGCCCGGCAATCTGGCGCCGGGCGCCTATTACATCGGTGGCATTGCCGACTACAACAATCAGCTCGGCGAGAGCAACGAGACCAACAACACCTACAACGTCGTGCAGGTCACGGTGGCTGCGCCGACGCCTTCCAACTCCCTTGCGTCAAGCGACGGAGCATCCATTACTGTTGACCAGACTTTGTCGAGCCAGGCGGCCGATAGTGCTGCCATCGCGGCAGAGGAGCAATCAAGCACTTGGATGGCTGCGATAGATCAGCGGCTCGCACTGTGGGCGCAGCACGTGGCATCGGCATTCCCGACGTCGGCGACTGGTATTAGCGCGAACTCTACGCAGGAGTTCGGCGGGCAGTTGGCGAATTTGACTGCGTCACATCAGACGGCTCAATCCAGCCAACAATTGGGATAGAGTCCCGGTTCGTGTTCGGCCCAATATCTATGGGGGACAGTTATTAGGATAGCTTACGCCCTTCTTGCGCTTTTCATTTGCAACTTTCCGGCAAATGCTTCTTCGACCGAGAAGCGTTTAGCCCTCGTTGTCGGCAATGCATCGTACAGGGTTCAGCGGCTCGGAACCACAGCGGGCGATGCCGGGTACATCGCCGAAAAGTTGCACTCGGCAGGATTTGCAGTCACCCAGACCAGTGACCTGAATAGTGAAAACCTGAAAAGTTCATTCTCCGGCTTTGTAGAAAAGGTGACGGAGGCGAGTCCTGATGCGATCGCCGCCGTCTACTTTAGCGGCTATGCGCTGCAATTCGGCGGAGAGAACTATCTGCTGCCGACCGACCTCGCTGATGACGTTGTTGACGCTTCAGATCTTTCCCGACGCTCTCTGCGTCTCTCGGAAATGACGCGGACATTGTCGTCGCTTCATCCAAAGGCTGCATTCATTATCGTGGATGCGGCTCGCGAAACCCCATTCTTGATCTCCGGACAGCCGCCTGCCAGCGGGTTGGCGTGGCTGGAGACGTCTCCCGACATTCTGGTCGCATTCAATGCAGCGCCAGGCATGATTGCACAAAATTCCGAACAAGCTGACCGCTACGGGCCCTACGTCAGGGCGATTGCCGAAATGATGCCCACCGAGAGCTCCACGTTCGCTGACACATTTGTGCGTGTTCGCGTACGCGTCAATGAAATGACGAAAGGAGCACAAGTGCCGTGGCACAGTTCGGGCATTAGATCGCAGTTCGCTCTGCTCGCACCGGAGGCCGGTGCGATGGACCGATCGGCGTCACAGGAGATTGGCCGGCTGCGCTCGAGCCCGATGTCTGCCCTCTCCAAGGAAGATGCCTACTTCGCAGCAGTCTTGCGGGATACGCTAGACTCCTACTCGGATTATCTGGCGGGTCATTGGCGCGATCCGTTAGCGGAGCGCTTAAGTGTACTTCGCGCAATTCGGCGCGAAACGCTCATATGGCGGCGGACCTGCCGCGCTGATTTGCCGGAGGCGCTGTGGTCATATCTGGAGAGGTATCCAGAGGGGCCGCACGCTGCAGAAGCCCGTAGTCTACTACAGAAGCGCGACGCTCCCATCGATCCTCCGGCCGCTTTCAAGAGGATCGAGTACGATGTGCCCTACCCACTTCCTGGCGAGGCGGACTATCTAGCTGTTCCGTTGCGGCAAGGTGAAACCTCTCCGCCGGAACCATCGTTCCTGCCACGGCTCTTAGCAAAATCAACACAGACATTCCCTGCCTCGAAGGATGACTCAACACCTCGGTCCGAGACGCTGGCTAATTCCTCCAGAAACTCTGCTTCGATAGGGCGTGAAATGACGTCCGCCAGCCAGGTTGAACTGCGTGGGTCGACGGAATCGAAAATTCAGGAAAATGAGGCACTGAATTCGATGGGAAATGGCGGAAGAGAGCCATTTGACCGCCCGCCTATGGCTGCGATGCCCTATTGGGTTTATCCGGATATGGCGTCAGCTCCAGCCAATCTCGATTTGGTGAAGCTCGGTTCTTCTCGATTTCCGGAGTGGGCAACGTTGGATCCATCGTCATGCGCCGGGCATGTTCTGCCATCAGGCGGTCCCACGATTACCGGAGCATTGGTCGGTGCCGACTTGAGTCATACCAACATATCGGCGGGCTCGAAGCCGAATTTGCCACTTGCTTCCGAACGTTCAGGTTCTTCCATGCGCGAAACGCGTGTTGCGGCCCCGCCGCTTGTTCGCACGACGCAGCGGGGCGCGGCTTCAACGAGGCTTCTCTCGCCTCAAGCTGGAAGCAAGCGATCGTTGCTCTCGCCTCAAGCGGGCCCGAAGCAGAGCGTTCGAGCCGTTATCTCGCCGGTCAGATGACCGTATCAGCGTTCGCGCAGGCTCTCTTGCTTGTATTTCATCAGGGGCGACAGCAGGTAACTTATAAGCCTTCGGGACCCTGTCTTGATCTCGGCGGTGACGGCCATTCCCGGTGACAAGCTGACGAACTTGTCATCGATCTGAAGACGAGGGTCTGCGACCGAAATGCGAGCTACATAGGTCATTTCCTGGCCCTTAGGCTCGCTTGTCGTGCTAGTGGATCCTGGCGCCTGCTTATCTGCTGTCTTTTCGCCGGGAACCTCGCGCGTGACAGAATCTGACGAGATGCTCAAGACCTTTCCGTGAAGAAGGCCGTATCTCGTGAAATCGAAGGTGTCGACCTTGATCGCGACCTCGTCGCCCGTATGGATAAAGCCAATGTCTCGATTGTTTACGGAGGCCTCAATTTCCAGGTTGCTATCCAGAGGAACGATGACCATCAGCGCTTGCGCTGGAGTTACCACGCCGCCGACCGTATGAACGGCGAGTTGCTGAACCGTGCCGGATACGGGCGCAGTCAACGATTGCAGCTTGGCCCGCTGTTCAGCCTTCGAAAGATCGGCGGTGAAACCCGCAGCTTTTCTTTCAGCTTCCGCAAGCTCTGCCAGTAAAGTTCGACGGTACTCGGCCTTAGTCTGAGAGCGCGTTTCCAATATTGTTGTGATCGCGGCTTGCATTTCAGCGACGTGACTCTTTTGAACCAATCGTTCCTGCTGGCTCTCAGTCAATTGCTGAAGGACCTCGAAATACTGCAGTTTGGATCCGAACTCATTGAGGGTCTTGCGGATGTTTACGCGTTCCTCGATGGTAGGAATAACTGCATCGAGTTTGCTGATGGTCGCAGTAATGCTTGCCAGCGCAGCTTCCTTCTGCGCTTTCTGACCGTCCAGCGAAGCAATCTTGGCTCGGTGCTCTGAGACTTGCGCGATCAGAAACTGACGCTGCATTGCCACCCGATCCGGGTTGGCTGTCGCCGGAGGAAAGAAAGCATCCAGAGGCTCATCCGTATCTGCCAGCGCCGCCCTCAATCTCGCAGTATCGAGTTGCGCAGATTGGAGGTCGCTCTGAAGATGATTGATCTCGCCGTCGTTTATTGTCGGATCGAGTTCAATCAACGTTTGACCCGACTTGACGAATTCGCCCTCGGAGACGCGAATGGAGCGCACGACACCCGTTTCAAAGGGCTGGATGACCTTGCTGCGACCGGTCGGAATGACTTTTCCGGTCGCGGTTGCGACGATGTCAACGCGACCGAAAGCTGACCAGGCAAGGCCTAGGACGAGCATCGCGAGTATCGTTCCCCCTATCGCGCGTCCGAGCGGCGAGGGTGGAGTTTCAACAATCTCGAGGGCTGCCGGCAGAAATTCGAGTTCTTCGTTCTCCCGCGGCTTGGGAGCGATCGGAAATTGCAGCAATTTCGAAGTTGACTTCATTTTCATATCCCATGAATTTATTGCATATTTCCGAATAATCTGCAATGAATCCGTTCTCCTGCCTGACCGTGCTTTGAGAATAATGCCTAAACTTCCATTGTTCTCTCCCGAATGAGGATATTTTTGGAAAATCGCGTGCCAAATCGCCGCCCGATTATGGCTATAAGTTTACCAATAAGAAATATCATCTAAGGTTGGCGTCGGATGGTGACGTGGGCTGCCAACAGGGCAAATAATGACCGTACATCCGGATATGCCGGGCCAAAATGATTCTGGTCTCATAGCACTCGCGATGCTGTTACGCTTTCATGGCGTCAGTGCGGACCCTGTGCAAATACGACATCATTGCGGCATGGCGGACGTTGGTACCGCAGAGATGGTACGTTGTGCCAGAGTATTTGGTCTCAAGGCACGTGAACTGAAGACGGATTGGGGGCGGCTGCTTAAAACTCCTCTGCCTGCTATCGCCGCTCTCAAGGACGGTGGATTTCTCCTCCTTGGCAAGGTCGGCGACGACAAGGTCGTCGCTCAGTCGACCAGGACGCCCCGGCCTGAATTGCTGACGAGGGCCGATCTGGAAGCCGTATGGGACGGGCGTCTCGTTCTCATGACGAAGCGTGCGAGCCTTACAGAGCTGACGCGTCGTTTCGATTTGTCTTGGTTCCTCGGGGCAATTCATAAATACCGCGCTCAACTTTATGAGGTGCTGGTCGGATCCTTCTTCCTCCAACTCCTCGGTCTCGCGTCGCCGCTGTTTTTTCAAGCGGTTATCGACAAGGTGCTGGTGCAACGAAGTCTCAGCACGCTGGATGTGCTTGCGATCGGTCTCATTGGGATCGGTCTGTTCGAGACCATTCTTAGCATCCTGCGCACTTACCTCTTTTCTCATGCGACCAATCGCATCGACGTCGAACTCGGAGCAAGGCTGTTTCAGCATCTGCTTGCCCTGCCGACTGCATATTTCCAAGTCAGGCGGGTGGGCGATTCCGTTGCCCGTGTGCGTGAGCTCGAGAACATTCGAAATTTCCTTACGAGTTCGGCCCTGACGCTGGTCATCGATCTCTTCTTCACCTTTGTTTTTCTAGGCGTCATGCTTTGTTATTCGCCGCTGCTCACGGGAATCGTTGTCGCCGGATTCCCGCTCTACATATTGATCTCTGTCGGGGCAACGCCGCGATTTCGATACTTGCTCGACGAAAAATTCAAGCGTGGTGCTGAGAACCAGGCTTTTCTTGTCGAATGCGTCAATGGTGTCGATACGTTGAAGGCAATGGCGATCGAACCGCAGATGCAAAGACGCTGGGAGGAGCAGCTGGCGGGATACGTAGCCGCGAGTTTCAGGGTTCTCCGGCTCGGTAACTACGCAAGTAACAGCGTTCAATTCGTCAACAAGCTCGTGACAGCCGGCATCCTGTATTTTGGAGCTCGCCTTGTGATCGCGGGCGACCTGACGGTCGGCGAACTCGTTGCGTTCAACATACTTGCGGGCCGCGTGAGTCAGCCGATCTTGCGTCTCGTGCAAATCTGGCAGGACTTCCACCAGGCACAGATATCGGTGGACCGTCTCGGCGACATTCTCAATACTCCGCCCGAACCCAGATTCAATCCTGCTCGCTCGGCATTGCCCGCCATCAAGGGAGACGTCACTTTCGACCGCGTCGTTTTTCGTTATCGTCCCGACGGACCTGAGGTGCTGCACAAGGTTAGTTTCGACATTTCCGCGGGGCAGGTGATAGGCATCGTTGGGCCTTCCGGCTCAGGGAAGAGCACCGTCGCCAAGCTGGTTCAACGCTTGTTCATTCCAGAGAGCGGCCGAATACTGATCGACGGCGTCGACATATCCATGGTCGACACGTCTTGGTTGCGTCGGCAGATCGGTGCTGTGTTGCAGGAGAGCGTTCTTTTCAACCAGTCCATTCGCGACAATATCGCAATGTCAGATCCCAGCATGCCGATCGAAAGGGTCGTGGAGGCCGCAAAACTAGCAGGCGCTCACGAATTCATTCTCGAACTCCAGGAGGGGTACGATACGGTCGTGGGAGAACGTGGGACTAGTCTATCGGGTGGACAGCGACAGCGAATCGCCATCGCGCGCGCTCTTGTGACAAATCCGCGCATTCTCATTTTCGACGAAGCGACAAGTGCGCTCGACTATGAAAGCGAGCGCATCATCCAGGACAACATGCGCCGGATCGCGCAAGGGCGGACGGTATTCATTATCGCTCATCGCCTCTCAACTGTTCGGCGGGCAAATCGAATATTTACCATCGACCGGGGTCGCTTGGTCGAAGACGGAACTCACGACGAGCTGATCACGAGTGGGGGGCGCTATGCCGCGCTTCATCGAATGCAGTCAGACATTCAGGAAGTTCGGTAGCAATCGTTCGCGATCGTTAGCAATTGTTGCTGAAGATCGAAGCTTGGTTTTGTCGCACTATCTGAGAAGTCCTTGCAGCGTTGCTTGAAATGCGTCATGAGATCAATGCAATGTCTGCGCGTTGCTGCGATTCTAGACCGAGACGATCTTGATGGCCCAAAAGTTGAACTTCGATAGCATGTCAGTCGATGAGTTGTGGCATTTGCACGAAGAGATCGGGCGAATCTTATCTACGCGTCTTACAACCGAAAAGCGGGAGTTGGAGAAGCGTCTTGCGCAACTGCGCCGGGAGGATGACGCTCGGCATGCGAGTGCGCAGTCCTCCTCCGACTTGGAGCGAACCCGCCGTAAGTATCCGCAAGTACTGCCAAAATACCGTAATCCGAACTCCCCGACAGAAACCTGGTCCGGCCGGGGAAAGCAGCCGCGTTGGTTGGTGGCAGCTTTGAAGACAGGTCGCCAAATTGAAGAGTTCGCGATCTCTCAGTCTGGAGCCGCCAAGCGGAAGTCCGGCGACCGTCGGCCAAAGGGACATGCGTCCCGCGTTTGATATCGCTCGGCATCGGGTTACTAGGTCACTACCTCTGGTAGTGCGTTGTCGGGCCTAGTATCTGTATTTGCTTTAAGCAGTCCGTTCGGCACAGTGCTCCGGATTGCGGAAAACGATGGGCCGCGATAGCAGCCCGTATTATCCCCTGCCTCGGCATGATAGGTAAGCGCACGTCAATGCGTGAGAACTCGTCGCTGTACGGTGCCTTTGCCGCTCGTACAGGAATGCTTGAGCAGGAAGCACGGCTGACGCTCGTCGCGCCAAGGTGAGGCGCTATGCTAAGTGCAGCTCTGAGCCGAACAGCTCCAGATTAGATACGGCATCTCTCAGATCTCTCCAGTCCGACAATCGCTCCGGCGGAACGCCGGCAATTCCACCGAGGTCGACGATTGATCTCGATTGAAAACGGCTCACATAGACGTTGCCAAAGTCGCTGCTGAGGAATTCTTCAACCTGCGCTGTCCACGCTCGTGTGTGAGATCGGCAGGCGTCGGCATCCTTGTCTGCATCACGAAGTCTCGCCAGGAGCACTTGCCCTTCATCAATGAGATAGACAAGTCTTTCGCGTGTCCGTGCGACTTCCAAAGCGATTGTCCGGGCCTTCTGACGGCGCGCATATCGCGCTGCGGGCGCAACGCCAAAGTTCAGCAGGCTTCGCGTGATCTCCAGCGGGAAGTGGATCGCCGCCGATACCAAAGTCGCCGCCAAGAATTGGCCCACGTTGATGAGCGCGTCCATACGTTGTCCAGATGAGGGGGGCTTGGCACCGCACGTTTCGCGGTGCGCTTCTGCAGCTTGCGCAGGAGCATTACCTATCCTGCGAAATCCGAAAAATCCGAAGGTGTTTTCGCGGTTACAGGCTCCATCCCAATTTAATCTTTTATCATTTAACTAATTCTCTGGTTAATATATATTATTATATTTATTTTCTTTCGTGTCGGCGGCGCGAAAGGTCCCTCTGGGCAATGACCGAAGGCGCAGTCGGGCCTTTCGATATCAATAGGGGCGGTATTTAAGTAAGGCAAATGGGGTTGTTTTCATTAAACGAAATCTCGTCAGGAATGTCCTTGGTCGCTTTGACGCACATCGTTGTTTCGAAAATTCCAACAGAAGGTTAAAGATGCCGGAAATTGACCTGGTCGATTGGAACGTCGAAGAATTTCGACGCTTGCTCAACGAACCGCTCAGATTGACAAGTGACTTCGTAACGTATGACGCGACATCGTCGGACGTGGGTGAGTCAGCCACTACGGAGATCGAGTCCGTAAAAGAAGAGTCTGCTGAAGCGAGACATCCGAATTCAAACGATCACAGGCTTTACTCATTGCCGGAAGGCGATGCCCTTCTCCAGACGAAGGCTGGTGGCGACGAGCTACTTTCGCCCGTTGCTACGGGAGACGAAGCCGGTGGTGATTCGTCTACGATAATTCCTCATTCGCAAATAGAGCCAAGCGTCGAGCCTGAACTAGCTTCACCGCAAGCGAACGAAGGCCAGCCTATCGAGAATGCAAGACCCGTTCTCGTGGTCAACATCGAGATGGCGCTGGCGGCCAGAGTCGATGCCGTGAACGCATGGGTGCCGGCGGATCGCCCCGAGGAAATAACTGCTCAACCTTCGCTAATTGACATAGAATCGATAACGGTAGTTGAAGCGCCGCTTGAGGCCAACTCGCAGGAAGTGCACGCTCCGCTCGGGAATGATGGGCCAGATGTCTATCCTGACAACCAGCTCATGTTGGGCGATGTTCCTGGCGCTTGCTTGTCGGCGAGCGAGACAACTTATTTGCCTCCATCGGCGTCGGTTGCGTCGAGCACTGCTCCCGCTCGAAATGTAGTTGCTGACCAGTCATCCATGCCCTCAGACACGTTGTTGCAGAAAAGTTCTGAGGCTTACCAAGCCGATCTTGGAGGCCACATTGCTGGGGCAGGTGACGCTGAAGCAAATCTAGTTTTGCCGGAAGCGCGTGAGGCATTCCAGGTTCCGATGTCGGTGCTCAATTCGGAGACGAAACCGGCAATTGGGGTTATTCCGGCGTCTAATCATTTTGATCCACCAGAAATCTATCCGGCTGAATCGATTCTCGCCATATCTGCGCCGACCTATGCCGTTTCGTCGATATCGGCTCGGGAGGTCGGCGCGGACTCAATTGCCGGCGGTGATTTCCCATCGTCGCCAGAAGCGGGCGACGACGCTAGCGAATTGGTCTCTCCGGGCCCAGATGGCCTGGACTCGCGCGATCACCCTTTCGCGCGGTGGACTAATTGTTTAACGGGTGAGGAACTCACAGAGGTATTGACCGCGCCGCTCTCAACCGCTGCTGTTCTGCCATTAATTGAAACTAACATACCTGACAGATTGCGGGTGCTCTTCGATCAAGAGGTGGCCAAAGCAGTTGTTCAAGATCCGCCGATTATGGAAGCGATTGGTTCGCCAACCTCCAGGTCCAACCAAACTTCGGCGGCAATGGAATCCGTTGACGCTAAGCTGGCCCTAGCCCAGCCTGAACCCGTCGATACGATGAGCGGTGGTGGTATCAAGCACCCGCTTAAGGCCGATGAATCAAGCGAGCCTAAGGACCTCACGTGGCTCTCTCAGTCATCCCTGCACAAGGCAGTATTTAAAGAAGACGTTTGGGCGGCGCCGGCAGATCGAGAGCGTGCCATTGTCCTGCGCTGGGCGTTGAGGGATATACGAGCCAAGCGCGTAGGGTTATTCCCCCTTGACCAGCACGTTTTCCAGATGCTGCTCGACATGGGCTTGGTCGAACTCTCGGATGGACAGCTCATCCTAACGCAGGCAGGTTCTGCCGCCATCGCCTCGCCCCGATCTCGAGAGATTGTCGTTTCGCCCAACGACTTTTCGTGAGCTGGCAACGGTGCTTCCCAAAAGATTGACGGCAGCTCACAAATGCACGGTTGCGTTGACCCGATGCGTGGACATCAAGATTCATTTTCAATTTTATTTGTTTTGGACGATACTCGAGCACGAGAGCCACGATCCGAGTAGGAACCTGTGGTGCGGAAAGTTCGTACTCTTCTTCCCATAATGGTCGCTCGACAATTCGTCTGAAGCATCGTAAGCACTCGCATTGGGGATCTACACGCTGCAAAGGCCTTGAGATCTCGCGCAGCGGCCGAAGCCGATATGGAAGTAGCATATTTAGACGAGGCCCAAATCGTGTTTGCTGTTGGAGCAGGCTCACCAAGAGTCGATCTAAGTCGTTTCTCCTAGGACAGTTTGCGGGGTGGGCGAATTCTTATCTGATGTGAAGTTACGCGCACGCGGCTCAACATCGCCTCGCGATATAGATCCGTATAGCTATCGGCCACAATGCTGGCTGTAAATCGCGAGCGTGCCCTGGCGAACGCAGCTTCACTGGCTCGCGTGAGAAAGCCGATGTCGGTGATGAAGCGTTCGATTGCTTGTTCGAGTCCGCCTTCATCCCTTGGTTCAACTATGATGCCCGTTACACCGTCGTCGATAATGTCCGGAATACCAGACCATCGTGTACCAATGGCGGGCAAGCCAAGCGCCATCCCTTCGAGAAGACAAAGTGGGTACATCTCTCCAGGCTCATACGTGGGAAGCACTATAAGTTGAGAGCTGCGCATCAGCGCGGGCACCGCGCGGTGATCGACCTTGCCCTTGCATTCAACAATTTGCCGTAAACCGAGGTGGTCGATTGTCTCTTCAATCTGGCCTCGTGTCGGTCCATCGCCGATAAACATGACCCGGAGTTTGGGATAACGTGGTGCAAGGTTGGAGAGCGCACTCAACAGTTCGATATGACCCTTGCCGCTGACCATGCGGGCGACGAGGGCAAGTGTAAAATTGTCGTTGGTCGATGGTGCCGGAGCTCTAGCGAACAGCTGTTCGTCAACGCAGAACGGAATGACGCTGGATCGGGCGGCAGACACTCCCTCGGAGTTCAGCTCGGCAAGCGCGGCTTTATAAGGCATTACGATTGTTGATGCGATTTTCTTCTCGATCCAGAAGGTAACGTCTGCGAGCCGATCGCGCTGCGCGGCGAACCAGCTCAACGTGCCGTGATGAGTGACGATGACCGGTTTGCCCGCGAGGGCCGCTGCGACAAAACCGTCTAAGCAGGAAAGCCCAACTGCTTGGACATGCAATACGTCATTGTCTTTGAGCAGATTGTAAAGAAATCGAATTCGCCGTGTGCGCAACAGTGCAGTCACGGCTTTCCGCGGTAGAAAGCGAGCAAAGGCCCTGCCGGGCAGGTCGTAGACGGCTATGCCGCGCTCGCTGGCGATCTTCAAAACGTCCTGTCTATTGCTGAGTTCCATTGCAATGGCCGGAACAAGTCCGCGGCGCTTCTGAGCCGTCGTCAATTGCAGAATAAATGTCTCGACGCCGGTCATGCCGAAATTCGTGCCCATATAGTGCAGCACTCGGATTGCTGGGCGACGATCACTTCGCGCCGCACCTCTCAGGTGCAATGCAGGTAACACGACTGAGGCGAGCGGAGACGCGACATCGATTTCGACCAAACCAAGCACGTTCATTAAGGTCGCAAAGAGCTCTCCGCATGCGGCCAGGGGGAGCGGAAGCCATGCTGTGAACTCTGTTAATCGTACAATATTCAAATAAAAATCCTTTGAGATGTCGATAGCCGAGATTTAAATATTAAACCATTCTCCGCGCACACCGCTGCGGCCTTATGGCGCAAGGCAGCCATTGATCGCAAGGCTGCCACTCTCCGGGGCAACCAGCGTATTGGGGCGCGATCCTTGTGATCGCAATTGTGGATCTTGCCTTGGCGAAGTCATCCGGTTTGAGCTGCTGCCGGTTTGATGGACACCGAGATTGGGTGTTTCATGAAGTCGGAGGTAGGTGATGCAGAGACGGAAGTTCAGTCGAGAGTTCAAGGTCGAGGCGGTCAAGCTTGTCAAGGAACGCGGGGTCTCGGTGACGCAGGCGGGCCGCGACCTGGGCGTCCATGAGAACGTGCTGCGCAAATGGGTGAAGGAGTTCGGCTCCGCTCCGGTGCAGGCCTTCCCCGGCCACGGGCAGATGAAGCCTGAGCAGCAAGAGATCAAGCGGTTGCGGCGCGAGGTCAACACGCTGAAGGCAGAGCGGGACATCCTAAAAAAGGCCGCTGCCTACTTCGCGAAGGAAGCGGCATGAAGTTCGGCTTCATCGCCTATGCGAAGCAATGGGCGTATCGCGTCGGGCTTCCATGCCTGGCTGGACCCGATCGCCCAGGCGCCACATCCCGCAGCGACGAAGCGGTCGGCCTAAAGGTGAAGGCAAGCTTTCTTGCCAGCGACCGGACCTACGGGGCACGGCGTGTCTGGAGAGACCTTTTGGCAGATGGCGTCGAATGCGGTCTGCATCGGATCGAGCGGCTGATGCGCCTGCAGGCCTTGCGTGCGAGGCCACGGCGCCAGCGTCTGCCGAAGGATGAAGGCGATCGCCAGGTAGCGAACGTGCCGGCGAACCTTCTGGACCGGCAGTTTGCAGCCGAGCGGCCGAACCAGAAGTGGATTGCCGACTTCACCTATATCTGGACGGCCGAGGGCTGGCTCTACGTGTCGGCCGGGATCGACCTGTTCTCGCGACGAGTGGTCGGCTGGTCGATGAGCGCCAGCATGACGGCGCAGTTGGTCGCCGACGCCCTTCTGATGGCCATCTGGCGACGCGGCAAGCCGGATGCCCTGATGCATCACTCCGATCGTGGCAGCCAATACGCCAGCGAACAGTTCCAGCGCCTGATGGTTGACAACGGCGTTGTGTGCAGCATGAGCTGGTCCGGCAAGTCTGGGACAACGCAGCGATGGAGAGCTTCTTCTCTTCGCTGAAGACCTAGCGCACCGAGCGCAAACTCTATCGCACCAGGAACGAGGCCAGGGCAGATGTGTTCGACTACATCGAGAGGTTCTACAATCCAACCCGACGTCATTCCACGATCGGATGCATCAGCCCCGTTGAGTTCGAACGCAAGGTGGGATTAGCTTAACTCGGTGTCCATCAAACCGGCAGCAGCTCACCAAGCGCCTGCTTCTTCCATGACCGCGGGTGCACTTCGCAGGATGGCCGGTTATCGTCGAACCCTGCAGCATATAGCGAAGCTATTAATGGTCTCTCGCTGGTGGCCCAGGTCGACCTAGCTCTCCTAGGCTTATCCGTTCTCAAACCCGTCATCGAGGATTGGTACATGCTGCTTGCCGTATCACGCGTGTTCATTGCTCGGTCGTTCCTGCTCTGTTCTTGAAGCTCCCTGATACTTTTCGTGCGTGAGGATCGTGACAGCCAAGTTTTGCTGAACTTTTCAGGTCTTTTAGCTTGGTGACCGTCCCAACTGTCTGCCATGCTTTCACGTTCATTTTCCGTTTGCAGGGGAGCTGGACTGAGCGATGCGACACTTGGTGAAGGTTGAGCTTGATCGACCGCGATAGGACCATGACCATGAGGCTATGGGATGAGTGAGGATTTTCCCCCATCCGCAGCGGTGGGCTTGCTGCGATATGTCGCTGGCGGGTGATGCCGGCGTACCCGGGCCACTGAATCCTTGCCTCTACCGGTTCAGTCGGGCAATGCGGTATATGAGGACGAACAACGGAGTTTATTTTGGCCCCCGTGGTGGTTACCGGCGCTGCCGGCTTCATCGGCATGCATGTCTGTGAGCGCTTGCGCGCGCGCGGGGAACGAGTTGTCGGCATCGACGCAGTAACCCCTTACTATGATCCGGCGCTCAAGCGCGCTCGCCTCGAGACGCTCAAGCATGATGCCTTCACATTCCACGAGATCGATCTTGCCGACTTCGCTGCGGTGACGCGTGTGTTCGATGAGGTCTCGCCCGATCGCGTGGTGCACCTCGCGGCGCAGCCCGGCGTGCGCGCGTCGATCGACGATCCCATCACCAGCATCCGCGCCAATTGTGATGGCTTCGTCACCGTGCTCGAAGCCGGCCGGCGCCACGGCCTGGCGCATCTCGTCTACGCCTCGTCGAGTTCCGTGTATGGCGCCAATCGCACCTTGCCGTATTCGACCGAGCATTCGGTCAATCATCCGGTCAGCCTCTATGCCGCGAGCAAGAAGGCCAACGAGCTGATGGCGCACACGTTCGCACATGTTCACAAGCTGCCGGTGACCGGTCTTCGCTTCTTCACCGTCTATGGTCCATGGGGCCGGCCCGACATGGCCGCCTGGCTCTTCACGCGCGCGATCTTCGCGGGTGACCCGATCAAGCTTTTCAATCATGGAAATATGTGGCGCGATTTCACCTATGTCGACGACATCGTCGAGGGCGTGATCCGCACCCTCGATCGCCCCGCGACGCCGAATCCCGCGTGGAACGCCGAGCAGCCGGAAAACTCGTCGAGCTATGCGCCGTATCGCGTCTACAACATCGGCAACAATTGCTCGGTCAATTTGATCGAGTTCGTCGAGACACTGGAGAAGATCATCGGCAAGCCTGCGATCCGCACGCTTTTGCCGATGCAGGCTGGCGACGTCCTCGAGACGCGTGCCGACATTTCGGCCCTGCAACGCGACGTCGGCTTCACGCCCTCGACGCCGCTGGCGGATGGCTTGGGTCGCTTTGTCGAATGGTATCAAAATTATCACCGCGTATAACCCCCTCTCTTGAGTAGCTCACACGTGTCCCAAAGAATTATCCCCCTGATCATGTGCGGCGGTGCCGGAACGCGGCTGTGGCCGGCTTCGCGCGAGGTGCGCCCCAAGCAATTCCTGCCGCTGTTCGGCACCCGCTCGACCTTCCAGGACACGCTGTTGCGCGTCTCGGAGGCCTCGCTGTTCGATCGCCCGATCGTCATCACCAACGCCTCCTACCGCTTCATGGTGCTGGAGCAGCTCGCGGAAATCGGCATCGAGGCCGACGTGATCCTCGAGCCGATGCGGCGGGATTCCGGCCCGGCGATTGCAGCCGGCGCGGTGTTCGCGCAGAACCGCGCGAGTGAGGCGATCGTGCTCGCGCTCGCCGCCGACCACGTGGTGCAGGACAATGCGGCCTTCGTCGCGGCGTGTCGCCAGGGCCTCACCGCCGCGAGTACCGGGCGCATCGTCACCTTCGGCGTCAAGCCGGAGCGGCCGGCGACCGAATACGGCTATATCAGCCCGGGCGAGGTCATCTCCGGCGAGGTACACGCGGTCGCGCGCTTCGTCGAGAAGCCGGATGCGGTGAAGGCAGCCGACTACGTCAATTCCGGCTATCTCTGGAACAGCGGCAACTTCATGTTCCCGGCCGGCGTCCTGCTCGACGAATACCGCAAGATCGATGCGGCGAGTGTGGAGGCGATTTCCAATGCTGTTAGCAATGCCGGCCGCGATCTCGGCTTCGTGACGCTGGAGCCCGAGGCGTTCGGCGCGGCCAAGGCGATCTCCATCGACTATGCGGTGATGGAGAAGACCGCGCGCGCCGCTGTGGTGCCGGTGTCGTGCGGCTGGTCCGACGTCGGCTCCTGGCACGCGGTGTGGGAATTGTCGGACAAGGACGCGCAAGGCAATGCTTCGCATGGCGCCGCCGTGTTCGAGGATTCCCGCAACTGCAACGTCACCACAGACTCTGCGCTGGTCGCACTCGAAGGCGTCGACGATCTCATCGTGGTTGCGACTGCGGACGCGGTGCTGGTCTCGCGCCAGAAGGATGCCAACGGGCTCAAGCGGCTGGTTACAAAACTCAAGGCGGTCGCGCCGAAAGTCACCGAGGAGCATCTCAAGGTGCATCGGCCCTGGGGCAGCTACCAGTCGGTCGACAATGGCGAGCGCCACCAGGTCAAGCGCATCGTGGTCAAGCCCGGCGGGCGTCTGTCGCTGCAGAAGCACCATCATCGTGCCGAGCACTGGATCGTGGTCCGCGGCACCGCCCGCGTCACCGTCAACGAGACCGTCAAAAGCGTGCACGAGAACGAGTCGATCTACATTCCGATGGGCGCGGTGCACCGGATGGAGAACCCCGGTAAAATCATGCTGGAGCTGATCGAGGTCCAGACTGGAAGCTATCTCGGTGAAGACGACATCATCCGGATTGAAGACGATTATCAGCGCTCTTGAGCAGAGTGTCGCTCCAACATTCCTTGAACATTTGGAAACTGTCCTGTGAACTGCGATGACCGGAACAGGCTGTCATGACCGACGACACGCACACGATCCGCAGCGGCGGACTCACCGGGACCATCAAGGCGCAAGGCGCGGAGATGTGTTCGCTGGCGAGCGATGCCGGCATCGAGTTCGTCTGGCAGGCGGAGCCGGCCTGGCCGCGACATGCGCCGCTGCTGTTTCCGATCGTCGGGCGCCTCGCCAATGACGAATTGCGGCACCGGGGCAGGACCTACCGGATGACCCAGCACGGCTTCGCGCGTGACAGCCGCTTTGCGTGGGTGGAACGAGGCGAAAGACGCTGTGTCCTGGTGCTCGAAGACAGCGAGACGACGCGCGCGCTCTACCCCTTCGCGTTCCGCCTGACGGCAACCTATGCGCTCGACGAATCCGGTCTCGATCTTTCACTCGTGATCGCGAACACCGGCAAGGAGATATTGCCGGCCTCGCTCGGCGGCCATCCCGCTTTCAACTGGCCGCTCCAACCGGGGCTGGCGAAGGAGAGCTACGCGCTGAGCTTCGCAAACGCAGAGCCATCGCCCGTCCGCCGTCTCGATGGCGGCTTGCTGCGCCCGGCAACCGAGCCGAGCCCGGTCGAAGGCTCCGTGTTGCCTCTGTCCGAATCTCTGTTCGTCGACGACGCAATCATCTTCGGTCGGATCGCGAGCAATTCGGTCCGCTATGCCGTGGAGCAGGGCGCCTCCACCGGGCCGTGGTTGAAAATGTCATGGCGCGGCTTTCGCGAGCTTGGCGTCTGGTCGAAACCATCGGGCGCGCCGTTCCTCTGCATCGAGCCCTGGCGCGGCTATGCCAGTCCGGCCGGCTTCGACGGCGAATTCACTGACAAGCCGGGCCTGATGCACATCGCGCCCGGGACGGAAGAGCAATTGTCATTTCGGGTTGAGGTTGGATCGTCCTGAGGTGGGACGGTCTGCGCGCATCTGAAGTTCTCAGACCTCGATCCGCGTGAGGTCCTCGCCGAGCACGACAGGACCCGAATAGTCCCGCCTGACATCCGCAAGCAGCGCATTGAGCATGGAATCGTCGGTGCGAGGCCGGTGATGGGTCAGCGCGAGCTTCTTGACGCCGGCCTTGGCCGCGACCTTGCCGACTGTATCGCCGCAGGCGATCGTGAATTTCGCAAGCCGGCGCAGGTGCTCGTTGTCGATCTCCGGCGTGGCGAGGAAGCAGCACTGGACCAGCAGGTCGGCCCCCTCAGCCAGTCGCTCGAGACCGGGGCAGGGCACCGTGTCGCCCGAGATTGCGATGACCTTGCCTTCGGCCTCGAAGCGGTAGCCGAGACACATCCAGCGTGCGAGGAAGGCCGGCGACATGTCGAGGCCGTCGCCATGCGAGACGAGTTCGGCGCTGATCTTCCAGCGGCCAGTGTCGAGAACGGGGCCGGGTATAATGTCGGTCGCGACGACTGGTTTCCAGCCGCCGAAGCTCGGCTCACCCTGATCGCGCCAGGCGATGTCCTTGTCGTAGACCTGCGTGACCAGCGTATTGGCGAGCCGTTCGGTATCCGGCGGTCCATAGATGCGCAGATCGTCCTTGCGCCCATGCAACCATGAATTGAGCATCACGTCGTAGAGGTCGCCGATGTGGTCGAAATGGTGATGGGTGAGAAAGACCGTGTTGATGGAGCCGAGCGGCACGCCAGCCTTGCTGAGCTGCACCATGACGCCGCGGCCTGCGTCGATCAGGATGTTTTCCTCGCCGAGCCTGATCAGCGTGGTCGTCGCCACGCGGCGCGGGTCCGGGCGCGGGCCGCCGGTGCCGAGCAGGATGACTTCCATGGCGCCACCTCCTGGGGCAGACTTTTCGGGGCGCCACAGTAGATTTGAAGCTCCTGGCGTGGCAAGCGGCCGCGGGATGGACTTCAGCCCGCACAACAGGCGCTCGTACGGGGCTCCCGAACATGCTGCGCGAGATGAGAAGTGTGGGCCAATTCATACTTAATCCAGCTGGATCGTGACCAATGTTGTTTGGGCGCGCTGACGCGCCTAGTATTGCAGCAGGCAATTCGAGGGGGCTCGAATAAGTCGTGAATGTACGTTCACAGGGCGGCGCGCTCGGCGACCTGAGCTTCCAGGTCGGCTCACAAGCACACAGGACATCCAACATCGTGGCTGATTCCTCAGGTCAGGAATTGCGTGTCGCTGGCCGGGAGCGACTGATCGTCGTCGAGGACGATCCGGTGACGCGGACGATGCTGGTCGGTTATTTCAGCGAGAACAATTTCGACGTGGTCGGTGCCGGCTCCTGCGCGGAATGCCGCCAGGCGCTGCGGACGCGGACCGATCTCGTCTTCCTCGACCTGCAGCTGCCCGACGGCGATGGCTTCGATCTCGCCAAGGAGATCCAGGCGACCAGCAATGCGGGTATCATCTTCGTGACCCGCCGCGACACCGACGTCGATCACATCCTCGGCCTCGAGATCGCGGGCGACCACTACGTCACCAAGCCGATCAATTTGCGCGATCTGCTCGCGCGCGCGCGAAGCGTGCTGCGGCGGCGCTCGATCGACCGCAAGGCGGCGCGCACCCACAATTCGATCGCCTTTGGCGACTGGATCATCGACCTGACGCGGCGCGAGCTGCTCGGCAGCGACGGCAAGCCGGTGGCGCTGACGCGCGCCGAGTTCGACCTGCTTGCGGCGCTCGTCGGAGCCGACGGCAGGCCGCTCAGCCGCGACTATCTGATCGAGGTCGTCAGCAACCGCCAGGCCGAGGTCGATATACGGACTGTCGATGCCCTGGTGGCGAGGCTGCGGCGCAAGCTGGTCGGTAGCGGTACGCCCGTCATCACCACCGTCACCGGCGTCGGCTACAAGCTCGCGCTGAGCGAGCGGCTCTAGACCCGGGCGCAGCACGACATGGTGCCGGCGGCGCCATCGGGTTCAGCCACTGAAACCGACAAGGAACCGAATCGCGAGAAAGGCCGACAAGGCCACGGCGCCGGTCGCGACGATTGCAAATAAAACTCTCAAACTATTGTGCATGATCTCAATTCAGGTTCGGTTTCAAAGTTCGGTTCGAAAATGCCATTCATCCAACCGCTGCTCGTCTCAAGGCAGCAACTCTAATTCTATTGGCGTGATGCCACCCGTTTCCACTTGGCTTCGACGCGAGCCTTGATGAGGCGGACCCGGGCTTCCTGTGCTGCCCAATATGCCCTGCTCGCGACCGCCGTGCCTTGACGGTACCGCGCGTAAACGTCCTTCGGCTGTGCCGGTGTCTTTTGACTGTGTGCCGATTTCTGATTGTGCGCTGACTTCGAGACGGTGGGTGCAGGAGTTGGCGCCGGTGCTACATCTGGGACGGCCGCGGCTTGGCTTCCCACATTCGTCGAGTTCATGGAGACAAGACGATTGCGGGCACGATGACAATAGACCTGGGAGCGCGGAGTCATGGACTCCTCGTCATGACCTGCTCGATATTTCATCAGGGCGCGGCAAAGGTCCCCGCCTGCGAGGCGCCATGCGCGGCTCAGATAGAGAACGCCGTAGTGGATGTTGATGTCGGGCTCTGCGAGCTCTGCGTTATTTCCCCGAAATCCGAGCATCGCTGCCGTTTCGGGCCGAACCTGCATGAGGCCGATCTCGCCGACGGTGCCAATGGTGCCCGGATTGTAACCGCTTTCAACGAAGACGACGGCCTCCGCAATGTCCGCGGGCAGATTGGTCTTGGCCGTTTCTCTTTCGATAATTTTTCGAATCGCTGCCCGCGATGCCGGCGTCTCTCCGGCGCCGAGATCTGCATTGTGACCGCCGGCCGCCAACGCCGGTCCCACGTCGTTTAGAGCGCCGTCCTGAGCGCGCACGGAGGTGGATGCCAACCAAAGCACGGCTATCGCAACGTGTGTCCACGTCGCGCGGGCATTGATGTGTGTTCGATCCCGCAGCATCGACCACGTATTATATCTTTCGAGTTAACAACCGATTTTCTGGCGGCCCGGGGCGCGGTCCGGCTCGGGCGGCCAGCGGCGCATTGAAGCTATCGCGACCGCGAGCTCTGGTCGGTTGATGTGCTTGGCGCAGCCCCGGCCAATTTGTCATCGACCGCATAGAGCGTGCAGGTGGGCGACCATTTTGTGCAGGCGCCAAGTGAATCGCGCTGGGCGTCGTCGGCGGTCGCGCGCCCCGAACGCCAGCCGTAACCGCCGTTCGGCGACACCGCAAAAGCCTTGTGCGGCATCGTGCTGGCGAGATACCGCGCGAACTCGGCCCGCGCGGCCTCGCTGAGCTGGCCCGGCGGCGGCAGCGGATCGGGCAGACTCAGGACGTCGTGGCCGAGACCTCGCTCGCGCAGGAAGGCGTCGAGATATGGCGTCCATTGCGGACGGCTCACCACCGAATAGAGATAGTGGCCATCGTCGCCGTAAGGCGGCGCTGCGACGAATTTCGCGTTGCCGCCGCTGGCGCGAAATCCGTCATGGAGGCGCCGCGCGAGTTCGGGACCGAAGTAGGAATCGTTGCTGGCATAGACCCACAGCATCGGCGCGCGCGAGGTTTTGCCGAACGTGGCGAAGGCCTGCACCAGCCCGTTGGGATTGCAGACGTCGTCATCGTCGCGCGAGCCGCGCCCGCCGGCAAAGCTGATCGCGGCGACGAGACCCGCTGGCGCCTGCGCGGTCAACGCGACAGTGGCGAACCCGCCGGCGGAATGGCCGGCCGCGATCATGCCCGAGGTGGTGACGTCGGCCCTGCGCACCATCGCCTCGATCGCCGCGCGCAAATCCGCCACCGCGACCGCCGCGGCCGGCAGATAAGCGGCAGTCGCGCAGCCGCCGACGCTGTCGACGCGCCCGCCGGGGGAGGTGCCGTAGCCGCGCCGCATCACGATCAGCGCGGCGAAGCCGCGCCGGGCATATTCGAGAGCGATGCCGTAATATTTGTGCGCGGACATCGTCGCGCGATCGTCGAAACTGCGCGGTGAGCCGTGGCTGAGCAGCGCCAGCGGATAGCGCCTGGTCCCGGCCGGCCGGACCAGGAACGCCTCCAGCCCCTGCGGTCCGGCCTCGGCCATCGGGATACGCAAATCCTCGGTGTAGAACTCCGCGGCCGTCGCATCGGGCACGATGCCGGCCGTCGCAAGCCAGGCCATCAGAACAACCAGAAGCCTCTGAAACAGCGTCATGCCCCGACTCGAAAAGCCCCGATCGAAAGACCATAGCATGATCTCAGGAACGGCCGCCCCATTGCGGGTGTTGTGCTCTTGGCGGGGGCTTGGCCGATGCTATGGTATCGCGCAATTCTACGACAGGACGAGGTATATTCAGTGGCTGATGTTCATCCCGCGGCGGGCAAGCAGGCCTCGCCGGACGCGCTCACCAACGTTCCGCGGCTGGTGACGGCCTATTTCGCCGGCAAGCCCGATGTCGCCGATCCCGCGCAGCGGGTGGCGTTCGGCACCTCCGGCCATCGCGGCACCTCGTTCAAGATCAGCTTCAACGAGGGCCACATCCTCGCGACGACGCAGGCAATCTGTGATTACCGACGTGAAAAGGGGCTGACCGGTCCGCTCTTTATCGGCATCGACACTCATGCGCTGGCCGAGCCCGCGCTCGTCAGCGCCGTCGAGGTGTTCGCGGCCAACGGCGTCGACATCATGATCGACAAGGATGGCGGCTACACGCCGACGCCGGTGATCTCGCACGCGATCCTGACCTACAACAAGGGCCGCACCTCGGGCCTTGCCGACGGCGTCGTCGTCACGCCGTCGCACAATCCGCCCGAGGACGGCGGCTACAAATACAATCCGCCGCATGGCGGACCGGCCGACACCGATGCGACCTCCGTGATCGAGAAGCGCGCCAATGCCTATCTCGCCGACGGCCTCAAGGGCGTGAAGCGCATCGATTACGCCAGGGCACGCAAAGCCGCGAACGTCCACGCCTATGACTTTGTCACACCCTATGTCGCCGATCTCGGCAACGTGGTCGATCTCGACCTGGTCAAATCCGCCGGCGTCAATATCGGCATCGATCCGCTCGGCGGCGCCGCCGTGGACTACTGGCATCCGATCATCGAGCGCTACGGCCTGAAGGCGACCGTGGTGAACGAGGCGATCGACCCGACGTTCCGCTTCATGACGGTGGACTGGGACGGCAAGATCCGCATGGACTGTTCCTCGCCTTATGCGATGGCGAGCCTGATCGCGATGCGCGACCGCTTCGACGTCGCTTTTGCCAACGACACCGACGCGGACCGCCACGGCATCGTGACGCGCACCGGCGGCCTCATGAATCCGAACCATTATCTCGCGACCGCGATCTTCTATCTGTTCGCGCACCGCCCGAACTGGGGCAAGGACGCCGCGATCGGCAAGACCGTGGTGTCGAGCTCGATCATCGACCGCGTCGCGAAAAAACTCGGCCGCAAGCTGGTCGAGACCCCGGTCGGCTTCAAATGGTTTGTCGACGGTCTCCTCACGGGCGGCTTCGGTTTCGGCGGCGAGGAGAGTGCAGGCGCCTCGTTCCTGCGCCGCGACGGCACGGTATGGACGACCGACAAGGACGGCATCATCCTCGGCCTGCTCGCGGCCGAGATCATGGCGAAGACCGGCCGCGATCCGAGCCAGCTCTTCAACGACCTCACTGCCGAGTTCGGCATGCCCCATTACGCACGCATCGACGTCGCCGCCACCACGCCGCAGAAGAACATCCTGAAGTCCGTCACGCCGGAGCAGCTCGGCCTGAAGGATCTCGCCGGCGATCCCGTCCGCGCCACGCTGAGCAAGGCGCCGGGCAATGGCCAGCCGTTCGGCGGCATCAAGGTCGAAACCGATTTCGGCTGGTTCGCCGCCAGGCCGTCAGGCACCGAGGACGTCTACAAGATCTATGCAGAAAGCTTCCGCAGCCCCGAGCACCTGAAGGCGATTCAGCAGGAGGCTCAGGCAGGGTTGGCGAAGGTGTTCGGGGCGTAGTCGTCGAGCCAAAGCGCCGCTGCCACTGCTCCTCCTGGAGGGAGACTCGCCGCATCAACAGGTGTCATCACCCGCGAAAGCGGGTGATCCAGTACGCCGTGGCGCCAGTTGAGTGAACCAACGACCGCCGCGGAGTACTGGATTCCCCGCTTTCGCGGGGGATGACAACGGTTTGTATACACGATCCGAGAGAACGGTATTATAATACGACATATCGGCCCTTGAACGATTTCGCTCCTCCGCTATTGTATACATAACGTATCCACAAGCGTTGGGAGTGAGACCGGTGACAAAACCCTTCCCGATGAACGCCTGGTATGCCGCTGCCTGGGACGCCGACGTCAAGCCGGCACTGCTGCCGCGGACGATCTGCGGCAAGCACGTGGTGATGTACCGCAAGGCCGATGGCTCGGTGGCTGCGCTGGAGGACGCCTGCTGGCACCGCCTGGTGCCGCTGTCCAAGGGCCGGCTCGAAGGCGACACCGTCGTCTGCGGCTATCACGGCCTGAAGTACAATGCGCAGGGGCGCTGCACCTTCATGCCGTCGCAGGAGACCATCAACCCGTCGGCCTGCGTGCGCGCCTATCCCGTGGTCGAGCGTCACCGCTACATCTGGCTCTGGATGGGCGATCCCGCGCTGGCCGATCCCGCGCTGGTGCCCGACCTGCACTGGAATCACGACCCGGCCTGGGCCGGCGACGGCAAGACCATCCACGTCAATTGCGACTATCGCCTCGTGCTCGACAATCTCATGGACCTCACACACGAGACGTTCGTGCACGGCTCGTCCATCGGCAACGAGGCGGTCGCAGAGGCGCCGTTCGACGTCACCCATGGCGAGAAGACTGTCACGGTGACGCGCTGGATGCGCGGCATCGAGGCGCCGCCGTTCTGGGCCAAGCAGCTCGGCAAATCCGGTCTCGTCGACCGCTGGCAGATCATCCGCTTCGAGGCGCCGTGCACCATTGCCATCGACGTCGGCGTGGCGCCGACCGGCACCGGCGCGCCCGAAGGCGACCGCTCGCAGGGCGTCAACGGCTTCGTGCTCAACACCATCACGCCGGAGACCGAGAAGACCTGCCACTATTTCTGGGCCTTCGTGCGCAATTATCAGCTCGGCGAGCAGCGCATCACCTCCGAGATCCGCGAGGGCGTCTCCGGCATTTTCCACGAGGACGAGCTGATCCTCGAGGCGCAGCAGCGCGCGATGGACGAGAACCCCGATCGCATCTTCTACAATCTCAACATCGACGCCGGCGCGATGTGGACGCGCAAGCTGATCGACAAGATGATGGCGAAGGAAAACCCGCCGCAGCATCTTCAGGCCGCGGAGTAAGCCGACATGGCCGAGCGTGAGGTCGACCGCTCCGTCTCGCAGACCGTGAAGGCGCAGCTCGCGCTGCGCGACCAGCTCCTCTCGGGCTCGTTGCGCCCCGGCGAGCGCATCTCCGAGCTCCAGGCGGTCGAGACCACCGGCGCCTCGCGCACCCCGGTGCGCATGGCGCTGGTGCGGCTGGAGGAGGAGGGCCTGCTCGAGGCGATTCCCTCCGGCGGCTTCATGGTGAAGGCGTTCTCCGAGCGCGACATCTCCGATTCCATCGAGCTGCGCGGCACGCTGGAAGGCCTCGCCGCGCGTTTTGCAGCCGAGCGCGGTGTCTCCGCGCGCGAGCTCGAGCCGCTGAAGGAATGCCTTGCCGCGATCGACGACTTGTTGCGCCAGGTCCCGATCTCGGTCGACGCGTTCTCGTCCTATGTCACGCTGAACGCGCGCTTCCACGCACTGCTCACGGAATTGTCGCGCAGCCCGCCGCTGATCCGGCAGATCGACCGCGCCTCGGCGCTGCCGTTTGCATCCCCGAGCGGTTTCGTGATGGCGCAATCGGCGCTGCCCGAGGCGCAGCAGATCCTGATCATCGGGCAGGAGCACCACCGCGTCGTGATCGACGCGATCGAGAACCGCGAAGGCGCTCGCGCCGAAGCGGTCATGCGCGAGCATGCGCGGCTCGCGGTGCGCAATCTGCGGCTTGCACTGCGCAACCGGACCCATCTCGACCTGCTGCCGGCGCTCGCGCTGATCAAGTCCGCAACCGATTGAGAGGGGAGTGCCATGCGCTTCATCGAAACCTGGAGTCCGGCGACGCTTGTGTCGACGCGCGATCTCGCGCCGGGCATCCGCGAATTCCTGATCCGGCCGGACCAGTTCGACGGCGCCGCCTATCCGGTCGGCAGCCACATCAATATCAGCGTCACCATCGACGGGCAGCCGGAGACGCGGTCCTATTCGCTGGTCGGGGAAGCTTCGTCGCGGGGTTTAAGGATCGCGGTGCGCCGTGCCGAGGATTCGCGTGGCGGCTCGCGCTATATGTGGTCGTTGCAGCCGGGCGCGCGGCTCGACATCACGACGCCGGCGTCGCTGCTCGCGGTTGACTGGGCACGCCAGAACTACTGCCTGATCGCCGGCGGCATCGGCATCACCCCGATCCTCGGTGCCGCACAGGCGCTGTCGCGGCGCGGCGCCGATGTCACGCTGCATTACGCGGTGCGCTCGCGCACCGAGGCCGCCTATCTCGACGATCTCGCCGCAACGCTCGGTGATCGCCTGGTCGTTCACGCCAGCGATGAGGGCAAGCGGCTCGATCTCGACGCCCTGTTCGCATCGGTGCCCAAGGATGCGCTGGCGCTGTTCTGCGGCCCGATGCGGATGCTGGATGCTGCGCGCCATGCCTGGATCGGCGCCGGCCATCCACTCCCCGATCTCCGCTACGAGACGTTCGGTTCGAGCGGCACGTTGCCGACCGAGACTTTTCGCGTGCGCCTGAAAGGCTCCGATGTCGAGCTGGAGATCCCACGCGAGCGCTCGATGCTTGATGTCCTCAACGCCAGCGGCCACGACGTCATGTACGATTGCAAGCGCGGCGAATGCGGCCTGTGCGCCATCGACGTGGTCGCCGTCGACGGCGAGATCGACCATCGCGATGTCTTCTTCAGCGACCATCAGAAGCAAAGCAACCAGAAGATCTGCGCCTGCGTTTCGCGCGCCCGCGGCACCATCACCGTAGACACACTGCTCCGGGCGGATGCGATCTGACCGGTTCACTATCCGACAGGGACTGCAGGAACCCGTCTGCCTCATGAGTGTTGATCCGCCGCGGCTCTGTGCCGCGAGTGAAGCCAATGACCAGCCACGGGCAGCCAACTGTTTGCCGCGTTCTCATCGTCGAGGATGAGTACTTCCTCGGGGATGATCTGGCGCGGTCGCTACGGTCGCTCGGGTTCCAGGTAATCGGTCCCGTCTCCGAGCTGCCGGACGCGATGGCAATTCAGCATCCTGCTTTCGACGTCGCGGTGATTGACATCAATCTGCGAGGAGATTCGGCTTATCCGATGGCTGACAAGCTCACGCGCGCCGGCAAGCCTTTTGTTTTCGCGACGGGCTATGGGGCCGACGCCATTCCGCACCGCTTCGAGCACGTGCCCCGATGGGAGAAACCCTACGACGTCGCAAAACTTTCGGATCACGTCCGCGAGCTCTGCGCCGAACAATCGCCAAACGCTGCGGCCGAATAGGGTCGATGCGCGCTCATTCACACCGCTCGCTGTGCGCCTCGGCCCGGCACGGGTCGATTTCGGTTGGCGAGCAGCCAGCGAATTCTTCTCAGCAGCAGCTGCGGGTCAACGGCTCCACGTCCTGAGCTCTCTCTGCAAAGTCCGGCGGCTACATCGACGGATCGCTCGGGTGTGCCAGTAAGTAACACCGTCAGCTCCGGCCTGTGCTCTCGGACCCACTTCGCGATACCGAAGCCGTCGCCCGCCAATGCTAAATTGGTGATCACGGCATTGATCGCGAAATCCGCGTGATCGAGAACGTCGATCGCCTCATGGGCCGTCACGGCTTCAATCACCCGATACCCACATTCGCGCAAATGCTTCGCGATCGGCATTCGGATGAAAACTTCATCCTCAGCCAGCAGGATCGTACGGGTCGCCGGAGTGCTGCTTAAATCGGTCATGGAGCGGTAACGGGCTGGCACCCGACCCGTTCCTGGCGACGACAGATCGGATCGCCTCGACTATGGTGCGAGGATCGTAGGGCTTCGCAAAGAAGCCATCATGCAGCGTGCTGTCGTCCCGCGGCAGATCGCTGGATGCCAACAGGATCGGCAGGTCGGGAAATTCTTGCCTCACCGTTTTTGCCAAGCCAAGGCCGTTGATTGAGCCGGGAAGCCTGATATCGCTGAAAACAGTCGAAACCCGTGTTCCACCGCGCAACAGGTCAATGGCTTCGTCGGCACTGCCGCATTCGATCACCTCGAAACCTGCACCGCGCAGCTCGTCGGAGATCATCAGGCGTATCCAGATGTCGTCTTCGACAACCATCACGACGTGACGGGGGGTGTCGTTCGGGGCCACTCTCCCGTCCGGCGCTCTGTTCACTTTGGACCTCAATGGGTTAGGGGTGTCCCGTCAACTTCAAGGATGCCGCATCGTTCCTGATTCCGCATTGCGCGGATTATGTCGAGTGCTTCGTGCGGCGCTCTTTCACATAGGTTAAGGGCAGATCGCGCGCATTCGGTGTGCCGCACGGTGCAGCTCACGCGCTGCGAGAGCACCTGAGGCATCAAGCACACATGATGGTCTAGGCTATGCCGCGTAAGTCGCCCGAAGCTTCTTCGGATCCAGCAGCGGCAGAACCTGATCCGCCGACACCGGCCGGCTGATGAGATAACCCTGAACTTCGTCGCAACCGATCTGGCGCAGATATTCGAGCTGGTCGGCGGTCTCGACGCCTTCCGCGACCACGCCGATGCGCAGGTCGCGCGCGAGCCCGATCACCGATTTCACGATCGCGGCGCAGTCCGGCTGCACCAGCATGTCGCGGATGAAGGACTGGTCGATCTTGATGCGGCTGAACGGGAGCTTGCGCAGATAGGTCAGCGAGGAGAAGCCGGTGCCGAAATCGTCGAGCGCCACGGTGACGCCGAGCTCCAGCAGCGCGTTGAGGACCGACGCGGCGGAGGCGTATTTCGACAGCAGCATCGATTCCGTGATCTCGATCTCGAGCCGGTGCGGGGCGATCTTCGCGTCCGCAAGTGCCTGCACGATGATCTGGAGGAGGCCGTTGTTGTGAAACTGCGCGGCCGAGAAATTCACGGCGACCCTGATCTCTTCGGGCCACTCGGCAACCGTCGCGCAGGCGCGGCGGACGACCCATTCGCCGATCTCGTGGATCAGCCCGGTTTCCTCGGCGATCGGAATGAACTCGCTCGGCGGCACCAGTCCGCGCTGGGGATGCTGCCAACGCAGCAGCGCCTCGAACCCGGTGATGCGGTTGCCGTTGAGGTCGAGAAAGGGCTGGAACACCAGGAACAGCTCGTCCCTGGCGATGGCGCCTTCCAGATCCGATTGCAGCGCCTTGCGGTCGCGTGACGAGCGGTCGTCGGCTTCCTCGAAGAAACACACCGTGCCGGGTCCGGCGTTCTTGGCGCGGTAGAGTGCGGTGTCGGCGTTCTTCATGATGTCGAGTTGCGTGCTGCCGTCACGCGGCGCCAGCACGATGCCGACGCTGGTCGCGCCGACGATCTGGCGGCCCTCGGTCTGGAACGGTTCGTTGAAGGCCGCGACGAAGCGGTCGGCGATCTCGAGCGCATCCTCCGGCCGCGCCAGATTGGCCATCACCAGCGCGAACTCGTCGCCGCCGATGCGTGCGACATGCTCGGCCGCGCGGGTGCAGCGTTGCAGGCGGCTCGCGATCTGGACCAGAAACTCGTCGCCGGCGGGATGGCCGAACTTATCGTTGACCTCCTTGAAACGATCGAGATCGAGCAGAAGGACTGCGAATTCCTCGCCGGACAGAGCGAACCGCTTCAAGGCTGCATCGAGCGTTTCGTTGAAGGCGACGCGATTGGGCAGATGGGTCAGCGGATCCTGCCGCACCGTACGCTCAGCCTCGATCTGCCGCATCACGCGCCGTGCGAACGAGATCGAATTGACGAACACGCTGCGCAGCAGCACCGATCCGTAGACCACCACCAGGAAGGCGATCAGCAGAAACGCCGGATCGCCATTCCTGCCGAGGCAGATCGCGATGCCAGCGAAGATCGGGGCCGTGAATGCGATCGCCGCGATCGGGATTGTGGCGAAGGCCAGCGCGCCCCCTGCCAGCATCCCCGAACAAAGGCAGGTGATGACGAGCTGCCCGCCCGTTGAGGCATTGGCGAAGAATGCGACCGGAACGGCGCCCCAGGCGGCACCGAGGATGAAAGCATTGCGCACCAGCCGATGCATGGCCCGGCGCGAGACGAATTGCGGTTTGGTGATGCGGCGCGCGGCATGGGATTGCAGGCCGAACGCGATCGCGGCGCCCGCCACGATGGCGGCCCAGATCAAGGCCAGCTTCAAGTCCGGCGAATGCCACAGCGCGACGACGAGTACCCCGGCGTTGCAGGCATTGGCCAGCATGATGCCAACCGAATAGCCGAGCACCTGCGACATCTGTTCGGCGCGGATATGGCCGGCGACGGCTTCGTCGGTTACGGGACCGCCAAAGGCCGACAGATCGCCGGCGAACAGCCGCGCGAAATAGCTGGTCGTTTGAGTCCGCATTCCAGAGCCTAGCAGCATGGGCCGCTTGTCCGGCCCGGTCCGGAGACTTCGCTGCAAACCTTTGACGAACTATGAATTATCGCAAGCTTGCGATGATTGCTGTGACCACTTCTGCGTGTTCGTGGCGTCGTTCGATAACAAATCGATACAAATGCGGCGCCCCGCATTACGGTTGTGACGGCGGCTCGGTGTTCGCCACCAATTCACTGTCATGCCCCGCCACCGGGGGTTCGCCTTCGGCGAGCCCGATGACAGGGTCCGGCGGGGCACCCAGTACGCTGCGGTCTATCAGATCAATCACACCTGTCTCGGAATACTGGATCGCCCGGTCGAGCCGGGCGATGACAGCTTTGCTCTAGGCATCACCGCCCCATCTGCTTGGGGTCGTAATAAAAGCGTTCCTCGACGAGCTCATCGCCCCGCCACGTCTGCCATGCGATCTCATCCAACGTTCGGATGATGCCTTCGGCATTGGTGAAGCTGAATCTCCAGCGCGTAGCGACATGGTCGCCTTCGATCAGGCTTGGCCCGATGCGCACGGCCCTGACCTCCTTGAAGGCTGCCAGCACGCCGCGCTCCTTGGCCGCGAGCTTGTCGCGTCCGACCACGGGGTCGCCCTGGTTTTCATGGGTAGCGGCGTCTGGCGTGTAGTAGTCGAGGATCGCTCCGACGAAATCCCCGTCCTCCAATCGTTTGGCGAAAGCTTCGACGACATCACGGCTCGGCATGGCGCACCTCACGAGCAAACCGACTATTGGTCGGTAAATACCGACCGGCAGTCGAAAAGTCAACTGGCTGTCCTGGTCCATTTCGACTACAGCAGACCCATGGCAAAACAGGCGGAGCGGCGGGCTGCGACATCGGAGGCGATCCTGACGGCGGCGCGCCGCCTGTTCGGGACGCAAGGCTTTGCCGCGACGACGATGGACGAGATCGCCGAAGCCGCCCACGTCGCCAAGGGCGCGGTCTATCATCACTTCAAGACCAAGGAGGCGGTGTTCGAGGCGGTGTTCGACGAGGTCTCGCGCGACCTCGTCGTGGAGATCGACAGCACGGCCCGTGCCGAGAAGGACGTGCTTGCCGCGATGGTCGCAGGCACCCAGCATTATTTCGCCGCGACCGCCAAAGGCCCGACCGGTCAGATCATCCTGCGCGATGGCCCGGCCGTGCTCGGCTGGGAGCGCTGGCGCGAGATCGACGCCAAACATTTCGGGGGCAAGCTGCCGCGTGCGATCGCGGCGGCGATGGAGGCCGGCCTGATCGCGCGGCAGCCGGTCGAGCCGCTGGCCCGGCTGCTGCTCGGCGCGGTGACGGAGGCCGCCGTCGCCTGCGCCGGACGCGCCGATATCGCAAGGGCGGGTGCGGAATATGCCCGTGCGTTCAGGTCGCTGGTCGAGGCGCTGCGCGTCGCCGCATGATCGTGCTAAGTGATGATTGGAAACGCCCCCACCAACAAAAAAGAAAAGTAGCGCATGAACGCAACTTCCTCCCTGACGCCCTCCGATCCTGAATTCGACTACATCATCGTCGGTGCCGGCTCTGCGGGCTGCGTGCTCGCCAACCGGCTGTCGGCGAACGGCAAGCACAGCGTGCTGCTGCTCGAGGCAGGCCCGAAGGATTCCAACATCTGGATCCACGTGCCGCTCGGCTACGGCAAGCTGTTCAAGGAAAAGACCGTCAACTGGATGTACCAGACCGAGCCGGAGCCCGAGCTGAAGGGCCGCCAGGTGTTCCAGCCGCGCGGCAAGACGCTGGGCGGATCGAGCTCGATCAACGGTCTGCTCTATGTCCGCGGTCAGCACGAGGATTACGACAGATGGCGTCAGCGCGGCAACGCCGGCTGGGGCTATGACGACGTGCTGCCCTATTTCAAGAAAGCCGAGAACCAGTCGCGCGGCGCCGATCAATATCACGGCAGCGGCGGCCCGCTGCCGGTGTCCAACATGGTCGTGACCGATCCGCTGTCGAAGGCCTTCATCGACGCCGCGGTCGAGACCGGCCTGCCCTACAATCCTGATTTCAACGGCGCCACGCAGGAAGGTGTCGGCCTGTTCCAGACCACGACCCGCAATGGCCGCCGCGCCTCGACGGCTGTGGCCTATCTCGGCCCCGCCAAGGCCCGCGGCAATCTCAAGATCGAAACTGGCGCGCTCGGCCAGCGCGTGCTGTTCGAGGGCCGCCGCGCGGTCGGCGTTGAATACCGTCAGGGCGCCAATTTGCGCCGCGCCCGCGCGCGCAAGGAGGTCGTGCTGTCGAGCGGCGCCTACAACTCGCCGCAGCTGCTCCAGCTCTCCGGCGTCGGCCCCGGCGACCTCCTGCGCAGGCACGGCATCGATGTCGTGCTGGACGCGCCGGGCGTCGGGCACGATCTCCAGGACCACATGCAGGTGCGCATCGTGATGCGCTGCTCGCAGAAGATCACGCTGAACGACACCGTCAATCATCCGCTCCGCCGCACGATGGCCGGTGCGCGCTATGCGCTGTTCCGCAAAGGCTGGCTGACGATCGCGGCCGGCACGGCGGGCGCGTTCTTCAAGACCAGTCCGCGGCTGGCCTCGCCGGACATCCAGGTCCATTTCCTGCCGTTCTCGACCGACAAGATGGGTGAGAAGCTTCATGGTTTCTCCGGCTTCACGGCGTCGGTGTGCCAGCTCCGTCCCGAAAGCCGCGGGTCCTTGCGCATCAAAAGCGCCGACCCGACAGTGCCGCCGGAGATCCGCATCAACTATATGTCGACCGAGACCGACCGCACCACCAACGTGGAAGGCCTGAAGATCCTGCGCAACATATTGCATGCACCGGCGCTGAAGCCGTTCGTGGTCGACGAATACGATCCCGGAGCGAAGGTGTCCACGGATGCCGAGCTGCTGGATTATTGCCGTGAGCGGGGCAGCACCATCTACCATCCGACCTCGACCTGTCGTATGGGCAATGATGCGCTCGCGGTGGTCGATCAGCGGCTGAAGGTGAGGGGCCTCGAAGGCCTCCGAATCGTCGACGGCTCGATCATGCCCGATCTCGTGTCGGGGAACACCAACGCGCCGATCATCATGATCGCCGAAAAGGCCTCCGACATGATATTGGAGGATGCGCGGTAAACTCGCGTCTTGAGAGGATTTGGGCTTGGCTACGCGATTCAAGATCGGCACACGCAAGAGCGCGATGGCGCTGGCACAGACGGAAGAGATCGCGCGCCGCCTGACCGCTGCCATGCCCGATCTCGACGTCGAGATCGTCAAGTTCGACACCACGGGCGATCTCGACCAGACCAGCAAGCTGCTGCCCCATGGCGGCAAGGGCGGTGCCTTCGTGGCGCAGATCCGCGCCGCCGTGCTGTCGGGCGAGCTCCATGCGGCGATGCATTCGCTGAAGGACATGCCCGGCAACGAAGACACGCCCGGCCTCGTGATCGGCGCCACGCTCTCGCGCGATCCTCCCAATGACGCACTAGTCCTGCGCAACGGCGTGACGCTGGAGGCATTGCGCCAGTCGCGTGGCAAGGGTTTCAAGATCGGCACCAACGCGGTCCGCCGCGCCGCCTACGCGCGGCGATTGTTTCCCGACGTCGAGATCATCCACTTCCGCGGCGCCGCCGACACGCGCGTGCGGAAACTCGACAATGGCGAGAAGCAGCGCCTGCCGGATGGCGACGCGGTGGGGCCTGCGGACGCGCTGATCATGGCGCGGTCCGGCCTCGACCGCGTCGGCCTTTCCCATCGCGTCGGCTACGAATTCTCCGCGGCGGAAATGCTGCCGGCAGCGGGGCAGGGCATCGTCGCGGTCGAATGCGCGGCACAGGACTGGCAGACGCGTCGCATTCTCGCATCGATCGACGATCCCGCTGCTCACGCCTGCGCCGATGCCGAGCGCGAGGTGCTGTGGGTGCTGAACGGCCATTGCAATTCGCCGGTGGCGGGCTTTTCGACCATTGCGGGCGATCAGATGTCGCTCACCGCGTCCGTGCTCGATCTCTCCGGCAACTCCATCATCGAAGCCTTGCGTTCGGGTCCCGCCAATCGTCCCCGCGAACTAGGCCGTGCGGTGGGACTGGATCTGCTGGCCAGGGGCGCCGCCGAGATCATCGAGCGCAGCCGGCCGCGGTAAGTTTTCCCGCAGGTTCGCAATGACGAGGGGGACAGCGCTGCGATGATGGCATCATGCGCCTGTTTTGCCCGACGGGTCAAATGTTGGCGCGACCTGATGCGATGACGAAGCATCTGATTTCGGTCCGCCCTAAGTCATTGATCGGGCGTGATCTCTCTACTGTGCATGGGGTTGTTTTCGCACTTTTTTGTTTTCCCGCTCCCCAGGCGCAAAATAAATCAGCCCCGCACGCGCTTTAGCATCTGCTCGACATGGGCGATCGGTGTTTCCGGCTGGATGCCGTGGCCGAGATTGAAGATGAACCGCCCTTGCGCAAAATTCGCCAGCGTGTTGTCGACCGCGCGGTCGAGCGCCGCGCCGCCTGTGATCAGCACCAGCGGATCGAGATTGCCCTGAACCGCAACCTTGCTCTGCACGCGCTCGCGGATGAAGGCCGGCTCCGCGGTCCAGTCGATGCTGACCGCGTTGACGCCGGTCGCCTCGACGAACCCGGGCAGTTGCGCGCCGGCGCCGCGCGGAAAGCCGATGATCTTCGCGTCCGGCATCTTGGCGCGCACGCCTTCGACGATGCGCCGGGTCGGCTCGATCGACCAGCGCGCGAATTCGGCGGGTGGCAGCACGCCGGCCCAGGTGTCGAAGATCTGCAAGGCGTTGGCGCCGGCCGCAAGCTGCGCCAGCAGATATTCGATCGAGTTCTCGACCAGCACGTCGATGATAGCTGCGAACGCCTCCGGATGCCGGTAGGCCATCATCCGCGCCGGCGCCTGGTCGGGCGTGCCCTGGCCGGCGACCATGTAGGTCGCCACCGTCCACGGGGCGCCGCAGAAGCCGATCAGCGCGATCCTGGGATCGAGCGCCCCGCGCACGATCTTGAGGGCCTCGAACACCGGCGCGAGCTTGCCGAAATCGGCTTGCGTCGCCAGTGTCGCGACCTTGGCGGGATCATCCAGCGGTTCGAGCCGCGGACCCTCGCCGACCTCGAAGCGCACGGAACGACCGAGCGCATAGGGGATCACCAGGATGTCGGAGAAGATGATCGCCGCATCGAAGCCGAACCTCCGGATCGGTTGCAGCGTCACCTCCGCGGCAAGCTCCGGGTTGAAGCAGAGGTCGAGGAAGCCGCCGGCCCTGGCGCGCACCTCGCGATATTCCGGCAAGTAACGGCCGGCCTGCCGCATCATCCAGGCCGGCGGAACGACCTGCCGCTGGCCGGAGAGGACGTCGATGAAGGGTTTTGTCGCAGACTGGGGCACGAACGGTCCTGAAGATGGTTACGGCTCCTGATACACCGCCACGGCCCGAAGCGGAACAGGGGAACCAAGCGCAATTGGACCGCGTTGACCAGCCAACGGAGGACGAGACCATGGCTGAGACATTCAATCCCGCGCCGCATGACAAGCACGCCGACGATCTGCACGAAGCCCTCGCCGCCGACCGCCACGCCAAGCTCGACGCGGGGCTGAAGGATACCTTCCCGGCATCCGATCCCGTGAGCGCCGCCCAGCCGACGCCCTCGAAGGCCGATGCGGAGGCCGACAATCCCTCGCTCTGGGACAAGGTTAAGGCCATCTTCAGCTAGCGGCGGGTGCGCCGGATTCCGATAGGTTTGCTAATGCCTTGTTAGCGATGCGCTGAGTCCGGCGTCCGTACGACTACGGAAAACCGGGGACATCACTGCATATTTATCCCGACGTTTCAGAGTTCAATAACAGAAGCGGCAGAAGTTCCGGCGATCGGAGATTTCTGCTGCATGAGCGCTGTGACCCAAAGAGCCGGATGGAGCCGCCTGCCGCTGCGGGCGGCTGCGTTCGTGGCGCTGACCTGCGTGGCCATTCTCGGCGTCAGCGGCTGGCGGGAATGGGCGGCGCGCGACGCGGTGCTCAAGGGTGCCGAGACCGAGATGGCGAATGTTGCTCGCTCGCTGACGCAGCATGCCGAGGACAGCCTCGATCTGCTGGATTCAGGCGTCGTCGGTGTCGTCAGCCGGCTGGAGATGGACGGCGCCGAGCCGGCCACGATCGCCAAGCTCAGAACCCTGCTGGAGGCGCGCAAGAAGGCGATAGAGCGCATCCACAGCCTCGCCATCATCGACGACCGCGGCAACTGGTTGACCTCGCCCGGCACGATCGGCTCGACCCTCAACGACGACGCGTTCTTCCGGTATCACCAGCTCTCGCCGAAACGGGAGCCCCATGTCGGCCGGCCCGTGAAGAGCCTGCTCGACGGCGAATGGGTCGTCACCTTGTCGCGCCGTTTCAACAAGCCCGACGGCAGGTTCGGCGGCGTGGTGCTCGCGACCATCAGCTCGGGATATCTCTCGCATTTCTACGAACAGTTCGAGATCGGCCGCAACAGCTCGGTGGCGTTGACGCACGGCGACGGCCTGATCATCGCGCGCAACCCGAGCAACGACAGGTTCGTCGGTCGCAGCGTTGCCGATACGCCGCTGTTCCGCGACGCCAGCCTGCAGCGGCCGGGCGGCGCCTATCATTTCAAGTCGCCGCTCGACGGCGCCGACCGGGTCAGCTTCTTCAAGCGCTCTGGCCGCTATCCGCTGGTCCTGCTCGCCACCGTCGATAAGGCCGAACTGCTGGCGCCCTGGCGCTCTGCGGCGACCTCTCGCATGCTCTACGTGCTCGCGCTGGTCATGCTGATCGCGATCATCGGTGCGGTGCTGGTGCGGCAATTGCAACGGGGCCAGAGCATGGCGGCCGCGCTGGTTGAGAAGGAGGCGCATTTCCGACTTCTTGCCGAAGGCTCCAGCGACATGGTGACGCGTATCGGGCTCGACGAGCGGCTGCGCTATGTCTCGCCATCGTCGATTGGCGTCGTCGGCTGGCGCGCGAATCAGCTGATCGGGACCCTGGCGCTCGCCGGCATTCACGCGGACGACCGGCCGCAGGTGCAGGCTCTCGTCGACGCCATGAAACGCGGCGAGAAGGAGGAGGTGCGCGTCACCTACCGCAACGCGCACCGGCAGAACGCCGAAGTCTGGCTCGAATCGACCATGCGGGTGACCCGCAAGGAGAATGGCCGCGTGGACGGCGTGGTCGCGATCTCGCGCGACATCACCGAGCAGAAGAAGCTCGAGACCCGGCTGGAAACGCTCGCGATCGAGGACAGCCTCACCGGGCTTGCCAATCGCCGCCGCTTCGATGAACGATTGAAGGAGGAGTGGGCGCGTGCCTATCGCGAGCGCTCCAGCCTCTCTTTGCTGATGATCGACGTCGACCACTTCAAGTCTTACAACGACGAATACGGCCATCCCGCGGGCGATGCCTGCCTCCGGCAGGTAGCCCAGATCATCGCCGCCGAGATGCATCGTTCCGGCGATCTGGCGGCGCGCTACGGCGGCGAGGAGTTTGCCATGCTGCTGCCGAACACCGACGCTGCGGGCTGCGCCCTGATCGGCGACCGGATTCGACGGGCGATCCGTGATGCGGGCCTGGTCCACACCAGCAACCATGTGGCTGGCTGCGTCACCGCTTCGCTCGGCGGTGCTGCTTGCCGGCCGGCGCTGGAGCGCACGGCCGGCGTAGTCTCGCTGATCGAGGCCGCCGACCAGGCGCTCTATGCCTCCAAGGAGGCCGGGCGCAACCGGCTGATGATGTCGGGCGAGGTGAGCAACCTCCTGCTCAAGGCGTCCGGTCAGTAACCCGCTCAATAATGCGGCGGACGCTCATTGGCGGCTCCCGGCGCATTCGCCTCGGCCTCCTGCAGCCGCTCGCCGAGCTCTGCGATTCTCCGCGTCAGCGCGTCGATCTGCTTCCACTGCGCGGTGATGGTCTGGTTCAGCGTCTCGATCGCGTCGTCCTGATAGGCGAGGCGCGTCTCCAGCGTGTCGATGCGCTCGCCGAGCGTCTTGATCTCATTCGTCACGTGCCGCGTCCTTGTCCCGTTCGCGTAATCCACATTCCTGCAAATCAGGTTGTTGCAAACCAAGTTGCTGCAAACCATGGCCGAGCGCGACGCGCTCGTCGAACACGAAGCATTCGCCGCGCCAGCGGCTCTCGGCCTCCGGCACCTCTTCCAGATATTTGAGAATGCCGCCCTTGAGATGATAGACCTCGGCAAAGCCGCGCGCGAGCAGATGCGCGCTCGCCTTCTCGCAGCGGATGCCGCCGGTGCAGAACATCGCGATTTTGCGGTGTTTGGTGGGATCGAGCTGCTCAGCCGCAAAATCCTTGAACTGGCCAAAACTCCTGATGCCCGGGTCGAGCGCGCCGTCGAACGTCCCCATCGCCACCTCGAAGGCGTTCCTGGTGTCGAGCACCAGCGTGTCGGGCGCCTCGATGAGCGCGTTCCATTCGGCCGCATCGACATAGGTGCCGACCTGCCGCGTCGGATCGGCGGTTTCGTCCCCCAGCGTGACGATCTCCTTTTTCAGCCGCACCTTGAGCCGGCCGAACGGCATTGTCTCGGCGGTCGAGAACTTCAGTTCGAGATTGTTCAACCTGCCGCCGAACATGTCGCCGTGCGCGAGCTCATGGGTGAGCGCTTCGATCGCCTCGCCCGGGCCCGCGACGGTGCCGTTGATACCCTCCTGCGCGAGTAGCACGCTGCCCTTCAGCGCCAGGCCTGCGCAGAACGCGCGCAGCGGCTCCCGCAGCTCGCGGTAATCGGGCAGGGCAGCGAATTGGTAGAAGGCGGCGACCTTGCAAATCATGGCGCCCGTTTAGCAGGCGGAGCCAGCCCGGAAAACCCGCAACGAGCAGCTCTATTCCCAGCGGATGGCAGCCATTTCCCTGGCATGCCAGCATTGCCCCGGCCGGCCGGAATGTGTCATGTAGGCCCGGTTTTCCGAGCCGGCGCGCCATCCGCGCCATCCGCCCAATGAGAGCAAAGAATTCGATGAGAAACTTCCATTTCCCCGGCAGGTCCACGGTCCACGCCACCAACGCGATGGTGGCGACCTCGCATCCGCAGGCGTCGCTCGCCGCGATCGAGGTGCTGCGCGAGGGCGGCACGGCGGTGGACGCGGCCGTCGCGGGTTCGGCCATTCTCGGCGTGATCGAGCCGCAATCGACCGGCATCGGCGGCGACTGCTTTGCGCTGATCCAGCCGCGCGGCGAGGGCAAGATCATCGCCTATAACGGCTCGGGGCGCGCGCCGAAGGCGGCGAACGCCGACTGGTATCTCGAGCGCAAGATCAACTCCGTGCCGCTGACCTCGGCGCATGCGGTCTCGATCCCCGGCGTGATAGACGCCTTTGCGACCGTTTTGCGCGATCACGGCAAGTTCGGCTTCGACCGGCTGCTGCAGCCCGCGATCAAGGCGGCCGAGGAAGGCTACGTCGTCGCCCCTCGCATCGCCTTCGACTGGAAGAACCAGTTCGAGAAGTTGAAGGGTGGTACCAACACCGAGCGCTATCTGCTGCCGCACGGCAAGCCGCCGGTGGCCGGCGACGTCATCCGCCAGGCCGAGCTCGGCAAGACGCTGCGGGCGATCGCCAAGGACGGCCGCGACGCCTTCTACAAGGGCCCGATCGCGGAAGACATGGTGGAGACCCTGCGCGGAATCGGCGGCCTGCACACGCTCGACGATTTCGCCGCGCACACCACCGAGACGACGACGCCGATCGGCACCATGTACAAGGGCTACGACGTCTGGCAGTGCCCGCCGAACGGACCCGGCCTCACCATGCTGCTGATGTTGAACATCCTGTCGCGGTTCGACCTGACGAAATACGCGCCGCTCAGCATCGAGCGCTTCCACCTCGAAGCCGAGGCCGCGCGCATCGCCTACATGCACCGCGAGCTGCATGTCGCCGATCCCGAGCATATGCAGGTCGAGGTCGCCAAGATCCTCGCCAAGGAATACTGCAACGAGCACATCGACAAGATCCGCATGGACGGCATGCTCGACCTGCCGAACGTCGCGCCGCCGATGAATCCCTCGACCATCTACATCACCGTCGTGGACAAGGACCGCAACGTCTGCTCGTTCATCAACTCGGTCGCGCATTCCTTCGGCTCGGCGATCGTCTCGAACAAGACCGGGGTTCTGCTCCAGAACCGCGCGGGCGGCTTCCGCATCCAGCCCGGCCATCCGAATTGCATCGCCGGCGGCAAGCGCCCGCTGCACACGATCATGCCGAGCCTACTCACCAAGGGCGGCCGTTCCGTGATGCCGTTCGCGGTGATGGGCGGACAGTATCAGCCGGTTGGCCAGACCCATGTGGTGACCAACATCCTCGATTATGGCTGCGACGTGCAGGAGGCGATCGATATGCCGCGCGGCCTGCACTACGAAGGCCAATACCAGCTCGAGGACAGCGTGCCGGCCAATATCGGCGAAGGCCTGAAGAAGCTCGGCCACAAGACCACCAGCGTCGTCAGTCCGCTCGGCGGCGCGCAGGCGATCTGGATCGACTGGGACAAGGGCACGCTCACCGGCGGTTCCGATCCGCGCAAGGATGGTTGCGCGCTCGGATATTGACCCCGCGGGACGGAGTTCCCCGCGCAAGATCAGGAAAAGTTGACGCAGGGGCGACGCGGCATTTGCTGCGTCGCCCTTTCTCGTTCGGAACGGAGTTCATTGCTTCAGGTTAAGGGCCGATGAGCGGTGCAGGCGTGCGCTGCTTTTGCTCCAAGCGGCGGAGGCCCTCCCATGTCGGAAAAACCAGGTTCCGGACCGTCCGGATTCGATCGGCGCGCGTTCATGGCCGGCGCCGCCGGCACTGCGCTGGTCCCCATGACGGCGCGCGCGGCCGCGCAGGATGCGAGCGCGTCGACCGCCCAGGATTCGGTGCTTCCTGTCGATGTCACGCTGCGGGTCAATGGCAAGGACAAGCGCCTGCACATCGACGCGCGCACGACGGTGCTCGACGCGCTGCGGGAGCATCTCAAGCTCACCGGCAGCAAAAAGGGCTGCGACCACGGCCAGTGTGGTGCCTGCACGGTCCTGATCGACGATCGACGCGTGGTGTCGTGCCTGACGCTCGCCCTCGCCGCCGAGGGGCAGGAGATCACCACGATCGAAGGCCTTGCCACCGACGATCATCTGCATCCGATGCAGCAGGCCTTCGTCGACAACGACGCGTTTCAGTGCGGCTATTGTACGCCGGGCCAGATCATGTCCGCCGTGGCCTGCGTCAAGGAGGGGCATGCGGGCAGCGAGGCCGACATCCGCGAATACATGAGCGGCAACATCTGCCGCTGCGCCGCCTACCCCAATATCGTCGCCGCCGTGAAGCAGGCCGCGCCCGAGATCATGAAAGGCTAGGCGCATGCGACCGTTTTCGTATCAAAGGGCAACAGACCCCGACATGGCCGTGCAGGTGCTCAGCGCCGCCGCGGCCGCGAACAATCCGCTGACCAAGGCTACGGCGCAGCCGCTCGCGGGCGGGACCACGCTGATCGACCTGATGAAGCTGGACGTGATGCGGCCCGCGGCGATTGTCGATATCAGTCCGCTGGCGCGGGGCTGGTCGGCGATCGAGCCCGGCAGTGACGGCTTACGGCTGGGCGCGCTCGCCAAGATGTCCGACGTGGCCGCGCATGCCGAGATCCAGCGCCACTATCCGGTGATCGCGAATTCCCTGCAGCTCGCCGCCAGCGCCCAGCTGCGCAACATGGCGACCCTCGGCGGCAATGTGATGCAGCGAACGCGTTGCAGCTATTTCCGTGATGTCTCCTATGAGAATTGCAACAAGCGCAATCCTGGCTCGGGCTGTGCCGCCATGGATGGCGTTAATCGCATGCATGCGGTGCTGGGTACGTCCGATCAGTGCATCGCGACCTATCCCGGCGATTTCGCCCAGGCGTTGATCGCGCTCGATGCGATGGTCGAGATCACCGGCAGGTCCGGTGCGCGCAGCCTGCCGTTCGCAGATTTGCACAAGGCGCCCGGCAACACGCCCGACATCGAGACCACGCTTCGGCCCGGTGAGCTGATCTCTGCGTTCTCCATTCACGGCCGCTGGCCGCGCTCGGTATATCTCAAGGCGCGCGACCGGCAGTCCTACGAGTTCGCGCTGTCGTCGGCTGCGGTCGCGCTCGACGTGCAGGACGGCACGATCAGGGACGCGCGCGTCGCGCTCGGCGGCGTCGCCACCGTGCCGTGGCGGACCCGCGAGGCGGAGGCGCTGCTGAAGGGACAGAAATTCGACGACGGTCTGACGAAGCGTGTGGCCGATGCCGCGTTTGCGGACGCCAGGGGCCGCCGGCACAACAGCTTCAAGATCGCGCTCGGCAAGCGCGTGGTGGCGCGCGCGCTCCAGCAGGCCGTAACGATGGAGATCTGATCATGACCGCTGCAGCTCCCGAGCCGAAAGCAAACATGGGCCGGCCCGTGCCGCGCTATGATGCGGCCGCAAAGGTCACGGGCCGGGCGACATATGCGTCCGACATGCCGCTCGACAATCCTGCCTACGCATTCCTGGTCACCAGCGCCATCGCCAAGGGCCGCATCGACAGTTTCGATCTCAACGATGCCAGGCGGGTCCGCGGCGTGATCGACATCGTCACGCACGAGAACGCTCCGAAGCTGAAGGAATCGAAACTGTTCAGCAATGGCGGCTATGCCGGCACCACGATCCAGCCGCTGAAATCGGCCGACATCGCCCATGACGGCCAGATCATCGCCGTCGTCATCGCCGAGAGTTACGAGACGGCGCGCGAGGCCGCCAATCGCGTTAAGGTCAGCTACACGGCCGTGGCGCCGAGTGCGAGCTTCGACTCGCCGGGGACCACCACGGCAGCGGCAAAGGGACAGAATGCACAGTTCAAGGAAGACCCGGAGGTCGGCGATTTCGCCAAGGCGTTCGACGCGGCCGAGGTCAAGCTCACCGCCTCCTATGAAACGCCGACCCAGCACCACAATCCGATGGAGCTGTTTACGACGAGCTGCGCCTGGATGGGCGACGAGCTCGTCATCTACGAGGGCAGCCAGTATGTCTACGGCCTGAAGAACGGTGTCGCCGAGCAGCTCGGCATCGATGCCGACAAGGTCCGTGTCGTCAATCCCTATGTCGGCGGCGGCTTTGGTTCGCGCGGCTCGATGACGCCGCGGACCGCCATCATCGCCGGAATTGCCAAACGCCTGAACCGGCCGATCAAGCTGGTGCCGACCCGCGACCAGGGTTTCACCATCGCCACCCATCGCGCCGAGACGCGCCATGCGATCAAGCTTGGTGCGGGACGGGACGGCAAGATGGTGGCCTTGAGGCACGACGGCGCGGAGGTTTCGTCGCGTCCGGATGCCTATTGCGTCGGCGGCACCAAGACCACGACGCGGCTCTATGCCTGCCCGAACGTCGCCAGTCTGGTGTCGATCGTACGCGCCGACCGCAACACGCCGGGCTTCATGCGTTCACCGCCGGAGGTGCCGTATCTCTTCGCGCTGGAGAGCGCGATGGACGAGCTCGCGGTGAAGCTGAACATGGACCCCGTCGAGCTCCGCCGCATCAACGATACCACCGTCGAGCCGATCGGCGGCAAGCCCTATACGTCGCGGTCATTTATGGCGTGCTTCGACGAGGCCGCCAGGGCGTTCGGCTGGTCGCAGCGCTCGCCGCAGCCGAAATCGATGTCGGACGGCGACTGGCTGGTCGGCTATGGCTGTGCCGCCACCTGCTATCCGACGCAGATGGCGCCCTCTGCCGCGCGCGTTCGCCTCCAGCGTGACGGCCGTACCCGGGTCGAGATCGCCGGCCACGAGATCGGCACGGGTGCGTATACCGTCATCGCCCAGACCGCGGCCGAGCGGCTCGGCGTGCCCCTGGAGAAGGTCGCGGTCTTCCTGGGTGACAGCGATCTGCCGCCGGCGCCTGTTGCCGGCGGTTCGAACTCGACTGCCAGCACCTGCTCGGCGGTGATGATGGTGTGCGACCGGATTCGCCAAAGGCTGTTCAAGGCCGTGATGCCGAGCGACAGTCTCGCCGACAAGGCCAAGGAGACTGTCGGCATCAGCCAGGCGCCGAGCACGCAGGCGGCGCAGAGCGATCGTCCACTCGATCTCGAGAAGGCCTTCGACGCGCTCGGCGTCGGTATCGTCGAGGAATATGGCGAGTGGAAGCCCGAAGGCGCGCCGCTGGATTCCTTCACGGCCATGCACAGCGGGCACGCGCGGCTCGTCGGTGGCCATCAGATGAAGGACAAGATCGCCTATGCCTTCGGTGCCGAGTTCGTCGAAGTCCGCATCAACCGCTTTACCCATGAAATCCGCTGCCCCCGGCTGGTCGGAGCGTTCGCGGCGGGCCGCATCATGAATCCGCGCACGGCGCGCAGCCAGCTCATGGGCGGCCTGATCTGGGGCATGTCCTCGGCACTGCTGGAGGCCACCGAGATCGACGAGCGCAATGCACGCTACGTCAACGACAATCTTGCCGACTATCTGGTGCCCGTGAATGCCGACGTGCCCGGTGTCGAGGTGATTCTGCTCTCCGAGCAGGACGATCACATCAACCCGGCAGGCGTGAAGGGCCTCGGCGAGCTCGCCAATGTCGGCACCAATGCGGCGATCTGCAATGCGATCTATCACGCCACGGGCCAGCGCATTCGCAAGCTGCCCGTGCGGCTCGAAAATATCGAGGTGTGAGGGGTGGAAACGGCGTCGGCGTTGCGCTAGACACCTTGCGCCTCAAACGGAAGGTCTCTTATGCAGCGTTTACAGCGCGTGCTCCTCGCCATCATGTCGGCACTCGCGATCACCGTGATCGCCGGCGTGTCCGATTTCGTTTCCACCACGGCCTCGGCCCAGACCGCAGGGAAGACCATGACCACAGCTTCAGGTTTGCAGATCACCGACAGCGTCGCCGGCACCGGCGCTTCGCCCAAGCCCGGCCAGATCTGCGTGATGCACTACACCGGCTGGCTCTACGAGAACGGCCAGAAGGGCAAGAAATTCGACTCGTCAGTCGACCGCAACGAGCCGTTCGAATTTCCGATCGGCAAGGGGCGCGTCATCGCCGGCTGGGACGAGGGCGTTGCCTCCATGAAGGTCGGCGGCAAGCGCACGCTGATCATTCCGCCGCAGCTCGGCTATGGCGCCCGCGGCGCAGGCGGCGTGATCCCGCCGAACGCGACGCTGATGTTCGACGTGGAATTGCTCGGGGTGAAGTAAGCCCGCAAACAAAAAGACCGGCCTCTCGGCCGGTCTTTTCGCTTTCGTGTGACGCGTGTTATTCCGTCGCGCGCTTGGCCGCAGCGGCTGCGCGATCCACGGCGTCCTTCGCGGCGTCCTTGGCGTCGCCCATGGCCTGCTGGCCCTTGCCCTTCACTTCCTGGACCGCACCTTCACCTTTCAGGCGCTCGGACCCGGTGGCTTCACCGACGCCCTGCTTGGCCTTGCCCATTGCCTCGTTTGCGGTGCCCTTGATCTTGTCGGTCGTGCTACCCATGAAACTCTCCTCGCGTTTTGCTCGTTAGGACAACGTCCGACGGCTATGAGGGTTCCGATTTTGTTATGGCTCGATGTCGCGGCTTTGGGTTAGTTTGCCGCACACGGAACCAACAGAAAGCAAGTCTCATGACCGGCCATGACCATTCGCATTCCCACCATGACCACGATCACGACGATCGCTGGAAACATGACGGCGTGCGCGTCATTCCCGGCAACCAGCTCGATACCAATGTGCCGTCGACGGCGGGCATGGACCGCGCGGCCGCGATCAATTTCGCGCGCGTCGGTGCGCAGAAATTGTGGGCGGGCACGGTCAGCATCAAGCCCGACGCCAAGACCGGCGCGCATCACCATGGCCATCTCGAAAGCGTCATCTACGTGGTGAAGGGCAAGGCGCGGATGCGCTGGGGCGAGAGCCTGCAATTCACCGCGGAAGCCGGCCCCGGCGACTTCATTTTCGTCCCGCCCTATGTGCCGCATCAGGAGATCAACGCCAGCGCGGACGAGGTGCTGGAATGCGTCCTGGTGCGCAGCGATGGCGAGGCAGTCGCGGTCAACCTCGACATCGAGCCGGTCGAGAAGCCCGAGACCGTGCTGTGGGTCGATCCCATTCACCGCGACCCGAACGAGAAGAAGTGAGGAGCGCCTGAATGCCAGCGGGTTCTGTGCGACAGAACCTCGCAGGTAAGGGTCCAAAAAAAGATCCGGAAGCCGTGTCGGATCGCCGCTTGGCCGTCCGTCCTTGGGCAGAACCCCGCCCAAGGAGCTCCGATGCCCAGGATGATTTTCCTCAATCTGCCCGTGACCGACCTCAAGCGCGCCACTGCCTTTTACGAGGCGGTCGGTGCGACCAGGAACCCGCAATTCAGCGACGAAACAGCGAGCTGCATGGTCTTTTCCGAGACCATCTACGCGATGCTGACGACCCACGAGAAATTCCGTCAGTTCACGCCGAAGCCGATCTCGGATGCAAAGACCTCAAACCAGGCGCTGTTCTGCCTGTCCGCGGACAGCCGGACCGAGGTCGACGATATCGTCAGCAGGGCCGGGGCTGCAGGCGGGGTCGCCGATCCCAGCCCGAAGGACGAATACAGTTTCATGTACGGCCGCAGCTTCGAGGATCCGGACGGCCACATGTGGGGCGTGAACTGGATGGACATGGCAGCCTTCGCGGCACAGTCCGACATGGCGAACGCCTGATCTGAGCCCACGACAGCAAGAAACCGAAGAGGAGCATTCACGATGTCCAAGCTCGTGCCCTGCATGTGGTTCAACGGCGATGCCGAGGAAGCCGCGAAGTTCTACGTCTCGCTCGTGCCGAATTCGGCGATCACGCATGTTCAGCGCAACGTTTCAGATGGCCCGTCCGGCAAGGAAGGCTCCGTGCTCGTCGTCGAGTTCTCAGTGGCGGGACAGTCCCTGGTCGCGCTCAACGGCGGCATGAAAATGGAATACACCCACGCGATCTCGCTGATGATCCATTGCGACGATCAGGCCCAGGTCGACAGCGTCTGGAATGCGTTCCTGGCCCATGGCGGCAAGGAAGAGCAGTGCGGCTGGCTCAGGGATCGCTGGGGCGTGGCTTGGCAGGTCGTGCCGAAGGTGATGTTTGAATTCCTCTCCAGCCCCGACAAGGCGGCTGCCGCACGCGCGATGCAGGCCATGATGAAGATGGTCAAGCTGGACGTGGAAACCTTGCGCCGCGCGTTCGAGGGCAAGTCGGCGGCGTGAAGGGCGTGCCCTTGCCACATACTCACTGTCGTCGCCCGGCTTGACCGGGCGATCCAGTACGCCGAGACGGCCGTTGGTCAATCGATAGGTCGCGGCGTACTGGATGCCCCGGTCGAGCCGGGGCATGACAGCGGAATTTGAGGCGAAAGCCCGCCGCTAATAATTGATCCGCAGCCCCACGCCGCCATGGATGGTGTTGCCGACCGGCTGCGGGCCGAGCGTGCCGTTGGCGAACAGGTCGACGATCCAGCCCTTCTGCACGCGGAAGCCGAGCCGGCCGCCATATTCGAACCAGCCCTGGTTGCCCATGGTCGGCACCACCACACCGTCGCCGGTCACGGTGGCGACGATGCCGCTATGGGCAGCAAATGACTGCACCCAACCGCCATTGATGTTGGCCTCGATATTGCTGCCGTAGAGATGCGTCCACTGGCCCCCGATCTTGACCAGGCTGGTGCGGTCGGTGCCGGTCGCGATGCTGGCGTCGAACGGATTGAACGCCACTGCGCTGTCGGTGTAGCCCGAGACGCGCTGCCAGAGCTGCCAGACCTCGATCGAGGCGGCGACCTCGTCGCGGGGCGACACACGGCTTATCCAGCCGGCGCGGCCGTAGACGGCGTAGTTCGCGGCGTTGGTCGAACTCGTGACGCTCACCGGGCCGAGGCTGGTGTTGTAGCTGCGGGTGTAGCGCGCCTTCTCCCACGGCGTCAGGATCGTGCCGATGTCGAAGAACGGGCGCGACGAGCCCCAGTCGGTGAAATCATAGCGCAGCGCGAAGGCGCCGATCGGCGCGCTGGTGATGTTGTAGCCGCCCTCGCTGTATTGCGTGTAGGCGATGCCGGCGAGCAGCGACAGATTGTTGGTCAGCTCCTTGCGGCCGTGGATGCCCGCCGAGAACGAGCCGGCGGAGCCGAACGCGCTGACGCAGTTGCTGCAATTGACCTGTTCGTTGACGCCGAGCAGCACCGTGCCGAGCACCCGGTTGGTGATCATCTGGTTGAAGCGCTGGTTGGCGAGGCCGCCGATCGAGCCGCCGCTGGAATCCGCGCCGGTCGGCGTCGGCGTCGGGCTCGGCGAGGAGGACGGATAAGGGCTCGGCGACGATGACGGGTAGGGGCTGGGCGAGGGCGAGGGGCTGTAGGTCGGCGTCGGCGAGGGGGAATAGCTCGGCGCTGGTGTGGGCGTCGCTCCTCCGCACTCGGACTCGCAAGCCGTGGCGGCTGCCGCCGGACGGGCATCGACCGCGATCAACGCAACCGCGGCCACGGCGGTCAGCACGCTCGCGAGGACGACGCGCCTGACGGTGGTGGATTTCGCCATCGTCAGCGTCCGCACAGCATGCCGTCGTCATGGACGGCGGGCGTGATGGTCGGCGACGCGTCCGCATATTGGTTGACCGCGCACAGTCCCGCGCTCGCGGCGCAAGTCGCGGCAAAAGTCCAGGGCGGCGTATTGGTCTTACTGATAGAGACCTTGCCGCCGGTCGAGGTGATGATTGCGGTGTCGCCGGGCTGGGTGAGCTGCACACACTGTTGGCTCGTCGCGCAGACACTGGCGGCGCCGTCCTGCAGCACGACGACCGAGCGGCCGCGCTGGGACAGGATATCCAGCGTGGTGCCGCGCACGCCGATGGTCGCGAGCGGGGTCGTGATCTTGTAGGCGGTCTTCTCGGAATGCCCGGTGACGAAACGGAATGCGCCGGTCGTCATGCGGATCGCGACGTCACGATAGCTGTGCTCGTCGTTGAAGACCGTGCGGTCGAGCTTGAGCGTGGCGCTCGGACCGAGCGACAGATTGGTGCTGTCGGCCATCACGAAGCGCGCCGCGCTGCCGGCGCCGGTGCGCACGGTCTCGTCCCGCAGCATGCTGTCGCCGACGCTGATCGGCGTCGTGGTCGCGGCCACGCGAACGACTTCATTCTGGATCACGACGGCTTCACCGACGCGGGTCTGCGCCTGGGCGCAAGGGGCCACGCACAAGGCGGTCGACAACAGCGTGGAGAAAAGCCAGAAACGCAAATTCATTTCGCAACCGATCGATGTGTCCCTGATCGTACCGGATCACGCGCGCTTGCGATGTGGCGGAATTATCACAAGCAGCGCGAGACCTGCGCTATGCTTAGTGACAGTTGCGGCAGAATGCGTTCAATGAAAACCGCGATCTCGATTATTCTCCGCGGTGACGCAAATTTGCCACGCAAAACATCCCCACACACGTCGTTCGACTCGCCCGCGGTTCCGAAGGTGTCGCGGAGCGCAGTGATTGCTGTCGCGATTTTCCTGGTCGCGCACCTCGCACTGCTGATCGGCCTGACGACGCCGGAGAAGTTCGTCTTCGACGAGGTGCACTACGTGCCGGCGGCGCGGCAGATGCTGACGCCAGCGATGTCGCAACCGATGCTCAATCCGATGCATCCGCCATTGGCGAAGGAGCTGATTGCGCTATCGATCGCGGCCTTCGGCGACACCGCGCTGGGCTGGCGCTATCCCGCGACGTTGTTCGGCGCACTTGCGATCGTCGCGATCTATCTGTGCGGCCTCGCGCTGTTCGCCGCGCAAGGGCCTGCGATCGCCGCCGCCCTGATCGCCGGCTGCAACCAGATGCTGTACGTGCAGGCGCGCATCGCGATGCTCGACATTTCTGCATTCGGCTTCGGCCTGCTCGCGATTGCCGCCTTCATGCACGGTTTTCGAAAGGACCGACCCCATGCGTTGTTCGCGGCTGCAGGCAGCCTGTTCGGCTGCGCTGCAGCCTGCAAATGGAGCGGCCTGTTTCCGCTCGGAATCTGCATCGTCATCGTCGCGGTGATCCGCCTGATGCAGGGCTGGCACACCCTGTTTGCCGACGCGAAGCCGGGGGATTGGTACCGGCCCGATCTCTGGCCCGACTTCAGATTACATCACGTCGTGCTCTGCTTCACCGTCCTGCCCGCGGTGACATATCTTGCGGCCTTTGTCCCACTCTACGGCGTGTCGCTGCCGGATCTGGTCGAGGCGCAACGCCGGATCTTTGCCGACAACACCACCACTGCCATCGCCGGCCACACTTACATGAGCGCGTGGCCGTCATGGCCGCTGCTCGCGCGCCCGGTGTGGTTCCTGTTCGACAAGGGCGCGGACGACAATGTCTCCGCGATCGTCTTCCTCGGTAATCCCCTGGTGCTGTGGCCGGCGCTGCTTGCGCTCGCCGTCGTGCTGCGCGACTTCGTCGTCGCGCGTCGCCGGGATGCGTTCCTGATCGCGGTCTTCTATTTCGGATCCTGGCTCGCCTGGGCGTTGCTGCCGCGCACGCTCGCCTTCATCTATTACTATCTGCCGGCCGCGACCGTGGCGTCGCTCGCGCTGGTCTACGTGCTGCGCCGGGACGGTCTCCCACGCTGGCTGTTGTGGGCCTATGTCGCGGTCGCGGCAGCAGGCTTTGCCGCCATGCTGCCGATCTCGGCGGCCTTCGTCGGCACGTCGATGCAGACCTTCAACCGGCTGATGCTTTTCCAAAGCTGGATATGACATCGCCGCCTGCCGGGGGGAACGGCAGGCGGCGTTTTTATGGGCGATGACCTGGGAATTACTTCGACGCGGTCTTGGTGTCCATGTTCACGACCTGGACGCGGCGGTTGATCGGGTCGGCGCCGTTGGCGGTGTCCTTCAGCTTGGTCTTGCCGTAGCCGACGGTGACGAGATCGGTGCCGGTGAGGCCGTAGTTCTGCACCAAATATTTCTTGATGGTGTCGGCTCGCCGCTCGGAGAGCCCCTGATTGTATCCCTCCGTGCCGACCGCATCGGTGTGGCCGGCGACCACGAAGGTCGAGCCCTTCAGCGAGGGATCGGACAGCGCCTTGCCGAGCGCCTGCACCGACGGCACCGACGTCTTGGCGATGTCGGCCGAGTTGTAGTCGAACTGGATCTCCAGATCGATCTTCGGCTTGGTCGCGGCGAGCTCGGCAATCTGCTCGCGCTCGCCCGTCGACAACGACCGCGTCGAGCGGTTGCGCACGGTGTTCAGGAACGTCGATTCCTTGGCCTGCACCGCCGGATCGACCTGCGGACCTGCGGACAGGCCGCGGGTCGTCGACTTCGGCTTCAATGCATCCAGGATCTGGTTGGTCGAGACATTGCCGTCGCCGGCCATGGCCAAGCCGGCCGTCATCGACAGAAGTGCCGAGAGGGTAATCGCCTTCAGTGCAAAAGACTTATTGAAACGGGTCATGGTCGTATCCTCGTTGTGACGCCTGATGGCTATTTGATGCTGCAAGCATAGGGCAGGTTCAAAACCCCCGGTGTGATCTTGGTCACTGTGGAAACGGGGCCCTCCGGGGCCATGGTAGCGAATTTCGAGCGGTTTCGGGTTCGTGGAGGGCCGACCCGCGGTCCACTCCGAGGACGGACGCTAACGCGTGAAGAGAGTGGTCGCACGCTGCCCGGCGAGCGTTCGAGCCGTCGCAGTCCTGTCGTGATCCGCATCACTGAGGACGGCCGCGCCCCGGTGCCGCTCGGGGGCCGGGGCCCGGTTCACTCGGGGAAACCCGTGCTGACCGATTGTCGCAAAGCCGTCGCGCGATGGCCTGTCCGCGGACAATTTTTCGGCCAGATGGACGCCTAGGGTGGAGCCCCCCATAAGCGCAACGAAGGGAGCCGAGTTCCATCCAGTGCCGAGGCCGAGTGATTACCAGTTCTATCGCAGTGGCCCGCCGGATCGGACCGTGTCCCTGAGCTCCATGCCCATCTACGTCGGCGCGGCGATGATCGCGGTGGCGATCCTGCTGTCGACCCTGATCACGGGGCTGACCTCCCGCTATGTCGGGCTTCAAGCGCCGACCGACGAGAACATGTGGCTGCTCGATCGTCTCACCGGCAGTGTCTATCGCTGCCAGGCGGAGGAGCGCGGCAAGGCCTCGTGCGAACCCGATGTCGCAACAGGCAGCGTTGGCGACCGGTCCAAAGCCCCGAAAGCTGGCCGTTGAGCCCTCCGTCTTCGCACCGCAGCAAGAAAATTGTCTTCTCTACGAAACGTCTTCGCCGGAGAATACGTATTGCGAAGGCCGGCATGACGCCGGTTTCGTTTTACGGAGGAGACTTTTCGATGAAGATCTTGCTCACAGCCGCCGCTTTTGTCGCGCTTACCCTTTCCCTTTCGCCGGCATCCGCCGCCATGATGGCGTGCACCGGCGATAACATGATGAAATCGACAGCCATGATGATGGGCACGGCCGATACCCCGGCCAAGGTCGCGGCCAACAAGGAAATGGCTATGGCCAACACCGATATGAGCAATGGCAAGATGAAGGGCGGCTGCATGCATTACATGAAGGCGCAGAAGGCCATGATGATGAAATAGGGCCTCAGCCACGCCAAGCGGCCGCGCTGTCAGCAGATGACAGCGCGGCTTTTCTTTTGCTGCGTCCAGTCCGCTTCTTTCTCCCGGCGCGAATCCCGCTACATTCCCTCCTGCAATGTCCCGCGCGCCCAAACCGATTCCACTCACCACGACACAGGCCCGGCAAATCTGGCTTCATGCCCAGCGGCTGGACGAGCGCGCGCCGTTCGGTGACGGCGCGCAAGCCGTCTCGGACGCGGTCGCCCATCTCGGCTATGTGCAGATCGACACCATCAACGTGATCGAGCGCTGCCATCACCACATCCTGTTCAGCCGGATCCCGTCCTACCGCCGCGCCGACCTGCGCCACGCCCAGAGCGTCGACAAGAGCGTGTTTGAATATTGGACGCATGCGCTGTCCTATGTGCCGGCCGGCGATTTCCGCTGCTTCCTGCCGGCGATGCGCGAGCACCGCCGCGAGGGGCACAAATGGTTCGCCTCGGTGAAGCCTGCCGACATGCGCAAGGTGATGCGGCTGGTGCGCGCCGGTCCGCTGACGATCCGCGACATCGAGGACGACGTGCTCACCGAGAAGGAACATCTCTGGCAAAGCCGAAAACCCTCGAAGCGGGCGTTGCAGCTCGCCTTCTATACCGGTGTCGTGACCGTCAGCGAGCGCCAGGGCATGCTCAAGACCTATGAGCTGATGACGCGCCATTTCGGCTGGGACAAGCTGCCGAAGCCGGCGTCGGCAAAGGACATTACGGCCTATCTGCTCGATCGCGCGCTGCGATCGCAAGGTGTCGTGAGCCTCGATTCGGTCTGCCATCTCGACGCGCCGCGCAAGCCGGCGGTGGCTGCCCTGATCGCCTCGCGCGTCCGCCGTGGCGAGCTCGTGCCTGTCGCCATCGACGGTGCCGGCAAGCAGGAGTACTGGGCACTGCCGGCCGCGCTCGAGCCGGGCGAGCGCGCGCCGCCGGATCTCGTCCATATCCTCTCGCCGTTCGATCCGCTGATCATCCAGCGCAAGCGCACCAATCTCATTTTCGGCTACAACCATTTGTTCGAGGCCTATGTGCCGAAGGCCAAACGCAAGCTCGGCTATTTCGCGCTCCCCGTGCTGGTCGGCGACGAGATCGTCGCCGCGCTCGATCTGAAGACCGACCGGCAGGCAAAGAAGCTGCTGATGCAGAAATGGACCTGGGTCGGCGAGGGGAAGAAGACCGCGGGACGCAAGGAGCTGAAACGGAAGATCGAGGAGGAGCTCGATCGTTTTGAGCGGTTTCAACTGGCCGACTGATCGTAGGATGGATTACGCTTCGCTAATCCACCCTACGCATCCCCGCCAATCGATCGATTCAAACGCCGAACGCAATCCCGATCGCATAAGCCGCCAGATTCCACAGCGAGAAGATGCGCCCGAGCAGCAGCGCCCCGGCCGTGGTCAGCCGGAACGCGTCGAGCCAAGGCATATGCACCAGCCGGGAGAACTCGACCACGACCGCGATCGCCATCGCAATGGCCGCGATCCGCGCCCGTGACAGCCTTGGCAGCAAAACGCCGACCAGCAGAAACACCATCGTTGCCCATAGCAGCGAGCCGCCGTACTTCACCACGAAGGCGGGCAGGCCGAGCGGAAAGCCGTACCAGCGCAGTGAGAGTCCGCAGGCAATAACCGCCAGCGCCAGACCGGCGCGGATCAGCGATGTCCGTAACGGCGCAATGGGTTTGACCGGTTGCGCCTGATGCATTGCTTGCTCCATTGACTCTTTTGCGGCGATGCTCAAAACCCCGGATCAGCCCATAAAAGCAACAACCTCGGGGGAAGCCATGAGCCAGACCACGACCTATGCCGGTTCGACCGGCGCAGCCAAGTCGGAAATCGAGACCTCGACGATCCGCGCCATCTCATGGCGGTTGATCCCGTTCCTGGTGCTGGCCTACTTCTTCTCTTATCTCGACCGCGTCAATCTCGGTTTCGCTGCGCTGACCATGAATGCCGAGCTGAAATTCACCCCGCTGATCTTCTCCTGGGGCGCCGGCATCTTCTTCATCGGCTATTTCATCTTCGAGGTGCCGAGCAATCTGGCGCTGGAGAAGTTCGGCGCCAGCCGCTGGATCGCCCGCATCATGGTGACCTGGGGCATTATCTCGGCGCTGATGGCGCTCACGAGCGGCGTCATGAGCTTCTACGTGCTGCGGTTCCTGCTCGGCGTCGCCGAAGCCGGCTTCTTCCCCGGCATCATCCTCTATCTCACTTATTGGTATCCGGCCGAATATCGCGCCCGCTTCCTTGCGGCGTTCGCCATCGCCGTGCCGGTCTCCACCGTGATCGGCGCCCCGGTCTCGGGCCTGCTGCTCGGGCTCGACGGCGCGATGGGCCTGAAGGGTTGGCAGTGGCTGTTCATCATCGAGGGCATCCCCTCGGTGCTGCTCGGCATCGTCACCTGGTTCTATCTCACCGACAGGCCGGAGAAGGCGGATTGGCTCTCGGCCGAGCAGAAGGCCTGGCTCAAGACCAAGCTCGATGCCGAGATCGCGGCCAAGCAGGCGGTGAAGCATTTGTCGCTCGGCGAGGCGCTGACCTCACCGAAGGTGATCATGCTGAGCCTGGTCTATTTCGGCTTCGTCGGCGCGCTGTATGGCATGCAGTTCTGGCTGCCGCAGATCGTCAAGGCGTTCGGCCTCACCAACGCCCAGACCGGCTTCGTCACCGCGATCCCCTATTTGTTCGGCACCATCGCGATGATCCTGTGGGCACGGCATTCCGATGCCACGCGCGAGCGCGTGATGCATGTCGGCGCGCCGTTGCTGCTCACCGCCATCGCGCTCGGCGTCTCCAGCTATCTCACCGACCCCACCCTGACGATAATCGTGCTGACGGTCGCCGCGATCGGCGTGTTCTGCTGCTTCGGCGTGTTCTGGACCCTGCCGACCGCCTGGCTCTCCGGCACGGCGGCGGCCGGCGCCATCGCCCTGATCAACTCGATCGGCAATCTCGCCGGCTTCGGTGGTCCGTATCTGATCGGCTGGGTCAAGGAAGCCACCGGCCAGACCTCGAGCGGACTGCTCGTGCTCGCGGTGCTGCCGCTGATCGCCGGCATCCTGGTCTTCATCGGCGGCCACGACAGCAAGCACGAGTTCGTCGAACAGGCGCGGTAGCCTCGAAATATCGCCCTGGCGAAAGCCAGGGCCCATTTCCGCGCGGTCCCTCCGGAGGGCCCGCGGCGCGGCGCTTTCTTCTAACAGCCCAGACTTCCGCCAAGGGCAACCGCGGAGGTTACCACCTCTTAACGATCACGCTTTCCTGATGACTGACGAATATTGACTTTCATCAGTGATTAGTCGACATTCCTCTCATTGCAGCCGAGGGAGTGTCCTCCGATGTTCGTCCGATCCGTTTTGTCCAGCTATTCGAGGCTCTTGGCTGGTGTTTCGCTGGCGCTGATGGCTGCCACCCTCGCTGGGTGCAATGACACCGTCGCTGAAAAGGCCGAACCGCCGCGGCCGGTTCTCGTCGCCACCGCGCACTACGATGCCGAAAAGCCCGAGCGCAGCTTCGTCGGCACGATCAGGCCGCGGATCGAGAGCGATCTGGGCTTTCGGGTCGCCGGCAAGGTCGCCAAGCGTCTGGTCGAAGTCGGCCAGACCGTCGAAATCGGCCAGCCGCTCGCGGTCCTCGATGAGGTCGATCTGAAGCTCCAGGCCGAGCAAGCCGTCGCCGAACAGACCGCTGCGACCGGCGTCCTGGCCCAGGCCGCCGCGGCCGAGCAGCGCGCCAAGGATTTGAAGGCCAAGGGCTGGACCACCGATGCGCAGCTGGATTCGAGCCGCGCCGCCGCCGACGAGGCGCGTGCCCGCCTGAACCGGGCCGAGCGCTCGGTCGAGCTGACCAACAATTCCCTTTCCTACGCGACGCTCAACGCCGACGCCCGTGGCGTCGTCACCGCAACGCTGATCGAGCCTGGCCAGGTGGTTGCCGCAGGCCAGACCTCGATCCGTGTCGCCCGCTTTGCCGAAAAGGAAGCGGTCGTCGCGATCCCTGAGACGCTGGTCGGACGTGCCAAATCGGGCGCCGCCAGCGTCACTCTTTGGTCGGAGCCGGGCAAAAAATATACGGCCAGGCTGCGCGAGATCGCGCCCACCGCGGATCCCGCTACTCGCACCTATCTCGCCAAATTTTCGCTGCCCGAGGCCGACGACAAGGTTTCGCTCGGCATGACCGCGACGCTGACGCTGTCGGACGCCGCCACCGAGCGCGTCGCGCGGCTGCCGCTGTCGGCGCTGTTCAACGAAGGCGGCAAGCCGTCCTTCTACGTCGTCGACGACAACGGCGCGGTCACGCTGAAGCCGGTCGCGGTGAAGTCCTACGAGAGCAACGACGTCGTCATCATCGGCGGTGTCGAAGAGGGCGCCAAGATCGTCGCGCTCGGCGTTCAGAAGCTCGATCCGGGCCAGAGGGTGCGGATCGTCTCGTCACTGTCCTTTTAAGTCTCGCTTACGAGTTACGTCGTGTGAGGTGAGTTTCGGCCCGAGCGCAAATGCTTTGGCTGAAGCGGCGAAGCGATCCAGAACCTGCCCAGCCCCCTGGATTGCTTCGCTGCCTCGCGACGACGCGTTGAACAGGGTGGCTGTCATTTTTTTGCAACCGGATCATCTTTGGAGAGTGCGATGAAGCGCTTCAATCTTTCGGCCTGGGCCGTCAGCCATCCGACGCTGATCCTGTTCCTGATGCTCATTCTCGGCGTCGCTGGGTTCTTCTCCTATCAGAAGCTCGGCCGTGCCGAGGATCCGTTCTTCACGGTCAAGGTGGTCAACGTCTCCGTGCTCTGGCCGGGCGCGACCGCGCAGGAAATGCAGGCGCAGGTCGCCGATCCCATCGAGAAGAAGATCCAGGAGCTGCCTTACTTCGAGAAGGTGCAGACCTATTCCAAGCCCGGCTTTACCGCGCTCCAGGTCACCTTCCGCGACTCCACGCCGCCGAAGGACGTGCCGTATCTCTTTTATCTGCTGCGCAAGAAGCTGGCCGACGTACAGGGCCAGCTGCCCTCGGGGATTTTAGGACCCGTCGTCAACGACGAATTCTCCGACGTCGATTCCATCCTCTACATGATGACCGGCGACGGCGCCGACTACGCCCAGCTCAAGAAGGTCTCGGAGGGCTTCCGTCAGCGCCTCCTGAAGGTGCCGGGCGTGACCAAGGTCGACGTCTACGGCAACCAGGATGAGCGCATCTTCGTCGAGTTCAGCCATGCCAAGCTCGCCACTCTCGGCATCACGCCGCAGGCGCTGTTCGATTCGCTCGCCAAGCAGAACAACGTGACGCCGGCCGGCACGGTCGAGACCTCTTCTCAACGCGTGCCGCTGCGCGTCACCGGTGCGCTCGACGGCGCCAAGGCCGTCGCCGAAACCCCGGTCGAGAGCAACGGCCGCGTGTTCCGCCTCGGCGACATCGCCACCGTCACCCATGGTTACGTCGACCCGCCGAGCTTCATCGTGCGCCAGGAAGGCAAGGCCGCGATCGGCATCGGCGTCGTCACCGCCAAGGGCGCCAACATCCTCGATCTCGGCAAGGAGGTCGAGAAGGCGACGGCTGAATTCATGAAGGCGGTGCCGCAGGGCGTCGACATCAAGCTGATCGCCGACCAGCCCAAGGTGGTCGAGCACGCCGTCAGCGAATTCGTGCACTCCTTCATGGAAGCCCTCGTCATCGTGCTGTTCGTGTCGTTCCTGGCGCTCGGCTGGCGCACCGGCATCGTGGTCGCGCTGTCGGTGCCGCTGGTGCTCGGCATCGTCTTCGTCGTCATGAACACGATGTCGCTCGATCTGCACCGCATCACGCTGGGTGCGCTGATCATCGCGCTCGGCCTGCTGGTGGATGACGCCATCATCGCTGTCGAGATGATGGTGGTGAAGATGGAGCAGGGCTGGGACCGCATGCGTGCGGCGTCCTTTGCCTGGGAATCCACTGCGTTTCCGATGCTCACGGGAACGCTGGTCACGGCCGCTGGCTTCCTCCCCATCGGCTTTGCCAATTCCGCGGTCGGCGAATATGCCGGCAGCATCTTCTGGATCGTGGCGATCGCGCTGGTCGCGTCCTGGTTCGTGGCGGTGATCTTCACGCCCTATATCGGCGTCATGCTTCTGCCCAACATCAAGGTGCACCACAATCACGATCCGCACGCGGTCTACGAGACCCGCATGTATCGGGGCCTGCGCGCCATCGTGCAGTGGTGCGTCAATCACCGCATCACCGTGGTGGCCGCGACCGTCGGCGTCTTCATCGCCTCGATCGTCGGATTCGGCCACGTCCAGCAGCAGTTCTTCCCGCTGTCCGAGCGGCCCGAGCTGTTCCTCCAGCTTCGCCTGCCCGAGGGCACCGCCTTCAACGTCACGGAAAAGGCGGTGAAGAAGGCCGAGACCATGCTCAAGGACGACAAGGACATCGAGACCTACACGGCCTATGTCGGGCAGGGCTCGCCTCGCTTCTGGCTCGGCCTCAATCCGCAGCTTCCGAACGAGGCTTTTGCCGAAATCGTCATCGTCGCAAAGGGCGTCGAGGCACGCGAGCGCATCAAGGCCAAGCTTGAAAACGCCGTTGCCGACGGCGCGCTCAACGAGGCCCGCGTGCGCGTCGATCGTTTCAATTTCGGTCCCCCCGTTGGTTTTCCCGTGCAGTTTCGCGTCATCGGCCCCGACGCCAACAAGGTGCGCGAGATCGCCTACCAGGTCCGCGACGTCATGCGGCAGAACAAGAGCGTCAAGGACGTCCAGCTCGACTGGAACGAGCAGTCGCCTTACCTCAAGCTCGTCGTCGACCAGGATCGCGCCCGCGCCATGGGCCTGACCCCGCAGGACGTGTCGCAGGCGCTGTCGATGCTGATCTCGGGCTCACAGGTGACCACCGTGCGCGACGGCATCGAAAAGGTCGGCGTGGTCGCGCGTGCCGTCTCGTCCGAACGGCTCGACCTCGGCGCAGTCGGCGATCTCACCATTACCTCGCGCAACGGCGTGGCCGTGCCGCTGCAGCAGATCGCCAAGATCGAGTATGCCCACGAGGAGCCGATCATGTGGCGGCGTAACCGCGACATGGCGATTACCGTGCGTTCCGACGTCGTCGACGGCGTGCAGGCGCCCGACGTCACCGGCCAGATCGCGCCGAAGCTGAAGGCGATCAAGGACAATCTCGAGCCGGCCTACCGCATCGAGGCGGGCGGCGCGTTCGAGGAATCCGCCAAGGGCAACGCCTCGATCTTCATTCTCTTCCCGCTGATGGTCATGGTGATGCTGACGCTGCTGATGTTTCAGCTGCAGAGCTTCTCGCGCCTGATCCTGGTGTTCCTGACCGCGCCGCTCGGCATTGTCGGCGCCTCCTTCGGGCTCAACATCGCCAACGCCCCGTTCGGCTTCGTGGCCCTGCTCGGCCTGATCGCGCTCGCCGGCATGATCATGCGCAACGCGGTCATCCTGGTGGACCAGATCGAGACCGACGTCTCGCATGGCCTGACCCGCCGCGAGGCGATCGTGGAGGCCACCGTCCGCCGCGCCCGTCCGGTGGTGCTGACGGCGCTCGCCGCCATCCTTGCTATGATCCCGCTGTCGCGCTCGGCGTTCTGGGGGCCGATGGCGATCACCATCATGGGCGGATTGTTCGTCGCGACCTTCCTGACGCTGCTGTACCTGCCGGGCCTCTACGCCCTCTGGTTCCGCAATAGCCTGGATGAGGCGGGTACGCCCGAGCAGCCTGCCGCGCCGCAGCATGGGAGCGATGACCAGAACGCAATTCCGCTTGCTGAGGCGGCTGAATAAGTGAAGATGAACTGCTGATTGACGAGTCCTGACAGATGACACTGGTTTCGGAACATATCGAAGGGGACACCCGGGATCGTATTCTTGAGGTGGCCGAGCGGCTGTTCCGCCAGATCGGTTATCTCAAGACCACGGTCGGGGACATCGCCAAGGAGCTCAAGATGAGCCCCGCCAACGTCTATCGCTTCTTCGAATCGAAGAAGGCGATTCATCAGGCGGTGGCCCGCTCGCTGATGGGCGAGGTCGAGCTGGAAGCGCAGCGGATCGTGGCGAGGCCCGGTCCGGTACTGCCGCGCTTCCGCGAACTGCTCACCACCATCAATCGCATGAACACCGAGCGCTATGTCGGCGACAATAAGCTGCACGAGATGGTCGAGATCGCGATGCAGGAGGACTGGGACGTCTGCGTCAACCACATGGAGTGCATTGCCGGGGTCATCGGCCAGATGATCGCGCAAGGCGTGGCCTCCGGCGAGTTCGAGGCGCCGGACCTGCAACTGGCCGCGCTCTGCGCCTGCACCGCGATGATGCGCTTTTTCCACCCCCAGATGATCGCCCAGTGTGCCACCAAGCCGGGCCCGACCATCGACCAGATGATCGATTTCGTCATCGCGGGATTGTCCCCGCGGCACTGACAGGGCGGCGAATTTCCTCCTATAAGCAGGCCGACCGCCCCGGAATGACGGCTGGTGGCTGGCAAGGACGGATCAACAAACTCCGTCATTGCGAACGTAGCGAAGCAATCCAGACTGTCTCTGCGGAGGGATTCTGGATTGCTTCGCTGCGCTCGCAAAGACGAGAAGGAAAAAGCGCGTGACCGACAATGACCTGCACTTCTACGAGCCCGTCAAGGGCCACGGCCTCAAGCACGATCCCTTCAACGCCATCGTCGCGCCGCGGCCGATCGGCTGGATCTCGTCGCGCGACACCAAAGGCCATGTCAACCTCGCGCCGTATAGCTTCTTCAATGCGTTCTGCTATGTCCCCCCGATCATCGGTTTCTCCTCCACCAATTGGAAGGACACGGTGGAGAACATCCAGCAGACCGGCGAGTTTGTCTGGAATCTCGCCACCATGGACCTGGCCAGGCACATGAACGCGACCGCGGCCCACGTCGGCCCTGAGGTCGACGAGTTCGAGGTCGCCGGCCTCACCGCCGTGCCCGGCAGGCTCGTCAACGTGCCGCGCGTCGGCGAAAGTCCGGTCGCCTTCGAATGCAAGGTGTCCGACATCGTCCGGCTCAAGGGCGCCGACGGCAAGGAAGCCAATGCCTGGCTGACGCTCGGCGAGGTCGTCGCTGTCCACATCGACAAGGCCATGATCAAGGATGGCGTCTACCAGACCGCCGCCGCCCGCCCGATCGTCCGGGCCGGCCGCAGCGGGGATTATTTCGAGATCAAGCCGGAAAACATGTTCGAGATGGTCCGGCCGGACTGATCTGGTCGCTCTCATGGCCCGGATTGCGCTTCGCTCCATCCGGGTGACCGCTTTTCACAGCGCTCGCCTCCCGGAACTGCCACCACGCCTCGGCCGTTATGGCTCTGGGCGGCTGCCCGGCCGCGTCAATTCGCGTCTTTTCGCAGGCGAAGTGTTCACCGCCGCCGGCCACTTTCCGCTAAAATGCCCGATCACCGCGCCGATGCATGAGGTCCGCCATGAGCTTCCGCCGCGACACTTTGACAAAGCCGATTTTCTCCTGGGCGCGTGGCGTGCTGCCGGCGATGTCGGACACCGAGCGCGAGGCGCTGGAGGCCGGCGACGTCTGGTGGGACGCCGATCTCTTCACCGGCAACCCCGATTGGTCGAAGCTGCTCAAGGTCCCGCAGGCAACGCTGACCGACGAGGAGCGGGCCTTCCTCAACGGCCCCGTCGACGAGCTCTGCGCCATGCTCGACGAGTGGAAGATCTTTTGGGAATGGCGCGACCTGCCGCCCGATGTCTGGCACTTCATCAAGCGCGAAAAATTCTTCGGCATGATCATTCCTAAGGAGTTCGGCGGCCTCGGCTTCTCGCCCTATGCGCATTCGGAAGTGGTGCGCAAGATCTCGACCCGCTCGATCGCTGCCGCGGTGACGGTGATGGTGCCGAACTCGTTGGGCCCCGGCGAGCTCCTGATGCACTTCGGCACCAAGGAGCAGCAGCAGCGCTGGCTGCCGCGTCTTGCCGACGGCCGCGACATTCCCTGCTTCGGCCTCACCAGCCCTGAGGCCGGCTCCGACGCCGCCTCGATGGTCGACACCGGCGTCATCTGCAAAGGCGGCTTCGAGGGTCAGGAGGTGCTGGGTCTGAAGCTCAACTGGCACAAGCGTTACATCACGCTCGGTCCCGTCGCCACGCTGCTTGGCCTCGCCTTCAAGGCCTATGACCCGGATCATCTCGTGGGGAGCCAGGAGGAGCTCGGCATCAGCGTGGCGCTGATCCCGACCAACCTTCCCGGCGTCGAAATCGGCAAACGCCATTTGCCGTCGATGCAGGTGTTCCAGAACGGCCCGAATTGGGGCCGCGACGTTTTCATTCCGCTCGACTACGTCATCGGCGGCCAGGCGCGGCTGGGGCAGGGCTGGAAGATGCTGATGACGGCGCTCGCCGCCGGCCGCGGCATCTCGTTGCCCTCGCTCTCCGCCGCCGGCGCCGCTTATGCCGCCCGCACCACCGGCGCCTATGCCCGGATCCGCGAGCAGTTCGGCATCTCCATCTCCAAATTCGAGGGCGTCGAGGAGCCGCTCGCGCGCATCGTCGCGACCGCCTATCAGCTCGACGCGGCGCGACGGCTGACCTGCGCCGCGCTGAATGCCGGCATCCATCCCGCCGTCATCTCCGGCATCATGAAGCTGCACGCGACCGAGCGGATGCGCACCGCGGTCGACGACGCCATGGACATCCATGGTGGCAAGGCCGTGATTGACGGTCCGCAAAACTATCTCGGCAATCTCCACCGTGCCGTCCCCGTCGGCATCACCGTCGAGGGCGCCAATATCCTCACCCGCAATCTCATCGTGTTCGGGCAAGGCGCCATCCGCGCCCATCCCTATCTGCTCGACGAGATGAATGCGCTCGCGGACGCCGATCGCGAGCGCGGGCTCACCGCCTTCGACAAGGCGTTCTGGAAGCATGTCGGCCACAGCTTCGAGACACTGTTGCGCGCGTTCGGCCGGAGCTGGAGCTTTGGTGTCTTCGCGCTTGCACCCGACGCCGGTGACGCCAGGCCATTCTATCGTCAGCTCTCGCGCTACTCCGCGGCGTTTGCCCTCTGTGCCGATATGGCGTTGCTGACGCTCGGCGGCGCGCTCAAGCGCAAGGAGATGCTGTCGGCACGCTTCGGCGACATCCTGTCCGAGCTGTATCTGCTCTCTGCCGCGCTGAAACGCTGGCAGGACGAGGGCCGGCAGAAGGAGGACTTTGCCGCGCTCGAATGGTGCATGGCGACGGGCTTTCGGACCATCGAGAACCGGCTTGCCGAGATTCTCGCCAATCTGCCGAACCGTTTCGTCGCAAGCATTCTCAAATTCGTGGTCCAGCCGTTCGGCGCCCGCGTGCTGGGTCCCTCCGACCGAGTGGTGCATCAATGCGCAAGCCTCGTGCTGGAGCCGTCGGCCGCGCGCGACCGCCTCACGCCTGATCTGGCTTATGTCGATGACGATGGCGGCTTCGCTCGGCTGGAGCGCGCTTTCAACCTGGTCGCAGGCACGGACGCCATCGCCAGGCGCATGCGCGCGGCGCATATGAGCGACTGGAAGGATGCGGTGGCCAAGGGCGTGATCACGCAGGCCGAGGGCGAGCAGCTGGCTGCGGCCCGCGAAGCGGTCGCAAAGGTGATAGAGGTCGACGATTTTGCGCCGGAGGCGCTGTCGCCGATTTACAAGAAAACCGGCGACGTGCATCAGTTCTTCCAGGAACTCGGTGAACAGAGGGCGGCGAGCTGATGGCACGACCGGTTTTCATCGTCGACGGCAGCCGGACGCCGTTTCTCAAAGCGCGTTCGGGGCCCGGTCCGTTCACGCCGGTCGATCTCGCCGTGCAATGCGGCCGGCCGCTGCTGGCGCGCCAGCCGTTTTCGCCCGATACATTCGACCAGGTCATCCTCGGCTGCGTCAACGTGATCGCGGACGAAATGAACCCGGCCCGCGTCGCCGCGCTCCGACTCGGCATGGGTGAGGACATGGTCGCGTTCACTGTGCAGATCAATTGCGGATCCGGCATGCAGTCGATCGACACCGCTTACCGCTACATCCGCGAGGGCCATGCCGACATGATCCTCGCCGGCGGCACCGAGGCTTTGAGCCACGCGCCGCTGGTCTGGCCCAATTCCGGCGTGCGCTGGTTCGCCGGCCTCGCCACCGCCAAGGGCGTTGCCGCGAAGCTTGCCGCAGCCTTCAAGCTGCGGCCGCGCTATCTCAAGCCGATCATCGGCCTGGAACGCGGGCTGACCGATCCCATTACCGATTTGAACATGGGCCAGACGGCCGAAGTCGTCGGCCATCTCTTCGGCATCACCCGCGCGCAGTCCGATGCCTATGCCGCCGAGAGCCATCGCCGGCTCGCGCATGCGCAGGCGGAAGGTTTTCTCAAGGGCGAAGTCGAAACCGCGTTCTCCCGCGACGGAAAATTCCTCGACCATGATGATGGCGTGCGTCCGGACTCGACGGCCGAGAAGCTTGCCAAGCTGAGGCCGGTGTTCGAGCGTCCCTGGGGCCAGGTCACGGCCGGCAATTCCTCGCAGATCACCGACGGCGCGTCCTGGGTGATCCTGGCGTCCGACGAAGCAGTCGCCAAGCACAGGCTGACGCCGAAGGCGGTCATCGTCGACAGCAACTGGGCCGCACTTGATCCAAGCATCATGGGTCTCGGTCCCGTGATGTCGGCGACGCCGCTGCTGAAGCGCAACGATCTCACCATTCAGGACGTCCAGACCTGGGAGCTCAATGAGGCGTTTGCCACCCAAGTGCTCGGCTGCCTCGCCGCCTGGAATGACGACAAATTCTGCCGCGAGATTTTGGGACTCGATGGCGCTGCCGGCGAGATCGACCGCGAAAAAGTCAATGTCGATGGCGGCGCTATCTCGCTCGGGCATCCCGTCGGCACCTCCGGAAACCGCATCGTGCTGCATCTCGTCAACACCATGAAGCGGCTCGGCACGCGGCGCGGCGTTGCCACCGAATGCATCGGCGGCGGGCTCGGCGGCGCCATGCTGATCGAGGCGGTGTGATATGGATTCCAAGATCATGACCGCGCTCGGCGACCGCGTGATGGAGCTCGGGCCCAAGCCCGCTGCCGATAGTCCCTACAAGCACTTCAAGCTGACGCGCGACGCCGACGGCGTCGCCTGGCTGCTGTTCGATCGCACTGACTCTAGCACCAATACGCTGTCCCCGGACGTGATGGAGGAGTTCGACGCCGTGTTGGCGGCGATTGAGACCGAGCGTCCGGCCGGCCTCGTGATCCGCTCCGCAAAACCGTCCGGCTTCATCGCGGGCGCCGACGTCAACGAATTTCGCGGTGCCGATGATGCCGGGATGGTGGAGACGCGGATCCGCGCCGCCCACGCGGTGGTCGACCACCTGGAAGCGCTGAAGCTGCCGACAGTCGCGGTGATCCACGGCTTCTGCCTCGGCGGCGGGCTCGAAGTTGCGCTCGCTTGCCAATCGCGCATCGCGATCGATGGCGCGCGCTTCGGCTTCCCTGAGGTGATGCTGGGCCTGCATCCCGGCCTCGGCGGCACCGCGCGTTTCCCCGCGCTGGTCAATCCGACCCAGTCGATGGCCTTGATGCTGACCGGCCGCACCATCGATGCCCGCCGCGCCAAATCGCTCGGCCTCGTCGACACCGTGACGCAGGAGCGCCACGTTCGCAATGCCGTCAAGGATGCGCTGTTCGGCCGCCTCAAGCGGGTGCGGCCGGGCTTTCTGACGCGTGCGGCGAATTTCGGCCCGGTGCGCGGGCTGCTGGCCAGACGGATGCGATCGGAGGCGGCGAAGGCCGCGTCCCGCGAACATTATCCTGCGCCTTATGCACTAATCGATCTCTGGGAGACCCATGGCGGCAGCAAGGCCGCGATGCTCAGGGCAGAGCAGGCCTCGTTCGCCAAGCTGATGGTGACGCCGACCGCGCAGAATTTGATCCGCGTGTTCTTCCTGCGCGAGCAGATGAAGAAGGCGGCGGGCTCCGGCAACACGATCAAGCATGTCCACGTCATCGGCGCCGGAGCCATGGGCGGCGACATCGCGGCCTGGTGCGCGGGGCAGGGGCTGCGCGTCTCGCTCGCCGACATGAAGGCGGAGCCGATTGCGGGCGCCGTCAAGCGCGCCGCGGAGCTCTACGGCAAGATCATCCGCAAGCCGACCGATGTGCGCGACGCGCTCGATCGCCTGATCCCGGACATCGACGGGGAGGGCGTCCGCAACGCCGATCTCATCATCGAGGCGGTCCCGGAGAAGCTCGAGCTGAAGCAGAAGGTCTATGCCGGTATCGAGCCGCGGATGAAGCCGGGCGCAATTCTCGCGACCAACACGTCGAGCATTCCGCTCCAGGATTTGCGCACGACGCTGGCGCGTCCGGAGCGGCTGGTCGGCCTCCACTTCTTCAACCCGGTGTCGCGGTTGCAGCTGGTCGAAGTCGTCAGCCATGACGGTAACGACACGCAGGTGCTGAAGGAGGCACGCGCCTTCGTCGGCGCGATCGATCGGCTGCCATTGTCGGTGAAGAGCTCGCCGGGCTTCCTCGTCAACCGCGCGCTGACGCCCTACATGCTGGAAGCGATGGTGATGCTGGACGAGAAGATCGACCAGCGCCTGATCGACGCCGCCGCGGAGCAGTTCGGCATGCCGATGGGGCCGATCGAACTGGCAGACCAGGTCGGGCTCGACATTTGTCTCGACGTCGGCGACATGCTGCGCGGCAAGTTCGGCGATCTGCTGCCGCCGACGCCGGCGTGGCTGCGCGAGAAGGTCGCCAAGGGCGAGCTCGGCCGCAAGACCGGCAAGGGCTTTTACGTCTGGCGCGACGGCAAGGCCGAGAAGGCGCCGTTGCCCGAGACTAGTCCGCGCGTCACCGACCAGATGATCGACCGTCTGGTGCTGCCGATGTCCAACGTCTGCGTTGCGGCGCTTCGCGAGGGGATCGTCGATGATGCCGACCTGGTCGATGGCGCCATGATCTTCGGCACCGGTTATGCACCGTTCCGTGGCGGTCCGTTGAACTATGCGCGCACGCGTGGCGTGGATCATGTCGTATCCACCTTGCGCGCACTGGCCGGGAGATTCGGCGAGCGCTTTGCGCCGGATCCGGGCTGGGACAATTTCACGTGAGCAGTTTCAAGTGAGCAATCCTCAAGTGAGGAATCTTCAAGTGAGAGCGGCATGAACGAGCAAGCCAATGCCGGGCCGGGCGGCGATCTCTGCATCCGCACGCTGGCAATGCCTGCCGACACCAACGCAAACGGCGACATCTTCGGCGGCTGGCTGCTCAGCCAGATGGACGTCGGCGGCGGCGTGTTTGCGTCAAAGGTCGCAAAGTCGCGCACGGTGACCGTCGCCATCGAGGCGATGAATTTTCGCAAGGCCGTCTATGTCGGCGATCTCGTTTCGGTCCACGCCCACCTCGTTCGCGTCGGGCGCACGTCCATCACCGTGCATCTGGAAGCGTGGGCGCTACGCCGCGGCGAGCAGCAACCGTTCCTCGTCACCGACGGCAACTTCACCTACGTGTCGATCGACGAGCACGGCCGCCCGCAGCCGGTTCGCCCGGCCGACACCACCATCGCGACGTAATCGCACGCGGCGTTGCGCCTCATCTCAGTGCGGCGCCGCCAAACGCGGCGCGACTGAGTCCCGCCGCCGCGGCTTTGCCAAGAACCAGTCATAAAACGGATGAGGTCCCGGCTTACTCAATCGCGTGTCGATCCGGGGCGGAAACGGCGTCAAAATGCCCAGGAACCTTTGGGCGGAACTGCCGTTATTTGCCCGCACTGAGGAATCCACGGACCATGCCGGACAGCTACATCATCGAAGTCGATTCGCAGACCGCAGGTATCGTCGTTCGTTCCCAGGGAGGCTACTGCTTTTTCGCCTCATCCAACCGCTTCAATCGTCTCGAAGGCCAGCTCTTCCGCAACGCCCGCGAAGCCGAGCGCGCCGCGCGCAAGCTGGTTAACGGTGATGTGAAGGAAGCGGCATAATTCCCGCCTGTCATTTCGGGGCGCGCTAAGCGTGGTCGGAATCTTTTGCCGACAACTGTCCTTCCTTCTCCCCTTGTGGGAGGAGGTGGCGCGAAGCGCCGGATGAGGGGTTGTTTCGCCGAATTCAATTGTGAGAGGTGCGCTCGCGGAAGCATACCCCTCACCCGTCTCGCCGCTCTGCGGCGAGCCACCCTCTCCCACAAGGGGAGAGGGATAAGCCGCAATCACAACTTCGTTGCTTCCCGCGACAACAGCTTCCAGTCCTCGCCCTGCTTCTGCCAGTTCATCAGGATGTAAAGGCTGTTTGTTACTTTTTGTCCGCCGGTCATCATCTCGGCCAGCCAGTGGAAGCGAACGATCGCGGCGGGGCCGACGATCTTGATGGTCGGATCCTTGTACGTAATCGACAGGAATTCCGTTTTGCCGTCGGTGGCGTTGGCGACGAAGGCCGCCTTGTCCTCAAGGAAGCCGCTGGAATGGCTGTAGCTCAGATCGTCCGAGCACAGCGCGCTGAGCGCCTTCGGATCGGCCGCGATCTGGGCGAGGCGAAATGCCTCGACGTTCTTTGCCACCGCCTCGTGGTCTGTCGTGGCAGCATGATCGCGATTCAATGTCGTCATATCCTTCGTCCTTGATCTTGCGTCCACTGTTGCAGCCGCACTTGATTTTGTCGAGCATCAGGTCGCAATACGCTGCATTGCGCCAGGCGGAGCGATTTCTGACGCGCAAAGCGTGGTCGGAATTTTTTGCAGTCCCTGGTGCTCCTGCACTTTCCTTCCCTTGTTGGAGAAGGTGGCGTAGGCCGCCTCCAGCGGTCGTTCTTAAGAAGACGCCGAAGCGAGGCTTCGGCTCTGGCGCCGGATGAGGGGTTGTTTCGCCGAATTCAATTGTGAGAGGTGCGCTCGCGGAAGCATACCCCTCACCCGTCTCGCCGCTCTGCGGCGAGCCACCCTCTCCCACAAGGGGAGAGGGATAAGCCGCAATCACAACTTCGTCGCCGCCCGCGAGAGCAGCTTCCAGTCGTCGCCCTGCTTCTGCCAGTTCATCAGGATGTGAAGGTTGGTCGGCACTTTTTTCCCATCGGCCGCCATCTCCTGTTCCGCCACCCAGTGGAAACGCACGATCGCAGCGGGGCCGACGACCTTGATGGTCGGGTCCTTGTATTCGATCGACAGGAATTTGGATTTGCCGTCGGTGGCGTTGGCGACGAAGGTCGCCTTGTCCTCGACCTTGCCGCTGGAATGGCTGTAGCTCACCTCGTCGGCGCAGAGTGCGCCGAGCGCCTTGGGATCGGCCGCGATCTGGGCGAGACGGAACGCCTCGACCTTCTTCGCTACGGCTTCCTCGTCCGCCGAGGCCGCCAGCACCGGTGTCGTGAGCGCTGAAACTGCAAGCGTGGAGACGGCAAGAGCTGGGACGGCAAGAGTCGAGAGAGCCAGATCGCGTCGGTTGATCGTCATTGTTTCCTCCTTTTTGATCTTGCACGGAGTGTTGCAGCCGCGCGCGACTTTGTCGAGTGTCGCGTAGTGGTCATGCACGTGCGTCATTGCGCGATTGGCGCTGTATTGATACGGCTTTCGTATTGATGCGTCATCTATTCGGGAAAGTACGGACATGATCGAGGCTATCGGCAGGGCGTTGCTGTTCGACATCGACGGTACGCTCGCCAACACCGATCCGCTGCACCTGAAGGCCTTCAACCAGGTGCTCGGCCCTCGCGGCCATGTCTTCGATCACGCGCGCTTCTCCAGGGAGCTGCAAGGCTTCGCGAATATAGCGATCGGCGAGCGCTTTCTGCCCGACGAGGCGCCGGAACGGCGTGCCTTGATCCTCGATGAGAAGGAGGAAGTCTTCCGCGAACTCGTCGCCGGGCAGATCGAGCCGCTGCCGGGCCTGATGGCGCTGCTCGACAGGGCGGATGCGGCCGGTATTCCCATGGTTGCGGTAACCAACGCCCCGCGGCTGAATGCGGAGCTGCTGCTGTCCGGCCTCGGCATCACGGACCGCTTCAAGGCGCTCGTGATCGGCGCCGAGCTGTTGCACGGCAAGCCGCATCCGCTGCCTTATCAGGAAGGGTTGCGCTTTGCCGGCGCCAGCGCGATGGCCTCGATCGCGTTCGAGGACTCCCGCACCGGCGTGCAGTCGGCTGCGGCGGCCGGCATTCCGACCATCGGCATCCGGACCAGCCTCAGCCATGCTGATCTCGTCGCCGCCGGGGCTATCGCCTCCGCCAGCGCCTTCGACGATCCGGACCTGCTGACGCGTCTCGCCGCTGCGATGGCGTGGTGAAGACCTCGTCCGTTAACCGTGATCGGCGCGCGCATTGACCGAACGCGCGAACCGCCGCACCATGCAGCTTCCTGACTTGAGGCCATCGCCGTGACCGGACTGACCCATCGCCAAGCCGAAATCCTCAACATCGCGCGGGCCTCGGGCCGCGTCATGGTCGATGAGCTGGCGCGCCGGTTCGAGGTTTCGGCGCAGACCATCCGCAAGGATCTCAACGATCTGTGCGAGCGCCGCTCACTGACCCGTATCCATGGCGGCGCCATCATCGCCTCCGGCGTCGAAAACCTCGCCTATGAGGCGCGGCGCTTCGTCGCCGCGGACGAGAAGAAGGCGATCGGAGCTGCGGCCGCCTCCCTGATCCCGAACGGCTGCTCGCTCTTCATCAACATCGGCACCACGACCGAGGAGGTCGCGAGCGCGCTGACCTCGCACGAGGACCTCCTCGTCATCACCAACAATCTGAACGTCGCCATGCTGCTCTACCGCCATCCCCGCATCGAGGTGGTGGTCGCCGGCGGCACGGTACGACGCGCCGACGGTGCGGTGGTCGGCTCGACCGCAACGCAGCTGATCGGCCAGTTCAAGGTCGACTACGCCATCATCGGGGCGTCCGCGATCGACGAGGAGGGCGCGCTGCTCGACTTCGACTATCGCGAGGTGCAGGTTGCGCAGGCCATCATCGCCAACGCCCGCAGCGTCATGCTGGTCGCGGACTCGACCAAGCTCCGCCGCAGCGCGCCGGTGCGCATCGCACATATCAGCCAGATCCAGACCTTCGTCACCGACCAGGAATTGCCCGAGCGCCTCGCCACCATCTGCCACGGCAAGGGCATCGAGGTGATGGCGGCGATGCCGAAGGGGGCCGATGTCGATGAGGCCCAAGGCGAGATACAAGAAGCGCCCGAGGCCGCGCCGGTGGTGCGGCTGAGGTAGGACTATGGGTCGTCCCACGGGTTCAGCAGCGGCACGCCGAACACCGCGAAATCCTTCACATTGTGCGTGACGAGCATGAGGTTGTTCGCGAGAGCGGTCGCGGCAAAGAAGCCGTCCATGACAGACAATGCGACGCCGCTTCTGCGGCTCTGAGCCATCAGGTCACCCCAGCGTTCGGCCGCCGCGTGGTCGATCGACAGGGTACGCCCGGCAAAACGCTCCGGCAGATCGTGGGCAAGCCAGGCGGCCAGTGCTGCGCGCCGACGGCCGTCCTCCAGCAATGCGATGCCGCGGCGAAGCTCGGCGATCGATGCCACGCTGATGAACGCACGATCCTCGTCGATCGTATCAAGCCAGGACAGGACTTTCGGCGAAGGGGCCGGCCTCTGGACCTCCGACAACACGTTGGTGTCGAGCAATAGATTCACGGCAGCTCGTCGTGCGGCGCGTCGTGCACGCGTTCAAGCTCGAGGTCGGCGCTGCGCAGCGGCGAAGCCAGCAGGAATTCGGCCAAGGTACCTTTACGTGCCGTCTTGCGCGCCCATTCCTCGGCAGAAACGATCACCGCATTGGGCTTGCCGTGTCGGGTGATGATTTGCGGGCCGGCTTGAGCACGGTCGATCACCTCGGATAGCCGGGCCTTGGCGTTGGCAAGCGTCCACGAGTCAGTCGCGGGTGAGTCTGGTGCAGTGCTGTTTTCTGTCATGCCGATGATGACCAATATGACTATCGTAACTAATAATGACCATCGACGACTATTCAAGAGCAATAAAGCTGTTCGAATGCTCTCTTGAACTGCCCATTTCCACGCCCCTGTGCCCGCTTAGAAGTTCCGCTTTCATTTCCTTCCTCCTCTCTTTCATCTTGCTTTCGTTTTCCGGTGTGATCTAATCAAAAGCGAAAGTAGCCGCTCGATTGAACGGGCGGTCGCCGGGGGATGCGTCTGTTGGAGCGTATTTTCGACCTCGCCATTATCGGAGGCGGTGTTAACGGCTGCGGCATCGCGCGCGACGCGGTGGGCCGTGGCAACACGGTTTTCCTGTGCGAAATGAACGATCTGGCAAGCGGGACGTCGTCCTGGTCGACCAAGCTGGTGCATGGCGGCCTGCGCTATCTCGAATATTACGAGTTCCGGCTGGTCCGCGAGGCGCTGATCGAGCGCGAGATTCTCTGGGGCATCGCGCCCCATATCATTCGCCCCCTGCGTTTCGTTTTGCCGCACCATGCGGGCCTGCGGCCGGCCTGGCTGCTGCGCCTCGGCCTCTTCCTCTATGACCACATCGGCGGCCGTCATTTGTTGCCGGCGACGCGCTCGGTCGACCTTGGGCGTGACGAGGTCGGCCGCCCGCTGATCCCGAACCGCTACGGTCGCGCGTTCGAATATTCCGACTGCTTCGTCGACGACGCCCGCCTCGTCGTGCTCAACGCGCGCGATGCCGCCGATAAGGGCGCCGAGATCCGCACCCGTACGCGCGCAACGGATATCAAACAGTCCGACGGCACATGGACCGTCAGCATGGTCGACACGCTGACCGGCGCGCGTTCGTCGATCCAGGCCCGTGCGCTGGTCAATGCCGGCGGTCCCTGGGTCGAGGATGTGCTCGGCCGCGGCGCCGGCGTCAACGCCAAAGCCAAGGTGCGCCTGGTGCAAGGCTCGCACATCGTGGTCAAGAAGCTCTACGACCACGACCGCGCCTACATGTTCCAGAATGCCGACGGTCGCATCATCTTCGTCATTCCCTATCAGGACGATTTTACGCTGATCGGCACCACCGACCGCGACTATGACGGCGATCCCGCCAAGGTGAAGGCGACGGCCGAGGAGATCCAGTATCTCTGCACGGCGGCAAGCGAGTATCTGGCCAAGCCTGTCACGCCTGACGACGTGGTCTGGACCTATTCCGGTGTGCGTCCGCTCTACGACGACGGCGCCAGCGAAGCCAAGGCCGCGACGCGCGATTATGTGTTCGAGCTCGACACGCCCGGGGGCGTGCCGCTGCTGTCGATCTATGGCGGCAAGATCACGACCTACCGCCGTCTCGCCGAGGAGGCGCTGGAACGGCTCGCGCCCTATCTTCGCAGTGCGAAAGCGCGCGAAGGTTGGACCGGCAAATGGCCGCTGCCCGGCGGCGACATGGGCGTCTCCGATGTCGACGGCCTGATCGCCGAGCTTCAGCGCGGCTATCCTTTCCTCAGCCACGAGCACGCGCGGCGCCTTGCGCGCGCCTATGGCACGAGGGCGATCAAGTTGCTTGGGGATGCGAAATCGGCGGCCGATCTCGGCCAGGCCTTCGGCGCGACGCTGACCGAGCGCGAAGTCCGCTATCTCATGGCCAACGAATGGGCCGTTACCGCCGACGACGTCGTCTGGCGCCGTTCCAAGCTCGGCCTGCGACTAAGTGCCGACGAGATCGCGGCGCTGGACGACTGGATCAGGACCCACGCCGTACAGCAAAGTCCCCTGCTGGAAGCCGGAGGACGCTCATGACCGTCACACTCGATCACGTGACCCGGACTGTCGACGGTATCCCACATATCCGCGACGTCTCGCTGACGCTCGAGAGCGGCACGCTCAACGTGCTGCTCGGGCCGACGCTGTCGGGCAAGACCTCGATCATGCGGCTGCTCGCTGGCCTGGACAAGCCGACATCGGGCAAGCTGCTGGTCAATGGCAAGGACGTCACCGGTGTCGACGTGCGCCAGCGCTCGGTCGCGATGGTCTATCAGCAGTTCATCAATTATCCTTCGCTCACGGTCTACGAGAACATCGCCTCGCCTTTGCGCGTGCAGGGCAAGCCGCGCGCCGAGATCGAGGCGCGTGTCGCGGAAGCCGCCCGGCTGCTCAGGCTCGAGCCGTTCCTGAAGCGCACGCCGCTCCAGCTTTCCGGCGGCCAGCAGCAGCGAACTGCGATGGCGCGCGCGCTGGTGAAGGGCGCCGACCTCGTGCTGCTCGACGAGCCGCTCGCCAATCTCGACTACAAGCTGCGCGAGGAGCTGCGCACCGAGCTGCCGCGCATCTTCGAGGCATCCGGCGCGATCTTCGTCTATGCCACCACCGAGCCGACCGAGGCGCTGCTGCTCGGCGGCAACACTGTGTGCATGTGGCAGGGAGAGGCGCTCCAGATCGGCGAGACGCCGAAGGTCTACCGCCGCCCGCAGACCTTGCGCGTCGCGCAGGTGTTCTCCGATCCGCCGCTCAACCTCGTCGGCATCGAGAAGAAGAACGGTTCCGTGCAATATGCGGGCGGCATTGCCGCGCCGGCGTCCGGTCTCTATTCCTCGCTCGCGGACGGCGCCTATCGCGTCGGATTTCGCGCCCATCAGCTCGCGCTTGCCAATGGCGAGACTGACCGCCACGCCTTCCATGCCACGGTAACGGTGACCGAGATCACCGGTTCGGAGAGTTTCGTGCATCTGACCCGCGACGGATCGAATTGGGTGGCGGTGCTGCACGGCGTGCACGAGTTCGAGCCCGGCCAGACCATTGATGCCGTGCTCGATCCCAACGACGTTTTCGTGTTCGACGCTGGCGACCGCCTGGTCGCAGCGCCCGGTCCCATAGCGTTTTTAAGCGAAGTGCCGAGCGGTTCGCGTGAAGAAAACGCGTCAAAGAAAAAAGCCTGAGGGGGATGCGACATGGCCCGCATTGACCTCGTCGATCTCGCGCACTCCTACGGCGGCAATGATGCGCCGCAGGACAGTTTTGCGCTGAAGCCCGTCACCATGACTTGGCGGCAGGGCGGCGCCTATGCGCTGCTCGGGCCGTCCGGCTGCGGCAAGACCACGCTGCTCAACGTCATCTCCGGCATCATCACCCCGTCGCGGGGGAAAATCCTGTTCGACGGCGAGGACATCACACCGCTGTCAACCCAGAAGCGCAACATCGCCCAGGTGTTCCAGTTTCCGGTGATCTACGACACCATGACGGTGGGGCAGAATTTGGCGTTCCCTCTGAAGAACCGTGGCGTGCCGAAGGCCGAGATCGACAAGCGCGTCGCCGAGATCGGCCGCCTGCTCGACCTCGAGCCCTATCTGAACCGCAAGGCGACGCGGCTCACGGCCGATGCCAAGCAGAAGATCTCGCTCGGCCGTGGCCTCGTTCGCTCCGACGTCGCCGCCGTGCTGTTCGACGAGCCGCTCACCGTGATCGACCCCGAGCTGAAATGGCAGCTCCGCTCCAAGCTGAAGGCGCTGCATCGCGAGCTCGACCTGACGATGATCTACGTCACCCACGACCAGACCGAGGCGCTGACCTTCGCCGACACCGTGGTGGTCATGCATGACGGCCGCGTGGTGCAGAGCGGCACGCCGGCCGAGCTGTTCGACAAGCCGGCGCACACCTTCGTCGGCTATTTCATCGGCTCGCCCGGCATGAACATCCTGCCGGCCGAGGTGAGGGGCCGTGAGGCCAGGATCGGCGGTCATGTGATCGCGCTCAACCGCAGCTACGACAAGCTGCCTGATGGCGCGAAGATCGAGATCGGTGTCCGTCCGGAATTCGTTGAGGCCGTCGCGCCTGCGCCCGGCCTGCTCAGTGCGAAGATCGAACGCGTCGACGACCTCGGCCGCATTCGCTTCGCGCGTGCGCGGCTCGGTGACGCAAAACTCGCGGCCCGCGCACCGGCCGGCTTCACCAGCCCGGACGGCACGGCCGGCCTGAAATTCGATCCGTCGCACGTCCACGTCTATGCCGACAGCCTTCTGGTGGAGGGAGCCGCCTGATGGACAAGACCGTCAACCAAAAAGCCTGGTTCCTGGTGCTGCCGGTGTTCCTGGTCGTCGCCTTCTCGGCAGTGCTGCCGCTGATGACGGTGGTGAACTATTCGATGCAGGATACCTTCGGCAACAACCAGTTCTTCTGGAACGGTGTCGGCTGGTTCAAGGAGCTGCTCGATCCTTCGACCGACCTCGGCGGCCGCTTCCTCGCTTCGCTTGGCCGCAATCTGTTCTTCTCGCTGGTGATCCTCGCGATCGAGGTGCCGCTCGGCATCGTCGTCGCGCTGTCGATGCCGCGCCAGGGCTGGACGGTTGCAGCCTGCCTCGTCATCCTCGCGCTGCCGTTGCTGATCCCGTGGAACGTGGTCGGCACGATCTGGCAGATCTTCGGCCGGCCCGACATCGGCCTGCTCGGTTATGTCCTCAATGCCATCGGCATCGATTACAATTACGTCTCCAACGACATCGACGCCTGGGTCACCGTCATCGTGATGGACGTCTGGCACTGGACCAGCCTGGTCGCGCTGCTCTGCTACGCCGGCCTGAAGTCGATTCCGGAAGCGTATTACCAGGCGGCGCAGATCGACGGCGCCTCGCGCTGGGCGGTGTTCAAGGCGATCCAGCTGCCCAAGATGAACCGCGTGCTGCTGATCGCGGTGCTGCTGCGCTTCATGGACAGTTTCATGATCTACACCGAGCCGTTCGTGGTGACGGGCGGCGGGCCCGGCAACTCGACGACCTTCGTGTCGATCGAGCTGGTCAAGATCGCGCTCGGCCAGTTCGACCTCGGCAAGGCCGCCGCGCTGTCGCTGGTCTACAACCTCATCATCCTGATCGTCTGCTGGATCTTCTACACCGTCATGACCAATGCCGGCGCCGACCGGAAATCGCATGAAGGAGCCGTGTGATGCATTCGATCCCCGGCCGTCGTCTCATCATGGCGCTGTTTTTGATCTTCCTGCTGTTGCCGATCTACTGGCTCGTCAACATGAGCTTCAAGACCAACGCCGAGATCGTCTCGACGATGACGCTGTGGCCGCACGCCCCGACGCTCCAGCACTACAAGCGCATCTTCACCGACGAGAGCTGGTATTCCGGCTATATCAACTCGCTGGAATATGTCGTCCTCAACACCATCATCTCGATCTCGGTGGCGCTGCCGGCGGCCTACGCGTTCTCGCGCTACCGCTTCCTCGGCGACAAGCATCTGTTCTTCTGGCTGCTGTCGAACCGCATGGCGCCGGCCGCGGTTTATGCACTGCCGTTCTTCAACCTCTATTCGGCGATCGGGCTGTTCGATACGCCCTGGGCGGTCGCGCTCGCGCACTGCATCTTCAACGTCCCGCTGGCGGTGTGGATCCTGGAAGGCTTCGTCTCCGGCGTGCCGCGCGAGATCGACGAGACCGCTTTCCTCGACGGCTATTCCTTCCCGCGCTTCTTCATCAAGATCCTGGTGCCCTTGATTGCGAGCGGCATCGGCGTCGCCGCCTTCTTCTGCTTCATGTTCTCCTGGGTCGAGCTGCTGCTCGCGCGCACGCTGACCTCGGTCTCGGCCAAGCCGATCGCGGCGATCATGACGCGCACGGTGTCGGCCGCGGGCATGGACTGGGGCCTGCTGGCTGCGGCCGGCGTGCTGACGATCATCCCGGGCGCACTCGTGATCTGGTTCGTCCGCAATTACATCGCGAGCGGTTTCGCGCTCGGTCGGGTCTAGGAGATGCGCATGATCCCGAAAAGTGGAAACCGGTTTTCGGACCAGATCATGCGCAAGGAGTAAGAGCATGGAAGCTATTGCATGGATGGCCTGGACGCCGCCGACGGCAATCTTCTTTGTCGCGCTCGCCTGCACGCTCGCCGTGATGACCTGGCTCGGGGTGGCCTATCCCGAGGCCGAGCGCGTCGGCGTGCTGCGCATCCCGACCACGCGCGGCGACCGCCTGTTCATCTCCCTGATCACCGCTGCGGTCATCCATTTGCTCTGGATCGCCTTCGCCGGCACCGACGCCCTCGCCACGCTGCCGATCGGCGAGGACGGACTTGAAATTTCGCGCCTTTGGATCGCATCAGGAATTTCGCTGGCCACGGCCGTACTCATTTTCCGCACGGTCTAGCCCGCGAAGGAACGGCCAGATCCGGGACCAACCCGGGCCTGTAAAAAGTTTGTCGCTGCAACGGAGGACTAACATGCGGCAGTTTAGGAGAAGGGAACGTCCATTGACCAAGAATAGCTTTCTGACGATGTCCAGCGTCGCCGCCATCGTCGCGGTGTCGCTGGCCGTCTCGGCGCCGGTGCGCGCCGCCGACGACGCCGCCATCCAGAAGTGGATCGCGGAATTCCAGCCCTCGACGCTGTCGAAGGAAGACCAGAAGAAGGAGCTGGAGTGGTTCGCCAAGGCCGCCGAGCCCTTCAAGGGCATGGAGATCAACGTGGTCTCCGAAACCATCACGACCCACGAATACGAGTCGCAGACGCTGGCCAAGGCGTTCTCCGAGCTCACCGGCATCAAGCTCAAGCACGACATCATCCAGGAAGGTGACGTCGTCGAGAAGCTGCAGACCCAGATGCAGTCCGGCAAGAACGTGTACGACGGCTGGATCAACGATTCCGACCTGATCGGCACGCATTTCCGCTACGGCCAGACCATCGCGCTGTCGGACTACATGACCGGCGAGGGCAAGGACGTCACCGACCCCATGCTCGACGTCAACGACTTCATCGGCAAGTCATTCGGCACGGCGCCGGACGGCAAGCTCTATCAGCTGCCCGACCAGCAGTTCGCGAACCTCTACTGGTTCCGCTACGACTGGTTCACCAACGCCGACTACAAGGCCAAGTTCAAGGCCAAGTATGGCTACGAGCTCGGCGTTCCTGTGAACTGGTCAGCCTATGAAGACATCGCCGAGTTCTTCACCAACGACATCAAGGAGATCAACGGCGTCAAGGTCTACGGCCACATGGACTATGGCAAGAAGGACCCGTCGCTCGGCTGGCGTTTCACCGACGCCTGGCTGTCGATGGCCGGTAACGGCGACAAGGGCATCCCGAACGGTCTGCCGGTCGACGAATGGGGCATCCGCATGGAAGGCTGCCGTCCGGTCGGCTCATCGGTCGAGCGTGGCGGCGACACCAACGGTCCGGCCGCGGTCTACTCGATCACCAAGTACCTCGAGTGGATGAAGAAGTATGCTCCGCCGCAGGCGCAGGGCATGACCTTCTCCGAGTCGGGTCCGGTGCCGGCGCAGGGCAACATCGCTCAGCAGATGTTCTGGTACACCGCCTTCACCGCAGACATGGTGAAGCCGGGCATCGCCGTGATGAACGCGGACGGTACGCCGAAGTGGCGTATGGCTCCGTCGCCGCACGGTTCGTACTGGAAGGAAGGCATGAAGCTCGGCTACCAGGACGCCGGCTCCGTGACGCTGCTGAAGTCGACCCCGGCGGATCGCCGCAAGGCGGCATGGCTCTACCTCCAGTTCATCGTCTCCAAGACGGTTTCGCTGAAGAAGAGCCATGTCGGTCTCACGTTCATCCGTGAATCCGACATCTGGGACAAGTCGTTCACGGAGCGTGCGCCAAAGCTCGGCGGCCTGATCGAGTTCTACCGCTCGCCCGCGCGCGTGCAGTGGACCCCGACCGGCAACAACGTGCCCGACTATCCGAAGCTGGCGCAGCTGTGGTGGCAGAACATCGGCGATGCGTCGTCCGGTGCGAAGACGCCGCAAGCTGCGATGGACTCGCTCGCCGCTGCTCAGGACTCCGTGATGGAGCGTCTGGAGAAGTCCGGCGTGCAGGGCGCCTGCGGTCCGAAGCTGCACAAGAAGGAGACGGCCGAGTACTGGTTCGCCAAGGCCCAGAAGGACGGCACGATTGCTCCCCAGCGCAAGCTCGCCAACGAGAAGCCGAAGGGCGAGACGGTCGACTACGACACCCTGATCAAGTCGTGGCCGGCCCAGCCCCCGAAGCGCGCTTCGCTGCAGTAAGGCACATCAACATAACGACGAAAGGCCGGGAGCAATCCCGGCCTTTTTTCTTTTTATTGTCGTGGATTTTGCTTCCACCGTCATTGCGAGCGAAGCGAAGCAATCCAGAGTCTTTCCACGGACGTAGTCTGGATTGCTTCGTCGCTTCGCTCCTCGCAATGACGGAGGATGGAGCGACGACGACGCCTTACTCCGCCGGTTCGGCCGCCAGCGCGGGGTAGTCCGTGTATCCCTTCGCGCCGCCGCCGTAGAAGGTATTCTTGTCCCAATCGTTCAGCGTCGCGCCCGTCTTCAGCCGCTCGACGAGATCGGGGTTGGAGATGAACGGCTTGCCGAAGGCGATGAGATCGGCCGCGTTCGCGTCCAGCACCTTGCTGGCGAGATCGAAATCATAGCCGTTGTTGGCGATGTAGGCGCCGGGGAAGCGCTTGCGCAGGCCCGCATAGTCGAATGGCGCGATGTCGCGCGGACCGCCGGTGGCGCCTTCGACGACATGGAGATAGACGAGCTTCAGCGCGGCGAGACCGTCGACGATATGGTCGTAGAGGGCTTGCGGGTTCGATTCCGAGATATCGTTGGCCGGTGTCACCGGGGAGATGCGGATGCCGGTACGCTCGGCGCCGGCCTCGGCGACGACAGCCTTGGAGACTTCCAGCATCAGACGCGCGCGGTTCTCGAGCGAGCCGCCATAGGCGTCGGTCCGCTTGTTGGTGCCGTCCTTGGCGAACTGCTCGAGCAGATAGCCGTTGGCGCCGTGGATCTCGACGCCGTCGAAGCCGGCCTCGAGCGCGTTCTTCGTGGCGCGCTTGAAATCGTCGATGATCCCTGGAATTTCGGAGAGTTCGAGCGCACGGGGCTCGGAGACGTCGGCGAAGCCGCCGTTGACGAAAGTCTTGCCCTTGGCGCGGATTGCGCTCGGCGCCACCGGGGCTGCGCCATCGGCCTGAAGGTCGACATGCGAGATGCGGCCGACATGCCAGAGCTGGATGAAGATCTTGCCGCCGCGCTGGTGCACCTGATCGGTGACCTTGCGCCAGCCGGCAACCTGCTCCTTGGAGTAGATGCCGGGCGTGTCCTGGTAGCCCTGGCCCTGCTGCGAGACCTGGCTCGCTTCGGTGATCAGAAGGCCCGCGGAAGCGCGCTGGCCGTAATAATCCGCCGCAAGCGGGCTCGGTACGAACGTGCCGGGCGCGGCGCGGTTGCGCGTCAGCGGCGCCATCACCAAGCGGTTGGCCAGTGTGATCGGGCCGAGCTTGTAGGTCTCAAACAATTTGGTCGAACGGCTCATGAGAATGCTTCCAGGCGGTGAGAGATCCGGAACACTTGTGCATCGCGGCAATCAGCGCAAGGGAGGAGCCATACGGAAACTGCAGGCGAGATGCGCAGCGGAGCCTCGCAGCATAAAGCATGTGCAATTTCAGCCGCGGCAGCAGATTCGATCTCCCGCCGCGGCCGCCTGAATAATCGGGTACTAGTTCGCGCCGAGGAAATCGCGCTTGCCGACCTCGACGCCGGCGTGGCGCAGAAGGCCGTGGGCGGTCGCGGCGTGGAAATAGAAGTTCGGCAGCGAGAACGCGCTCAGGAATTGCTGGCCCTTCATGGTGATGGACTTGTCGGGGCCGGCCGGGAAGGTGACGTCCTTGGTGTCGGCGCCCTCGAACTGCTCGGGCTTGAACGATTTCACGTAGTCGATGGTCTTGGCGAGCCGCTGCTTCAGCTCCGCAAAGCTGGTCTCGGTGTCTGCTGTGGACGGCACGTCGCTATGGGTCAGCCGGGCGCAACCTTTGGCTGCGAAATCGGTGACCAGCTGGATCTGCTTCGAAAGCGGCAGCATGTCCGGAAATAGCCGGGAGCCGAGCAGGACGCTCGGATCGACCTTCTTGGCCGCACAATGCGCCTCGGCTTTCGTGAGCAGGCCGGTGAGGCTGTTCAGCATTTGCAAATAGGCGGGAACGACGGCGTCGTGGAAGGACATGTGATGCTCGCTCTGTGGTGGGAAATCTCAGGAGAAACCTGAGCCACTCACATGGGAACCTCATGGAAAAATACAATTGCAAAAGCGGCTTGTGCAGTGCGAAAATTCTACCGAGCGGGCTTGTGGTGCTGTCGGCGCCATACCTCGCTGTCATCGTCCGGCTTGACCGGACGATCCAGTACTCCGGGGCAGCTGTGATTGAATGGATAGGCCGCGGCGTACTGGATGCCCCGCTTTCGCGGGGCATGACAGCGATTCGAGTGCTTAGCGGATCGTCGCCGCAGGCTGCGCTTGCGCCGTGCCACCGCGCATCCGGGCCAAAAGCTCCGCGGTCGGCCAGGAATCGGCCGGCAGACCGTATTTGATCTGCATCGCCTTCACTGCGGCGCGGCTCTGCTGGCCCAGCACGCCGTCGACCTTGCCGACATTGAAGCCGGCCTGGACCAGAAGCTGCTGCAATTGCTTGAGCTCGTTGAACGGCAGCTGCGCGACGGGTGTGGACGGCTTTCGCATCGGAGCCGCGCCCGCGATGCGGGTGGCGAGATAACCTGCGGTGGTCGAATAGATCAGCGAGTTATTCCACTCGGTGTATGCCGCGAAATTCGGGTACGCCATGAAGGCCGGCCCGTTCCGACCCATCGGCAGCAGCACCGACGCGGCAAGATTGTCGGTCGGCAGCGGCCTCCCGTCGGGATAGGTCACCCCGAGCTGCGCCCATTTCGAGCGCGGCAGCTGCACCGTGAGGTCGGTCTGATCCCAGGGCAGGTTTTGCGGCACCTTGATCTCCTCCAGCCACGGCTCACCGCGCCGCCACTTCAATCCGTTGGCGATGTAGTTCGCGGTCGAGCCGATCACGTCGTCCTCGCTGCGGAGGAGATCGCGACGTCCGTCGCCGTCGTAGTCGACGGCATAGTTGACGTAATGCACGGGCAGGAACTGGGTCTGTCCGAGCTCGCCGGCCCAGGAGCCGACCATCTCGTCGGGATGCAAATCGCCGCGGTCGATGATCTTCAGCGCGGCAATGGTCTCGTTCACGAACATCTCCGAGCGGCGGCAATCATAGGCCAGCGACACCAGCGACTTCAGCGTCGGCAAATTTCCCATGTTGACGCCGAAATCGCTCTCCAGTCCCCAGAACGCTGCGATCACCGCCGGCGGCACGCCGTATTCTTTCTCCGCGCGCGCGAACGCGGCCGCATGTTGCTTGATGTGCTGCTGGCCGTTCTGCATGCGATAGGGCGCCGCCATGCGGCCGGCAAATTCGGTGAAGAGCTGGCCGAACACGCGCTGGCCGCGGTCGCGATTGACGATGCCCTGGTCGTAGACGAGGTAAGGCGAGGCCGCCGCGATCGTCCGCTGCGACACGCCGGCGGCGACGGCCTGCTGTTTCACGTCGGCCAGGAAGCGATCGAAGTTCGCCCCGTTGTGGCACGACGCCGCGCGCGGCGACGGCGCGGTGGCCCTGGGAGCCGCGGGCTTTGCGGGTGGCGGAGCGAACTGGGCAGAGGCGGGAAGGGCGAGCGTGAGCAGGGCGGCGGCCGCGATCGCAAATCGGGTCTGGAACATGAGGTTTCCGCAAGGGGAGGAGACGCTTGGATTCTTGGCCAAGCTTAATGGAACGATTGCCTTCAAACCAGTGCCGCGGCTCCGCGACGCACCCGGAAACCTTGCGAGCGGGCCGGGGTCATCCCTACCTCATGCTTGCCGGCCCGCAATCCCTCCAGCGGCCACGGCCGGCCTCGGGAGACGGCCATGAACTATCTTCGTACCGCAATGCTGCTCGCAGGCCTCACCGCTCTGTTCATGGGTGTTGGCTATCTGATCGGCGGTGCCGGCGGCGCCATGATTGCGCTCGTCGTTGCCGCGGCGACCAATCTCTTTACCTACTGGAACTCCGACCGGATGGTGCTGTCCATGTATGGCGCCCATGAGGTCGACCGCAGCAGCGCGCCGGAGCTGGTCGGGCTCGTGGCCGAGCTTGCGGGCCGCGCCCGCTTGCCGATGCCGCGCGTGTTCCTGATGGACGAGCCGCAGCCCAACGCATTTGCCACCGGGCGCAATCCGGAGAATGCCGCGGTTGCGGTCACCACCGGGTTGATGCGCCAGCTCAGCCGCGAGGAGCTCGCCGGCGTGATCGCGCACGAGCTTGCCCATATCAAACACCACGACACGCTGCTGATGACCGTGACCGCGACCATTGCGGGTGCGATCTCGATGCTGGCGCAGTTCGGCATGTTCTTCGGAGGCAACCGCGACAACAACGGCCCCGGCATCGTCGGTTCGATCCTGATGATGATCCTCGCCCCGATCGGCGCCATGCTGGTGCAGATGGCGATCAGTCGCACTCGCGAATACGCCGCGGACAATCTCGGCGCACGCATCGCCGGTCAGCCGATGTGGCTGGCATCGGCGCTGGTGAAGATCGAAGGCGCGGCGCATCAGGTCCCGAACGCCGAGGCGGAACGAAATCCCGCCACCGCGCACATGTTCATCATCAACCCGCTGTCGGGCCACGGCGTCGACAATTTGTTCGCCACCCATCCCTCGACGCAGAATCGCATCGCGGCGCTTCAGCAGCTCGCAGCCGAGCTTGGCGCGCAGGCGTCGCCGTCGGTCGGCGCCAATGAGAACTATCCGCCGCGGAGCCCGTGGGGTCGCTCGTCCTCGCGCGGGCCTTGGGGCTGACGCAGCAGCTGCTCTAATTTGCGCGCTTTGTGACCTGTCGCACACAGGACGGTCCCGGCCGGTGTTAACACCCTGCCGTGACAGTTCCTGCGAAAGGGGATGCGTGGCCGGTCCTCCGCCTGCCACCGTCGAAGATGACCAAAGCTGCAGTACCATTGTTGATTGTCGTGGGTGTGCTGATTGGCCTCTCCACGCACACCGTCGTCAATTGCGGAGACGAGGACGAGCCCGACATCTGTTCGGCGGTAATCGGCTTCTCGCCGCTGCGCGGCTCGCTGATCGCTTTCGCCTATGAGGGGCGCGGACGGATCGCGCTGCGCCACGGCGACTGGCGGCGGGCGATCGCGGATTTCGACGAGGCCATCCACCTCAATCCTAACCGCGCCTCGCTCTATCGCGATCGGGCACTGGCGCGCCGGCAGAATGGCGATCTCGAACTTGCCATCGAGGATTACGACGAGGCGATCGCGCATGATCCCAGGCACGCCGCGCCCTATCACCAGCGCGGTCTCGCGCTCGCGGCCGCCGGCGATCTCGATCGCGCGATTCTGAGCTACAACACCGCGGTCCGCCTCGACCCCTCGGATGCGCAGCCTCGGCTCGACCGCGGCCTCGCCTTCCTCGCCCGCGGCCAGGCAAATGAGGCGCGCGCCGATTTCGAGGCCGCGCTGGCGCTGCCCGCCGGCAAGGATGCCCGTACCCGCGATGCAGCGCGCGCAAAACTCGCCGAACTGGCGAGCGCCGAGCCGACCCGGCTCGCCGCGCCAGGGCGGTAGAGATATCTAGAGCTGCGTGCGCCGCTGCAACCCTCTCTCCTTGTGGGAGAGGGTGGCTCGCCGCGAAGCGGCGAGACGGGTGGGGGGTATCTCTCCGCGCGTGAGCCTGCTGCAGTTGAATTCGCGGAAACAACCCCTCATCCGGCGCTTCGCGCCACCTTCTCCCACAAGGGGAGAAGGAAGAAAGTGCGGGCCTACTTCTTGGCTTTGGCCTTCTTCGCCTTCTTCACCGGCTTCTCCTTGGCGGGCTTCTTCTCCACCTTCACCGCGACCGGTGTGCTGGCGGCAATCCGCATCGACCGCGCGTAGCTGTCGGCGACGTTGTCGGCGGACATCTGCAGGCGCTTGGCGGCGGCGATGGCCTGCTCCATGGTGGCCTTGGCCATCATCTTGAAGCGGTCGCCGGTCTCCTTGCTCTTGGCCTTGGCCGCAAGGCCGTTGAATCGATCCCGCCGCTCCTTGGCGCGGGACATCAGGCCCGTATGCAGCTGTCTGGCCAGTTGCCGGATCACGACATCCAGGTCGGCGTCCGCCATGTTGTTCTATCCTCTTCGAAAACAATATCGATGCGGGCGGACTATGCAGATCGGGCCCCGCCTTGGCAATTCCCGGCCGCGCGTCATCCGCAGCTTCCGGTGACCAAAACAAAAAAGCCGCGCTACGCGCGCGGCTCTCTGGCTTGGTTTGGCGTTTTTTGCCTTACTTCAGCGAGGCGACCGGGCCGCTTGTCGCTGCCGGATCGGGGTCGAAGCCGAACACGCCCACCAGATATTTGTAATAGTCCGGCAGCTTCTCCTTGAGCGCCTCGCGCGACTTGGGGTCGTGGAATTCGCTCTTCCCGGCCAGGAAGATGCTGGCGGTCACGGCAAAGAATTCCATGTGATTCTTCAGCGCGTAGGATTCCTTGGGCAGGAGATCCTTGGACTTGGCGTAGGCGTAATAGCCGATCACGCCCTTGTTGGCGTAGCCGTCCGGCAACAGCCGCGCGTGGTAGGCGTGCAGGAGCTCGTGCAGCAGCACGGCTTCCTTTTCGTACCGCATCATGTCCGGCCGCAGCATGATCACGCCGAGGCCGGAATCGACCGCGAGGTCGACGGCGTTCGGATTGCTCCAACGCTGCTTGTTGGGGTCCCAGACCGTCAGCGTGCGGGGAGCGGTGCGCTGGATGTCGGGCGTGACCCGGCCGTAGCATGCGGTCGCGGCGCCCTCGTCGAGGCAGGCGAGCTCGCTGGCGATGATCGGGACGGTGCGGAAGAAGCGCAGCACGCGCGGCGAGAGGCCGGCAGCCTCGACCACGTCGATCTGGCTCTTCACATTGTCGGTGAGCTTGTCGACATCCTTGCGGTCGGAATTCTCCGACAAGTCGAACATGTAGCCGCGGTAGCTCTGGAAGCCCGGCGGTAACGCCTGCGCTGCGCCGGCGGACGCATCCAGCGGTCCGGCATGGGACGGATTGGCAAAGAGCGCGCCGACAATGGTCGCGGTCAGCAGCAACGCAATGCGCATGATGAACCCCCTGATGTCACTTCACGCGGCAGGATAAGCCGCCGTTGTTTGCGAAAAGTGAGTGGGGCGAGACTAAGGCAGCGATGTTGAGGCGTGCTTAATCGATCGTTGCGGATCGCCGAACTGAATTAGCGCCGGGTTAACCAAGCGTGGATTGCTCGCGCGCTTCGGCGTAGCATGCGGTCCGGGCACCAAGCCCTCAAACCAGATAGCCGGAAGGGAGGATGCCATGTATGCCGCCATCCGTCAGGCCAAGGCGAAAAGCGGGAGCGCCGAAGAGCTGGCGCGCCGTATCAAGGAAGGCGCCGTTCCGATCATCAGCGACGTCGACGGCTTCCGCGCCTATTACGTCGTCTATGCCGGCGACGACACGGTCACGGCGATTTCGATCTTCGACAAGTTCGAGCAGGCGGAGGAGGCGAACAGGCGTGCGATCGCCTGGATCGAGAAGGATCTCGGCGCGTTGCTTGCAGGCGACGCCCGCGCCGCCGCCGGGCCGGTGATCGTGCATACGCTGGCGTAGGGATTGGGTGCAGCCGCGCATTCAACTGTCATCGCCCGGCTTGACCGGGCGATCCAGTACTCCGAGACGGCAGGGATTGAACCGATAAGCCGCGGCGTACTGGATGCCCCGCCTTCGCGGGGCATGACAGCGGTGTGCTTTACAACTCCCTTGCATTCGAAAACGCAAACGAGCTCACCCGCCGCGTCGTCTCGTCCAGGATCAGCGTGCGCGTGATCGGCGGCTCGGCGCGCTGAGCGCAGTTTTCGCGCTCGCAGAGACGGCAGTTGACGCCGATCGGCGTGCCCTCCGTTTTCTCCAGATCGATGCCGGCAGCGTAGACGAGGCGCGCGGCGTGACGGATCTCGCAGCCGAGGCCGATGGCGAAGCGCGGCTGCGGCAGCGGGTGCGGCGCGACGGGGCGGCGCACCATCTGCGCGATCGAGAAATAGCGCGTGCCGTCGGAGAGCTCGATCACCTGCTTCAGCAGGCGGTCAGGCGTGTCGAAGGTCGAGTGCACGTTCCACAACGGACAAGTGCCGCCGAATTTCGAGAACGGGAACGTGCCCGATGAAAATCGCTTCGAGACGTTGCCGGCATTGTCGACACGAAGCAGGAAGAACGGGATGCCGCGCGCGTTCGGCCGCTGCAGGGTGGTGAGCCGATGGCAGACCTGCTCGAAACCGGAATTGAAGCGCTGCGCGAGCAGATGGATGTCGTAATTCAACGCTTCCGCCGCAGCCAGGAAAGCCGGGTAGGGCATCATCACGGCGGCCGCGAAATAGTTGCCGAGCGTGATGCGGAACAGGCGGCGCGGTGTGTCGTCGAGCGGGCCGGCGCGGCCGATGATGGTCTCCAGATGCTGCGCGCATTCAATGAGGCCGAGCTGGAAGGCGAGCTGGAACGCGCGACCGGGCGGGTCGACCAGCTCGGAAATCAGGAGCTGGCGCCGGTGGCGGTCGAAGCGCCTCAGCGTCTCGCGCATCACATCCACCGGCATGATGCGGGTCTGGATCGAATGCTTTTCGCGCAGCCGTGTCGCCAGCGCCGCATAAAGCTCTTCGGCCGGCACATTCAGCTCGTCGCGCAAAGTCTCCGCGGCCTGCTCGAGTTCCGGAAAGTAGTTGCGGTTGGCCTCGATCAGCTCGCGGACGCGCTCGACCGGATTGGCCTCATAGCGGGTGCCGACGTCGCGGTCGGCCATTTGTGCCGCGGCCAGCGTCTCGCCCTGGCGGGCCTCGGTATAGGCGGCATAGAGCCGTTGCAGCGCATGGGTGACGCCGGGGCAAAGCTCGGCGAGATCGCGCAATTCCTGCTTGGGAACGTCGATCTGGCGGAACAGCGGATCGGAGAAGATCTCGTTGAGTTCGGCGAAAAAGCGGTCCTCGTCGGCGCTCGCGAGGTCGCGCAGGTCGAGGTCGTAGGTTTCGGCCAGCCGCAGCAGGATCTGGGCGGTCACCGGACGCTGGTTACGCTCGATCAGATTGACATAGCTCGGCGAGATCCCGAGCCCCTCGGCGATCTGGGTCTGCGACAGCCCCAGTTGCTGCCGGATCCGCCGGAAGCGCGGGCCGACGAAGAGCTTCTTGCTGGAACCGGCGGGCATTCTCGGGTCTCCGGAGAGGGCATCAATGGCAGGCTTACTGACCTAATTAATTTACAAGATTTACAAAGTGACATATAGTACAAGTACCGATGTTACATGACATCACCATTCAAATGCAAGCCTACTGTACGAGCTGAGCTTTCTCGCGTTTAGCTTCTGACACGCATCTCGCAATGCATTGTCAAGAATGTCGATGGCTGGTGGCCATCGTCAGCGAAAGGATCAGGCACATGAATTACCAGCCCCGTGGCATCAGCACCCTCCAGGCCCCCGCCTCGTACCAGAGTGAGGTCGAGGCGGCCCGGTCGCTCCTGGAGACCCAGCCGACCTGGAACGGGGTGTCGGCCGAGGCCGTCGCCCGCATGCGCCTGCAGAATCGCTTCAAGACCGGCTTGGATATTGCCCGCTACACCGCGGCGCTGATGCGAGCCGACATGGCCGCCTATGACGGCGATCCCACCAAGTACACGCAGTCGCTGGGCTGCTGGCACGGCTTCATCGCCCAGCAGAAGCTGATCTCGGTCAAGAAGCACTTTGGCAAGACCGATCGCACCTATTTGTACCTGTCTGGCTGGATGATCGCGGCGCTGCGCTCCGAGTTCGGCCCGCTGCCGGACCAGTCGATGCACGAGAAGACCTCGGTGCCGGCGCTGATCGAAGAGCTCTACACCTTCCTGCGTCAGGCCGACTCGCGCGAGCTGAACGATATCTTCCGCAACCTCGATAAGGCCCGCAAGGAAGGCGACAAGACCCGAGAGAAGGAGTTGATCGAGAAGATCGACAACTTCCAGACCCATGTCGTGCCTGTCATCGCCGACATCGACGCCGGCTTCGGCAATGCGGAGGCGACCTATCTACTCGCCAAGAAGATGATCGAGGCGGGTGCCTGCGCGCTCCAGATCGAGAACCAGGTTTCGGACGAGAAGCAGTGCGGCCACCAGGACGGCAAGGTCACTGTGCCGCACGAGGTGTTCCTGGCCAAGATCCGGGCCTGCCGCCACGCCTTCCTCGAACTCGGCGTCGAAGACGGCGTCGTCGTGACCCGCACCGACTCGCTCGGTGCCGGCCTGACCCAGCAGATCGCGGTCAGCCACAAGCCCGGCGACCTCGGCGACCAGTACAACAGCTTCCTGGATTGCGAGGAAGTGACGGCGGAGAACGCCCGCAACGGCGACGTCATCATCAACCGCAACGGCAAGATGATGCGTCCGAAGCGGCTGCCCTCCAATCTCTATCAGTTCCGCCCGGGCACCGGCGAAGACCGCTGCGTCCTCGACAGCATCACCTCGCTGCAGAACGGCGCCGACCTGCTCTGGATCGAAACCGAGAAGCCGCATATCGAGCAGATCGCCAAGATGGTCGACCGGATCCGCAAGGTGGTTCCGAACGCGAAGCTGGCCTATAACAACTCGCCCTCGTTCAACTGGACCCTCAACTTCCGTTGGCAGGTCTACGACGCGATGAAGGAAGCGGGCCAGGACGTCAGCAAGTATAATCGCGCCGAGCTGATGAAGGTGGAATACGACGATACGCCGCTGGCGAAGGAAGCCGACGAGCGCATCCGTACCTTCCAGGCGGATTCGGCCAAGCGTGCCGGCATCTTCCACCACCTGATCACGTTGCCGACCTATCACACGGCGGCGCTCTCGACCGACAATCTGGCGAAGGAATATTTCGGCGACCAGGGCATGCTCGGCTATGTCAAGAACGTCCAGCGCGCCGAGATCCGTCAGGGTATCGCCTGCGCCAAGCACCAGAACATGGCCGGCTCCGACATCGGCGACGACCACAAGGAATACTTCGCCGGCGAGGCTGCCCTGAAGGCGGGCGGTGCCCACAACACGATGAACCAGTTCGGCTAACGCATCACGCTAATCGACAGGAGACTGACAATGACCAACAGCAATTTCTGGGTGATCGGCGGCGAGTTCGGTTCGATGAACTTCCACAAGCTCGTGGAAGGCTCGGCCCAGGTGCAGGGTCCGTTCAAGACCCGCAAGGAGGCCGAGGACGCCTGGCGCTCGGTCTCGGAAGAGAACCGCCACAAGGCCGGCGTCCGCTTCTCGATCGTGGAAGAGCCGTCGCGGGTCTCGGCCTGACAATGTGAACTAACATGACAATCTGAATAAGAAGACGTCCAAGGACGGAGGGTCCCATCCGGCGCAAGCCGGGTGGGATCGTCTGTTTTTGGCACAGGTAGACGACCTGTGGGCACCGTAAGTAACTGGAATTGTAGGGCCTTTGCGGACACTTTGGTTGCTGATAGGTTAATCCGGCCAAGTGAGGACGAGGCCGCCAATGTCAGAGCCCGAGACCAGCGGGATCCATCCCAGCCAGCCGCGCCCGGTGCGGCTGCGCGATGCGCTGTTGCGCGCGCGGATCGAGGCCGCCGACCGGACCGGCGTCGTGGTCGATTTGCGCGATGCCGAGGTGGCGAGGCTCGAGATCCTCAACGATTCGCTCGATCCCCTGTTCGCGCAGGTGCCTGACAAGATCGACCTGTTCGACCGCGGCATCAGCCAGGGCGATACGCCCAGGCTCTGGATCGACGTCGTCGCGCACATCTCGATGGGGCGCGACAAGCGGATGTACCGCTTCGTGCAGGACACTCGCTTCGGCCGCATCGTGCTCGCCGAATCGCACGACACCGCTGTGATCGTCGAGGCCGTCACGGACTATGTCGCCCGCCGCATGATCGAGCGCGAGCATGCGATGGTGGTCCCGCCCGAACCGAAGCCCGAGGCCGCGCCGCCGCTGCGCCGCTCGCGCCTCTGGCCGTTCGTGCTGGGGTTCGTGCTCGGCGCCGCCGCGCTGTTCGGGGTTGCCGTGCTCGCGGCCCTGCGGAACTGGTGAGGCGTCGTCATTGCGAGGAGCCCGCGACGAAATTGCGAAGCAATTTTGCGCTGGCGACGAAGCAATCCACGCTGCCTCCGCGGAGGGACTCTGGATTGCTTCGCTTCGCTCGCAACGACGGCGAACTAGATTAATCTGACATGCTTGATCTGCCCGATCTGAAATCCAGTCCCCAGGCTCCGCACCGTCTGCTCGCAACGCCAGCCGGTGTTGTCCTTCTCGATCGCGAACAGATTGTAGGCCGCAGCCGGGGTGCGCCCGTGCGCGAGCGCGGAGGCCGAAGGCACGCCGATTGCGGGAATGTTGCCGTTGGGTCCCTCGAACCACATCGTCGAATGAATGTGGTCGTGCCCGTGCAGGATCAGCTCGACGCCGTGACGTTTCAAAAGCGTCAGCAGCCCGGCGGAGTCGGTCATCCGCTTGTGGCGCGCGCCGGACTTCAGTGGATGATGCACCAGCAGCACGCGAAAGACGTCATCAGCCGCAAGCCGTTCGAGCACCTCTTCGAGCGACGCGAGCTGATCGCGTCCGAGCGTGCCTGTCGCCATCAACGGCAAGGTGGGCACCGCCGTGGACAGGCTGATCAGCGCGAGCGGCCCGCGCCGGCGCAGGCTCGGAAAGCCGATACGGCCATCGTCGCCCGCGAGATAGGGCCCGAAGGTTTCGCCGAAGCGATGAGAGGTGGCGCGGACATAGGCGTCGTGATTGCCGGGAATCGTGGTGACGCGGTCGGGCGGACCGAGGCCGTCGAGCCAGGCGCGCGCCGGCGCGAACTCCGCCTCCAGCGCCAGATTGACGAGATCGCCGGTGACCGCGATGTGATCGGGACCTTGCGCCTTCAAATCGGCGATAAGTGCGTCGAGCACCTCGCGGCGCTGGTACTTGTGACGGTTGCGCGTCCAGTTGACATAGCCGAGCGCGCGCTTGCCGGCGAGCTCGATCAACCGCGGCTTCGGCAGCGGCGGCAGATGCGGGTCGGACAGATGGGCGAGCGTGAAGGGGGCCATGGGGGGCGATTGCCTCGCTATTCGCCCGCTGTAATGGCAAGGTCGCAGGCTACGTGCAAGCGGGGCATCAAGGGAGCCCGATGGGAGAACGTCTGAACGGCGTCCGACGGAGATTCGAGCCGCTGCTGCGGCGAATCTTCCACGCCTATTTTCTGCTGATCCGCGGCATGACGCTCGGTGTCCGCGCCGTGGTGCTGGATGCCGACACCAGGGTGTTCCTGGTCAGGCACAGCTACGTCACCGGCTGGTATCTGCCCGGCGGCGGCGTCGATCTCGGCGAGACCATGGAGCAGGCGATGCGGCGCGAGCTCAAGGAGGAGGGGGATATCGATCTCACCGGCGATGCTGTGCTGCACGGGATCTTCCTCAACAGCCACGTCTCCCGCCGCGACCACGTCGCGGTCTACGTCGTCAGGCAGTTCAAGCAGGATCGCCTGCCCGCGCCCAACCGCGAGATCGCCGAGTGCGGATTCTTCGCGGTCACCGCGCTGCCCGAGGGGACCACGCCCGGCACGCGGCTGCGGATCGCGGAAGTCCTACACGACAGGCCGCGGATTGCGACGTGGCGATGATGGCTCTGGCGTCGAACCCTCAACCTCTGGACTGACTGCTTTCCTTGCCCTTCAGCTCCAGCGCCAGCAGACTCTGCTCCTGGATCAACGCGCAGTTCTGCCGTTCCAGCCGGTGCAGCCGCGCCGTCATGTTGTGCATGAACGCGAACACCACCAGGAACAGGGCGCCGAACATCACGACGAACGGAAACACGACGCCAGTCAAATGGCTGACGAGATAGGCTAGCGTTGGAAACAGCGCGAAGCCCGCGGGTATGATCGCCACAGTGGAGAGCATCAGGAAATCGTACAAATCGAATTTCCCCTGCAGCGTCTTGCGCAGCAGCACCAGCATGTAGATCAGCGCAAACGCGGAGATGACGAGGACTGTCTCTGGGCTTGGAAGGGATTTTGTCACGGCTGCCTCCTCAAAATATTCGATTGATGATGCGACCGTAACTCGGCGTGTGGAGTCGGACTCATCGCGATCTCACGAGACGCGCGAGCAGGATGTAGCCGAGGACGCGGATCATATAGCTCGCCGATTTCAATCCGTCGATCGAGCTGACGCCAGTCTCTCGCGCCCGCATCTCGACCGGGGCCTCCCTGACCGTCAGGCCCGCGCGCATCGCCCAGGCCAGCGAGATCGGCTCCGGAAAATCCGTCGGATAGGCCTTAGCGAAGAAGGCAATGGCGGAGCGGTCCATCAGTCGCATGCCGCTAGTCGGATCGGTGATGCGGCCGCTGCCGCTGAAGAGGCCGTTGAGCGCAAGCACGATCAGCCTGATGCCGGCGCGCCGCATCCGCGTGGAGCAGAAGCCGGCATGGGCGATGAAGCGGCTTCCGATGGTGATGTTGGACGGTTGCTTCCGATAGGCGTTAAGCAACGTCTCGACGGCGCGCGGATCGTGCTGTCCGTCGCCGTCGATCTGGATGCAAAAATCGAAATCCTGTCGCGCCGCGTATTTGATGCCGGTCTGCACGGCACCGCCGATACCGAGATTCTGCGCGAGGCGGGCGACGGGCGAGCGGCAGCTTGCCACGGCGGCTGTCGCATCAGACGAGCCGTCGTCGATGACCAGGGTGTGATAGCCGCGGCCGGTTGCCGCGATCTCGCTCAACAGACCCCCGATCGATGCCTCCTCGTTGAAGCAGGGAATGATGAGCAGGATTCGCGACGCGCCGTCCTGCGGTGCGGCGGCGCCAGTACAGCGCATGTCGGTTGAACGTCTGCTCGCGTCGGTCACGTCTGCTCACCCCCAAAATCCCAACCATGCTATACTTGCCGGTGCTTTTCCTGTACAGGCGTCGGGCCATTTCAAGCTGCGCGGGGGCATCCGGCGAACGCCGATGAGAGCTGTTAAAGTCTTTTTTTCAATTGTGTTTCTGGCAATTCTGGCCAGCAACGTTCGGCTGATCTCGCAGTGGAGCGAGAGCCGCGGCGTCTATGACGACATCTGCTATCTTAGGCAGGCACATCTGTTCCAGCGTTTCGGCTGGCACGGGCTCGACACCAGCCTTGCCCGCGAAACCGACGGTTATCTCGCAGCCAAGCTGCGCAGTATCGATTATCCGGACTGGAACGATCGGACGCGGGCGCCCTGCCACACCCAAACTGCCGACGGCAGCAAGCAGGTCATGACGCCGCCGCCTGGCACGGGCTTCGTGCTGGCGCTGTTCCCGGAAGGGTTCCAGGTGGTCGCCCTCTATGTGGTGGCGAATGCAATCATCGCCGGCTTTGCACTGTACGGGCTCTGGCGGGCGCGGGAGAAGTTCGCGTTGACACTCGCCGGGTCGTTCGGCGCGCTCGCGATCTACTTCATGATCAATCCGACAAAGGCGAGCTACTCGATGGCGCCGACCATGGTGGTCTGTGCGCTGGTGGGGCTGCTCACCGCGAGACTGTTCGTAGATGAAGGTCGGCGTCGTTTGCTTATGGTCGCGGCTGTCGGCGTTCTGCTCGGTCTGTCCGCGAGCTTCAGAATCGCGAACGTCGTTCTCTCCGCCGGCTATTTCCTGTTCTTCGGATTGACTTTTTTGATCTGGCGGACACGTGAGACCTTCGCGGCTGGCCTCACGCTGGGCCTCGCATTTCTAGTCGGTCTGCTGCCGGTGTTCGCGGCGAACCTGGTTAATTCGGGCCATCCGCTGGTCTCCGCCTATGGCGGCCAGGATACCGCTGCGCCAAGTTTGGATCCTGCCGTCCTGCGCGCCTATCTTCGCGACACCCAGTTCCCGCTGGTTGTGATCGCCTGCGTCGGGACCGCGCTGCTGTGGCGTTTCGCGGACCATTCCGGCCCCAGGAGGCTTTCGCTGCTGGTTGCCGGCAATCTCGCGCTGAACCTTGCGTTCTTTGCCACGCATCCGGTTTTCACGCAGTATTACGTCATCCCGATCCTCATGCTGTCGCTCTGGACGCTGCTGTTCGCAGCGGCCTTGACCTGCGGCCCGGCAAAGCACTTGAGAGCCCACGAGGCCGATGGACCGCGGGCACCCGAGATGTTATCTCGCATCTCACATTGACGCGTTTTCCTGACGCGAACCGGGCCCATTCGCTGGAAGACGCATGCTGATATGACCGAACTCTCGCTCACCATCCTCCCCGAAGCGGCCGGCGATGCCCAGGCGATCGAGCGGCTGCACGAGCGCACCTTCGGCCCTGGCCGCTTCGTGCTCAGCGCCTACCGCATCCGCGAGCACGTCAGCCATCTGCTCGAACTCTCCTTCACCGCGCGTATCGGCACGCTGCTGGTCGGCTCTGTCAGGCAATTGCCGGTGCTGATCGGAGTGACGCCGGCGCTCTTGCTCGGGCCGCTCACCGTCGAGCCACCGTTCCGCGGCCGTGGTGTCGGTCGACTCTTGATAGATCGCGCCCTGAAGGACGCTAGGGACAAAGGCCATCGGCTGGTGCTGCTGGTCGGGGACGAGCCCTATTACAGCCGCGTCGGCTTCAAGCAGGTTCCCAAGGGCCGCGTCACCATGCCTGGCCCAGTCGATGCCGCGCGCATCCTAGTGTTCGAACTCGTCGACTGCGCCTTCGAAGGCGTGTCGGGGCAAGTCGGCCCGGACTGGAGCAAGGCTCGCGGTTAGTCGTAGCGCGCTTAGCCCGAGTCCCTGTTACGCTTGTCACGCATCCGGGGCTACGCGCTGTTAAGTGCCGCTGCCACGTCTCATGCCCCGCTATTGCGGGCGGCTTGTCCGCCGAAGCTCGAGAGCGAAGGCGGAAGCGAGCAATCCAGAATCTTGCCGCACAGGCAGTCTGGGTTGCTTCGTCGCAAGGGCTCCTCGCAATGACGGTGAGGAGGCAGCCTTTTCAGAACTTGAAGTTCGCGAACGCCCGCACCCCGATGCCGGGCATCAACACCTCGTCCTTGGTGTAGGACACCGAGTTGCGGATGTTTTCGTTCAACAGATTGTTGCCGACGAGGCCGAGCAGCATCTCGCGCGCGCCGAATGCATTTGGGTGGAGCTTGGTCTTGTAGCTGACCTCGGCCTTCAAGAGGTTGTAACCCGATGTCGGCGTTTCCGCGATCACGGCGACGTTGTTCTGAGCGAAGGCGTGCAACAGATTGACGCGCATCAGCCAATTGTCGTCGCGCCAGAACACGCCGCCGCCCAGTCTCAGCGGCGGAATGCGCGGCACGTTGGTGCCGTCGATGAAGGTGGCGCGGACCACGTCGAACTGGTTCTCGATGCCCCAAATGCCGCCCTGGAATGCACCTACGTCGAGCTGCGATTGGAATTCGCCGCCGCGGAAGTTCGCGTCCCGCTGCGAATAGACCGCCTGGTTCACCTCGGCGCCGGGTGCGCCGCACGAGGCAAAATCTTCGCCGCACATCACGCCGGTGAGACGGCGATAGATGAAGTTATTGAAGTGCGTGTAGTAGACGGTCGCCTCGAACCGGAACGGCCCCGTCGCCCTGCGCAGGCCGACCTCGACGGACTTCGCGGTCTCGATGCCGAGGTTGGGGTTGCCGATGTCGAAGGTCGCGGTCGCATCATGCGCACCGCGCGAGAACAGCTCCGCCGCCTTCGGCGCGCGCTCGACATATTGCGCGGTGATGCTGCCGACCAGGCCGCCCGGCAGGTCCTGCAACAGGCCGACGCTGCCGCTCTTCGGCGTGAACGCCGGATTGCGCGAAATCGCCGCCTGCGGTGTGCCGTCGGGCAGGAAGTCCGCGGGAAAATCCGGCGTCGTGCCGTGCAGCTCGACATGCTCGATGCGCCCGGCGATCTGCGCCCGCGTCGCGTCCGTGAACTTGAACTCGTTGAAGGCGTAACCGGCGACGCGCGTGCTGTTGTTCGGGTCCCACAGGCCGTTGAACAGCGTGCCCGGATTGTCCGGGCTCGGTGCGCTCAATTCCTGATGGCCGACCTGGAAGCCCAACGCCGTCGTCACCTCGACGAAGCGCGCGTTGAACGGCATCAGCTGCACCTCGGTGCGGATCTCCTGCTCCTTGTTGGTGAAGGTCTGCCGCACGCCGTCGCTATTGGGATTGGCAGGATCGGCAAGCCCGATCTCGTTGTGCCGGTAGTCGGTCGCGCCGGCCCAGAAGCGAACGACATCGATCGCCGCAGCGTCGGGATGGTACTCGCCCTTGACGTTGATCTTGGTCTGATGGCCGTCGATCCGCGTGTTGTGGTCGGCGCCGTCGATCCCGGGGATGTGGTAGAGCGCGTCGTTCTGCGTGATCGCCGCGCCGATATAGCCGCCCTGGAAAAAGTAGGAGCCGCCGATCGAGGCCCCGTCCGAGCGCGTCGCCGAGTTGGGCTGGCGTCCGTTGGCGACGGGCCGGGTCTGGTCGGTGAGGTACGGGTAGCTCGGGATGCTGTAGTCGGTGGTGTTGCGGCCGTAGACGTCGGCATGGAAGGCAAAATTGCCGCCGCCGGTGTCGAGCAGCACGCCGCTTTCGACGCCGCGGTCGACCGAACTGAACGCGCTGCGCGTCTCGGCGGTGATGCAAGGCGAAGTCGCGGCGCTCGCGAGCGGCGCCTTGACCGGCAGGCCGAAACTCTGGAACGGCTGGGCACCGCAGTTCGGCAGCGCATCCGGAATCCGGTTGTTGGTGGCGCTGACGACGCCGCCGATCGAGGTCGAGCCGTAGCGCAGCGCGGCCGGTCCGCGCACCACCTCGACCTGGTTGGTCGCGAGCGGATCGATCGGGACGAAGTGGTCCTCGCCGAGATCGGAGGCGCCGCCGGCATTGGTGCCGTTCTCGACGATGCCGACGCGGTTGACGTCGAGCCCCCGGATGATCGGCCGGCTGGAGGCACCGGGCGCGAAGCTCGAGCCGGTGATGCCGGGCTTGGAGAACAGGAGATCGCCGAGCTGGCCGCCGCCCTCGCGGCGGATCTCTTCGTTCGGCACCACCGTGACGGTCGCGAACTGGTTGGTCACGATGGGCAGCACGCCCTGCTGAGGTGCGGCCGGCGCCGCGGCTGCCGGCGTGGCGTCCGCCGCGCGTTCGTGGCTGCGTGCCCGCGCGGTTCGCGTAGGTCGGCCCGGGTTGCGGGTCGGCACCACCGCCCTGCGCACGATGGGACTCGGGGCCGTCACGGTGACGGCGGGGATCTCGGTCGATGATTTATCCTCGGCCAGCGCCGAGGTGGCGGCGCCGAGCAGGAGCAGGCTTGCTCCACCAAGACGCTGCGCGCGCCGCAATTTGAATGACATGGTCCTGATTCCAGTCAGGCGCCGTCCGCAATGTTCGTCTGCTGATCGGAGGCGGCCTGCCGTCGCTGGGCGACGGAATTCGACTTCAACTGCTCCCGGGCACGCGCCGATTTGCGGCGAGTCCAGGCGTGATCAAGCGTTGTTGGAAGTCAGGACGCGGGAGGGGCGCGGGGCTGGAATGCCGTGCCGGCCGATTTCAGGTGGACGAATTCGGCGTCGGTGGTGCGGTAGAGCAGGTCGATCGCCTGCGGCAGCAACAACACAGGCGGCGACGCGAACATGACGGTGCCGGCCATCGCGACCAATGCGCAGATCGCGCAATTGTCCTCGCCCGGCTGCTCCCGGTCGGGAGCCAACGGCGATTGCCTCTCGACCGCCGCGCGGTCGATCGAGGCCACGCCGTTGCTGCTGTCGGTCTGCTGAAGCGAGGCCTGGGCGAGGGGAGCCGCCTGGGCGAACCAATGGCTGTGGCCGAACGTCAGCGCGAACTGCACCAGCATCGCGAAAATCGCGAGCCGGGCGCCGTGCCTGATATTCGACCGGAACCACTTCATCTGGAAACGTCACCCCACATCGCCAGGTGCCAATCCCCTCGGCATCCTGCGATGTTATAATGTAACATCGCCTGATCGGTCAGCGGATGTCAACCGCTGTCGAGCCGACCCGAGCGGGCCGACTCCTCGCCGTGTCGTGCGGGCAACTGAAAGATCTGGGCTGAGGACCTTTCGAATGGCTACGGGGACGGCGATTGATTGACTCAGTGCCGGCGCGAGGAGGCGGCATCAGAGCTTTTTGCTCTGGAGCCAGGTGCGGATGGCCTCGATGTGTTCTGCCTTGCGCTCCAGCGGCAGCCAGTGCCCTGCGGGCATGCTCGTCACGGTCAGGTCCGGGCAGGCGACGCGCATCGGGTCACCTTGGCGATTTCCGATGATGCTGCAGATCTGATCAAAGTCGCCGTTGACGAACAGCACCGGCTGCGACAGGCGGCCGCCATTGGGTGCTTTGCGCGCATAGGCGATGTTGGCGTCGTCGTTCAGGTACCACGCGCAGGACGGGCGGAATCCATGAGCCTTGAACGACTGCACCAGCACGTCGAAGTCCGCGGGCGGCCAGAGAGCCGGATCGGGCTCAGTCGCCGGTGCGCGGTGCGCGGCGCCAAAGCGCCCTCCATTGCGCGTGACCATCGCATTCGGCGAAACCTTGCCGATGCCGGCGGGGTCGCCTGGCCGAAAGATCGACGCCAGCGATGCGGCCAAGTCTGCATCGAGGTCGGCGACTGCCGCCTCGAAGTGCGTGGTGTAGTAACGGTAGTAATCCCATTGGCCATCCGGATATTGGCCAACCGGATAAATCGTCCGGTCGACCAGCGGGACGACTGTGCGCAGGGCGTGCCCGTCGGGTTGATATGCCAGCGAGGTCAGCACGACTCCGCGGCTGCGCTTTGGCTGATGCGCGACCAACTCACCGACCACAACACAGCCCCAGTCGTGGCCAACCCAGATCGCAGGCTTGCCGCCCAGGTGATCATGGAGTTCGGCCATGTCGGTCACGATTTCCTCGATGGTATAGGCGTCGTTGGCTGCGGGCGTGGAAGAGCCGCCGTAGCCGCGCAGATCGGGAGCGACGCAGTGCCAACCATCGATGGCAAACGCGTCCATCTGCGCGCGCCACATCAAACTGATGCTCGGCCAGCCATGGACGAAGATCATCAACGGTCCGTCGGCCGGCCCGCACTCGATATAGCGCGTTGTCTGACGAGGCGAGCTGAACGTGCGCTGGTGAAGTGGGTCTGTCATGGTCGAGTAACTCCGCTTCTCATCGAACGCTCGCGCTGTTTGGGTGCTGCGAAGGCTGCGTTCAGAACTGCTCTTGTCCGCGGCGGGCGATGCCTGGACAGGGACACGCCTGCCCACGGTCGAGGAAGAACCGCTTCCAGATTTCCTAACGCGCTACATTCGACCGGGTTCGGGGGCGAAGGCGCTCTGGAGCTTCCGGCGAAGAAGGGACGATGGGGTTTATCCAACTAACGGAAGCGAAGGGAGGCGGGTAAGCTCGGCCATGCTGGCCCGTAAGCCGCCTACCGCCCTTCACGGACCCACGTCGCAGCAAACGCGCCGAGCAGCAGCAACAGGCCGATCAGGCCGGCAAAGATCGGCAGCACGCCGACGCCCTTCACGACGCTGGCGTCGCGCATCCGCACGCCCATCCAGCCGTCACCATGGAAGACGCTCGCCGAGCGGACCGGCAGGATGCGCGGCAGCTCGACGCTGGCGCCGTCGACCACGCGCACGGCGTCACCGCCGGTCGCCTGGGTCAGCGGCTTCAACGTCTCGGTGGTGGAGGTGACTTCCGAAAACTCCTTCGGATTGGTCGGGCCGACATTGATCAGCGCCTTCAGCGTGCCGTCGGTGGCCTGCCACAGGCCGAGCTCGCTCGCCGGCAGGCTGGCGCGCCATTCGCCGGGATCGCCGGCTGCAAGCGTCAGGTCACGGGACACGCCGGACGGCGAGGTCACGCTCACCGGCTGAACGCTGTCCGCCATGGTCTGGCGCACCACCACGAGATTCTTGCCCTGCACCTGCAGGCGCAACGCTTCCTCGTCCAGATCCGGCTGCTTCATCAGCCAGTGCGACATCCGCCGCAACAGATCGAGATGCGGGCCGCCGCCTTCATAGCCGCGCGCCCACAGCCAGATGTGGTCGGAGAGCAGCAGCGCGACGCGGCCCTCGCCGAAACGCGACAGGAACAGCAGCGGCTTGCCGTCGACGCCCGTCATGACGGGCGGGTTGACCGCATTGCGGGTATCGACGGTGCGGAAGAACCGGCTCCAGCGCGGCGGCTCGGAGGCCGAGCCCTCGAGGCCACGCGTGACGGGATGGCGTTTGCCGACGTCGGACAGATGCGCGTAGAACGGCTTTTCCGTCACCCCGACCGGTTCGGCCGGCAGCACCGAATCCAGCGGCGTGCGCCAGATGCTGGTGTTGGACGCGTAGTCGGGGCCGGCCGAGACCAGCACCGCGCCGCCGGAACGAACGTAGCGTGCGATGTTGTCGAAATAAGCGATCGGCAGCACGCCCTGGCGGGCATAGCGGTCGAAGATGATCAGCTGGAATTCGTTGATCTTCTGCTGGAACAGCTCGCGGGTCGGAAACGCGATCAGCGACAATTCGTTGATCGGCGTGCCGTCCTGCTTCTCCGGCGGCCGCAGAATGGTGAAGTGGACGAGGTCGACGCTGGCATCGGACTTGAGCAGGTTGCGCCAGGTGCGCTCGCCGGAATGCGGCTCGCCCGAGACCAGCAGCACGCGCAGCTTGTCGCGCACACCGTCGATGGCGACGACGGCGCGGTTGTTCACCGGAGTCAATTCCCGCTCGAGCGGCGAGGCCTCGATCTCGACGATGTTCGGCCCGGAATGCTTGATGTCGACGTCGACGCTTGCGGCCTGGCCGCTCGAAAGCGTGCGCTCGTTGATGACCTCGCCGTCTCTGCGGACGGTGACCTTGGCGCGCTCGCCGCTGACGCCCTGGTCGTCGAGGCGGTAGGTGATGGTCTGGGGCTGCCCGACGATGCCGAAGCGCGGCGCGGCGATGACCGCGACACGGCGGTCGCGCTCGTCCTTCTGTCCGGTGATCAGCGCGTGCACCGGCGCCTGGAAGCCGAGCCCGGCGGCGTTGGCCGGAATGTCGTGGACGCGGCCGTCGGTGATCAGGAACGCACCGGCGACGCGGTCGACCGGCACGTCCGACAAGGCCGAGGCCAGCGCCCCGAACAGCTTGGTGCCGTCGGTCTCGCCGTCGGCCTGTCCGGCATCGACGACGCGGACCTCGAGCCCCTTGATCTTCTTCAGGCTGTCGACCAGCGCTTCCTGCGCCTGAGCGGCCTCGCGATTGCGATTGCCGAAATTCTGGCTCGGGCTCTTGTCGACGACGATTGCGGCGACAGAGGTGAGGGGATCGCGGTCCTCGCGGGTGAAGGAGGGATTGGCGAGCGCCAGCAGGAACAGCGCCAGCGCGGCCACGCGCACGGCGGCGCCGCGCGCACGCGCCAGCAGCAGCACCAGCGCGATGACGACGATCGCGGCCAGCGCGAGCCACAGCACGATCGTGGGAACCAGCGGCGTGAATGCAATGCCGTAATTCATATCGATCCTATTGCCCCAGCCGTTCGATCAGGGCCGGTGCGTGCACCTGGTCGGCCTTGTAGTTGCCGGTCAGCGTGTACATCACGATGTTGGCGCCGGCGCGGTAGGCGAATTCGCGCTGGCGGGGGTCGCCGCCGGTCACCGGCAACATGGCCTGGCCGTCGGGCCGCACGGCCCAGGCGCCGGCAAGGTCGTTCGAGGTGATGATGATCGGCGAGACGCCGTCGCCGCCGCGCGCCGGCCGCTGCGCGCTGTCCTCGTCGTCTTCGCGCGGCAAGGTCTCGACCCAAGTCTGGCCGGTTGTGAAGCGGCCGGGGAAGTCGCGCAAGAGAAAGAATGTCTTGGTCAACACGTGCTCGCGCGGCACCGGCTCCAGCTCGGGGACATCGAGCGAGGACAGGATCTCGCGGAGCGTCTGCATGGCGGGGGTCTGTGCGGCGCCGTTCGCGCCGGGCGGGGCTTCGACCGCGTCGCGGGTGTCGAACAGCACGGTGCCGCCCTGCTTCATATAGGCGTCGATCTTGTTGATCGCGTCCCGCGACGGCTTGGGCGCGCCCGGCACGATCGGCCAGTAGATCAGCGGGAAGAAGGCGAGTTCGTCGCGCGCCGGATCGATACCGACGGGATCGCCGGCCTCGAGCGCGGTGCGCTGCGCCAGGAACAGCGTCAGTCCCGATAGCCCGGCTCGGACGATGGAATCAACGTCGGCATTGCCGGTCACGACATAGGCGAGGCGGGTCTGCGACACCGCCTTCATCGCGAACTCGTCGGACGCGCTGTCCGCGTGCGACGGCGTCGGCACGAACGCGGCGAGGCCTGCGAGCAACAGTCCGAAGACCATCATCGCGGGCGCGGCGCGGCGGCGCAGCAGCGCGGCAAGACCGCCGCCGAGCACCGCGACGATAACGGCGTCGATCAGGAACAGCGCGAGCGCCGTCGACAGCAGCCAGCCGCGCAAGTCCTGCGGCTCGGCATTGGTGTAGGTGGCGTGCCGGGCGCGCAGGCTCGCGGTGTTCAGGGCTGCGATACGGTCGGCGCTGGCAAGCGTGTTCACGGCGAGCGGTCCTTCTGCCGGACCATAGAAGCCCGGCGGATGATCGGGTGTGGCGCGGTCGCGATAATCCGCTGGCAGCGGCTTTGCGGCGGCCGGCGGCGGACCGAAAGCGCCGAAGCCGTCGAGGATGTGCAACGGCGCCACCGTCTCGGCGGTCCCTTCAGTGGCAACGCCTGCGCCCGGCTTGGCGGTATAGCCGGACATGTCGACGACGCGCCGCAGGATTTCGACGAAGGTGCCCGACATGGGCAGATCCGACCAGCGCATGTCGGCGCTGACGTGGAACAGGCTGACGACGCCCTTGCCGCGATGCTCGCCCGTCACCAGCGGCGTGCCGTCTTCCAGCGAGGCCCAGCTCTTGGTGGCGAGCACGGCGTCGGGCTCGGCCAGCACCTGGCGGCTGATGGTGACGTCCTTGGGGACCACGACGCCGGCAAACGGACCGTCAGCGGCAAAGGAGGCCAGATGTTGCGGCTTTTCCCAGGTCAGGCTGCCGCCGAGCGTCCGGCCGCCCTTGCGCAGCTTGACGGGAACGAGATCGTCCTCGGCCTGCGCCAGCCGCGGACCAGCGAACCGCACCAGCACGCCGCCCTGGTCGATCCAGGCGTTGAGACGCTCGCGGATTTCAGGGGCGATGGTGCCGACATCGGCAAGGATGATCATTGGCAGCTTCTGGTCGAGGAACTGCGTGATGCCCTGCTGCGGCGAGCCCTTATCGGCGAGCCGCACGTCGGCGAACGGCGCCAGCGCGCGGGTCAGATAGAAGGTCGGCGCCAGCAGCGGCTGCGCGGTCTCGCTGGTCGAGCCCGAGACGATGCCGATGGCGCGGCGGCGCCAGCGCTTGTCGAGCAGCTGCACTGCGCCTGCGGAGCGCTCACCGGCAATTTCAAGGCGCGTGATGTCGTTGCGCAGCTCGACCGGCAGGTCGAACGAAGCTTCGGTTTCCTTGTCCTGCGGGCCGAACGAGTAACGCGCTTCGCCGATCGGCGATGCCTTCTGGTCCAGCGCGCGCACGGTGCCGATGGCGATGCCGCTGTCGGTGCGCAGCACCTTCACCGTCATCCTGGCTGCGGCATTCTCTGCCGCGACCAGCGCCAGGGCTGAGGAGGTGCCGCCTTCGAACACGGTCAGGCTGCGATCGCCGACGGTCTTGCCGAGGCCAGCCACGAATTCCTCGCCGCGACCGGTGTCGACGCTGTCGGAGAGCCAGGCGATCTCGCAGTCGCCGGTCGCCTTCAGGAAGCGATCGATTGCGGTCAGGGTCTCGACGCGCTCGATCGAATACGGCTTGGGCGTGAGCTGCCGCAGCGCGACGCGCGCAGCGCCCGCCGGCATCAATGTGATATCGCGGTTCGGCTCGGACAGCGGCACCAGCGCAATCGCACGGCGGTCGTTCTCGGCACTGGCGATCAATTCGTCGGCGGCCCTGATCCGGATGTCCCAGTTCGAGGCCGCGCTCCAGCCGTCGTCGAACATGATCATCAGCGGCGCCTTGCTGGCGGCCGCGCCTGTTTGCGGATTCCAGATCGGACCGGCGGCGGCGAAAATGACCAGCGCGGCAGCCAGCAGCCGCAATGCGGTCAGCCACCACGGCGTCCGCGACGACGTCTCTTCGCGCGGTGCGATGTCGAACAACAGGCGCGTCGGCGGAAACTCGACGCGGCGCGGCCGCGGCGGCATCACGCGCAACAGCCACCACAGCACCGGCAGGCTGACGAGGCCGATCAGGAGCAGCGGTTCGGTGAACGCGAGCGGCAGTCCCATCATGCTGCCGGCCCCGCCTTGATGGTCGTGGTGCGGGCGCCCGACTTGCTCACCTGCATGCCGGCATGCAGGAACAGCAAGAGCTCAGCGGCCGAGCGGTCGGTGGCGTGCGTCGTGAACAGCCAGTCCAGCTTGTTGGTCTCGGCGCGGATCTGGTCGCGGTGCAGCGCGAGCCGCGCGGTGTAATCCTGCGCCCAGCTCTCGGCGCGGCCGGCGGTGATCACGCCGAACCCTTCCGGCTCGACGAACTCGACGCGGCCGGAATACGGGAATGATTCCTCGGCGGGATCGACGACCTGGACCAGCGTGCCATGCGCACCGGAGCCGGACAGGCCGGCGAGCGTGGTCCTGATCTCGGAGATCGGCGACCAGAAGTCCGACAGCACGATCGTCTCGGCTAGCGCCGCGGGCACGAAGGACGGCGGCAGGCTCAAGCGGTCGGCATCGTCATGCAGCATCGCCTGCGCCATCTTGTCGATGACGCTGCGGCTCGCGGTCGGTGCCATCAGCCCGGGAATGCCGACGCGTTCGCCGCCGGAGACAAGCAGCTCGGCCAGCGCGAAGGCGACGATCAGCGTCCGCTCGAGCTTGGATTCACGCGCCTGCTTTGAAGCGAACGCCATCGAGGGCGAGCGGTCGGGCCAGATCCAGACCGTGTGCGAGGCTTCCCATTCGAGCTCGCGGACGTAGAGGAGATCGTCGCGCGCCGAGCGCCGCCAGTCGACGTTCTGCGACGGCTCGCCGGAGACGAAGCGGCGGTATTGCCAGAAATTTTCGCCGGAGCCGGCGCGGCGGCGGCCGTGCAGGCCGTGGATGACGTTGGCGGCGATGCGGCGGGCCTCGAGCACCAGGCGCGGCAAGGAAGCTGCGAGCGTGCGGCTTTCGCCATCGGCACGTCGGATCGCGATGATCTCCTTCGCTGCGTGCCCGTTCTCCGCCGCCATCAACCGATCCGTGTTTTCAATTGCCGGATCACGTCCGGAATCGTGCGGCCTTCGGCGCGCGCCTGGAATGTCAGCGCCATGCGGTGCTTCAGCACGGGCTCGGCGAGGTCGAGCACGTCGTCGATCGAGGGCGCAAGGCGTCCGTCGATCAGCGCGCGTGCGCGCACCGCGAGCATCAGCGATTGGCTGGCGCGCGGGCCCGGTCCCCAGGCGATGAACTTGCTGGTGTCGCCGCCGTCCGGACCCGGACGGGCCGAGCGCACCAGCGACAGGATCGCCTCGACCACGGAATCGCCGACCGGCAGCCGCCGGATCAGTCGCTGCGCGGTGATGAGTGCATCAGGGGTCATCGCGCCCTTTGCCAGCGTCTCGTCGGCGCCGGTGGTCTCGAACAGGATGCGGCGCTCGGCGTCACGATCGGGATAGTCGACGTCGATCTCCATCAGGAAACGGTCGAGCTGGGCTTCAGGGAGCGGATAGGTGCCTTCCTGCTCCAGCGGGTTTTGCGTGGCGAGCACGTGGAACGGCTTCGGCAGATCGTGACGCGCGCCTGCAACGGTGATGTGCTGCTCCTGCATCGCCTGGAGCAGCGCCGATTGCGTGCGCGGGCTGGCGCGGTTGATCTCGTCGGCCATCAGCAGTTGCGCGAACACGGGGCCGGAGATGAAGCGGAAGGCACGCTTGCCGGAGGTGCTCTCGTCGAGCACTTCGGCGCCGAGAATGTCCGACGGCATCAGGTCGGGCGTGAACTGGATGCGCTTGGCATCGAGGCCGAGCGTGATGCCGAGCGTCTCGACCAGCTTGGTCTTGGCGAGACCGGGGACGCCGATCAACAACGCATGGCCGCCGGAGAGGATGGTGACCAGCGTGTTCTCGATCACGCGATCCTGACCGAAGATGACGGACGCGATCGCATCCTTTGCCGCACGAATCTGGCTCGACACCTGCTCGGCTGAACGGACTACTCCGTCTTCGAGCTTCTCGACACTCTCAGCCATCCGTTAGCTCCTTCAGCCTGCCATGCGGCTCGCTTGCGTCGTCATGTCATCACGTCCTCAACTCAAGACGTGGGCCCTATGCTAGACTTGCAGGAAGGCCATGTATTCGTTGAATTAACCTATCCCCACCTTATCGGCTTAGGGATATGTAGGGCATCACGAAGTGGCGACCTCCACACCGGACGAATGCGGGGTGGAACCGAGCACCCGGATACAACGTAAACCTGCACCAATCGTGCCAAATGACCGATCGTGCCAAATGACAAAGTCAGGGCAAACCATGGCGAACCAAGGGCAGAGCGCCGATCGCGGTCTTGAGGGGCTGACTGCCGCTGCCAAAACTGCTGCCGATGCCGAAGGCGCCAAAAAGGGCCTGCCTCCGGTGCATTTGTGGAATCCGCCGTTCTGCGGCGATCTCGACATGCGAATCGCGTCCGATGGTACTTGGTTCTATTTGGGGACGCCAATCGGCCGTCATGCTTTGGTCCGCCTGTTCTCGACCATCCTCAAGCGTGAAGGCGACAAGCATTTCCTCGTCACGCCGGTGGAGAAGGTCGGCATTCGCGTCGACGACGCGCCATTCATGGCGGTCGAGATGCAGATAGACGACGAGGACAACCACCGCGTGCTCCGCTTCCGCACCAATGTCGACGACTGGGTCACCTGCGATGCGGCGCACCGGCTGCGCTTCGAGCAGGCCAAGGACGGCGGGTTGACGCCCTATCTGCATGTCCGCGCCGAGCTCTGGGCCAAGGTCACCCGCGCGCTCTATTACGATCTGGTTGACATGGGTGAGGAGCGGATGGTCGATGGCCAGCCGATGTTCGGTGTCGAATCGGCCGGAGAATTCTTCGCCATGGCCGATGCGGAGCAGGTGAGGGCCGCGCTTTGAACAAGCCTATCTCCAGGAACGATCCCGCCGTAATCGGTGCGGCCGATTTCTTCGCCCGCTCCGCCGCGCGGCTCGGCTTCGACGTTCCGCCCGGTCTCTACGATCCCAACATCATTCCGGCCTCGGGCGATCCCGGCACCGACAAGATGCTCGAGATCATCGCGCGCGAGCAGCCGGTGCGGCCGGCGGCGGTCTTGATCGCGGTGGTCGATCATCCCGAGCCGACCATCCTGCTGACGCAGCGCTCGGCGCATCTGAACGACCATGCCGGCCAGATCGCCTTTCCCGGCGGCAAGATCGACGCGACCGACCGCTCGCCGCTCGATGCGGCGCTGCGCGAGGCCGAGGAGGAGGTCGGGCTGTCCAGAGACTTCGTCGAGCCGATCGGCTATCTCGATCTCTATGGCACCGGCTTCGGCTTCCGCATCCTGCCCACGGTTGCCAGGGTGCGCCCGGGTTTTGAGCTGACGATCAACCATTCCGAGGTTGATGACGCGTTCGAAGTGCCGCTATCCTTCCTGATGAACCCGGCCAACCACCAGGTGCACAGCAAGGAATTCCGCGGCATGGAGCGGTCCTACTACGCGATGCCGTTTGCCGAACGCTACATCTGGGGCGCGACGGCTGGCATGCTGCGCGTGCTCTACGAGCGGATCTATTCATCATGATCCGGCCGATCCTGACCGAGATCGGAATCTTCCTCGTTCCCTTTGCCGTCTATGCGCTGTTCCTGGCCGCCACGCGCTCCGGCCTGTTCGTGCAGTCGTCCTGGCCGATCACCATCGTCGCGCGCCTCATGCTGGCGGCGCTCGTGCTGGTGATCGCGGGGCTGATCGGCTTTGCGCATTTCTCCGGCGCTGCGCCGGATTCGACCTATGTCCCCGCCCATGTCGAGAACGGCAAGCTCGTGCCGGGCGTGGAAAGATAGGGCCGGCCGATGAGCGCGGTGCCCATGCTCGCCGATGCGCCCTGGCTGATTTCGGGCGGGACCGCACGCGTCCTGCAATTGCTCAACGCGGATGGCGAGGAGGCTCGGGTCGTCGGCGGCGCCGTGCGCAACGCGTTGCTCGGCCTCGTCCCCGGTGACATCGACATCGCGACCACGGCGCTCCCGCACGAGGTGATCCGGCGGGCCAAGAGCGCCGGCATCAAGGCCGTGCCGACCGGCATCGACCACGGCACCGTCACGCTCGTCATCGACAGCCAGCCGTACGAAGTCACGACGCTGCGCGAGGATACCGAGACCTTCGGCCGCAAGGCCAAGGTCGCGTTCGGCCGCGACTGGGTGAAGGACGCCGAGCGCCGCGACTTCACGATGAACGGGCTGTCGGTCGATGCCGACGGCGTCGTCCACGATTACGTCGGAGGCATCGCGGATGCGGCGGCGCGGCGCGTGCGCTTCATCGGTGATCCCGACCAGCGCATCGCCGAGGATTTCCTGCGCATCCTGCGCTTCTTCCGCATCCACGCCGCCTTTGGCGCCGGCGATCCCGATCGCGACGGCTATCTCGCCTGCATCCGGGGACGCGCCGGCCTTGCGAGCCTGTCGGCCGAGCGGCTGCGCATGGAGATGCTGAAGCTGCTGGCGGCTGGCGGCGCCTCTGCCGCCGCGCTCGCCATGGCGGATGGCGGATTGCTGCAGGCGCTGACCGGCGGCGTGGTCTACACCGGGCCGCTCTCGGCGATGATCGCGATCGAGCGCGAGCTTGGCCTCGCCGCGAGCAGCACGCGGCGGCTCGCCGCGCTGACGGTCGCGGTGACCGAAGACGCCAAGCGCGTCGCCACGCGTTTGAGGCTCTCCAATGCGGAAACCAAGGCGCTGGATTCGATGGGGCACCGCTGGTGGCGTTTGGCCACCAAGGGCGAAGCCGATGCGCGGCGATTGCTCTACCGTCTCGGTGCAGAGCGCTATCACGATCGCGTGTTGCTGGGGTGGGCGCGAGCCGGCGGCGACGTCGGCTCATCGCGATGGCGTGCGCTCGCCGAGCTGCCGCAGCGCTGGATTGCGCCGAAATTTCCGCTCCGCGCCGCCGACTTCATTGCGCGCGGCATGGCGGAAGGACCCGCGCTCGGACATGTCTTGACGCTCGCCGAGGACGCTTGGCTTGCGGCGGATTTTCCCCTAGAGGAAGCCGCACTCGCTTCCATCGCCGATCAAGCTGCGGCACGAATCAGCCGCGACGAGAGAACGTGACCATCGTCTCAGGCTTCGCCGACATCTCGATCTTTCAGCTCCTGCTGGTCGCGTTGATGGCGTTGTTTGCTTCGATCATCGGTGGTCTCGCCGGCTACGGCACCGGCGCCCTGATGCCGCTGGTGCTGGTGCCTCTCGTTGGCGCCGAGCCCGTGGTGCCGATCATCGCGATCTCCGCGATCTTCACCAATTCCAGCCGCGCGGTCGCCTTTCTCCGCTATGCCGATCGCCGCCGCGCGCTGATCGTGCTGGCCTGTGCGGCACTGACGACCGCGCTCGGCGCCTACGGCTATACGCGCCTCACCAATGCGGGGGCGGCGCTGGTGATCGGCTCCATGCTGATCCTGAGCGTGCCGCTGCGCCGTGTGCTCCGCCGCCGCCAGGTCAAGATCGGCGACACCGGTCTCGCGGCAGGCTCGGTCGGCTATGGCGTGCTGGTCGGCGGCACCTCCGGCTCCGGCGTGATCCTGCTGTCGCTGCTGATGGCCGCCGGCCTCGAAGGCGCCGCCGTCATCGCGACCGATGCAATGATCTCGCTCGGCACCGGCCTGATCAAGATCTCGGTGTTTGGACTGGCCGGTGCCGTCACCGCGCAGGTGCTCGCCTTTGCGCTTCTGATCGGCGCGATTGCCATTCCCGGCGCGTTCCTGGCCAAAGCCTTTGTCGAGCGGATGCCGGTACACATCCACACCGCGATCCTCGACGTCGCCGTCATCACGGGCGGTCTCGTGATGATCTCGGCTGCGGCGAGGCAGCTCATCTAATTAAGTCGGATGTGGCACGCGTCCCGCTGCGGGGTTTGGATCAGGCCGCAGGTCTAGTGTGAGGGACTACAATCCAGTTCCTTGATCCTGCCGGCGGCATCAAACGCCAAAAGTGCACTCATGACGCCAGCACTGGTGATGTACGAGATGATGGTGCCGTCGTTGCGCCAGGGATTGAGATCGTCCAACGTGCCCGCCGGATATTTTCGGAGGCGATCGACCCAATAGGCACGAAGTGCCTCGCGGCCGGTGATGGTTTGGCCGCCGGCGCAGCCGCAATGGACCACGGCGTCCTCGGCATAGAGTTCCAAAATCGCGTCGATGTCGCCCGCGCGATAGGCATCAAGCCAGTCGACTGCAACGGCCATGGGATCAAAGGACATATTTTTCACTCACATGCGTCCAAATCTGGTTCAGGCCGGGGAACCACCGAGCCTCCTATGATTTTAATATCCCACCCGGCCACGGCCATATGCCGAAGGACATAGAGGACCGGGCCGAGGGCAAGATCGATGTTGGACGCGTCTGCCAGGCAGGGGATACTCAAGCCCATTCGGCTTTTGCTCGTCGATCCACAGCCGATCGTTTTGCAGGGACTGAGGTCGGTCCTCGGGACGCAGCCGGATTTCGACGTTGTCGCAGCGTCCAGCGATCGGACAAGCTGCCTCCAAGCAATTCGGAAGCTGACGCCTGACGTCGCGCTTCTTGCCGACAAGGTGCCGGATCTCACGGTCTCCGAGATCCTCGCGATCGTGAAGGCTGAGAAGCTCTCCACCCGCCTGGTGTTCTTCACCGAGTCCGACACCGACCACGATCTGGCTTCCGCCATCGCAGCCGGCGCCTGCAGCGCAATTTCGAAATATGCCTCTCCCGCCACGATGCTGCGATCACTGCGTCTGATGACGAAGAGCGGCGTGGCACTGGAGAAGTCCGATCTCTCGGCAACCGGCAAGGAAGCGGACGGCGACGGCAAAGTCGAAAAGATGCTGGAGCTGTTGACGCAACGGGAACGTCAAATTGCACGACTCGTGGCGGAAGGACTATCGAATAAGGAGATCGCGCGCCAGCTCAACGTTTCCGACGGGACGGTCAAAGTCCACCTGTACAATATTTTCCAGAAGCTTGAGATCACCAACAGAACTGTGCTCGCGACCATCGCATTGCTGCAACGCCCCTCAGGCCTGGCCGCGCTCTCGCTGGCCTTTCTGGCGTTCGCTATTGCGGACGAACTCAAGGCGTCGGAAGCGAACGATATCTTGCCGGATGAGAACGGCGTCGGCCACGCGGACGAGCACGCGGGATACGAGCACGCGGCCTACGAGCCATGGAAAAAAGGGATTCTCCGGCACCTCGTCGTTTGGGAATCCGGCGAGACGCCCACGCAAGCCCAGAGAGACTTGTTCGCCAAGGCCGCCCAAATCACCAACCCGGCAGCGGCGATGGAAGCGCAGCGCACGGCCGAGCAATCCGGAGGCGCGAAACCGTGGACGCACCACGCTCCTGCTGGATCGAGCGCGCCCGATCTTCCTGCGCGCTTGCTGCGAGAAGCAATCGACATACAGACCGGTGACGACCCGGCCCCGGAACATCAATTCCCGCGGCTTCTTTCCAATGCGACCTCGATGCACGGAGGGTATGGCAACTTTGCTATTCTCACCGGTGCGTTGATCTACGCACTGCAGGACCCTCATCTCGCCGCGCACGCGCATGACCTCCGTGACGCCTCGATCGACAGCATCCTGGCCGCCACCGAAGAGAGTGCGACCACAAAGCTGGCCGCGATCACCCATGCTGCCGCCAATCCTGACGACCATTCAGCCCCAAGTTTTCTTTCGCAGGATGTCCGCCTGTCTTCCGCCGTTGTGACCGCTGGACACGACAATGCCGCTCAAGAAGGCGCTCTGGTTCAAAAAGGCGCAGGCGATGCGGGTAACAATATCCATACACCTGTTGGTGCGGACCCTGGTCACGGTGCCGGTAGCGGTGTAGGCGGCAACGTTGAAAAAGTTGTTTATCGCTCCCCGATCGACTCCGAGTCTGACCATTTCAACTCGACCTCACCCGACACTGTGTTCGATTTCGCGTCGGGGCCGGGCAGGATCAATCTTGCGGCTTTCGGAGCGCTTGCCTGGCTGCATATGACGGCGGCAACCAAGTCTATACCGCCACATACACTCGCCTGGGTCTACGACTCCGCAAGCAATGAAACGATCGTCTATGTGAATGCGACCGATCGTGTCCTTGATGTCGGCGATCGCGGCCTGCTGGAAATCCATCTCGAGGGGATTGTGGCCGTTGCGGAGGCGGATGTCGGCTCCGAGCCAGATGGTGCGGCTGTTGCGACCACCTTGGAGCAGCTCGAAGCAGTGCTGATATCGGCGACCGAAACCGATGCGACTGTTTCGAGCAAGGATCATGTCCAAACCACTATCGAGGGGAGCGAGAGCTCGCTCGGGACGTCTGGAGGCTGGGCGATTCTGGCCAACGGCGGCTCGGGGTTCCAGTTTGGGCAGGCTCGCTTGGGAACGTCGACGAGGCTCGGAAGCTCCACCGGCGCATCGGCGGATCCAACGGAAGAGAGCGATGGTGCGTCTGCCGCGTCGGCTCACGGATCATCCATGGAGCTTGCGCATAGCGGGACGGCCCCGGTAGCCGCAAATGTCGCATCGAACAGTGGTCCGGCCAATACGGGCAACGGCGTTTCGTCGACTGCACCCAACGAGATCGGCCAACCCAATATCGTAACCGCCGACAACGCGGAGCACGGCAACTCGCAGCACGCTTCAGACCCATCGACTGAAGCTGGCTCCAAACCGGGCAACGGCGTCGGCAATGGCGCCGAGCATCACGATAAGGGCCCGGAGGCACCGGGAGGATCAGCGAAGAAGGCAGAACCAGACGGCGCGGAACACGGCAAAGCCGGGCACTCAAACGCTGCAAAAGCACCGGACGCAGCTAAGACCGATCCGGACGTCGCAACGGACGCCAACGCGGGTCACGGCAACTCAAAGCACGCTTCGGAGCCGGGGTCTGCAAAAGCGGCAGCCGACGAATCGACTGAAGCTGGCTCCAAACCGGGCCATGGCGTCGGCAATGGCGCCGAGCATCACGATAAGGCCTCTGAGGCTCCGGGAGGGTTAACGAAGAAGGCAGAACCAGCGGGCGAGGATCATGGTAAATCCGGGCACTCAACCGCACCGGACGCAGCCGAGATCGATCCAGGCGCCGCAACGGCTGCCGGCGCAGTCCACGGCAACTCGCAGCACGCTTCGAAACCAGAGTCTGCAAAGGCGGCAGCCGGCGAACCGACTGAAGCCGGCTCCAAACCGGGCAACGGCGGCGAGCACCACGCTTCGGCTTCTGATGCGGCGCACGGACCAGCGAAGACGGCAGAACCAGGGGCTGCGGAACACGGCAAATCCGGGCACTCATCCGCTGCAAACGCATCGGACGCGGCCGATATCGATCCGGGCGCCGCAGCGGCCGCCAACGCTGGCCACGGCAACTCGCAACACGCTTCGAAGCCAGACTCTACGAAGGCGGCAGCCAGCGAAGCAAGTGAAGCTGGCTCCAAACCGGGCAATGATGGCGGCCATGGCGCCGATGATCATCACGCTTCGGCTTCTGAAGCCGCGCAAGCATCAGCAACGACGGCAGAAACAGGCGGCGCGGAACACGGCAAATCCGGGCACTCATCCGCTGCAAACGCATCGGACGCAGCTGAGACCGATCCGGGCGTCGCAACGGCCGCCAGCGCAGGCCACGGCAACTCGCAGCACGTTTCGGAGCCGGGATCTGCAAAGGGAGCAGCCGCGGAATCGACTGAAGCTGGCTCCAAGCCGGGCAACAGCGTCGGCCATGGCGCCGAGCATCAGGCTTCGGCTTTTGATGCGGGGCAGGGACCAGCGAAGACGGCAGAACCAGCCACCGTGGACCACGGCAACCCGGACAACGAGTTACACTCGGCCTCTGCGAACGCGTCGCAAGCAGCCGACATCACAGAGCCGAGCGTCGCAGCAGGCGGTAACGCCGGACGCGGTAACTCGCAGCACGCTCTGCAATCTGCTGCAATCGCATCAGAAGAGGCACACCCGACCAAAGCTGCGTTCGAAACCGGCGGCCTGGACCAAGGACCGGTGTTCCGCTTCGATAAAGGCGCAACCCCTGCTACTCCTGTCGCGGTGGGTGAGCTTAAAAAACTCGATGATCCGCTGGGTTCGCACGTTCCGTCCAGTCAGGAAGAAGGCCTCGGGTTTAACGTCAACATCGTCCCTCATGCACTGAACGGACACGCGGACGATCACGGCAATAGCGGTGCGCATCAAGCCATTGTGCCTGTGCATCATGATTTGCTGATTTGAACTGTGATCGCGACGGGGCGATGACTGGCGGGCTCCGACTTTGGTGAGAGACTTCCCGCGACCGAACGTATCGGCGAGCGCATCTGCCTGGTCTCGCGTCTCAGAAACGTAACGCTTCGGCGGATCAGCCTCTTTGCTGAATTGTTCAGGGTTGCAGCCGTGAGAGCAGACGTTGCCGATCCTGATCGCGACGTCGCTGCTCCATGCGCATCCGTTCGAGTTCGCCTTCGGCTTTGGCTGTGTCCTCGTTCTGGCGCTTCATTTCAATGATCAGCGCCTCTTGCTCGGCGAGCCGCCGTTCTCCTTCGACGACCTCGCGTTCGATCTGGCTCAGCTCATCGTATATCGCCGTCGTGTACATCGCGATCCTCGCGCGGCCGTGCTGCAGAAGGCACGCCGGAGAGCAGTTTTCGCCTCTTCCAGGAGCTTGATCGGGCCGCTTGGTGCGGCCTTGACCGAAGCGCAAGGCGCATGACTTTCAACTCAATCAGCTTCTCGAACGTTCCGGCTGTTTCCATTTTTTCCCGAGCTTGGATCGGTCGATCGAGCGGCCGTGTTGTAATCATTTTGGCGGAAGCGGCTCACCTAACACGCGACTGCCTGGAACGGACCTCCTCGCGGCGACAATGCACTCGGCTCAGGGCTGCGCCTCAGTCAAGTTGCAAACAAGCGGTCGGCACAATATCGTCGATCGTCCGCCCGCATGTCTGACGTCCGATCTTTCAGGAGCCAACACTATGAATGTGGTCTCAGTGCCCGGCGGGATCCATCGCCCTCCAGGGAAGGTCGATATCCCGTCTGCCTGGCGGGGCGCTGAGATGAAAGCCAATCCCAATCGATGGTTGATATCGCTTGCAGCCGGCGAGATCGCGGAACTTGAGGGCGCGGCTGAAACGTATCTGGGCAAAAACAAAAGAATTGCCGAGATCACGAAGGAAAGCTTTCCGCTTCCCCGCTTCGGCGCGCATCTGGAAGAGCTTAAGACAACGCTCCTGGCTGGCCTTGGCTTCGAAGTGATCCGCGGCCTGCCGGTGGCAAAATATAACCAGGAGCTCGCCGCGACGATATTTTGTGGGGTGGGCGCGCATCTTGGATCGGCGCGGTCTCAGAATGCAGCGGGTCACATTCTCGGTCACGTCCGTGACACCGGCGCCGATGCGAAGGATCCGAATACCCGCATTTATCAAACCTCGGAACGGCAGACATTCCACACGGATTCGTCCGACGTGGTTGGATTGTTATGCATTCGCGAGGCGATGGAGGGAGGGGATTCTCTCCTTGTCAGTACGACGACAATCTACAACGAGATGTTTGACAGGCGTCCCGACCTTGCCACCCTCTTGTTTGATCCGATCGCGACAGACCGGCGAGGCGAGGTGCCGGAGAACGAAAAGCCATATCTTGAAATCCCGGTGCTGAATTGGCATGCGGGGTTCCTGACCGGGTTCTATCAGCGCCAGTATATCGATAGTGCGCAGCGCTTCCCCGATGCGCCGAGACTGACTCCGGCTCACGTCGAGGCGCTCGATCTCTTCGACACGCTCGCAAATGATCCCGGGCTGCATTTCGGCATGCGGCTTCAGCCGGGTGACATGCAGTTCGTTTACAATCATGCCTTGTTGCATGACCGGACCGGATTCCGCGATTGGCCCGATGCAGGCCAGAAGCGTCATCTGTTGCGCCTTTGGCTCAGCATGGAAGGCGACCGGCCGCTGCCCGATTGTTTCAAACAGCGCTATGGCTCGATTGAGATTGGCAACCGCGGCGGCATCATCACCAAAGGTACCAGTTTGAACGTCCCGTTGGATTGACGTTCCGGATGGTTTGAACCGGAAGCCCAGACCCAACTTGGCCTCGCAAGCTCTAGCCGCAGGAGCAGGCCGGACAATCCCTTCGACAGCGCCAAGCTGAAACTCTCAACGTGGCTCGACGCGACCAGGGCGAGTATCCATAAATGCCGCTTCTCGGCGTAAAGCGGACTTACGCATCACCCGAGCTACTTGAATGCCGCGGTCTCCGCCGGGGCGGGTGTACTTGGCCGCACGAATACAATGGTGGAGTTCACTGGAATTTCCGCGTTCTCGCGGGTGCCCTGACCGATGAGAATGAGGCCTGCTCCACCATTGGCCACCGTCAGGATGACCGGTTCACCCGCCCATGTCCTGATCGGCTCCATCCCGATGATGAGAAACTCACCGATTGGCTGGTCCAAGTACTGAAGTCTCAGCTGCGGAGCGATTTCTGCGGGCGCAAGTCCGAAACCCAGCCGTTGCGCGCGCGCATAGATTTCGGTCAACGACGCTGTCTCGCCCTTGAAGCCGAGCTCCGCGGCCGAGACAGGGACGAGCTGCACGTCCGTTTTCTTGCCACTCAGAGTAAAAGCCGGCCGCGCAAGGACTTCAGCAGCGGCGCTTCCGACGTCGCAGCCCATTGCACTCATCGCCTTGCGAAGGGCGCGCATGTCCCTGAATGTCCCTATCGCAATCGTCTTCCACAGCCGAACATCGGCGGCCGAACTGACGGGAGTCTGCGATCGCTGCACCGGAGGAGCAGTCTTGAGGTCCAGGTGATTGCGCAGAACGTCCTGCGCGGTGCATTGAGCTTTGGCCTCGCTAGCGAAAGCGAGGATAAGCGCGCCACAGAGCAGCAGGGCAATAACGCCGACGTCGCGTTCTGTCGAACGATTCGGCCTCGCGATGTCTCGGTGCGAGGCGATGTAATCGATCTCGCCGCGCGTCGTGCCGATGTCCATGAGCTCCCTGTCGCTGAGGCCGCGCAGGGTCGCTTGTGCACGCCGGCGTCTACGGCGCTCCCGCCATGTGCTCAAGAATTGCTGGACGAGGCTGACAACGCGCTGCGTTGATCCGAAGGGCCGTCGCATCCATGCGGCGCCATAGATCGCGCTCATCGCAATCTCCTTTGGCTTGCTTCTCACCGAGGGCTAAGGTGCCAATGCTCGGTCCGGCACGCTTGACGAGGGGCTTACATTTTTCTTACCGGCGGCTTATTCTTTGTGTCCAGCCGGTGCGGGGGCGTTTCCGTGAGGCTGACGTCGGCCGATCCCGCGACGCTGGGCAAGGCACACTCGATATTCGGCTTACATTTTTCCGTTCGAAGGCCTATCCTCGCCGGACAATCGCTGCGGCGCTCTCGGAAGTAGAGGGCAAGCCTGGGGAATGGTGCCATGCGCTATTTCTTCGAGGACTGTGTGCTGGATACCGACCGGCGCGAGTTGCGGCGCGGGGCCGATGCCGTGCCTACGACGCCACAGGTACTTGATCTGCTCGGCTATTTGATCCGCAGCAGGGATCGGGTCGTCAGCAAGGATGATCTCATAAACGCGATTTGGAATGGTCGGATCGTGTCCGACGCGGCGCTGACGACCCGATTGAACGCGGTCCGACGCGCGATCGGCGACTCAGGCGTGCAACAACGTCTTATCAAGACATTTCCACGAAAGGGCTTTCGTTTCGTGGGCGCTGTCCACGATGACGAGCGATGTCCCGAAACTGCGGTGACATCAGGCGCCCTCGCAGAACCGGCGAATCTTGCGCGCGCAGCCGCGGAGGCAGCGGTTTTGGTCCCGGAGTTCTCCGAAAAAGTAGCTTTCAAATGGCGGTCCAAGAACTGGGTGCGTCGCATCAGAGGCCCTCTGAAGTTCGTCGGCGGTACGCTGGCGTCGGTTGCTGCCATCGGTGCAATTGCCGGCGGCCTTGTCGGTTATTGGAATGTCTGGAAGACGCTCCGTACCGACGCGGTTCAGGAAGCTCGAGAGCTTCACGGACAGCCGATAGTCAGGCCCGAGATCGCGCATCGTCTCTCTCTCATCGTGTTGCCCTTCGCCAACCTCAACAACGATCCAGAGCAGGATCACCTTGCCGATGCCATCACGACAGATTTGACGACCGATCTTGCGCGAGCGCCCGCCACTTTCGTCATCGGACGCGAGGCCGCCCGCACCTACAAGAATAAGTCGATCGATCTGAAGCAGCTTGGAACGGATATCGGCACCCGCTGGGCGGTGCGCGGCGCGGTGAAGCGCAGCGGAGATCTGGTGCGGATCAGCGTATCGCTGACTGATCTTCAGACTGCGCACGACGTATGGTCCGACCGGTTCGACGGCGATCGGACAAATCTAGCCATCTTGCAGAAGAATATCACGGTGCGGCTCCTCTGTGTTGCGCACCTGCAGCTCCGCCAATACGAAGAAGCCATCGAACCGTGTAGCCGATCGTTGAATATTGGCGCGGGCCTTCACGCTTACACAAGCTGATCTCGGCCTACGGCCGACGGGACAAATGGGAGTTGCCGTGACAGTGCTGGCTGCACCACTTAAGCGAGATACGATAATTACAGGCAGGGCGTTCCGAGGATGGCCTTCTGCTTCCAGGAATTCAGATGCTGAAAGTATCCCCGAGGGACTCGGCCAGCAAAGTGTAACGGCCGTCAGTCCCTTGGTGACCGACAGGCGGCTGTCCCATGATTGAATTCCCTGCCAGACGCCTGCGAGCCGTCGGTTGCGAGCGCGCTGCGTCTTTCGGAATGTCCTGCTCCATTGTCGCCTCCGCCTTTTCGGTTCTGACAAGAAGATGAATCCGGACAGCGCCTCGTCGGCCGTTCTGCGCCATGCAGCGATGTCCGCTATCGCGCCTTTTTGGCGGAGAAGCGGACATCACGCGCGCCGGAGCTGTGCGCTCCGATCAAACTAGGACGCGGCCTCAGCCGCGCTTACTCCTCGTCTTCGTCATCATCCTCGTCTTCGTCGTCGAGCTCTTCCAGTCGATCGAGCACCGCGAGCGGCAGCGTCTCGCGAAACAGATCGCCTTCTGCGCCCATCCAGAGACAGATCACGTCGTCGCCCTTCACGTCAGCGACGGTGAGCGGCTGCCCGCCTGATTTCAGCATGACGATATCGCCGGCTTTTAGTTCCATGGATGGTCCTTTCGGTTGATTGACGGAGAAGCTAGCAAACCGGCATGACATGCCGATCACGGGCTACTTGGTCAGTGGATGTGTTGCGGTAGCGCGCATGCGCCGGCCGGGCTGCTGAAATCGATCAGAGAGCTTTAGGCCGGAGCGATCCCATCACGAGAGGCAATGGCGCCTGTTCGATGGGTGGCGCAAGGGCTCTTCCGTCCCGTGCGTCGCGACCATGACACCATGCGCCTGTTTTGCCCGACGGAGCAAATGATTTTGTCAGATCCGCAGTTTGCGTTTACCGCAAGTCCTTGATTCTGCTGCGGCCGTCTACTGTGCATGGGGTTGTTTTCAATGTTTTTGTTTGCGCACCCTGATTGCAGTCAGCCCGGCACCAGTTCTGTCAGCGAGCGGATGATGCGGTCGGGCTTGACGATCGAGCGTTCGGGCAGGCCGTCGCCATGCACGTCGATCCAGATCGCGTAGATGCCGAGACGCTGCGGCGTCACGACTTCCCATTCCAGATTGTCGCCGATCATCCATGTGTCTCTTGCGGTGACGCCGAGCGCGTCCATCGCGTGCAGATAGGCGCGCTCCTCGGGCTTGCCGAAGCCGTGCTCGCCCTCGATCTGGATGTGGTGAAAGCGATGCGCCAGCTCGAAGCGCTCGACCTTGGCGCGCTGGGTGTCGGCGGCGCCGTTGGTCACCAGCGCGAGCTTGATGCCGAGCGCCTTGAGCCTGTCGATGGCGTCATGCGCGCCGGGGAAGACGAACATCTCCTCCTCGCGATAGCTGGTGAAGCGGTCGGCGAGGCGAATGGCGAGGTCGTCGGGCAGCGCGCGGTGACCGGCGGCCGCGAGCGCGGCGAAGCCGCCCTTGACGGTGAGATGCCGGGCCTCGGCGAGCTTCATCCGCCAGGAGGCGTCCGCATTGGCCCAGAAGTTTTTCGCGAACGCCAGGACGGTGCTTGCGACCAGTTGCGGCGGCAGCGGCGCGAGCTCCTCCGCGAACTCCGCTGTGATCGCGTTCCAGGCGATCTCGGGCCGCGCATAGGCCGACAGGATGGTGTCGTCCATGTCGATCAGCATGGCGCGCGGCAGCGGCCTCATTGCGGGATTCATCGTCGTCATGGCCATTTCACCTCCGGCGGCAGCGACGACAGGATCGAATCCACATTGCCGCCGGTCTTGAGACCGAAGATGGTGCCGCGGTCGTAGAGCAGGTTGAACTCGACATAGCGGCCGCGCCGGATCAATTGCTCCTCGCGATCCTCCGCGGTCCAGCTTGTCGCGAAATTGCGCCGCACGATGTCGGGATAGATCTTCAGGAAGGCGCGGCCGACATCTTGCGTGAAGGCGAGGTCGGCGTCCCAGTCGCCGCTGTCATGCCAGTCGTAGAAGATGCCGCCGATGCCGCGCGCCTCTTTGCGATGCGGCAGGTGGAAATACTCGTCGCACCACTTCTTGTACTTGTCGTAATCGGCGATGCCGTTCGGCTGCGTGCAGGCCTGTTTCATTGCGGCGTGGAAGGCGATGCTGTCGGCATCGTCCTGCATGCGCCGGCGGTCGAGCACCGGCGTCAGATCGGCGCCGCCGCCGAACCAGGCTTTGGTGGTGACGACGAAGCGCGTGTTCATGTGCACCGCCGGCACGTGCGGATTGCGCAGATGCGCGATCAGCGAGATGCCGGAGGCCCAGAATTTCGGGTCGTCCGCCGCACCGGGAATCTGCGCGCGAAACTCGGGCGCGAATTCGCCGTGCACGGTGGAGCAGTGCACGCCGACCTTCTCGAACAGGCGGCCTGACATCATCGACATCACGCCGCCGCCGCCGGCCGCGCCGGTATGATCGGTGCGCTGCCACGGCGTGCGTTTGAAGCGGCCGGGCTCGCCCGGATAGAGGCTTTGCGGGGCATCGTCGTCCAGCCGCTCGAAGCTCGCGCAGATGTCATCGCGCAGGGCTTCGAACCAGGCGCGTGCGCGCCTCTTGCGGTCTTCGATCAAGCTCGGGTCCATTGTGAATGTCATTCTCTCAACCCTGCGGACCGTAATAGGTGCAGCTCTCGTTGCAACTGTCGCGGTGGATGCTGACGCGGGTGAGCTTGCCGATAGGGGCGAGCCGCTCCCACACGAAGCGCGAGAGGTTTTCCAGCGTCGGCGTGCCCAGCGCTTCGATCTTGTTGAGGTACTTGTGGTCCAGCGTCATGCGCACGTCCTCGATGGCGCGCTGGACCAGGCCGAGATCGACCACCATGCCGGTTTTGGGATCGGGCGTGCCGCGCAGCGTCACCTCGGCGCGAAAGGAGTGGCCGTGGATCTCTTCGCTATCCGCGCCGAACGTCGTTCCCGACAATGAGTGCGCCGCCTCGAAGCGAAACGATTTCGTCAATTCCCACATCTGTTCGAAAACCAATCCTATCTGATACCAAGCGACTTATGCGTCTGCACGCTGAGCCGCCATTGCGGATGATTGAGGCAATAGTCGATTGCGCCCGCGGTGTTTTGGGCGACCTCGGGCCCGTCCATCGGCTGCAGCGAGAGCCGCTCGAAGGCGAGTTCCGCGAAGGCCTCCGGCATGGCGAGCGGCTGCGGATAGACCAGCTTCAGCTCGTGGCCGCGCCGGATCACAAGATCGCTGCCGCCCTTCGGGCTGACGCAGATCCAGTCGAGCCCCTCGGGCGGGGCGATCGTGCCGTTGGTCTCGACCCCGATCTCGAAGCCGCGGGCATGAAGCGCGTCGACCAGCGCGGCATCGACTTGGAGCAGCGGCTCGCCACCGGTGAGCACCACGTAACGGTTGTCGGTGGAGGCCGTCCATTGGGCCGCGATGGTGCCGGCGAGTTCCGCAGCCGAAGCATAGCGCCCGCCGAGCGTGCCGTCGGTGCCGACGAAATCGGTGTCGCAGAATTTGCAGGTGGCCTCGCTGCGGTCCGCCTCGCGCCCGCTCCAGAGATTGCAGCCGGCAAAACGGCAAAACACGGACGCGCGCCCGGCGTGGGCGCCTTCGCCTTGCAGTGTCAGGAAGATTTCCTTGACCGCGTAACTCAACCGTCTCTCCTCAACATCTCAAACTTGCGGGTTCCGAAGCTGGCGCAGTGCTTCGCCTGCGGCCATCGCCGCGGTCATGGCGACATTGAGCGACCGCAGCCCCGGAGCGATCGGGATCACCAGCCGCGCGTCCGCCGCCTCGACCACCGCCTCGGTGACGCCGGCGCTCTCGCGCCCGAATAGCAGGATGTCCGCCGTCTGGTAACGGAAATCGCGGTAGTCGGTCGCCCCCTTGGTGGTGAACAGCAGCAGGCGGGCGCCCTGCGCCGCGCGCCATTGCTCGAATTTCGACCAGGAGGCGTGCCTGACGATGCTGACCTGATCGAGGTAGTCCATTCCCGCCCGGCGGAAATGCCGGTCGGAGACCGGGAAGCCCGCCGGTTCAATGATATGGGCGGCCACGCCCAGACAGGCGCAGAGCCTGAGAATCGTGCCGGTGTTCTGGGGGATGTCGGGTTGGAAAAGCGCTATCTGCATGGGCTGTGCCGGGTTCGGTGCGGGCCGGAAATGTCTCAATAAAACATCGCTGGCCGCGGAATTCGTGCATTGCACGCTCCCGCGCCGATAGCGGGCTTGCGCTCGCCCGGCAAGGGTGCCAATAGAACGATTCTGGACTGCTGTTTTCGCCTTGTTTTGGTGGAGGCACGTGAAGTTCTGCCGCCGCGGGGGGCCGCGGGCGCCGGCAGGCTGTTCTGGGGACCTTGGGGGCTCCTGGAGCGGTTCCGCCGGCTGCATAAGAAGAAAGGGTTGGAATCGTGACGACAGCGTCTTCGGCGGACCATCCGACACGCCGTGATTTCTTATTCGTTGCAACGGGGGCAGCTGCAGCAGTAGGGGGCGCAGCCGCGCTCTGGCCCTTCATTTCCCAAATGAATCCTGATGCGTCGACCATCGCCGCCGGTGCGCCGATCGAGGTCGATCTCAGCCCGGTCGCCGAGGGGCAGGACATCAAGGTGTTCTGGCGCGGCAAGCCGATCTATATCAGCCACCGCACCAAGAAGCAGATCGACGAGGCGCGCGCCGTCAACGTCGCGAGCCTGCCCGATCCGCAGTCCGACGAGGCCCGGGTCAAGTCCGGCCACGAGCAGTGGCTGGTTGTGATCGGCATCTGCACCCATCTCGGCTGCATCCCGATCGCCCATGAAGGCAATTACGACGGGTTCTTCTGCCCCTGCCATGGTTCGCAGTACGATTCGTCCGGCCGCATCCGCCAGGGGCCCGCGCCCGCGAACCTGCCGGTGCCGCCGTACCAGTTCGTTTCCGACACCAAAATCCAGATCGGCTGAGCCTCGGGCCCTCGTCCGAAGCTTCGCGCCGTCTCGTCGTACTATTTCCTCAGGATCGCATCATGAGCGGACCATCCGACTACCAGCCGAGCAATCCGGCCCTGCAATGGATCGAGCGACGTCTGCCGATCCTCGGCCTCATGCACTCCTCTTTCGTGGTCTATCCCACCCCGCGCAACCTGAACTATTGGTGGACCTTCGGCGCCATCCTCTCGTTCATGCTGGGGATCCAGATCCTGACCGGCGTGATCCTGGCGATGCACTACACGCCGCATGCCGACCTCGCCTTCAAATCGGTCGAGCTGCTGGTCCGTGACGTCAATTACGGCTGGCTGCTGCGCAACATGCATGCCGTCGGCGCCTCGATGTTCTTCGTCGCCGTCTATGTCCACATGCTGCGCGGCCTCTATTACGGCTCCTACAAGGAGCCGCGCGAGGTGCTATGGATCCTCGGCGTCATCATCTACCTGCTGATGATGGCGACGGGCTTCATGGGCTACGTGCTCCCCTGGGGCCAGATGAGCTTCTGGGGCGCCACCGTCATCACCAATCTGTTCTCCGCCATTCCCTATGTCGGCGAGAGCATCGTGACGCTCTTGTGGGGCGGCTATTCGGTCGGCAACCCGACGCTGAACCGCTTCTTCTCGCTGCACTATCTGCTGCCGTTCCTGATCGCGGGCGTCGTCGTGCTCCACGTCTGGGCGCTGCATGTCTCCGGCCAGAACAACCCTGATGGCGTCGAGCCCAAGACGGAGAAGGACACGGTTCCGTTCACGCCGCATGCGACCATCAAGGACATGTTTGGCGTGTCCTGCTTCATGCTGCTCTACGCCTGGTTCATCTTCTACATGCCGAATTACCTCGGTGACGCCGACAATTACATTCCGGCGAATCCGGGCGTGACGCCGCCGCACATCGTGCCGGAATGGTATTACCTGCCGTTCTACGCAATCCTGCGTTCGATCCCGAACAAGCTCGCGGGCGTGATCGGGATGTTCTCGGCGATCATCATCCTGTGCTTCCTGCCCTGGCTCGATGCTGCCAAGACCAAATCGTCGAAGTACCGTCCGCTGGCCAAGCAGTTCTTCTGGATCTTCGTCGCGGTCTGCATCCTGCTCGGCTATCTCGGCGCGCAGCCGCCGGAAGGCATCTACGTGATCGCCGGCCGGGTCCTGACGTTCTGCTACTTCGCCTACTTCCTGATCGTGCTGCCGCTGCTCTCGCGCATCGAGAAGCCGCGGCCGGTGCCGAACTCGATCTCGGATGCCGTCCTGGCTAAAACCGGGAGCAGGTCGACGCCGATGGTGTCGAGTGCGATCGTGCTTGCGCTGGCGGGCGCGTTGTTTGCGGGCTCAGCCGACAGCGCGCGTGCCTCCGAAGGCAGCGACAAGCCGCCGGGCAACAAATGGTCGTTCGCCGGTCCGTTCGGCAAGTACGACCGCGGTGCGCTCCAGCGCGGCCTGAAGGTCTACAAGGAAGTCTGCGCCAACTGCCACGGCCTGTCCTACGTCGCCTTCCGCAACCTCGCGGAAGCTGGTGGTCCCGGCTATTCGGTCGCGCAGGCTGCAGCCTTCGCCTCCGACTACAAGGTCAAGGACGGCCCGAACGACGCGGGTGACATGTTCGAGCGCGCGGGCCGGCCGGCGGATTATTTCCCCTCGCCATTCCCGAACGAGCAGGCCGCGCGTGCGGCGAACGGCGGCGCGGCGCCGCCGGATCTGTCGCTGATCACCAAGGCGCGCTCCTACGGCCGCGGCTTCCCGATGTTCATCGTCGACTTCTTCACCCAGTATCAGGAGCAGGGCCCGGACTACGTCTCGGCGCTGCTCCAAGGCTTTGAGGACAAGGCGCCCGAAGGCGTGACCATCCCGGAGGGGTCCTACTACAACAAGTATTTCCCGGGCCACGCCATCAAGATGCCGAAGCCGCTCAGCGATGGCCAGGTCACCTACGACGACGGCTCGCCGACCACGATCGCGCAATATTCCAAGGACGTCACCACGTTCCTGATGTGGACCGCCGAACCGCACATGGAAGCGCGCAAGCGCCTCGGTTTCCAGGTGTTCATCTTCCTGATCATCTTCGCCGGCCTGATGTACTTCACCAAGAAGAAGGTCTGGGCCGACTCGCACTGAGCGGCCCGAGGCGAGAATGAAGAGGCCCCCGTAAGGGGGCTTTTTTGTTGGGCACGAGAGTGTGTTGTCAGGCGCGATTGCCTATCGCCCGCGCAGCCGCCAAAATACCAGCAATCGCTTCCCCAGAAACTCGTCGGAGGACACCATGGGAACCGCCATCACCTTCAAGCGCCCGGACGGCAAGGACGCATCGGGCTATCTCGCCAATGCCGCGCGCGGCAACGCGCCGGGCGTGGTGGTCATCCAGGAATGGTGGGGGCTGTCGGACCAAATCAAGGGCCTATGCGATCGCTTCGCGCTGGCCGGTTTCGATGCGCTGGCGCCCGATCTCTACAAGGGCAAGGTGGTGCCGTATCACGACACCGACGCCGCCGGCAAAGAAATGAACTCGCTCGATTTCATGGACGCCACCACGCAGACCGTGCGCGGCGCCACGCAATATCTGTCGCGCAACGGCGCCAAGGTCGGGCTGACAGGCTTCTGCCTCGGCGGTGCCGTCACCATCATCGGCGCGGTGCATGTGCCGGAGCTCGCGGCCGGCGTCGTGTTCTACGGCATTCCGCCGGAGCAGGCCGCCAAGCCCGCCGACGTCAAGATCCCGCTCCAGGCCCATTTCGCCAACAAGGACGATTGGTGCACGCCGGAACTGGTCAACGGCTTCGAAAACGCCATGAAGGCCGCCGGCAAGTCGCTGGAGCTGTTCCGCTATGACGCCGAGCACGCCTTCGTCAACGAGCAACGCCAGGCCGTCCACGACCGCGAAGCCGCCGAGCTCGCCTGGGGCAGGGCGACGGAGTTTTTTAGGAAGCATCTGGGGTAGGCTGGTCGCCGACGGACCGCGATCAGCACTACTGCCGCGCCACGATTGAAAATCAATCACCGCAATCATAGTGCAGTCGCAGGGGTTTCCACCATGCGACTGCTGGAGAGCAGGATGATTGTGGATGGCCGCTTGACCAAGATTGTGGTGCCGAGCAAAGCGCTGGAAGCGGCTCGGGACCCCGAGAAGGCCGGTTATCTAACCGGCGCTGTGGTCGACTATGTCAGCCAAATTCAGCACGTCGGCGTCTACACGAGAGGTGAGCTCCCGGCCGTGGCCATACAGGCCTATCATGCCGACTACTATCTCGCTCAGGTCTGCAACGGCGGTCACAGCCAGTTCATCGGCAACACAGGGCTCGCGATGCTCCCAACGACGTCCGGCGATGCACTCGCTGGATTGGAGGCGATGGGAGCGAGCTCGCAACACCAGATCTTGCAGGAGATGATCGCCTGGGTAGAGGCACATCCCGGCGAGGCTGCGCTGCAGACCGGATTCGAAAACCGCGCCGCGGCGCTCAGCGCGCTTGATAAGCGCTTCTATGCGGTAGAACGAGAGCAACCAATGACACCACTCGCGGCCCGATGGATCGCAAGCTGGCCCGAATTGCGCGCCATCGCGCAGGAGCAGTATTCTTCTGAGATCGAGCGGCTTGCGCAGCTTAACCCACATCGGTCCCACCGCCGGATCTGGCAAAGCGTTCGCCACATCAGCTTCCAGATGACTGACGATTTGCAGATCACGGTCGCGGCGGCCTGCGGGGCGGTAAGGCCTGACCCAGAGCTCAAGGTTATGGTGCTTCCAGGATTCGACACCGATGTGGAGGGGCAGCAATGCACGGCGTTCGGCGTAAGGACCAACAAGGGCTCGCGGCTATGCGTCTTTGATGAGGCGGGCGGACGACTTTATCAACTTGCGACGCCCCCTACGATAGTGGGCGCGCGGCTGTCGACTGTGGGGACTGACACGATCCAGAATTTCTTGAGAATTGCCGAGCAAAACTTTGCGGCCGAAGCGATCGACCTGCTGTTGCGGAAGTTAAGTCTGGGTCCCACCGCGGCGATCACGGCCTTGAGCGTGAGCGACGATCGAGCCATTTGGTGTGCGGTCACAGGAGAGACCAGCGTTTTGATCGAAACCTTGGGCGACTGCGCCCAGGTCATCGGATCTGGTGGCGAGCTCGTGCTCAGGGTCATGCGAGACGAAATCGAGCGTCATGCCGCAGACGCGGCCGTGGGGCGCAACAGCCTGCAAGACCGGCCATAACCCTCGTTGCGATTTGCGCCATTTTGCGGTCGAGCCGACCCCAGCCACCCTTGACGCCGTCCCCGCGCCATGGTGAGTATCCGCCCTATGAGCACCGCCGTCCGCCCATCCCGTCTTTGGTGGCGCACCTCCTAAGAGGTGGCCGGTGCGATTTATTCTCCCAAAATCGTCTGAGGTCGCCCACGCAGTGCGGCGGCCTGATCGTTTGTCCTGTGTGGCGTTCCCTCGACAAGTTTCGTAAGAGGACCCCATGAACAGGACCGTCTTTGCCCTTCCGGCTCGAAGCGACTACGTGACCCGCGCAGGGCTTGCGATCACGCGCGTGGCGGAACAGTTCTCCGGCGGCGCCAACCGGCTCGACGATCTCGTCAGCCTGCTCGACCGCCGCCGCGGCGTGGTGCTGTCGTCGGGCACGACCGTGCCCGGCCGCTACGAGAGTTTTGACCTCGGCTTCTCCGACCCGCCGCTCAAGCTTGAGACCACCGGCGTCAATTTCAACCTGGAAGCACTGAACGCGCGCGGGGAGGTGCTGATCGCCTTCTTCGCTGACGTCTTGCGCGAACCCTGCGTCGTGATCTCAGAGACGACGCCCACGCGCCTTGCCGGTCATATCATCCGCGGCGAAGCCCCGATCGACGAAGACCAGCGTACGCGGCGCGCCAGCGTGATGTCGCTGGTGCGCGATCTCGTCGGCGCGTTCTCCGCCAACGACGACGGCGTGCTCGGCCTGTTCGGCGCCTTCGCCTACGACCTCGTGTTCCAGATCGAGGACCTCGTGCAGAAGCGCGCGCGCGAGATCGACCAGCGCGACATCGTGCTCTACGTCCCCGACCGCCTGCTCGCCTATGACCGCGCCACCGGCCGCGGCGTCGTGCTCACTTACGATTTCGTGTGGAAGGGCAAGTCCACCGCGGGCTTGCCGCACGAGACCGCCGAGAGCCCCTACCTCAAGACACCGCGCCAGGGCTTTGCCGATCACGCGCCCGGCGAATATCAGGCCACAGTCGAGACCGCGCGCGCCGCCTTTGCGCGTGGCGATCTGTTCGAGGCGGTGCCGGGGCAGCTCTTCGCCGAGCCCTGCGACCGCTCGCCGGCGGAAGTGTTCCAGCGGCTCTGCGTCATCAACCCGTCGCCCTACGGCGCGCTGATGAATCTCGGCGAGGGCGAATTTCTCGTCTCGGCTTCTCCGGAAATGTTCGTGCGCTCGGACGGACGCCGGGTCGAGACCTGCCCGATCTCGGGGACGATCGCGCGCGGTACCGATGCGATCGGTGATGCCGAGCAGATCCGCCAGCTCCTGAACTCCGAAAAGGACGAGTTCGAGCTCAACATGTGCACCGACGTCGACCGTAACGACAAGGCGCGCGTCTGCGTTCCCGGCACGATCAAGGTGCTGGCGCGCCGGCAGATCGAGACCTATTCAAAACTCTTCCACACCGTCGACCATGTCGAAGGCATGCTGCGTCCAGGGTTCGATGCGCTTGATGCGTTCCTCACCCATGCCTGGGCCGTCACCGTCACCGGCGCACCAAAACTCTGGGCGATGCAGTTCGTCGAGGATCACGAGCGCTCGCCGCGCCGCTGGTATGCCGGCGCGATCGGAGCGGTGAATTTCGACGGCAGCATCAACACCGGCCTCACCATCCGCACCATCCGGATGAAGGAGGGCCTCGCGGAAGTGCGCGTCGGCGCCACCTGTTTGTTCGACTCCGATCCCGCCGCCGAGGACCGCGAATGCCAGGTCAAGGCCGCGGCCCTGTTCCAGGCGCTGCGCGGCGATCCGCCAAAGCCGCTGTCGGCCTTCGCGCCCGATGCCACCGGAAGCGGCAAGCGGGTACTGCTGATCGACCATGACGACAGCTTTGTGCATATGCTGGCCGATTATTTTCGCCAGGTCGGCGCCGATGTCACCGTAGTTCGCCATGTGCATGCGCTCGACATGCTCAAGCAGAAGCGGTGGGATTTGCTCGTGCTGTCGCCCGGGCCCGGCAGGCCTGAGGATTTCGGCATCAAGAAGACCATCGACGCGGCACTGGAGAACAAGCTGCCGGTGTTCGGCGTCTGCCTCGGCGTCCAGGCGATTGGCGAGTATTTCGGCGGCGAGCTCGGGCAGCTCACGCATCCCGCCCACGGCCGGCCCTCGCGGGTGCAGGTGCGCGGCGGGCGGCTGATGCGCAATCTGCCGAACGAGATCGTGATCGGCCGCTATCACTCGCTCTATGTCGAGCGCGACAGCATGCCGGAGGTGCTATCCGTCACCGCCAGCACCGAGGACGGCGTCGCGATGGCGCTCGAGCACAAGACCCTGCCGGTCGCCGGTGTGCAATTCCATCCGGAATCGCTGATGTCGCTCAGCGGCGAGGTGGGCTTACGAATTGTCGAGAACGCGTTCCGTTTGGATGCGCGCGCTGATTGAGAGGCACCATGACTTTTGACCACGATCTGAAGGCGAGCGTCCGCACCATCCCGGACTACCCCAAACCCGGGATCTTGTTCCGCGACATCACCACCCTGCTCGCGGATGCGCGTGCGTTCCGCCGCGCGGTCGACGAACTCGTCAATCCCTGGGCCGGCAACAAGATCGACAAGGTCGCCGGCATGGAAGCGCGCGGCTTCATCATCGGCGGCGCGGTGGCGCACCAGGTTTCGGCCGGCTTCGTGCCGATCCGGAAAAAGGGCAAGCTGCCGCACACCACCGTGCGGATCGCTTACTCTCTCGAATACGGCATCGACGAGATGGAGATGCATGTCGACGCCATCCAGCCCGGCGAGCGCGTGATCCTGGTCGACGACCTCATCGCCACCGGCGGCACCGCGGAAGGCGCGGTGAAATTGCTGCGCCAGATCGGCGCCAATGTGGTCGCCGCCTGCTTCATCATCGACCTGCCGGATCTCGGTGGCGCCGCCAAGCTCCGAGCGATGGACGTGCCGGTGCGCACGCTGATGACGTTCGAGGGGCACTGAGCGGCAACCGCGCCGCTGGTGACGTTCAGATCGGCTCGGCCTTTAGCTCCGACAGCCAATGCAGCATGCGCTCTTTGAGCAGCGCATTCCTGACATAGGCAGTCTCCTCATCCTCCAGACGCTCACATTCACCAAACGTCAGGCCTGTCTCGCCATGGGCGTTCCACGCAGCCTGGAGGCGACGACAGGTGTGGCTACCCTGGCGCAGCGAGAACCAGATGCGGTTCTGGATGGTCTCGAGGTTCGGGGCCTGACCGACCCAAGCCTCGCCCGAGGCCGCGCAGCGGACGACGTAGATGCCCGCGACGGTCTTCCGGTCCTTGTAGGCGGCGATCGCTGCTTTCCGGTCTATGGTCACGGTGAAAGGGCCTTGGTGAGGAACGCTGGTGCGTAAACTCCAGTAACCGAAGGGCCGCTCGACGTCAATATTATCCGGGTAAAATATTCAGGACCGTTGCAGGATCAGGCTGAGCTCGAGCTCGCGGAAGGCGAGATAATTGCGCCGGGTCCACTGGTGCAGCTCGGTCGAAGCATCCTTCTCATGGCGCAGGTAGCCGGTGAAGGAGAAGTTCAGGCGGCCGATATAGGTCTTCAGGAAGCCGGGCAGCGCCGGCAGGCGCAGCAGCCGGCCGCCGGCCATCGCTTCCGGCAGCTCGCCGCGCACGATGTGCTCGTTGTCCACCGTGATCAGATTGATCCGCGGAATCTGTTCGCGCAGCATCTCGTGGGCGCGGGCCGAGACGCGGTCGGTGTCGGCGACGAACAGGATCATCGGCGCGACGTGGCGGCGCGCCGCCTCTTTCAACAGGCCGATCTCCTCCGTCATCTTGAAGAACTCGTCAAAGGCGTGGAAGCCGAGGTCGATCACCTTGGCAACCCCGTCATCGACGATGACGCGATCCATCAGCTGCATCTTGCCATAGGTGTCGATCACGTCGGCGGTCTCCGTGATCTTCGGCAGATAGTCGAGCAGCGACGGCTCCTTCAGGTTGACGTCGAAGGCCACGACGTTGCCGTTCTTGAGCAGCAAAAATTCGCTCAAAAGCCGCGCCAGCAGGGTCTTGCCGACCTGCGGGCGGGGCGAACAAATGATGTAGAGGGGCGTCGCGGGCATCGATAGCTATATCAGTCGAACTTGGCGACCAATCCAGCCGTATCCGCCCGGCTTGCGCAACTATTTTTCGCTGTTGCGGCTCCCGGATTTCGTCGAGCCGACGATATCGGTCAGCCGGATCCGGTCGAATTCACTCCAGACGTTCGCAAGCCAATGCCGGACATAGCCGCGCAGCACGAACGAATAGTTCGCTGCCTCGTCGTTGATGCCCTTGTTGGCGACGAATTTCAGGAACGGGACGGAGGACACCTCGACCTGCTCATAGGCCATTTCGTTGAGCTTGGGGATGGTCAGCTCGGTCGCGTCCTTGATCCTGTTGAAATACGATTGGTAAGTCGCCTGGTCCCACTGGAAGAACTGGGTATCGTTGATGAAGTTCTTGACTAGGAAATATTTCGCGCCCCCCATGAAGCCTGCGGTCTCGGCGATTTCGTCCAGAGAGGCGATCGAGGGTCCGAGGATGTGGAACACGGCAAAGGTGATCTGGCCGGCCTTGGCGGCGTCGAGGAAACCGATGTCGCGCAAGGAGGCGAGCGCCGGCGAGAGCAGGCCGGCGCGGACGTCGATCACGGTGACCGACGGGCTCGTCGCGTTGAGCGTATCGAAGATCTTCATCTGGTCCGACGTCGTCGTCATGTCGACGATCTCGGTGATGTCAGGGTGGAAGCGCTTCAGGGTTCCGCGCGGCGACTCGGTGTCGAAGGCGCGCGTCGGCACGTTGTTGGCGGAAAAATAATCGAGCAGGGTGCGCGACACGGTGGTCTTGCCGACCCCGCCCTTGTCTGCGCCCACCACAACCACTGCCGGCTTTGCCATTGCTGTCCCCTAACGCGCCCCCCGATCGCGAAGTCGCAATCGGCCGGGCCCCAAATCGATGTCGCAAAGATGTCCCAAGTCTGCTGTTGGGCGCGAACATGGCAGAAACAAGGGAGAATTCAATTCCGCAGACCCCAGTTGCGGCAATTCCCGAGGTTTTTCCCAATCGCGACGAAACCCGCCGCGCATGGCGTCAAATCGCGCTCAATGGCGGCCCCAAGGACCCAAGGGATTACTCAAGGGATTGCGCACGGGATTGCCTCTTGGGTTGCTACTGGCGGTTCCGGCTGAGCTGGGTGCGGGCACCGGCGGCGGATTGGCCGCGCCGTCAGCGTCATTCCAGGGACCCTGCCGCAGCGCCGGTGGGGCGTCCGGCCGGTCGGCCTGCGTGTCTGGCTCCTCGGTCCCGTCGGCGGGAGGCGGCAGCGGGCCGGGATCATGGCCGCCGGCGAACTTGACCAGCGCATCGACCCGGGACTGCACCGAAGGGTGGGTCGCGAACAAATCGGCAAACCCCTCGCGCGGATTGTCGACGCAGAGCTCCATCACTGCCGAGGTTGCGCCCGGTAGTTCGCCGCGGTTCTCGATCTTGCGCAGTGCCGAGATCATGGCGTCCGGGTTTTTCGTCAGCTCGACGGAGCCCGCATCCGCGAGATATTCGCGCGAGCGCGACAGCGCGAGCTTCACCACCTGCGACAACAGCCAGGCCACCACGATCAGCACGACCGCGATGATGATGACGATCACCGCGCCGCCCCCCGAACTCTTGCTGTCGCTCGACGACGAGGACGATCGTGACGACGAGGAGGAGCCCGACGACCACGAGCCGCCGGAACCCCAGCTGAAATTCGTGAACAGGCGGAAGAACAGTTCGCCGAAGAACCCGACCACACCCGCGATGATGACGGCGACCACCATGAGCTGCACGTCGCCGTTCTTGATGTGGGTCAGCTCATGGCCCAGCACCGCCTCGATCTCCTTGTCATCGAGCGCATCGAGGAGACCGGTGGTGACGGTGACCGAATATTGCCGCGGGTTGAGGCCGGTCGCGAACGCGTTAAGCGCCGGGCTCTCCATGATCTTCAGCTTCGGCATCGTGATGCCGCGCGAGATGCAGAGGTTTTCGAGCAGATTATAGAGCCGAGGCTCTTGCTGCCGGGTGACGTCGTGGCCGCCGGTCACCGCATCGATCATCGACTGGTGGAAGAAATAGGCGATCACGATCCAGGCCGCTGCCACGACGGTCGCAACCGGTGCGGCGACTTTCAGATCATAGAAGGCGCGTCTCAGATAATGGACGACGGTCTCGTCGCCGTTGATGACGACTTCGGCGATCAGCGCGCCGGCATAGACCAGCACATAGACCAGCGCGAACAGGCCGGCGAGCAGCAGCATAGAACGAAACTTGTTCGAGGCGATGTGCGTGTAGAGACCATACGCGGCCATGACGCGATGCCCTGCCGGCCTATCGGCTCAACTCAGAACTTCACCTGCGGCGTGGCCTCGACCTCGGTGCGGCTGGCGCCGAGATCGAAGAAGTCCTTTTTGGTGAAGCCGAACATGCCGGCGAACAGAGCGGCGGGCATCTGCTGGATGCCGGTGTTGTATTCCTGGACCGCGTTGTTGAAGAAGCGGCGGCTGGCCGCGATCTTGTTCTCGAGGTCGGACAGCTCGCTGGCGAGCTGCTGGAAATTGGCATTGGCCTTGAGGTCGGGATAGGCCTCCGACAGCGCGATCAGCCGGCCGAGCGCGCCGGAGAGCTGGGTCTCGGCCGCGGACACCTGCGCCGGTCCCTGCGCCGACATCGCCGAATTGCGCGCCTTGATGACGTCGTCGAGCGTGCCGCGCTCATGCGAGGCATAGCCCTTCACCGTCTCGACCAGGTTCGGGATCAGATCGTGACGCTGCTTGAGCTGCACGTCGACGTCGGCAAAGGCCTGGCCGACGCGTTGGCCCAGCGCCACCAGCCGGTTGTAGGCGGCGAAGGCAAAGAAGACGAGGACGACGATAACGCCGAGGACGATCCAGCCGGTCGACATGGAGAACTCCTGAAGGGGGAAGAAGGCGGGCGCTAGGGTAGACCAAATTGGCGCGGAGCGAGAGCCCGGCGCAGAGGGAAGGTAGGATTTGGTCGGATGAGAGGCTATCCGAGTTCAAGGTGAAAGAGCTGGAGGAGGTTAACTTTCGGACAGGTCGCCATCGCCCCAGCGCCAGCGCCGAGCGCTCGCATAGGCGGCCTTGTCACGGCGCGGCGCCTTCGTGATCGCGAGGCCTTCCCCGGTGCAGAGCTTTGCCGTGATCTCGGCCTTGCTGACATCCGGCGGCGCCAGCACGCGTGCGGCGCGGGTTGCGGGCGGCGTGCGGGTCAGCGCCACGTAGATGAATCGCTCGTCCTCGAACGGCACCTCGGCGCCCTTGATCTGGCGGTGAGCCTGCGAGCGCGGCAAGCGCTGGGAGAAATGGCACCAGTCCGGCGCCGCCAGCGGACACGGCTTTTCATGCGGGCAGGGTGCGGCGACGTAGGCGCCCGCCGCGATCAGTTGCTGGCGCAAAGCGAGGATGCGCGCGTAGCCGGCGGGCGTGCCGGGCTCGATCACCACCAGCGCGTGGCGCGCTTTCGCCCACATCGCTTCCGCGAGCTTGCGTTGATCGCTCTCGCTGAGCTCGCCGATGACATAACTCGCGACGACGAGATCGGCTTGCGAGACCTCGGCGAGGTTCGCGCCGGCATCGCCCGGCAGATAGCGGCAATCCGCCAAACGCGTGCTGTCGCGCGCCAGTTCGAGCGCGAGACGGCTGAGCGTGGCGTTGGCGTCGAGCAGGGTGAAATCCTGCAGCGAGGAGAAAGCCTCCGCCGCGGCCCAGCTCGCGGTGCCCGGACCTGCGCCGACGTCGAGCAGTGTTTCCGGAGCGAGGTCCGGTACGATCTCGGTCAGCGCATTCAGACTGGCCGCCACCGCCGCGTAAGTCGCCGGCATGCGCGCGAGCGCATAGGCGAGCGCATCGGCCTCCGACTTGATCGTGCCGGAGCCACCGCCTGCGCGGTAGGTGGTGGAGATCTTCTGCGATCGCTGCGCAGCGTCGGTGCGGGAAAAGCCCTGCAGCTTGCCGTCGAGCGCCGCTTTCAGTTCGGCGGGGAGAGTCGGAGAGATCATGTTTGATCATCCGCTTTCGCGGATGACGACGTCAATGGGTGTGGAACGACCGGAAGCTCACGCCACGTTCTGGTCGAGAATATCCACCGCCTCTTGCAGGTTCACCGACACCAGCTGCGAGACGCCGCGTTCGGCCATGGTGACGCCGAACAGGCGGTTCATCCGCGCCATCGTGATCGGGTTGTGGGTGATGATGATGAAGCGCGTGTCGGTCGAGGCGGTCATCTCGTGCAACAGGTTGCAATAGCGCTCGACGTTGTGGTCGTCGAGCGGCGCGTCGACTTCGTCCAGCACGCAGATAGGCGAGGGATTGGTGAGGAACACCGCGAAGATCAGCGCCATCGCGGTCAACGCCTGCTCACCGCCGGAGAGCAGCGACAGCGTCTGCGGCTTCTTGCCCGGCGGCTTGGCGATGATTTCGAGACCGGCTTCGAGAGGGTCATCGCTCTCGATCAAATGCAGCGCGGCTTCGCCGCCGCCGAACAGCTCGACGAACAGGCGCTTGAAGTGGTTGTTGACGACCTCGAACGAGGTCAGGAGCCGCTCGCGCGCCTCCTTGTTGAGGCTCTGGATGCCCTGGCGCAACCGCTTGATGGCCTCGACGAGGTCGTCGCGCTCGGTGACCAGACCGTTGTGCTGGGTCTCGACCTCGCGCAGCTCTTCCTCGGCGCGCAAATTGACAGCCCCCAGGCGCTCGCGATCGCGGCGCATTTTTTCGAGGTCTTCCTCGATGTCGTGCAGCGGCGGCAGCTCGGCGCCGGGTTCGATCTCGGCGAGGCCGGCAACGGCCTGCGGCTCGACTTCCAGCATGTCGCGGATCTCGCGCTCGATGTCCTCGAGCCGGCGCCGTGCGCCTTCCATGCGCTCCTCGGCGCGGGCGGTGGCCTCGCGCGAGCTCGACAGCGCCTCCAGCGTCAGCTTGGCGACGCGATCGGTTTCGGCCATCGCGGTTTCCGCGCTGGCGAGCGCATCGGCAGCCATGCGGCGGTCGTTTTCGGCGTGTTCGATCTCGGTGATTAGCGCGCTGCGCTTCTCCGCGAACACGGCCGGCGCGTTCTCCAGATCGCTTCGCTCGATCGAGACTTCGGCGATGCGCGCCTGGATAGTGTCGATGTGGGAGGCGGCGCTCTCCTTGCGGTTCTGCCACTCGGTGCGTTCGGCGAGAATCGCCTGCACGCGGCGGTCGGCCAGCTCGGCTTCGCGCGCCAGCGCCTGTGCCTCGGCGCGGACCTGAGCGGCCATGCGGCGATGACCTTCGATGTCGCTGCGGACCGCGGCGAGACGTGTTTCGGTGTCCTCGCTCGACGGCAGCTCGGAGATCCCGGCTTCGGCGTATTCGTAGGCGGCTTCGGCCTCGGCACGGTCGGCGGCCAGGCGGCTGTGCGCTTCCGACAGCGTCGCCTTCCGCGCGGCGTGGCGGCTGATCTCGCGCTCGACCGTGGCATGGCGCTCGCGCGCGACGTTGAGCTCGCGCTGCGCGGCGCGCCAGGCTTCGCGGCTCGCACCTTCGGTGCTGGCGGCCATTTGCAGCTCGGCCTCGGCGTTCTCCAGCGCCTGACGCTTGATCTGCGCGTCGATGCGGGCCTGCTCCAGCTCGTTCTCGATGTCGATCAGGCGGGCGCGCTCGGCAAGCCGCCGTGCTGCGCCGGTCGGCGCGTGGGCGGCTGCGACAAAACCGTCCCAGCGCCAGACGTCACCTTCGGGCGAGACCAGCCGCTGGCCGGTCTTGAGCTGCGAGACCAGCTCGGCGCCGCGCTCGCGCGGCACCACGCCGATCTGCGCCAGGCGGCGGGTCAGCTCGGCCGGGGCCTGCACGTGGCTGGCGAGCGGCACCACGCCTTCGGGCAGTTCCGGATCGCCGTCGGTGACGCCGGCATTGGTCCAGCGCATCGGCGCGGACGGATCGACTGGCGCGTCGAGATCGTCGCCGAGGGCTGCGCCGATCGCCTTTTCAAATCCCTTGTCGACGGTGATGCCGTCGATGATCGGCGGCCACAGATTCTTGGTCTCGCCGTTGAGGATCTTGGAGATCGTGCGCGCCTCGGTATCGAGCCGTTGCACGCGCTTGTCGGCTTCGACGAGCGGCGAGCGCGAGGATTCCAGCGTCTGCCGCGCCGCGACGTGCGCGGCTTCGCTGGCTTGAGCCGCGGCTTCCGAGGCCGCCAGTGTCTGCTCGGCGTTCTCGACCGTCGCGGTCAGCTCGTCGAGATCGCCGAAGCCGCCGGTCGCCTCGGTGAGCTTCTGCTCTTCCGCCGCGACGTTCGAAATCTCCTGGTCGAGCCGGGCGAGCTTGTCGCGGTGGGTTCGAACGTTGGCTTCGAATTGATTGCGCTTGGCTGTGAGATCGGCGAGCGCGGTGGTGAGCTCGGCGAACTGCTGCTCGGTCTCGGTCAGCACCGCCTCGGCTTCGGCGACACGCTCGTCGACGCCGGAGCGCTTCTCGACGCGCGACTTGATCTCTTCCTTCAGCTCGGCATCTTCGGCGTCGAGGCGCTGCAGCGCGACATCGGCGTCCATGGTCTGCTGCTGGGCACGCGAGATGTCGCCTTCGAACTGTGCGAGGCGCCGCTCGAGCTCAGCGACGCGCTCCTTGGCGCGCTCTTCCTCGCGATCGAGCAGCTCGCGGGCGTTGGTCAGGCGCTGCAGCCCCGCTGCGGCGCGGGCTTCGGCATCGCGCAGCGCCGGCATTTCGGCAGCGCGAATCGCCTGGATGCGGGCGGCCTCGGCCTGGTGCTGGGTCCGCTCGGCCATCTCGCGGACCGCGAGATCGTGGGTGTGGCCGGACTCGTTGACGTCGGCATGGGCGCCGATCCAGCGCAGGTGGAACAGGGTGGCTTCCGCCTTGCGGACCTTGGCCGCGACCTCGCGATAGCGCACGGCCTGGCGGGCCTGCTTCTTGAGGCCTTCCATCTGCCCTGCGAGCTGGCCGATCACGTCCTCGACGCGGGTGAGATTGGTTTCGGCCGCCTTGAGCCGCAGCTCGGCTTCGTGGCGGCGGGCGTGCAGGCCGGCGACGCCGGCGGCGTCTTCCAGCACGCGGCGGCGCTGCTCGGGCTTGGCCTGAATGATCTCGCCGATCTTGCCCTGGTGGACCAGGGCCGGCGAGCGCGCGCCGGTGGCGGCGTCGGCGAACAGAATCTGCACGTCGCGGGCGCGCACGTCGCGGCCGTTGATGCGGTAGACCGAACCGGCCTCGCGCTCGATGCGGCGGGAAATTTCCAGCAGCTGGCTGTCGTTCATCGCCGCCGGCGCGGTGCGATCGGAATTGTCGATCGTCATCGTCACTTCGGCGTGGTTGCGTGCCGGACGATTGCCGGAGCCGGCGAAGATCACCGCGTCCATGTCGGCGGCGCGCAGCGACTTGTAGGAGGTCTCGCCCATCGCCCAGCGCAGCGCCTCGACGAGATTCGACTTGCCGCAGCCGTTAGGGCCGACCACGCCGGTCAGGCCGGGCTCGATGACGAAGTCGGTGGCCTCAACGAAGGACTTGAAGCCGTGAAGGCGCAGGCGGGTGATTTTCATAAGCACGCATCTCTGTTGGCAGGCGCGAATCCCCCTGCCGGGACAATACCATGGAAGGCAATGTCGCTATCCGGGCGAGTCGCGCGAGGCGCCTCATGCGGTCGGACAATGGCCGCGGTGCGCCGCGAGGGCAACCGGCGAAAGCCGCTTTTCCCAAGGGATTTATGCCGGGAAAGATACGGCCATTGAGATGCGAATCAGAATCTTGACGAGCGAATCAGCTCTTGAGCAGCGGATTGATCTTCTTGGCGAATTCCTCGAATGAGGTCTCGCCCTTGATCTTCTCGCCGTTGACGAAGAACGTTGGCGTCGAATCGACCTTCAGAACGTCGCTGGCATATTTCTGGTCGGCGGCGATCTTGTCGAGCAGCGCCTGGTCCTTCAGGCAGGCCTCGACCTGCTGCTGGGTCAGACCGGCCTGCTTGCCGATCCGGGTCAGGGTCTCCGTGGTGTTCTTCACCACCCAGTCGTTCTGCTGGCGGAACAGCATGTCGGTGACGGCAAAGTATTTCGGCGCATCGCCATTGGCGATGCAGCGTGACAGCATGGACCCAGCGGCGGCTTTGATGTCGAGCGGGAACTCGCGGAAGACGTAACGCACCTTGCCGGTGTCGATGTATTCCGACTTGATCTTGGGAAACACCTGCTCGTTGAAGGCCGCGCAATGCGGACAGGTCATCGAGGCGTATTCGGTGATGGTGACGGCGGCGTCCTTCGGGCCCAGCGCCATGTCGGGCAGCGACACCGGCTTGGCGACGTCGCCGGCCGCCGCCTGCGCCATGGCTTCAGGGATCATGGCATCGGAGATGAACCGCAGCGGCGAGAACCCAGCGAGCGCGGCAAGCCCGGTCAGCGACAGCATCGAGGTGAAGACGCGGCGGGTGATGATCAAGGTCGGCTCCCGGATTGGCGTGGTCTCGCCCGAAATTCCCATTCAGACGGCCTGTCGCTAGCTTGAAACGTCGCTTGAAGCAATGGCGAGCGGCAAGGAGAGGTCCAGTTTGGCCGCAGAATAAGGCTCAATTTCGCTTGATGGCGGCCCCGAGGCGCGCCAGCGCCGACTTCAATTGTTCATCTTCGATGTCGCCCAGGCGCTCAGCCACCTCGGCCACCGATTTGGCGTCCGGCGGGGCGGGCCGGGTCTGCCGGCGGGCGCGCGACAGCGGCGCCTGGCGGAAGGCCAGCTTGCCGACCGCGCTCCAGCCGAAGAAGCGGTTGACCCGCTGCAGGATCACATCGGCGGAGTGCTGGATCTCCAGCGCCATCGGCCCCTCGACCCGCAGCACCAGCGTGGCCGGCTCCTGCGGCTGACCCTCGACCGGCCGCGGCCACTGCATCTTGAGCGGCTCAGCATGGGCCGCGATCTCCGGTCCGGCAATCTGCGCCCACCGCGTCACCAACTCGCGCGCGGCAAAACCCTGCTTGGCATAGGCCTCGGCGAAGACGTCGTTGAGCAGGAGCGACAACGGCTTGGCGCTGATAGGACCGGGTTTCATGGGGCGAAGCTTGGACATGGGACCTTATAGCACTCCGGCGCGTCGGCCACAGGCTCTTCGCCGCGAAGAAAAACGTGGATGCCCGCGACAAGCGTGGGCACGACGTGGAGAGATCGGTGCATTGCCGCTACAGTGTGAACATGAGCCCCAAATCCGCCCTCAAGGCGAAATCGGAACCAGTTCCGCCGGAGACCTCGTCGCGCCCGCTCGCGCTGCTCCAATGGTACGACCGCCACCGCCGCCGCTTGCCCTGGCGCGCTGCGCCCGGCGAGGCATCCGACCCTTACCGCGTCTGGCTGTCCGAGATCATGCTGCAGCAGACCACGGTGAAGGCGGTCGGGCCCTATTTCGAAAAATTCGTCGCGCGCTGGCCTGATGTCACCGCGCTCGGACGGGCCTCGCAAGACGACGTGCTGCGGATGTGGGCCGGGCTCGGCTATTATTCTCGCGCCCGTAATCTCCATGCCTGCGCGGTCGCGGTGGCGCGCGAGCACGGCGGCGCCTTTCCCGACACCGAAGTGGGCCTGCGTGCGCTGCCGGGCATCGGGCCCTATACGGCGGCAGCGATCGCGGCGATCGCGTTCGACCGCCGCACCATGCCCGTCGACGGCAATATCGAACGCGTGGTCTCGCGGCTCTTTGCAGTTGAAGAAGAGCTCCCGCAGGCCAAGCCGCTGATTCAGGAGTTGGCTGCGACGCTGCTTGCCGATTCTCGCGCCGGTGATAGCGCCCAGGCGCTGATGGATCTGGGGGCCTCGATCTGCACGCCGAAAAGGCCGGCCTGCTCGTTATGCCCGCTGAACGAGGACTGCACGGCGCGCGCGCTCGGAACGCAAGACACGTTCCCGCGCAAGGCGCCGAAGAAGAGCGGCGCGCTACGGCGCGGCGCCGCCTTCGTTGTCACGCGCGGCGACGAGCTGCTCGTCCGCAGCCGTCCCGAGAAGGGTCTGCTCGGCGGCATGACCGAGGTACCGGGATCGCATTGGCTGGCCGGGCAAGAAGATGCCAAGGCAAAACAGCAGGCACCCGAGCTGAAGGGGCTCTCGCGCTGGCAGCGCAAGATCGGCGTGGTCACCCACGTCTTCACGCATTTCCCGCTGGAACTGGTGGTCTACACGGCGAAGGTGGTAATGCGCACGCGGGCACCGGCAGGCATGCGCTGGGTGCCCATCGCCACGCTCGCCGACGAAGCATTGCCCAACGTCATGCGTAAGGTGATTGCGCATGGATTGGACCCCTAGCAGCCCATCCTGCTGACAACATGCTGGCAGCAGGCCTGCGTTAGCTGTGGTCGGCAACGGAGGCTCGCATGATCAAGACCGCGCTCGACAACTTTCCCAGGCCGCCCTGTGCCGAGCTATTGGGGTGGCGCCTGCTCGATGCCCGTCCCGGGGAAGGCTGGATCAAGCTCGCCTTCGACGGCAAGCCGGAGTTCTGTAATCCGGCCGGCTTCATCCAGGGCGGCATGCTCTCGGCCATGCTCGACGACACGATGGGCCCCGCCGTGCTGGTGATGAGCGAGGGCCGGCTCTACACCACCACCATCAGCATGACCGTGAATTTCCTGGCGCCCGCAAAGCCCGGACCGATCATCGGTGAAGCCAAGGTGACGCAGCTCGGCAGGACGATTGCGTTCGTCGAGGCAAAGCTGATGGCGGAGGACGGCACGCTGCTGGCGACGGCAAGCGCGAGCGAGCGGCTGCTCGAAGCGGCGAGGGTGGTGAGCAAATAGCTGCCGCGCACTCTTTTTTTCCTTCTCCCCTTGCGGGAGAAGGTGGCGCGAAGCGCCGGATGAGGGGTTTGTCTCGGCGAGTTCAAATGAGAGTTAGACTCGCGGAGACAGACCCCTCACCTGAGTGAGTCCGCGTCTACCGGCGTCACTGCCCTCTCCCGCAAGGGACGAGGGCGCATCAACGTGCGTCTCGCTTCGTGCGAATACTCATTTCGTCGCGCGCGCACCCGCGCTCACGATCGGCGGCTTCGCATTCAGCGCTTCCACCTGAAAGCCGGCGACGCGCTTGTAGTTGGCGGCAACATCCTCGAGCTCCTGTTGCGACAGTACGTCAGTGACGACCTTGTAGCCATCCGGCGCGCGCTCCTCGACGAGCTGCATCACCTGCTCCGGGCCATTCTTGCGGTTGAGCAGGACGAGACTGGTGGTTGCAGGCCGCCGCTCCGCCTCATAGGCCAGCAGGGCCGCTTGCGTCGGGCCGTGCGCCAGGATCTCGCGGGTGATGGTGCGGGCATCGAGGATCGCCTGCGAGGCACCGTTGGAGCCGATCGGGTACATCGGATGTGCGGCGTCGCCCATCAGCGTGACGCGGCCGAAGGTCCATTGTGACACCGGATCGCGATCGACCAGCGGATATTCATAGGCGTGCGGGCAGTTCTTGATCAGGCCCGGCACGTCGAGCCAGTCGAACTGCCAGCTCTCGAACCAGGGCAAGAACTCTTCCAGGCGCGCGGTGCGGTTATAGTCCTCGCGCCGCCATTGATAGGTCGGCGGCATGTGGCGCTCGGCAACCCAGTTGATCAGATGGTTGCCCGCGGCGTCAGGTCCCTTCGAGATCGGATAGCAGACGAATTTCAGGATCTCGTGGCCGGCCATGATCATGGTGCGGCCGCTGAGGAAGGCCTTTGCAGGCGTGACGCCGCGCCAGAGGATGCGGCCGTTCCAGATCGGCGGGCCTTCGTCGGGATAGAGTTTTTCTCGCGCGGCGGAATGGATGCCGTCGGCGGCGATCAGGATCGTGCCGTCGTAAGTCCCCGCGGCCTTGCCGGTGGCCTTGTCGATGAAGTCGGCGCGCACGCCGTCAGCGGTTTCGCTCCAGCCCGTCAGATGGTGGCTGGTGAGGATGTTGTCGCGGCCGAGGCGCTCGACCGCGGTGTCGAGCAGCAATTGCTGGAGCGTGCCGCGATGGATCGAAAACTGCGGCCATTTATAGCCGGCCTCCAGCCCGCGCGGCTCGCTCCAGATCGGCTTGCCGTGCTTGGAGAAATAGGCAAGCTCGCGGGTGCGCACGCCGCTAGCATCGAGCTTGTCCATCAGGCCGAGCTCGATCAGCTCGCGCACCGCATGCGGCAGCACGTTGATGCCGACGCCGAGCGGCCGCAGCTCAGCGACGCTCTCGAACACTTTTACGGGAATGCCGATTCCGTGCAAGCTGAGCGCAAGCGTCAACCCGCCGATGCCGCCACCGGCGATGAGTACGGTCATGGGAAAGCCCCTCCAACTCGGGGCGTCTTGGCACAGCCGGGCGCCGGTGGGCAACTGCGAAGAGCGAGAGTACTAGAGAACGCCGTGCTATGGACCTCGGGGCCCGCAGCCGTTACCTTCCGGCTTTCCCATGAGGTCCGACATGCTCAAGCTCTACTACGCCACCGGCACCTGCGCGCTCGCCACCTACATCACCCTGGAAGAAGCCGGCGCCGACTACGCGGCCGAGCGGCTGAGCTTCAAGACCAACCAGCAGAACAGCGCGGAGTATCTCGCGATCAACCCGAAAGGCCGCGTGCCGGCGCTGGTGACCGATCGCGGCGTCCTGACCGAGACCCCGGCGATGCTGGCCTATCTCGCGCAGACCTTCCCCAAGGCGAAGCTCGCGCCGCTAGACGATCCCTTCGACTTCGCGCAGGTGCAGTCGTTCAACTCCTACCTCTGCTCGACCGTGCACATCAACCATGCCCACAAGATGCGCGGCGCACGCTGGGCGAGCGAAGAAAGCTCGTTCGCCGACATGAAGGCGATGATCCCGAAGACCATGGGGGCCTGCTTCGCCCTGATCGAGCAGAAGATGTACAAGGGGCCCTGGGTGATGGGCGAGCAGTTCACGATCTGCGATCCTTATCTCTACACCCTGTCGACCTGGCTCGAAGGCGATAGCGTCGACATCAACTCGACGCCGAAGATCGCCGATCATTTCAAGCGCATGTCCGACCGCCCTGCCGTGCGCAAGGTGATGGACGCGCAGAAGGCGTAGGGCTCTTGTAGGGTGGGCAATGGCGCGAAGCGCCGTGCCCACCATCTTTCCAAGCCATAAAGAAGTGGTGGGCACGCTTCCGCCTTCGCTCTTCGAGCTATGGAGGACAAGTCGCTTTGCCCAGCCTACGAAGCCTTCGGCTTTTCCAATTCGCGTCCCGTCTCCAACATCAGCCGCCTGAGCCAGATCGAGCCGGGATCCATCTGTGCGCGGGTCGGGTAGAACATGAACTGCTCGTCGATGCCGGGGTCGAGCGGCGGCGTCACCGTGACGAGGCCGAGCTTCTTGGACAGCGCCCCGATCAGCCGGTGCGGCACGAAGGCGACGAGGTCGGTGCGGGCAGCGACGTGCAGCGCTTCGAGATAGCCCGGGACGACCAATGAAATGTGCCGGTCGATGCCCTTGGTGCGCAGCCAGGTGTCGATCAGGTCCTCCGGCTGGCCGCGGATAATTACTCCGACATGGCGCGCGGCCAGGAACATCTCGTGCCGTTTCAGCTTCGCAGCCACGGGATGGCCGCGCCGCACCGCCAGCGCGTCGCTGTCGGTGTAGAGCAGCTGGCGGTGAAAGCCCTTGAAGGCGTTGCCGATCGAGATCACGAGATCGATGGTGCGGGCGAACTCGGCGTGGAAAATCGCCGGTCCCCGCCACGGCACCACGTCGATTCGGACATTGGGGGCGGCCTGCGTCACCTTTTCCATCAAGGGCGGCATCAACAGCTCTACCGCGAGATCCGGCATCATCAGTCGGAATTGCCGCTCGCTGCGCGCCGCGTCGAATTCGTCCGATAGGAACAGCCCGCGCACCTGATCGAGCGCCTGCGCCAGCGGCGCGCGCAAGGCTTGCGCCCGCGGCGTCAGCTCCATGCGCGCGCCTGTGCGGACCAGGAGCGGATCGCGAAAGATGTCGCGCAGACGCTGGAGCGCATGACTGGCCGCCGGCTGCGACAGCCCGATCCGCAAGGCGGCGCGGCTGACGTTGGCCTCGCGCAGCAGCGCGTCGAGCGCGGTCAGGAGATTGAGGTCGAGCGAATTCAAATTCATGAGGCGAATAGATATCATATCCACTATCGATTTGAAGAATTTAGAGGCGGCGGCGATGATCTCGATGTTCTCACAAAGGGAGATGCCGCCATGAGCGCGAGCGCCAACAAGAAGCTGATGCAGGATATCTTTGCCGCCGCCGCCAGCCGCGATCCGGCTGCGCGCGACCGCGCCTTGTTCACCGAAAGCCTTGCCGACGACGCCAAATGGATCGTGACCGGCCAGTACTCCTGGTCGCGCACGTTTTCGGGCAAACAAGCGATCCTCAACGACCTGCACGCCTATGTGCGGACCCGTCTTGTCGACCGGACGCGGACGGTCGCCCACCGCTTCACCGCCGACGGCGATGTCGTCGTCGTCGAAGCCAAGGGCGACAACGTCACGCCCGAAGGCGTGCGCTACGACAACGACTACTGTCTCGTGTTTCGTCTCGAGGACGGCAAGATCAACGAGATCCGGGAATATTGCGACTCGGTGCTGACCGAGAAGGCCCTCGGCCCGTTTCCGCAAACGGCCGTGAGGACCGCGAGCTGAGCGGATTGAGCAGCGTCGCGTCGCCGACCGGTGCCGTCGGCCGGGGGCGGCGATGGTCGTGTCGATGGCGCAGGCCGGACAGGCTGCAGCGGCCTGCATGGCGCTGCGGGCTTCGCGCCAAAACCTTGCTCACCTGCCGATAAAATCAGCAGATCTTGTGCCGTATGACGCATGCGCGCGCGAAAAATTTGAAGGTTCAATTAACGAGTGTCCCCCATTGTGTCGCGGTGCAGCGTGGGTCGCGAACAACGCGATCCGCGGCTGCCGGGGTGGCCCGATAAATCGCCGGAGTTGTTCGTCCGCCCGAATTGACATGCTTCTGAGTGGACAGTGGGAATGCCGAGTTTTCGTTTGCGGATCAGGGGACGCCTGTACGCAGGTTTCATGGCCTTGGTGGCGGTTGGTCTTGTGATGGCGGTGGTCGCCATCTGGAATTTGCGGTCCGTTCAGGATCAGGTCGAAAAACTCTCCAAATTGTCGGACAGCACGGCGCGCGTCCTGGAGATATCGACCCATTTTCAGGCCATCCAGCGGGCCAATCTGCGCTACATTTACGACGCCAACGAGCCTGCGATGCGGGAGGCTGCCGAGCGAGAGACCGCGGCGACGGGGCTATTACAGCTCGGAGCAAAGGGCACCCTCTCGGAGGAGCGGCGGAAGCTCTACAACGATCTGATCGCCGACATCGCCAAAATGAAAAGCCTGCGTGATAGTCTCGGCGACGCCGTCAACGAGGCGCGGACCGGCAAGGCGACGCTGTTGCCGAGCGGCGAAGAGCTGACGGTGAAGATGGCCAAGCTGGTCGATGTGGCCCGCGCCGCCGCCGACGACGACACGGTGTCGCTCGTCGCGGACCTCGAATCCCGGGTCCTGCTGGTTCGAATCGCGAACTGGCGCTTCCTCGCTCTGCGCGACACCAACGGCCCCACCGCCTTCAGAACCAATGTCGACAGGGCGGTGCAGCGGCTCGCGGCCGTCGAAAGGAGCCCGCAGGCGGCCGACCTTCGCTCGTCTCTGACGCCCGTGAAGACCGCCCTCGGTATCTACAAATCCGCGTTCGAAACGACCTCAGCCGCGATGCTGCGGTCCGACGAGATCTACCACAAGGATCTCGCACCGCTCATCTCCGCGAGCATCGCCAAGCTCAAGGTCACGGAAACGGCCTTGAAGACGGATTACAAGGATTCGCGCACCGCGTCCGATGCTGTGATCGACGGCACGACCTCGCTCCAGGCGATCGCGGGCGGCCTCGCCGTCCTGTTCGGACTGATCGTCGCCTTTCTGACCGCCCGCAGCATCGTGGGGCCGCTGACCTCGATGACGCGCGCAATGGGGCTGCTTGCCGGGGGCAATCTCGCCGTCGAGATCCCTTCGCGCGGCAAGGCCGACGAGATCGGTGACATGGCCAAGGCGATCGACGTCTTCAAGACCAACATGATCGAGACGGCAAGGCTGCGCCATGAGCAGACCGCAACCGAGGCCCGGCAGGCCGAAGGCCGCAAGGCCGACATGGCCCGGCTCGCCAGCCAGTTCGAGCAGGCGGTGGGCGAAATCGTCGATACCGTATCCTTGGCATCGCACGAGCTCGAGGGCTCGGCCGGCACCCTGACCGCAACCGCGAGGCGCGCTCAGGATCTCTCCACCGAAGTGCAATCCGCCTCCCAGGAAGCCTCGGCCAATGTGCAGGCGGTGGCCTCCGCGACCGAGGAGTTGTCCTCCTCGGTGACGGAGATCGCGCGCCAGGTGCAGGAATCGGCGCGCATTGCGGGCGAAGCCGTCGGTCAGGTGAGCAAGACCAACGCGCGCGTCAGCGAGCTCTCCAAGGCTGCAGCCCGCATCGGCGACGTGGTCGAGCTGATCAGCACCATCGCCGGCCAGACCAACCTCCTGGCGCTGAACGCCACCATCGAGGCGGCGCGCGCGGGTGAAGCCGGCCGTGGCTTTGCCGTGGTCGCCTCGGAGGTCAAGGCGCTCGCCGAGCAGACCGCGAGGGCCACCGGTGAGATCGCCCAGCAGGTTTCGGGCATCCAGGCCGCGACGGAGGAGTCGGTCGGCTCGATCAGGGAGATCAGCGGCACCATCGAGCGACTGTCGGAGATCTCGTCGACGGTTGCCGCCGCCGTGGAGGAGCAGGGTGCGGCGACGCAGGAGATCTCCCGCAACGTGCAGCAGGCGGCCCAGGGCACGCAGCTCGTGTCGTCCAACATCGGCGACGTGCAGCGCGGGGCTTCCGAGACCGGCTCGGCGTCTTCGCAGGTGCTCTCGGCGGCACGCTCGCTGTCGGCCGACAGCAACCGCCTGAAGCAGGAAGTCGCCAACTTCCTGAGCTCGGTCCACGCCGCCTGAGCCTCAAAAGCAAAAGGCCACGCGCATGCGCGTGGCCTCGCGTTGTGACCGGACGCGATCAGGCGACTTTCGTCGTCATGTGCTTGAACATGTTGCTGCGGGCCTCGTCGTCCATCTCCGCCTTGAAGGTGAACTTGTCCTTCAGAGCGATCGCGCGCGTCGCCGCAGGCCGCGCCGTGACCTCGTCCACCAGCCGCTTGACGTTCGGGTATCGCGCGAAGGCATCGTCGCCGAGCTTGAACGGCAACATCCGTGCCCAACCCCACAGCGCCATGTCGACGATCGAATAGCTGTCGCCGACCATGTAGCGGCGGCCTTCGAGGTGACCGTCGAGAATCTTGTAGTGACGATCGGTCTCGAACTGATAGCGGTTATGCGCGTAGTCGTGGTTCTGGTCCTTCGGCGCGAAATGCTTGAAGTGCACGGCCTGGCCCGAATACGGGCCGACGCCGGTGGCGACAAACATCAGCCATGACAGCATCTCGCCGCGAAAATTGGCGGCCGGCAGGAATTTTCCGGTCTTCTCGGCGAGATAGAGCAGGATGGCGTTGGAATCGAACACGATGGTGCCGTTGTCGTCGATCGCCGGCACCTTGCCGTTCGGATTGATCTTCAGATAGTCCGGCGTGAACTGCTCGCCCTTGCGGGTGTCGATCTTCACCGGCTCAAAGGCCAGGCCCGACTCTTCGAGATAAAGCGCGACCTTGGTCGGGTTCGGCGAGCCATTGAAATAGAATTTGAGCATCGGGCATCTCCCCTGTGTTTGTTGGCTGAGAGTGGAGGCAGCAACATGTCCGCAAGCGGCCTTGTCTTGCCTGAACCTTATCGGGGAGGGCAACCGGCGAGTTTGCCGGGCGGTATCTGCGCGCCACGCAGATCAGCCGGCGTAACAAAGGCCGATCGCCGCCGTAATGACCATGGCCGCGCCCACGACCTCCAGGCGCAGCCCGAGCCGGGTAGCGATATGCATGTCGGAAGCTCGCGCCTTGCGCTCCGATCCGCGCGCGTAGCCGTGAACGATGACGTCGTGATTGAAGCTGTCATGGGCCTCGTTGCTGCTGGCGAGCCCGACACAGACCACGAGCACGCCGAACAAGGCGAGGCCGAAAAATCCCAGCAGCGCGATCAGGAACATCGGAAACATGCCGAGCAGAAAGATCGGCAGCAGCGGCACCAGCAGCAATGTCTCGGACTGTCGTCGCATGGGAGGACCGGTCGGGACGGGGCGCAGGCGATTAATCTAGTCCCTGCGGCGGCCGTGTTCAACCAGTCTCGTCATTCCGGCTCTTGCCAAGAGGCGCGCTCCGGGATGACGAAAGGAAGGCTACCCCGCCGCCATGCCGGCGCGGATTTCGGCGCGGAGTTCGTCGATCAGCTTGAGACCCTTCTTGGTCTCGATGTGCCAGAAGGTCCAGCCGTTGCAGGCTTGCGCGCCTTGCGCCACTGCGCCCATGCGGTGGATGGAGCCGACCTTGTCGCCGAACATGATGGCCCCGTCGGCGCGGACCAGTGCGCCGAGCTTCTTTTTGGCGTCGAACAGCTTGGTGCCGGGCATGATCATGCCACGCTCGATCAGCTCGGAGAACGCAACCCGCGGCGCTTCGCGCGCCGTCATGAACGGGGCGAGGCTTGCCTCCGGCAGCGGCTCGACCGCGGCGATGCGCGCTTGTGCGGCTTTCGCATAAGTCTTGTCGCGCTCGAAGCCGATATAGGAGCGGCCGAGGCGCTTTGCGACCGCGCCGGTGGTGCCGGTGCCGTTGAAGGGATCGATCACGAGATCGCCGGGCTTGGAGGACGACAGCAGCACGCGCGCGAGCAGGCCTTCCGGCTTCTGCGTCGGGTGCACTTTCTTGCCGTCGGCGCCCTTGAGGCGCTCCTCGCCGGTGCAGAGCGGGATCAGCCAGTCGGACCGTGCCTGCACGTCCTCGTTGGCGGCTTTCAAGGCTTCGTAGTTGAAGGTGTAGCCCTTGGCCCTTTCGTCGCGCGCGGCCCAGATCATGGTCTCGTGCGCGTTGGTGAAGCGACGGCCGCGGAAATTCGGCATCGGGTTGGTCTTGCGCCAGACGATGTCGTTCAGGAGCCAGAAGCCGAGGTCCTGCATGATCGCGCCGACGCGGAAGATGTTGTGATAGGAGCCGATCACCCAGATCGTCGCCGACGGCTTCATCGCGCGGCGGGCGGCAAGCAGCCAGGCGCGAGTGAAATCGTCATAGGCGGAGAACGAATCGAACTTGTCCCAGTCGTCGTCGACCGCATCGACATGGGATTCGTCGGGGCGCTTGAGATCGCCCTTGAGCTGGAGATTGTAGGGTGGATCGGCGAACACCAGGTCGACCGAACCAGCCTGAAGCTTCGACATCTCTGCGACGCAATCGCCGAGGACGATGCTGTGCGAAGGAGACTCAAAATTTGTGCGGGGCGCCCTTGCAGACGCCCCGCGACGCGACTCTACCATGACTCAAGAACTCTGACTCAGGCGACGCTGTCGGCGACGCGGGACCAAACAACCGACTGACCGTTACATTGAAGCGGCAAAGTAAAAATCGACTTAACCCGCCGCTTTCGTGAATAGCTCTCACATCGCGCCTTGCACGCGGTTCGCTCCGCGCATTCGCCGTGTTTTGCAGTGTATTTCGTGTTTCTTCGCGTTGCGGCTGTGATCGGAGCGCAAAAAGACTCGAAATTCCTCTCGGAAAAAATTGCTCGATGCCCGGAAAAAATTGCTGGCATTGCCATGCTGTCGCACTAGGCAATAATTGCCGAGCGGGATATTGATTAACGCAATGGAAATTTTACCTGCATGGTGCGTTGAGCTTTGCCGCCTTTGCGCCCAATGATGCCAGCCAGGACCGAGGGAAGCCGCCATGCGCTACGATGATTTCCGCCGCAGCGACGACATCGAGGATCGTCGCGACGATGGTGGCGGCGGCGGTGGAGGAGGCGGGTTCGGCCTCCCCATGGGCGGCGGCGGGCTCGGCATCGGCACCATCATCGTGCTCGGCCTGGTCGGCTACGCCTTCGGCATCGATCCGCGCATCCTGATCGGCGGCGCCGAGATCCTCACCGGCGGCGGCCAGGCGCCGTCCTACCAGACCGATCGCCAGTCCACCTCGGCCAAGCGCGGCGCGCCGACCGACGAGATGGGCAGCATGATCTCCGGCATCCTCGGCGAGATCGACGACCGCTGGAGCGAGATATTCCAGGCCTCGGGCCAGTCCTTTACCGGTCCGAAGGTCGTGCTGTTCCGCAACGTCACCAATGGCGGGCGCTGCGGCCGGGCGGAGTCGGCGATGGGACCATTCTATTGTCCGCCCGACAGGACCATCTTCCTCGACACCGGTTTCTTCCGCGAGGTCGAGACGCGTTTTCGCGGGTGCTCCGGCAAGTCCGCCTGTAACTTCACCACCGCCTACATCATCGCCCATGAGGCCGGCCATCACATCCAGAACCTGCTCGGCATCATTCCGCGCGTGACGCGCCTGCAGCAGCAGGCCGGCAGCAAGGCGGAGTCGAATGCGCTCCAGGTGAAGGTCGAATTGCAGGCCGACTGCTTGTCCGGTGTCTGGGTCAATCGCGAGGCGAAGAAGCGGCCGAACTTCCTGGAGCCGGGCGACATCGACGCCGCACTCACCACGGCGAGCGCGATCGGCGACGACACGCTGCAGCGCCAGTCCACAGGCCGCGTCGTGCCCGATTCCTTCACCCACGGCTCGGCCGCGCAACGCAAACAGTGGTTCATGACCGGCTACCAGCAGGGCACCGTCCAGGCCTGCAACACGTTTGGTGGCGGACAGTAGGGGTTATCCGTCATCCTGAGGTGCTCGCCAATTGGCGAGCCTCGAAGTATGGCGAGCCCGTGGCCCATCCTTCGAGGCGCGCCAGAGCGCGTACCTCAGGATGACGTCAGTGGGCGGGGAAAGAAGGTGCGTTGCAATGACCTCCATCGACGAAACAAAACAGTTCGTCCCGCTCAACATCGCGGTGCTCACCGTCTCGGACACGCGCGCGCTCGCGGATGATAAATCCGGCCAGACCCTGGCCGACCGTCTCCTTGCGGCTGGCCATCATCTCGCCGCGCGCGAGATCGTCACCGACGACGTCGAGGCGATCCGCGCCGTCATCCGCCGCTGGACTGCGGACGCAGGTGTCGACGTCGTCATCACCACCGGCGGCACCGGCTTCACCGGGCGCGACGTCACGCCGGAGGCGGTCGAGCCCCTGTTCGAGAAACGCATGGACGGTTTCTCGATCGCGTTCCACATGCTGAGCCACGCCAAGATCGGCACGTCGACGATCCAGAGCCGCGCCACGGCCGGCGTCGCGGGCGCAACCTACATCTTCTGCCTCCCAGGTTCGCCCGGTGCCTGCCGCGACGGCTGGGACGGCATCCTCAAAGCCCAGCTCGACTACCGTACGCGTCCCTGCAATTTCGTCGAGATCATGCCGCGGCTGGACGAGCACCTGCGCCGGACGAAGGCGCAGGGCTCGACGGTGTAAGTGCTTGCTTCCCTTCCCCCCTTGTGGGGGAAGGTGGCGCGAAGCTCCGGATGAGGGGTATCTATCGGCACGGAGTGCTCGGAGACATACCCCTCACCCTAGTGAGTGTGTGTCTACCAGCGTCGCTGCCCTCTCCCGCAAGGGGCGAGGGCACATTTATGCGCATCTCGCCCGCTGTTGCAGCATCAGAGATCCCGCTCCCACGTTTCCCCAATCAGATCCTGCCCGAAGCTGTGATGCGGCTCGGTCTTCACGAGCCTGAAGCCTGCACTTTGATAGATGCCCCGCGCGGCGACCAGGATGCTTTGCGTCCACAGCGTCATCTTGCTGTAGCCCCTCTCGCGTGCGCCCTGGATGCATTGCTCGACCAGCGCGCGGCCGACACCGAGTCCCCGCGCTTTCTTTTCCACCTGCAACAGGCGCAGCTTGGCAATCTCGTCCGTGGCCTTGACCAGAAAGATCGAGCCGACCGGCTCGCCATCCACTTCCGCAATCCAGCAGTGCTCGCGCGCGGCGTCATAGTTCTTGATGAATTGTGCGCAGATCTCGGCGACCAGGGCCTCGTAGCTGATATCCCAGTTGTAGTCGGCCGCATAGGCGGCGGCCTGCCGGGAGATGACCCAGCCTATGTCGCCGATGCGATGGCTGCGCAGCATAAATGCCGCGGGCTGGATTCGGCGCTCCAGCACAGCCTCGATGGTCGCCATAGCCTGCGTGAGCCGCGTTGCATCGCTGGCCGAAAGCTGAGCCAGCATTGCGGCGACCTCGTTTTGCGAGCCCAGGTTCAGCTTGGCAAAGCTCTGGCGCCCCTTGGCGGTGAGGCTGAGCTGGTATTGCCTGCGATCCGCGGGCAGGGGCTTCCGGGTGATCAGCCCCTTTTCGTCGAAGCTCTGCACGATGCGGCTGAGATAGCCGGGGTCGAGGCCAAGCTCGTTGCCGATCTCCTTTGCGGCAAGGTCGTCCCGTTGTGCGAGCTCGTAGAGCACGCGGGCCTCGCTGAGCGAGAACGGGCTCTTGCCAAGGTGCTGGTCGAGCACGCCAAGCTTGCGGGTATAGAAGCGGTTGAAGGCGCGAACCGCTGCGACGTGGTTCTCGGTACCGTCAAATGACATGGCTCACCTCGATACTTGCCATTGTCAAATAATTATTTGACTTTGGCAAGTATTGAAGTGCTTCAGCCGACCATGACGATCCGGCTGCGCAGCATGATCCGCGACGAGCGGCCGAGCCGCCGGAGCAACCGCGCCTCGGAGCGGCGGGCTTGGGGCGGGTAGCCGCCGATGCGGTCGTAGTGATCACGCGCGATCAAAAGTCCCTGATCGCCGAAGGGACCGACGAGCTTGCGCATCAGGGCCCAGAGGATATCGCGGAAGCCGGCATCGGCGTAGGGTGAGCGGGCATAGCGGAAGACGGCCGCACGATCCCGGCCGCTGGTCGAGACGGACTGGATAAACTGGGCGGTTTCCTCGATCCAGCCGGTTTCCAAGACGGCGCCCGCGGGGAGGAACATCAGCCAGGACGAACGGGCCTGGAGTGCGCCGGCGGCGAGCGCGGCGCCCTGCGTGGATCCTTCGAAGCCGATGAAACGGCAGCCCGCGACGTCGGCAACGCGCTCGATGACCCCATTGCGGGTGCCATCGACGAGGAGCACTTCCCGGATGATGCCTGCGGCGGCACCGGGTACCAGCGCGGCCAGAGTTGCGACCGCCGTCTGCTCGACGCCTTCGGTCGGAATGATGACGCTCAGCATGATTGAGGCTTCAGTGTCCACACTTCGGGAGAAGCGTAGCTCATTATCAGGGCGTCATAAAACATGTGGCGCTGCCGAGTGCAACTTTCCGGCCGTGCTTCGGTATACGATGGTAAACCGCCGCGGCTGTCGCATCAAAATTTGTCCCGTACGGTCCACGATATCGCCAATGTGTCGGCCCCAGCCTATCCTCTCCGTATTAATCCGGAGGTGAGCCGTAATATTGCGCGGCGGGCCGGCCGTTCGCAATCCCGCACGAGGAAGGTCGCGATAGCGGACGAGCGCGAGAGCGGGAAAAACGTGCAATCACGCTGCTGACGAGGGCTTCGAATGAACGCCGGTCAACCTGCTGTTCGTAGCACCGCCGCACAATGTCGTGCGATCATCAGTTCCTCATTCGTTGGAATGACGAAGACATCGGCTGCGCTATCGTCACCGCTAATGCGCTCGCGCGCCGCATCATTCGCAGCCGCATCGATGCGTACACCGAGCCAGTCGAGACGCTCACCGATCGCTCTGCGGATTTCCCTGGCATGCTCGCCGATGCCGCCGGTGAAGACCAGGCAGTCCAGCCCGGCAAGCGTCGTCGCCATCGCCGCCACCTCCTGCGCGGCGCGGAAGGTGAAGAGCTCGACCGCCTCCCGTGCCGCAGCTTCGCTGCTCGCAAGCAGCGTCCGCATATCCGACGCGATGCAGGAGACGCCGAGCAGGCCCGATTCGTGGTAGAGCAGGTGCTGGACATCGTCGACCGACATCTTCTCGTGCTGTTGCAGATAGAGCAGCACGCCCGGGTCGATCCTGCCGCACCGCGTGCCCATCACCAGCCCGTCGAGCGGCGTCAGTCCCATCGTGGTGTCGATGCTGCGGCCGTCGCGCAAGCCGCACAGGCTCGCGCCATTGCCGAGATGCGCGATCACGGTGCGCTTGGCCACGAGCTGCGGCGCGATTCGGGCGAGCCGTCCCGCGACATATTCGAACGAGAGGCCATGAAATCCGTAGCGTCGGACTCCGCGCTCTTCATAACGTCGCGGAATGGCGAAGCGGCTGGCGGGCGGCGCAATGCCGTGGTGGAAAGCGGTGTCGAAGCAGGCGATCTGCGTCAGGTCGGGCCTGATCGCGCTGATGGCGCGGACCGGCGCCAGACACCGCGGCTGGTGCAGCGGCGCCAGCGGTGTCAACGCCTCCAGCTTTGCGGTGACATCGTCTGTCAGCTCGACCGGAGCGGAATAGTCCGGACCGCCATGGACGACGCGATGGCCGACGGCGCGCAAGCGATGGTCGCCGAAACGATCCTCGATGAAGCCGAGCATGTCGGCGAACAGATGATCGCTGTCCGCATCCGATGATTCCCTCCCTTGCTGGAACAGGTCTTCGCCCGCGGGGCTCTTCACGACGAGCCGCGGCTTCGTCTCGTGCTCGTCGAGCAGGCCCTTGCAGAGCGGGGTGGGCTCGGCCGCCGAGATCTCGAACAGGCCGAATTTGATGCTCGACGATCCCGAGTTGAGAACGAGAACGGTGTTCAACATGGCTGCTGTCAGTCGCCTGCCTCCGCCGGCGTGTTGCCGCCGGCGCTGTTCTGCCAGACCCATTCCTGGATTTCCGGCATGTCCTCGCCGTATTCGCGCACATAGCGCGAATGCTCGATCAGCTTGTCGCGGAATTGCTGCTTCACCTGCGCCGCCTTGGTCGCGAGCCCCGGCACGCGCTCGATCGCCTCGATCGCGAGGTGATAGCGGTCGAGCTCGTTGAGCACGACCATGTCGAACGGCGTCGTCGTGGTGCCTTCCTCGGCAAAGCCGCGGACGTGCATGCCGGCGTGGTTGGTCCGGTTATAGGTCAGCCGGTGGATCAGATAGGGATAGCCGTGATAGGCGAAGATCACCGGCTTGTCGCGCGTGAACAGGCCGTCGAAGTCGCGGTCGGACAAGCCGTGCGGGTGCTGCTCCCTGGGTTGCAGCGTCATGAGGTCGACGACGTTGACGACGCGGATCTTCAGCTCGGGCAGCGCCTTGCGCAGCAGGTCGACGGCGGCGAGCGTTTCCAGTGTCGGCACGTCGCCGGCGCAGGCCATCACGACATCGGGCTCGCCATTCGCGTCTTCCGTCCCGGCCCAGCTCCAGATGCCAATGCCGGCATCGCAGTGCGTGGCTGCCTCCGGCATCGACAGCCATTGCGGCGCCGGCTGCTTGCCGGCCACGATGACGTTGATGCGGTCATAGGTGCGCAGGCAGTGATCGGCGATCCACAGCAGCGTGTTGGCGTCCGGTGGGAAGTAAATGCGGACGATATCGGCCTTCTTGTTGGCGACGAGATCGACGAATCCGGGGTCCTGATGGCTGAAGCCGTTGTGGTCCTGGCGCCAGACATGCGATGTCAGCAGATAGTTGAGCGAGGCGATCGGGCGTCGCCACGGCAGATGCCGCGTCACTTTCAGCCATTTGGCATGCTGGTTGAACATGGAATCCACGATGTGGATGAACGCCTCGTAGCAGGAGAAGAAGCCGTGCCGGCCCGTGAGCAGGTAGCCCTCTAACCAGCCCTGGCAGAGATGTTCGCTCAGGACTTCCATCACGCGTCCGTCCTGGGCGAGATGCACGTCGTAAGGTTTTGTCGGCTCCATCCAGACGCGTTCGGTGGCCTCGAACACCGCATCGAGCCGGTTTGAGGCGGTTTCGTCCGGGCCCATGATGCGGAAGTTGCGGGCCTCGGCGTTGAGGCGGATGACGTCGCGCAGGAATTTGCCGAGCTCGCGGGTTGCCTCCGCCACGATGCCGCCCGGCTGAGGAACCTTGACGGCGAAGCTGCGGAAGTCCGGCAGCTTCAGCTCCTTCTTCAGAAGGCCGCCATTGGCGTGCGGATTGGCGCCCATGCGGCGATTGCCTTCGGGCGCGAGCGCCTGGAGCTCGGCAACGAGCGCGCCGTTCGCGTCGAATAGCTTTTCCGGCTCGTAGCTGCGCATCCAGTCTTCGAGAATCTTCAGATGCGCAGGGTTGTCGCGGCAGTTCGCGACCGGCACCTGATGTGCACGCCAAAAACCCTCGACCTTCTTGCCGTCAACTTCCTTGGGGCCGGTCCAGCCCTTCGGGCTGCGTAGCACGATCATCGGCCAGCGCGGGCGTTCGACGCTCTTGCGGCCGTCGCGGGCGTGCTGCTGGATCGACCGGATGCTGGCGAACGCGACGTCGAGCGCGTCCGCCATGGCCTGGTGCATCAATTTCGGATCGTCGCCCTCGACGAATAGCGGCTCGTGGCCGAGCCCGCGGAAGAGATCGCGGATCTCGTCGTCGCGCATCCGGCCGAGCACGGTTGGGTTGGCAATCTTGTAACCGTTGAGATGCAGGATCGGCAGCACCGCGCCGTCATGGGCAGGATTGAGGAACTTGTTGGAGTGCCAGGACGCCGCGAGCGGGCCAGTCTCGGCCTCGCCGTCTCCGACGACACAGGCGACGATCAGGTCGGGATTGTCGAATGCCGCGCCATAGGCATGCACCAGCGCGTAACCGAGCTCACCGCCTTCGTGAATCGAGCCCGGCGTCTCCGGCGCCGCGTGACTCGGGATGCCGCCGGGGAAGGAGAATTGCCTGAACAGTTTGCACAACCCGTCGGTATCGCGCGCGATATCGGGATAGATCTCGCTGTAGCTGCCTTCGAGATAGGTGTTGGCGACCATGCCGGGGCCGCCGTGGCCGGGACCGCACACATAGATCACGCTCAGGTCCAGCGCGCGGATGACGCGGTTGAGATGGGCATAAATGAAGTTCAAACCGGGCGTCGTGCCCCAATGGCCGAGCAAACGCGGCTTGATGTGCTCGGGCCGTAACGGCTCGCGCAGCAGCGGATTGTCGAGCAGGTAAATCTGCCCGACGGAGAGATAGTTCGCGGCGCGCCAATAGCGGTCGAGCAGATTGAGGTCGCTGCTCGCTGCGGCCAATTGTTGTTGATTTGTCATGTTCCTGCCGACCTTCACCCGGGATCGTCACCAACCGAGTTCCGGCGAGATCGATCCTTCGGCAGCATCAAACGAGATCGCCGTGACGCCACTGTTGCGTGAGGTCAAAAGCGGGCGCGCGAAGTTTGGGCAGCTCTACTGTGCATGAGGTTGTTTTCACGTTTTTGGTTTGTGTTCTTGATTTGTTCCTTCGACGTGCTATCTTGGCTTCATGAGTCCAGCATCCTCTCATGCTCTCAAGCACCCGCCGGTCACGGCGCCCTCCGAGCCGGCGGGTGCGCCTTCTGACTTCCCTGAGCTGGCGGTCGCCATCGACCGCCAGCGCAGGCGAGGCCGGGGCGCGCAGTCCAACGCCAGCGGCCGCTTTGAGGCCGAGGCGCGCGTCGCATTCGACGATGGCTGGCAGAGCCTTGAAGAACTGCCTCCGTTCAAGACCACGGTCGGGATCGACACCTCGCGCAAGGTGATCACCCGCAACGAATCTCCCGACATCGGCTTCGACCGTTCGATCAATCCCTACCGCGGCTGCGAGCACGGCTGCGTCTATTGCTTCGCGCGGCCGACGCATGCCTATCTCGGCCTGTCGCCGGGGCTCGACTTCGAGTCGAAGCTGTTCGTGAAGCCCGAGGCGCCGGCGCTGCTCGAGAAGGAGCTTGCGGCGCCGGGCTACGAGCCGCGGATGATCGCGATCGGCACTAACACCGATCCCTATCAGCCGATCGAGCGCGAGCGCAAAATCATGCGCGGCATTCTGGAGGTGCTGGAGCGCGCCGGCCATCCCGTCGGGATCGTCACCAAGTCGGCGCTGGTGACCCGCGACATCGACATTCTCGCGCGCATGGCCAAACGCAACCTCGCCAAGGTCGGCATCTCCGTGACCTCGCTCGATCCGAAGCTGGCGCGCACCATGGAGCCGCGGGCGTCCACGCCGCCGAAGCGGCTGGAGGCGCTGAAGCAGCTTTCCGAGGCCGGCATTCCGACCACCGTCATGGTCGCGCCCGTGATTCCCGCGCTGAACGATTCCGAGATCGAACGCATCCTGGATGCTGCCGCCCATGCCGGCGTCAAGGAAGCCTCCTACGTGCTGCTGCGGTTGCCACTCGAGGTGCGCGATCTCTTTCGTGAATGGCTGATGGCGAACTATCCGGACCGCTATCGCCACGTCTTCACGCTGATCCGCGACATGCGCGGCGGCCGCGACTACGACGCGAAATGGGGCGAGCGCATGAAGGGCACCGGCCCGATGGCCTGGACCATCGGTCGCCGCTTCGAGATCGCCTGCGACAGGCTGGGGCTGAACAAGCGGCGCTCCAAGCTGACGACGGATCATTTTGCCAAGCCGAAGCGGAACGGCGATCAGCTCAGCCTGTTCTGAGGGACGAAGTGGGAGAGGCGTCGCATGAGTAAGGAACTGCCAGCCCCGATCCCGCGGCTCACCGTCATCACGCTGGGCGTGAGCGACATCCGCGCCAGTATTGCCTTTTACGACGCGCTTGGTTTCTCGCGCCGGCTCAAGGTGACCGGCGAGGCCGTGGCGTTCTATGACACCGGCGGTCCGGTGCTGGCGCTATTTCCCTGGGATCAGCTCGCGGTCGACGCCAAATTGCCGGATCATCCGAGGCCATCGACGTTTCGCGGCATGACGCTCGCATGGAACTGCCGCGTGCCTGAGGAGGTGGACGCGGTGCTGGCCTTCGCCGTCAGCAAGGGCGCCGCGCTGCTGAAAGCCGCGCATGAGACCGACTACGGCGGCTATTCCGGCTATTTCGCCGATCCTGACGGCCATCCCTGGGAAGTCGTGGTCGCGCCCGGCATCGAAGTCGGCGAGGACCGGCGGGTGCATCTGGCGGAATAGGGCGGCTGCCTTGAATAACGGGAATTGTCCGAGGTTCCCGGTTGCGCAGGCCATGCCGCTTGCGCACGATCCCGGCCATGATTCGGGATCAATCCGCCAAGAAGCCGGCCAAAGGCGCGCCCAAGAAGGCTGCGCCTGAGAACAAGAAGGTTGCGCCTAAGAACGAGAAGGCTGCGCCCAAAAAAATCGCCAAGGCGCTGGCCGGCACCAAGAGTGCCATCATCGTCGCCCCAAGCTTCCGCCGCGAGCGCGCGCTGATCAAGCGCGGCGTCTGGCCGGTGGCGGGCTGCGATGAGGCCGGCCGCGGGCCGCTGGCCGGTCCGGTGGTGGCGGCTGCGGTGATTCTCGATCCCGACCGCATCCCGCGCGGCATCGACGATTCCAAGCGCCTGACCGCCGAGGAGCGCGAAAGGCTGTTCGACAAGATCTGCGCCACCGCCCAGGTCTCGGTGGCCGTCGCCTCCCGCGCCCGCATCGACCGCGACAACATCCTGCGCGCCTCGCTGTGGGCGCTGAAGCGCGCCGTGGTGGCGCTGCCCGAGCAGCCCCGGCACGTCTTCGTCGACGGCCGCGACCGGCTCGACACGGAATGCGATTGCGAGGCCGTGATCGGCGGCGACGGCATCGTCCTATCGATCGCAGCGGCCTCGATCGTCGCCAAGGTGACGCGGGACCGCCTGATGTGCGCGCTGGCTCAGGACTGCCCCGGGTACGGTTTCGAGCAGCATAAGGGCTACGCCGTGCCCGAGCACCTCGATGCGCTCAACCGCCTCGGCCCCACCGTCCACCACCGCAGCTTCTTCGCCCCCGTCGCCGCCGCACGCGCCAAGCACATGCCCTGGACGGTCGAGCCGGCGCAGAATCTGTTTGCGGTGACCGAGATCGAGCTGCAGGTGGACACGAGCTCGGAAATCGACGCGTCGGCAAATCTCTAGACGAGACTCGGTTGCCACGACGCGTCACGCCCTCTATCAAAATAGTCGTGAGCGAATAGGGCCGGCTTCACGGGTTGGCTGCATCTTTCGGACGTTGCATGCGGTTTACCTCCCTGGTCATCGAGCTCATTCGCGCGCGGCCGCGGCTGATCGTCTGGATCGCCGTGCTGCTCCAGGCCGCGATGTGGCTGTTCGTGGCGCTGGTGTTTTATCGCAGCCCGCCCGGCAGCCTCGCGACTCTGCTGGCCTTCGGCCGCGAATACCAGGTCGGCACTGATTTGGGCCCGCCCTTGCCGGTCTGGCTCGCCGACATCGCCTATCGCACTGCCGGCGGCCACGTGTTCGGCGTCTACGTCCTGGCGGAGCTCTGTGGGGTCGCGACCTTCATCGCGCTCTATCATCTGTCCCGCGCAGTGGTCGGCGCCCAGCAGGCAGTGCTGGCCGTGCTGCTGACCATGACGCTGCTGGCCTTCTCCTCGCCCGCACTCGACTTCGGCCCGCTGGTGCTGGCGCGGCCGCTCTGGGCGCTGCTGCTGCTGCATTCCTGGCAGATCATCGGACAGCGCCGCGGCAACGCCTGGTTTGCCTGGTCGATCGAGGCGGGCCTCCTGCTGCTGACGACGCCGGCTGCGATCTTCCTGCTGCTGCTGATCGTCGTCTTCGCGCTCGCAACCGCGGACGGCCGCCGCACGCTGCGCGCATTCGACCCGTTGTTTGCGCTTGTTGTGGTCGCCGTGCTGGCATTGCCTTATGCCGTCTGGCTGATGCGCGCCGAGGCGTTCGTCCTGCCGTCCCTGCCGCAGGTTGCCGAGCTCAATGCCCGCGCACTTCACGCGGCTTGGCTGCTCGGGGGGCTCCTGCTCGGTGCGGCGGCGATCCCGGCGCTGACCGTGCTCAACACCGGCCTGTTCGTTCCCAAGAGCGAGGAGGCGCCGATCATCTACCGCCCGCCGGTCGAGCCGCTCGCGCGCAATTTCGTCTATTTCTTCGCGCTGGCGCCGGCGCTCGGCGCGGTGCTGATCTCGGGCCCGCTGGGCCTCGACGCCGTCGTCGGCGGCGCCGGCGTCGTGCTGGTGTTGTCGGGGCTTGCCGTGGTCGTGGGGGCCGGCGATCTCATCGCGATGCGCCGCGCGAGGATGCTGCGGATGGTCTGGGCGGCCGCCGTCATCGCGCCCGCAATCGGCGTCGCGCTCGCCGTCCTGCTCCTGCCGTGGACCGGTGCCAACGAGATCGCGACGTCGATGCCGGCGCGCGCGATTTCGGACTTCTTCGACGAGAGCTTTGCCCGCCGCACCAATCATCGCCTGCGCGCGGTGGCCGGCGAGACCCAGCTTGCGAGCCTGATCACGCTGCATTCCGGCCGGCCGCATCTGTTCATCGATGCCCAGCCTTCACGCACGCCGTGGATCAATCAGGCCAAATTCAACGAGACCGGCGGCGTCGTGGTCTGGCGTGCCTCCGACACCGCGGGCACCCCGCCGCCGGACATTCTCGCGCGCTTCCCGGGTATCGTGCCGGAAGTGCCGCGCGCCTTCGAATGGCTGGTGACCGGCCGTCAGCAACTGCTGCGCATCGGCTGGGCCATCGTGCGGCCGAAGGGGACTTAGTCGCTCGCTCTTTCCGTCGTCATTGCGAGGAGCCCTTGCGACGAAGCAATCCAGAGTCCCTCCGCGGAAAGATTCTGGATTGCTTCGCTGCGCTCGCAATGACGGGGAGAGGTCGTACGCCTCCTCACGCGCCCGCCAGCACCTTCGCGATCGCGCGCAGATCCTGCCAGGCGAGCCGCTTGTACGACGGCGAGCGCAACAGATAGGCGGGGTGGAAGGTCGGCAGCGCGCGAATGGTGCGCCCGCCCGTCTCGTAATCGAACCAGCGGCCGCGGGTACGCATGATGCCTTCGCGGGTCGACAGCAGCGTCTGCGTCGAGGGATTGCCGAGCGTCACCAGCACATCCGGATTCACCAGCTCGATCTGGCGCTGGATGAAGGGCAGGCAGATTTGCGTCTCCTGCGGCGTCGGCGTGCGGTTGCCGGGCGGGCGCCAGGGAATCACGTTGGCGATGTATGCGGTGGTGCGGTTGAGGCCTATGGCTCCGATCATCAAGTCGAGCAGCTTGCCGCTGCGCCCGACGAAGGGCAGCCCCTCGATGTCCTCGTCGCGGCCCGGTGCCTCGCCGACGAACATGATGCGCGCCTGCGGATTACCGTCGGCGAAAACCAACCGTGTCGCCGTGTGCTTCAGCGCGCAGCCGTCAAAGTTTTGCATCAACTCGCGCAGCGCCTCCAAGGTTGGCGCGGTGCGTGCGGCCTCGCGCGCCGAGGCGATCGCGATGTCGGGCGCGGGGGCCGCCTCGCCGCGCAACACTGCCGGGGCGGCGGCCGGCCGTGGGGCCTCGACCGGAGGTGGCGCGCGCGGGGCCGGAGGTGGAACATCCAATTCCGCCAAGCGGTCGATCGGTTCCTCCGCGAGCGTGCAATCGACTCCGGCCTCCAGATAGAAGGCGAGAAGCTCTCGGACCGTGGGTGCGGGTTCTGGGATCATCGGAAAGCTGACTATTAGTCCAGTTTGGGGCGCCTTGCACCCCGGCGAAACGCATTTCCGAGGTTGTCCTACCCGGAAAAATCGGAAACAAGAGGGCGCAATCGACCAAGGACCGTCTCAAGGGCTGAGATCAGATGAGCACCGAAGAACTTCCCCCGCGCGAATCCATGGAATTCGACGTCGTCATCGTCGGCGCAGGCCCCTCGGGCCTGGCTGCGGCGATCCGGCTGAAGCAGATCAATGCCGATCTCAACGTCGTCGTGGTGGAGAAGGGCTCCGAGGTCGGTGCGCATATTCTCTCCGGCGCCGTGATCGACCCGGCCGGGCTCGACAAGCTGATGCCGGACTGGCGCGAGGATTCCGATTGTCCTCTGAAGACCCAGGTGAAGGACGACCGCTTCTACTGGATGACGGGCGGCGGCGCGATTAGGCTGCCTAACTTCATCATGCCGCCGCTGATGGACAATCATCACTGCTATATCGGCTCGCTTGGCAATTTCTGCCGGTGGCTGGCACGCAAAGCGGAAGCGCTAGGCGTCGAGATTTATCCGGGCTTTGCCGCGGCCGAGGTGCTCTATGACGAGCAGGGCGCGGTGAAGGGCATTGCCACGGGCGACATGGGCATCGGCCGGGACGGCAAACCGAAGGACTCCTTTACCCGTGGCATGGAATTGCTCGGCAAGTACACGCTGTTCGCGGAAGGCGCGCGCGGCAGCCTGACCAAACAGCTCATCGCGAAGTTCGCGCTGGATACCAAGAGCGAGCCGGCGAAATTCGGCATCGGGCTCAAGGAAGTCTGGCAGATCGATCCCGCCAAGCACCAGAAGGGCATGATCCAGCATTCGTTTGGCTGGCCGCTCGATCTGAAGACCGGCGGTGGCTCGTTCCTCTATCACTACGACGACAACCTCGTTGCCGTCGGCTTCGTCGTGCATCTCAACTACGATGACCCGTATCTGTCACCGTTCGACGAGTTCCAGCGTTTCAAGACCCATCCGTCAATCCGCTCCACCTTCGAAGGTGCCAAGCGGCTCGCCTATGGCGCGCGCGCCATCACCGAGGGCGGCTATCAGTCGGTCCCGAAACTTAGCTTCCCCGGCGGCGCCCTGATCGGCTGCGCGGCCGGCTTCGTCAACGTTCCCCGGATCAAGGGCGTGCACAACGCGATGGGCACGGGCATGCTCGCCGCCGAGCACGTTGCGTCCGCCATTGCCGCCGATCGCGCCAATGACGAGATCGTCGACTACGAGAACGCCTGGCGCTCCTCCTCGGTCGGCAAGGATTTGTTCCTGGTCCGCAACGTCAAGCCGTTGTGGTCGAAGTTCGGCACGGTCCTCGGCGTTGCGCTCGGCGGCTTCGACATGTGGTGCAACACGCTGTTCGGCGGTTCGCTGTTCGGCACCCAGTCGCACGCGAAGCCCGATCGCGCGACGCTCGATCCGGCCAAGACCCACGCGCCGAGGACCTACCCGAAGCCGGACGGCAAGATTTCCTTCGACAAGCTCTCGTCGGTGTTCCTGTCCAATACCAATCATGAGGAGGACCAGCCGGTCCATCTCAAGGTCACGGACATGAACCTCCAGAAGACCTCTGAGCATGACGTGTTTGCAGGTCCGTCGAATCGCTATTGCCCGGCCGGCGTCTATGAGTGGATCGAGGAAGGTTCGGGTCCGCGCTTCCAGATCAACGCCCAGAACTGCGTCCACTGCAAAACCTGCGACGTGAAGGACCCCAACGGCAATATCACCTGGGTTCCCCCGGAGGGCGGCGGCGGTCCGAACTACGAGGCGATGTAGGCGGGGTCAGCAAGCCACAATCCAGGTTACCAAGGCCCAAGATTGCGTGACCTTGGCCCTGCGACGCACGTTCGCGTGAGAACCCGGCCGCGGTCGCGGTCCGTGGTCACGATAAGGCCATACTGGCGGCGTCTTGGGGCGCTCTTGACCGGTCACTTGGCCGATTTGGGGCGTGCGGAGGGGATCGCCCGCCCGAATCCTTGCGGTGAAGCGCCAAAAGCGGCATTGTTGGCCCGACGGTTCCGGGTCCCCATGCCACCGGCCGCGTTCGCATGCGATACGGCCTTCTTCAGACCCAGGCACTACCAACTCAAGGCGAGCCCTGATGTTTTCAAATCGTTTCAACCGCTGGACTGTTGCCGCCATCGCCCTCATGGGCACAGCGATCGCGACCGTCCCCGGCAGGGTCCTGGCGCAGACGCCGGATCATCCGTCCGACACGGCGGCGCAGTTTCCGACCCGAAACGATCTGAAGGCGCTGACCACTTCCGGCAGCTATCTCGCCGCCCGCCACGCCAGCGTCGAGCGCGATGCGGCCTCCGCCGCCGCGTTCTATCGCTCGGCCCTGCGCACCGATCCCAAGAACAACGAGCTGCTCGACCGCGCCTTCATCTCCTCGGTTGCCGACGGTGACATCGACGAAGCCGTCAAGCTCGCCGAGCGCATCCTGACCATCGACAAGACCAACCGCGTTGCACGCCTCGTCGTCGGCGTGCACGATCTCAAGTTCAAGAAGTACGCGACGGCGCAGACCAACATCAACCAGTCGATCCGCGGTCCGATCACCGATCTCGTCGCCACGCTGCTGTCGGGCTGGGCCGCCTATGGCGCGGGCGATGCCAAGGGCGGCGTCGCCACCATCGACAAGCTGGCCGGTCCGGAATGGTATCCGCTGTTCAAGGATCTCCACGCCGGCATGATCCTCGAGCTCGCCGGCAAGGAGAAGGACGCGGGCACCCGGTTCGAGCGCGCCTACAAGCTGGACGATTCCATGTTGCGCGTCACCGAGGCCTATGCGCGCTGGCTGTCGCGTAACAAGGACTCGGCCGCCGCGACCACGGTCTACCAGGCTTTCGACAAGAAGCTCGCCCGCCATCCGCTCATCGTGGAAGGGTTGCGCGACACCAAGGCCGGCAAGAAGATGCCGCCGCTGGTTGATAGCGCGCAAGCCGGCGCCGCCGAAGCACTCTACGGCATCGGCGCCACACTGACCCGCCGCGGCGGCGAGGATCTGGCGCTGGTCTATCTCCAGCTCTCACTCTACCTCCAGCCCACCCATCCCCTGGCGCTGCTCTCGCTCGCCGATCTCTATGAATCGGTGAAGCGGCCGCAGATGGCGATCAAGGTCTACGAGCGCGTGCCGGCGTCCTCGCCGCTCAAGCGCAACGCCCAGATTCAGCTCGCCATCGATCTGGATTCCGCCGACCGCACCGACGAGGCGATCAAGATCCTCAAGGGCGTCACCACTGAGGATTCCAAGGATCTCGAAGCCATCATGGCGCTCGGCAACATCGAGCGCGGCCGCAAGAAGTTTGGCGAATGCGGCGCGACCTATTCGCAAGGCGTCGACGTGCTGCCGGCCGGCAACGACAAGGCCAACAGCGTCTGGTATTATTATCGCGGCATTTGCGAGGAGCGCTCCAAGCAGTGGGGCAAGGCCGAAGCCGACATGAAGAAGGCGCTCGAGCTGCAGCCCGACCAGCCCCACGTCCTCAACTATCTCGGCTATTCCTGGATCGACCAGGGCATCAATCTCGACGAAGGCATGAAGATGATCAAGCGGGCGGTCGAGCAGCGCCCGGATGACGGCTACATCGTCGACTCCCTTGGCTGGGCCTATTACCGCATCGGCAATTACGAGGACGCGGTGAAGAACCTCGAGCGCGCCATCGACCTCAAGCCCGAGGATCCCACCATCAACGATCACCTCGGCGACGCCTATTGGCGCGTCGGCCGCACGCTGGAAGCCAAGTTCCAGTGGGCGCACGCCCGCGATCTCAAGCCCGAAGCGGATGAGCTTCCGAAGATCGAGGCCAAGATTGCAAACGGAATGACCGACGACAATTCGAACTCCTCGGCTGCGCAGGCGGAGAAGGAGAAGAAGAAGGACGACGGCAAGGGCGGCTGAGCGAGTTGAAGTTGGGGGCGTGTCGTCTATGCCGGCGTTGATTGAAGAAGGGCGCGCGAAGGTCAATCTGAGCCTTCGCGTGGTCGGCCGTCGTGCCGACGGCTATCATGATCTCGAAAGCGTGGTCGCTTTCGCCGACTGCGCCGACCGGCTCACGCTGGAGCCCGGCGGCGAGCTGAAGCTCACCACGACGGGGCCGCTCGCGGCGGCCTGCGGCGATTTGGCCGACAATCTCGTGTTCAAGGCGGCCAAGCTCCTGGCCGAAGCCGTCCCGAACCTGAAGCTGGGCGCCTTCGCGCTCGACAAGGTGCTCCCGGTCGCCGCCGGCATCGGCGGCGGCTCGGCCGACGCCGCGGCGGCGCTGCGGTTGCTGGCGCGTCTCAACGATCTGTCGCTCGACGACGCCCGCCTCCAGAAGGTTGCGCTTGCGACCGGTGCCGACGTGCCGGTTTGTCTGTTCTCGCGCGCCTGTGACATGACCGGTGTCGGCGAACAGCTGCTGCCGCTGGCCTTGCCGAGCATGCCCTGCGTGATGGTCAATCCGCGCGTGCCGGTCGGGACCAAGGATGTGTTTCAGGCGCTGGGCCTGCGCAACGGCGAACTCCTGGTCGGCGCCACGTCCGTCTTCGACGGTCCGGCCTGGCCGGGCGAGGGCGCCTCCATTGCCGATTGGGTCGACACGCTCGAGACCGTCGCCAACGATCTCGAAGCCCCCGCGATGCGCATCGAGCCTGTCATCGGCGACGTGCTGGAAGCCTTGCGTGGCTCCGCCGGCGTCAAGCTCGCCCGCATGTCCGGCTCGGGTGCGACGTGTTTTGCGATCTATGGCGCATTTGCCGAGGCGCATGCCGCCGCCGAGAAGATCCGCAGGGATCATTCGGGTTGGTGGGTGCACGCGGGGACGCTGAGCTAGGCCAGCCCGAGAAACCGCCGGATCTCGCCCAACACCTCTTGCGGCTTGTCATGTTGCAGCCAGTGTCCGGCGCCGGCGATGGTCTCGACACGCGCCTGCGGAAAGTAGCGCTCCAGGCACGCGGCCCTCGGGCCAGCCAGAAAGCTTTCGCCGGCATTCAAGAGCAGCGTCGGACAGGTGATGCGCGACCACAGCGCGATGTGATCGTCAGGCCAGAGCCGGTGCGGCGCAGAGGCGCGCTGGTAGGGATCGAACTTCCAGCTATAGGTGCCGTCCTCGTTCTGCCGCGCGCCGTGGGTGGCGAGATGCAGCGCGAGGTCGCGAGACAGCCGCTTGTTGTGAAGGACCATCTGCGCCGCGGCGTCTTCGAGCGTCGAATAGCGGCGCGGTGCGCGGTCGTGCAGCTTGTCGAGCTGACCGACCCATTTGCCGATCCGCTCATGTACCGGCGGCTTTGGTGTATCCGGCAACATCGTCACGCCGTCGAGCACGACTAGCTTCGAGACCTGTTCGGGGAATGCCCCTGTAAAGATCAGGCTGACCATGCCGCCCATGGAATGGCCGATGAGAGTGACTTGAGGGGCCGCGACGGCACGGACGAGCTGGGCGAGATCGTACACATACTCCGTCAGCGCGTAGCTGCCGCCTTTGGTCCAGTCGGAATCGCCGTGCCCGCGCAGGTCGGGTGCGAGCACGTGAAAATGCGGCTGCAGCGACCGGGCGGTGACGTCCCAGCTCCGGCAGTGATCGCGCCCGCCATGGACCAAGATGGCGACGGGCGCGCCGTCGTTGCCCCAATCGGCATAGTGCAGCCGCAGGCCGTGAGACTCGTAGATGCGGCTTTGCGGGGCGAGCATGGTGGCGCTATCCATTCACCGGCCGCCGCGCCAGCGCCAGCGACAGCCCGAGCCCTGCGATGAAGACGCCGGAACCCTGGGTGAGACGCCGCATCAGCTGCGGCCTTCCGATCAACTGCGTGCGTGTCGCGGAGGCCATCAGCACCACCACGATGTCGGCGAGCGTGTTCAGCGTCACCGAAATCGCACCCAGCATGATGAATTGCAGCGTCGGGTTCGATCCCGCCGGGTCGAGGAACTGCGGAATGAAGGCGAGGAAGAAGGCGGCGGTCTTCGGGTTCAGCGCCTCGACCAGCACGCCGTCGCGAAAGGCGCGCTTGTCGCCGACGGGCTCGCTGTCGAATGACAGCGCGCGGCCGGCGTTGCGAAAAGTCCTGATGCCGAGCCAGACCAGATAGAGCGCGCCGACAAATTTCACGGCGGCAAACAGCTCGGCGCTGGCAAGGATGATCGCAGAGATGCCGAGGCTGCCTGCGATCACATGAACCAGCCCGCCGAGCGCGGTGCCCGCGGTCGATGCAAAACCGCTGGCGCGCCCTTCCGACAGGGTCCGTGCCGCCACGTAGAAAATGCCGGGGCCGGGAACGGCGGCGATGAGACAAGCTGCGGCCAGGAACAGCCAGAAATTCGTGTTGATCATCCTGCTTTGGTAGCGATGCTTGCCGCGATTGCAAGGCCCGTCGTTTGCAAGGACCGTCGTTCAGCCCATCCGGCGGAAGATCACGCTGGCGTTCACTCCGCCGAAGCCGAACCCGTTCGAGATCGCGTGCTGCATCGGCATCGGGCGCGCCACACCGGCGACGATGTCGATGCCGTCCGCGCCCGGATCAGGGTTCTCGAGGTTGAGGGTCGGCGGCGCGATCTGGTCGCGCAGGGCGAGCACGGTGAAGATGGCCTCGAGCCCTCCGGCGGCGCCGAGCAGATGGCCGGTGGCCGATTTGGTCGCGCTCACGGCGATGCCGCGGTGACGACCGAACAGCGCGGCAATCGCGCCAAGCTCGCTCTCGTCGCCCGCCGGCGTTGACGTTGCATGCGCGTTCAGATGCTGCAAATCGGCAGGCGCAAGCTTGGCCTGCCGGAGCGCGATCTCCATGGCGCGCCGGGCGCCGTCGCCGTCAGGCGGACCCGATGTCATGTGATAGGCGTCGGCAGTCGTGCCGTATCCGACGATCTCCGCGATCGGCGTGGCGCCGCGCGCCAATGCATGCTCCAGCTCCTCGATCACCAGGATGCCGGCGCCTTCGCCCATGACAAAACCGTCGCGGTCGCGATCGAACGGGCGCGAGGCGCGCGCGTCATTGAACCCGCTCGATAGTGCGCGGGCCGCGGCAAAGCCGCCGAGGCTGACGATGTCGATGCAGGCTTCCGCACCGCCGCAGATCGCCACATCAGCCTCGCCCGCGCGGATCATGCGCGCGGCATCGCCGATCGCCTGAACGCCGGCGGCGCACGCCGTGACCGGTGTGCCCAGCGCTCCCTTGTAGCCGTATTTGATCGAGACGTGGCCGGCCGCGAGATTGGCGAGGAAGGAGGGGATCGTGAACGGCGACAGCCGGCGCGGGCCGCGCTGTTCGGTGATGCGCACCGCTTCCGCCATCGCCGGAAAGCCGCCGACGCCGGAGGCGATGATCGTCGCAGTCCTCTCCAAAGCCGCAGCGTCCTGCGGCGTCCAGCCGGCCTGCGCAACCGCCTCTGCGGTGGCGAGCAGCGCGAACAGGATGAAGCGGTCCATCTTGCGCTGGTCTTTCGGCGCGGCGGCCTGCGCGGGATCGAAGCCGCCGTCCACGTCATCGGCCTTGTCGGGCACGAGGCCGGCAATGCGTGCGGGCAGCGCCTGCGACCATTCCGGCAGCGGGCGCAGCCCGCTTTGACCGGCCAGCAGCCGGCGCCAGGACAGCTCGACACCGCAGCCAAGCGGCGACACCGCGCCTATTCCCGTCACGACGATACGACGCATGTCAGTCTCCAGCCGGCGCGACGGCCGGGTTCATGGCTTTGAGCGAGGTCAGCCGTTTGCGCATGACACGGCTGGCGCGGGGACCGGCGATGATGACCGCATTGGTGAGCGTGATCGGCTGCATGCCGGCGGCATCGACCACGACCGGATTGAATGGACGACGATCGTGCCGGTTCGCGAGCAGGATCGCTTCGCCCTTCGGTGCGAGATGCTTGTTGCCCCAGGCGAGCAGGGTTGCGACCACGGGGAAGAAGTCCCGCGCCTTGTCCGTCAGCACATATTCATAGCGCGGCGGCCGTTCATTGTAGCGGCGGCGGACGAACATGCCGCTTTCGGTGAGATGGGCCAACCGTCGCGACAGGATGTTCGGCGCGATCCCGAGGCTTTGCGAAAAATCGTCGAACTTCGTTGCGCCTTGGAAGGCATCCCGCAGGATCAAAATGCTCCACCATTCGCCGACCGTCTCCACGGCGCGGCCGACGGGACATTCCTGGATGGAGGCGGATTTGGGCTGCATGGTTCGAAGGTAGGGATGTAACTTTCAAAATGCAAGTGACAAGGGGCAACTTCCCCGCACGGGAGGACGAGGTGCGCGACTGCAAAACTATCTCTGCGATCCGGATGCGAGTTGGCGAGCGAGGCCTGCGCTCCTTGCTCCGTCATTGCGAGCGGAGCGAAGCAATCTAGAGTCCCCCTGCGAAAAGATTCTAGATTGCTTCGCTGCGTTCGCAGTGACGCTGTTGATGCAGTGGTGGCGCTACCTCAACGATGTCGTCCCGGCGAAGGCCGGGACCCATAGCCACGACTGTTGTTGTGGTGCACGATGGTTGCCACAGGCGCTAAGACAACGCTGACCGGGGTAATGGGTCCGGCCTTCGCCGGGACGACACTGAGGGTGTGGCTACCAGCCAGCGCTAAGGATGCAAGTAGCTAATGCGACCGTGCCAGACAGAACGCCACGACCTGCTCCAGCGCGCTCTTCATCGGCGAGGACGGGAATAGCGCCAGCGCGTCCACCGCCATGGCGCCGTAGTGCTGGGCGCGGCTGCGCGTGTCTTCGAGCGCACGATGCTTGTTCATCAACCCGATGGCGTGGTCGAGGTCGGTGTCGCCGATCTCGCCGCGCTCGAGCGCGCGGATCCAGAAGGCGCGCTCGGTGTCGTTGCCGCGGCGGAAAGCGAGCACGACGGGCAGCGTGATCTTGCCCTCGCGGAAATCGTCGCCGGTGTTCTTGCCGAGCTTGGCGCTCTTGCCGCCATAGTCGAGCACGTCGTCGACGAGCTGGAAGGCGATGCCGAGATTCATACCGACCGAGCGGCAGGCGGTCTGCTCCGCCTTGGGGCGGTTGGCGATCACCGGTCCCACCTCGCAGGCAGCCGCGAACAGCTCGGCGGTCTTGCCGCGGATCACGGCGAGATATTCGTCCTCGGTGGTCGCGGTGTTCTTGGCGGCGGCAAGCTGCATCACCTCGCCCTCGGCGATGGTGGCGGCGGCCGCGGAGAGAATGTCGAGCGCGCGGAGCGAGCCGACCTCGACCATCATGCGGAAGGCCTGGCCGAGTAGGAAGTCGCCGACCAGCACGCTCGCCTCATTACCCCAGAGCATCCGTGCCGACAGCTTGCCGCGGCGCATCTCGCTTTCGTCGACGACGTCGTCATGGAGCAGGGTGGCGGTATGCATGAACTCGACGCTGGCGGCGAGCTTGATATGGCCGTCGCCGGTGTAGCCGGCGAGGTTGGCCATGGCCAGCGTCAGCATCGGCCGCAGGCGCTTGCCCCCGGAGGAGATCAAATGGTTGGCGACCTCCGGGATCATGGTCACGTCCGAACCGGTCCGCGACAGGATCGTGGCGTTGACGCGCTCCATGTCACCGGCGACAAGGGCAACCAGCTCTTCGATCGACGCGCCGGGAGTTTCGAAAGGTACGATGACGGCCACGCCGGTCTCCAATATTTGCCCCGGAAGGGCTATTCTGATGGAAAGACAATAGAAACTGGACGGGGATGCGGCAAGGGCCGTGGAACCATTGACATTTGGTGCTTAATCCCCGTCAGGCAGGAGGTCTGTGTTTTGCGAGAACTGGTTCGGACCAACGATATGGTGCTGGTGTCGGCGATCGGCGCGCTGCTCGACGGCGCCAACATCCATCATCTGGTGCTGGACCAGAACATGAGCATCATCGAGGGCTCGCTTGGCATTTTGCCGCGGCGGATCCTGGTCCATGAGGACGACGCCCTCGAAGCCCGGCAGCTTCTGACCGAGGCCGGCCTCAGCCACGAACTGCGCGGCGATGAGTGAAGCACTGGCAGACCTCACCGAGGACGCCTTTCTCGGCGGGCAATTGCGGCTGAAGCAGAAGCGGTCCGGCCATCGCGCCGGGCACGACGCCATTCTGCTCGCGGCGGCGACGGAGGCGAGCGCGGGCGACCGTGTCGTCGATCTCGGCGCCGGCATCGGCACGGCCGGGCTTGCGTTGGCGCGGCGCGTTGCCGGGATCAGGCTCGGCCTGGTCGAGATCGATCCCGAGCTGGCGGAGCTTGCGCGCGCCAATGCGACAGCGAATGCGATTGCCGCCGAGACGATCGTGCTCGACGTCACCGCGGACGCGCAGGCCTTCGCGGCCAGCGGGCTCGCGCCCGACAGCGTCGACGTGGTGCTGATGAACCCGCCCTTCAACGATCCCGCTCGCCATCGCGGCTCGCCCGATCAGGTGCGCCAGATCGCGCATGTGGCGACGGATGAGACGCTGAATGCCTGGGTGCACGCGGCGCGGCGCATCCTCCGATCGCACGGCGCGTTGACATTGATCTGGCGCGCAGATGGGATCGCGGAAGTTTTGGCGGGACTGTCTCGTGGCTTCGGCAGTCTCGCGATCCTGCCGGTTCACGGTGAAGCCGGGCGGCCCGCGATCCGCGTGCTGGTGCGCGCGGTCAAGGGCGGGAGGGCCCCGGCACGATTGTTGCCGGGCCTCGTGCTCACCGAGGAATCACGCGTGCCTAAAGAGGTGATGGATATTCTGGAGGGAAGGGCGGTTCTACCCCTGGTGGAACCGTGCTGAGCTATTGCGGAAGCGATTCCGACTGCTGCTCTTGCGGAGTCGTCAGGCGGATCGCCATGAACAGCGCACCGATCAGCAGCATCAGCAGATAGATTTTCATGGTGTTCTCCGCTGGCCCATTGCAGCCTCTCAACGGGGTTTCTGCAAAACACGTTCCGGGCCCTTCCAATGACAGTCGCGTGATAAGAAATAGTTAATCAGAGGTAACGGCATGGCCGAACAATTGAACGATCGTGAGAATTCCGGCCTGGCCGACAAGCTCATGCAATATCTGCCGGCGCGCTTCCGTCCCGGCACAGCCGTGGTACCGGTGGTGCGGCTGTCCGGAGTAATCGGCGCGGTGACGCCGCTGCGCCCGGGCATGACGCTCGCGACCGTTTCGCGAGTGCTGGAGCGGGCGTTTTCGACGCGTAACGCCAAGGCGGTGGCGCTGGTGATCAATTCGCCCGGCGGTTCGCCGGTGCAGTCGCGCCAGATCTACCTGCGCATCAAGCAGCTCGCGGCGGAGAAGAAGCTGCCGGTGCTGGTGTTCGTCGAGGACGTCGCGGCCTCCGGCGGCTACATGATCGCCTGCGCCGGCGACGAGATCATCTGCGATCCGTCCTCGATTCTCGGTTCGATCGGCGTGGTCGGCGGCAGCTTTGGTTTCCAGGAGGCGATCAAGCGGCTCGGCATCGAGCGGCGCCTCTACACCGCCGGCGCGCACAAGGCGATGCTCGACCCGTTTCTCCCTGAAAACCCCGACGACGTCGCCAAGCTGAAGGCGCTCCAGCGCGAGATCCACCAGATCTTCATCGCGCTGGTGAAGGAAAGCCGCGGCGCGCGGTTGAAGGGCTCCGACGACACCCTGTTCACGGGCGAATACTGGGCCGGCGAGAGTTCGATCGCGCTGGGGCTCGCCGACAGCATCGGCGATCTCCGCTCAACTCTTCGTGCCCGCTTTGGCGAGAAGGTTCTCACCCCCGTGATTGCCCAGCCGACCGGTCTGCTCTCCGGCCTTTTGGGTCGGAAATCGCCCGGCGCGGGGCAGCTTTCGGCCATGGAATCAATGGCCAGCCTGCCGGACGAGCTGATCTCCGCGGTCGAGACGCGGGCGATTTGGGCGAAATTCGGATTCTAGACGGAGCCCTGCCGCGCCATTTGGCCCCAAGGAGACTTGAAGCCGTGCCAATTGCGGCGCGGCCCGGTCTGCGCAAGAATGCGCGTGGGGGCTGAGCATTGTGAACAAGGAACGACCGATGCCGCCGTTCGTCGCATTCGCGGGCGTCCTGGGCGGGCTTGCCGTGGTCCGCTGGGCCTACAAGACCGCTGTCAGGATCAACCAGGAGCTGGAGGAGATGCGCCTCTCGCGCGTCGCCGAGGCCGCCCATCGGGGGGCCGTCCAGACCCTGAAACAGGATCCCGTGACCGGAGCCTATCGCCCGGGTTAGCTGCTGCGCTCGTCATGGCCGGGCTTGTCCCGGCCATCCACGCCTTGCCGACGCACGAAGAACGTGGATGCCCGGGCATGACGGGATTGGCCCCCTTTGCCTTGATTCCCACCCCTGCCGTCGATACGGTCCCGCGCGATTCAACCCCCCGCGAGAGCCCGATCTGACGATGGACGCCTCCTTGCCCGCCCATATGCGCCCGGAACGCTCGTTCCAGGGCTTCATCCTCGCGCTCCAGCGGTTCTGGGCCGAGCAGGGCTGCGTGATCCTGCAGCCCTACGACATGGAAATGGGTGCGGGTACCTTCCATCCGGCGACCACGCTGCGCACACTCGGGCCAAAGCCCTGGAATGCGGCCTATGTGCAGCCCTCGCGCCGGCCCAAGGACGGCCGCTACGGCGAGAATCCGAACCGGATGCAGCATTACTACCAGTTCCAGGTGATCATGAAGCCGTCGCCACCGAACCTTCAGGAGCTGTATCTGAAGTCGCTCGCCGCGATCGGCATCGATTCCGCCGTGCACGACATTCGCTTCGTCGAGGACGACTGGGAGAGCCCCACGCTGGGTGCCTGGGGCCTCGGCTGGGAGTGCTGGTGCGACGGCATGGAAGTCAGCCAGTTCACCTATTTCCAGCAGGTTGCGGGTGTCGAATGCGCGCCGGTCGCGGGCGAGCTCACCTACGGGCTCGAGCGCCTCGCGATGTACGTGCAGGGCGTCGATCGCGTCTACGACCTCAACTTCAACGGCCGCGACGGTGACGCCAAGGTCACCTATGGTGATGTCTTCCTCCAGGCCGAGCGGGAATATTCGAAGCACAATTTTGAGATCGCCGACACCGCGATGCTGTTCGAGCAGTTCAAGATGGCCGAAGCGGCTTGCAGGAAATATCTCGAGGCCGGCTGGAAAGATGGCAAGCGCGAGGCGCATTTGATGTCGCTGCCGGCCTATGACCAATGCATCAAGGCGAGCCACGTGTTCAACCTGCTCGACGCGCGCGGCGTGATCTCGGTGACGGAGCGGCAGAGCTACATTCTTCGCGTGCGCGAATTGGCAAAGGCTTGCGGCGAGGCCTGGATACATACTGAAGCGGGCGGAGCGGCCTGATGCCCGATCTTTTGCTTGAACTGTTCTCCGAAGAGATCCCCGCGCGCATGCAGGCCAAGGCGGCCGACGATCTGCGCCGCATGGTCACCGACAAGCTCGTCGCCGAAGGTCTCGTCTACGAGGGCGCGAAGGCGTTCGCGACGCCGCGCCGCCTTGCGCTTACCGTGCACGGCATCCCTGCGCGCCAGCCTGACCTGAAGACCGAACGCCGCGGACCGAAGATCGGCGCGGCCGATGCGGCCGTGCAGGGTTTTCTGAAAGCTACCGGTTTGACGTCTCTGGATGAGGCCAAGATCCAGCGCGATCCGAAGGGCGACTTCTACATCGCGCTGATCGAGAAGCCCGGCCGCGACGCGATCGACGTGCTCGCGGAAATCCTTCCCGTGATCATCCGCACCTTCCCCTGGCCGAAATCGATGCGCTGGGGTGCGCGCTCCGGCAAGCCGGGCTCGCTGAGCTGGGTGCGTCCGCTGCACGCGATCACCGCGACGTTCGGGCTCGAAACCGAAGAGCCCGACGTCGTGAAATTCGAGGTCGACGGCATCGAGGCCGGCCAGACCACCTACGGCCATCGTTTCATGGCACCTAGCGCGATTTCCGTGCGCCGCTTCGAGGATTACGAAGCGAAGCTGAAGGCTGCCAAGGTCATCCTCGATCCGCAGGCGCGCAAGGACATCATCTTTGCCGACGCCAAGGAGCTGACGTTCGCCCAAGGGTTCGAACTGGTCGAGGACCAGGTGCTGCTCGATGAGGTTTCGGGCCTCGTCGAATGGCCCGTCGTCATGATGGGATCGTTCGAAGCGGAATATCTCGCGATCCCCGAAGAGGTGATCCGCGCCACCATCCGCAACAACCAGAAGTGCTTCGTCGTCAGGGATTCCAAGACGGGCAAGCTGACCAACAAGTTCGTCCTCACGGCGAACATCGAGGCGGCCGACGGCGGCAAGACCATCGTCGCCGGCAACGAGCGCGTGATCCGTCCGCGCCTGTCGGATGCGAAGTTCTTCTATGAAACGGACATGAAGACGAAGCTCGAGGATCGCCTGCCGAAGTTCGAGCAGATCGTGTTTCACGAGAAGCTCGGCACCCAGGCTGAACGCATCAAGCGCATCGAGCGTCTCGCCGCCGAGATCGCGCCGCTGGTCGGCGCCGATGTCGCAAAGGCCACGCGGGCCGCGCATCTGGCGAAGGCGGATTTGCTGACCGAAGTCGTCGGCGAATTCCCCGAGGTGCAGGGCCTGATGGGCAAGTACTACGCGCTGGCCCAGGGCGAGGATGCCTCGGTGGCCGCCGCTTGCGAGGAGCACTACAAGCCGCAGGGGCCTGCGGATCGCGTGCCGACCGATCCGGTCAGCGTCGCAGTGGCGCTCGCGGACAAGCTCGATACGCTGGTGGGCTTCTGGGCAATCGACGAGAAGCCGACGGGAAGCAAGGACCCGTATGCGCTGCGTCGTGCGGCGCTGGGCGTGATCAGGCTGATCACCGAGAACGGACTACGTCTGTCGCTCATGAAGATGGCGGCATCCGCACTCGCCGCCTTGTCCTTGAAGCCTGCCGATGCGCAGAAGCTTCCGAGCGACCTGCTCGCCTTCTTCGCAGATCGCCTGAAAGTTCAGCTCCGCGAGCAGGGCGCGCGGCACGATCTCGTCGACGCCGTGTTCGCGCTCGGTGGCCAGGATGACCTTCTGATGATCGTCCGCCGCGTCGAGGCGCTCGGCAAATTCCTCGAGTCCGAGGACGGCAAGAATTTGCTCGCCGGCATCAAGCGCGCCAGCAATATCCTCGGCATCGAGGAGAAGAAGGACAAGCGCACGTTCGACGGGGCGCCGGATGCCGCGCTCTACGGTCTCGGCGAGGAGAAGGCGCTGGCCAAGGCCATCGGCGAGGTGACGGCGGAGGCAAGCGCTGCTGTCGCGAAGGAAGACTTCGCGGCCGCAATGAGTGCGATGGCCAAGCTACGTCCGCCGGTCGATGCATTCTTCGAAAAGGTTCGCGTCAACGACGAGGATGCGAAGGTGCGTGAGAATCGCCTGAAGCTGCTCAACGAGATCCGCAGCGCCACCCGTGCGGTGGCGGATTTCTCGAAGATCCAGGATTGAGCGCGGTTTGGGCGCAATGAACACCGTCATGCCGGGCTTGTCCCGGGCATTCACGTCCTTCTTCTCGTGGAGACGCGTGGATGGCCGGGACAAGCCCGGCCTTGACGACGGAGTTGGTGGCCGCATTACCGTGCGCGAAGAGTGTCCACACAAAAAAGCCCCGCCCGGCGGGGGGAGGACCGGGCGGGGCCTGATGTCCGACTATACTGCTCGCGTCAGCCTGATTGATGTGACGCGCCGGACACCTAGTTGATCCCGTGAAAGTGCTAGTCCATCACCTCGACGATGCGTCGCGAGCGCGGCTCGACCAGCACGGTCTCGCCGTTCACGACGGTGTAGCGATAGGTGGTGGCGCCGAAACGCTGCGGCACGTCATAATAGGTGACACCGCTTTCAGGTAACGTGGCACCGACCACCACGCGATCCGGGATGCGGAAAGCCGGTACGCGTTGTTCGACGACATAGTCGCGGAAAGCCGGCCGCTGCTCGACGGCAATGGTCGGGCCGCTGTCGACGACGACGGGCGCGCGTCCCACTGTGACGCCGCTTTGCGCCTGCGCCGCAAGGGGCGAGTCGATCGCGGCCGCGAGCACTGCAAGAGCAAGAATCCTGTTCCGCATGGGCAACTCCTTCGAGAAGGTTTCGGGAAGCGCCAATGGCGCGACCGGTTGCCAATGCATGCGTCTCGGCGATGTTCCGGAAAACGCCCGCCGCATTCGCGGCATTTTCGGGCTGTTTTCGCGGATCTGGGAACTCGCGCGCGCCCGATGCGTCTCTACCCGCGGAACCCAGTCCGCTATGATCCCGCCGCGATTCGCCCCTACCCACGGAAAGACAATTCATGCACATCACCGTCGCCCATATCTCGCCGATCCTGTCGCTGCTTGCGGGTGTGCTCATCCTGATCATGCCGCGCCTCCTGAACCTGATCGTCGCGATTTTTCTCATTATAAATGGTGCGATCGGGCTCGGATTGTTGAAGTGGCTCCATCTCTAGGCCTTCATTCTACGGAACTCTTCGACTTGCGCGGACCTGCCCAAAGTGGTGTAAGGCCCGCAATTACCCATTCCTCTCGCAGGTTGTGTGCAAGCTATGGCCAAAGCCGCCTCGAAAACTCCAGCGAAAATGCCAGCGAAATCAAAGTCCTCCGCCAAGGCGAAAGCCGCGCCGGCGGCCCGCAAGGCACTTGCCAAGCGCGCCCCGAAGCCCGTGGCCAAAGCCGCTGTTAAGCCGCTGGTCAAGCCGGCTGTGAAGCCTGCCGCCAAGTCGGTTTCCAAGGCTGTTGCAAAGGCACCGACGAAACCGGTTGCGCCGAAGATTGCCGTGAAGCCGGCACCGAGCAAGGCTGCTTCAAGCAAGGCCGCGCCTGTTGCGGCCAAGGCCGGCAAGTGGGTGTTCACGTTCGGCGACGGCAAGGCCGAGGGCAAAGCGGAGATGCGCGACCTGCTCGGCGGCAAGGGCGCCAACCTCGCCGAGATGGCCAATCTCGGCCTGCCGGTGCCTCCGGGCTTCACCATCCCGACCTCGGTCTGCACCTATTTCTACGCGCACGACAAATCCTACCCCAAGGAACTGCGGTCGCAGGTTGAGAAGGCGCTCGATCATGTCGGCAAGTTGACCGGCAAGATCTTCGGCGATTCCAGAAACCCGCTGCTCGTCTCCGTGCGTTCCGGCGGCCGCGCCTCGATGCCGGGCATGATGGACACCGTGCTCAATCTCGGCCTCAACGACGAAACCGTGGAAGCGCTCTCGGAACTGTCGGGCGATCGCCGCTTCGCCTATGACAGCTATCGCCGCTTCATCACCATGTATTCGGACGTGGTGCTCGGCTTCGAGCATCATCATTTCGAGGAAATCCTCGACACCTTCAAGGACAGCCAAGGCTACACGCTCGACACGGATCTCACCGCCGACGACTGGGTCGATCTGGTCGGCAAGTACAAGGACGCGGTCGCTCGCGAAACCGGCAAGGATTTTCCGCAGGATCCGCACGACCAGCTCTGGGGCGCGATTGGCGCCGTGTTTTCATCCTGGATGAATGCCCGAGCGGTGACCTACCGCAGGCTGCACGACATTCCGGAATCCTGGGGCACCGCGGTCAACGTGCAGGCCATGGTGTTCGGCAACATGGGCGAGACCTCGGCGACCGGCGTTGCCTTCACGCGCAATCCCTCGACCGGCGAGAGCAAGCTCTACGGCGAGTTCCTGATCAACGCGCAAGGCGAGGACGTGGTCGCCGGCATCCGCACGCCGCAGGACATCACCGAGGAAGCGCGGAAGGACTCGGGCTCCGACAAGGCGTCGATGGAATCGGCGATGCCGGAGGCCTTCAAGGAGCTGACGCGGATCTACACGCTGCTCGAGAAGCACTACCGCGACATGCAGGACATGGAGTTCACGGTCGAGCAGGGCAAGCTTTGGATGCTGCAGACCCGCGGCGGCAAGCGCACCGCGAAAGCGGCGCTCCGCATCGCGGTCGAGCTCGCCAATGAAGGCCTGATCACCAAGAAGGAAGCGGTGACGCGGATCGACCCGGCCTCGCTCGATCAGCTGCTGCATCCGACCATCGACCCCAACGCCAAGCGCGACGTGATCGCGACCGGCCTGCCGGCCTCGCCGGGTGCGGCCTCCGGCGAGATCGTGTTCTCCTCGGACGAAGCGGCCAAGCTTCAGGCCGACGGACGCAAGGTGATTCTGGTCCGGATCGAGACCAGCCCCGAAGACATCCACGGCATGCACGCCGCCGAAGGCATCTTGACCACCCGCGGCGGCATGACCTCGCATGCTGCGGTGGTCGCGCGCGGCATGGGCAAGCCCTGCGTCTCCGGTTGCGGCACCATCCGGGTCGATTACGGCCGCGGTACCATGAGCATCGGCTCGCGCACCTTCAAGACCGGCGACGTCATCACCATCGACGGCTCGCTCGGCCAGGTGCTCGCCGGCCGCATGCCGATGATCGAGCCCGAGCTGTCCGGCGAGTTCGGCACGCTGATGAAATGGGCCGACCAGGTCCGCAAGATCGGCGTGCGCGTCAACGCGGACACGCCGGAGGACGCGCACACCGCGATCAAGTTCGGCGCGGAAGGCATCGGCCTCTGCCGTACCGAGCACATGTTCTTCGAGGAGACGCGCATCCGCACGGTGCGGGAGATGATCCTCTCCGAGGACGAGCAGTCGCGCCGCGCTGCGCTGGCAAAGTTGCTGCCGATGCAGCGCGCCGACTTCGTCGAGCTGTTCGAGATCATGAAGGGCCTGCCCGTCACGATCCGTTTGCTTGATCCGCCGCTGCACGAGTTCCTTCCGCACACCCATGCCGAGGTCGAGGAAGTGGCCCGCGCCATGAACACCGACCCGCGGCGCCTGGCCGACCGCGCGCGCGAGCTTTCGGAGTTCAATCCGATGCTCGGCTTCCGCGGCTGCCGTATCGCGATCGCCTATCCCGAGATCGCCGAAATGCAGGCGCGTGCGATCTTCGAAGCAGCGGTCGAGGCCGAGAAGCGCACCGGCAAGGCCGTCGGCCTCGAGGTGATGGTGCCGCTGATCGCCACCAAGATGGAGCTCGACCTCGTCAAGGCGCGCATCGATTCCACCGCGAAGGCGGTGATGCGCGACACCAACACCAGGCTGACCTATCAGGTCGGCACAATGATCGAGCTGCCGCGCGCCTGCCTGCTCGCGGCCGAGATCGCGGAGAGCGCCGAGTTCTTCTCGTTCGGCACCAACGACCTCACGCAAACGACGTACGGCATCAGCCGTGACGATGCCGCGAGCTTCCTCGGCACCTACGTGTCCAAGGGCATCCTGCCGATCGATCCCTTCGTCGCGCTCGACCAGGAAGGCGTCGGCGAGCTCGTCAAGATCGGCGTCGCACGCGGTCGTAAGACGCGCCCCTCGCTCAAGGTCGGCATCTGCGGCGAGCACGGCGGCGATCCCGCCTCCGTCGCCTTCTGCCATGCGATCGGCCTCGACTACGTCTCCTGCTCGCCCTACCGCGTCCCGATCGCCCGCCTCGCCGCCGCGCAAGCCGCGCTCGGCAAGGCGGTGGCGAGCCAGGCATAATCGGAGCGGCGACTTGAAATCTTGAGAGCGAAAGAGGCGGGGCAAAACCCCGCCTCTTTTCATTTTGAGGCTCGACTGCTTCCACGCCGTCATTGCGAGCGCAGCGAAGCAATCCAGAATCTTCCTGCGGCAGCAGTCTGGATTGCTTCGTCGCAAGAGCTCCTCGCAATGACGAGCTTGAGCGCGTACGTGTGAGCACATCGCAGTAGCGGGAACTCAGCGCGCGTCCCGCAATGAGACGTGCGCGCAAGAGTTCCTTCACCATTCGCGTTGACCAATTGTTTACCCCCTCGCGTGAGGGCGCATTTACCAAGGCGCATCATCACCCCGTGAAAACACCTGCGATTGCTTGCGTGTGCCGCAAGCGCAACGCCGATTAACGCCCCGGCAACCTAAATTAGATACTCACGATAAAGATCGAATTGCACGGATGTACTGCGGCTCGATTTTTCTAGCGTAAGCGTAGCGTGAGCGTATCGATGTTTTTGTTGCGTACCCATCCGAAGGGCGCGCGGTTCGCGTCCTTCGGCATCGGTCTCTGCATCTTCGCATTGATGCCGAGAGAGACCGGCTATCAGGACATTGCCTCGCTGCTGGCGCGCCAACCCGGCGTCGCGGAGCGTTGGCAGAAGCAGGTGTTCTCTGCTGCGTCTTCCATCCAGCTCGCCACTTACAGTTTTTCCCGGCCGATCGGCACTTCGGCTCCGCAGAGCGCGATGGTTCGTCTCGCGAGCCTCGACGGCCGCGACGTCACCGGCGCGATCAGCCGCAATCCGGCGCTTCAGGCGCCGCCGCGCTACCAGGCCGCCGATTTTCCCAAGGTCGATCGCTCCATGAAGGGTGATCGCCTCGCAACGGTCACACCGACGCAGGCTCCCGAAGCGGGTGCGCCGACGGCAGCGCCGACGCAGGAAGATCCCGCAACGTCGAACAGCTCGGTGTTCGGCGCCAAAACCGTCGCGCTGCCACAGGCGATGTCGCCGGAGTCCGCGGCCGCGCTCGATCCCGAACTCGCGGAAGCGCTGCGCGCGCCGCCGCTGCCGCAATACACCAATGCACCACAAGCCAGTGATGCTGCGCGCTCGCTCGCGCTCCAGCCGCTCGAAGCGCTGAAGCAGGCCACCATACCGGCCGCACCGCCGCGCGATCCATTCCGCGTCAAGACCTCGAACCTGTTCTTCGGCAGCTCCTCGCTTGGTGGCAATGTCGAGAGCATCGAGAGCTGGCAGCCGGGTGCCGAGCCGCTGATCGTGATGCCCGACCCCGACATGAAGGTGACGGCCTCGCTGTCGCCGCCGTCGGAGGAAATTGCGAAGGATATCGAAAGCGGCGAGAGCGTCGCGCCGAAGGGTGAGGTCAACGTCGACAACCAGCGCGCCAGATCGCCGGCGGAGCGGCTCGCGCTCGACGCCAAGTCGCGCGCGAAGTCCGAAAAATGCCTTGCGGAAGCCGTCTATTTCGAGTCCCGCGGCGAGGCCGTGCGCGGCCAGATGGCGGTTGCGCAGGTGGTGATGAACCGCGTGTTCTCCGGCAAATATCCGGACACCGTGTGCGGCGCGGTCTATCAGAACAAGCACCGCCATCTCGCCTGCCAGTTCACCTTTGCCTGCGACAGCAATGCCGACGTGATCCGCGAGCCCGAGATGTGGGAGCGTGCGAAAAAGATCTCCAAGGCCATGCTCGACGGCCAGATCTGGCTACCCGAGGTCGGCAAGTCCACGCACTACCACGCCTACTGGGTTCGCCCGTCCTGGGTCGCCGAGATGAAGAAGATGTACAAGACCGGCGTCCACACCTTCTATCGCCCACGCGCCTGGGGCGACGGCAGCGAGGAACCGAGCTGGGGCACCCCAGCGCAGACCGCCGCGCTCTCCGCCGAGCTCACCCAGGAAGCCAAGAGCTCCGCCGAGATGGGCGCGACCGAGCGAAGGTAGCTGTTCACAAGAATTCGTCATGCCCTGGCTTGTCCCGCCTGCGCGGCCGAAGCCGCTTCGGCGAGGCGAAGGCCCGGGCATCCACGTTGTTTGCACCGAGTTGCAAGGCGTGGACGGCCGGGACAAGCCCGGCCATGACGGAGAGGGAACCCCGCATCACGCCTCGATATCCAGCGCGCAGTCGAAATTCGGCGCGGAATGCGTCAGCGCGCCGGATGAGGCGTAGTCGACGCCGGTCGCCGCGATGGCTGCGATCGAATCCAGGGTGACACCGCCGGATGCCTCCAGCTTGAGACGTCCCTCGTTGATCCCAACGGCTTCGCGCAGCGTCGCAATGTCCATGTTGTCGAGCAGCACAGCGTCGGCAAGGCCGGTGTCGAGCACCTCGCGCAACTGCGGCAGCGTGTCGACCTCGATCTCGATCTTGACGAGGTGGCCGGCATGGGCGCGGGCGCGCTCCAGCACGGGGCGGATGCCGCCGGCGACCGCGATGTGGTTGTCCTTGATCAGGATCGCGTCGTCGAGCCCGAAGCGGTGATTGAAGCCGCCGCCGCAACGTACCGCGTATTTCTCCAACGCGCGTAATCCCGGCGTGGTTTTTCGCGTGCAGCAGATCCGCATCCGGGTACCCTCGGTGCGCGCAACATAGTCCGCCGTGAGCGTCGCAACGCCTGACAGGCGGCCGACGAAATTCAGCGCGGTCCGCTCCGCCGTGAGGATGGCGCGTGCCGGCCCCGAGATCGTCAGCACCTGTTGCCCGCGGGCGACGCGCGCGGCGTCGCGAACATGTGCGCGTATCTCGATGTCGGGCGAGAGTTTTTGCAACGTGGCGAGGGCCAGCGGCAAGCCGGCGATCACGCCGGACTGCCGTGCGACCAGGATCGCTTGCGCCTTCGTTGCCTCGGGGATCGTCGCAAGCGCGGTGATGTCGCCGGCGCGGCCGAGATCCTCATCGAGCGCGCGGAGCACGGCCTCGTCGATCGCGAGCGGGGAGAGAAAGGCGTCGGGATAGAGCAGAGAGGTTGAGGTGATCATGGCAGACTCCGTCAGGCGATCATGGGTTGCGCGGTGCGCGGTGTCGGGCGTTCGGTCAGGCCATCTGCGATCTCGCGCACTGCTGCGAGCGTCGTCATTGTGCGTTGCGCGAGTGCGGGAACGTCCGCGGAATGGTCGGAGCGGAAATGCGCGCCGCGGCTCTCGCACCGGTTCCAGGCCGACGCCGCCACGAGCAGGGCTGCCGTTGCCATGTTGCGCACCGCGATGCTCGTGGCCTCGCGTTCGAGCGTGGTGAAGCTGCGAACCGCGTCCGCAAGCCCGTCACCATCGCGGATCACGCCGACATGCGCGCTCGTCAGCGTCCGCAGCCGCTTCACGGCCGCAGCATCCGGCGCGCCGCCCCGCGGCGTCGCCACGTCCGAAAGGTGGGCGGGCGAGGGAATCGCGCGGCCGGCGATGTCGTCGGCGATGCGCGCGGCGTAGACCACGGCCTCCAGCAGAGAATTCGAGGCGAGGCGATTGGCGCCATGCGCGCCGGTGGACGACACTTCGCCGCCGGCCCAGAGCCCTTCGATCGAGCTGCGTCCGCGATGGTCGACCGCGATGCCGCCCATGTGATAGTGCGCCGCCGGTGCGATCGGGATGACCTGCGTGGCGGGATCGATGCCGGCGGCGATGCAGCTTGCATGAACGGTCGGGAATCTGTCGGCAAAACGTGCGCCCAGCGCTTGCCGCGCATCGAGGAAGGCGCCGCGCCCGGCCGAGATCTCCGCGAACACGCCGCGGGCCACGATGTCGCGCGGTGCAAGCTCGGCGAGCGGATGAAGCGCCGCCATGAAACGCTCGCCACGGCCGTTGATTAGTGTCGCGCCTTCGCCGCGCAGCGCTTCCGTGGCGAGCGGCGCGGGATCGCGGTCGACCATGATGGCGGTCGGGTGAAACTGCACGAACTCGGAATCCGCGATGACCGCGCCTGCGCGTGCAGCAATCGCAAGGCCGGATCCGCTAGCCTCGCGCGGATTGGTGGTGACGGCATAGAGATGGCCGATGCCACCCGTGGCCAGCACCACCGTCCGCGCGGCGAGCAGGACCGGCCGTGCGGCGAAATTGTCGGCTTCGCGCAACTGAAGGCCGGTGACGGCGCCGTCCTCGGTCAACAGCGCCTCGGCAACGAAACCTTCGATCAGTCGGATCGACGGCGTGCGCCGCACGGCATCGCTCAGCGCCGCGATGATGGCGGCGCCCGCGCCATCGCCACGCACATGCACGATGCGGCGCGCCGAATGTGCGGCTTCGCGCCCGACTGCGAGCCTGCCTTCGAGATCGCGGTCGAACGGCACGCCATAGGCGAGAAGGTCGTGAATCCGCGGTGCGGCCTCGCGCGCGATCCCGAGAGCGACAGCTTCGTCGACGATGCCGCCGCCAACTGCAACCGTGTCCGCGGCGTGCGCTTCCGGCGTATCGCCTTCAGCCATTGCCGCGGCGATGCCGCCTTGCGCCCATGCGGACGACGCGCCCTGTCCGAGCGGCGCGGCCGAGATCAATGTCACGGGCCGCGGCGCGAGCTTGAGCGCGCAGAACAATCCGGCAAGGCCGCCGCCGACGATGATGACGTCGTCGGAGCGGGGAAGCGTGTTGATGTTGTTTGTCATGGCTTTATCTCAATTCTTTAAATTGATCATCCGCTCGACCGAGCGCCTTGCGCGGTCCGCAAGTGCGGGATCGATCGTCACTTCCTCGCGAAGCGTCAGCAGGCTCTCCAGAATGTTGGCGAGCGTGATGCGCTTCATGTGCGGGCAGATATTGCAGGGACGCAGCATCTCGACATCGGGCAGCTCGGCGCGGACATTGTCGGCCATCGAGCATTCCGTGATCATCACCAGCCGCCGCGGCCGCCGCTCACGCACCCAGTTGATCATGTGCGCGGTCGAGCCCGTGAAATCGGCCTCGGCCAGCACGTCCGGCGGGCATTCGGGATGAGCGATGATCTGCACGGAGGGATCGGCCTCGCGGTAGCTGCGCAGCTCGGCGCCAGTGAAACGCTCGTGCACCTCGCAGGCGCCCTTCCAGGCAATGATCTTCACGTCGGTCTTCGAGGCCACGTAGGTGGCGAGATAGCGGTCGGGCAGGAAGATCACGCTGGGCGCGCCGAGGCTCTCGACCACCTGGACCGCGTTCGACGAGGTGCAGCAGATATCGACCTCGGCCTTCACCTCCGCGGAGGTGTTGACATAGGCAACGACAGGCACGCCGGGAAATTTGTCACGGAGCAGGCGGACGTCGGCGCCGGTGATGCTGGCAGCGAGCGAGCAGCCGGCGCGCGTGTCAGGAATCAGCACCGTCTTGTCCGGATTGAGCAGTTTCGACGTCTCCGCCATGAAGTGCACGCCGCACTGGACGATGATGCCGGCCTTCACCCTGGTGGCTTCGACCGCGAGCTGGAGCGAATCACCGCCGATGTCGGCGACGCAGTGGAAGATCTCCGGCGCCTGGTAATTGTGAGCGAGGATCACCGCGCCCCGGGCCTGCTTCAGCTCGTTGATCGCCTTGATCGTCGGGGCCATCAGCGGCCATTCGATTGGCGGGATGACGTGTTTCACGCGCTCGTAAAGCGGCGCGGTGGCTCGCTCGACCTCCGGCGTCCATTCCAGCGAAGGCATCGGCAGCGGAGGTCCGGTTCGCGCCTGCTCGGCCCGTGCCGGGGTGATGACGTGGCCCTGCGGCCGGTTCGCAAAGTCGTCGGGGCCGTAAATTCCAGTTAGCGGCATCGAAGCCTCCGTGCATGTTATTTATACTCATCATGAGCATATATAGAGCCTGAGAAATCCGGCCGACGGGCCGGAGATCCATTCGATATGCTCGATCTGAGCAAATAGTAAATAGCACGTCATGTTGGGAGCCGCCAGATCTCACCGCACACATTTCCGTCAGGTCGGGCGCCCGGCGCGTCGGACGAGGCCGCGAGGAAATGCAATGCTCCCGCGCCAGCTCTTCTCGGAATGCAATCGTTTTTGACTTGGGGTTTTCATGCAGATGCATTAAACGAGCTCGCTCGCGGCTGCCATTTGCGAAACCGCGACGCACGAGGAACAGCATGTCGACACAGATGGGTGAGCTCGGTTCGGTCTCCCGTTCCTCCTCCTGGCGCACGCCGGCGATCATCATTCTCTGCGGCTGCGCGATCGGGATGCTCGGCTTCGGCCCGCGCTCGGCGCTGGGCTTCTTCGTGCAGCCGATGAGTCATGAATATGCCTGGGGCCGCGACGTGTTCGGCCTCGCGATTGCCTTTCAGAATTTGCTGTGGGGACTGGGCCAACCCGTCGCCGGTGCGGTCGCCGATCGCTTCGGCCTGTTCCGGGTGATGTGCGTCGGCGCTCTGCTCTATGCCGGCGGCTTGCTCCTGATGCGCTATTCCTCGACGCCGCTGTCCCTCAACATCGGTGCTGGCGTCATGGTCGGCTTCGGTCTCGCCGGCTGCTCGTTCAATCTGGTGCTGTCGGCCTTTACCAAGCTCTTGCCGGCCGAGAAGCGCGGCCTTGCGCTCGGCGCCGGCACTGCGGCGGGATCGTTCGGGCAATTCCTGTTCGCGCCGATCGGTGTGGCCCTGATCGACAATTTCGGCTGGCAGCAGGCGCTCACCGTGTTCGGCTTCCTGATGCTGCTGATCATCCCGCTGGCGCTGGCGCTCTCGACGCCGCCGGTCGCAAGCACCGCAAACGCGCCGCCTGCGGACCAGCAGACCTTCACCAAAGCGCTCGCGGAAGCTTTCGGCCATCGCTCCTACGTGCTGCTGGTGCTCGGCTTCTTCACCTGCGGCTTCCAGCTTGCCTTCATCACGGTGCATCTGCCGGCCTTTCTGGTCGACAGCGGCATCTCCACGCAAATCGGCGGCTGGGTGATCGCCGCGATCGGCCTGTTCAACATCATGGGATCGCTGAGCGTCGGCTATCTCCAGAACAGCCTGCCCAAGCGCTACATCCTCTCGACCATTTATTTAACGCGCGCGCTTGCGACGCTTGCCTTCATCTCGTTCCCGATCACGCCGTTCTCGGCGATTGCGTTCGGCGCGGTCTCCGGCCTGACCTGGCTGTCGACCGTCCCGCCGACCTCGGCGCTGGTCGCGATCATGTTCGGCACGCGCTGGTTCGCCACCCTCTATGGCTTCGCCTTCGTCAGCCATCAGGTCGGCGGCTTCCTCGGCGTCTGGCTCGGCGGCATCGTGTTCGAGCGGTTCGGTTCCTACACGCCGATCTGGTGGCTCTCGATCCTGTTCGGCGTGCTCTCGGCGCTGATCAATCTTCCGATCGTGGAGAAACCGGTCCAGCGGGCGGTTGCGCAGCCTGCCTGATCGGCTAAACATCCCCTGAAACAAGTCAGGGAGTTTTGCTGTGGCGACGTTCAAGGCGATCCGGATCGACAAGGCGGACAAGGGCACCACCGCGCAGCTCACGCAGTTCGACGAAGCCGAGCTGATGGAGGGCGACGTAACCGTCCGCGTGGAATGGTCGACCTTGAACTACAAGGACGGCCTTGCGCTCACCGGCAAGGCGCCGGTGGTGCGCCGCTTCCCGATGATTGCCGGCATCGATTTCGCCGGCACGGTCGAGCAGTCCTCGCATCCGCAATGGAAGGCGGGCGACAAGGTCGTCTGCACCGGCTGGGGCATGGGCGAGACGCATCTCGGGGCCTATGCCGAGAAGGCGCGGGTGAAAGGCGACTGGCTGGTCGCTCTTCCGCAGGGCCTGTCGGCGCGCGACGCCATGGCGATCGGCACCGCCGGCTTCACCGCGATGCTGTCCGTGCTTGCGCTGGAGAAGCACGGAGTATCGCCGAAGAGCGGTCCGGTCGTGGTGACGGGCGCGGCGGGCGGCGTCGGCTCGGTTGCGACCGCCGTGCTCTCAAAGCTCGGCTATCACGTCATCGCGTCCACCGGCCGTGCGTCCGAAGCGGACTATCTGAAAGAGATCGGCGCGACGGAGGTGATCGACCGCAACGAATTGTCGGCGGCTGCCAAGCCCATTGCGAGGGAGCGCTGGGCGGGTGGCGTCGACAGCGTCGGCTCGACTACGCTCGCAAACCTGCTGTCGATGACGAAGTACGGCGGCGCGATCGCGGCGTGCGGCTTGGCTGCCGGCATGGACCTGCCGTCTTCCGTCGCTCCCTTCATTTTGCGCGGGGTGTGCCTTCTCGGCATCGATTCCGTGATGTGTCCGATCGAGCCGCGGAAAGCCGCCTGGCAGCGCCTGGCGTCCGATCTGGATCGGACAAAACTAGCTGAAATTACTCACGAAATTTCGCTTTCCGACGTTCCGGAGTGGGGCGCGAAAATCCTGGCCGGCCAAGTCCGCGGTCGCACCGTTGTAAAAATTGTCTAACGGCGTTCAGACTTTACCAACCATGCTGCTTCAATGTCGCCATGGTTAGTATGGTAAGCAGCGGGTAAAGAGATAAGGCATAGCCCGCTGCGGGGTTGGTTCGGAGTTGAGCATGCTTGCGCGTATTGTGTTGGGGGCGGTCACGGCGGTAGCGACGCTTGCGCCGGCCATTGCTGGAAGCATGAACGCCGATGAGGCGCGCCGCTTCGTCGCCGGGAAGGTGTTTGCTTTCACCTGCTTTGACGGCACCCGCGGCGCTGGCCGCATCATGGACGACCTCGGCGCCGCCGGCGCCGTGCAGTTCTCGGGTGCAGGTCCGGTGAAACATCTCCGCCTGCCCGGCAACACGCTTCAGATCCGCGGCCAGAACGTCTGCGCCTCCATCAAGGGCATTCCGTTCGAGCCCTGTTTCAACCTTGAAAAGACCGACGATCGCAGTTTCCGCGGCTCGGTATCGGGGATGGGCTTCGCCTATTGCGACTTCCATCATCAGGGCGGCAACCAGATGCTGATGGCGCGCGCCGTGGCGCGGCCGCGCTCGCTGCGCACGTCGGAACACACGGGTTCGGTCGGCACGCCCAACACCGAAGTCGCCGCGCGTGTCGAGACCCCGCGCGTCGAGAGTAGCCGGCTCGAGCCGGTGAAGCCGCAAGTCAAATCGGAGCCCGCCGGGGACGATGCCCCGCTGGAGCTGCGCCGCTCCACCCAGTGAGTTGGTGCGCGGGACAGTCCGCGCACTTTGTCGTTGAGAGCTGCCATCAGACACGAAGCCGCCGCGCCGTAGTCATACGGACGGCGGCTTTCATGCGTTGGTAGCTGTTCGCGCCCCAGTTTGCGTACGGCCGGGGGCGCGGCCCGATAAAAGGGTTCAACGATGTCGCTGTACTTCTTCCGTATCAGCACGGGCCGCTATTCCGGTGCTGCCGACCAGCCATATGAGTTCGAGGACCGCGCCGCGGCCTGGACCGAGATGACCGAAGTCTGTGCCAATCTGCTCGGCGGCATCTCGCGCAGCCTGAAGCCGAACGCCGAATGGCGCATGGAGCTGCTCGACGAGAACAAGGAGCCGGTGTTCCGGATTAGCCTGATCGGCGAGGGCCAAAAGGCCCTTGGTCGCACTGGCTAGAAATCGGGCATCCTACCGCTGCGTGTGGTTAACCTGTTAAGCGCGCAGACCGTGCCGTTTTTCAAGGATTTTCCGGTAAGTCCGGTATTTGTCCGGGGGCGATCGTTAACCGGATCACCACACCTGAAGCTCAGTTTTTAGGCAAGGGCGATCAACGCCGAGGGCGGCCGACAATGACTTGGCCGCGCAACCCGGGAAACGCCCTCATGTCGAGACTCATTCAGAATCTGCAAATCGGTACCAAGCTCGCGCTCGCTTCGGCGTTCGGCGTTATTCTCGTCGGCGCCATGATCGCGAGCCAGGTCATGGGCAACAACACCGTGCGTCATTCCAACCAGGCAGCGATTGCGCAGCAGGAATTGGTGCGCGAGGCCACCGAAGCCAAGCTTGGGATACGCGGCTTGCAACTCGCCGTACGGGACATGCGTCTCGCCAACAATCAGGGTGACTTGCAAAAGGCGAGCGAGCTTCTGCTGGAGCGGTCGAAAGCACTGAACGGCGTTGTCGATTCCATGCTCAGGTTGTCGCACGCCCCGGAAAACCGCGCGCGGATGGAGAAGCTCAGGTCTACGTCGGCCGATTACCTGAAGGGCGCGCAGCAGAACGCCTCTGTTCGCAGCGAGGCCATTGCGGTTGCGGCCACGGACCCCGTCCGCGCCGCCAAGATTTCCGAGGAAGGCGCGCGCCAGATCCGCGAGGTGACGCTGCCGCTTGCCACACAGCTGGACAATTTGACCAGCGAGATTGCCGATTTCGCCAAGCACAAGAGCGATGAAGAAATCGCTGCCGCGAGCCAGGAGATGGCCGCGAGCGAGCGTCTCGGCATGGTGGTCGGTGCGTGCGCCGTGCTCGTCCTCATCGGTTCGTGGTTGATGTCCTTCCTGACCATCGCGCGGCCGATCCGCGCGCTCACGGTTGCCATGGACAAGCTCGCTGGTGGTGACTTCTCTGTTGTCCTGCCGGGTCTCGGCCGCAAGGACGAGGTCGGCGGCGTTGCCGGTGCCGTCGAGAAATTCAAGATCGTGTCGGAGCAGAAGGCGCGCGAGGAGGCGGAAGCCAAGATGCGACAGGACCAGGTGGCGGCCGAGCAGCGCAAGGCCGATATGCGCAGGCTTGCCGACGGTTTCGAAGGCGCCGTCGGCGAGATCGTCGATACGGTCTCCTCCGCCGCGACAGAGCTCGAGGCTTCGGCCTCGACGCTGACCTCGACGGCGGAGCGGGCACAGGAGCTGACGATAGTGGTTGCTGCGGCCTCCGAGGAGGCCTCGACCAACGTGCAGTCGGTTGCCTCTGCGACCGAAGAGCTGTCGTCCTCGATCACCGAGATCAGCCGCCAGGTGCAGGAATCGGCGCGGGTCGCGAGCGAGGCGGTAACCCAGGCCCGAACCACGACCGACCGTGTCGGCGAATTGTCCAAGGCGGCGGCGCGCATTGGCGACGTGGTCGAGCTGATCAACACCATCGCCGGCCAGACCAATCTGCTGGCGCTCAATGCCACCATCGAGGCGGCACGCGCCGGCGAGGCCGGTCGCGGCTTTGCCGTGGTGGCTTCCGAAGTGAAGGCGCTGGCGGAGCAGACCGCGAAGGCGACCGGCGAAATCGGCCAGCAGATTTCCGGCATTCAGGCGGCGACGCAGGACTCGGTCGCCGCCATCAGCGCCATCAGCAACACCATTGAAAAGCTGTCCGAGATATCGTCCACGATCGCTGCGGCCGTCGAGGAGCAGGGCGCGGCGACGCAGGAGATCTCGCGCAACGTGCAGCAGGCGGCCGAAGGCACTCATCAGGTCTCGTCCAACATCACCGACGTGCAGCGCGGTGCAGGCGAAACCGGCTCGGCATCGTCGCAGGTGCTGGCAGCCGCGCAGTCGCTGTCCGGCGACAGCAACCGCCTCAAGCTTGAGGTCGGCAAATTCCTCGATTCCGTGCGGGCTGCCTAAGAACCTCGTTCCAGACAGTTAGAGAGACGCCCTGCCTCTCTCAGGCGGGGCGTTTTTGCATCCGATCGCCGCCGCGAACGTCTCGCGCATGCCTTCGGCGAACATCGGCTGCAAAAGCAAACGGCGGCGACCTCCAGCTGAAATTTACAACTTACTCGCGAAATTATCTCTTCCATTTCAATTATTTGGGCTGAAATCTCAGTATTTCTCCGGGCCCTCCCGTTAACCAGAATGCGAAACTCGAGGACTAGATTCTCCGGCAAGGGCGATCAACGTCCATGCAGCCGGCAAGGACTTGGCTGCGTGTTTCCTTTGGGGGAAACTTAGCATGTTGAGCCCTGCTCATCATCAGCAGGTCCGAACTCAGGCCGCCAGCGCGTGGAGTCGGCTTGGAAATGTTCGGATCGGCACGATCTTGCCGATCATCATCTCTGCCCTGGTCTTGCTGGGGTTGGCCTCGGCTGGATTCATCGCCTATGAGGCCATCCTCAAGAGGCGAGAGTCCGAGGCATTCCTGAAGGTCAATGCAGTTGCCCATCTGCTGCTGCGCAGCGCAGGACATTGGGCGATTGAACGCGGGCTGACCAACGCCGTGCTGAAGTCTCCTGATGTCGTCAGCCCCGAGCGCCGTGCCGAAATCGCCAAGGCGCGCGCGACGGCCGACGAGGCCTTTCGCCAAGCCGCCCTCGATATCAGCGCGATTCCCGAAATGACGGCGGGGCAAAGACAGATTGCGGACGCCGCGTCGAATTTTGAGGCGCTGCGTCTCTTGCGTGAGAAGGCCGATGCGGGAATGTCGCGCCCGCGCGTCGAACGCGAGCCTGACCTCGTAGATGGCTTCGCGCCGACAATTACGGAGGTGATCGACGTCGCGAGCAACCGCTTGCGGCTGACGCTCGAAACGCTCACCAGCCCGCCCGTGGCAAGGCTGGCTCAGCTCATCGGCTTGCGACATCTGACAGCTCAGATGGCCGAGAATGCCGGAAGGGAGCGGGCCCTGCTGGCTGGGGTCGTCGGTGCGCGCGCGAAGCTCGGGATGGAGGGCTATGAGCGCCTTTCGGCGCTGCGAGCCAAGGTCGAACTCGCATGGGACACGGTATTGCCGGTGCGGCTGCGCTCCGACCTCGCCGTGCAGATCGGCGAGGCGATGACGGAGGTCGAGAAGTCCTATTTTGGAGCCTACGGCGAAACGCGGGCAATTGTGCTCGCCGGTGGCGAAGGCGGGGACTACAAGATCACCGGACCCGAATACTTCACGCGGGCCACTGCCGGCATCAATGCGGTGCTGAAGCTCGGTGAAGTCATTGGCGCGGCCGCTGACCGCGAAGCCACGATGCAGGCAGAAGGCAGCACTCGTAATTTCGCTTTCACGGCCGTGTTGCTCTGCGCCTCGGTGATGCTCGCTGGCCTCAGTTTCTGGATCACCTTTGGCCGGATCCTCAAGCCGCTATCAGCCATTTCGGTTGCGATGGGTGGGCTCGCCAATGGCGACTTCACGACAGTCGTGCCAGGCACCCGCCGAGGTGACGAGGTCGGCGAGATGGCGCGGACCGTCGAAGTCTTCAAGCAAAACGGCCTCGAAGTCGAACGCATGCGCGGCGATCACGCTGCGGCCGAGCGGCGGGCAGACGAGCAGCGCAAGGCGGATATGCGGAAGCTGGCCGACGGCTTCGAAGCCGCCATCGGGGAGATTGTCGATACCGTGTCCTCGGCAGCGACCGAACTCGAAGCCTCGGCGTCGACGCTCACATCGACCGCGGAGCGCGGGCAGCAGCTCACGACCATGGTTGCTGCGGCCTCCGAGGAGGCGTCGACCAACGTGCAGGCGGTGGCGTCGGCGACCGAGGAGCTATCGTCCTCTATCACCGAGATCAGCAGGCAGGTGCAGGAATCGGCCCGCGTGGCCAACGAAGCTGTCGGCCAGGCGCGTGTCACCACCGAGCGTGTCAGCGAATTGTCCAGGGCGGCGACGCGGATCGGCGACGTGGTCGAGCTGATCAACACCATCGCGGGTCAGACCAATCTCCTGGCGCTCAACGCGACCATCGAGGCCGCGCGCGCCGGCGAAGCCGGTCGCGGCTTTGCGGTCGTCGCCTCCGAGGTCAAGGCACTCGCCGAACAGACCGCGAAGGCCACCGGCGAGATCGGGCAGCAGATCGCCAGCATCCAGACCGCGACCGAGCATTCGGTCGACGCAATCAAGGACATCAGCGGCACTATCGAGAAGCTCTCGGAGATTTCCTCCACCATCGCGGCTGCCGTGGAAGAGCAGGGCGCGGCGACACAGGAAATCTCCCGCAACGTGCAGCAGGCGGCGGAAGGCACCCATCAGGTCTCGGCCAACATCACCGACGTGCAGCGCGGGGCGAGCGAGACCGGCTCGGCGTCGTCGCAGGTGCTGGCGGCGGCCCAGTCGCTCTCCGGAGACAGCAACCGCCTTAAGCTCGAGGTCGGCAACTTCCTCGATACCGTGCGCGCAGCGTGACGCGGCATCGCGCAGTCGCAACCGAATCCGAAATCGGTTGCGTCTGCGGAGCGACCTCGTAGGGGGTAGACGTTAACGCACGCGGACCTCGCAAATTCGCGAAGCATGTTCCGATTGCGCGGGATAGTTGCGGTAACCCGGCAATTCGAGCGGCGCATTCAGTATTTCTACCTAAGCGGCGCCGCTCTCGCGCTTAACGTTAATGGAGGGCTCGTCAGATATCCTTCCCAGCTGTTCACGCGCTTGGTCGCGACAATGCGTATCCCAAGGATATTTTTCGATGATGATCATTCAGAACCTGCGAATTGGCACCAAGCTCGCCATCACCTCGGCGCTGACCCTCGCGCTCGTCGCCGTGATGATCCTCCTCCAGATGAGCGGAGGCGCCGAGGTCCAGAAGTTCGGCGATGGCGCATCGAGACAGCAGGCGATCGCGCTCAATGCCGCGGAAGCGAAATCGTCGGTGCGGGGCATGCAGATCGGCATTCGCGACATCCTGATGTCGAGCTCACCGACCGAGATGCAGAAAGCCGCCAGCTATTTCAATGACCGGCAGACGTCGGCCCTGAAGTTCTCGGGTGAAATGGCAAGGCTTTCGCAATCGCCGGAGAACCACAAGCGTATCGACCGCCTGACCGTGTTGATCGGAAATTTCCAGAAGGGCGAGCAGCAAATCGAGGCGATCCGCAAGCAGGAGCTCGCACTCGAGTCGAAGAAGGACGGCGAAGCGGCGACGCAGTTGGCAAAGCTGACCGCCGAGATCGACCGCATCCGCAAGGAAACGTTGGCGCCGATCAACGCGGAAATATCGGAGCTCGCCGACGAAATCACGAACTTCGCCAAGCACAGGAGTGAGGAGGCGCGCACGGCGGCGGAAGCGCAGGCTGCGTCCGTTGCGCGGACGTCATTGATCGCAGGCGTGCTGGTCGCGCTCGTCCTGATCGGCGCCTGCGTCTTCTCGATCTTCAGCATTGCCCGTCCGATGCGCGCCCTGACTGCCGCAATGGAGAAGCTCGCCGGCGGCGACTTCGCCGTGGTGCTGCCGGGCCTCGGCCGCAAGGACGAGGTCGGCGGCGTTGCCGGTGCCGTCGAGAAATTCAAGACCGTATCCGAGCAGAAGGCGCGCGAAGAAGCGGAAGCCAAGATGCGACAGGACCAGGTGGCGGCCGAGCAGCGCAAGGCCGATATGCGCAGGCTTGCCGACAGTTTCGAAGGCGCCGTCGGCGAGATCGTCGATACGGTCTCCTCCGCCGCGACAGAGCTCGAGGCTTCGGCCTCGACGCTGACCTCGACGGCGGAGCGGGCACAGGAGCTGACGATAGTGGTTGCTGCGGCCTCCGAGGAGGCCTCGACCAACGTGCAGTCGGTTGCCTCTGCGACCGAAGAGCTGTCGTCCTCGATCACCGAGATCAGCCGCCAGGTGCAGGAATCGGCGCGGGTCGCGAGCGAGGCGGTAACCCAGGCCCGAACCACGACCGACCGTGTCGGCGAATTGTCCAAGGCGGCGGCGCGCATTGGCGACGTGGTCGAGCTGATCAACACCATCGCCGGCCAGACCAATCTGCTGGCGCTCAATGCCACCATCGAGGCGGCACGCGCCGGCGAGGCCGGTCGCGGCTTTGCCGTGGTGGCTTCCGAAGTGAAGGCGCTGGCGGAGCAGACCGCGAAGGCGACCGGCGAAATCGGCCAGCAGATTTCCGGCATTCAGGCGGCGACGCAGGACTCGGTCGCCGCCATCAGCGCCATCAGCAACACCATTGAAAAGCTGTCCGAGATATCGTCCACGATCGCTGCGGCCGTCGAGGAGCAGGGCGCGGCAACGCAGGAGATCTCGCGCAACGTGCAGCAGGCGGCCGAAGGCACTCATCAGGTCTCGTCCAACATCACCGACGTGCAGCGCGGTGCAGGCGAAACCGGCTCGGCATCGTCGCAGGTGCTGGCAGCCGCGCAGTCGCTGTCCGGCGACAGCAACCGCCTCAAGCTCGAGGTCGGCAAGTTCCTCGACACCGTGCGCGCCGCCTGACGGGCGCATATCATGAGAGAACTGCAACCGCCGCGCGTAGAAGCGCGGCGTTTGCGCGCGTGCATATTGCGGAGCCGCGACGAAGACCGCGCAGGGTTAACCTTCCGGAAAACCGATGCAGTCATGATGCCCGCAATATTCCGGGCGCTGAGTCGCCCTCCCGTATTGCGTATCGACGTATTGGAGCACACTCATGAGCGGCCTTTCCATCCGTCTCACCCACAAGGTCATGGCGATCGGACTTTTCGGTCTCGTCGGCCTCGTCGCTTTTGGCTCGATCTACCAGATCGGCAGCCTCTCCCAGGATGCCTCCCGTGCCGTCGCCAACCGCGCTCGCGCGATCGCTGACCTCGACAAGCAGCTCTCCATCGAGATGCTGGAGGCCCGCCGCAACGAGAAGAACTTTCAGCAGCGCCGCAACGAGAGCTACGCCAAGGCCCATGCCGAATTGATCGGGCCGATCAATCGCGATTTCGACGAGGTGGAGCGGCTGATGTCGGCCGGCGGCTTGGGCGCGCTGTCCGACCGGATGAAGCAGGCCCAGGACGGCTTCAAGCGATACGCGTCGGACTTCGGCGCATTGGTGGCCGCGGAGACCCGGCTCGGCCTAAACGAGACTCTGGGCCTCTCCGGCTCGCTCCGCGCCGCCGTGCACGACATCGAGGCCAAGCTCAAGGAGATCGACGATCCCAGGTCCACCAGCTGGATGCTGATGATGCGCCGGCACGAGAAGGACTTCATGCTGCGGCGCGACCCAAAATACATCGCCGAGATGAAGAAGGCCGCAGTCGAGTTCTCCAAGGCGATAGAGGTCGTCGCAATCCCTATGGTAGTGATGAACGACATCACAGCCAAGCTGCAGAAATACCAGTCCGAGTTCACGGCGTGGGTGGAGACGGCGCAGCAAACTGCGGCCCTCGACGCCAGCATGATGAAAACGTTCCGTGGGTTAGAACCGAGCATGATCGAGGTGCGCAACACAGTCGAAGACCTCTACAGGAAGGCCGACGTCGCGGAAGCTGCGACCCGCGATGCCGTGCGCATGTGGATGATGGTCGCCTTCGGCGTTACCGTCGTCGTGCTCGCCGCGGTCGGCTTCCTTCTGGGGCGTTCGATCTCGAAGTCGCTTGCCGGCATGGTCGGTGCGATGACGCGGCTTGCGCGCGGCGAGCTTTCGATTTCCGTCCCCGGCGTCGGGCGCAGGGACGAGATCGGCGAGATGGCCGGCGCCGTCGAGGTGTTCAGGACCAGCATGGCGGAGGCCGAGCGGCTGCGCATCGAGCAGATCGAGGCCGAGGCGCGCGGGCACCAGCAGCGCAAGGCCGACATGCACCGGCTCGCGGATAATTTCGAAGGCGCGGTTGGCGAGATCATCGATACTGTTTCGTCGGCTGCAACCGAGCTCGAAGCATCTTCGAACACGCTGACGCAGGCCGCCGAGCGCGGCAACGGGCTTGCCACCGTCGTGGCGGCCGCCTCCGAAGAGGCCTCCGCGAACGTGCAGTCGGTGTCTTCAGCGAGCGAGGAAATGACCTCCTCGATCTCCGAGATCAGCCGCCAGGTGCAGGAATCGGCGCGTGTCGCCGATGTCGCGGTCGAGCAGGCCCAGCGCACCAATGCGCGCGTCGCCGAGCTGACCAAGGCCGCCTCCCGCATCGGCGACGTGGTCGAGCTGATCAACACCATCGCCAGCCAGACCAATCTGCTGGCGCTGAATGCAACGATCGAGGCGGCGCGGGCGGGCGAAGCCGGCAAGGGCTTTGCCGTGGTCGCGACCGAAGTGAAGGCGCTCGCCGAGCAGACTGCGAAGGCGACCGGCGAGATCAGCCAGCACATCGGTGCGATCCAGACCGCGACGCAAGACTCGGTCGGTGCGATCAAGGAGATTGGCGACACCATCGCACGGATGTCGGAGATCTCGTCGACCATCGCCGCCGCGGTCGAGGAGCAGGGCGCCGCTACCCAGGAGATCTCCCGCAACATCCAGCACGCCGCGCACGGCACCTCGGAGGTCTCGGCAAATATCGGCGACGTTCAGCGCGGCGCAGGCGAAACCGGGGCCGCCTCGGCGCAGGTGCATTCGGCTGCGCAATCGCTGTCGCAGGAGAGCAACCGGCTGAAGAGCGAGGTCGCGCGCTTCCTTGAATCGGTACGGGCGGCGTGAGCCGCTGCCGCGTTGGTCGCATGTTGCGGCGCAAGCGGACCGGCTGCGCGTGGCAGCATGAGGTGGCTGCGAGCTGCAACAGATGGTTGCAAGAGAAATTGCGACTGTCGGAAGTGTCCCGTAATTTTACGTAGGTCTCTGTTAACGCCTACTTGCGACTATAGGTGCAATCTCACGGGATAAGAACCAGCCAGCATTGTTGAACTGACCTCCGTCTCGCCATCTTCGTGGCGATTTGCGGCGCAGGTGGTTTGCGTATTGCGAGGTAACATCGGGATTTGTCGTGATGTCGAAATTGTCCATCGTCTTCAAGCTTCTGGCCGTGCTGTCGGTCCTCGTCCTTTCGCTCGCCGGTGTCGGCGTGACGGCGATCGGCACCATGCAGAACATCAATTCCCATACGGTCGAGATCGCGGAGAGCTGGCTGCCCAGCGTGCGCGCGCTCGGCTCGCTTCGCGCCGACATCAACGAGCTGCGCGTCGCGCTGCGTCTGCATCTGATGCAGGACACCGTTGAGGGCAAGGACGCCGCCGAGAAGCGCCTCGCCTCGCTCCGGGCGCGTATCGACCAGACGCGCAAGGTCTACGAGCCGCTGATCACCTCCGCCGAAGAGCGCTCGCTCTATGGGCAATGGAGCACGGCGTGGGCCGAGTATCTGAACGGCGTGCAGGACGTGATGGCGCTGTCGCGCAAGAATGTCGGCCGCTTCCCGGCCGACGCCAACGAGCTACTGCAGACCAAGGTTGCGAAGATGGCCCAGGCCGCCGACCCCCTGCTTCAGAAGGGCATCGAGCTCAACAACCGCGGCGCCGAGCTTGAGACGAAGCAGGCCGCCGATAGCTACGCGATGATCTTCCGCGTGCTGGTCGGCATCATCGTGCTCTCGGTCGTGATCGCGATCGGCGCCGCCTATTATCTCGTGCGCGACGTTTCTCGTGGCATTGCCTCAATCATCCGCCCGATGCAGTCGCTCGGCGAGGGCGACCTTTCGGCCGAGGTGCCGCATCGCGGCGAGAAGACCGAGATCGGATCGATGGCGGATGCACTGCAGATCTTCAAGGAGGCGCTGATCGCCAAGAAGGCCGCCGACGAGGCCGCTGCGCGCGATGCCGAAGCCAAGATCGAACGCGGCCGCCGCGTCGACGCCATCACCCGCAAATTCGAAGCCATGATCGGCGAGGTGGTCGGGACCGTGTCCTCGGCCTCCACCGAGCTCGAGGCCTCCGCCTCGACGCTGACCAACACCGCGCAGCGCGGACAGGAACTCGCGACCGTCGTCGCGGCCGCCTCCGAGGAAGCCTCGACCAACGTCCAGGCGGTGGCATCCGCTTCGGAGGAGCTGTCGTCCTCCATCACCGAGATCAGCCGTCGCGTGCAGGACTCGGCGCGAATGGCCGCTGAGGCCGTCGAGCAGGCGACGCGGACCAACGACCGCGTCAATGCGCTGTCGCAGGCTGCCTCCCGCATCGGCGATGTCGTCGAGCTCATCAACACCATCGCGGGCCAGACCAATCTGCTGGCGCTGAATGCGACCATCGAGGCCGCACGTGCCGGCGAAGCGGGCCGCGGATTCGCCGTCGTCGCGTCCGAGGTCAAGGCATTGGCCGAGCAGACCGCGAAAGCGACCGGTGAGATCGGGGCGCAGGTCGCGGGCATCCAGGCGGCGACGCAGGAATCGGTCAGTGCCATCCAGGAGATCGGCGGCACCATCGAGCGGCTGTCCGAGGTCGCTGCAGCCATCGCTGCCGCAGTCGAGGAGCAGGGCGCGGCCACGCAGGAAATCTCGCGTAACGTGCAGCAGGCCTCGGTCGGCACGCAGGAGGTCTCGTCGAACATTACCAACGTGCAGCGCGGCGCGATCGAGACCGGCGAGGCTTCGACTGAGGTGCTGTCGGCGGCGAAATCGCTGGCGACGGACAGCACCCGTCTCAAGGTCGAGGTCGCGCAATTCCTGGAATCGGTTCGCGCGGCCTGATTCTCACATGCTCGTCTGCGGAGCCGGCGGCGGTGCGACCTGCCGCCGGAACAGGATGCGCTGGTAGAGCCAGCCGATCGCGACCAGCACGATGCCGAGGCACATGAACGACAGCGCGCGGTAGACGCCTGTCAGCGTCGACATGTCGATGACGAACGCCTTCAGGATCGTCAACGCGATCACGACGGCCGATGCCAGCCGCGCCCGCTCGGAATTGACGAGAATGCCGACGCCGAGCAGCACCACGCCGAAGCCGAGCCAGCCGATCGAATAGGTATATTGCTCGGCGCCCGTCGTCGCCCCGGCGGAGAGGATCGGGCCGTGATAGAAACGGCGGATCTCCAGCGTGACATAGGCAAGCGCAAACAGCAGCGCGCCGCCCGCAATCGTGTTGGCGTAGGCCTTGCCGCGTTCGCCAACCACGGCATAGGACAGCAGCAGCATCAACACCGCTGGCAGTGCGTAGCCGAGCAGCAGCAGGTTGAACACGGCGCCGCCAACGTCAGTGCGCCACAGCAGCGGGTTCTCCAGGATCAGGAGGCCGAACACACCGACGAGCCCGCCGATCACCGTGAGCACGACCGCGCCGACATTGTGCACGATGCTGCGGCTGCGCTGCCGCAGACGCTCCAGCCCGATCGCCATGGCGAGCGCGACGCAGGCCTGCAGCGCGCATTCGAGCAGCAACGGTGCCGACGTCACGTCGCCGCCGGTCGCAAAATGGCGGATCTCCATGAAGGCAAGCAGCGCGGTGAACAGGATCGCGGCGCTCTCGACCATGCGCAGCGGGGCGTCGTCGGCGCGTCGGCGCAGGAACAGGCTCGCCGCCCAGAACGATGCCGCCGGCAGTCCGTAGCCCCACAACAGCCAGTTGAAGATCGGCGTGGTTCCGACGGCGTCGCCGACGATGCGGGGGTCATAGCCGATCCGTGCGGTGACGAGGCCTGCGAAGATCGCGGCCAGCCAGCGCAGGAACGGGATCGGCCGCTGCATCGAGATCCAGGCGGTGCCGAGCGACATCAGCGCCAGTGAGATCGTGAGCCAGCCCTTCTCCAGCGCAAATGTCAGCGCCAGCGCCAACGCACCGAGCGTGCCGGTCGCGAACAAGGCCGTGGAAATCATGGCGCCCGGCCGGGTCTCGCGGCGCGCAAGGGCTTCGGTGGCAGCACCAAAGGCGGCGGCGAGCAGCACCGCGAGGATGGCGAACGGAATCGAGCGGTCGAGATGCGCGATGCGTGCGTAGAGCGCGACCAGGATCGCGATCGGCGTCGCGACAGCCGCGACCGACCACACCACTGGAATGATCGCCGAGTTCGAACGGCCCTGCGCGAGAAAGCCCGCGATGCCGAAGCCGGCAGCGAAGATCGCAGCCATCACCAGATGCAGCGTCACCGCGCTATCGGTCGCCGTCGGTGCGATGCCGGCGATGGGGCCGCCCGGCAGCACCAGCATGTCGGGATTGGCGCGCACCGCCCATTCGGCGAACACGACGAAGACGGTCGCGGCGGCTGAGCCGAGCGCGCCGGTGGCCGCCGGCGCGCGCCAGGCGACAAGCAGCGTCGCGCCGACCAGCAGCGCGAAGGCGATCAGCGCCAGGTCCACATGCGCGCTCGACAGCACGATCAGCATCGCGCCGAACAGATAGGCACCGAGCGAGCCGGACGAGACCGGTTCGATCTCGCCGTCCTCGATCGTCGGGCCGAACATGAAGCCGCAGACGACGAGAAGAGCGGCAAGAACGAAGCCTGCGATCACATGGAAAGCGTGCGGCGCGACCTGCAAGTCGCTGGTATCGAGCCCCGGGAAGATCCAGAGCACGGCGAAGGCGATGGTGGTGACTGCAAGCCAGCGCCAAAGCCGGATACGGGCGAGGCCGAAGCTCGCGGCGGTGACGATCGCGAGATAGATGTAGAGCGCCCAATAGTCCGGCTTGCCGCTGGAGACGAGGATCGGCGTCACGAACGCGCCGACCACACCGAGGCCCGCGAGCGCGGGCCCGTGCAACAGCGCCGCGGCCAGCGTGCCGAGCGCAACGAGGCCGAGCAGCACGAAGGCGGTCGCGGGGACGAGGAAGCCATAGAGCGCGTAAGCCGCGTAGATGGTCGCAAATGCCACCGCCGTACCGGCAGCGGTGAGGATCGCGGGAATGTTGGCGATCGGCAGCGCGGCGATATTGGAGATGCTCTCCTTGCGGCGTGACCATTCGCCGGCCCCCAGCAGCGCCAGCGCGAATACGCCGCCAAGGAACACGCGCACGCCGGGGCCGACGAGGCCGGCCTCGATCGAATAGCGCACCATGAAGAAGCCGCCGAGCGCGAGCGCAAGGCCGCCGATCCACACCACCCAGCGCGTGCCGAGCCGTTCCTCGAAGCCGGGCGCGGGTGCGGGCAGCGGCGGCGCGTCGGCCTCGGTGTTCGCTGCGAGCGGTGGCGGCGAAACATCCTCTGTGACGAGCGGGAGCGGCGCCTCGGCTCCCGGTTCGGCTTGGGGCACGAGCGGGGGCGGCGCTGCGGAACTCGTCGCGGACGCTTCAGCCCACACATCTGCCGGGATCCGCGGCGGCTGCACGGGCCGTTGCGCGTGGAACGTCTCTTCGAGCGAGCTCAGCCGTCGTCGCAGCTCAGCCGCTTGGCTGGAGGCCTTAATCGCGATGATGAAAGCGATGACCGCAATGATCAGCGCGAAGACGTCAAACGGGCCGTCAGACATAAAGCCTCCAGGCAATCGGCGGGCAGGGGCCGATCACGCATATCTCGGGTTAGCGCCGGGAGCGTACGCGCAAGCCCGGCGCAGGCCGCTCCTGGAGCACGTCGCGACGAAAGCGGTAGAGCGCCGCCGGACGTCCGCCCGTCTGTGTCGACATCACCCCGGTCGGTTCGACCAGGGCTTCCATTTCGACCAGGCGGCGGAAATTTTGTTTGTGCAGGTGTCGGCCGGAGATCGCCTCCACCGTATACTGCAATTCGGTGAGTGTGAACTCGGCGGGCAAAAGTTCAAAGACCACAGGACGATACTTCAGTTTGGCACGCAGTCGCGCGATCGCTGTCGCAAGAATCCGGCGGTGGTCGAAGCGCATGGATGTGCCGAGCGCGGACAGGGCCTTGCGCGCTAATGCCGCAGGGCGGCCGTCGCGCCGTGCTTCCTCGACCAGCCCGGCCTCATACAGGAGCTCGTAGCGGTCGAGCACGCGCTCCTCGTCCCAGGACGCGCCGTCCAGACCGAAATAGAACCGCACCCGATCCTTGCGCGGCAATGCGCGCGTCGTCTCCGGCGTCTCCTCTTCGGCCCACTCGGTCAATGCCGGGACGATGTCGTCCGCGATGATCGCGGGCGGGCCCTCTCGCCGGTCCTCCCAAGGCAGGAAGCGATACCATGGCGCGAAGCTCGCACTCGTGGCTGCCAGTTCGCCGCCGATGGCGCGCGTCAGTGCGAGATAGCCGATCGACACCATGTGCGCGCCGGTGTCGCCGGCCTCGGCATGCCGGCCGCGATCGCCAAACGTGTAGAGCTGTTCGACATAGCCGAGCCGCAGCCCCGTCTGTTCCTCGACCCAGGCCCGCAGGCCGATCTCGAACGTGCGATGGCTCGGCGCATCGAACGGGCCGAACGGCAGGCCCGCCAGTCCGTCACTGTCGCGCGCGGTGAGGATCAGCGGCTCGTGATCCTCGATCGCGACGATCGCGGCAGTCAGGCCGATCTCGATCGGCGTCAGCAGCTTTTCGCTCATGCGATGGCGATCGCAACTGTCATTCGAGCTCGATCACGAAGGGGCGGCCCTCGACCATCATCGCGCCCGGGCCCATCTCGTCGAGTGCGCGCAGCATGCGGCCGTTGCGGCCCAGCGCACGGTCGGCAAGGCCGACGATGCGGCGGTTCGGCGAGGCGATCGGGGAAGCTGCCCGGATCTTCTTCGCGATCTCGGTCTCGTCGCGATCCGGATTGAGTGCGCACACGGCGGCAAAGGCGCTCGCGGTGGAGCGGCTGATGCCGGCATAGCAATGCACCACCAGCGGCGCGTCGCGGTCCCAGCCGCGCACGAAGTTCAGCACCTGCTCGATATGCGTTTCCGATGGCGCGACGAAGCCGTCCATCTCCTCGGTGATGTCGTCCATCGACACCTTGAGATGGTTGGCCGGCAGCACCGACACCGGCCGGGCCACCTGCTCGACATTGGCCATCACGGTCAGCACGTGGCTGGCCTTGGTGAGGCGGACGGTTTCGGGGAGGGCGGCGAGAGAACAGACGTGGATCATGGCGGACCTTTTTCCGCAGATTATAGCGAGCGTTGGCGGGGTGGGCAAAGCGAAGCGTACCCACCACTTTCGTCTCATTGCGCAAAATCAGTGGGGGCGGCGCGAGGGCCCTATTGCCCGCCCTGCAGGACCTACGCAAATACGGCGCCAAACCGCTCCAGAAACTGCTTCTCGGCCCGGGCAGCCGTCCAGGGGGTGAGATAGTCGCGCCGGACGCTGTCGGACAGGCCGGGGTCCTTGCCGAACAGGCGCTTGGCCTCGCTTTCACTGAATCCGGCAAGCGCGGTCGCCTCCAGATAGGCCGCGCCATGATCCGCTGCCTTGATCGCCAGCGTGATCTCGTCCGGCAGCACCGGCGGCAGGCCAAAGCGGATGTGGATGGCGCCGAGCAGGCGTTTCTCGACCGCTTTGTAATGACCGTCGAGCACGGCCTTGAACGGTGAAATCATGTCGCCGATCACATATTCGGGCGCGTCATGCAGCAGCGCGGCAAGCCGCATGCGCTGATCGACGCGGGGGTTCTCGTGCCGCATCACGGTTTCGACCAGCAGCGTATGCTGCGCGACCGAGAATATGTGTGCGCCAATGGTCTGGCCGTTCCAGCGGGCGACACGCGCCAGCCCATGCGCGACGTCGGCAATCTCGATGTCGAGCGGGGAGGGATCGAGCAAATCGAGCCGCCGGCCCGACAGCATGCGCTGCCAGGCACGAGACGCCACATCGCGTGACGATTTCCTGGCCGTCATTTGGCCTTGAGGCGCGGCTTGCGCTGCGACTTGCCGCAGCTCGCGTGACAATGGCAGTCGACGAGATGATCGTTGACCATGCCGGTCGCCTCCATGAAGGCATAGACGATCGTCGGGCCGACGAATTTGAAGCCGCGCGCGGACAGCTCCTTGGAGATCTGCATGGAGAGCGGCGTCGAGGCCGGCACGCTCGCGGTGGTCTTGAAATGATTGACCTTGGGCTTTCCGTCCATGAAGTCCCACAGGAATTTCGAGAAGCCGGGGCCCTTCTCCATGATGTCGAGATAGGATTTCGCGCTCGATATCGCGCCGTCGATCTTGGCCTTGTTGCGCACGATGCCGGCATCGTTCATCAGCGCGTGAACTTTCTTCTCGTTGTAGCGTGCGATCTTTTCCGGCTGGAAATCGTCGAAGGCTTTGCGGAAATTGTCGCGCTTGCGCAGGATCGTGATCCAGGACAGGCCGGCCTGGAAACCGTCGAGGATCAGCTTCTCATAGAGCGCGCGGTCGTCGTATTCCGGCACGCCCCATTCGGTGTCGTGATAGGCGACGTAGAGCGGATCTTCGCCGGGCCAGGGGCAACGCGTCTTTCCGTCGGGATGCAGGCGGGGAGCACGGCTCATGCGATGGGTTGCTTCGTTGGAATGCGCACGACGTCTGGTTCGGCAAGCCTCACAGCGAGGCCGCCGGCAGTCAGCGCCTGTCCTGCATCGAGCGCATCAGCGACGCGGTCGATGCGCACCAGCGCGATACCCTTGCCCTGCGCCGACGAGCCCATCGTGCCGACCGGCTTGTCGCCGGCGAGAACGCTGACGCCGGGCTCGGGCGAGGAGTCCTCGAGCAGCACCTTGACGCTACGGGTGCGCGCGGTGCCGCGATGCTGCATGCGCGAGACGACCTCCTGGCCGACATAGCAGCCCTTGTCGAAATCGACGCCGGAAAGGCGGTCCATGTTGGTCTCGTGCGGGAACGCATCGCTGTACGTGAAATCGAGCCCGCCGCGCGGCACGCCGAGCGCGATGCGGTGGGCCTCGTAGGCGGCGGCGTCGACCATCTCGGCGCCGATCAGATCGGACAGCTTCTGTTTGAGATCTTCGGGAATCAGGATGCGGGTGCCGAGGTCCTCATTGCGCGGATCGGTGAAGGCGAGGTCGGGCTGGGCTGCAGGCTTGCCGTCCCAGGCCACGAGCACGCCGAGATCCTCGGACAGGTTTTCCACCGTGACCTTGGCGCGCAGCTTGTAGAATTTCAGCTTGGTGGCGAGGCCGTCGGCAAGCGGCTTCGGGCAATCGATCAGGAACCCACCGCCATGCCCGGCAGGCGCTTCCGTGATCAGGAAATCCACGATGATCTTGCCCTGCGGCGTCAGCAGCGCGCCGAATCGGCCCAGGCCCGGTTTCAGCTTGTCGACATCGGTCGTGACGAGGCCATTGAGGAAGTTGCGCGCATCCTCGCCCGCGACCTTGATCACGCCCCGGTCCGGAAGAAACGCTGATTTCATACGAAAATCTCTTGCGACATGTTGCTCCGGAACGTAAGCCCGCAAGGCAAAAACGACAAGACCTCAAGCCCTGCGCTTGGGGACGAGAGAGGCCTTCAGCCATGACCCAGCGTTTCGACGTGATCCTCAAGGGCGGCACTGTCGTCAACCAGGACGGCGAGGGAGCCCGCGATATCGGCGTCGTCAACGGCCGCATTGCCGAGATCGGCGCGCTGTCCCAGGCTTCCGCCGCGGAGGTGATCGACTGCAAGGGCCTGCACATCCTGCCCGGCGTGATGGACACGCAGGTGCATTTCCGTGAGCCCGGGCTGGAGCAGAAGGAAGACCTCGAGACCGGCTCGCGCAGCGCCGTGATGGGCGGCGTCACCGCCGTGTTCGAGATGCCGAACACCTCGCCATTGACCGTGACCGAGGCCACCTTCACCGACAAGGTGAAGCGGGCCCATCACCGCATGCATTGCGACTTCGCCTTCTTCATCGGCGGCACCCGCGAGAATGTGCAGGATCTGCCGGTGCTGGAGCGTGCGCCCGGTTGCGCCGGCGTCAAGGTGTTTATCGGCTCCTCGACCGGCGCGCTGCTGGTGGAGGACGACGAGAGCCTGCGCCGCATCTTCCAGGTGATCCGCCGCCGCGCCGCGTTCCACGCCGAGGACGAATACCGTCTTAATGAACGCAAGCCGCTGCGCATCGAGGGCGACACGCGTTCGCACCCGGTGTGGCGCGACGAGACCGCTGCGCTGATGGCGACGCAGCGGCTGGTCAAGCTCGCGCACGAGACCGGCAAGCGCATCCACGTGCTGCACATCTCGACCAAGGAAGAGATCGAATTTTTGCGCGACCACAAGGATGTCGCGTCCTGCGAGGCGACGCCGCATCATCTCACGCTGGTCGCGCCCGAATGCTACGAGCGGCTCGGCACGCTGGCGCAGATGAACCCGCCGGTGCGCGGCGCCGATCATCGCGCCGGGATCTGGCGCGGCATCGAGCAGGGCATCATCGACGTGCTCGGCTCGGACCACGCCCCGCATACGCTTGAAGAGAAGCAGAAGACCTATCCGGCCTCGCCCTCTGGCATGACCGGTGTGCAGACGCTGGTGCCGCTCATGCTCGACCACGTCAATGCCGGCCGGCTGTCGTTGGCAAGGTTCGTCGATCTCACCAGCACCGGCCCCGCGCGCCTCTACAATATGGCCTGCAAGGGCCGCATCGCCGCCGGCTACGATGCCGACTTCACTGTCGTCGATCTCAAGCGCAGCGAGACCATCACCAACAAATGGGTCGCGTCCAAGGCCGGCTGGACCCCCTATGACGGCGTCCGCGTCACCGGCTGGCCCGTCGGCACCTTCGTCCGCGGCCGCCGCGTGATGTGGCAGGGCGAGCTCGTGACGGCCTCGCAAGGTGAGCCGGTGCGGTTTCTGGAGACGTTGAAGCAGTAGGGATTGCAGGTAAGCGGCACAAACTTCCCACACATCCGGGTGTCGCCCTGGCGAAAGCCAGGACCCATTATCCCGACTGCATTTTGTTGCGAAGATGGGTGGCTACACGTGTGCGCCACAATTTGATCTTGTGGCAATGGGTTCTGGCTTTCGCCAGGACGACGCTGAGGGAGGAATGAATGACCCAACCAACACCCCTCATCACCACCGAGCAACTCGCAGCCCAGCTCGGCGATCCCAACCTGCGCCTCTACGACTGCACGACCTACAACGAGCCGGTGCCGCCGGGCAGCGACGTGCCCTATCGCGCGGTGCCCGGCGACAAGACGTTCGAGGCGGGCCATGTTCCGGGCGCCGATTTTCTCGACCTGCAGGGCGAGTTCTCTGACGCCTCCGCGCAGCAATTCTTCATGATGGCTGATGTGGCCCAGCTGGAGGCCGCCTTCGGCCGCCACGGCCTCGATGCATCGAAGTCGGTCGTCCTCTACAGCATCGGCACCATGATGTGGTCGACGCGGGTCTGGTGGATGCTGCGCTCGCTCGGCGTCGACGCGCGGGTGCTCGACGGCGGCCTCGACAAATGGAAGGACGAGGGACGGCCGGTCGTAACAGGCGCCCCGAAGGGCTATCCGGCGACGACCTTCAAGGCCACACCGCGCGCTGGCTTCTTCGTCGACAAGAATGCAGTGAAGGCACGGCTCGGCGATTCCGCGACTGTTATCGTCAACGCGCTCGGTCCACAATTTCATCGCGGCCTCGAGCCGAGTCGCTACGGGCGGCCCGGCCGCATTCCCGGCAGCGTCAACGTATCAGCGGCAACGCTCGTCAATGCCGACAAGACTCTGACCTCGCTCGCCGATGCCGAAGCCAAATTCGCCGCGGCAGGCGTCACCCGCGACAAGAATGTGATCTGCTATTGTGGCGGCGGCATCTCGGCGACGATCGACCTGCTGTTGCTGACGCAGCTCGGCTACGACAAGCTGACGCTCTACGACGCCTCGATGGGCGAGTGGGCGAGGGATCCGGCGCTCCCGATCGAGACAGATTAGGACATTCCCTGGTCCTCCCCCAGGGGAGGGACAGAAAGTTGGGAACCTTTCCCTTGGGGCGGCATCCAATGTCCGGGAACGAAGCCAATCGAGCAGGTGACCGCCATGCCACGGACCGCAGCCGGCCTATCCGCCGGCGCAAAAACATCGGAAATACGGACCTTGGAAGCCGAACTGGTCGAGCGGGCGCGGGGCCGTGACGAGGCCGCGTTGCGCGAGATCATGCAGGCCAACAACCGCAGGCTCTATCGTCTGGCGCGCGGAATTCTGCGCAGCGACAGCGAAGCCGAGGATGTCGTTCAGGAAACCTATGTCCGCGCCTTCACCCATCTCGACGGCTTCCGCGGCGAGTCCGGGCTATCGACCTGGCTGTCGCGCATCGCCATCAACGAGGCGCTTGGCCGGGCGCGAAGCGCCAGGCCGCATGTCGAACTCGGCTCGGTGCCCGAAGCGATGCTCGAGGCGCAGATCATCAAATTTCCCGCTTCTCCCGCAGGCGATCCGGAAAGGACCATGGCCCAACGTGAAATCCAGCGCGTCGTCGAGCGCGCCATCGATGAGTTGCCGGATGTCTTCCGGATGGTCTTCGTCGCACGCGTCATGGAAGGCATGAACATCGAGGAGACCGCCGAGCTGCTCGGCGTCAAGCCCGAGACCGTGAAGACGCGGCTGCACCGTGCGCGGACCATGCTGCGCGAGAACGTCGAGAAGGAGATCGGTCCGGTGGTGATGGATGCGTTCCCGTTCGCCGGGTGGCGCTGCGAGCGGCTGACCGTGTCGGTGCTGAAGCGGCTCGGCATCGGCGGCTGAAGTTTTTCGGGAACGTTCGCGCGAGAATTCCATCCAACGCCTGTGAAGCAACGCGCCGGCAAAGCGTCCGGCACCACAGGAGTGTCAAACCATGTTCGTTCGTTGGAGCGCGGCGATCGCCGCTGCAATTTTGTTGTCGAGCCCTGCGCTGCTGCAAGACGCCAGAGCAGCCGACAAGCCGACCGATCCGCAGATCGCCCACATCGCCTACACCGCGGGCGTGATCGACATCAACGCAGCCAAGCAGGCGCAGAAGAAGGCCAAGAACAAGGACGTGAAGGCATTTGCCGAGGACATGCTGCGCGACCATGAGGCCGTCAACAAGCAGGCGCTCGCGCTGGTCAAGAAGCTGAACGTCACGCCTGAAGACAACGACACCAGCAAGGCGCTGTCAAAGCAGGCGAGCGATAAGCTCGCCGAACTCGACAAGCTAAATGGTGCGGCCTTCGACAAGGCCTATGTCGCAAACGAGGTCGCCTACCACAAGACGGTCAACGGCGCGCTGGAAACCCAGCTCATTCCATCCGCCAGCAATGCCGAGCTGAAGAGCCTGCTGCAGACCGGCCTGAAAATCTTCCAGGGGCATCAGCAGCATGCCGAGCATGTCGCGGCGGAGCTGAAATAGGGAGGCAATGATGCCGGGACGATTGTCTGCGATCGTGTCAGCGGTCCTGCTCGTGGCGTTGGCCGTCCCGGCGCACGCTGCGACCATCGAGATCACGATGGAGAATCTCGAAGTGTCGCCGAAAGACGCTTCGGCCAAGGTCGGCGACACCATTGAATGGATCAACAAGGACGTCTTCGCCCACACCGCGACTGCTGGGAACGGCGATTTCGACGTCAACCTGCCTGCGAAAAAATCAGGGACGTTGGTTCTCAAGAAGGCAGGCACGGTCGATTATTACTGCCGCTATCATCCCAACATGAAAGCGACGCTCAAGATCGAGCCGTAACGGCTGGGGAGCGTATTCCTGACGGCAGCGGAAACTGGCCCCGCCCGCGTGGCGGCGGCATTTTCGGCAAGGCTTACTGCCTCGAGGAAGACTTACTGTCTGGAAATGTCGACCGAAAATTCGCCGTTGCGGATGCGGCCGGGAAAGCCTTCGACGAACTTCGCCACCGCGTCCTCGCCATAGGTGCCGACGAGCTCGGCAAGGGCCGCAAACAGGCTCGCCTGCGCCAGGCAGTCGCCGTCGACGCCATCATGGCGCGCTTCGGCCCAGGCCTCATTGAGATAGCTCAGTGCGGCCTGCTTCTGCTCGTGATCGGGCAGCGGCGCGCGTGCGGGGGCGTAGGACACTGGATGGCTCATGAAACTCGATCAGGGCTGGGGCGCGATCCACGGCGATGCGCTGTGCGAGAGGTGTAGCACGCGCGTTAACGCCCGCTAGGCCACATCTTTAGGAACGGTTAACGGGTGTGTACAAACTCGACGACGGGGTTCCCCGCCGCGCGTCCGACAGCCCAATCCTCATGGTGAGGAGCGCGTTATTCGCGCGCGTCTCGAACCATGCAGCCCCGCTAGAGCCGGGCCTCTCATCCTTCGAGACGCCCGCGTTGGCGGGCTCCTCAGGATGAGGAATTTGCGTTGCAGGATGAAGCCGACAGGAATCAGTTCGCGTAACGCGCCGTGAGATCGCGCGAGATCTTGGCGCCTTCCTCGATGTAGCGGCGGATCGCCACCGTCGCGGCCGGCGTGCAGCTCCGGTAGGTCTGCTGGAAACCGTTATAGCCGCGGTTGAAGCCGGCGATCATGCGGGTGCGGCGTTCGCCCGCGGGGGTTTCGGCATCGATCAGCGCCTGCATCTCGCTGCGCCATTTGTTGCCCTCGTTGGACCCGCAGATGCCGCGCAGATAGTGCAGCCCGCCGAGGATCTCCGCCAGCCGCTGCAAATCGCCGTCAAACGGCGCTGCCCCGTCCTGAGCCCTCGTGGGCACCGAGGCACAGGCGAGAATCAGGGCAAAAATGGCCAGAAATCGCGTCGACATCGGCCGGGTGTATGCCTCCTCGGGGCGGTGGACGCAAGGCGGGGGCGGTCAGGGGCCGATCAGCCGGTGGGCCGACTGGATGACCTCTTCCAGCCCGCCGGTCAGCTTGAGGTCGCCAAGGCCCGCTAGGGCCTCCGGGGCGATCCAGCGGTAGTCGTCGAGCTCGTCGTTGAGAACCGGCTCCCGGGCCACCCATCGGGCAGCAAAGGACATGATCAGGTAGTGGCCGGCGCCGGCCGCGGCCGGGAGCACTTCGCGCCAGCCCGCGAGGCCGATGATGTCGATATCGAGCCCGGTCTCCTCGTCGATCTCGCGCGCCAGCGCCTGGTGCAGCGATTCGCCGAACTCGACCCGACCGCCCGGCAGCGAATAGAACCCCTTTGCCGGCGAGCGTGCGCGACGGGTCAGAAGCACCTTGCCGTCACGAAAAATCGCGGCACTGACCGCGATTTGGGGACGGGTGGGCTGAACGATCGCAGCCATGACTTCACCTGCTCGGGCCTAGTTCGCCATGATGTTGTCGACGTCGGCTTCCGCGCCGCCATTGATGATGCCGCCGCAGGCCGCGATCAGCGGCTTGACCCAGTGGGCGGCCTGCTCGGCGAGGCGAACGCGGGTCGTGTCCTTCTCGACCTCGCGCATGGCCGAGCCGACCGCCGTCAGGATCGAGGTCATGGTGTCGGTGAGGTGGTCGAACTGGGCGCGCACGTTCGGGTCGGCTTTTTCATAGGCCTCGATCGCCAGATCCCGGGCCTTGAAATTCGACGCCGTGAAATGCTCGGCATAGGACAGCGGCGACCAGGTCAGAAAATCTTCCGCGCATTCCGGCATGTCGGGGACCATTTCCAGCAGCATCACGGCTTCATTGAAATGGTTGAGATAGTCGGTGGCAAGCCCGGTCCGCGGGTTGATGTTGGCCACGCGCAGCCGCTCGGCCCAGGCCGCGGCCTCGGGCGCCGTCTGTCCATGCATTCGCGCCGGCTGGGAGACCGTTGAGCTCATCTGCCGCAGTGTTAGCGTTCGGGGTTAAAAGGACCTGAACGGACCCTATATAGGCCCTCAAGGATGTGTGGACGCTTCGTCATAACGTCGGCCCCCGCGGCTTTGCGGCAACTGTTCGGCTACATTGAGCAGCCGAATTTCCCGCCCCGGTTCAACGTGGCCCCGACACAACCGATTCCGGTCGTGCTGGCCGAGAACGGCGCGCGCCATTTCCGACTGATGCGCTGGGGTCTGCTGCCGGGCTGGGTCAAGGATCCCAAGGGATTTACGCTCCTGATCAACGCCCGTTCCGAGACGGTGCTGGAGAAGCCCGCCTTCAAACGCGCGATTCGCCGGCGGCGCGGCCTGATTCCTGCCGACGGCTATTACGAATGGAAGACGGAGGATGGCCGCAAGCAGCCCTTCTTCATCCATCGCGCCGACGGCGCGCCGCTCGGCTTTGCCGCATTGTTCGAGACCTGGGTTGGGCCGAACGGCGAGGAGCTCGACACGGTCGCGATCATCACGGCGGCGGCAGGCGAGGACCTCGCCACGCTGCATGACCGCGTGCCCGTCACCATCAGCCCGCGCGATTTCGAGCGGTGGCTCGACAGCCGCAGCGATGACGTCGATGCCGTGCTGCCGCTGATGACCGCCCCGCGCATCGGCGAATTCGCCTGGCACCCGGTCTCCACCCGCGTCAACCGCGTCGCCAATGACGACGACCAGTTGCTGTTGCCAATCAGTGCGGAGGACATGGAAGCGGAGGTAGAGGCCGCGAAACCGAAGCGGGCGGTGCGGAAGGCCGCGGCCGGCTCGGCGGATGACGGGCAGGGGTCGTTGTTCTAGGCAAGCTGGCGCTATTCACTCCACTGTCGTCTCGGCGAAGGCCGACACCGAGGCTGCGCCTCACACGATCTCCCTCGCCCGCAACGCCGCGATCTCCGCCGCGTCGAACCCCAGTTCCCCCAGCACCACATCCGTATCCGCGCCGAGCTCCGGCGCCATCCGGTCGAGGCGTCCGCCGCCATGCGCGAGCTTGAACCCGCTGCCGGCGAAACGAAGGCGCCCATAGGGCGTATCCAGCTCCTGGATCGCGCCGCGCGCCTTGATCTGCGGATGGTCGATCACTTCCTCGACCTTCCAGATGCTGGCGCAGGGCGCGCCGGCATCTTCCAGAATGGTCTCCCATTCGCGCGCCGGCCTTGCCGCGAGCGCCTCTTCGATGATGGCGCGTAGCGCCGGCTCGTTCTCGTTGCGGGCAAACCAGTCGGCAAAGCGCGGGTCGCTGAACGTATCCTCGCGGCCCAGTGCAGACATCAGCGCGCGATATTGCTTCTCGTTGTTGACGGCGAGCAGGATGTGACCGTCGCCGCATCTAAACAAATTCGCCGTGGTCCTGCGGCTGACAGCCTGATTGCCTGACAGCTGCTGGCGATGGCCGGCGACCGACCAGTCCGCGATCTGCCCCGACAGAAACGCCATCGTCGCCTCCAGCATGGAGACGTCAATGAGCTGGCCCTTGCCGGTGCGATCGCGCTGGTACAGCGCGCTCGACACGCCGAACGCAGCCGTGGCGCCCGACAGCACGTCGCACACCGCAAAGCCCGCACGCGTGGGGCCGGTTTCGGGATGGCCCGTGATCGCCATGATGCCGGACAGCGCCTGCATCTTGCCGTCATAGCCGGGTCGCAGGCGATCCGGACCGGTCTGCCCGAAGCCTGATACCGCACAGTAGATCAGCTTCGGATTGATCGTCGACAGCGCCTCATAGCCGATGCCGAGCTTGTCCATCACGCCGGGGCGAAAATTCTCCATGACCACGTCGACCTGCGCGGCGAGCTTCTTCACGATCGCGATCGCGTCGGGCTTTTGCAGATCGAGCGTCAGGCTGCGCTTGTTGCCGTTGATGGCCTGGAACGCTGGCGCGAGACCGCGGTCGGCCCATTCGCGCGAGAGCGGCGTGCGGCGCATGTCCTCGCCCTCGCGCCGCTCGACCTTGATGACCTCGGCGCCCAGGAGCGCGAGCTGGTAGCTCGCATAGGGGCCAGCCAGCACTTGCGTGAAGTCCAGGATCTTCACGCCCTCGAACGGTCGCGTCACGTCGCTCTCCCTTTTTGTTTTGGTTGTCGGAAGACGTCAGGCGGCGCGATTGCCGCGCGCGATCTCCTTCTGCTTGTCGAATTCGGCACGGCGGCGCGCCAGCTCTTCGGCTGAGAGCTGCGCGACGTTGTTGTAGTCGAGCTTCCAGGAGGCGTCCTCGCTCCAGCGCAGCGGTGACTGCATGGTGGTCTGCGGGCCGCTCGCGGTCTCCAGCAATCTGAGCGCCAGCTCGAGCGTCTGCGCCTGCGAGGCGACGTCGTGCGGCTTGCCGGCGGAATTGCCGAGCGGAAAATCCGAGAACAGGAAGCGCGGCACCGCAGCGTGCTCGATGATGTCCTTGGCGCAGCCCATGATCACCGTCGGAATGCCGTTCGCCTCGAGATGCCGCGCCACCAGCGCCGTGGTCTGGTGACAGACCGGGCAGTTCGGCACCAGCACGGCGACATCAACCTTGTCGGCAAGGCAGCGCGCCAGAATCTCCGGCGCGTCGGTGTCGAGGGTAACGCGATGGCTGCGGTTGGTCGGCGCGCCGAAGAAGCGCGGGGCCACCTCGCCGATGCGCTCCGCAGCACTCGCCTTCAAAAGCTGCGGCAGCGGAAACCAGGTGCCGTTGTCGGTGGCCGTGGTGTGCTTGCGGTCGTAGCCGATATGCGAGATGCGAAGGTCGTGCGGCTTCGCCGTGTCGCCGTCATAGACCTGGTAGAATTTCGCGCCGCCATTATACGCCGCGCCGGGTCCCTGGTCGCCCTTGGTTGGATCGTACGGCGCGGCCGTCGTGATGATGGTGACGCGCGACTGCGACAGCGGCTTCTTCAGCGGCTGGAACGGCGCCTCGGTGTAGTGCGCCCAGCGATACGCGGTGGTGTAGCCAATTGCGGCATAATAGTCCCGCGTGCGCTGCATATAGGGCACGGGGGCGTCATAGTCGGGCGCAAAGCCGAATTCGTCGTCGCGCGAAGCGGACATGGGCGCGTCTCCTGGTTCTCGTTGGCGACAGACTAGAGATAGTCGGGGGTGAGCTCAACCGGGCGCGCGGCGATGCAGGTCAGAATTGCAGGGCTGATAGAGCGACCCGCTTCTTCCTCTTCTCCCGCAAGGGGAGAGAGAAAAAAGCAGCTCGGGAGCTATCTGAACACATGCAGCGCCACATGCTGCAGCAGCATGATCGCCTTGGCGTCGATGATGCGCCCGTCTGCGATCATCGCCAGCGCTTCGTCGATGCCAAGCTCCAGCACCTCGATGTCCTCGCCTTCATGTTCGAGGCCGCCGCCGTCGCTGACCCGCATCTCCGGCTCGTATTCGGCGACGAAGAAATGCAGCTTCTCGGTGATGGCGCCGGGGCTCATGAACGCCTCGAACACCTTGTGGACGTGGTGCAGGCGATAGCCGGTTTCTTCCTCCGCTTCGGCGCGGATGCGCATTTCGGGCGAGGCATCGTCGAGCACGCCGGCGGCCGCCTCGATCAGCAGATCGTCGTAACCGCGGATGAAGGCCGGCAGGCGGAATTGCTTCACCAGGATCACCGTACGGCGTGCCAGATTATACGGCAGCACGGCGGCGGCGTTGTCGCGCTCATAGGTCTCGCGATGCTGCGTCTGCCATTCGCCATTGGCGCGCCGGTACTCGAACGTGGTGTTCCTGAGAGTGGTCCAGCCGTCCGAGAGCACGCGGACGTCCTTGATGCGGACGCGGTCGGAAATGGTCATGGCTCGATCTCAATTGCTTAGCGTTGTGGTGCGGCCGTCGAGCCACTTCTGGAACATCACCGAGGTCGATTCCTCGAAACCCAGCGACTGGTAGAACGCATTGGCCTGCTCATTGCCGCGGCGGACCAGGAGCTGGAGTTTCAAAATTCCAGCCGCACGCAGCCAGTCTTCCGCCGCGGCCATGATGACGCGGCCGTGACCACGCTTCTGGCTGCCCGGATCGACGGCGACGTAATAGACCCAGCCGCGATGGCCGTCATGGCCGACCATGACGGTGGCGACGATGGCGCCGCCGTCGCGGCCGAGCAGGATCGTGGAATTGTCGCGCCGCCGCGCCAGCGCGATGTCGGCATGCGGATCGTTCCACGGCCGGGTCAGGCCGCAGCGCTGCCACAGCGCGACCACGGGCTCGACATCGGCCTCGGTGATCGCGTCGATCTTGAGCGCACTCACAGCACTTTGCCCGGGTTCATGATTCCAAGCGGATCGAGCATCGCCTTGAGTTGTCGCATCAGCTCGATGGCGGTCTTGTCCTTCACCTCGGGCAGCTCGTCGCGCTTGAGCACGCCGATGCCGTGCTCGGCCGAGATCGAGCCGCCCATGCGCAGCACGATGGCGAACACCACCGCGTTCATCTCGTGCCAGCGCGCCAGATAATCCGCGGTGTTGGCGCCGATGGGCTGGCTGACATTGTAGTGCAGATTGCCGTCCCCGAGATGGCCGAACGGCACCGGTCGCGCCCCGGGGATCAGTCTCACCACGGCTTCATTGGCCTCGGCGATGAAGGCGGGCACGGTGGCCACCGGCACGGAAATGTCGTGCTTGATCGAGCCGCCCTCCGGCTTCTGCGCCGACGACATCTCGTCGCGCAGCTTCCAGAAGCCGGCGCGCTGGGTGAGATTGGCCGCGATCACCGCGTCGTCGACGATCTCGTCCTCCATGGCGCGGCCGAGGATCGTTTCCAGTGGCGTGCGGGCGTCGTCGCCGGGTGACGACAATTCCATCAGCACGTACCAGGCATGCTTTTGCGCGAGCGGATCGCGCACGTCGATGCCGTGGCGAATCGAGAAATCGACCGCCGTCTCCGAGAGCAGCTCGAAGCTCGTCAGCGCATTGGCGGCCTCGCTTTGCGCGATCGCCAGCAGCTTCAGGGCGGCGTCCGGCGACTTCAGCCCGACGAAGGCGGTCTCGATCGACCGCGGCTTCGGAAACAGCTTCAGCGTCGCCGCCGTGATGATGCCGAGCGTGCCTTCGGCGCCGATGAACAGGTTGTGCAGATTGTAGCCGGTGTTGTCCTTCTTCAGCTTCGAGAGCACGTTGAGCACGCGCCCGTCCGCCAGCACCACCTCGAGCCCCAGCGCCATCTCGCGCGCGACGCCATAGGCGAGCGCGGCCGTGCCGCCTGCATTGGTCGAGAGATTGCCGCCGATGGTGCAGCTCCCTTCCGCGCCGAGCGAGAGCGGGAACAGCCGGTCCATTTCGGCGGCCTTTTGCTGTGCGATCTGCAGCACCACGCCGGCCTCGCAGGTCATGGTGTTCGACGCAGTATCGACCTCGCGGATCTTGTCGAGCCGCCGCAGCGACACCACCACCTCGCCATTGTGCGGGGTCTGGCCGCCGACCAGCCCGGTGTTGCCGCCCTGTGGCACCAGCGCGATTTTGTGCTCGGAGGCGAGCTTGCAGATTGCGGCGACCTCGGCGGTCGAGCCGGGGCGCAGCACCAGCGGCGAGCGGCCGTGGAACAGATTGCGCTCCTCGGTGACATAGGCCTCGATGTCGGCCGCATCGGTGATGGCGTGCCTCTCGCCGACGATTCTGCGGAATTGTTCGATCAGCTCGGGCGCAAGCGGTGGGGTTGCGGAATGATTAACGTTCATTGTCTTGTCTCTTGCTTCGCTCTTATCGCGCCACGGCCGCCCGGCGCAGCCGGTCGTTGATCGCTTCGCCCAGATCTTGTTCGGGGATCGCCATCACCGCGATCGCCCGCGGCCCGCTGGCATCGAGGGCGCGAAGATAGCCGAACAGATTGGCGGCGGCTTCATCGAGATCGCCGCTGGGCGACAAATTCATGACCGCCGTGGCGGCCTCCAGTCCGGGCAGGCGCGCGGGGCCGAACGCCAGCAGCGCTTCGCCCGGCGCGACGTCCCGCGCATTGAGCCGCACATTGGCGCGCGGCGCGTAATGCGAGGCCAGCATGCCCGGCGCCAGCGGCTGGCTGTCGTCGCTTTCGGCCTCCGCGGGCAGTCGCGCCAGCGGTGCACCGAGCACGGTCTCGATCCGTTCGCGTGACAGCCCGCCGGGCCGCAGCAGCATCGGCGCCGCAAAGCAGCCGACGATGGTCGATTCGACGCCGACCGTAACGGGTCCGCCGTCGACGATCAGGTCGATCCGCCCCGCAAGGTCGCCCTCGACATGGGCCGCCAGCGTCGGCGAGACGTGGCCGGAGAGGTTGGCGGACGGCGCCACCACCGCCCCGCCGAAGGCGCGCAGGATCGCCTGCGCCACCGGATGGGCCGGAATGCGGATCGCGACCGTATCGAGGCCCGCGGTGGCAAGCTCGGCCACCGGGCAGTTTTCCGTCTTCGGCACCACCAGCGTCAGCGGCCCCGGCCAGAACGCCTCGGCGAGGCGCAAGGCGCAGGCGTCGAATCGTCCGATCCTCCGCGCGGCCGCGAGGTCGGCGACATGCGCGATCAGCGGATTGAATGCCGGCCGCCCCTTGGCGGCGTAAAGATGGGCGATCGCGCCGGCATTTCCGGCGTCCGCCCCGAGCCCGTAGACCGTCTCGGTCGGGAACGCGACCAGCCCGCCGGCGGCCAATGTCCGGGCGGCAGCTTCCGCGCCGGCCTCGCCGGCCGGTAAAATCAGCGTTTCAAGACCCGTTTTCACAGGGATAAGATTCCTCAGCTCGGCCGCTTGCGGTGCGCCAAACCCGACGCTATAAGCCGGCCTCTTGTCGGAGTGTGGCTCAGCCCGGTAGAGCACTGCGTTCGGGACGCAGGGGTCGCAGGTTCGAATCCTGCCACTCCGACCATTCTTCCAAAAGTCGACGTTCTAGAGGCTCGGCGGACCGGTCGCCGGGGCCTCGGAAGCGCCTTATTGCAACGATTTAGGGCGCGGGTCCACGGCCGATTTGGCCGGGCAGAGGCGTGTGCCGCAGCGGCATGGCTTTCTTTTCGCCGGCATCCCTGATCCGGCGTTGCACGGTAGGTCGGAGAATTACCGTCTCGCCGCGAGCGAGCCAATCAAATCACCACCAGGCACGGCTCCCACGAGGCCTCCTCTGACGCTTCCGCAATTGCCTCGAAAACCGCCGTAACTCATCAAACGCTCGCGCTCGGGACGGTCGGTTGCCATCCGGTCAGACCGACGGTTAGATGAACCTGCAGTCGATCGCAGCTTCAAGCAGCGCAATCCGCCAATAACAAAAAACAGGGCAGGAATCATGAACAAGAAAATCGTCGCGCTTGTTGCAGCTTTTACCTTCGCTGCTTGCGGATCGGCATGGGCCGCGTGGCCGGAAGACAAGCCAATCGAAGTCGTCGTCGGCTTTGCGCCCGGCGGCGGTACCGATGTCATGGCTCGCAAACTTCTTCCCTTTGTTGAGCGCGCGCTAGGCGGTAAGGCGAAGTTTGTCGTCCTGAACAAGCCTGGCGCTGGTGGAGAGATCGCGTTTGCTGCGATCGCGCGCGCGGCGCCCGACGCCTATTCGATCGGCGTCGTCAACGTGCCGGGCTACAACTTTCTGCCGATGACGCGCAAAACCCAATACACTACGGATGAAATCCGGCTGGTCGCACGGATCGTTGAAGATCCGAACGTGATGGTGGTTCCCGCGGACAGCAGATTCAAGAATTTGCCGGATGTCATTGCCGCACTTCGCAGCAAGCCGGGCTCGGTGACGTTTGGTCACAACGGTGCCGGCACGAACGGTCATTTGGCCATTCGCATGCTGGCAGCAGTCGCGAAGGTCGAGCCCAACGAAATCTCTTACAGAGGAACGGCCGCGCAGCGGACCGATCTATTGGGCGGGCATCTGGAAGTCGGGATGGTCACTCTCAGCGAGATTCCCGAATTACATGGGACCAACAAGGGGCCACTTCGCGTCATCGCGATCCTGTCGAAGAAGCGCTTTCCATCGCTGCCCGAAGTTCCGACAGCAGAGGAAGTGGGCTTTCCGATCACGACGACGGCAGAACGCGGCTTCGCGGTGCCGAAGGGCGTTCCGGACGACATCGTCAAGAAGCTGGAAGCCGGGATTGCGGAAGGCCTGCGCAATCCCGAGTACCTGACGAATTCGCCTGGCGACGAGCCGGTGATCGCTTTCCTGACTGGCGCTGAGTGGCAGAAACGACTCGACGGCATGTCTGAGGCGTTGCGTCCTTATGCTGAAGACATGCGCGCGAACGAGCAGAAGTAATCAACCCAGCTGTCGCCGGCGGTTGTTGCAAGACTATCGCCGCGCCACCAGAACGCCGACCATAAACGCAATCATCAGTGCCGGCAGCGGCGTCTCGCGTACCATGCCGCGAACGACATGTGTCCAATTTTGCTCCGGGACGAGCTTCGGAGACCTGATCTCCGGTGTTGGCGTGATGCCCCATTCGGAGGCGAGTTCGGCAATCTCGCTTGAGGCGAGCCGCACGCCGTCGCGAACGCGGAAGATGGCGGCGTCCGCGCGCTCGCGCGGCGCAAGCAGCATCATCGTCGTGACGGCTGTACGCAGGGTCATCTCGCCGTAACCTTGCAGCCTGACCGATTCCTCGGGGTCGGACGTCATCGGAAATCCCTCACAGGGCCAAATGCCTTACAACGCGAAGTGGCGCGCGATGGTGAAGGCCATCGTCGCGCACAGGACCAGCGTGGATACCGCGCCGGCCACGCCGCGCGCGAGATCGGTCCGCGTCAGGTGCCTGGTCATGATTTTGCTCCATGCTCGGCATGGCAATGGCGGGGAGGCGGCGTTGGTTCCAGCCGCGACGGGCGAATCGCGAACGCGGGCTATTTCCGCAGCAACTCGCTCAGCGCCGCCGTCGCCTCGGCGCAGCGGATGTCGTCGATCTCGCGCGACAGGTTGAGTGCGCTCGATCTGAGCTCTTCGACTTTCCAGCTCTCGGGGTGCTGGGTCTCGAGTTGACCGAGCCGCTTGTTCAGATCGTCCAATCTGGTTTGCAATTGTTCGACGCTGGCGGCCCCATTCACCACCCAGACTCGTTGCGCACGCATCGTAGTTCCCCTGCTCGTCTCACGGCGTTGTGAGAGGGGTTCGTGGCCGCAATGGGAGTTTCTTTTGTCCGGCTTCAGACGGACGGGAACCGTTGCAGATCAGCAACGGGAGTTCCCTCGCGTTAGCGTGCGTCTGGAGCTCGGCCCGTCACCGCATCAGGCCGCGCGCGGCCACTCGGTCGATTGCTTTTCAAGCCGGCTTTCGAGAATGGCGATGCTCACCCGGATATTGTCGCGCCGGGCCCGCAGGTTCTGCGCGAGCATGGGGTAGGCGACGTTCTGGGGATCGGAGATGCCAGCCTTCCGCTCTTCCTCCAGAATGTCGGCGTCGATCATTTGCATGCGCCAGCGCAGATCGGAGATCAATGCGTGGAGTTGTGTCGGCATGGTCGCTTCGAAACGGGACGTCGGGTGCATGATCGCCTCACGATGAAACAGACCCACTGCGGGTCTGAGGGATTTGACTGCCGTCCAGCAAGCACAATGCCAGTGGGCGGCTGAGCGTCTCCCGCAATTGCTCCAGGGCGCACCGGAACGATTACCACTCTTTCCCGTTGCTGCAGGGGCCTCGATAACGAGGCGATCGAGGGACCCATGCCGCTCATCCGCTATTTCGTCTTCACCGGCGGCGCTCTGCTCGCCCTCCTGTACCTTGCTGATTACTACCTGGCCGGCCCCGTGAGTGCGGCCGCCGAAACCGGGCCGGACCTCTCGATCGCCCGAATTCATTCTGCACAGACCTGGCCGGAGAAGATCATCTTCGACACCAACGTGCGCCAGATTCCGTTGACCAAAACTGTGGCGTCAACGTCAGACGCGGCGGCGCCAGTCGCGCCGGACGGTACGCGCCAGGCATTTGCCATGGCGGCGCAGCCCGCCGCGGAGCCCAAGGTTTCGGACGGCAAGGCTTCGGACACCAAGGCCGCATCGCCCACGCAGGCCAAGGCGGCCGCTCCGAACAAGCGCGTCGCCGAGCGGCATCGTCGCCGCCAGCCGTCGCGCATGGCGGCGCGCAGTCAGTTCTTCAACGAGCCCGTCGCCGCAGAATGGTGAGTGCCGCTCTGCGAGGGTGTTTTCGCGCGACGTGGATGCGGTCGATCGCCATTCATCCTCGGCGCCCCCCGCGTGACGGTCGAACTGCCTCTCGGTTGGGCACCGTGCCGGACAGCGAGGCTGTGCGCGCGACGCATCGCACGATAGTCTCTGCCGCGACCTGACCCAGGAAGCGGACGAGGGAAAGATTCGTGACGAGATTTGTGACGATCGCGGCCGGCCAGCTTGGCCCTGTCGCGCGGACAGAGACGAGAACCGCGGTCGTGGCGCGCCTGATGGCCTTGATGCGCCAGGCGCACGCCAACGGTTGCGACCTGATCGTCTATCCCGAGCTCGCGCTGACCACGTTCTTTCCGCGCTGGTATTTCGAGGATCAGGCGGAGATAGACAGCTTCTTCGAGCGTGAGATGCCGGGGCTGGAGACGAGAGGCCTGTTCGATCTCGCGCGCGAGATCGGCATCGGATTTTATCTTGGCTATGCCGAGCTGACGGTCGAGGCCGGAATTGTCAGGCGCTACAACACCTCCATCCTGGTCGAGAAGAGTGGCGAGATTGTCGCGAGATATCGCAAGGTGCATTTGCCCGGGCATGCCGAGCACGAGCCTTGGCGCGAATTCCAGCATCTGGAAAAGCGCTATTTCGATCCTGGCAGTAGTTTCGGCGTGACCGAGGCCTTTGGCGGCGTGATGGGGATGGCGATCTGCAACGATCGCCGTTGGAGCGAGACCTATCGGGTGATGGGGCTGCAGGGCGTCGAGATGGTGATGATCGGCTACAACACGCCGGTGCACAATCCGCCCGCGCCCGAGCATGACGATCTCTCGCTGTTCCACAATCATCTGGTAATGCAGGCCGGCGCCTACCAGAACGGCACCTTCGTGGTCGGCGTCGCCAAGGCCGGTGTCGAGGAGGGCGTCGACCACATCGGCGGAAGCTGCGTCATCGCGCCCTCCGGCGAGGTCATCGCGCGATGCACGACCAAGGGCGACGAGATCGCGCTCGCTCGCTGCGATCTCGATCTCTGCAACTCCTACAAGCGCACCACCTTTAATTTCGACGTTCACCGTCAGCCGCAGGCCTACCGGATGATTGTCGAACGGAAGGGCGTGACCCTGATGGCGGACAGAACGCCGGTGCGAACGACAGGGTGAGCTCCTGTAGCCCGGGTGAGCGAAGCGATACCCGGGACCGCTGCGAGAGTCCCGGATGTCGCTTCGCTCATCCGGGCTACAAGACTTGCGGTCGGGCAAAACACCCGCACTCCGTCAACCCCTTCTTGCAAAAATATTCCACTTTACCGAAATTCGGTTTTGACGTATGTGTCGCCCATCCCGGCTCATCCTTGAGGGGCGATCTTGTGGTCGTCACGTTCGCGAGCCGGGCTTGCGGTGGACGCGGCAGCGTTCGGGTGCGAGAGGCGTGGGGCAGGGCGGATTGCTCTCCGTGAGCCCAACGCTTCGTTCCGACGAGCGGCGCTGCTAGGCTTCGTCTCGTCATCAGGTCGGCGGCAACGTGCACAACGCCGCCGAAACCGGTGGCGAAATGGCGGGCCGTGCGTACGGCAAAACCGTGTGGTCCTGGCCGTCGTTGCTACGGTCAAGCTCTTGCGGATGCGGCATCTGCGTCAACCGGCGCGGTGTCGGCGACTTCTGTGAAGGCGAGGGAGGCCAGCAGGAACTCGGCTCCCGGGAGAGCACGGCATAAGCCGTCCAACCATCGCGCAGGGAAGGCCGAGTGATTGGCTACACCTGTATGCTGCTGTGCGGTTTCCTTGCGCTATATTTTCGCGCAGCGGACCGCGGGTGCCAGCCGGCACCCGGCCTTCCCTGCGCCCTCTTGGACAAGAGGGTGGAGTGACGAAGCAAAGCTCGGGCGAAATCAGCCGCGAGAACGCGAAGGCGTGTCTGCAATTAAAGATGCGAGCCGGAAAATTGGCGCTGCCGCCTCATACTCCGTCATTGCGAGCGCAGCGAAGCAATCCAGTCTGCCGCCGCGGAGGGATTCTGGATTGCTTCGCTGCGCTCGCAATGACGATCTAGAGAGAATGTCCGCCAAACTCCTCCCTGGGGGTAATGGTCCTGGCCTTCGCCAGGACGACGCAGGAGTTGGTGGCGATCAGTGTGACCCACACCCCATCACAACCACGTGTCTTTATTCGGAAACAATCATTCCCTATTATCCCGCAATGCAAAAAGCCGCCCGCAAATCCCGCTCCGTCGCGCGTCCGCCCGGCCGTCCCCGGGAGTTCGACATGGACATTGCCCTCGACGGGGCCGTGCGCGTGTTTTCCGAGCGCGGTTATCATGCGACCTCGATTGGCGATCTCACCGCGGCGATGCGGCTGGCGACCGGCAGCGTCTACAAGGCGTTTCGCGACAAGCATGCGGTGTTTCTCGCCGCCTTCGAGCGCTATGTCGCTCTGCGCCAGGAGCAGACGCGTAGCGCCGCGGCGAAAGGCGCCAACGGCCGCGAGCGGCTGCGCAACATGCTATTGTCGTATGTAAAGCATTCCCAGGGCAGCGAGGGGCGGCGCGGCTGTCTCGTGGTCGGCAGCGCGGTCGAAATGTCCGCGGTCGATCCGGTGGTGGCCGCCCTCGTCAGCGCGCGGCTCGAGACCAACGAAGGCTTCATCGCTGGCCTCATTCGCGAGGGGCAGGCTGACGGCTCGATTCCCCGCCATGTCGCCGCCGACGACACCGCGCGGCTGATGATCTGCATCACGCAGGGTCTGCGCGTCGTCGGCAAGGCGCGCCTTTCGCTCGACGGCAAGCGCCTGGTCGCCGTCGCGATGAAGCTGCTCGCCTGAATTTTTTGTCATATTAGGAAACAAGCGTTTCCTATATCTGGAGACTATGTGAATGACGATGAATGCAACGATCGAGACAGCCCCCGAGCCGGATGCGGTGTCGCAGCGCCTGACCTTCGTGCTTGCCGCGGCCTGTGGCATGGTCGCCGCCAACATCTATTACGCCCAGCCGCTGATCGCCCCGATCAGCGCCGCGCTCGGCCTGTCGCATGAAGCGGCGGGACTGATCGTCACCATGACGCAGATCGGCTACGGCGTGGGGCTTCTCTTCATCGTGCCGCTCGGCGACCTCGTCGAGAACCGCACCCTGATCTGCTCCGTCATCACGCTCGGCGCGGCAGCCCTGCTCGCCGCGGGGGCCGCGTCCCATGCGCTACCGTTCCTGATGGCCGCGCTGTTCATCGGGCTCGGGTCGGTCGCGGTGCAGATCATCATTCCCTATGCGGCGCACCTTGCGCCGGCAGCCATTCGCGGCCGTGTCGTCGGCAACGTCTCGACCGGCTTGATGCTCGGCATCATGCTGGCGCGACCGGTGTCGAGCTTCGTCACGGCGATGCTGTCGTGGCACGCGGTGTTCTTCTGCTCGGCCGCACTGATGATCGTGCTCGCAGCGGTACTCTGGATGACGCTGCCGAAGCGCAAGCCGGTCGCGCGGATGCATTACGGCGAGTTGCTGCTGTCGATGCCGCATCTGGCGCGGACCACGCCGCTGCTGCGCAGCCGCGCGCTGTACCAGGCCAGCCTGTTCGGCGCCTTCAGCCTGTTCTGGACCGTGACGCCGCTGCTGCTCGCGAACGAGTTCGGCTTCACCCAGCGCGGCATTGCGCTGTTCGCGCTCGCCGGTGTCGCCGGCGTGTTCGCGGCGCCGATCGCGGGGCGGCTTGCCGATCGCGGCTACAGCCGCATGGCAACACTGGTCGCGCTGCTGCTCGCGGCCGTAGGCTTCCTGATCACGCATGTCGGCGCGCCTGGATCGGTGCTGAACCTCGCCTGCCTGGTTGTGGCCGCGATCGCGATCGACATCGGCGTGCAGGGCAACGTCGTGCTCGGCTTCCGCGCGATCTTCGCGCTGGGGCATGAGCACCGCAGCCGCCTCAACGGCCTCTACATGGCGACGTTCTTCACCGCGGGCGCGGCGGGCTCGGCGGTCGGCGCCTGGGCGTTTGCGCAAGGCGGCTGGACGCTGGCATCGGCCATTGGCCTCGCGCTGCCCGTCGCAGGCCTGGCCTATGCGACCACCGAGTAGGGCCGCGGTGGGTCCAGATTGTGCGATTCGGCCCGTTTACCAAGGCCGTCCGGCCGACAATTTCCACCTCGCAGTTTCCCTGCCGCTGTAGTACTTTGGTCGCAAGCGAGCCTGGTTAACGGGCGGCAGGGGGAGGCTGATGAGGCGTGCGGGGCTGGTTGGCGTACCGCGGGTACGACCATGGTCGTGGCAGGCGTTTCTGCTTGGATTCGTCGTTGTCGCAATGTCGGCTGCGCTCCAGGGCGTCTGTGTCGCGCTCGGCGCAAAACTCTATTTCGCAGCGTTCCTGCCCAGCCTGTTCGTGCTCGGCATTATCGCGGGCGTGCCAGTTGCGGCGTTCGCCGCACTGCTCACCATTCCGCTGGTGTGGTGGGCGTTCATTCCGCCCTTCTTCGAGTTCAATTCTCTGACCAGCGCGCATGCCGATTCCATCAAGCTGTTCTGCCTGTTCGCGGTGCTGGTGATCGGACTTGCCGATCTCTGCCGCGAGATCATCAGCCGCGGTGGATTGAAGCCGCGCAGCGAGAGCGCGGCAACGAATTCGCAATAGATCGGCCTTGTACGGCCGCGCACGTTGCGCGCGGGCAACAGTCCGGAAACCATTCGCGCGCTTGCCGCGCGGCGCTAACTTTTCAAAAAAGATTTGGCCGCAATTTCTCCCCCGGGAATGACGAGGGAGTTTTCGGACATGAACGGCCAAATAACCGGTCACGCCATCTTGGAGAACGTGCGCCGCTATCGCGGCATCGCATCGCTCTATCGCCAGACCGCTGCATTCCGCCCGGGCCAGAGCTGGTCGCTGCTCGAGCAGGCGAAGGATTGGGAAGCACGGGCGCTGCTGGAGCTGGAAGCCTATTTCGCCGCGCGGATGGATTACGCTGCTACGCGTGCGGCCTGATCGTTAACCATCGGCGGCGCGGCCTTGCGCAGGCCCGCGTCGGCCGTCGGGTCGCGCACGGAAAACACGGGGCGATTACGGAGTTATCTCGACGCCCGCCTGTGCTAGCAACGTCCCGACCGAGACATTCCAATTCGGCCGGGGCAAGCGATGACCACCTTCAACCGCATCTTCACGACCGAGCGCCTGCTCCAGATCATCGTCATTCTCGCAGCCACGGTCGCGATGAAGCTGATGGGCTGAATTTCGACGGGCTATCGCGCGCCGAATTCGGGCAATTCGGGAAGATAGTTCGACCCCTCCGATCCCAAGAAATCGAACATCGCCTGCGCCGGCGGCAACAGCACCTTGTCGCTGCGGCGGATCACGTACCATTGCCGCACGATCGGCAGGCCCGCGACGTCGAGCACGATCAGCCGGCCCTCGGTGAGCTCGTGCGCCACGGTGTGGGCCGAGATGAAGGCGATGCCGAGCCCGGCGATGACAGCCTGCTTGATGGTCTCGTTGCTGCTCATCTCCATGCCGATGATCGGCTCGAGATCCGACCTCTGGAACATGCCTTCCATCAGCGTCCGCGTGCCCGAGCCAGGCTCGCGGGTGAGGAAGGTCTCGTGCACGAGGTCGGTCAGGTTGAGGCCGGAATCTTTCTCCAGCCAGTGCCCCTTGCGTGCGACGATGATGTGCGGATTCCGCCCGAGCTGACGGACGTCGACGCTGACATCGGCCGGTGGCCGACCCATCACCGCGAAATCGAGGTCGTAGCCGTGCATGGCCTCGCGGATCTCCTCGCGATTGCCTACCGTGAGCTTGAGCTCGATCTTCGGATACCGCTTCGAGAATGCCGCGATCGCGTGCGGCACGAAATATTTTGCGGTCGAGACAGCGCCGAGATGCACCGTGCCGCCGGTTCGCCCGGCGAGCAGGTCGAGCGCGCCCTGGCAGTCGGTGATTGCGGCTTCGACGCGCTCGGCGAGGGTAAGCACCTCCTTGCCCGCCTCCGTCAGCAGCATGCCGTCGCCGGTCCGCTGCAGCAGCTGCAGGCCGGCGAGATCCTGAAGCTGGCGCAGTTGCTGGGTCACGGCCGGCTGCGTCAGGCCGAGCTGGGTCGAGGCTGCCGTGACGCTGCCCTTGGCCGCGAGCGCCGCGAGCGAGCGAAGCTGCCGGATCGTCAGATGCCGGAGCTGTGCCGCCGAATGGGCATTATAAGATAATTCTTTGGCGCTCATTATGAATAGAAATTTTCCTTATTAAGCCGGCCCTGTCAATCTCATCGTTGTTGGCACTGACCGCACCAGACCTCCAGCGAGGGGGGGAACTGGATACGGCACCAGCAAAGGGGACGGACGCAGATGACCGGGCAACTCAGGCTGGACGACCACCTTCAGCGGTATTCCGAGACGGCGCCGCATGCGCTGGCCGTGGCGTCCGCGGTCGATAGCATCGCGGCGGCCGCGATCGAAATCGCCGATCTCATCGCCACCGGAGACCTTGCGGACGCCTCCGGCCTGACCACCGGCCGCAATAGCGACGGTGACGTCCAGCGCGATCTCGACGTGCAGGCGGATGCGATCCTGCGCCGCTGTCTCGGCAAGCTGCCGATCGCGGCACTGGCGTCGGAGGAGATGCGCGAACCTCAGATCGGCGACCGCAAGGCCAAGATCTGCGTCGCGATCGATCCGCTCGACGGCTCCTCCAACATCGACATCAACATGACCGTAGGCACGATCTTTTCGATCCTGCCGGCGCCTGATGATCTCGCGCTCGCCTTCCATCAGCGCGGCTCGGCGCAGCTCGCGGCGGGGTTCGTCACCTACGGCCCGCAAACCTCGCTGGTGCTGACGCTTGGCGAGGGCGTCGATATCTTCACGCTGGATCGCAAGTCCGGTTGCTTCCGTCTCGCGCGTAGCGCCGTGCAGATCTCCGAGACCTGCGAGGAGTTCGCGATCAACGCCTCGAACCGCAGGCATTGGGAACAGCCCGTGCGCGCCTTCGTCGACGAATGCCTCGCCGGTGTGGAAGGGCAGGCCAACCACAATTTCAACATGCGCTGGGTCGGCTCGCTGGTTGCCGAGGCCTACCGTATCCTCACCCGCGGTGGCGTGTTCCTCTATCCCTCTGATGCACGGCCGGGCTATGGCGACGGCCGCCTGCGCCTCGTCTACGAGGCGCACCCGATGGCTTACATCGTCGAGCAGGCCGGCGGCTCCGCGTCGACCGGGCGCGAACGCATCCTTGAGCTTTCAGCGCAGAGCCTGCACCAGCGCGTGCCGCTGATCATGGGTTCGAACAACGAGGTGCAGCGCGTCGAGGACCTGCATTGCGATCCCTTGCTGGTCGCCAGCGTCTCCGCACCGCTGTTCGCGCGGCGCGGCTTCTTCCGGCTGTAAGCGAGGCATCCCATGTCCAGGAAGCATCCGATCATCTCCATCACCGGCTCTTCCGGCGCCGGCACCACGTCGGTCAAGAAGACTTTCGAACAGATCTTCTTCCGCGAGAAGGTCAACGCCGCCTACATCGAAGGCGACGCCTTCCATCGTTACGATCGCGTGGAAATGCGCACGCAGATGGCGAAGGAGGCCGATCGCGGCAACAGGCATTTCAGCCATTTCAGCCCCGAGACCAATCTGTTCGAGGAGCTGGAGCGGGCGTTCCGCGACTATGGCGAGACCGGTACGGCGACGACGCGGCACTATGTCCACGATGCCGAGGAATCCGCGCTGCATGGTGCCGCACCCGGCACCTTCACCGAATGGAAACGGCTGCCGGAGAGCTCCGACCTGCTGTTCTACGAGGGCCTGCATGGCGCGGTCGTCACCGACAAGGTCAACGTCGCGCGTTATGCCGACCTCAAGATCGGCGTCGTGCCCGTCATCAATCTCGAATGGATCCAGAAGCTGCACCGCGACCGCAGTGCGCGAGGCTATTCGACCGAGGCCGTCACCGACACCGTTCTGCGAAGGATGCCCGACTACATCCACTACATCTGTCCGCAATTTTCTGAGACCGACATCAACTTCCAGCGCGTGCCGACGGTGGACACCTCCAATCCATTCATCGCGCGCTGGATCCCGACGCCGGACGAATCGATGGTCGTGATCCGCTTCAAGAACCCGCGCGGCATCGACTTCCCCTACCTGCTCTCGATGCTGCCGCAAAGCTGGATGTCGCGCGCCAATTCGATCGTGTGCCCCGGCGCGAAGCTCGATCTTGCCATGCAGCTGATCCTGACGCCGCTGATCATGCAGCTCATCGAGCGCAAGCGAAACCTGAAGTGAACGAGGGGAGGATCCGATGAACATCTCCGTCCACGCCGACGCAGACCTTACCGCGGTCACACACAATGATCTCGCCAACGCCGTCCGCTTCCTCGCGGTCGACGCCATCGAGACCTCGCAGTCCGGCCACCCCGGACTGCCCATGGGCATGGCCGATGTCGCCACCGTGCTGTTCTCGCGATTTCTGAAATTCGACTCGGCTCACCCCCACTGGCCGGACCGTGATCGCTTCGTGCTGTCGGCAGGCCACGGCTCGATGCTGCTCTATGCATTGCTCCATCTCACCGGCGGCGACGTCAGCCTCGATGACATCAAGGCCTTCAGGCAATGGGGCTCGAAGACGCCGGGCCATCCGGAATATGGCCATACGCCGGGCGTCGAGACGACGACCGGTCCGCTGGGGCAGGGGATTGCGACCGCGGTGGGCATGGCGCTCGCCGAGCGGATGGGCAATGCGCGGCATGGCGATGGCCTCGTCGATCACTTTACATATGTGATCGCCGGCGACGGCTGCCTGATGGAAGGCATCAGCCAGGAAGCGATTTCGCTCGCCGGCCATCTCGGGCTCGGCCGCCTGATCGTGCTGTTCGACGACAACGGCATCTCCATTGACGGGCCGACCTCGCTTGCGACCTCCGACGACCAGCTCGCGCGCTTCGCCGCCTCAGGCTGGTCGGTGCGCCGTGTCGACGGGCACGATTCCGAAGCGGTTGCGCAGGCGATAGCCGAGGAGCGTGAGAGTCAAAGACCGTCGCTGATCGCCTGCCGCACCATCATCGGCTATGGCGCGCCGGATCGTCAGGGCACCGAGAAGGCGCACGGCGCGCCGCTCGGCACCGAGCAGACCGCGGCGGCGCGGCGAGCGCTCGGCTGGGACTATCAGCCCTTCGTGGTGCCTGTCACGGTCCTGAAAGCATGGCGGATGATCGGGCAGAGCGGGCAGGTCGAGCGTCTCGCCTGGCTCGATCGCTATGAATGCGCGACGCCTGAGCAGCGCGATCTGTTTGTCGAGGGTAAGTCGGTTGCCCTGCCGAACGCCTATGCCCTGGCCTCGGCGAAGTTGCGCGAGCGCTTTGCCACCGAGCGTCCGAAGCTCGCGACGCGGCAGGCGTCGCAACAGGTGCTCGACGGAATCGCAGGGACGATTCCCGGATTTGTCGGTGGCTCGGCGGACCTCACGCATTCGAACCTGACGCATGCCAAGGCGCAGACCCCGGTCAAGCGCGGCGCGTTCGCCGGCGATTACATCCATTACGGCATCCGCGAGCACGGCATGGCGGCCGCGATGAACGGCCTCGCGCTGCACGGCGGCTTCATTCCCTATGGCGGCACCTTCCTTGCGTTCTCCGATTACAGCCGGCCGGCGATCCGCCTTGCGGCCTTGATGCGGATCCGCGTCATTCATGTGATGACCCATGACTCCATCGGCCTCGGTGAGGACGGCCCGACGCATCAGCCGGTCGAGCATCTCGCAGCGCTTCGCGTCATTCCGAACCTGCTTGTTTTCCGGCCGGCCGACGCGGTTGAGACGCTGGAAGCATGGGACTGCGCGCTCCAAGCTGAAAATCGTCCGTCCGTGCTGTGCCTGTCCCGTCAGGCGCTGCCGACCTTCCGCAGCGACGTGCGCGGTAGAAACCGCGTCGCACGGGGCGCCTATCTGATCGTTTCGCCGGACGGCGGCCGCGACGTGACGCTCATCGCAACGGGTTCGGAAGTGTCTATTGCGCTGGAAGCGGCCCGCCTGCTCGCCACCGAGCACGTCCGCGCGGCCGTAGTCTCCGCGCCCTGCTTCGCGTTGTTCGAGGATCAGCCGGAGGACTACCGCGCTGCCGTGCTCGGCACGGCGCCACGGATCGGCATCGAGGCGGCAGTCGCCGGCGATTGGCATCGATGGATCGGCACTGACGGCGAATTCGTCGGCATGCGCGGCTTCGGTGCCTCGGCGCCCGCGCCAGTGCTCTACCGCGAATTCGGCATCACGCCGCAAAGCGTCGCGGAAGCCGCCCGGCGGGCGATTGCCCGCACAAGCAAGCAATAACAGGAGGAATTGTCGTGGCCCGTATCACCCTTCGTCAGCTGCTCGACCACGCCGCCAGTCACGGCTACGCGGTGCCGGCATTCAACATCAACAACATGGAGCAGGGCATCGCGATCATGCAGGCGGCGGCCGAGGTCGACGCGCCGGTGATCATCCAGGCTTCGCGCGGCGCGCGCAGCTATGCCGGCGACCTCATGCTCTCGCACATGATCGACGCGCTGGAGCGGACCTATCCGGACATCCCGCTCTGCATGCACCAGGACCATGGCAACGACGAAGCGACCTGCGCCTCCGCGATCGCCCACGGCTTCACCTCGGTGATGATGGACGGCTCGCTCAAGGCAGACGCCAAGACCGCGGCCGATTACGACTACAACGTTGCGATCACCAGCCGCGTCGTCGATCTCGCCCATTGGGTCGGTGCCTCCGTCGAAGGCGAGCTCGGCGTGCTCGGCTCGCTCGAGCATGGCGGCGGCGAACAGGAGGATGGTCACGGCGTCGAAGGCACGATCAGCCACGATCAGTTGCTGACGGATCCCGACCAGGCGGTCGACTTCGTCCGCGCCACCAAGGTCGATGCGCTCGCGATCGCGATGGGCACCTCGCACGGCGCCTACAAGTTCAGCCGCAAGCCGGATGGCGACATTCTGGCGATGCGGGTGGTCGAGGAGATTCATCGCCGTCTGCCGAACACGCATCTCGTGATGCACGGCTCTTCCTCGGTGCCGCAGCCGCTCCAGGACATGTTCAATCAGTTCGGCGGCGAGATGCCGCAGACCTGGGGCGTGCCGGTCGAGGAGATCGTCCGCGGCATCAAGAGCGGCGTGCGCAAGGTCAATATCGACACCGACTGCCGGCTGGCGATGACCGCGGTGTTCCGCAAGGTCGCCGCGCAAACGCGCTCCGAGTTCGATCCGCGCAAATTCCTCAAGCCCGCGATGGACGCGATGCGCGAGCTCTGCCGCGAGCGCTTCGAGCAGTTCGGGACTGCAGGCCACGCCAGCCGGATCAAGGTCGTTCCCTTGAGCGAGATGGCGCGGCGCTACCGCGCCGGAGAACTCGATCCCAGCATCGACGCCCGCGAGCCCGTCGCGGCCTAATCATTCAGAGAGAGAAGAGCAGGAGAGAGCCATGAATGCACATGCAGGAACCGTCCGCGGCAAGGAAAGATATCGATCGGGCGTGATGGAATACAAGCGCATGGGCTATTGGGAGCCTGATTACGTGCCAAAGGACACCGATGTCATCGCGCTGTTCCGCGTCACGCCGCAAGAGGGCGTCGACCCGATCGAGGCGTCGGCCGCAGTCGCCGGCGAATCTTCGACCGCGACCTGGACGGTGGTGTGGACCGATCGCCTGACCGCTGCCGAGAAGTATCGCGCAAAATGCTATCGCGTCGATCCGGTGCCGGGCACGCCGGGCTCGTATTTCGCCTACATCGCCTATGACCTCGACCTGTTCGAGCCAGGTTCGATCGCCAACCTGTCGGCCTCGATCATCGGCAACGTGTTCGGCTTCAAGCCGCTGAAAGCGCTGCGGCTGGAAGACATGCGCTTCCCGGTCGCTTATGTGAAGACGTTCCAGGGACCGGCAACCGGCATCGTGGTCGAGCGCGAGCGGCTCGACAAGTTCGGCAGGCCGCTGCTCGGCGCCACCGTCAAGCCCAAGCTCGGGCTTTCGGGCCGCAATTACGGCCGCGTGGTCTACGAGGCGCTGAAGGGCGGGCTCGACTTCACCAAGGATGACGAGAACATCAACTCGCAGCCCTTCATGCACTGGCGCGACCGCTTCCTCTATTGCATGGAGGCGGTGAACCGTGCACAGGCGGCCTCCGGCGAGGCGAAGGGCACCTACCTGAACATCACTGCGGGAACGATGGAGGACATGTACGAGCGCGCCGAGTTCGCGAAGGAGCTCGGATCGTGCATCGTCATGATCGACCTCGTGATCGGCTACACCGCGATCCAGTCGATGGCGAAATGGGCGCGGCGCAACGACATGATCCTGCATCTGCATCGCGCCGGTCACTCGACCTACACGCGGCAGAAGAGCCACGGCGTGTCGTTCCGCGTCATCGCCAAGTGGATGCGGCTTGCCGGCGTCGACCACATCCATGCCGGCACGGTGGTCGGCAAGCTCGAAGGTGATCCGAACACCACGCGCGGCTATTACGATGTCTGCCGCGAAGACTTCAACCCGACCAAGCTCGAACACGGACTGTTCTTCGACCAGTCCTGGGCGAGCCTGAACAAGATGATGCCGGTTGCCTCCGGCGGCATCCATGCCGGCCAGATGCACCAGCTGCTCGACCTGCTCGGCGAGGATGTCGTGCTGCAGTTCGGCGGCGGTACCATCGGCCATCCCATGGGCATCGCGGCCGGCGCGATCGCCAATCGTGTGGCGCTGGAAGCGATGATCCTCGCCCGCAACGAGGGCCGCGACTATGTCCACGAAGGTCCGGAGATCCTGGCCAGGGCGGCCGAGACCTGCACGCCGCTGAAAGCTGCACTCGAGGTCTGGAAGGACGTCTCCTTCAATTATGAATCCACCGACACGCCCGACTTCGTGCCGACCGCGCTCGAAACCGTTTGAGGAGATTTGACATGAAGCTGACCCAAGGCTGCTTCTCGTTCCTGCCCGATCTGACCGACGACCAGATCACCAAACAGGTGCAGTATTGCCTGACCAACGGCTGGGCGGTGAACATCGAGTTCACCGACGATCCGCATCCCCGCAACACCTATTGGGAGATGTGGGGCCTGCCGATGTTCGATCTCCAGGACGCCGCCGGCGTGATGATGGAGCTCGCCGAATGCCGCAGAGTGTATGGCGACCGCTACATCCGTCTCAGCGGCTTCGACTCCAGCCATGGCTGGGAATCGGTTCGGATCTCGTTCATCGTCAATCGCCCGCCGCAGGAAGCCGAGTTCGAGCTGGTGCGGCAGGAGGTGGGCGGACGCGCGATCCGCTACACCACCGTGCGTCGGCAGCCCGCGCACGCGCCAACCTAACTCATTCTCCTCCGCGCGGAGCACTCCCTGCTCCGTTTCCTTGGCGGACCACTGCTTCGCCGCTCTCCCGCGGCGAAGCCCTTTTCTTCGAGGTGCCGATGCTGGATGTTCCCCATGCAATGACCACTGAGCCCGGCAAGACCAGTTTCGATCTCCGCAAGGAGGCCGAAGAGGCTGGAATCACCGGCACGCTGCAACAGCTCGAGCAGGAGCTGATCGGATTGAAGCCGGTGAAGAACCGCGTGCGCCAGATCGCGTCGCTCTTGCTGATCGAACGTATCCGGCAGCGTGCGGGACTGGCTTCGTCGCCGCCGACGCTGCACATGTCGTTCACCGGCAATCCCGGCACCGGTAAGACGACCGTCGCGTTGCGCATGGCAAAGATCCTGCACGGCCTCGGCTTCGTGCGGCGCGGGCAGGTGATCTCGGTGACGCGCGACGATCTCGTCGGCCAGTATATCGGCCACACCGCGCCGAAGACCAAGGAGATCCTGAAGAAGGCGATGGGGGGCGTGCTGTTCATCGACGAGGCCTATTATCTGCACCGTCCCGACAACGAGCGCGACTACGGCCAGGAGGCGATCGAGATTCTGCTGCAGGTGATGGAAAACCAGCGCGAGGACCTCGTCGTGATCCTTGCCGGCTATGGCGAGCGGATGACGAGCTTCTTCGCCTCCAATCCCGGCTTCCGTTCGCGCATCGCCCACCACATCGACTTTCCGGACTATGCGGAAGCAGAGCTGCTCGTCATCGCCGAGCTGATGCTGAAGGAACGGGGTTATCGCCTCTCGGCGGCGGCGCGTGAGGCGTTCGAGAAATATATTGCGCTGCGTCGGACCCAACCGTTCTTCTCCAATGCGCGATCTATCCGCAACGCCGTCGACCGCATCCGCCTGCGGCAGGCCGATCGCCTGGTGTCCGATCTCGATCGCATGCTCGAGATCGCCGACCTCGAAACGATCGATCCCATGGACGTCCTGGCGAGCCGCGTCTTCAGCGGCGGTGCCGACGCTCAGGGGAGTGCGAAGCCATGACCAGAGAAATCCTCATCGCGCCGTCGATCCTGGCTGCGGATTTTGCCCGCCTCGGCGAGGAGATCGCGGCGATCGACGCGGCGGGCGCCGACTGGGTTCATTGCGACGTCATGGACGGGCATTTCGTCCCGAACATCAGTTATGGCGCGGACGTCATCAAGGCGATCCGGCCGCTGACGAAGAAAATATTCGATGCGCATCTCATGATCGCGCCGGCCGATCCCTATCTCGAGGCGTTCGCGAAGGCCGGCGCGGATCTCATTACGGTGCATGCCGAAGCGGGTCCGCACCTCGATCGCTCGCTCCAGGCCATCCGCGCGCTCGGCAAGAAAGCCGGCGTCAGCCTGTGTCCCGCCACTCCCGAAAGCGCGATCGAGTATGTGCTCGATCGTCTCGATCTCGTCCTGGTGATGACCGTCAATCCGGGTTTTGGCGGCCAGTCCTTTCTCGAGTCCCAACTCGAGAAGATCGCGCGCATCCGAAGCATGATCGGCGACCGACCGATCCGGCTCGAGGTTGACGGCGGCGTCACGCGCGACAATGCCGCAGCCGTGGCCGCTGCGGGCGCCGATACGCTTGTGGCGGGTTCCGCCGTGTTTCGCGGCAGGAGCAGCGCGGACTATGCCGGCAACATTGCGGCCATCCGCGCGGCTGCGGAAGCGGGCAGAGTTCCGAACCTGCAACATAGTTCGGAGCGGACGATGCGAGCCGGTGAGCCCGCGCTCATCCGGTAGACTGCCGCCGGGTACACATTGGCCCGCGGCAGGGTTCCGAGGCGTTGAGGCCGCGCTGATTGGAACTTTCGCCCGAACACGCGTTTGCCTAGAATCACGCGCGTCACGCGCGCGGCGGGCGCAGCAAATCTTTTGCACAACCGCCATCGCCCTGACGCACATAAGGGCAATAAGCTCTGTGAATGCGAGGGAGGGTCTCATGGATAACGTACGTCGCTACCGCGCGCTGGCGTCCCTCTATCGTCAGCAGGCCGCCTACCGGCCGCTCCAGAGCTGGGAACTGCTCGGCCAGGCCGAACATTTCGAATATCTCGCCGAAGTCGAACTCAAGGCGCATTTCGACGCGTGCAATGCGCCACACGACGAGGACGGCGTCGAGGCCACGGCGTGGGAGAGGCCCGCCGCGGCGTGACGGTCCAACTTGTTCGAATATGACCTGAACTTGCCGAGGCCGGCACCGCTCAAGGACGCGGTTATCAGCCCGAACGACGAGGCTTGCGACCGGCCCGTCCTGGATCAACCCTCGATTAATGCGACATCAGCGTCGGGACGGTCATGGCTTCCAACATGGCGCGGGTGACGCCGCCGAGGAACCGTTCCTGCAATCGCGAATGGCCGTAGCCGCCCATGACCAGAAGATCGAGGCGCTCATCGGCTGCAAGCGACAGCATGGTCGGCTGAATGTCAGAGCGCGCGGCCGACAGGTTGACGGTGCGGGTCGACAGTCCGCGCCGGCCGAGGTGCCTTGCCAGATTGCGCGTCGAGACTTCGTCGGGAACCATGTCTGTTTCGTTGATCGCAATGATCACGATTTCCTCGGCGCGGGCCAGGAATGGTGCGGCGTCGCGCATGGCGCGCGCGGCGAGGCGGCTGCCGTCCCAGCAGATGCCGATCCGTTTCGCCTTGAACGCTCCATGGAAAGTGTAGGGCAGGAAAAGCACCGGGCCGCCCGCCTGGAACAGGATCTCGCGGGGCACATCGTTGTCGAGTGAGGCTTGCGCCGGGTCCGGCTGGAGCACGATGCTGAGATCGTGCAGCCGCGCCATCTCGCCGAGCAAGCCGACCGCATCCCCCGGCATCGTCCCGAGCGGGTGGCATGTGTAGGAAATGCCGGCGTTCATCGCTTCGTTCTTGAATACCGCGAGCGCCGCCTCGGCCCGCTCCACTGCGCTCTCGCGCTCCATCTCGAACACCGCCGCCACCGCGGCGCCGCCCTCCATGATATAGGCCGCGCTGGTTGCCACATAGCCAACCGCGACTGCATCGAGATGGGCGTTGAGGCCGGCCGCGAGCGAGATCGAGCCATCGATCACCGGGCGCACCGGGCGCTCGGTCGGGATGTGGACGAGAATGTCTTTGTACATGACGCGCCTCCGACGGACATCATCCGGTGGCTGCAGTCTTTCACGGTGCGCAGGGGCCGCGTTGAGCTGCATCAAACGTGCAGCCTCGAGTTTTGGACCTTCGCCGGCCCCGGCTACTTTGCCAAGATTTAACCGCGCGGACGGGACGCCGTAAGGTGGCGACCGCCATGTTGGGTGCAAGGCGACTTACCCAACATGGACATATCGACATGAGCGATCACGTCAATTCCGACACCACAACGTCCCGCAAGGTCCTGAGGCCACGCCGGCTCGCGCTGCTCGGCACCGTGGCCGCGCTTGGCGTGGCCGTGCTGGCGACTGCACCCGGCTCTTCGCCGTTCAGCGCGAGCTCCTTCATCGCGCCCGCCCAGGCCGCGGAGACCGCCGCGACACCGCCGGGCTTCGGCGACCTCGTCAGCAAGGTCAAACCCGCCGTCATCTCGGTGCGGGTCAGGATCGACCAGGACAACGACAAGAGCGCGATGCTGCAACAGAACCGGATGGATTCGGACGAGCAGACGCCGTTCGACCAGTTCTCGCGGCAATTCGGCTTCCGCGGCCCGGGTGGCATGGACGGCATGCCGCGCCAGCACCGCCAGATGATCACCGGTGAGGGCTCCGGCTTCTTCATTTCCGCGGACGGCTATGCCGTGACCAACAACCACGTCGTCGATCACGCCGAGTCGGTGCAAGTGACGATGGACGACGGCACGATCTACAGCGCGAAAGTGGTCGGCACCGATCCGAAGACCGATCTCGCGCTGATCAAGGTCGAGGGTAAGAAGGATTTTCCGTTCGTCAAATTCTCGGACCAGAAGCCGCGTATCGGCGACTGGGTCGTCGCGGTCGGCAATCCCTTCGGCCTCGGCGGCACCGTGACCGCCGGCATCGTCTCGGCCAGCGGCCGCGACATCGGCAACGGTCCCTATGACGACTTCATCCAGATCGACGCGCCGATCAACAAGGGCAATTCCGGCGGCCCGGCCTTCGACATGAACGGCAACGTGATCGGCGTGAACACCGCGATCTTCTCGCCCTCCGGTGGCTCTGTCGGCATCGGCTTCGACATTCCGGCCTCGACTGCAAAGCTCGTCGTCGCACAGTTGAAGGACAAGGGCGCGGTCACTCGCGGCTGGCTCGGCGTGCAGGTGCAGCCGGTGACATCGGATATCGCCGACAGCCTCGGCCTCAAGGAGGCGCGCGGCGCGATCGTCGACAATCCGCAGGACGGCAGCCCGGCGGCGAAGGCGGGCATCGAGGCGGGCGACGTCATCACCGCCGTCAATGGCACCGCGATCAAGGATTCCCGCGATCTCGCCCGCACCATCGCCACCCTGGCGCCGGGCACGTCTGTGAAGCTCGACGTCGTCCACAGGGGCGACAGCAAGACGGTGACACTGGCGCTCGGCGAGTTGCCGAACGAGCGGCAGGCCAGAGCCGACGAGGGCAAGTCGCAGCCGGATGCCGGCATGCCGCCGCGTCTCGGGCTCAGCCTGGCTCCGGCCGGCGACGTGCAGGGCGCCGGCCAGAAGGGCGTCGTCGTCACTGAAGTCGATCCGCAAGGGCCGGCCGCGCAACGCGGCATCCAGCCCGGCGACGTCATCCTCAATGTGGGCGGCAAGGCTGTCGCCAATATCGGCGATGTCCGTTCGGAGCTGGCGCAGGCGAAATCGTCCGGCAAGCGCAGCGTGCTGCTGCAGGTCAGAAGCGCGCAGGCGACCCGTTTCGTCGCGGTGCCGCTCGCATAAGGCGAACGTCGATCGGCGCAACTCCAAAAAGGCGGCCCACGGGCCGCCTTTCCTGTTCGCCTTCAGGATTCCGGATGTCCGCCGATAACATTCTCGTTAACGGCAGTGAGGATGACCCGGTTCGTCCGAAAAAGCCGTGTTCGCTCATCACAATTCCGGGTCAGGTAGGGACTCGGCGGCAATGAAGCCGCCGGGACGATTGCAAGCGTGGAACTTCGAACTTGCCGCCGCTGAGCTGGACCGGTCGGCAATTCGTATTTGATCGGTGCCGACATGGATCGATTGAAGCTCTCGCTGAGGACTGCGCTGCTCGTGGCGCCATTCGTGCTGTGGGGCGGAATCGCTCTCGGGCGTGACGACGGCCGCTACGCGGACTCTCCCCTCAAGCCATGGTTCGACGGTCTACGCAGCCATCTCGGTCCGTGCTGCTCAGATGCGGATGGGTTTGCCGTCGCCGATCCCGATTGGGACTCGCACAATGGACATTATCGCGTGCGGCTCGACGGGGAGTGGGTCGACGTCCCGGACGAAGCCGTGATTACCGAGCCGAACCGGGCCGGCCGCACCATGGTGTGGCCGGTGAAGACCGCGTTCGGCGTTTCGATCCGCTGCTTCATGCCGGGCAGCATGATCTGACGGAGGTCAGCGCGACCGTTTGGAGGATTTGCGCTTCGACGTCTTCTTCGAAGTCTTTCTCGAAGTCTTCTTGGATGTTTTCCGAGATGTCTTCTTTGACGTCTTCTTTGACGTCTTCTTTGACGTCTTCTTGGACGTCTTTCGCTTCGCGGCTTTCTTCGGGACCTTCTTGCCCTTCTTGCGCGCTTTCGACAGGCCGATCGCGATTGCCTGCTTGCGGCTCTTCACGCGTCCGCCTCGACCGCCCGGTCCGCTTTTCGCGGTACCCTTCTTGTAGCGCTTCATCTCGCCTTCGACGTCGCTGCCGGAGCTGCGCGAGTAGCGGCGCTTCTTTGCCTTGCGTGCCATGCATGTTCTCCCTTGGCCTGGGAAAACAATCCGAGACAGGCATGGTTCCGAAAGCGCGCATGCACGTCCCGGATACGCGGCTTAGTCTAGAACGAATCCGCCAGTTCGATCTCGGCTTCCAGCACCTGAATGCGCCGCGCTGCCTCGCTGGAGGACAGATCCCGCGCATATTGCGCAGGTTGATACGCCTCTTCGCTCAGCCGCTTCAGCCGGAGGCCCTGCGCCCGCGTCATCTGTTCGGTGAGGAAAGTCTTGGCGGTTACGAAAGTCTTGGCGTCGTATTTACCCTGAACCTGCATGTCGCTTCTCCCTTCTGAAATCGTGACTTGACTATATGTTCTTATTTTGTTCTAACAAGTCATGGACAACAGAATTAATGAAATTCGACGTAAAATCAGCGCCTTGAGGCTTGAAATGGCCGATGTCGAGGCGTCCGTGCGCGAGCTCGTCGAGCGCGATCGCGACTGCACAGAGAAGGCCTTGGCGCAGATGGATCTGCGCCGGAAAATCAATCTGCTGATCGGCGAATGGAAGGCTGCAGGTGGCGGCGATGTCCTGCCGAATGTCCGCGACAGGATGAGCCTTCGTTCCGCGAAGGCATCAGGTAGTCCTCTGCGCGTGATCGCGCGCCGCTGAAAGCTTTGGGAGCGCACGGTGGAGGAAGACCCGGATGCGTACCGGATTCTAAAGCTGCGCGCCGAGATTCTCGAACTGGGCTCTGCCATCCGGCAGCTGCAACGGGAGGGGCTCGACGACGCCGCGGCCCAGCTCTTGATCGCGCGCAAGCGCGCACGACTCGATCATCTGGTGAGAGCTGATTCCGGCAGCGTCCATCCTGACATCCTGGGAAGCCATCGGAGCTGAAGCCTGCACGCAACGCGGCCCGAGAAAAGTTTGTTCGAACACCATAAGCAAAAAGGCCCCGCGATCGCGGGGCCTCTATGAGTTGGGCGAACAAAACCTACTTGGTGTTGCTCATGCCGCCCTTGTTGTTCGTCATGGTGCCGCCCTGATCGGAGCCGGGACCGGAGCCGCCCTGACCGGAGGGATCAGCACCCTTGGAGGACTTGGTGTTGGCGCCTGTGGTGGTTTGCGACGATGACATCGAGGATCCGTGTTTTGCCTTGTGCGACTTAGCCTGCACCGCGAACGGCGCGGCGGTGAGGCCGGTGGCCAACATCACGGCAAGAGCGAGCTTGGTGGTCTTCATGTGCGGGAACTCCCTGAGTTGAATTGACGCAGGCAGCCAACTGCTATTCGTCGCAGGAGTTCCGAACAAAGAAGTTCCGGTAAATCTCGCATCCTTCAAGATTGCTTGTCCTCTGCGAGGATGAATACGACGCCGGTGAGTGTCGCCCCGATCGCGAACGTCGTCACCAATGTGAGGGCGAAAACGACAACGGCCTGGCTTCCGCCGTGATTCAGCAAATTGGCGACGGCTGGATTGGACAGCACGAGCAAGAGGCTGAAAGCGAGCCCTAAGGCTGCGCCCATCATGGCGTGCGTCATCAGCTTGACGAGCCCGCTCGGAGAGATCAGGTCCGACGACTTTTTCGCGCGCATGGAACTCTATCCCGATCTCGCAAGCAACGCCTGCGACACGCGCTGGTTCCACCCGCATGAAGGAATCGTTATCGCCCGCTTCATCCGACGTTCATGCCGGTTGGACGAGAATGACTGCGCAACACGGGAACATTCGATATGGGTAAGGTGGTCTTTCTCTATCGCTCTCTGGCTTATCGCAACGCCGCCGCGGACATCCTCCGCAAAGCGCGCAAGCTGCCCCGCGGCGCGGAGCGAAGCGCGGCGTGCCGCTATGCCAAGGCGCTGCGCGATCTCGCCCAAACGGAAGCCTGGCTCGAAGGACGGGTCGCGCGCGAGCCGCAAACGACGCAGCGCAGGAAGAGTGCGGCCTCCGGTTAACCGGACGCGCGCTGCAATTCGGCGGAGCTGGCGGCTTCGAAGTTGCCGGGCGCGGTCGTCGCGGCAGTCTTGCGGACCAACGGCACCTCGAGCCGGCACAACAGACCCTCGGCGCGCCAATCGAATCGCGCCTGCCCGCCGAGCTGGGACTCGACGCTCGCAAGCAGGCTCCGCGTACCAAAGCCGCGGGATTTCGGCGTCATGACGAGCGGGCCGCCGGACTCCTCCCAGGTCAGCGTGAGCAGCTCATCCTCGACCTGCCAACCGATCGCGAGCCGTCCCGTTCGCGTCGAGAGCGCGCCATACTTCGCCGAGTTGGTGAAAAGCTCATGCAGCGCCAGCGCCAGCGTCTGGGCGGTTGCCGGCAGCAACTGAACTTCGGACCCCGCCAATTTGATCTGGCCGCCGAGGGAATAGGGCGCAAGCTCCTCGTCGATCAGCTTCGAGAGTTCGGCGCCCTGCCAGCTCGACAGCGACAAGATCGTATGCACGCGCGCCAGTGCATTGATGCGTCCCTCGACGGCGCTGACATAGGCTTTGACTTCGTCGGCGCGGGTGAGGCGCACGATCGATTGCGCCAGCGCAAGCGCATTCTTGGCGCGATGATCGACTTCCCGCGCCAGGAGAGTCTGCCGTTCCTCGGCGCGCTTGCGTTCGGTGATGTCCACCGTCACGCCGCTGACGCGCATCACCCGACCGCTCTCGTCAACCGTGGCGGCGGCCGTGCCGACACACCAGCGCACATCGCCGTCGGGCCGCACGATGCGGAACTCCGTTTCATAGGAGCGTGTGCCCTTGTTGAATTCGGCGATCGCCTTGCGCAACTGATCGACGTCGTCCGGATGCAACAGCGCCTGAACGTTGGCCGGATTCACCTCGAAGCTCTCCGGGCCAACACCAAAGATGCGGTATTGCCCCTCGTCCCACATCCAATCGCCGGTGATCCAGTCCCAGTCCCACGAACCCATCTTGCCGGCGGCGATCGCCATGCTGCGCCGCTCTTCGCTCTCGCGGAGCTTTGCGGTGGAATTCTCCAGCTCGGCGGTGCGTGCACGCACGCGGTCCTCGAGATCCTGGTTCAGCCGTTCGAGTTCGCGCGTCTTGCGATAGAGCTCTGCAAACACCTTGACCTTGGCGCGCAGCACCTCCGGCACGACCGGCACCGGGACGTAGTCGACAGCGCCCATCTCGTAGCCGCGCAGGCGGTCGATGTCGCTGACTTGAATGGCCGAGATGAAGATCATCGCGGTCTTCTGGAAGCGCGGGTGCTCGCGGATCATCGCGGCGAGCTCGAAGCCGTCGAGCTCGGGCATGCAGACGTCGACCAGGATCACCGCGATCTCGGTCTTGAGCAGCACCTCCAGAGCCTCGCGACCGGACGAGGCGATCACGAGGTTCTGGCCGAGATCCTTCAGGATCACCTCATAGGCGAGCAGCTTGGCCGGCTGGTCGTCGACGAGGAGGATGTTGACCTTTTCGTGGTCCATACGGGCATCCAACTCAGCGGTGCAGCCACATGCGGATTGCAAGCAGCAATTGATCGGTGTTGACGGGTTTGGCGAGGTAGTCGGACGCGCCGGCCTCGAGGCATTTCTCGCGGTCGCCTTTCATGGCCTTGGCCGTCAACGCAATGATCGGAAGACGGGCGAAGGTCGGATTTTCACGAATGACGCCGATGGTTTGATAGCCATCCATCTGCGGCATCATGATGTCCATCAGCACGATGGCGATCTCCGGATTGGATTCAACCAGGGCCACCGCCTCGTTGCCGGTCGTGGCCGTCAGCACCTTCATGCCGCGCCGCTCCAGCACGCTCGACAGCGCGAAGATGTTGCGGGCGTCGTCGTCGACGAGCAGGGCGGTTTTGCCGATCAGATCCTCGTCGGAACTGTTTAGCTTCTCGAGCATGCGCTGCTTCTCGACCGGCAACTCCGTGATGACGCGGTGCAGGAATAGCGCGGTCTCGTCAAGAAGGCGCTCCGGTGATTCCACACCCTTAACCACGATGCTTCGCGCCATGGTGTGGAGCTCCGCATCTTCCTCGGCCGACAACTCGCGGCCGGTGAAAACAACGACCGGGACATTCGACAGCGCCTCGTCGTTGCGGATCTGGTCCAGCACCTCGAAGCCGGTCATGTCGGGCAGGCGCAGGTCGAGCACGACGCAATCACAGGGGTTCTCACGCAGCATCGAGAGCGCGTCGGCACCGGTGCCGGTCGTCACGATCTCGATGTCGTCGTGGTGCAGGAGCTCGCGGATCGAGAGCTGCTCGGCCTCGTTGTCCTCGACGATCAGCAGCCGCTTGCGCCGCGGCCGCGCATATTCCTTGATCTGCGTCAGCGCGGCCGAGACGCCCTCGGTCGTCGTCGGCTTGTTGACGAAGGAGAAGGCGCCGCGCGCCAGCGCATGCTGGCGGTCCTCGTCGAGCGTGATGATCTGCACGGGGATGTGGCGGGTCAGCGGATTGTGCTTGAGCTGGCTCAGCACGGTCCAGCCGAGCATATCAGGCAGGAATACGTCGAGGGAGACGGCCCGCGGCTGGTATTGCTTTGCAAGCTCCAGCGCCTCCGCGCCGCGGGCGGCGACCAGCACCTTGAAGCCTTTGTCGCGCGCGAGGTCGACCAGCACGCGCGCGTAGTGCGGGTCGTCCTCGACGATCAGGAGGATGCTGTCGCCGGGTTCGAGGTTGAGCCGGTCGTCGGGAAGCTGCTCGATCACGCGCTGCGGTTCGGCTGTCGCGGGCTGCAGCGCGGGCGGCTGGCTCTGTTGAGGCGTCGCGCGGGGCGCGAGCGTCGGTCCGGAATATTTCAGCGGCAGGTAGAGCGTGAAGCACGAGCCCTTGCCCGGCAAGCTGCGCAGGTGGATCTCGCCGCCGAGCAGGCTTGCGAGCTCACGGCTGATCGCAAGGCCGAGGCCGGTGCCGCCATATTTGCGGCTCGTGCCGGCATCCGCTTGCTGGAACGCCTCGAAGATCAGCTTCTGCTTCTCCAGGGGAATGCCGATGCCGGTATCGGACACTTCGAATGCGATCACGGCCGGCGCCGAGTTCAGCACGGGATGATCCGTGCCCCAGCCGCCGACCGCGGCGGCGACCTTCAGGCGCACCTCGCCCTCGGCGGTGAACTTGAAGGCGTTGGAGAGCAGGTTCTTCAAAACCTGCTGCAGGCGCTTGGAGTCGGTGACGAGGCTGCGCGCGAGGTTCGGATCGACGTCGATCTTGAACGAAAGGTTGCGGTTCTCCGCCTCGTGACGGAACGGCCGCCCGACCGTTTCGAGCAGGTTCGCGGTCAGGATTTCCTCGGCGTCGACTGTCACCGTACCGGACTCGATCTTGGAGAGATCGAGAATGTCGCTGATGAGATTGAGCAGGTCGGTGCCGGCGCCGTGGATGGTGCGGGCGAATTCGACCTGCTTGCCGGTAAGATTGCCGTCCGGATTGTCGGTGAGCTGCTGGCCGAGGATCAGGATCGAGTTCAGCGGCGTGCGCAGCTCGTGGCTCATATTGGCCAGGAACTCGGACTTGTACTTCGAGGTCAGCGCGAGCTCGGTCGCCTTTTCCTCCAGTGCGCGGCGGGCCTGCTCGATCTCCTGGTTCTTGCGCTCGACTTCGACGTTGCGCTCGGCGAGCTGCTGCGCCTTCTGTTCGAGCTGATCGTTGGTCTGCTGCAATTCGCGCTGCTGGGTCTGGAGCTCGCCAGCGAGCTGCTGCGACTGCTTGAGCAGGCCTTCGGTCTGCATCGTCGCCTCGATCGAGTTGAGCACGATGCCGATCGAGTCCGTGAGCTGCTCCAGGAAGGTCATCTGTGAGGTCGTGAAGGAGGTCAGCGAGGCGAGCTCGATGACCGCCTTGACCTGGCCTTCGAACAGCACCGGCAGCACCACGAGGTTCTTCGGCGCGACGCGAAGCAATGCCGAATTGATCGGCACCACGTCGGGCGGAATGTCCGCAATCACGCGCGGGCGCCGGTCGAGCGCGCATTGGCCGATCAGGCCGTCGCCGAATGGCAGCACGCGCGGATACGGATAGACGCCGTCGCCGGCATAGGAGGCAAGCAGCAGGAGCCGCGGACTGTCTTCGTTCTCGACCTGATAGATCACGCCGGTATGCGCATTCACCAGCGGCGACAATTCGGTCAGCAGCAGGCGACCGACGGTGGTGAGGTCGCGCTGGCCCTGAAGCATGTTGGTGAATTTCGCCAGATTGGTCTTCAGCCAGTCCTGCTCGGTGTTCACGTCCGTCGTGAGACGGAGGTTCGTGATCATCGTGTTGATGTTGTCTTTCAGCTCCGCGACCTCGCCGCGGGCGTCGACCTGGATCGACCGCGTCAGGTCGCCCTTGGTCACGGCGGTCGCCACTTCCGCGATCGCGCGCACCTGCGAGGTGAGGTTGGCCGCCAGCAAATTGACGTTGCCGGTGAGATCCTTCCAGGTGCCCGCGGCGCCGGGCACGTCGGCCTGACCGCCGAGCCGGCCCTCGACGCCGACCTCGCGCGCCACCGACGTCACCTGGTCGGCGAACGTCGCGAGCGTCTCGGTCATGTTGTTGATGGTGTCGGCCAGCGCCGCGACCTCGCCCTTCGATTTCACGGTGAGGTTCTGCTTGAGATCGCCGTTGGCGACCGCGGTCACCACCTTGACGATGCCGCGGACCTGCTCGGTCAGGTTCGCCGCCATGAAGTTGACGGTGTCGGTGAGATCCTTCCAGGTGCCGGCGACGCCGGGCACCTGGGCCTGGCCGCCGAGTTCGCCTTCGGTGCCGACCTCGCGGGCAACGCGCGTCACTTCACCGGCGAACGCATTGAGCTGGTCCACCATGGTGTTGATGGTGTTTTTGAGCTCGAGAATTTCGCCCTTCACGTCGACGGTGATCTTGCGCGACAGGTCGCCGCGCGCGACGGCGGTGGTGACTTCGGCGATGTTGCGGACTTGGGTGGTGAGGTTCGCGGCCAGCAGGTTGACGTTGTCGGTGAGGTCCTTCCAGGTACCGCCGACGCCGGGCACGACGGCCTGGCCGCCGAGCCGGCCCTCGGTGCCGACCTCGCGCGCGACGCGCGTCACTTCCGCGGCGAAGGAGCGGAGCTGCTCGACCATGGTGTTCAAGGTATCCTTGAGCAGCAGAATTTCGCCGCGCACGTCCACCGTGATCTTCTTCGACAGGTCCCCGCCGGCGATCGCGGTCGCGACCTCGGCGATGTTGCGGACCTGCGCGGTGAGGTTCGAGGCCATGAAGTTGACATTGTCGGTGAGATCCTTCCAGGTGCCGGCAACGCCGGGCACTTCGGCCTGGCCGCCAAGCTTGCCTTCGGTGCCGACCTCGCGCGCGACGCGCGTGACTTCACCGGCAAAGCCGTTGAGCTGGTCCACCATGGTGTTGATGGTGTTCTTCAGCTCCAAAATCTCACCACGGACGTCGACGGTGATCTTGCGCGAGAGGTCGCCGCGCGCCACGGCAGTGGTCACTTCGGCGATGTTGCGGACCTGGGCGGTGAGGTTGCCCGCCATCGAGTTGACGCTGTCGGTGAGGTCTTTCCAGGTGCCGGCGACGCCGGGCACGTTGGCCTGGCCGCCGAGCCGGCCTTCGGTGCCGACCTCGCGCGCGACGCGCGTCACCTCGCCCGCGAAGCGGTTGAGCTGGTCGACCATCGTGTTCAGCGTGTCCTTGAGCTGAAGGATCTCGCCGCGCACGTCCACGGTGATCTTGCGCGACAAGTCGCCACCGGCGATCGCAGTCGCGACTTCGGCGATGTTGCGGACCTGGGCGGTGAGGTTGCCCGCCATCGAGTTGACGCTGTCGGTGAGGTCCTTCCAGGTGCCGGCGACGCCGGGGACTTCGGCCTGGCCGCCGAGCTTGCCTTCGGTGCCGACCTCGCGCGCGACGCGCGTGACTTCGCCGGCGAAGGCGTTGAGCTGGTCGACCATGGTGTTGAGCGTTTCCTTCAGCTGAAGGATTTCGCCGGACACGTTGACGGTGATCTTCTTCGACAAATCGCCCTTGGCGACCGCGGTCGCGACTTCGGCGATGTTGCGGACCTGGCCGGTCAGGTTCGAGGCCATCGAGTTGACGCTGTCGGTGAGATCCTTCCAGGTGCCGGCGACGCCGCGCACCTGGGCCTGGCCGCCGAGCTTGCCTTCTGTGCCGACCTCGCGGGCGACGCGCGTGACTTCGCCGGCAAAGGCGTTGAGCTGGTCCACCATGGTGTTGATGGTGTCTTTCAGCTCCAGGATCTCGCCGCGGACATCGACGGTGATCTTTTTCGACAAATCGCCACCCGCGACCGCGGTCGTCACCTCGGCGATGTTGCGGACCTGCGCGGTGAGGTTCGAGGCCATCGAGTTGACGCTCTCGGTCAAGTCCTTCCAGGTGCCGGCGACGCCGAGCACGTTGGCCTGACCGCCGAGCCGGCCCTCGGTGCCGACCTCGCGCGCGACGCGCGTGACTTCGCCGGCGAAGGCGTTGAGCTGGTCGACCATGGTGTTGAGCGTTTCCTTCAACTGAAGGATTTCGCCCGAGACGTTCACCGTGATCTTCTTCGACAGATCGCCGCTCGCGATGGCGGTGGCAACGTCGGCGATGTTGCGGACCTGCGCGGTGAGGTTCGACGCCATGAAGTTGACGTTGTCGGTGAGGTCCTTCCAGGTACCGGCCACGCCCGGCACCTGGGCCTGGCCGCCGAGCTTGCCTTCGGTACCGACCTCGCGCGCGACGCGCGTCACTTCCGAGGCGAACGAGTTGAGCTGGTCCACCATGGTGTTGATGGTGTCTTTCAGCTCCAGGATTTCGCCCCGTACGTCCACCGTGATCTTGCGCGACAGGTCGCCGCGCGCCACGGCGGTGGTGACGTTGGCGATGTTGCGCACCTGCGCGGTGAGGTTGCCGCACATGGCGTTGACGCTGTCGGTGAGATCCTTCCAGGTGCCGGCGACGCCGGGCACGATGGCCTGGCCGCCAAGCTTGCCGTCGGTGCCGACCTCGCGCGCCACGCGCGTCACTTCCGATGCAAAGGAACGGAGCTGGTCCACCATCGTGTTGATGGCTTCCTTGAGCTGAAGGATCTCGCCGCGGACGTCGACCGTGATCTTCTTCGAGAGGTCGCCGTTCGCAACTGCGATCGTCACCTCGGCGATGTTGCGAACCTGGTTGGTCAGGTTGTTCGCCATCGAGTTGACGCTCTCGGTCAGATCCTTCCAGACGCCGGTCACTTCCGGCACCTGGGCCTGGCCGCCGAGCTTGCCTTCGGTGCCGACCTCGCGCGCCACGCGCGTCACTTCGGAGGTGAACACGCCGAGCTGCTTGATCATGGTGTTGACGATGGTCGCCGACTGCAGGAATTCGCCGCGCAGGGGACGCCCATCGACGTCGAGCTTGACGGTCTGGAGCAGGTCTCCCTGTGCCACGGCTGCGACCGCGCGCGTCACCTCGCGGGTCGGCCACAGCAAATCGTCGATCAGCGTGTTGACGGAGCCTTCCATGTCGGCCCAGGAGCCGGAGGCCAGCCCGAACTTCACGCGCTGGCGCGTCTTGCCCTCGCGGCCCACCACCTGGCCGACCAGCTCGAGCTGCTGCGCCATGCGCTGATTGGCGGCGATGATGTCGTTGAAAGTGTCGGCGAGCTTGCCGTCGATGCCGAGATAGTCGCCGCTCATGCGCACGGAGAAATCGCCGTTGCGCATGGCCTGCAGGGCGAGCAGCAATTCTGCCCGGGAATCGGGCTCCGACATGCCGCTGGTTTTTGGCTTTGGAACGCGACGACCGGAACGTGATGCAGATCCGGGATCGAGGTCGCTCATAATTTGTCCCCCGCAGGCGTCGGCCGATTCCCAGGCAAGACGCGATTGTCAAAATAGAGCGTCAGCCAAATTCGAAATCAAGCGCCAACGTGACGGCGCTAGGAAGTGGAACCTGCTTTGCTCAGCCCGATTAACACAAGTGCGATCCCTCGGAATGGTTCCATCCGGTTCCCAATTTTTTCCGGGCGGAAGAGAAGATTCGAGGCCGCTTTCGGCCACCGTCATCTGCCTTCCGGAACGGAGCGCCGGGCGTGCCGTTAGCCCGCAGATACAGGGAGAGCGCACATGAAAGCAGGATTTGCCGTGATCGGCACCGTGATGTTGTTGGCTGGATCGGCGTTGGCGCAGGGCGGCGCGCCCAGCGGCCGTGGTGCCGTGACCGGCGATCCAGCCGCAAGCTCCGCCACCCCACGCGCGGACACACCAACCACGGGTACGTCGACCCGGTCCAATCCCAGCGGTAGCGGCACGTCGAGTTCGGGCGGCAAGGATGACAATGGGGATGCCGGCCGAGACAAGATGCTGGAGGGTAACCGCAGCGCGCAGCCGGAGAGCCGGCAAAAGTAAGGGGCTCCTTGGCAGTCCTACTTGTCTGCCATGGTGCGCTCGGCGTCCCTGACCTGTGAACGCAACATCGGGAGCTGCTCCCGCGCGAAGGCTGCAAGCGCGGCATTGTCGGGCGCCTTGAGATAGCGTTCGAGCAGCTCGATCACAGATTCATACTCGGGAATTTGCGCGGCATAGAAGCTTCTGACGAAAGTCGGTCCGTCCGAGGTTTCGGGCTCGACCAGGCTCGCGCTCGCCGGGGTTGTCTTTGTGACGCGCGGTTCGGTGCCGATCGCCTCCTGAATCTCCTTCAGGGCCTTGTCCCGCCGGGCCGCTTCTTCGGCGCGCAGGGCGGCGAGGTTCTTGACCTCGGCATTACCCTTGAGGTCGGTGCTCTCCAGCAGACCCTGCTGGAAGCGGCTGAAGCTGTAGAGGTCGCTGATGGTCTCGGTTGCGGTCGGCGTGCGGCCGGCCGGCCTTCGCTCCCCGGTGCTGTCGGCAAGCGCTGCAGTGCTGATGAACGCCAAAACTATCGCGAGAAGAATCCGCATGGATATCCAATGGCGGATGGCGGACGAAAGTTCCGCAGATGTTACGATCCGGTAAGGGCGGTTGCGACGCGACGGTTCCGTCCCCAATTCATGTTGATGAAACAGTCCGAGATCTTCAGAGATAACGCCGACAACTGCCTCCAGCTCGCTGAGCGCGCTGAAGGACAGCCGTCACACAATCGTTTTCTGCGCATGGCGAACGCGTGGACGGCACTCGCCAACGAGCAGGATTGGCTCGATGGCGAGGTGCCGCCCGTTCCAGCCCGCATCCGTCAAAAGCAGGATGCGTAACGCTCTCGTTTCGTGGATCTGCGTGTGAGACTGCTCACGGACGGCTGCAGGATCATTCGTAACAGTCGATCGCGTTGATTTCCTATTCCGGGAGGTTTTTGCAATGGCTCCACGTCTGGCTCTTCTTTCGCTCATCCTCGCCTTTGGCGTGTCGGTCGCGTTCGCCACGGTGACGACGGTGCGGCAGGTGCATCATGAAAATGCATCGGCCCCGGTGCACTCGGCGCACAGTTAGCAGTCTGATCTCGCGGGTCGGAACCTTCGACGCTCCGGCGCGTAAGCGCTTCGAGACAGCAAAGAGGCGAGAGCTATCATGGCCCATTCCGACCAAGGCATCATCAGAGATCAACGCGGTGAACAGCAGCCGCGGGACAAGCAGCGCGCGCAGACCGTACACAAGTCGGAGCCAAAGGGCTCGCCCTCTCGTGAGGCCACGCGCGATCCCAAGCTGAACGACAATAGCAAGACGCCCGGCTCCGGCATGGCGCCGGATGATTCCGGCGACGCGCCGAGCGGCTAATCCATCAGGAACGAAACCGCTCGCAAAGAGTCGAGAGATTGCTTCCGGTTGTCATGCCCCCGGTGATCCGGAAGTAATCTCCAAGGACGGCCCCGGCACCCCGTGCCGGGGCCGTTTGCTTGAGCATCAGGCGGGACTAATCCTCGGCATCGCGCTGCGAATGGGGTTGCGTATGGCCGTCCGGGCCGCGGCCGAAAACTCCGAACCTGCTCGATTTGACATTCGCCCCTGCATCGACCGCTGCGGTGGCGAGTCCGAGCTTCAGGAGTTCGCGCACGGCTGCGGCTCGCGTCGGCATGCGATGTTTGAACCGGAAGTCATCCACCGCGGCCAGTTCTTCCGGTGACAGCATGACCTGGAGCCGCTCGGCGCGAAGGTCGTTCATGATCAATCACCCAAAATGAGCAAGTTGAGTAGTTTACTCAACGAACTCATTCGGTTGCGGTTCCACAAGATGCGGCTACGGCGTCAAGTGAGTTAAAAAATATAACAAATTCAACAGCTTATAGGATGCGGAAGTCTGCGGGCGGGTGTATGCTTCCGGCAAATGGGAGAGACGTCATGACGAACGAAGTCAAATTGCCCCGCATACATATCGAAGACAGCGAGGCACCCAAGCCGGTGCGCCTCAGCCACCAGAAGGTCATCGAGCAGGTCGAGCGCTGGGCCAACAGCCCGGGCCTTCAACCGCCGAGACTGCAGCCGTCAACGCATGCCAAGGCGGGCTAGCGCTTCGCAAGGGAAGAGCCCTTGGCCGATAGCGAATGGGCTGACCGGTGCGGTTTGCGGGAGACGATGCGCAGCTTCCGCCTGAGCCACCAGGCCAACAGCGAAACGAAGGCCCAGGCTATCAACGCGGCAGCGAAGGCGCCCGGAACGCTCGCAGCCACGGTGAAGTGAAAGACGGCGGCGAATGCCAAGAGACCGATGCTTCCCCAGGCGGCGCCAGCTGCGTCGAGCGCGGCAGCCTCTTGCCCGCGGCGCGTGCCGCTGAGGCCGGCCTTCTCCTTGGTGCGGCGCTCATGGCTTTCGACCAGCGTCGCGCTCGCGCAGAAGATGGCGGGAAGCGCAAGGAACAGTCCGCCGACGGACACGCCGAAGCGCGCTCCCAGAACCCCCGTGAGCACGGTCGCCAGGCCACCGAGCAGGAAACGAATGCCGTATTCGTACCAGCGTGTCTGCTTGAGCGCTGCGAATGACAGCTTGACCGGCATCAGGCCGCACCTCCGAAGCCGGCGAGCAGGCCGAAGGCAACCGCCAACCACACGATCACAGCGAGGACGGTCGCGGGCAGCGCGGACACACGGTATCTGATCAGCAGATGGCAGACGACGACGCTGTAGCAGCCGAGCGCGACCGCGCCATAGATCATCGTCCAGCTTTCGGCCGCAGCATATTGCGGGCCGTGCTGGACGACGGCGATGCCGAGCGTCGCCAATGCGACCGACGGTGCCGCGCCGAGCAACCCCGCAAAGCTTTTGGGTTTGAGCATATCCCCCAAGATCGCAAAAGCCGAGACGATGATGCCACCGGCGATGAAGCGCACGATATATTCGGTCACGGCTTTTCTCGCCGATTGACTTGCTTGCGGAACGATTGCGTCAGTGTCCATGGCCGCACGAGTCTCTCTACGGCGGCGCCAAGCGCGAAGCCTGCGACCACGTCGCTTGCCCAGTGCGCGAGCACCGCAATCCGTGTCAGCGACAGCGCGATCGCTGCCGTGCGCAGCAATCGGCGCGGCGTCTTTGGCAGCAAGCCCGCCGCCGAGGCAAGTGCGCCCATATGAACCGCGTGACCGGACGGGAAGGCATCGCGCGCCTGTCCTGAGATGGGTACTCCATGTCGGTGTCCGCGTATGGTCAGCCGGTCTGGCCTGGTCTGATCGAATACGGATTTCAGGACATGCGGCAGGACGGCCGTCGCCAGCGACACGGCCAGAATGTGATTTGCCACGGGCCGCTGTTGCGGCTGCCGAATGTGAGTGTACAGCCACCCTATTGCGGCCAGCGCGAGCAGCACGTGCTCGTCGGCGGCCCAGGTCAATGTCTGCGCCGTGTGCTCGACGCCTGAATTGGTGTGATCAGCGATCGTATCCGCGATCGCGGTATCGATCCGGCTGGGTTTGACCTCTACCAATGCCATCGGTCTGCAAGCGTGATGTCCTTTGTGACAGTTTTGTAAAGCCGGGAGACAAAGAAGGTTCCTGGGCTTTGCCTCGTGGCATCAACCTGCAGCGCCGGACTACGGCTGTCCCGATCCACCCGCGGACCCATACACCTGGCCGGTCGCATAGCTCGCGTCGGCTGCGGCAAGCTGCACGTAAATCGAGGCCAGTTCGGCGGGCTGGCCGGGACGGCCAAGCGGCGTCATGCCGCCGAATTTTTCGAGCTTCTCCATGGTGGCGCCGCCGGAGACCTGGAGCGGCGTCCAGATCGGTCCCGGTGCGACGCCATTGACGCGGATGCCCTTCGGACCCAACTGCTTTGCCAGCGATTTGACATAGTTCATCGTCGCTGCCTTGGTCTGCGCGTAGTCGTAGAGCTCCGGTGACGGGTCGTACGCCTGCTCCGATGTCGTGCCGATGATGCACGAACCGGGCTTCAAATGCGGCAGCGCCGCCTTGATGATCCAGAACGGCGCGTAGATATTGGTCTTCATCGTCGCATCGAAATCTTCGGAGGAGACGTCGAGGATCGATTCGCGGCTCTGCTGGCGTGCGGCGTTGCAGACGATGATATCGAGGCCGCCTAGCCCCTGCGTGGCCTGCTCGACCAGCTTCTTGCAGAAAGCCTCATCCTTGAGGTCGCCGGGGATCGCGAGCCCGATACGCCCTTCCTTCTTGATCAGCGCGATAACGTCCTGCGCATCGGGCTCTTCCGCCGGCAGATAGTTGATGGCGACGTCGGCGCCTTCGCGCGCGTAGGCTATCGCAGCGGCGCGGCCCATACCGGAATCGCCGCCGGTGATCAGCGCTTTACGGCCGGCGAGCCGGCCGGAGCCCTTGTAGCTGGTCTCGCCGTGATCCGGAGGCGGCTCCATCTTGCCGGCGAGGCCAGGCCAGGGCTGCGACTGTTTTTTGAACGGCGGCTTTGGAAAGCGAGTGACGGGATCGACCAGTTTCTGCTCGGCCATTTTCTGCTCGGCCATGGAGGCGTCTCCTTTCGCTGTCGAAGAGGCCAGCGAAGCAGCAGCAAGCGTTGCGCTCGCCGCTTGGACGACGTGCCGGCGGGATACTGAAGTCTTGTCTGGATGCGTCATGACGGTCTCCGCGATATCGCGATCTCAATGCGCGGAGAGAGGCATCGTTGCAAACGGGAGGACGCCGACCAGGAGGCCGGCGTCCTCGGAAGATGTTTACTTGGTCTGGCCGACGCTCGGCGCCTTGCCGAGCTCCTTGGCCATGTCGAGATGGTGCTTGAGCGCGGGCAGCGTCTTGCCGGCCCAATCCTTCAGGTCGGAATTGTCGCCGCCCTTGGCGTAACGCTCGAACAGCGAGACCGCGTCCTCGTGGGCACTGACCTGGTACGAGTTGTAATCCGAGCTGAAGTCCTTGCCATTCGCGCTCTTGAGCTTGTCGAGCTTGCTCTGATGCGAGCTGTCGAGCGCTGTCGGCAGGGTCGCCTGCACCTTGCCGCCGCTGACCAGGCCCTTCAGTTCGCTGCTGGTCTTGGTGTGGTCAGTCACCATCTGCTGCGCAAAAGTCTTCTCCTGCGCGTTGCCCTTCTGCTCGGCAAGTTTGCTCGATTCGATCTCGAACATGTCGCTGATGGCGACTTCCTTGACGAAGTCGGCGGTGGCAGGCGCGACGCCGAGCGCCGAGTTGACGCCGGTTTTCTCGCCGAGCGACTGGGCGAGTGCGGGGCCTGCGAGCAGCACGCAGGCAGCTGCGATGATGGTACGTTTCATGGTCCGATCCCTTTGAATGGGCGCGCAGCCTCTGGCCGCGCGACGTTGCGCCCACCAACACGCTGCAGGGGCCGGGGTTCCTAACGGTTAATCCGTCGGTCTCCTCCCGGTCCGTGGATTGATCGGATCGGTCGGCTTGCGCCGAAGCCGTTCGGGCAGAAACGGCTCGGTCGGCGTGGCGGTCGCCTCGGCACGAACGTCTGCATGGCGTTGTGCCCGCTCATGCGGCGTCCGGTTGTCGTTGATCTGCCGCTTCACGTCGAGACCATCGACGGGATCGTTGACGCCGTGCTGGATATCGCGGAAATCGCTCATGCTTCACCTCATTCGCTTCCAGGCAGGATCTTTGCCAGCACCTGCCGCGCCGCGCCCTTGATCACTCCGCTCTCGTTGGGATCGCCCTTCATCAGCGCAAGAGAGAAGTTCTTGGCCTGCTGCAAGGTGATGTGCGGCGGCAGCGGCGGCACTTCGGGGTCGGTCTTCACCTCCAGCACCACCGGCATCTGGCTCGCGAGCGCTTGGTCCCAAGCCGAGCCTAGTAGCTGCGGGCTGTCGACGTAGATGCCGGAGAGGCCGATCAGCTCGGCAAACCGCGAGTAGGACACGTTCGGGATGCGCTGCGATGCCTCGAATTTCGGATCGCCGTTGATGATGCGTTGCTCCCAGGTCACCTGGTTGAGGTCTTCGTTGTTGAAGACGCAGACGATGAAGCGCGGATCCGTCCAGTCGCGCCAATACTTGGCGGCGGTAATCAGCTCCGCCATATTGTTCATCTGCATCGCGCCGTCGCCGACGAGGGCGATCACCGGCCGGTCGGAATGGGCGTATTTCGCGGCGAGCGCATAGGGCACCGCGGCACCCATCGAGGCGAGGCCGCCTGAGAGCGAGGCCGTCATGCCGCGGCGCATCTTCAGGTCGCGCGCGAACCAATTGGCGCAGGAGCCGGAATCGCTGGTGATAATGGCGCGGTCGGGCAGGCGCGGAGACAGCTCCCAGGCGACGAGCTGCGGATTGACCGGTGCCGCAGGCTGATGTGCCCGATCATCGAGCGTCTTCCACCATTTCGCGACGTCGTCTTGGATCCCTTGGCGCCAGGCGCCGTCGTTTTTCGGTTTCAGTCGCGGTAGCAAGGCGCGCAGCGTCTCGGCGGCATCGCCGACGAGGCCGACCTCCATGGGAAAGCGGATCGACATCATGCTGGCGTCGATATCGATCTGCACGCCGCGCGCCGCGCCTTCCTTCGGCAGGAATTCGGCATAGGGAAAGGCGGAGCCGACCATCAGCAGCGTGTCGCATTCCATCATCATGTTGTAGCTGGGCTCGGTGCCGAGCAGGCCGATCGAGCCGGTGACCCACGGCAGATCGTCGGGGAGCGCTGCCTTGCCGAGCAGCGCCTTGGCGCAGCCGGCGGACAAGCGGTCGGCGACCGCGATCACCTCCTCGGTGGCGTGGAGCGCGCCGGCGCCGATGAGCATCGCGACCTTCTTGCCGGCGTTGAGCACCTCGGCGGCGCGGTCGAGGTCAGCGTCACGAGGCTTGATGCTTGGCGCGCTATAGCCGATGCCGGAGTGCAGGGTGCCGTGAGCGCGCGGCGGATCCTCGTAGGGCTCCTCCTGGATATCGTTGGGCAAGATGATCACCGTTGGCGTCCGCCGAGCCAACGCGATCCGGATCGACCGATCGATCAGATGCCGGATCTGCGCCGGCGAGGATGCTTGCATGACGTAGGCGCCAGCCACGTCCTTGAACATCGAGACCAGATCGAGTTCCTGCTGATAATGTCCGCCCAGTGCACTGCGTGCCTGCTGACCGACGATCGCGAGCACCGGCTGGTGATCCAGCAGGGCATCATAGAGCCCGGTGATCAGATGCGAGGCGCCGGGGCCCGAAGTCGCGATGCAGACCCCGATCTGGCCCGAGAACTTCGCATAGGCCGTCGCCATGAAGGCGGCCATTTCCTCGTGCCGCGCCTGGACGAAACCGATCTTGCCCTCAGCGCGCTGGAGGGCGCCGAATACGCCGTTGATGCCGTCGCCGGGATAGCCAAAGAGGTGGCGCACGCCCCATTGATGCAGACGTTGAACGATGAAGTCGGAGACGGTCTGGGACATCGAGGGCGGCCCTTGGTTTTCCGGTATTTGGATTCCGGGATTGGAAGTTGAGAGAACCGCCCGTTTCCGGCGATGTTCCTCAAGTCTGACGGAACATGCCGGAACGATCGCGCACCTCTTCGGGTTGTCTCCACACTGGCTGAGTGGAGAATTGAGATGTTGAATCAGGGTGAACTGGACCAAGACGAGATGGGTCGGTTGATCGGTAGCGACAAGGTCGAGGGAACATCGGTCTACGGCGCCGATCGCAACAAAATCGGCTCGATCGAACGCGTGATGATCGACAAGGTCAGCGGCAAGGTGTCCTACGCCGTGCTCGGCTTCGGCGGATTTCTGGGCCTCGGCAACGACCATTATCCCTTGCCGTGGCAGTCGCTGAAATACGACACGGAGCTCGGCGGTTACGTCACGGGCATCACCACCAAGGAACTGGAAGGCGCGCCGAAATACGGCGAACGGAGTGATTGGAACTGGGGTGATGACGCCGCGGTCCGCGGCATCAACTCCTATTACGGCGTCCCCTTCGCGTAAGCGTTTCCACCGAAAGGAAGCTCGATGAGCAAGGAACGGCCTAACGACGATCCTCGGCAGCAGAGCGACTGGGGTTCGCACAAGCAGACGGACAAGCCCTGGAAGGGCACTCCGGAAAAGGAGCAGGGATCGGACGAGGTGAAGCCCGATCTCGAGAAGTGGCACGCGACGAAGACGCACTGACTCCTGGTGCATTTCCGGTGAGAGGCGTGCGCGGCACCCAGTGTGCCGCGCTCGCTTTTTGGGCAGGCGTTCACGAACGCGATGGTGCTCGCAACACAAGCGGAACCATGATCAGGAGTTGCAGTTGGGCTCGCGGCGCGTGTGCGGGCTTTGGCGGCTCTGCCGCCAGTTTGATCCCCAAGAAAGGTGTTCACCGTGGATGCTCAAACACGGGAGCGTGGACCGTCCGCGGAGCAGCCGCAGAGGGCAAAGCAAGCTCCGAAGACATCTCCTGATCAGGCCCCCGACGCCGAGGACGCGAAGCCGGCGCAGGCACCGTCGCTGCGAGACCGGATTCGCGAGCATTGGTTGCTGGCAAGCGTCGGCGCCATCGTCTTGCTGGCAGCTCTAATCGTCGGATTGCTCTACTGGCTCGAGGTGCGCCACTATGAATCCACCGACGATGCCTTCGTCGCTGCGCGCAGCTTTTCCGTGGCCTCCAAGGTCGGCGGCTACGTGACCGACATCCCGGTCACGGACAACCAGCATGTCAACGTCGGGGACCTTCTCGCCAAGATCGACGAGCGCGACTATCGCATCGCCATCGATCAGGCCAATGCGCAGGTCGCGGTCGCCAGGGCGAACATCGCCAATGTCGAGGCACAGATCGTCTCGCAGCAGGAGCAGATCAAGCAGGCGGAGGCGCAGCTCGAACAGGCCCAGGCCCAGCTCCAGTTCTCGCAGGAGGAATTCGCGCGCGCCCAGGATCTGGTCGAGAAGGGCGCCGGCACCGTGCAGCGCCAGCAGCAGACCCGCTCCGATCTTCAGGCGCAGCAGGCCAACACTGAACGCGCGAAGACCGCTGTGACGGCCGCGCAGGTCGGCATCAAGACGCTGCAGGCGCAGCTCGAGGGCGCCCGGGCGCAGCTCCAGCAGTCGCAAGCGCAGCTCGATCAGGCCAAGCTGAACCTGCAATACACCAGTGTCGTTGCGGCGCAGTCCGGCCGCGTCGTCAAACTCAGCGGCGCCAAGGGCACCTTCGTCAACGCGGGCCAGAGCCTGATGATGTTCGTGCCCGACGAGGTCTGGATCGTCGCCAACTACAAGGAGACGCAGCTCAACGACATGCGGCCGGGCCAGCCGGTCGAGATCCGCATCGACGCCTATCCCGCGCGCAAGCTCACCGGCCATGTGGAGTCCGTGCAGCCGGGCTCCGGCACCGCGTTCAGCCTGCTGCCGGCGGAGAACGCCACCGGCAATTACGTCAAGGTGGTACAGCGCGTGCCGGTGAAGATCGTGGTCGACAGCTGGCCGGCCGATTTGCCCGTTGGTCCCGGCATGTCGGTCGTACCCTGGACGAGGGTGCGATGACCGACACGGCGCAGGGCGGCGCGTCCGCGGGCGGCTGGTCGCCGGAGCGCTCGGCGGCGGGCGGTCATAATCCCTACCTCATCGCATTCGTCGTCTCGATCGCGACCTTCATGGAGGTGCTCGACACCACCATCGCCAACGTCGCCTTGCGCCACATCGCCGGTGGGCTCGCCGTCGGCATCGACGAGAGCACCTATGTCATCACCAGCTATCTCGTCGCCAACGCCATCGTGCTGTCGATCTCGGGCTGGCTGTCGACCGTGATCGGTCGCAAGCGCTTCTACATGATCTGCGTTGCGATCTTCACGGTCTCCTCGCTTTTGTGCGGCTTCGCCTGGAATTTGCAGGCGCTGGTGCTGTTCCGCATCCTTCAGGGCCTTGGCGGCGGCGGCATGGCGACCAGCGAGCAGGCGATCCTCGCCGACTCCTTCTCGCCGCACAAGCGCGGCCAGGCCTTCGCGATCTACGGCGTCGCGGTCGTGGTCGCGCCCGTGGTCGGTCCGACGCTCGGTGGCTGGATCACCGACACCTACACCTGGCACTGGGTGTTCCTGATCAACGTTCCCATGGGATTGCTGTCGCTGTTCCTGGTCGGCACGCTTGTCAAGGAGCCTTCGGGTGCGGAGGAAGAGAGGGAGAAGCTGCTGAGCAAGGGCCTGCGGGTCGACTATGTCGGCTTCCTGCTGGTCGCGATCGGGCTCGGCTCGCTCGAATACGTGCTCGACGAAGGCCAGCGCAGCGACTGGTTCGGCTCGAACATGATCGTGTTCTTCGCGGTGCTTTCGGTCATATCGCTGCTTGCGCTGATCCCGTGGGAGCTGACGCGCGAGGATCCCATCGTCGATCTCCGCTTGCTCGGCCGCCGCCAGTTCGCCGCCTGCTTCCTGGTCATGCTTGCGACCGGCGCGGTGCTGATCTCGACGACCCAGCTTTTGCCGCAACTGCTCCAGAGCGATTTGAACTACACCGCGATGCTGGCGGGTCTCGCACTGTCACCGGGCGGAATCGCGACCCTGGTGCTGATGCCGGTGGTGGGGCGTCTCGTCAGCAGCGTGCAGCCGAAATACCTCATCATGTTCGGTGCCGCCATCGTCGCGTTCTCGATGTGGCATCTCACGGGTCTCACCGGCGACATCACCTATGGCTACGCCGCGATGTCGCGCATCTTTCTCGCCCTCGGTCTGCCTTTCCTGTTCCTGCCGGTCACGACCGCGTCCTATGACGGCGTGCCGCCCGACAAGACCAACCAGGCCTCGGCGCTGATCAACGTCGCCCGCAATATCGGCGGCTCCATGGGCGTCGCGCTGGCGCAGACAATTCTGGCGCAGCGCCAGCAATTCCACCAGAGCCGCCTGATCGAGCACGCCGCGCCATCGGATCTCGGCTACCAACAGACCATCGAGACGATGACCCGCTTCTTCCAGGCTCAGGGCTCGAATGCCAGCGATGCGGCCTCGCAGGCGGTCGCCTGGGTCGGCCGCACTTTGCAGCACCAAGTCGATTTGCTCGCTTATATCGACGTGTTCTGGACGCTCGCGATCATCGCGGTGCTGATGATCCCGACCGCCGCGGTGCTGCGCCCGATCAAGCTGGGCGCTCCCGCGCGGGGGCATTAAGCCAACGGCCGTTCGGAGAGAAAGGGTGACCGCGGCGCAAAAGTCCGGCTAGACTGGTTCAAGCGTCAAGCAAAAGCCCGGGAGGTAATTTAAGTGAAGACCGCGATCACCGAACTGTTCGGCATCGAGCACCCCATCATCCAGGGCGGCATGCATTTCGTCGGCTTTGCCGAGCTGGCGGCTGCCGTCTCCAATGCCGGCGGGCTCGGCATCATCACCGGTCTCACGCAGAAGACGCCGGAGCTGCTGGCAAAAGAGATCGCACGCTGCCGCGACATGACCGACAAGCCGTTCGGCGTGAACCTCACTTTCCTGCCGACCTTCGCCGCGCCGCCTTATCCGGAATACATCGCGGCGATCGTCGAAGGCGGCATCAAGTCCGTGGAGACCGCCGGCCGCAGCCCGGAAGCCTACATGCCCGCGCTGAAGGCCGCCGGTATCAAGGTCATCCACAAATGCACCTCGGTGCGCCACTCCCTGAAAGCCGAGCGCATCGGATGCGACGCCGTCAGCGTCGACGGCTTTGAGTGTGGCGGCCATCCCGGCGAGGACGACATTCCCAACATGATTTTGCTGCCGCGCGCGGCGGAGGAATTGAAGATTCCGTTCGTCGCGTCCGGCGGCATGGCCGACGGCCGCAGCCTCGTCGCGGCGCTGTCGCTAGGGGCGGCCGGCATGAACATGGGCACGCGCTTCATCGCCACCAAGGAAGCCCCGGTGCATCAGAACGTCAAGAATGCGCTGGTCGCGGCGACCGAGCTCGACACCCGCCTGATCATGCGCAGCCTGCGCAACACCGAGCGCGTCCTGAAGAACGCCAATGTCGACCGCCTGCTCGAGATCGAACGCGAGAAGGGCGACAAGCTGAAGATCGACGACATCCACGACCAGGTCGCGGGCGTCTATCCCAGGATCATGCTGGACGGGCAGATGGACGCGGGCGCGTGGAGCTGCGGCATGGTCGCAGGCCTTATCCACGACATCCCCACCTGCAAGGAACTCGTCGACAGGATCATGGCTGAGGCGGAAACCATCATCCGCACCCGTCTGATGGGGTTTCTTGAAGAGACGGGTGCACCGCGAAAGGTCGCCTGACACCGCCAAACTTCTTAACCACGGCGGCAGTTGACCGCTGGAATTGCGCGCGACGCCTCCTAAATAGAGGTAAATTACCTCTTAACAATCAATTTCAGGAGGCGTCCGTGATTCCAAAGAGCGCTCCTTTTGCAATGGCCGTTGCCCTCGTGCTCGCATGGGGCGGCGTCGCGCGCGCTGACGACTACAAACCCAGTGAATATCTCGGCCTAGATCTTTCGAAGGCGGTGTTGTCGCCGAAGCGGCTCGGGCCCGAAACCCAGTTCGCGCCGGTCGCGCTGGAGGCGCGCGGCGGCAACGAGGCGCAGGCGCGCGCCGAGCCGGTCGACGTGCCGAAGAAGGTCGCTGCCGAACGCGTGCGCGTGTCGGAGCCGAAGGTTGCGCACGCCAAGCCCGCGCAGCCGCGCGGCGCGGCACGCACCAAGCTCGCGCATCGCCATGGCAATCCGCTCGACGCGCAGGCGATGGACACCCGTATCCAGACCTGGCCGTGCCGCAGCGGCGGCATCTGCAACTGGAAGCATTAGGTTCAGCTCCGAGCCGTCATCCGCACGTCGTAAAACCGTAGGCCCGCGGTCAAGAAACCGTAAGCCGGGGGTCAAACGACGCAGGCACCTTCCATCGCTAGTCGACGAAGGTTTCCTGAATGGTAGCGCTCCGCGCCTCGCGCGCCTGGACCCGACGGCAATTCCTGGTCCGGTCCACCTCGAGCCTCGCCGTTGCCGCGCTCGCAACGCCGCATCTCAGCCGCGCCGCGGATCGTCCGCAGATCGCAGGCGGCATCCAGTCCGGCGACGTCTCGGATGGCTCCGCCGTGATCTGGGCGCGCGCCGACAGGCCGGCGCGGATGCGGGTGGATTATTCATCCGTGGAAAGCTTCAAGACCGTCATCGCGTCGGCTTCGCGCGATGCGTCGCCCGATGCCGACTTCACCTCGAAACTGCTGCTGGAAGATCTGCCGCCCGGGCAGGACATCTTCTATCGTGTGCGCTTCGACGACATCGCGACCGGCATCGCCGGCGAAAGCCGCATCGGCCATTTCCGCACTGCGCCGGCTGCCGGCCGGTCGATCTCGTTCCTGTGGTCCGGTGATACCGCCGGGCAGGGCTGGGGCATCGACACATCGCGCGGCGGCTACCGCAGCTATCGCACCATGCTCGACAATCGCCCGGACTTCTTCATCCACTCCGGCGACCACATCTACGCCGACTGCACGATCCCCTCCGAGCAGAAGCTGCCGAACGGCGAGATCTGGCGCAATGTCGTGACCGAGGAGAAATCCGAGGTCGCGCACACCCTGGCGCAGTTCCGCGGCAATTACAAATACAACCATCTCGACGAGCACTTCCGCGCCTTCCATGCCGAGGTGCCGATGTTCGCGCAATGGGACGACCACGAGGTCACCAACGACTGGTCGCCGACCGGCAGCTATGACGCCGCCGGCCATGAGGATGACGGCACCCCGCGCCTGGTCGCGCGCGCCCGCCGCGCGTTCTTCGACTTCATGCCGATCCGCGACATCGGCGCGCGAAAGGGGCGGGTCTATCGCAAGATCGCCTATGGCCCGCTGCTCGACGTCTTCATGGTCGACATGCGCAGCTATCGCGACGATAGCTGGAACAAGGGCGACGATCACCGCGGCTGGATCCTGGGCGCCGAACAGCTCGCCTGGCTGAAGCGTGAGCTCGCGGCGTCGCGCGCGACCTGGAAGATGATCGCGGCCGACCTGCCGATCGGGCTGGTCAGTCTCGATGCGGTCGCGCTGGGTAGTGGGCCGCCCGACCGGCGCGAGCACGAGATCGCCGATCTTCTCGCGTCCATCAAGCACGCCGGACTCCGCAACATCGTCTGGCTCACCGCCGACATGCATTACACCGCCGCGCATTATTACGATCCGAACAGGGCGCAATTCCAGGAGTTCGAACCGTTCTGGGAGTTCGTCTCGGGGCCCTTGCATGCCGGCACCTGGGGGCCGGGCGAGCTCGACGATACCTTTGGTCCCGTCGCGATGTACCAGAACGGGTGCAGCGAGGCGCAGGGGGAAAACCTCGCGCCCTGTTTCGGACTGCAGTTCTTCGGCAAGGTCGACATCGATGGCCGGACCGGCGTCATGACCGTAACGCTGAAGGACGTCGACAACCGGGACCTCTGGTCGGTCGATATCGAGCCGCAGCCGCAGGCGCGTCCAGCCGTCGTGGCGCAGCATTCCTGAGGGACGCTAACCCGATCTTGATTGGCCGCATTGCGCCTGCCGCGCTATGCTGTCCATTCCCGCCACCTCTTTTCCATCCCCAAAGAGTCTGCTCACGCAGCATCGCTGCCTCCGGCGGGCTGAACGATGTCAGGAGCCTTTTCATGGATCATCTCAAGACACAGGGCATCAGCATGCCCAAGCTCGGCCTCGGGACCTTCCGCATGCAGGGCGATGCCTGCCGCGCGGCAGTCGAGAGCGCGCTGTCGATCGGCTATCGCCATATCGATACCGCCGAGATGTACGGCAACGAAGAATCGATCGGCGCCGCGCTCGCCGCGGCCCGGCTGCCCCGGGGCGAGCTGCACGTCACGACAAAGGTCTGGCACGAGAACCTCAGCCCCGACGCCATTCGCCGCGCTTTCGACGCCAGCCTGAAGAAGCTGCGGCTCGACCATGTCGATCTCTATCTCGTGCACTGGCCGTCCAACGCGGCGAGCTGGGGCGCGGTGTTCGAGACCTTGATGAAGCTGAAGGAGGAGAGGCGCACGCGCGCGATCGGCGTCGCCAATTTCACCACGGCGCTGCTGAAGATCGCGGTCGAGGACATCAAGGCGCCGATCGCCTGCAATCAGATCGAATATCACGCCATGCTCGATCAATCGAAGGTGCTGGCCTATCTTAAGGCCAAATCGATCCCGCTGGTCGCCTATTGCCCGCTGGCGCAGGGACGCATCGCGTCAGACGGGGTGCTGGCCGAGATCGGCGCGAGGCACAATGCAACCGCCGCGCAGGTCGCGCTGAAATGGCTGCTCGACCAGGACGGTGTCGCCGCGATCCCGAAAGCCGCACGCCGAGAGAGCCAGCAGGCCAATCTCGACGCGCTGAAGATCACCCTCGATGATGCCGACCGCAACAAGATCGCCGCGCTGCCGAAGGACAGGCGCTGCGTCAATCCCGGCTTCGCGCCGGCATGGGACTGACCTCGCCGAACGTTTCGTGCACGCAAAGAAATGGCCCCGCGAGGGGCCATTTCCATATTGCGTTGCGCATTAGTCCCAATGATGGCGGTGACCACGCTTGATCACGACGACGCGGTCGCGATGGCGCCAGCCGCGATGCCAGCCGTGATCGCGATGCATGCCGTATTCGGCGCGGGCGCCATACATGCCGTGATGATGACCTCCGCGCTTGATCACCACCGTCTCCGCGCTGGCGAGCGTCGGCAGTGCAACCGCGAGCGCGCCGACAGCGGCAAGCACATAACCAAACTTCTTCATGATGTCCTCCTCCAATGGAATGCAAATCTAAACGGCGCATTCGCGGGAACGTTCCGGAGGAATCGCAGGAGATTTCTGAACGCCTGTTCAGGTGGGTTAATCGCAGCGCTGTTGTGGAGGTGTTGACGCGCCGGTCGCGACGTATTTGCCGTCCCTGATCGTGTACTCGCCGCGCTCGCTGCGATTGTAGATTGCGCGCAAGCTGCCTTGCTTCGAAAGGAGCAGGCCAAACTCGCGCGTCTGCTGCAGCGATGGGAAGTACACCATCACATTGAGCATGCCGTCGGCGCTGACCGTCGCCGATACCACTTCGTTTTCGTCCTTGGTCTCGCCGAAATTGCGCCGGTACATCACCCTTCCGTCCGTGCGGATCTCGTAAATCAAGAGCGCGCCCTTGTCGCGGTCGGGCCGGACCGCGCAGTCGATCGCCCATGAGCCGAGCAGACCCCATTGCTCAACGGTCGCCGCGAGCGACTCGGCACCAGCCGCCGGCTCGAACGCAACCCACAGCACTGCTGCCGCGATCCAGCGGTTCAAACAACGCCTCATGTTCTGAAAAGCCCCACCTCCGAATGATTCCGAAGTGTAGCATTCCGCACGCGATCGTCCACGCTGACCGCCATTCGCGCGCGAATTTGATCCGCGTCAATGAGGCCGCCCGCTTCCGGGGTAGGATGGCGCTCCCGAAGGCGAAATTGGATAGACCGATGCTGAATCAAGTCAGGGATTTCGCAGGCGAGGTGCTGCCCGGGAGCTGCGCCGTGCCGCCTTATTCCGAGAGCGCGTTTCTGGCCGAGCTGGGCGACCGCTTGAAGTCCTCACGCATGCGCTGCGTCCTGTCGCGCCGGGAGCTGGCCCGCCGCTCCGGGATTTCCGAGCGCTACATCGCCCAGATCGAGGCCGGCAAGGGCAACGTCTCGATCGTCCTGCTGCTGCGGCTGGCCTCCGCGATCCACGGCAGCCAGCCCCAGATCGTCTGAAGGCTCAGGCTCGCTTCTCCACATTGGCGCTGCGGGCCGGCACGCCGAACTCCTTGCGGCAGATCTCGGCCAGCACGGCGACGCCCTCGCGGATCTGCTGATGCGAGGGGCTCGCAAAGCACAGCCGCAGTCGCGATCTGGAGTGGGTTTTGTCGGTCGACCATTCCGGCCCCGGATTGATCGAGACGCCGGCGGCAAGCGCGGCCTGATACAGCTTTAGCGTATCCACCTGATCGGGCAGCTTCACCCACAGGAAGATGCCGCCCTTGGGCTCCTCGAACTCGGCTGCCGTCCCGAACTGCTCGTTGACGGCCTCCATCAGCGTGTCGAGCTTGGTGCGTAGCGCCTTGGTCAGCGCCGGCACGTGGGTCGAGAAATACGGCTTGCAATAGGCAGCGAGCACCATCTGCTCCAACGCGCCGGAGCCGGCGTCCGTCTTCAGCGCCAGCATCCGCGACATCACATCCCAGGGCGCGACGATGAAGCCGACGCGCAGCGCGGGCGCGATCGACTTCGAGAACGAGCCGATATGGATCACGCCGCCGTTCGGGCTCATCGCATAAATCGCCGGCGGCCGCTGCCCTGACCAGACCAGATCGGCATAGCAATCGTCCTCGAAGATCGGCACGCCGTAGTCTGCCGACAGCCGCAACAGCTCGGTACGGCGGCCCTCCGGCATGATGCTGCCGGTCGGGTTCTGCACGGTCGGAATGGTGTAGATGTATTTCGGCCGGATGCCGCGGCCCTTGAGGTCGGCCAGCGTCGTGGCCAGCACGTCAATGCGCATGCCGTCCTTGTCGAGGGGAATGCCAATCACGTTGACCCCGAGCCGCGCCAGGCGGGTCAGCGAGCCCTGATAGCTATCCTGCTCGAAGATCACGGTATCGCCGCGCGTCAGCAGCGTGGCGTTGACGAGGTCCAGTGCCTGCAGCGAGCCGGACACGATCAGGAGGTCGTCGGCCGTGCAGTTGATGCCGGCATCGCGCTTGAGTTTTGTCACCAGGAATTCGCGCAAGGGCAGATAGCCCTGGGGACCATGTGCCAGCCCGTAAGTGGCGAGCGAGCGGCCTTCGCGTTGCAGAGCCAGGTTGGCCGCCTCGATCAGATGATCGAGCGGCACCTGCTCGGAGTCGTTATTGCCGCCGACAAAACTGTATTTGGCAAGGCCCGTCCAGCGCGCAGAGGGGGCCGGCAGCCCTGCGGGAAACAGGGGCGCAAAATCGAAGCTGGACGTCATTGGAGCGTTCCTCGTTCTATTCTTGTCAGGCTGCCGGCTTTGCGCCGGTCAGTCGTGCTTCTTGCTTATTTCTTGCCGACCGTCCGGGTCGGACGGCCCTGGCTGATGAAAGCGTAATGCGCATTGGCGACGCCGCCAACCATCAAGGCCTCGACGGCAGGCTCGGCGATCTCGCTTGTTGCGGCCCAATCGACGAGGAAATTGGCTCCGGTCCCGCCGCGTACGTCGTCGGTCGGAATGAAGATCGAGACGGTGGCGAGGGGCTTCAACGCGACGGGTGCCTTCAGATAGCTCTCGACCTGCTTGCCCGCGGTGTCGAAATAGGCGATGCGTTTGACCACCAGTGCTTGCGTCTCGGAGGCGTTGTGCACGCTCAGGGTCACCGAGAAGTCGACGCGCAGCTTGCCCTGGCTCATCGCGACGCTGGAATAGGCGGGCACGTAGAACCCGCCGGAGACGGCGAGTTCTTCTTTTGGCAGTGCGGTGAGGGAATCGGCAAAGCTTTGTTCGATATTGACCTTGGATTGAGCGGCCGCGGGGACGGAGTAGGCAAGGGGGCATAGCAGCATTGCGATGGCGAGCCCCATCCGCATGTGACGAATTGCTCGCTTGCCGCGCCGCACTCGATCACTAGGGTGCGGCAAAACGGACCAATCTGGCATGCACGAGCTCATTCGCGACATCACTCTCTGTATCCTGTTTGCCTGGATGCTGGGCCTGCTTGCCCACTTCTCCAGGCAACCGCTGATCCTGGCCTACCTTATCGCCGGCTTCTGCATTGGTCCATTTGGCGCCGGCTGGGTCAAGTCGCAGGAATCGATCAGCGTCATCTCCGAACTCGGCCTGATCTTCATGCTGTTCATGATCGGCCTGGAGATCGACCTGAAGAAGATCGTGCGGGCGGGAAAGGTTATCCTGTTCGCGGCGGGCGGCCAGCTCCTCGGCGGCTGCCTGCTCGGGGCGCTGTTCTTCGTCGGCATCGGCCTGTCGCTCGGTGGGGGCCAGTTCGACGCGGTTTATCTCTGCGTCGCCTGCGCGCTGTCGAGCACCGTCATCATCGTCAAGGTGCTCTACGAGAAGCGCGAGCTCGACACGCTGCCGGGCCGCATCACTCTCGGCGTGCTGGTGCTCCAGGACATCTTCGCGATCCTGTTCCTGGCGGTGCAGCCGAGCCTCGCCAATCTGGAAATCAGCGTCATCCTGCTCTCGATCGGCCGCGTCGCCGTGCTGGTCGCCGCGGCACTGCTGGTGAGCCGCTACGTGCTGCCGCGCCTGTTTCACCAGATCGCCCGCCGCCCCGAGCTGATCCTGCTCGGCGCGCTCGCCTGGTGCTTCCTGGTCGCCGAGACCGCCGAGCGGCTGTCGCTGTCGCGCGAGATGGGCGCCCTGATCGCCGGCGTCTCGCTCTCGACCTTTCCCTACGCGCTCGACGTCACGGCCAAGGTCACCACGCTGCGCGATTTCTTCATCACGCTGTTCTTCGTCGCGCTCGGCATGACCATTCCCGTGCCCGGCCTCTCCGTGATCGGGCTTGCCCTGATGATCGCGGCGTTCACGGTGGTGAGCCGCCTCGTCACCACCTTCGTCCCGCTCTATCTAATGAAGCAGGGCCTGCGGGCCAGCCTGTTGCCGGCCCTGAATCTCGCGCAGATCTCCGAGTTCTCGCTGGTGGTGATCCAGACCGGCGTCGCCGACCATCACATCGCAGCCCAGACGGCGAATGCGGCCTCCTTCGCCTTCGTGGTGCTGGCGGTGCTCTCGACCTTCGTGATGACCCGCAGCGATGAGATCACCCGCTGGGCAATCGGTCCCCTGAAGCGGATCGGCCTGCGCGATCTCGACCACGGCAATGGCCAAGGCGAGGAAGGGCACGAAGGCCATGGCGAGGCGCGCCGCATCGTCATCCTCGGCTTTTTCCGTGCGGCGAGCGCGCTGCTGGCCGAGATCGAACGGCAGGCACCGGTGCTGCTCGAGCAGATCACCGTGATCGACTTCAACCCCAATGTGTACCAGACGCTGCTTTCGCGCGGCCTGCATGTGATCTATGGCGATATCAGCAGCGCCGACACGCTGCTCCATGCCGGCGTCGGCAAGTCCGAGATGATCATCCTCAGCGTACCGGATGCGCTTCTGAAGGGGGCCAGCAACGAGAAGCTGGTCCGCCACGTCCGCACCCTCAACCCGACCGCCATGATCATTGCCACGGCCGATCTGTTGTCGGATGTGGACGAACTCTACGCGGCTGGCGCCAGCTATGTCACCGTGACCCGGCTCAGCGACGCCCACGAGTTGTTCACGGTGATCGAGGCCGCCCAAGCCGGCCTATTGGCCGACAAGCGTGCCGAACTCGATCAGCGGCTTGGCGAGCGGCGCGAGGTGCTGCCCTGACCGCGCCAGGCCCGCTTCTCACCGGAGCTTTTCCGCGCCCATATCCCTGATCTGCCCGGTGCAAGCCGCCCGTCGGGCAGGGCTGCGGTCCGGCATATGTGGTTGCGCCGGGGACACTAGCGCCCCGGCCCAAGTCCGGCTAAGCCTCCGGGCCATAACCGATAGAGATTGGGAAATGCCGGATAACGTCCAGGAAGTCTTGCAGGCCTTTGCCCGGGGTGAGCTCGTGGTCGTCACCGACGACGATGACCGCGAGGGCGAGGGCGATCTGATCGTCGCCGCCTCGTTCTGCACCGCGGAGAAGATGGCATTCATCATCCGCCACACCTCCGGCATCGTTTGCGCGCCGATCACCACCGAAGATGCGCGCCGCCTGCGGCTCGATCCGATGGTGGCCCACAACGATTCCGCGCACACCACCGCATTCACGGTCTCGATCGACTACAAGCCCGACGGCGGCACCGGCATCTCGGCCGAGGAGCGCGCCTCGTGCTGCCGCGCGCTGTCCAATCCCAACGCTGGTGCCAACGATTTCGCCCGTCCCGGCCACATCTTCCCGCTGATCGCCAAGGACGGCGGCGTGCTGCTGCGCTCCGGTCATACCGAGGCCGCGGTCGATCTGTGCAAGCTCTCCGGCCTGCCGCCGGTCGGCGTGATCAGCGAGTTGATGAACGACGACGGTAGCGTGATGAAGGGCGAGCAGGTCGCCCGCTTCGCCGCCCAGCACAAGCTCAAGCACGTCACCATCGCCGACATGATCGCCTACCGCCAGGTGCGCGAGAAGCTGATCGAGCGGGTCTCGACCTTCGTCACCGAAAGCCCGATCGGGCCGCTTCAGGGCTATGCCTACCGCTCGCCGTTCGATTCCATCGCCCACGTTGCCTTCGTCTATAACGGCGTCGGCGACGGCAAGAACGTCCTGACACGCTTCCACAAGCCGAACATCGTCAAGGACATCTTCACCGGCCACAAGCGCATGGCGGCGGTGCTCGAGCACTTCAAGAAATCGGGCCGTGGCGTTCTGGTCTATCTGCGCGACGGTGCTGCCGGTGTCCCCGTGGCGCCGCTGCCCGATGAGAGCGCGACCGAGGCTGACCGCAACCGCCAGTGGCGCGAAGTCGGCGTCGGTGCACAGATCCTGCGCGATCTCGGCGTCACCTCGATCCGGCATCTCACCTCCTCCGTGCACGACTACAAGGGCCTTTCGGGCTTCGGCATCGAGATCGTCGCCAACGAGCTGCTCGAAAGCTAGCGCTGTCTCCCGGGGTGCGCGAAGCGCATCCCCCGAGGCGCGCCTCGCAGGTCCCCGGGATTCACGCAGACCCGATCATCTGCAACGCAATTGCACTTGTTGCCGCGGCGCTTTACGTTGTCGGGCAAATTTTGACGGAACCAGACGAAAGGACGTTTCATGACCGCGCGCCCTCAGGCCAAGGACAAGCCGGCTTCGGCTTCTTTCCAGTGGGACGATCCGTTCCTGCTCGACGAGCAGCTCACCGAAGACGAGCGCATGGTGCGCGACACCGCGCGCGCCTACGCCCAGGACAAGCTGCTGCCGCGCGTCGCCAAGGCCTATCTCGAAGAGAAGACGGATCGCGAGATCTTCAACGAGATGGGCGAACTCGGCCTGATCGGCATCACGTTGCCGGAGGAATATGGCTGCGCCAACGCCGGCTATGTCGCCTATGGTCTCGTCGCACGCGAGATCGAACGGGTCGATTCCGGCTACCGCTCGATGAACTCGGTGCAGTCCTCGCTGGTGATGTATCCGATCTACGCCTATGGCGACGAGAACCAGCGCAAGAAGTACCTGCCGAAGCTCGCCAGTGGCGAGTGGGTCGGCTGCTTCGGGCTGACCGAGCCTGACGCCGGCTCCGATCCGGCCGGCATGAAGACCCGCGCCGAGAAGGTCTCGGACGGCTATCGCCTGACCGGCAGCAAGATGTGGATCTCGAACGCGCCGATCGCCGACGTGTTCGTGGTCTGGGCCAAGTCGGCCGCGCACGACAACCAGATCCGCGGCTTCGTGCTGGAGAAGGGCATGAAGGGCCTGTCGGCACCGAAGATCGGCGGCAAGCTGTCGCTTCGCGCCTCCATCACCGGCGAGGTCGTGATGGACGGCGTCGTGGTTCCGGAAGACGCGCTGCTGCCCAACGTCTCCGGCCTGAAGGGCCCGTTCGGCTGCCTCAACCGCGCCCGCTACGGCATCTCCTGGGGCGTGCTCGGCGCGGCCGAGGACTGCATGCACCGTGCCCGCCAGTATACGCTCGACCGCAAGCAGTTCGGCAAGCCGCTCGCTGCGACCCAGCTCGTGCAGAAGAAGCTCGCGGACATGCAGACCGAAATCGCGCTGGGCCTTCAGGGCTCGCTCCGCGTCGGCCGCCTGATGGACGAGGGCAAGTTCGCGCCCGAGATGATCTCGATCATGAAGCGCAACAATTGCGGCAAGGCGCTGGACATCGCCCGCGTCGCGCGCGACATGCACGGCGGCAACGGCATCTCGATCGAGTATCACGTGATGCGCCACGTCCATAACCTCGAGACCGTCAACACCTACGAGGGCACCCACGACGTCCACGCCCTGATCCTGGGCCGCGCGATCACGGGCATTCAGGCGTTTTTCTAGGCACGTATTCCGTGGCCGTCGTTTTGCTCAGCTGTCATCGTCCGCGAAAGCGGACGATCCAGTATCCCAGAGACCTCGCCTTCGCCACCGGCGCCACGGCGTACTGGATACCCCGCCTTCGCGGGGTATGACGGCGAGGGTTGGGGCTGCAGTGCACAGGAAGTCCCATGTCCGACAACGACGACGTCCCGTTCAACCGCGAGTTTCCGCTGAAGCCCGGCATCGTCGAGGAGGTCCGCCCCGGTGTGCGGCGCGTGCTCTGTAACAATCCGAGCCCGTTCACTTTCACCGGCACGGTCAGCTACATCGTGGGCCGAGGCAATGTCGCGATCATCGATCCCGGTCCGGACGACGAGGCGCATGCGGCGGCGCTGCTCGATGCTGTCAGCGGCGAGACGGTGAGCCATATCTTCGTCACCCACACCCACCGCGACCATTCGCCGAACACCGCGCGGATCAAGCGGGCGACCGGCGCGGCTGTTTACGCCGAAGGCCCGCACCGCGCCTCGCGCCCGCGTTTCGAGAGCGAGAAGCACAACCCGGAATCCGGCGCCGATCGCGACTTCGCGCCCGATATCAGGATCGCCCATGGCGACGTGGTCGAAGGCGACGGCTGGCGGCTCGAGGCCGTGGCGACACCTGGCCATACCGCCAATCACCTTGCGTTTGCCTGGCCCGAGCGGAAATTCAACTTCGTCGGCGATCACGTGATGGGGTGGTCGACCTCGATCGTAGCGCCGCCCGACGGCTCGATGATCGACTACATGGAATCGCTGGATCGTCTCGCCGCGCGCAAGGAGGATGTGTATTTCTCCGGCCACGGCCCCGAAATTCCGGACGGTCCGCGCTTCGTGCGCTTCCTGATCCGTCATCGCAAGGCGCGCGAGGCCTCCATCCTGCACCGCCTTGCCAAGGGCGAGACCGATATCCCGACCATGGTCCGGGCGATCTATATCGGCATCGATCCAAGGCTCACCACCGCGGCGGGCTACTCCGTGCTGGCGCATCTGGAGGATCTGGTCGCCCGCGGCGTGGTGGCGACGGATGGCGATCCTGTGATCGGCGGGACCTATCGGATGGCGAACGCCTAGCGTTCCGTCACTTCTTCACAGTTTTCGCCGGCGCCTTCGGCGGCGCCACCGGTGTCTTCTTCACCGGCTTGAGTGCGTCGGCATCGGCGGCGGTGTTGAGATCGTCGATGAATTTCTTCACGCGCGCGGCGTTGCTGCCGAGGTCGCTCTCGAAATAGCGCGAGGCGGAGCGGATATCGACGCGGGAATCCTCGCCGTCGGGCACGACGCGGATCGCGATGTCCTCGCGGAACCCCATGATCGGCGAGCGCGCCACCGCCTCGATGCGGCCGATGCGGCGCGGCGGCTGCGGCGCGCGCTCGTCGATGACAAGCCATTTGCGCTTGTTGACCAGCTGAAGCGCGATCGCATAGGCGCGGTCGACTGAAATCTCGAGCTCGATCGGCTCGATATCGGGATAGAATTGACGCTGCTGCTCCGCCGAATAGAGGCCGGCATACACAGCGGTATTGGCACCATCGCCGGTGCGCAGGCGGGCCAGCGCGTCGAAGCGCGGCGGGTCGATCGGGTCGGTGGTGATGTCGTGGATCGCCGGCAGCTTGCGGTATTGCAGGCCGAGATAGGCGGGATAGGCGAGGATCGCGCCGTCGATCAGGAAGGCAAGCAGGATACGCGCCATGCCGCGCGAGCCGTTCTGCCAGATCGCGGCAAAGCCGGCGAGCCCGAACAGGATCGAGAGCGCCGCAATCCCGAGCCCGCCGAAGAAGGTCGCGAGTGCCGGCTTCATCTCCAGGAAGCCGAACCGGACGATGATGATCGAGACCACCACCGCCACCACCGCGAACACGGCCAGATTGCGCGCCCAGCTCGCGAGACTGGACACGGGCTCCGACTGATAGGGAGCGGAAAACCTGCGGGCCATCGGGTGAGCTCTGCCGGGGTCTTGAGGGCGATGCCGGCCGATCGGGCACGACGATGGGCCGTTGAGACCACGGCCCCGAGGCAAATTCAAGGGTTCCCGGGATGTTACGGCCTGTCATTCCGGGTTCGATGCCGTTGGCATCGCCCGAAATGACGGTTTGGTTTGGCCGCCTACGCCGCCGCGTTCGGGAAGCGGTATTCTTTGAACTGGTCGCGCAGCGCGGTCTTCAGGATCTTGCCCGTCGCCGTGTGGGGGATGCCGTCGACGAAGGCAACGTCGTCAGGCATCCACCATTTGGCGATCTTGCCGTCCATGAACTTCAGGATGTCCTCGCGGCTGGCCTGCTGGCCCTGCTTGAGCTGCACGATCAGCAGCGGACGCTCGTCCCATTTGGGATGGAACACGCCGATCACGGCGGCTTCCGCCACGGCGGGATGGCCGACGGCGAGGTTTTCCAGCTCGATCGAGGAGATCCACTCGCCGCCGGACTTGATCACGTCCTTGGAGCGGTCGGTGATCCGCATGTAGCCGGCTTCGTCGATGGTCGCGACGTCTCCGGTGTCGAAGAAGCCGTCCTCGTCGAGAATATCAGTGTCGACCCGGTAATAAGCCTTGGCGACGGCCGGGCCGGCGACCTTGAGGCGGCCGAAGGTCGTGCCGTCCCACGGCAATTCCTTGCCGGCATCGTCGGTGATCTTCATCTCGACGGCGAACGGCGCATAGCCCTGCATCTGGAGCACGTCGAGCCGGGCCTCGCCGGTCGCGTTCTGGAACGGCGGCTTCAGCGCCGCGACGCTGCCGATCGGGCTCATCTCGGTCATGCCCCAGGCGTGGCGGACGTTCGAGCCCATGTCGAGGAAGGCCTTGATCATCGAGCGCGGCATCGCCGAGCCGCCGCAGATCACCATCTTCAGGTCCGGCAGCTTCAGATTGTTGGCGTTCATGTGCTGGAGCAGCATCAGCCACACCGTGGGCACGCCGGCGGTATGCGTCACCCTCTCGGTCGAGAGCAGCTCATAGACCGAGGCGCCGTCGAGCTTGGCGCCGGGCATGACGAGCTTGGTGCCCTGGGAGGGCGCGGAGAAGGCGATGCCCCAGCTGTTGGCGTGGAAGAGCGGCACCACGGGAAGCATGGTCTCGGAGGCGCTGGTACCGAGCGCGTCGACATTGTTAGCCATCAGCGCGTGCAGCACGTTGGAACGATGCGAATACAGCACGCCCTTGGGGTCGCCGGTGGTGCCTGATGTGTAGCACATCGCGGCCGCCGTGTTCTCGTCAAAGTCCTTCCATCTAAACTTGCCGTCGGCCTCCGCAATCCAGTCCTCGTAGGCGACCACGTTCTTCAGCGTCGTCTGCGGCATGTGCGCCTTGTCGGTGAGCACGACGTAGCGTTCCACGCTTGTCAGCTTGTCGGCGATCTTCTCCAGGACCGGAATGAACGTGATGTCGGTCATCACGATGCGGTCCTGCGCATGGTTGATGATCCAGGCAATCTGCTCGGGGAAAAGGCGGGGATTGACGGTATGGCAGGTGGCGCCGATCCCCATGATGCCGTACCAGACCTCGAGATGGCGCCAGGTGTTCCAGGCGATCGTTGCGACACGGTCGCCGAGCTTGATGCCGTCGCGCTCCAGCATCTGCGAGACCTTGAGCGCCCGCTTGTGGATATCGGCATAGGTGGTGCGATGGATCGGTCCCTCGACCGATCGCGTCACGACCTCCTGCTTGCCATGAATCTTGGCGGCGTGTTCGATGATCCGGTGGCAGAGCAGGGGCCAGTCTTGCATCAAACCAAGCATTCCGTCGTTCCTCCGAGAAGCCGCTGGGCGAATTGTCGCTCTCAGCGTTGGGCCAAAGAATTGTCATGAGTCTTAGCCTGCCCGCCTTTCGCCGCAAATGGTCTTGTCGCGGCTATATGTCCGTCGGCGCGGCAATGGTTACCGTCGTGCTCGGGTTCGCGGATGGGGCGGAGGCGCGCAAATATGGGTCCCCGCTGGACATCTTTGGTATTGCTGCACCAGGGCCGCGCGCGACGGTTCATTCCGCCAATGTCTCTGGCAAGATCCCGCTCCCGAGGCCTCGCCCCGAGGAGGCCCCCAAGGCATCGGCCAAGGCATCGGACGAGGCTCCTTCGGGGACTGACGACAAGCCTTCCGCGGACAAACCTGGCACCACCAAGCCCGCCGAGGCCGCGCCGCCACCCGAGAAGCAGGCCTCGGCGTGCCGCCTCGCGCTGACCGAGGAGATCGCGATCGCGCCCTCGATCCCGGATATCCGCGGCCCTGGCGCTTGCGGCGGCGAGGATCTCGTGCGGCTCGAAGCTATCGTGCTGCCGGACAAGCGCAAGGTGGCGGTCAAGCCGGCGGCGATCCTCCGCTGCACCATGGCGTCCGCAATCGCCGATTGGGTGCGCAAGGACGTGGTGCCGCTGGCCGCGAGCCTCGGCTCGACCATCAGCGATCTCGACAATTTCGACAGCTTCGAGTGCCGCGGCCGCAACCGCGTCGTTGGCGCCATGCTGTCCGAGCACGGCAAGGCCAATGCGATCGATGTGCGCGCCATCAAGCTCGCCAACGGGCAGTCGATCGGCCTGACCGACCGCACCATGCCGCGCGAGGTGCGCGAGCGCGTGTTGCATTCGGTCTGCTCGCGCTTTTCGACCGTGCTCGGCCCCGGCTCGGATTGGTACCACGAGGACCATATCCATCTCGACCTCGCGCAGCGGCGCAACGACTATCGGATCTGTCAGTGGAACGTCTGGGATCCCCTGCCGCAGGTTGCCCCGTTCCTGCCGGCGGAACGGCCCGAGGAGGCGCCGCCGCGTGAGGTCGCGGCCAAACCCGAAGCGAAGCCCGAGGCCAAACCCGAAGCCAAGCAGGGAGTTGATGACGAGGCGGCGGAGAAATCTCCTGCGCCCGCGGACAAGCCTGCGGCCGATGGCAATAAAACCCAGCCGCACAAGCCGGCAACAAAAAAGCGCCGGTGAAACCGGCGCTTTTGAATGTCTGAGATCAGGAACCTGATCAGTAGCTGCCCGCCTGGCCGGTTTGGCTGCCGCCGAGTGCGAGGCGCGAATTGTAGGGCGAGTCGCCGTGCTTGGGCTCGAGCACCACAACGAGGGTGCCGACCTTGACGCGATCATAGAGGTCGATCGCGTCCTCGTTGGTCAGGCGGATGCAGCCCGACGAGATCGAGGCGCCGATATATTCCGGCTGGTTGGTGCCGTGAATGCGGAACAACGTGTCCTTGCCGCCGGAGTAGAGATACATCGCGCGGGAGCCCATCGGATTGTCCGGACCGGGGGCGACGAAGGTGGGCACGCCCAGGCGCGAAATTTCGCCGGGGGTGGGGTGCCAGGCCGGCCACTCGGTCTTGCTGCCTACCTTGGCGATGCCCGACCAGGCCATAGCTTCTTCACCGACGGTGATGCCGTAGCGGATCGCCTTGCCGCCATCCATGACGTAGTAGAGGTAATGGTTGTCGGAATCGACCACGATCGAGCCCGGCGATTCCTTGCGGTGGTAATCGACGATAGCGCGGCGGAACGGCTCTGCGACCGCAGTTTTCTCATACCTGACCTTGGCGAGGAGTTCCTTGTCTTTCGGCTTGAACGCCTTGGTGTCGGTCGCCTCGTAATGTGTGGCCTGCATGCAGCCCGACAGCATCAGGCCAGCGGCCAAAATACCAAGCGTAACTTTCAGCGACGACATGATTTGGTTCCAATCAACAACAACAAGCTTTCGCAGGGCTTGAACAAGCCAATTCCACGATTCCGTTGGCTCCATTATCGTTGAAATCTGCCACAATTCCAGCCTTTCGAAGCTTCTCCCGCGCTGCAAGACCTTACCTGTGGCTTTTCTGCCGCAAGTTTTGCGGGCCAGAGTCGGTTTCTAGGCAAAACGGTCGTTAGTGTCGATTCCGTGCCACAGTTGGGCCACGGCGTCGCCACAAATGCAAACGCTCCGTTAATGTGCTTGTCATCATCAACTTGTCAGAATCGCGCTAAGGGCTGTCAGTCTGTCGCAGGCCCCTGCTGGAGTTGTGCATGTTTTCTGTGTTCGTTCCCTCCGACTCCTCCCTCAAGAAGGCCATCGTCGAGGATCTCGCGGCAGTCCCGGAGCATGCGGTCTGGATCGACCTCGTCAACCCGACCGCGGCCGAGGACAAAGCCGTCGAGAGGCTCTCGGGGATTGCGATCCCGACCCGGGAAGACATGCAGGAGATCGAGATCTCCAGCCGCCTCTATATGGAGAACGGCGCGCGCTACATGACCGCGACGCTGATGTGCCACTCCGATACCGATATGCCCCGGACCACGGCGGTGACCTTCATTCTCGGCGACCACCGCCTGGTAACGGTGCGCTATGACCAGCCCAAGCCCTTTGCGCTGGTCGAGGCCAAGCTGGCGCGTTCCTGCACGCCGGCCATCACCGGCGAGATGGTGCTGATGGAGCTGCTCGATGCCGTGATCGACCGCTGCGCCGACATCCTGGAGCGCTGCGGCGCCGAGATCGATCAGGTCTCGCATGACATCTTCGAGCCGGAGAGCGAGCGCCACGGTCACGCCAAGCAATATTCGCAAATCCTGATCTCGATCGGCCGCAAGGGCGATCTGACCTCCAAGGTTCGCGAGAGCCTGGTCTCGATCGGCCGCGTCGTCGCCTTCCTCTCGGCGGTGGTGGAGGGCGTGAAATGGTCGAAGGACATGCGTGAGCAGCTCAAGACCATGCAGCGCGACGTCGTCTCGCTGACCGACCACGCCTCCTACCTCTCCAGCAAGATCACCTTCGTGCTCGACGCCATGCTCGGCGTCGTCAATCTCGAGCAGAACAACATCATCAAGCTGTTTTCGGTCATGGCGGTCGTCCTGATGCCGCCGACGCTGATCGCCTCGATCTACGGCATGAACTTCAAGTCGATGCCGGAACTCGAATGGGCGCACGGCTATCCGTTCGCGCTGGTCTTGATGCTGATCGCGGCGATCGTTCCCTATTGGATCTTCAAGTGGAAGAAGTGGCTGTAATAGCTACCGAGACCTTACGCCGGACGCAGAGACACGGTGTCTGGTGTCGCAGAATAGAGCGGGATTGCGGCCGCACCGCGATGTATGCTCGCCGCCCCAATTCCTCCGGTAAAATTTGAGCGGTGGACTGAACGTTTGCGCGAAACTTGTCTGCGATAAGCAGAGTGTTAGCCGCGAGGAACAGCCATGGTTGAAAAACAAATAACGTCGCCCCGCAACGTCATCAATCTGGCGAACTATCGTCAGGTCCTGGCGAGCGGCAAGGCGTCGTCGATGTCGGCGCGCATGTGCCGGCACTGTGGTGCTCCGCTGCTCGACGGCGAGAACGACGACGATTGCTCGACTGCAATCAGCACGGCCGCTCCGCAGCCACGCGAGAGGTCACGTCGGATTCGACTCGATTGAGGAACGGAAGCTAAGGGCGATCCAGGTCTTGCGGCGGCGTTGTCTGGATCGCCTTGCTTCCCCGGCGTTGTTTCCAACATCATCATTGCGAGGAGCTCGCGACAAAGTTGCGAAGCAATTTTGCGCTGAAGCGACGAAGTAATGACGAGGTAGCCTACACGTGCTGGCCGCCGTTGATGTGGATCTCGGCGCCGTTGACGTAAGAACTGGTGTCCGTGCACAGCACGTAGATGATCTTGGCGACCTCGTCGGGCGTGCCGAGCCGGTGCATCGGGATCTGCTGGTCGACGATCTTCTCGGTGCCCGGCGACAGGATCGAGGTGTCGATCTCGCCCGGTGCGATTGCGTTGACGCGCACGCCGACGCGGCCGAAATCGGAGGCCATCTCGCGGGTCAGGGATGCGAGCGCAGCCTTCGAGGTGGCGTAGGCCGCGCCCGCGAAGGGATGCACGCGCGAGCCCGCGATCGAGGTGACGTTCACGACAGAGCCCTTGGCCGTCTTCAGTTCCTCGATCAGCCCGCGCGCCATCATGATCGGCGCGAAGAAGTTGACGTTGAACACGTGCGTCCAGGTGTCGAGGTCGGTGTCGATCGAGCCGAGCCTGGAGCCGCCGGCGCCCTTCGGTGAGATCGCGGCGTTGTTGACCAGCGCATGCAGCATTCCGCCTTCGAGCCGGTCGCGGATGTCGGAGATCGCGCGCGTGGTATCGGCGGGGGTGGCAAGATCGACCTGGATATGGTCCTCAGGGCCTGCGTCCCACGGACAATCCTCCGGGAACGGATGTCGCGAGCAGGTGATCACGCGCCAGCCGGCCGAGGAGAAACGGATCACAGTGGCATGGCCGATGCCGCGGCTAGCCCCGGTCAGGAGCAGCGTGCGGCGCGGCGCATTGGAAGGCTGCGGCATGAAGGTCTTTCAGGTTGGAGCATGATCCGGACCCGGACGGGCTTTCCGAAAGGATCATGCTCGAACAAAACACTAGGGATACATCCGCGTCTTGGACCATTTCTGGCCGGCCGCGTCACGGCGAAATTCGATGCGGTCGTGCAGGCGGAATGGGCGGTCGTGCCAGAACTCGATACGAGACGGCGTGATACGCCAGCCGCTCCAGCCCGGCGGACGCGGCACCTCGCCGATGATGTGCTTGGCGGCGACCTTGGCGATCGCCTGCTCGAAGGCGAAGCGGCTCTCGAGCTCCTGCGACTGCTTGCTCGCCCAGGCGCCGATCTGCGCCTGCTTCGGGCGGGTGGCGAAATAGGCGTCGGCCTCGGCCTCGGTCACCGGCGTCACGTTGCCGCGGATGCGGACCTGACGGCGCAGCGACTTCCAGTGAAAAAGTAACGCGGCCTTAGGATTTGCGGCGAGTTCGCGGCCCTTCTGGCTGGCGATGTGGCTGTAGAAGACGAAACCATCGGTATCGAAGCCCTTCATCAGCACCATTCGCACGTCCGGCAGGCCGTCGGCATCGACGGTGGCGAGCGCCATGGCGTTCGGATCGTTCGGCTCGCTCTTGATGGCTTCGTTCAGCCAGGCCTCGAACAGCGCAAAGGGCTCGTCGGCGGCGGTGAAATCACCGGATGTTAAGGGTGTCTGGTGTTTCATCGAGGTCGTGTCGGTCATGTCTGGGGTCCGAGTTGCGTCCTGCGGTCCAAAATGCGTCGTTGTCTGCTACCGCCCTATATAGGGTATGGGGACGCGTTGGCCTATCGGCGATCCGGCCGTCCGGCTTCGTCATGACGATCATTCTGATCGGGCTCGGCGCCGGCGGCTGCAGCTTTTCCCGCAACGACAAAAGTGCCTACGCCAAGGCCGACGACAGCGACCTCACCGGCTCGATCGCGATGCCGGCCAAGGCGCCGACCGACACCGATCTCGCCTTCGCCCGCAACGCTGCCTCCGACGTCCTCAGCAAGAACGACAAGGATTCCAGCCAGCATTGGGAGAATCCGGAAACCGGGGCGCGCGGTTCGGTCACGCCGATCGCGCAATCCTATGCCGCTGAAGACGGCCGCAAGTGCCGCGACTTCCTGGCGAGCTACGTCAACGGCAGCACCGAAAGCTGGCTCCAGGGTGCGGGCTGCCAAAGCAGCCGTGGCAGTTGGGAGATTCATACGCTAAAGCCGTGGCGGAGCTAGGAATCGCTTCACCAGGCTAGTTGCAAAAATACCACTCGCCCCCCACATGAGGCTCAAGTGGGGCGGGGAGCCCTTTGAACAATTCGATTTCTTGAAGGAGACGTGACGGATGCGCGACCCCTATGAGGTCTTGGGGGTGCCGCGGAGCGCCAACGCTGCCGCGATCAAGAGCGCCTATCGCAAGCTTGCCAAGAAGCACCATCCCGACAGCAACAAGAACGACCCGAAGGCGGCCGAGCGCTTCGCTGAGCTCAATACGGCCAACGAGATCCTCGGCGACGAGGACAAGCGCAAGCAATTTGACCGCGGCGAGATCGACGCCGACGGCAAGCCGCGCTTCCAGGGTTTTCCGGGCGGCGGCGGTGGGCCGCGCGGGCGCGCGGGTCCCGGCGGGTTCGAGAGCTATACGTTCCGCGGCGGCGGCGCGGGCCCTGGTCCGGGCGGCGGCGCGTTCGAGGACATCCTCAACAGCATGTTCGGCGGTGGGCCGCGTCCGCGGCCCGGGGCCGGCGGCGGTGCCCAGTTCGAATTCGACACCGGCGGGATCGGGCTCGATCTCGACGTTAATGTCGCCATGACCGTCTCGCTGGAGGAGGCGGTCAAGGGCGGCGAGAAGCGCGTTCGGCTGCCGAATGGCAAGGAACTCAACGTCAAGATTCCGGCCGGCGTCACCGAGGGCCAGCAGATCCGGTTGCGGGGACAGGGCGAGAGCGCTCAGGGCCATCCGCCGGGCGATCTCCTGATCACGATCGGCATCGCCCAGCATCCGTTCTTCAAGATCGAGGGTGCCGATCTCAGGATCGACCTGCCGGTCACGCTTTACGAGGCGGTGCTTGGCGGCAAGGTCCGCGTGCCCACCCTCGGCAATGCCGTGGAACTGTCGGTCCCGCAAAACACCTCCAGCGGCCGGACCTTCCGCCTTAAGGGCAAGGGACTGCCAAAAGCTAGCGGAACCGGGGATCTCTTCGTCACCATCAGGATTATGTTACCGGACGGGAACGACGCCGAGCTTGAAGCATTGATGGAGAAGTGGCGGGACCAGCACCCCTACAATCCGCGTAGCGGGCTTGGTTGAGCGTGATCCGGAAAGTGTGAAGGGGTTCTCCTAAAGACTGAGAGCGTCGTCCATCGAGATGATGCTCATCATATGCCAGAGGCGTGGTAGCCCTTCTTGGCTCACGTGCTCGACGTGTCGGCTATCCGGCGGGGCAGCCGATAAAAAGGTGCGGCCTCGAGAGGGGGACCAGCGCGGTACCAAAAACCCCAATCGAGGCCGCCCGCGTCGATCGGCGGATCGAACGCTGCTCATTTTCGCGTGATCATCCGGTGCGATAATGAGACGCGCCGATGTCTTCATTCCAAATTTTCAATGTCGGAATCGAGGCACCGCGTTTGCGTGGTTGTCTAGGTGCCGCTTTTCTCTGCCTGGTCGTAGACCGCCTGCGCCACTTTGGTCAGCCGATCCCGGTCGCCGCCACCGCTGACGACGTAGCCGACGCCGCGCTCCGACCAGAACAGCGCCCCGTCCTTGTCCGTTCTGGCGTAGCGCATCTGCGTCGCGCCATTCTCGGTCTTGGCGGTGTAGATCGTGTACCGCTCGCCCGAGGCGCCCTCATACATCAGGAACGACGCCGGCCCGTTCGGCCCCGGCAAAAGCCGGCCACCGACGAGCTTCAGTCCACTCGCCTCCAGGTTCGGTGCAAACACGGTCCAGCCGCAGCGTCTGGTCAGCCAGGCCTGGAGGTGGTCGCGCTCGTTGCCGCCGACCTCGACCGGATGGCGGACCTCGACGACATAGAGCCGGTGGGCGTCGAGCGCGTCAGTCGTAAAACTCTGGAAGGTCGACGGCGCGTTGGCGGCGCCATGCCCCAGCCAGCCGGCGGCGCCGCCGGCGACGAAGGCCACCAGCACGGCCGCGGCTGCGCCATAGAGCCAGTGCCGCGGGCGGCGCTCCAGCCGTTCCAACTCAAGCCGCGCCGGCACCGGCTCCTGGGCGACCGAATCGTAGCGGGCGTGCAGCATCTCGGCCATGGCGCGCCAGGACTGCACGCGCTCGCCATCCTCAGGCTGCGCGGCAAGCCAAGCCTCGACATCGGCGCGGCGCTCGGCCGGCAGCTCGCCGTCGACATAGGCGTGCAGTTCGTCCTCGGTCACTGGGATCTTGCGGTCGTTCATATCGATCGTCTCTGGCTCTGCGGCCCAAAATGTTCTTCGTGGTTCAACTGCGCCGTTTCCCATGCCATGCAGGAGGAACGACCGGCGCGATGCATCAATCCTGCCATCATTTCACCCGCCTGAGCGCCGGGCGCTCACCCTCCAGCGAGGCTTTGACGTGGGCGCGGGCGCGTGCCAGGCGCGACATCACGGTGCCGATCGGCACCCCCTGGATGTCGGCGACCTCGCGGTAGCTCAAGCCCTCCAGCATCACCAGGAGCAGCACCGAGCGTTGCTCCTCGACGAGCGTCGCCAGCGCCCTCTCGATATCGCGCCCTTCGGCTTCGGTCCCGCTGGCATCCGGATTGTTCTCCGTCAGCTGCATGAATTGCGGCCGCCGTGCCAGCGAGCGCCGCCGGTTCTTGTTGAGGTTGGTCAGGATCGTATAAAGCCAGCTCCTGACGTCGCCCCCGAGAAACAGGCGCTCCGAACGCAGCGCCCGCACCAGCGTATCCTGCACCAGATCGTCGGCCGCATCCGTCTCGCGCGTGAGCGCGCGGGCGTAGCGGCGCAATGCCGGGATCATGGCTTCAACGCTTTGGCGAAACGCACTCATTGCGGTCTTGACGTCCTGATGTTCGGCGCGAGCGCCACAACGATCATAACACCCGAGCGGAACGGCTATTCCGGCGCTTGAAACAGCGTTAACGCCGCGTATTAGGACTGTACCGCAACGGAGGGCTGGTGTACCTCCAAACCTCACCGGAGCTCGACGGGACGTTAGCAAAATGTCGCAGAATTCAGGTCTGATGCAGGGCAAGCGGGGCGTGGTCCTCGGCGTTGCCAACAACCGCTCGATCGCCTGGGGCATTGCCAAGGCATGCCACGCGGCCGGCGCCGAGCTTGCCTTCACCTACCAGGGCGATGCGCTGAAGAAGCGCGTCGAGCCGCTCGCCGCCGAGATCGGCGGGCTCGTGCTCGGCCATTGCGACGTCACCGATGCCGCGACCATCGATGCGGCCTTCGCGGTGCTGAAGGAGAAGTGGGGCAAGATCGACTTCCTGGTGCATGCGATCGCCTATGGCGAGCAACTCGACGGCCGCTACGTCGACACCACGCAGGAGAATTTTTCGAAGTCCCTGCTGATCTCCTGCTATTCGTTCACGGCCGTGGCGCAGCGCGCCGAGAAGCTGATGACCGACGGCGGCTCGCTCATCACGCTCAGCTATTACGGCGCCGAGAAGTGGATGCCGCATTACAACGTCATGGGCGTCGCGAAAGCGGCGCTCGAAGCAAGCGTGCGTTATCTCGCCGCCGATCTCGGCGAGAAGAACATCCGCGTCAACGCGATCTCGGCGGGGCCGATCAAGACCCTCGCGGCGTCCGGCATCGGCGATTTCAGATATATCCTGAAGTGGAACGAAGCCAACGCACCGCTGCGGCGCAACGTCTCCACGGAAGACGTCGGCGGCAGCGCGCTGTATTTCCTCTCCGACCTCTCGCGCGGCGTCACTGGCGAGGTGCACCACGTCGATTCCGGCTATCACGTGCTCGGCATGAAGCGCCCGGACGCGCCAGACATTTCGTTCGGCGGGAAGGACTAATTTTTCAGGCCAGCAATGCCCGTGCCCACGATCTATTATCTGCGCCACGGCGAGACCGAGTGGAACGCGCTCGGGAGGCTTCAGGGCATCAAGGACATTCCGCTGAACGCGCGCGGTCGCGGTCAGGCCGTGCAGGCCGGCGGCATTCTCGCCGATCTGTTCAAGCGCGAGGGCCGCGACAAGGCTGCATTACCCTACGTGTCGAGTCCGCTTGGCCGCGCGCGAGAGACCATGGAACTGGCGCGGAGCAAGCTCGAACTGCCGACTGCGGACTATACGCTCGACGATCGCCTGCGTGAGATCGGCTACGGCACCTGGGAGGGACTGACGCTGGCCGAGAGCGAGGCCTCCGATCCCGACATCTACGCCCGGCGCCTCGCCGACAAATGGACGGTGGGCCCCGCGGGCGGGGAGACCTACGCCGATGTCCAGGTCCGCGCGCGCGCCTGGTACGACCAGCTTCGGACCGACACCGTCGCGGTCGCCCATGGCGGGACCTGCCGGGCCCTGATGGTTTCACTCGGCCTGGAGACGCCGGCGAGCGCCGCCGAACTCTACATCGAGCAGGGCGCCGTCTACGTGTTCCGCGACGGGCGGCTGGAGAAGTTTAGTTAAGCCGGCTCGCCGTCTCCGTGGCGGCTGCGGGTTTGACCCCCGGCGCCCCGCGCGTTACCACACGCGGGAACCGAGCCTGCGAGCAGCGATGTCCTTCAACACCTTCGGCCACATGTTCCGCGTCACGACCTTCGGCGAGAGCCATGGGGTGGCGATTGGCTGCGTGGTCGACGGCTGCCCGCCCATGATCCCGCTCGTCGAAGCCGACATCCAGGGTGATCTTGATCGCCGCCGGCCCGGCCAGTCGCGCTTCACGACCCAGCGTCAGGAGCCGGACCAGGTCAAGATCCTCTCCGGCGTGATGGCGCATCCGGAGACCGGCGTGCAGGTGACGACGGGCACGCCGATCGGGCTCCTGATCGAGAACACCGACCAGCGCTCGAAGGACTATTCCGAGATCAAGGACAAGTTTCGCCCTGGTCATGCCGACTTCACCTATGAAGCGAAGTACGGCCTGCGCGACTATCGCGGCGGCGGCCGCTCGTCGGCGCGCGAGACCGCCACTCGCGTCGCCGCCGGCGCGATCGCGCGAAAGGTGCTGCCCGACGTGAAGGTGCGCGGCGCGCTGGTGCAGATGGGCCCGCACAAGATCGACCGCGCGAAGTGGGACTGGGACGAGATTGCGAAAAATCCGTTCTTCTGTCCCGACAAGGACAAGGCCGCGTTCTTCGAGACCTATCTCGACGGCATCCGCAAGAGCGGCTCCTCGATCGGCGCGGTGATCGAGGTCGTCGCCGAAGGTGTGCCGGCAGGCCTTGGCGCGCCGATCTACGCCAAGCTCGACGCCGAGCTCGCCGCCGCAATGATGAGCATCAATGCGGTGAAGGGCGTCGAGATCGGCGCCGGCTTTGCCGCGGCCGAACTCACCGGCGAAGAGAACGCCGATGAGATGCGCACCGGCAATGACGGCACGCGCTTTCTGTCCAACCACGCCGGCGGCGTGCTGGGCGGAATCTCCACGGGGCAGCCGGTGGTGGTGCGTTTCGCGGTCAAGCCGACCTCGTCGATCCTGCAGCCGCGTCTCACCGTCGATCGCAACGGTGCCGACACCGAGATCATGACCAAGGGCCGCCACGATCCCTGCGTCGGCATCCGCGCCGTCCCCGTCGGCGAAGCCATGATGGCCTGTGTGCTGGCGGATCATTTCCTGCGCGACCGCGGCCAAGTCGGGCGCTAGCGTTGCGCGAGGCGCTTGTACCGCGCTACTAGCCCACCGCGCAGCTTGACGATCCCACAACTTCGTCGGCAAATGCAGCCATGGAAAGCTCCGATCTCCAACGTATCACCAGCTGGCTGATCGACGGCGCCTGGTCGTCCAAGGCCCCGGCCGAGATGACGGCGGAAGCCTGCGAACGGATGGTCGCAGCCGGTCTGCCGCTATGGCGGTTCGGCATCTTCATCCGCACGCTGCATCCCGAAATTTTCGGTCGCAACTTCATCTGGCGGGAGGGCGAGGAGGTCGAGATCGGCACGGTCGATTTCGAGATACTGGAGACGCCGGAATTCGCCAGAAGTCCGCTGCGGGTCGTGTTCGAGCAGGGACTTGAGGTGCGGGGACGCATGGACGATCCCGGCAGCAAGCATTTTCCGTTTCTCGACGACATGCGTGCCGAAGGCGTAACCGACTACGTCGCGATGCCAATGCCGTTTCTCGACGGCTCGGTCCACGCGACGAGCTGGACCACGCGCCATCCAGGCGGCTTCACCGATGACCACATCGCGGCGATTCACGCTATCGTCAAGCCGCTCGCGCGCATCACCGAGATCATCAGCCTGCGCCGCACCGCCGAGATGCTGCTCGACACCTATGTCGGCAATCGTGCCGGCGCGCGCATCCTTGGCGGTCAGATCCGCCGCGGCCACAACGACACTATGCAGGCTGCGATCTGGCTCTCCGATCTGCGCGGCTTCACCGCACTGTCGGACCGGCTGCCGGCCGAGACTGTGGTCGAGATCCTCAACCATTATTTCGACTGCCAGGTCGCCGCGATCCGCGGCCATGGCGGCGAGGTGCTGAAATTCATGGGCGATGGCCTGCTCGCGGTGTTCCCGATCGACGAATATGTCGGCGATGCCGCGCATGTCTGCACGCGGGTGCTGGAGGCGGCGCGCGAATCCCGCGCCAGCGTCGAGGCGCTCGCGTATCCTGTCGGCGACGTCATCGAGCGCTTCCATTTCGGCGTGGCGCTCCACGTCGGGAATATCCTCTACGGTAATATCGGTGGCGGCAACCGCCTCGACTTCACCTGCATCGGCCCGGCCGTGAACCTTGCCGCCAGGCTCGAGAAGATAACGGGTCGCCTGGGGCGGACCGTCGTGGCCTCGGAAATGTTCGCCAATGTCTGCCGCCACGACTGGCACGAGCTCGGCGAATTCCCGATCGCGGGTTTTTCAAAGGCGCAGCGCGTGTACGGGCTGACGGAGGAGAGGCCGGTGGCGATGGCCTGAGGTCGTCCTCGGAGGTCCGCCGCCGCCAACCAGGTGAGCAGAATTCAGGCGTTCGACGCCATCACCGACTTCAGCGGTACATCCAGCTGATAAACAAATCCGGACGGTTCGTAGGCCAGCCGCACCTGTCCGTTCAGTTGCTGGCCGAGCGACTCGATCATCCGGGTGCCGTAGCTCCGTCGTGTCGGCGGCGCCACCGCAGGGCCGCCGCTTTCGCTCCACTTCAGGCGCAGCCTTTGCTCGATCTCGTCGACCGTCCATACGATCTCGACATGGCCGGAGGAACTGGACAGCGCGCCGAACTTCGTCGTGTTGGTGCAGAGCTCGTTGAATGTCATCGCGAGCGCTATCACGGCACCGGATGTGATCCTGAGGTCCGGCCCATTGAAATGGAATCGTCGGCCCCCCTGACTGTCATAGGGATCGGTGGCGCCGCTCAGGGTATGAGTGAGGCTCGCATTTGACCAGCTGACCTGTATCAACAGGTCGTGGGCACGCCCTAACGCCAGCAAGCGGCCATCCATGGCTTTTTGGCCTTGCTCCAGACTGATTGCGGTCCGGAAGCTCTGGGCTGCGATTGCGCTCACCGTCGCAAGCGTATTCTTGATGCGATGATGCAGCTCTCCGAGGATGAGCTTTTGCAACTTGTCGGCAGCCTCGCGTTCGTGGGCTTCGATGCCGGCTTGAGCGAGCAGGACCTTGGCGTCGGTGTCGGCCTGTTCCAGCAACAGGCGCAGATTGTCGTTTTCCGCTACCAGAACCGATTCCTGTGGCGATCGAGCAACCTCAAGGTTGTCCCCAGGATCCGTCGTTGTGGTCGGAAGGATTTTTAGCGCGCCCGCTCCGATCATGGTTTGCAACTGCGAGATCATTTCGTCGACGGCGAGCGGCTTGCGAAAGAAGCGGCTGTCGGCCGGCGTTTCGTTTTCAGACGGCTTTACCTGACCGGAAACCAGCACGATCTTGATGGCAGGCCAGCGATCGTGCACCGCGTGGGCCAGCTTCAAGCCGTCCATGGTCCCGGGCATCTGGATGTCGCTGAACAGAAGCGAGATGTCTGACCGCGACTCGAGGATCGCGATGGCTTCGTCGGCGTTGACGGCCTGCACAGGGCAGAAGCCTGCATCCTCGACGATATCGACCGCGCGCATGCGCAGGATCATCTCGTCTTCGACGACGAGAACATTCGGCAAGGAGGTTGGAGGTGTTGACATCTGTGCACGATACTTTCCTGGACATCCGACAAGCTCGGCCGGCGCTTTGCGATTGTTGGTTTAGCGGCGCGCCGTCACCAAGCGAGCTTCATGAACCCTGACATCGGATTCACCTCGGCGCAGACACGACGCTTCGAAGTCCGGCCAGACCTGGCCCAGGCAGTTCCGGGTCACCGGATGGCTCGCCAGCCGGTCCGCCTTCGCCAAAGCAACGGTTTCGCGCGCTTTCACTTGCGGAGCGAAGCCGGGCAACACCATTACGGACACTCCGAGGAGCGCGAACATCGCGAACGCGATAAAAGATTTCATCATGGGGGCTGCTTTGGCTGTTGACCGCCCCGTTTCGTTTGGGGACGCTGTTACAACAACCAAAAAGAAATATAGTTCATTTCATACAACTTATATTTGAGGTGTGATTTGCAGGCGGATGCCGCCCTCGGCCCGGATCGTCACTCGACGTGAACAGGCCGCCGACCAGGTTGGCTTGCCACTACCTCGGTGTTTTGGGACCAGGCAGGCTTATCCAGTCATGAATGTGCGAGGCCGTTTCGCTCAATCGCGCCGCTCTGAGCAGCGCTTCCCGCTGGACGCCGGGCGGGGCAATCTCTGCGCGACGACGAGCCTCGGCTGCCAATTGGGCAAGGCGATTGCTCAGCGGGATGGTTCTCTTGGTGGTGTCTTGCATAGGACGCTCCGCATTGGGCGGGAGCGCAAAGACTCTCTCAGTCACCGACGGATGCCGTGACGGGCCGGTGATGGCTTACCATGCGCCTGTTGACGGCCAATAGATACATTATTCGGCAGGGCAGATTCGGCGCCGAAATCGAAAGAGGGCGCCAAAGCACCAAAGCCGGACCGGTGCTACTATTCCTCCGGCTCCGTGGTGAACAGCAGGGGAAAGCCCTTCGTGCGGCCGGCATCCGTTGCGCGGGTAGCCTTGGTCTCGGCGACGTCCTTGGTGAAAACGGCGACCACGCAGGCGCCGAGCTTGTGGGCGGTGATCATCACCTTGTAGGCCTGATCCTCGGTCATGCGGAATTCGGCTTTGAGGATCATCGTGACGAATTCGCGGGGCGTAAAGTCGTCGTTGATCAGGATGACCTTGTGCAGCTTCGGTCGCTCGACCTTGGTCTTCGTCCTGGTTTTCGGTTTGGCAACAGTGTCGGCCATCGCTTCTGAAACGCCTTGGTGCAGTTGAGCTTCCAGCCAACCGATCATATTGCAGGACGCCGCCCTTCTCCAAGATGCTAGGCGCGCTTGTCATATGCGGCTCCAGATGAGCAGGAATGCGCCGCTGCGCTCGGCTCTTACGGAAGCGCGCGGACGAGTTGCATTGCGGCGATGAGGGCTGCAACGGACAACACCACCGATCCAATCATGTAGGCGGCCGAGGCCCATGTCTGTCCACGCTCGACCAGAGACCAGGCATCCAGCGAGAACGTCGAGAATGTGGTGTATCCGCCACAAATCCCCACCGTCAGAAATATCCGGACGGCTTGCGGCAGGTTCCACCTCGTCGCGAACATCGCGGTGAAAACCCCGATCAGGAACGATCCCGTCACGTTGATGATCAGGGTGCCCCAGGGGAAATCGGTGCCGAACGCTCGGCCTGAACCGATCGCAACGAGATAGCGCACGACTGCGCCAAGCGCTCCACCAGCGGCGACCGCCAGAATGAATTGGACGTTCAACGTCTCGTTCCCCCGTTTGCCATTTCCATCATGTATCCTCCGTTACCAGGCCGCCGCCGACGGCAAATAGTCCCATCAGCGCGATCAGCGCAAAGCCGAGCCCGGCCAGGAAGGTGCCGGCCGGACCATAGCTATCCCACAGCCCGCCGGCGATCACGCTTGCGGCCAGCAAGGCAAGGCCGGTGAACAGGTTGAAATAGCCGAACGCGGTGCCGCGCAGGCTCGGTGGCGCTGCGTCAGCGACGAGGGCCGAGAGCAGGCCTTGCGTCAATCCCATATGCAATCCCCACAGCGCGACGCCGAGGGCGAGGCCGCCAAGGGTTGGCAGCAGTGCGAGCGCGAGATCGGCGCCGGCGAGGAAGACGAGGCCGAGCGCGAGCAGGCCGGTGCGGTTGATCCGGTCCGAGAGCACGCCGGCCGGATAGGCCGACAACGCATAGACGATGTTCATCAGCACCAGCACGGCCGGCACCCACATCGCATTGAGCCCGATGTTCTGCGCGCGCAGAATCAGGAAGGCCTCGCTGAAACGCGCTAGCGTGAACACGACGCCAACCGCGACGACACGCCAGTACACGGATCCAAGCTGGCGCATCGCGGCCATGTTGAGCGGATTCTTTGACGGCTCCTGGCCTGGGTCAGGCTCCGGCTCGCTCACCGCGAACGCGATCAGTCCGAACGACAGGAAGGCCGGCAGCACCGCCACCCAGAACACCATCGTAAAATTGTCCGCCGTCCACCACATCAGGCCGATCGCGATGAGCGGCCCGACGAACGCACCGATGGTGTCGAGCGACTGCCGCAGGCCGAAGCTCGCGCCGCGCAGGCCGATGGGTGCGATATCGGCGATCAGTGCATCGCGCGGCGCGCCGCGAATGCCCTTGCCGACGCGGTCGATGAAGCGCGCGGCAACCAGCCATCCGACGCTGGGGGCAAGCGGGAACAGCGGTTTTGTCAGCGCGGCGAGCCCGTAGCCGAGCGCGGCGAGCAATTTGCGCCGGCCGAGCCAGTCGGACAACGCGCCGGAGAAGATTTTCGTGATCGAGGCGGTCGCCTCGGCAATGCCCTCGATGAAGCCGACGGTGAGCGTGGAGGCGCCGAGCACGGTGACGAGATAGACCGGCAGCAGCGCGTGGATCATCTCGGAAGAGACGTCCATCAGCATCGAGACGAAGCCGAGCACCCAGATCCCCCTGGGCAGGCCCGCACGTGCAGCATTCGGTGTTGTCGTCGTCACGTCCAGGACTTCTCCTCGGCCTCTGCTTGATCTCTGCTTGACCTCTCCTCGGCCTTCGCATCCAGGCAACAAAAAACCCGCCAGCGGCGGGTTTGTCCATGCTCCCGCCGAAGGCAGAGGCCTGAAAATTGCCCCTCCTCAAGCAGGAGTCATCAGCCCACTACGGTCACAGGCCGCCGGGCGGTTGTCGGGGGACTCCATCCCCATCTGTCCGGCCAGCCTAACATGGAAATCGCGCCGGACAAGTGGGCGAGGGTGCACTGTCCAGTGGCCCGTCGGTCCGGGAGCGCACCGCGCGTGACGGCGCCAGTCCAGCGGCGCGAGCGCGGCAACATCGCGGCAGCTTTGCGCAATGCTTCGCAATTCCCGCCCGCAAATGCCTAACTGGCAAATGCTTAACTGGAATGTGAAGCGCGAGCGATCTTCGGACTTTGCGGCAAGGCGATTGCATGTCACCATCACGTCATACGACGGGAGGCTGCGATGCGCTTGCTGTTCTCGATCGGGGCTGTGCTGGTGACCGGCATGTTCGCCGGAGGGGACGTCGCGGGCATCGCGGCACCAGGACCTAAGTTTGAGTCGCCCAGACTGGCGCTGCTCAAAAATCAGCCGCAGCGGCAAGCAGCCGACAGAGACGCGCAGACAGTCGATGTCGAGCTGATCCTCGCTGTCGATGTCTCCTACTCCATGGACATGGACGAGCTCGCGATCCAGCGCGAAGGCTATGCGCAGGCGATCCAGTCGAAGGAATTCCTGCAGGCGCTGAAGCTGGGTCCGAACGGCCGCATCGCGGTGACCTATTTCGAGTGGGCCGCCTCGACCGACCAGAAGATCATCATTCCCTGGCGCCTGATCGACGGACCGGAGACCGCCGATGCCGTCGCCGCCGAAATCATGAAGACGCCGATCCGGCGCGCCTCGCGCACCTCGATCTCCGGCGCGATCAGTTTCGCGATGCCGCTGTTCGATGAGGATCCCTATCGTGGGCTGCGCCGCGTGATCGACATTTCTGGCGACGGTCCCAACAACAATGGCACTCCGGTCACGATCGCGCGCGACGCGGCGATCGAGAAGGGCATCGTCATCAACGGCCTGCCGATCATGGTCAAGGAGCCCTCCTATTCGACCATGGATATCGACAATCTCGATTTCTACTATGAGGATTGCGTCATCGGCGGTCCCGGTTCCTTCGTCATCACGATCAAGGACCGCGACAAGTTCAAGGAAGCCATCCGCACCAAGCTCTTGATGGAGGTTGCGGGCCGTATGCCGGAGCGCCCCGTGATGCGGGTTGCGGAGAAGGACAAGGAGCCGCGTGTGAACTGCATGATCGGCGAGAAGATCTGGTCGGACCGCTGGGGTCGCTGAGCGCTGCACCCGAACGAGACCTTTTGCCCTATTTGCCCGCGATGGAATTTTAACCATGCGTTAACTGTTGCGTGGCCCTAATCGGCTGCTTCCAATTGTTTCCGGATACTGTTCTGACGTTCCTGTCGGGGCGCGAACCAAGCGGGCCCGTCAGACAAATCCGCCGAGCAATCCAATGGCCATCGTCTCATCGAGCACCAGCCAGATTTCTCCCGCTCTCGAGCGGGTGTATCACCAGAGCTCCCTGCTCGGTGAGTGGAAAGGCAATTGGGCTGGCAACAACCAGCCCGTCAGCTTCAAGGTCGTGAACATCCGCGGTGCCCGGGCGCAGGTCGAGTACACCCATAACGGGCGCACGGAGCGCGGTTTTGGCGAGGTCGCCGGTTCGCTTCTCACCTTCGGCACGGTCACGGTCGGCACCAAGGACGGCAAGAGTCTGGTGCTGTTGTCATCTGCGGGCGCGGGCAAGCAGACCGCGACTCTCGAGAAGCAGGCGCCGCCGGCCTCCGACAGCCGCCTGATGGGAAGCTGGGGCGGCTATTCCAGTGACAATGGCAAGAGCGCGAGCTTCAGGGTGCTCGCTGTCAACGGCAACGAAGCGCAGGTCAGCGTCACCACCGATGGCGTCACCCGTCAGGGCACCGGCACCGTCTACAAGAATGTCATCATGTTCGGGCAGGCCCAGATTGCGACCGACGACGGGCAGAACGGCAAGATCATCTACCAGGTCCGCAACAAGTCCTTCGTCGTGCCCGTGACGAAATATCCGCCGTCGGATACATCGTCCTCGGTGGACAGAACGGCGTAACGCCTCGCCGTGGTTTGCCGCGGCCTGATGTCGGCGCCGCCACAGTACCGCAATCGAACGCTTCGAGTTACCTGGCACGAGCGGTGGCGGCGGCGGAACGCTCTCGACCTTCTTGTCGCCGTGGGAACCGTGCAAGACCTCGGAAACGCGTGCGGGAGTTGATTGACACGACGCTCCGGGCCGGCTCCACTGGCCTTCGGGGCATCCGTCGCGTATAATTTCCGCACTTCCTTGACGGTCATCTCAATGTCCAGCCTCACAGATTCCCGCGCCTTCGCAATTCTCTTCGCCGTGCTTTGCCTCGGCGGAGCATCGGCTCATGCGCAAGTGGCGCCCGTGAGGTATTGGATACCGGGCGGTCCTTTCGGTTGGGGCGGCAGTGTCGGCCAGAGTGCCGACGCCTACGGCAACTTTCCAAGCTTGAAGGCCGGCGATGCCGACGGAAGCTACAGTTTTCGTCCCGGGTTCTTTGTCGGAAGCGAGCGCGGCAATCTCGGTTTGAACGGTTTCAGCCAGAGCGGGCCCGTCGGCAATTTCAGCGCGCTCTCCTACGATGGCACGCAATTTGGTTACAACACCAAGACCGCTGGCGGCATGCCCGTCACGTTCTTTGCCGGTTTCGACACGCTGAAATACGGCGGCGGCATCGGCAGCTCGCTTGCGCCGCTCACCTCCAACGCCTCGCCCGGCTATGGCGCATTTGCGGGTGTCGAGTTTAAGCCGACCTCCAATCTCAGCCTGTCGTTCGGCGCCGGCTTCACCCAGCAGCAATCCGGGCGCATGGACAGCGACATCAACTCGTCGATACTGCCCGGCGAGTCACCGGCGCTGGGCGGTCTTCGCCGTTAGCGCGTGAACTTCGCCACCAGTTCGACATGCGGCGTATGCCGGAACTGGTCGACCGGCACCACGGCATCCATCTTGTAGCCGCCGTCGATCAGCAGCCGCGCGTCGCGGGCAAAGGTCGCGACGTTGCAGGAGACCGCGACCACCACAGGCACCTTGCTCGCGGCGAGCTTCAAGGCCTGCGCCTGCGCGCCCTGGCGCGGCGGGTCGAACACGACGGCGTCGAAATCGCGCAGCTCCGGCGCCACCATGGGACGGCGAAACAGATCGCGCGGCTCGGCCTTGATCGGCTTGAGGCCCGGTGTGCGCGCGGCTTTTTCAAGCGCTGCAATGGCGCCGGCGTCATTGTCATGGGCGGTGACGCGGGCCTTTTCGGCGAGGCGCAACGCGAACGGACCGACGCCGCAGAAGAGGTCGAGAACGTTCTTCGCCATGCCGATGCGCTCGGCGACCAGCGACGCAAGGGTCTCTTCACCGGCGACGGTCGCCTGCAGGAACGAGCCCGGCGGCAGCGTCACCTCGGCGCGGCCCATCTGCAGGGTCGGTGGCAGGCGTTGCAGCACCAGTTCGCCGTGCCGTGTCAGCCGCGCCAGGCGGTGCTGCTCGGCGACGCGCGAGAGCGCCGTCACGAGCGGCGTTGGCAGCGGGCCGGAGCCGCGCACGTCGATGTCGAGACCGTTGGCGGTCGCGGTGACCTGGATGTCCAGCGGTTTCGTCACCGGCATTTTCGACGTCAGCAGCTCGGCGAGCGCCCAGCCGGCATCGAGTGCACCCGCGAGCCCGGGATCGAGGATCGGGCAGCGATCGATCGGGATGACGTCGTGCGAGCTGGCAGCCGAGAAGCCGACCTTGAGGATGTCATGGGTGCCGAACCGCCCGTGCAGCGTGATGCGCCTGCGTCCCGCACCGTGGGCATCGACCAGCGACGCCACCTCGCAGTCGATGCCAGCCTGGGCCAGGGTCTCGACCACGATGCCGCGCTTCCAGGCGCGATACGGTTCACTCGCCCAGTGCTGGATCGCGCAGCCGCCACAGACGCCGAAATGCGGACAGAACGGCGCGACGCGCTCGGGGCTGGCGACATCCACCGCGAGCAGCTTGCGGCGGTCAGGATGGTTGCCGACGACATGATCGACTTCGACGACCTCACCGCCGAGCGTGTAAGGCACATAGATGGCTTCCCCAGCGTCGAGCGAGACGCCGTCGCCGCGATGGCCGACGTGATCGATCGTCACGCGCTCAACCACGGCGCGCGCCCAGGAAGAATTCGATGTTGCCGTCGCCGCCGGTGATCGCCGACGGGAACACCTCGATATCGGTGCAGCCGAGCGAGGCCGCAAAGGCGGCGATGTCGTCGCAGATCTCACGGTGCACGGCGGCGTCGCGGACGATGCCCTTCTTGTTGTGCTTCCGGTCCGCCTCGAACTGCGGCTTGATCAGCGCCAGCAGGCTCATCGGCGCGGCCGCCAGCGACAGCGCCACGGGCAGCACCGTCTTGAGCGAGATGAAGCTGACGTCGATCACGACGACATCGGGCCGCGCCGGCAAACGCTTGCCGTCATAGGCGCGGATGTCGGTCTCTTCCATCGACACGATCTTGGAGTGACCGCGCAGCGAGGGATGCAGCTGACTGGTGCCGACATCGACGGCAAAGACGAGACTTGCGCCATTCGCCAGCAGCACCTCGGTGAATCCGCCGGTGGACGCGCCGACGTCGAGGCAGACATGGTCCTCGATCTCGATCGGGTAGCGCTCCAGCGCGCCGGCGAGCTTGACGCCGCCGCGAGAGACGTAAGGATGTACGGGCTCGGCCTGGATCACGGCGTCCTCGGCGATCGTCTCCGACGGCTTTGCGACCTGCTTGTCGTCGGCCGTGACGAGCCCGGCCTCGATCGCTGCGCGCGCCCGCGCCCGGCTCTCGAACAGGCCGCGCTCAACCAGCAGAACATCCGCGCGCTTGCGGGCAGGGGACATCATCTCTCCGAAGACGCCTGAGGCGCTTATGTAGCGATCAATCGCGCGGCCGCCATCCGGACGCAAGCCTCGAACGCGGCCAAATCGTGCCAGACGTCGATCGGCATCTGCGCCGGCGTCACCAGCGGGCAGCCATGCAGCTCCAGCGCATGGATCATCATGAGATTGTCGGCGAGGCCAAAATCCTCGACCGTCAGCCCCTGCGCATCGACCAACCGCCCGTTCTCGGACGTCACGTTCATGAAGCGACCGACACGGTCGGCATAGGCGGCGCCGTCATTGGAATAGGCGAGGCAAAACTTGCGGCGGCCGGCCATGTAGCCGAGCTCGTAGACGGTCCCGGGATCGGCGCCCGCGCCGCGGAACGGCGTGAGGTTGGCGATGATCGCATCGGCCGAGTCCATCATCGCCTCGTTGCCGCAAAAGATCTGCCGCGAGGCGTCGGGAGCGGCGAGGTCGATCTCGTTGTCGAGGGGATAGAGGCCGGTGAGGCCGTGCGCAGCACAGATCGCGGCCTTCTGCCGGCCGATTTCGACCGCATCTGGCAGGAACACGTCGGGGCCTGCCAGGTAGATTTTCATCGAGCTGCTTCGCGGAAGGTCGAAGCTCGCTGTCAGGCGAGCTTGACCGTCTCGGCCTTGACGTCCTTGCCGAGCGCCTCGAACACCTTGGCGACGATGCCCTTGGCGTCGAGACCGGCACGACCGTACATCGCCGCCGGGGTGTCGTGGTCCTGGAACACGTCGGGCAGCACCATGGTGCGGAACCGCACCAGGCCGCTGTCGAGCGCGCCCTGATCGCTCAGGTACTGCGCGACATGCGAGCCGAAACCGCCGACCGAGCCTTCCTCGATGGTGATGAGGATCTCGTGGTCGCGCGCGAGCTTGAGCACCAGCTCGGTGTCCAGCGGCTTCATGAAGCGCGCATCCGCGATCGTGGTCGAAAGGCCGTGGGCTGCGAGCTCGTCGGCGGCCTTCTCGCATTCGGCAAGGCGCGTGCCGAAGGAGAGCAGGGCAATCTTGCTGCCCTGGCGGACGATGCGGCCCTTGCCGATCTCGAGCGGAATGCCGACTTCGGGCATCTCGATGCCGCGGCCTTCGCCCCGCGGATAGCGCAGCGAGCTCGGACGATCGTTGATCGCGACCTGCGTTGCAACCATGTGCACCAGCTCGGCTTCGTCGGCCGCGGCCATGATCACCATGTTCGGCAGACAGCCGAGATAGGCGTTGTCGAACGAGCCGGCATGGGTGGCGCCGTCGGCGCCGACGAGGCCGGCGCGGTCGATGGCGAAGCGCACGGGCAGGCTCTGGATCGCGACGTCATGCACGATCTGGTCGTAGCCGCGCTGCAGGAAGGTCGAGTAGATCGCGCAGAACGGCTTGTAGCCTTCGGTGGCGAGGCCGGCGGCGAACGTCACTGCGTGCTGCTCGGCAATGCCGACGTCGAAGGTGCGGTCCGGGAACGCCTTGTTGAAGATGTCGACGCCGGTGCCGGAGGGCATCGCCGCGGTGATGGCGACGATCTTGTCGTCCTTCTCCGCTTCCTTGACGAGGCTCTGGCCGAACACGTTCTGATAGGCCGGTGCATTCGGCTTGGACTTGGCCTGGGTGCCGGTCGCAACGTCGAACTTGACCACGGCGTGGTACTTGTCGGCGGAGGCTTCCGCCGGGCCGTAGCCCTTGCCCTTCTGCGTCACGACGTGAACCAGGATCGGGCCGGTCTCCATGTCGCGCACGTTCTTCAGCACGGGCAGGAGATGGTCGAGGTTATGACCGTCGATCGGGCCGACATAGTAGAAGCCGAGCTCCTCGAACAGCGTGCCGCCGTCCATCATGAAGCCGCGGGAATATTCCTCGACGCGGTTGGCGCGGCTGGCGATGATCTTGGGCAAGCGCTTGTTGATCTGCTTGGCCGCATCGCGCAGCGTGCGGTAGGTCTTGCCCGAGTAGAGCCGCGACAGGTAGGCGCTCATCGCGCCGACCGGCGGTGCGATCGACATGTCGTTGTCGTTGAGGATGACGATCAGGCGCGAGTTCATCGCACCCGCATTGTTCATGGCCTCATAGGCCATGCCCGCCGACATCGCGCCGTCACCGATGACGGCGATAACGTTGTTCTTGCCGCCGGCGAGGTCGCGCGCGACCGCCATGCCGAGGCCGGCGGAGATCGAGGTCGAGGAATGCGCGGCGCCGAACGGATCGTAATCGCTCTCGCTGCGCTTGGTGAAGCCGGACAGGCCGCCGCCGGTGCGCAGCGTGCGGATGCGATCGCGCCGGCCGGTGAGGATCTTGTGCGGATAGGCCTGGTGGCCGACGTCCCAGATCAGCCGGTCGCGCGGGGTGTCGAAGACGTAATGGATCGCAGTGGTGAGCTCGACCACGCCGAGGCCTGCGCCGAAATGACCGCCGGTCACCGAGACGGCATCGATGGTCTCCTGACGCAGCTCGTCGGCGACCTGGCGAACCTGCTCGACCTTGAGCTTGCGCAGGTCGTCGGGCGTCCGGATGGTGTCGAGAAGCGGCGTTTTACTATATGCGTTCACGGCGATTTCCAATTTGTCAGCGCCGGAAGATCGTTCCGGTGCGCGATGGGTTTGCTCAATATCGGCGCAGCGCGAGTCCTTAAACCGTCGGAGCCACCTGCATGGGGCAAAGCCCCGTCTTCAAGCTTAGGTGAGCTTAAGTGCTCTCCGGTTCAGTCTCTGTGATCCCTGTCACTTAGATCGGCTTCGTCCATCCCAGCCAATTCATCAGCAGTTTGAAGCGCTTGTCGTCGGCAATCAGTGCCTACGCAAGGCTTACAAAAAGCCACACTCCGCGCAGCTTTACACCAAAGCTTGGGCCAAAGCCAACCCGCTGGGCCGATTACGGGCATGCACCTGCAACCCCCGGGCCAGAGTGGTTAATCCCGGCGCCAGCTCAAGAGTTCCAAGCTTGCTCGGTTCCTCGGCAGGTTTTTGGGGTGTGAGAAGCTGCTTTAGACGGGATTTCAGGAGACGATGGGCCCTTGTGAGGGAGTTCCATGATCTTCCTGGGCCCCGGTTCGCTGGATCAAAGCAGCCGCAGCGGCCCGACACGGGCGTGCGATCATGAAAAATTGCGGGTGGCCGATGCGTGGGATGGGCGGTTTTGAAGGCGGCCCTTACTGGACGTCGAGCGGCGCGGTGCCGGTGGCCTGGCCGCTGGCATCGGTGGTGATCTTGTCGACGCGCGCCTCAGCCTGGCGCAGCAACTCCTCGCAGCGGCGCTTCAGGGCCTCGCCGCGCTCGTAGATCGTCACGGATTCCTCGAGGGGCACCTTGCCGTCCTCGAGCCGCTTCACGATCGTTTCGAGCTCCTCGATGGCGCGTTCGAAGGTCAGCCTGGAGACGTCGATTTGGGTATTTTCGGCCATATAAGTTTCCGATTGCCCGATTCGCTTCACGTCGGAGAAAGCAAACTTTTGCGGGCGCAATGTGGCGGGTGCGTCAGGCGCCCATCAGGGCGCCGACATGCGCCGTAACAGATTCTTTCAGTCCTTGCAGGTCGTAGCCGCCTTCGAGCACAGAAACAACGCGCCCCCCGGCGGTCTTGTCGGCGAGGTCCATCAGCTTGCGCGTCACCCAGGCATAATCCTCCGCGCGCAAATTCAGCGACGCCAGCGGATCGCGATAATGCGCGTCGAAGCCGGCAGAGATGACGAGCAGCTCCGGGCTGAATTTTTCGAGCTGCGGCAGGATCAAATTCTCGAAGGCGATGCGGAATTCCGGCCCGCCGTCCTCGGAGGCGAGCGGCGCGTTGACGATGGTGTCGTGGTCGCCGCGCTCGCTCTTGGCACCGGTGCCCGGAAACAGCGGCATCTGGTGCGTCGAGCAGTACATCACGGTCGGGTCCGACCAGAAGATGTCCTGCGTGCCGTTACCGTGATGCACGTCGAAATCGACTATGGCCGCGCGCTTGATGCCGTATTTGCGCTGCGCGTGGCGCGCGGCGATGGCGACGTTGTCGAAGAAGCAGAAGCCCATCGGCTTGCCGATCTCGGCGTGGTGGCCGGGCGGGCGCACCGCGACGAAGGCATTGCGATGCTCGCCGGCCATCACCGCTTCGGTCGCCGCGACCGCGCCGCCGACGCCGCGCATTACCGCTTCCCACGTGCCCGGCGACATCGAGGTGTCGCCATCGATATAGACCTGTCCGCTGGTCGGCGCGATGTGGCGCAGCTCCGTGACGTAGTGCTCGTTGTGGCAGAGCGTGACGAGATCGAGATCGCCCTCCGGTGCCTGGTCGCGCACCAGGAACTGGAAGCGCTCGTGCGACAGCGCCTCCTCCACCGCGCGCAGGCGGTCCGGCCTTTCAGGGTGTCCCGGCGGCGTGACGTGGTCGAGGCAGGCCTTGTGGGAGAGGAGAAGCGTACTCATCAGTCGGCCTCATGGGATGCGGGCTCTCGACGTCGCTTGGCGCATCCGGCGCCAAAACGCAAATGCAAAACCCAATCTATGCGTTCCCCCGGGAATGGCAAAGGGTGGTCCCGGCCCGGCCCGTTTGATCCGGATCAATTCACGCGCAGGATGCGGCTCGGCGGCAGCGGCCCGATCGGTCCGTGCGCTCTGAAGAAAGCGAACAGCGCATCGGCGTCGTAGCCGCCATATTGCGGCCCCGTGCCTTGTTTGGCGACCGTAAAGCCGTCGCCACCGACGGCGAGGTAATCGTTGAGGGTGACGCGGTAGCCGCTTCCGGCTTCGATCGGTCTGCCATTGAGCGTCATCTTCTCGTTGATCACGCGCTCGCCGTACGGCTTCGCCGCATCCCAGGCGTAACTGAACCCGTTCGAGACCTGGAGAATCCGCGGCCGCTTCGGATCGAGCCATTGCTGCTCCAGCATGTCCTTGAGCTGGCTGCCCGTGAGCGTCATGGTGACGAGCCGATTGCGAAACGGCTGGCTGGCGAAAACGTCGCCGAAGGTGATCGCGCCGTTCTCCTTTGGAACGATGTCGGTGCGGATGCCGCCGGGATTGGTGAGCGCGATGACGGCACCGCCATCCCTGGAGTCCCGGGTCGCGGCGAGCTGCGCGTCCGCAATGACGTCGCCGAGCGCGCTTTCGCCGGCCTCGTTCGGCACCCGCGACAGCGTCTGCGTCACCGATCCAGCCGGGCGATTGGCGATCGGCGCCGAAAGTCTGTCGTAGGCATCGATCAGTGCGGTCTGCTCGGGATCCCTAGGCAGCGAGGCATTGGCGACGAGGACGTTCTCGGCCTTGGCGCTGACGACGTCGCGCGTTGCCGGATCGAGCTTGAGATCGATCGCGGTGACCAGCGTACCGTATTTGTCGCCGCTGGTGACGAGCCGCCCGTCAATATCGCAGACATAAGCACGATGGGTGTGGCCACTGACCACGACGTCGACGGCGCGATCGAATTTCTTCACGATGTCGACGATCGGCCCGGTGATGGCAGGGCATTCATTGTAGTCACCGGCCGGCTCGCCGCCCTGGTGGATCAGCACCAGGATCGCCTCGACCCCGCGCGCCTTCAGCTGCGGCACCAGCGCGTTCACCGTCTCGGCTTCGTCGCGGAATTCGAGGCCCGTGACGCCCGATGGCGAGACGATGCCCGCGGTCTCCTTCAAGGTGAGCCCGATGAAGGCGATGGGGATGCCCTCGAACTCCCTGATTTCGTAAGGCGGCAGCACGCTCCTGCCGGTCGTGGTCTCGATGGTGGACGCCGCGAGATAGTGGAATTTGGCGCCCGTAAAGGGATGCGGCCCCTGACAGCCGTCGACGGGATGACAGCCCCCGTTCTGCATCCGCAACAGCTCGGTCTTGCCCTCGTCGAATTCGTGATTGCCGACCGAACTGATCGCGAGCCCCATCATCGAGAGCGACTCGATCGAAGGCTCGTCGTGGAACATTGCCGACAGGAACGGGCTCGCGCCGATCAGGTCGCCGGCGGCGACGAAGATCGTGTTCTTGTGGCCCTCGCGCAGCTGCTTCACCAGCGTCGCCATGTATTCGGCACCGCCGGCGGCCACCATCACCTTCCTGGACTTGTCCTCGGGATCGCTGATCCGGATGCCGCCCGGCGGCGGGCGCAGATTGCCGTGGAAATCGTTGATCGCGAGGATGCGCAGCTCGACGGGTGCGGCGGTTTGGGCGGACGCGGGCAGGGCGGCGAGCGCGAGCGAGAAGACGGTCAGGCGGAGAACATGTCGCATGGAACCAGACTAGTCGGTCCGCACGAAGATTTCACGAAAGTTCTCGCCGTCATTCCGCGGCGATGCGCCGGACGGCAGCCTATTTTTTCTTCTTCCTGTTCGCGAACGCGTTGAATGCGGCGGTGGCTTCTTCCGACTTCAACCGCTCGCCGAACAAATGGGCCTCCTGGTCGATGCGGCGGGTGAGTTCCTCGGATGCGACGCGCAGCAGTTTGCGCGAGGTCGCGACCGCTTCGGCGGGGAGCCTGCAGATATCGCGCGCCACCTTGCGCGCCTCGACCTCGGTATGCCCCGGCGAGACCACGGTGTTGACGAAGCCGGCGGCATGCGCTTCCGCGGCCGTAAAAGTCCGTCCCATCACTAGCATGGCGAAGGCGCGCTGGTAGCCCATCGTGTTCGGCATCAAAAGGCTGGACGCGCCGACCGGCACCAGCCCGAGATGGATGTAGGGCGCGGAGAAGGTCGCCGCGTTCGAGGCCAGCACATAGTCGCAATGGAACAGCATCACGGTGCCCATGCCGATCGACGCGCCGTCCACGGCCGCGATCACTGGCTTGGCGTTGAGTGCGAGCGAATAGAGAAACTTGGCGCCGTCGGACAGCGTCTCGGGGCGGGACGTATCGGCGTGCATGAAATCGTCGATGTCGTCGCCGGCGGTGAACACGCCGGAGCCGCCGGTGATGATCATGCAGCGGATGTCGGGATTGTTCTGCGCGGTGTCGATCGCGCGGCTCATCTCCCGATACATGTCCTGCGTGATCGCGTTCTTCTTGCTCGGGCGACGCAGGGTGATCACGCGCGTTCCGCGCTCTTCGGTGACGATGATGTTGCCATTCGGCATGAAGGAGCCCCTGCGGTCGCCGCGACACTTACATTGGCTAGACTCGCGAAACGTCAGCCTACATCATCTTGGAGGCGTGCCAATGCGCTGGCTCGACCTTTTGGACACCGAATTCGCGTGAGACGGGCGCATCACGCTCCCCGCCGTGCTGCGCGTTGCAACAATCGGCTACCTTTTTCATTTGAAAAACTCCTGGTTGTGGTGCACGATCCTCTCGCGCCGTTCCATTTGGCCGATTGCCCGATTGATGATTGCCGCTACGCGTGTTGACGAATCCTCGCTGCACTATCGCGGCTGGCGCGTCGTGCTGGCCTGCTTCCTGATGGCTTTCTTCATGTTCGGCTTCGGTCTGTACGGCCAGGGCGTCTATCTCGCCGAGCTGCAGCGCGCCCATGGCTGGCCGGGCACGCTGGTCTCTGCGGCCAGCACCTTCTCCTTTCTCCTGACTGCCGTGCTCGTCATCTTCACCGACGATCTGCTCGCCCGCATCGGGCTGCGGTCGCTGATCCTGTGCGGACTGTCGGCGCTCGGCGCTTCGACGGTGCTGCTGGCGCTGCTGCAGACGCCCTGGCAGCTCTACCTCGCCTATGCGCTGATGTCGGTCGGCTGGACCGGCATGGGCACGGTGGTGATCGCGACCGTGCTGAACTCCTGGTTCAAACGGCGCCGCGGGCTCGCGCTCAGCCTCGCCTACAACGGCGCGACCTGCGGCGGCATCGTGCTCGTGCCGCTGCTGCTGACGCTGAGCGGCAGCATCGGCTTCCGTTCCGCAATGCTGGCAGCCACGCTGGCGATGGTGGTGCTGGTGCTGCCGGTGGTGGTCATCTTCACAGGCTGGCCGACGGAAATGCCGCCGACGCCGGGCGGGGATTCATTCGATGGCGGCACGGCCGTGCCTGCGGTTCACTCGCGCAAGACGCTGCTCGCCAACGCGGCGTTCTGGACCATGGTGCTGCCGATCGCGATCGCGCTGCTGGCGCAGATGGGATTCATCATCCACCAGGTGACGTTCCTCGAACCGCTGATCGGCCGCGCCAGTGCGGGCCTTGCCGTCACCATCATGGCGGCGATGGCGGTGGTCGGGCGCCTGTCGCTCGGCCTGTTCGTGGACCGGCTCGATCCGCGGCTCGCCTGCGCGGCATCGATGACGAGCCAGGCGGCGGCTCTGTTCGTGCTTCTGCAAACCACGAACCCGACCGTGCTGCTCGCGTGCTGCGCCGTCTACGGTTTCTCGATCGGCAACATGATCACGTTCCCGCCTTTGATCATCCAGCGCGAGATCGGCGCCAGCGCCTTCGCCGCCGCGATGGGACTGGGCACCTCGATCAGCGGCATCGTCAGTGCCTTCGGCCCCGGCATCGTCGGTCTTGTGCGCAGCGTAACCGGCGATTACACGAGCGCGTTTGCGATGTGCGTGGTGCTAGATCTGGTGGCGACGGCCGTTGTGCTGTGGCGGCCGGGGAGACGCACGAAGCTCGCGGCTTCGTAGCCCGGATGGAGCGCAGCGCAATCCGGGGCCGTCATCGCTCGTGGCACGAATCCTGGATTGCGCTGCGCTCAATCCAGGCTACGCATCGCAGCTATCCCAGCAGCACCGCGTCCGCCGCCGCGACCGACTCCGCGCTCTCCGTCACGGTGCGCTCGAGCGCGCCAGCCTGTACGGCGATGTTCTCGGCGAAGAAGCGCGCCAGCGAGACGTAGCGCGCGGCGTCCGTGATGCCATCGGATTTCGCGGCGAGCGCTTCGGATGCCAGCATGCAGCCGCCGAGCGTGGCGCCGAACTGCTGCAGATACGGCGTCGCGCCGGCCAGCGCCTCGTTCGGCGCGGACGCAACCCGCTCCAGCAGCCATTTGCTGGTGCGGGTCAGCGCCTCCAGTGCCTCGCGCAATTTCACGCCGGTGGTGCCGAAGGCGGGATCGTTGGAGGCTTCGACCTGCTTCACGATGGCCGAGAGCTCGTCGAGCAGCGCCCACACCGATGCGCCGCCGTTGGCCGCGAGCTTTCGCGTGACGAGGTCGATGGCCTGGATGCCATTGGTGCCCTCGTAGATCGCGGTGATGCGGGCATCGCGATAGTGCTGCGCCGCGCCGGTCTCCTCGATGAAGCCCATGCCGCCATGCACCTGCACGCCGAGATAGGCGACCTCGTTGCCGATGTCGGTGGAATAGCCCTTGGCCATCGGCGTCAGCAGCGCCGCGCGCGCGGCAGCGTCGGCGCGGACCTTCGGATCACTAGCGCGCGTCGAGACGTCGATCGCGACCGCGGTCGCATAGCAGATGGTGCGCGCCGCCGCGGTCTGCGCCCGCATCCGCATCAGCATGCGCTTGACGTCGGGATGCACGAAGATCGCATCGGAACCGTCACCCTTGTTGCCGAGGGCGCGGCCCTGTTTGCGCTCTTGTGCATACGATAATGCCTGCTGATAGGCGCGATCGGCGACACCGACGCCTTCGAGGCCGACGCCGAGGCGGGCTTGGTTCATCATCGTGAACATGCAGCGCATACCCTGGTTCTCTTCGCCGACCAGGAAGCCGATCGCGCCGCCATGGTCGCCCATGGTCATGGTGCAGGTGGGGGAGGCATGCATGCCGAGCTTGTGCTCGACCCCGCTTGCGAAAATGTCGTTGCGCGCTCCGAGCGAGCCGTCTTCGTTCACCATGAATTTGGGAACGAGGAACAGCGATATCCCCTTGGTCCCGGCGGGCGCGTCGGGCAGGCGCGCCAGCACGAAATGCACGATGTTGTCGGTCATGTCGTGCTCGCCATAGGTGATGAAGATCTTCGTCCCCTTGATGCGATAGGTGCCGTCGGCCTGCTTCTCGGCGCGGGTGCGCAGCGCGCCGACATCGGAGCCGGCCTGCGGCTCGGTCAGCTGCATCGTGCCGGTCCATTCGCCGGAGACGAGCTTTTCGAGATAGATTTTCTTCAGCTCGTCGCTGCCATGCGCGTCCAGCGCCTCCATCGCCGACGCCGTCAGCAGCGGGCAGAGGCCGAAGGCGACGTTGGCGGCACTCCAGATCTCGGTGCAGGCGGCGTTGATCGCGAGCGGCAGGCCCTGGCCGCCGAAATCTTCGGGGCCGGAGACCGCGTTCCAGCCGCCCTCGGTCCAGCGCTTGTAGGCATCCGGCCAGCCCGGCGCGGTCGTGACCTTGCCGTCGCTGAGCTTGATGCCGTGCTCGTCGCCGACCTTGTTGAGCGGCGCCAGCACGTCGGTTGCGAACTTGCCGGCTTCCTCCAGCACGGCGCTCACGATATCGCCGTCGAAATCGCCGTAATGGCCGGCCTCCATGGCAGCCTTCAGGCCGGCGCCGTGGTTGAGCGACAGCAGCATGTCAGAGATCGGCGCGCGGTAGGTCATGGCTCACTCCCGGAGAGACAGGTCTTGGCGTCGTATTCCCATGAAACGGCGGAGGTCTCAACTGTCGGGAGGGGTGGCGGAACGCCTGTCGGGAACGGGCTGGCGTAGCGCTCATATGAGGCATGGCGCGGCGCCACCGGCGCCTGTGGTATTTTGCCCCTCCGGGCGGTTGAAATGCCGCGCCGCTCCCTATAGACCGGCACCACTCGAAGGGAATCCGCGGACGCTCGTGTCGCCGCCGTTCCCAAAGGGCCTGATGGGGCGTAGCCAAGTGGTAAGGCAGCGGATTTTGATTCCGCCATTCGGAGGTTCGATCCCTCCCGCCCCAGCCAGCGGCTCCGCTTCCCCTGAAAAAGCTCACGAAACCGGCCTGGCTGGGGCGCTGCTGCACAGCGCTGCGACACATCACTGCTGCACAGGGTGTCGCTCGCAATGGCTTTCCACATCTTTCGCCGCCAAGCCGTCTACTATTGGCGCCGCCGTACCCCTCGGGCGCTTGCCAGCGTGCTCGGCCGCCCGCATCTTTCCATGAGCCTGAAAACGACGAACCGGGCGGCGGCTTGTCGGCTGGCTACCCAGGTCAACCTATTCTTGGATGATGTTGCCATGCTTGCTGATGGTGCCGATCGGCTGTCGCGGTCTCAAATTGAGACAATGCTTCATGCCGTCGTCGAGAAGCAGGTAGCCAAGCTCGATCGGGTGGCGCTCGCTGCCAAGAACGCGCCCGGCTTTGACGTCGACCAGGCGCGGTCGGATGACCGGCGAGCCTTTTCGACCTACACGCTGCTGGATGCCCAAGGACACGGCGCTGCCGTGCGTCCTGAGGATCGCGACCGAATGATCGCCGATGGTCTCTCGGAGGCGGACATCGAAGCTGTGAAGCGCCACCTGACCATGCTTCGGGCCAACGACATGGTGCCGACCAAGTATCACGTCCTCCGGCAAATGATCGAAGGCGTGCAGGCCGTGCCGACCGCCATGAACATGGACGTGGCGCAGGGAACGTACTTTCGTGGAATGAAGCTTGCGCTGGCAGAGTCCGAGCGCCGGTACGGAGGGGCGAGGGTCGAAGACGAGGGGCTGGTGGATCGCCTGCTGCTTGCGATGAACGATCCACCGAAGCCGATTGTCGCGGCAGCAGTCCTTGCGGTGGATCGTTCAAACGATCCACCGCAGACGGATGGTGTTGCTACGATCCTGCAATTCGTCCCCATGGCCGACTTTTTGCGATTTGCGGATGGCGTCATCCAGCAGAACGCTGCCGACGGTCATTGGGACGAGAAGACGCAGCGGCAGGCCAAGAGCATCTCGAACCTGTTCATCAAGTTCATGGTTCAGGACCGGCGCATTCACGACCTCAATCTCGTGGGCCAGGCAGAGGTCGGCAAGTTCGCCGATTTCCTCCGTCTCGAAATCTACAAGCACTACGGCAAATCGGTTAGGGACGAGAAACTCACGATCGAAGAGCTCCGCGAGAAAGGACGATCGGTCGAACGGAGCAAGCGCGGTATTGGGGGAGACACCCTCAATCGGCATTGGACCTTCATTGGCCAGATTTTCGATTACGCGATTGCTCGGGGTTCAAAGAGCTTGGAGGCGATCAACCTGACGAAATTGCGCGCAAAGAGCCGCGGCAAGAACAAGCGTGCCCGCGACGAGAGGGCGAAGTTGCCGATTGAGTGCGCCAAGGCGATTTTTCAAACCCCTCCGTTCATCAATTGCGCCGGTTGGTACGATCTCGGGAAGTGGGGCGAGGAGGGTGCCGCACGGATCTTCCACTGTGCACTCTATTTCGTACCGATTTTCATCTACTACACCGGAGCGAGGCGGGAGGAACTTTGCGGCGCGATGGTGGACGACATCATCTTCGATCGCGACGGCTGCAGGCCCTACATTCACATCGCGGCCAACGAGCAGCGGCGCATCAAAAACGCACAGTCCAAGCGCAACATCCCGCTCCATCCGGAGCTGATCAGGTTGGGCTTCCTCGACTACGTCGGCAAGATCAAGGCGCTCGGCTACAAGCTGCTCTTCCCCGACCTCTACTCTCCCAGCAGTCGTTCGCCGTTGGGCAATCGCTTCTACAAGCTGTTCAAGCCGATCCTCACGGCGGCCAAGATCACCGAAGAAGGGCTGGGCGCTCATGCCGTGCGTCACCTCTTCGGCGCGCAGTTGAAAAAGAAGCTGCTCTCGAAGGAGGACCGGGCGGATCTCCTTGGGCACGGCGGCGACAGCGAAACCAGCGAGCGCTACTGCGAACCGCATGAACTCGATACGTTGTTCGAATTCATCATGAAGCTCGAAGTGATCACCGGCCATCTCGTGCCGCACGCTATCAAACTTATCCCTTGGGTCGAGAACAAGGAGGTCGCACCGTTTTCGCAGCCGTCGCGCGCAAAGCGTTCGATCGGAACTGTCGGCGTCGGCGGCTGAGTTGGGGCTTGGGGATCGCGACGAAACACAAAGGTCTATCGTTCGTCCAGAGGAAGCAGACGCCAGACGGCCGTGAGGTGATGCGGAAGGTTTCCGGATGCGACGGATGGCGCCTGCAAGGACATGCATTGGCCGGCAGGGCCCTGCGCGAGCGGCGCCGAGCATTTCCTTTGAGGTGATCCACGCGATCGCGCGGGGCCGGAATCGGCGGGAAGGGAACGATGATGGCGTATGCTGTACCGCAAAATATCGACTATCGGACCAAGGCTCGCCGAGCGCTCGCGCGAGCTCGCGTAGAACTTGCTTCGGCGGACGACGAGCGGCTGCCTTACGCCATGTTGGAACTCCGCTTCGCAATGGAGGCGATCACCTATGATCGAGCGCAAGCGTTCAAGGAAGATCTCCCTTACGAGGAATATCGGACGTGGCAGCCCAGAAAGGTCGTTGCAGTGTTAGCGGGAATTGATCCCGCATCATGAGCAGTTCAACAACTCGCGTTGGTCGACAGGACCAGTCAGGCGTCCGATCAACGAATATGAGGGTAATGGGCACCGAGTACGTATTGAGCGCCGCGGATATCAAGGAGCACTACGATAGACTGGGGAGCGGCCTGCATATCCCCACGATGGCGCAATTTCAGGACAACAAACTGCCGGATCCCGACGGCAACCGGGCACGCTGCGAAGAGGTTGTGTTGGTAGTCGACCGCGTATTGAGTTCGAGCGTGTGGAACAACACCATGGGAAATTTCGGTCAAATCGACTGTTTCCGATGCAGAAATCCAATTCGACGCAGAATGCCGCTTGGAGTTACAACGCTCCATGTCGAATGCTTCGACTGCAAGGCAGCATACACAATTGAGCAGCAAGAAGGCGGCAAGCTCCTCTGGACGCCAGTGATGGAAGAAGCACCATGCGCTAACGTAGAATGCTCGGAGACGATAGCCTTGTGGCCGGATGAGTTGAGACCCGGCATTTGTTGGACATGCAAGAGGTGTGGCATTATGTCGGAGATTTCTCTGCGTGTGGGTGTAAAGGATGACGCAGGCTCCGATCAATTGAACGGTCAGCAAATGCCGTAGGCTGCTTTGGAGTTACCGGCCGCTGAGCGGATCGGAAAGGTCTTGGAGGACCTTTTGCCTCGTGGCTTGATTTCCAACGAGGGCGAAAGACTTCCGCCGCGCAATCGGGATTGTATGCACCGATTCGCTCGCCGTCCTCTCTGGAGAGGAGACTTTGAATGGCCCGCGTCGGTCTCGTTTTCGCTCCGCCGATCAACAACTCGCACGAAGAATGTCCGATGTCCTCCGAACGCGACGACCGGTCTAGCGGCCGGCAAAAGCTTGAAGCGACGGATTACGACTTCGTCGAAAAGCACTTCGAGGCGAACGGTCTCGGATGGGGTGCCGGAGACCTCGTCATGTTCCGAGGAGCGCTCGGCGTTCTGGGTGAAATCCTGGCTCATTCGCTCGCCTATGTCGGGCAGGACACGGGACGGAGGGCCGTTCATCGAATCCTGCTCATGCAACCCCCCGGGGTCGACGAAAAGGATGCCGTGGTCGGTGTGATCGAAGACGTCATCGCTCGAGGGCGAGGAGAGAAGGTCTCTGCCGAAGAATCAGAAATCCTGTCGAGAATGGTAAGCGTCGTGAACATCCCAAACTTCACGACCGAAAACCTGGTTGCGATGCTCGCCGCAGCCGAGCCTCGGTCGGTCGCCGTAATCCGCCACGCCGAATCCTATCGGACTTCGGATTCGTCGGTGGGCGCCCCGGCCGAGCGGCTCGGTCTCCCCGAAGACACGTGGGCGCCTCATCTAGGCGCGCTTTGCGCGCGAGCCATCGAGACGGTCCGCGATCGCGAAGTCTACGCGGTGATCGATGCCGATCAGGAATGGCCGATCCGAAAGGCTCATCAGGATCTTCTCAACGGCATCGAGGGCCTTGGCGTGCTGAGTGGGAGCGTCGGGGGCTCGGCATCCGAGGTTCTTGCGTCTCGGCTCGAAGGATGGACGACCGCGCTGCAGACCGGAGCAATCGGACAGATCCAGCGCGACATCGATGCTCTTCCTTCGCGCTTCGATGCGATGAAGCCACTCCTTCATCTGCAGATACTGAGGAAGGCCGGGCTCGACGGCATTGCGAGGCAGGCGATCGCGGCGATGCCGGCGGATTTCGCGAGCAGGCGCCCTGCGGACGCCGTCGTGGTGGCGGAGATCGCGCTCGAACTCGGGGACGCCCAAGCGGCCGGAGGCATCTTATCCGGGATCGATCTCGATTCGATCCCGCCGGAGCTCCTGGAAACGTCGCTGACGATATCGGACGGGCTGGGTCTGACGGAGACGGCTGACCGCGCCGAGCGGCTGCTCGAAGCGAGGTCTCCCGCCTCTCCCGGCCTGGCCAGGTATCGGATTCGCCGGGCGCTGACGGCGTTGGACTATCGCGCCGCCGCGGACATCGCATCGAAACGGGCCATACAGGATGGCGACGAGGAAGCGGCGCTCTACGAACTCCTCGCAGGAAGATTGGGCGGAGACGCTCCCGATCATGCGGGAGCCTTGAGAGCGATCGGCGACTTCGCACCCAAGCTTCGCCGTCGGGCCATCGGGTTGATCGCTCAAAACGCGCTTCGTCGCGGCTCTCCCGTCGCGGCGCTCGGTTCGCTGGCTTCGGTAGCGGCGGACGATATGGACGAATGGTTGGCGCGCCTGACGCTGCGCGCGGTCCGCGAATCCATCGTGTCCGGTTCCTCGGAAGAAGGTGCCTCCGGCGCCATGCTCAAAGGGGCGCTCTCGAACGTCGTTGCCGTCGTTGCCGGCAGGCCGTCCAAAGGCCGGCTTCGCAACGAATTGGCGCGCACGGTTTCGGTCGAGACGATGGGCCTTCGCGGCCTGGCGCTTCTCATGTCGATAGCGCTCGAGGGGGCCGAGAGGCCGCAGAAGCCCGAACCTGTTCCGGATTACGCTTCTTGGCCGAAGGCGGCTTCGTACGAAGCCGTCTTCGACTTTCTCGCGCCTACGCTGCAGTGGTTGGCCAAGGCAGGTCCGGCGATGATCGGACATATCGTGCTGCCGGAGAGTCTCGTTCCATCGAGCGCCGATGCGCTGGTGATGGGTTTATTGAGAGTTCTGGAAGGCCATTCGATCGCCCCCGATCGTATCGACCTGTACAAGCAGATCCTTGTCTGCGCGGTCGCCCTGGCGCCGCATGCGAGCATCAAGGACACCGATCTCTCGATGATCCGGATGGCGGCCGTGCGCATGGCGCTCTCCAATCGCCATCAGGAGGCGCGCGACTACGCGGAGACGGCGTTGCTTCTAGCCGGCGACACGCCTCGGAGGGCGCGCATCGCGTGGCTGTGTCACGGCGACGTCTACGCCCGCAACAACAACCTGCACGAGGCGCTGATCGCGGCGTGTTGTGGATACATGGCCAACGGAAGCGCGACGCCGGATCAGATCTGGTCCGAAAGCATGCTGTTGTTCCGCATCGCGCGCGATCTGGGAATGACGGACAACGCGCTGGCCTTCCTCGATGCGGCCAAGAAGGCTCTTTCGGGCTTCGGCGCGCTGGGAAGGTACGGTGTGCAGATCGACACATCCGCGCTGCAGTTGCGCATGCTGCATTTTCACGGGGAGGACGACGTAGATCGCGACGGACTTCCGGGACTATTGGAAGACGTGGTCGAGAACGCGCGCGCCGTGCTGGCGGGCGACCATCAGGTTGGCCCCGTCGCCGTGGTGCTCGGACAGATCGTCCGTGAAGCACGACTCGCGGGCCTCGACGTCGCACAGGAGGCCCTCGACGTTCTAGCCGAGCTCGCTGGACGGGCCGACGATTCTCAGAAGCCGCTGCTCGATGCGGCCTTGAAGGCGCGGCCATCCAGAGCCGACGTCGCCACCTTGCTCGGTACCTTAGGAGCGGCTCAGCACGCCGAGGACTTCGCTTTCGACCTCAGGCAGATCGTCGTGATAGCCCATCGCCTCCTGGCGTCGGAAGAGGCTCTCGCCGACCCCGCCGTGGCGGCATTCGCCGTCGAGTTGCTCAGCGATCTCGCAGTCGTGCCCCCCGGGGCGGCGCGGCCAGTTCTGCCTCAACAGGTCGAAGGCCCGCTGGCCCAGGCGACCGTCTTGTCAGCCGGGGCATCCCTCCCGGTGGTGTTTCTTGGATTGGACTCGGAAGGATTCCTGGTGCGGACGACCGTCGCTCCGGACGGTGCGGCCGCCGCGGTGCGCGAGGATAAATCGGTCTTCGACCGCGGCCGCTTCCGCAAATGGGCCGAGGAATTTCCTTTCAGATACGGCGTCGACGAAACGACTTTCAACCTCTTCCACCTCAGCACTGAGGGACTAGGCGTGAGCGACCTTCCGGAGCGCGCCGTCATCGTGGCCGGCGCCGCGTTGCAGCGGATTCCACCCAACGTCCTGCGGGTCGGCGAAGGGCTCGCGGGCGAGGATCGCCGGTTGTTCATGGTCCCGTCGATGGCATGGCTGAGTGCCGCCCGTGCGATGCCTCCGCGGTCCGGGAAATCGGCGGCGTGGATATCGACCGAGGCCACCCCGACCGCAGCCTGACCCTTCATTCCATGGCCGAGCGGCTTCGCGATACCTTCCAGGAGCACGGGTTCGAATTGGACGAAGGCCCTGCGGTGCCCGAAGGGCTCGCATCGTCCGAACTCGCCGTCGTCGCGGCCCATGGAGGGTTGCTCCCTGGAGGCTTCTACTTCCACGTCATAGCGAACGACGCCGAATTGAAGGCCGCCGCGAGGCGGTTCGCGGATGCCATCCGGGGCACTGAAGTCGTCGTGTTGTTCGTCTGCAGCGGTGGACGGGTCGATAGCCACCCCATGTCGAACAGCACCGTCGGCCTGGTGAAGTATGCGCTCGAGGCCGGCTGCAAGTGCGTCGTGGCTTCACCCTGGCCCTTGGATTCGAGGGTCCCTTCCCATTGGCTCCCCGCGTTTCTCGCGGCTTGGGAAAGCGGCAAGTCCGTCGTCGATGCGACCTTCGAGGCCAACCAAGCCGTCAAGACTCGATTCAGCAGCGAGCAGCGCGATTATCTGGCGATGGCGGTGTATGGCGACGGACTGCGTACTCGGGCCCCACGGTCCGGCGGGTGAATGCCGCGGGCGGTGTCCCGCCGCATCGCATTGGGTTCGCACGACATGAGATCATCGTCTGAGGCGCTATTGCGCCCGTTCGCGAGCGGTGCGCGCGGCGGATCGCCGGCTGAGTTGAAGGACAATTGCAGGTCCGTACGGATCGGTAGTCGATTTCGGCGCAACCGGAGACTCAATCAGAAGAAAGGCCGCACGGGCACGGACGCGCCGTGGGGGCGCAGCCAATGACCCAACGTCAAGGCCTCGTGGCGATTGAAGAAAGTCTCGAAGTCGAAGACGTGCCGGTCGCCGTTGAGATCCGCGAGCAGCACTTCGCTGCGGCCGAGGCTGCCGCCCCGCTGAGAGCCGCAATAGCCGACGATGGCCGTGAACAGATCGGTCTCCCGCGACGTTCCGAAATGCTGGCGGAAGGGAGGGGACTCCACGCAATATCGGCACGGATTCAAGGCCGGCCTGCCGTTCTCGCGCGGCGGCGCCCCGGAGCCTGGAATCTCGGGCTACCTGTCCAGCGACCGCACCTATTCGTCCGGGGGCAGGGCCCTCGATCGCGCCACTGTCAGGAGCTTCTGATGAACACTAGGCCAACGCTGGACGAGCTCTTCGAGCGCCGCATCACCTACCCCGACATCGAACCGCAGGCGCGGCTTGCCCGGCTCGTCGGTCTGGACGAGCAGAAGAACCGCCTCGCCAAGATCCTGGGCCTGCTCGTCAATCCGGGCGGCCTCGCCGACTGGGCCAAGAAGCACCACCCCAGCGCCCGGGCCTTGCTCGATACCGTGCTGCGGCGGCCCCCGCTGGTGGTCCTCGCCGGCGACGTCGGCTCGGGCAAGACCGAACTCGCCGAGACGATCGGCGACGCGGTGGCACGGCAGGAAAAGATCGACATCACGCTTTTCCCCCTCAGTCTGTCGACGCGCGGTCACGGCCGCGTCGGCGAGATGACGCAACTGCTGTCGGCGGCGTTCGATCACACCGTAAGCGTCGCCGGCGACCAAAGCCAAGCGGACTTACCGAGCGGCGCAGAAGGCAAAGAAAATCGGGCAATATGTTGTCGAGGTGCCCGCAGACGAGGATGCCAAGAACAGCGTCTATGCGGTGGCCAAGGCGATCCGTGACGATAAGGACAACACGGCGAATATTCGCTCAATCGTTCTGTCCGTCGTTTCGAGTCCAACGATGCTTGAGCTGGTCAAGCTGCTTTCTGCCTCGGAGGCAGATGCTCTGTCCGTCATCGCGCTGATAGAGCGTGGCGACCTGGACAAGGCCACGGCGATACATGCCGCGCTTCCCACGTTGCTTGGCAACATCGCGGGCTTGGTGGACGTCAAGCCTCAACTCGTCTCTGTCCTGGACTGCCTTCTCCAGCATGCAGCCGGGATCACGGAGAGCTCTGCCAATGGCCTGCTGGAAGCGGCTGTGGCTGCTTCCAGCTCTCCTGAAATTCTCAGGTTCATCGAGGTTCGCCGGCGTGGGGGTCTCCGTGCCCGGCTTCTGGGCTGGGCACTGGGAGGCCTGCACTAGCCGAAAGGAGTGGCCGACGGCGCCCGGTCAATTCGACAGGTGTCGCCCTTTCACTGCATACAGAACTTTTCGGGTTCGAGAGACTAGTCCTGAGACTAGTCGTCCTGCGGCGTGCGACTAGGCCTACGACTAGTCGCGAGACTAGTCTTGGCGTTTCCGTTCGTGGATGCACATCATGGAGGCCAATGACGTGAAGAGATTAATCTCGCTACACCCGGTTTGAAAACCGGTCGAGTGACGTGATTGCCCTGCATACAATGCCTATGTCGTCCTTCTGAAAAATTTGCCTTCGAAGGAAATCGAGCTCGACGCCGGTGTCGTCGACGTCCACATCCACATACCAGGACTTGGGCCGGCCGTCGGTACCGTCATTCCAGCGATACCCACGCTGCTTTAGCGTGTCCTTCAGTGCGAACGGTGCGCCGTCGGCCCAGATGTGGTGCTGCGGGCGCCGGGCGCGATCGAGCAGGGCAGTCATCCCAGATTGCTTGGTGCCGGGAAGATCAAGTGCCAAAATCTCAAGGACTGCGTGACAGTCATCCAGTGCACGATGCGCATCGTGAAACAGGCCACATTCCGCAAGCAGGTAGGCGAGGCGGGCGCCGCTGAGGCCATGAGCCTTCCAGTCGATCCCGGTCGCCGAGCAGGCCCAGTGACAGTTTGCAAAGAGCGGCCAGTGCCGTTCGGCGACTTTGCGGTCGAAGGCGGCATTGTGAGCAATCACGATGTGCGCGTCCGCCACGAATTGCTGGAGCGCTGCGCCGTCGATTTGGTGGCCTTCGACCATGTCGTCCGTGATGCCGGTCAGGGCGGTGATGGTGGGCCCGATCGGTGCTGACGGCTGTTGGAATGCCTGGAAGGTGTCAATGATGGAGGTGATCCGGTCGTCGGCGTAGCCGAACTTGATGGCGGCAATCTCGATGACCTCATTGCGCGTGGTGTCGAGGCCCGTCGTTTCGAGGTCGATGATCAATCCGATTCGGTCGGTCGCGGACCGAGGCGCAGGAGTCCGTGGAACCAGGCGGCGCAGGATCTTGTAGTTGCCGGTGGCCTCGAGTGTGCGCGCCATCGTCTCGGTCGTATTGGCATCCGTGGGCAGAGCAACCTCCTGCGAGTCCGGCAATGCGGGAATGGCCTTGACTGGAGGATTCGTTGGTTGCTTCCAAGGCAGGCCGAACGGTGTGTTTGATCGCTTGTACATGGCGCTGCCCTCAATCAGTTGCGGATCGCACTGGCGTCGCGATCGCGCAAGATGACCTCGACGAGCCGACGCAGATTGCGGACTGAGCCGCCGCCCCAGGCGGATGCAATGGCCGCGTACTCGTCGCCGTCGAGGGGGGCGATCCAGCTGGCGTTGAGACCGCGGTCGCGGGCGAGGTCAACGAGGACGGCCGGCAACAAGGCATCGAGATGGTCGCGAGATGGGAGGGCCAACTCGAGGACGCGGAAGCGGTCGAGCAAAGGGCGGGGCAGAGCCGCCACGCTATTGGCGGTGGCCAAGTAACTGATTTGGGATAGGTCGACATTTTTTTGGAAGAATGGATCAGGGTAGCGGAAGCTTGTCTCGGTCTCGAGCATCCCGAGCAAGCAATCCCAGAGCCGACCGATGCCGTCGATACGATTGCCTCCGCCCGTGCCGCCGGCCTTCTCCAGCTCATCCAGCAGCACCATCGGATTGGCGTGGCCGGCGCGAGCGATGGCGAGGAGAGGATGGCAAGGCTCGGCAGAACTCCAGCGGCGGTCGGTCCCCCCGAACGCCGCGTCAGATCGGGAAGAGTCCGTGCGCCAGCACGATACCGACAGACACTCAGCGAGACGGCGTGCGATCAGGGACTTGCCTCCGCCGGGCTGCCCCCAGATTATGGTTGGGCGTACAAGGACGGTCGGTCGGCCAATGAGATCAGAGAGCACGCTGTCGATCACGTTCCGAGCGTGAGGAAACTCGAACAGCAGAATCTTGCGGACCTCTTCGAGAGGCGGCGGCGCGACCAAGGGCAGGGCTTTGTTGACGATGCCCTCGAACTGAGGGAGCAACTCCTTGAGCCTGGCGTTCTTCATCTCCGTCTTGTTCAGCTGCACGATCAAGCGGTGATGCTGTCCAGACGCCGATGAGAGAGGGGCAGGCGCTTGTGGTGCTGACTGATCGTCGGCGTCTGCATCTTCGTCCCTTTGGTTGGCAGTTCGTGCTTCCAGCCTGGCCCGCATGGCCTCCTCGGCGGCTGCAACCCGGTGGGGCGCGGTGTGATCGCCAAGGGTGCTTGCATGGTTTGCGGCAACCAGACCGGATCGCTGGTAGCGACCCAGACGATGCCGCAGAGCAGGGATCATGGCCCAGCCGATGCAGAAGCTCTCGATTTCGGCGGCAAGCTTCACATCGATGTCGTCCGGCAACCGGCCGAGGGCGTTCATCAACGTCTGCGTGACGCGCCGGTAGTCACCAGAGCTGGCCAGATCCTTTTGCATCGGAAGGCTAAGCAAACGGACGCAGTCGGCGATATGCCTAAGTTCGGGAGCGTCGTCGGCGACGGCATACCGGTCGAGCTCCTTGGCCAAGGCCAGCGCAGTGGCTGGATCGTCAGTGGTGGCGAACACTGCTGTCAGGGGCAAGCCAGGATGCAGCGCCTCGACGTCGGCGACGAGACGATCATGCACGTCCCGGTTCCCATGGTTGATGAGGAGCGCAACCCGCAAGATGCGGGGCAGGTCCTTAAGCCTCTCGTCGAGGTCGGTAGCGTCGGCCGCGGCCCCGATCAGGATGATGCCGTCGTCGACGATCGGCAGATCGATGACGTCGTCCACGACACCATCGATGGAAGCGCTCTCGTTCGGCTCCGTCTTGGAGGGCGCCGCGGCGTCGGTAGTCTTGATCGATTTGGGCTTCTTGCTCATGCGTCGCCCTTGTTCAGGTACTGTTCGAACGCAGACAGCAAGATGACCCCTGCTTCACCGAACTTGTCCGGCTCGTCGGAGTGCCGCTCGCCGAAGGCGAGCCAGGCGGCTGCGAGGTCGCTCGTATGCTGGTGCCCGACGTCGGTGAGGCCGATGATTTGCGCCAACACCAACGCCGGCGCGGCGTTGCCCTCCAGCGCGATGCACATGAGCGCCGTCATCGTGATGTCGACGGGCGTCGTGATCTCCTCGACCGGCATCAACTCCAAGGCGGCGTCGATCGCCGCGGTGGCGTCGCCGCGCATTGCGGCCACGAGATCGTCGCCACCACGGAGCACGGCGATCCCCCTGATGGTGCTGACCAACAGCAGGCGCTCGGTGTCGCCGAACGCTTGCGGCGGCAACCGTTGCCACCACGCCAGCGGCGGGTAGTTGTCGGCCACGAAGGGCCAGCGGACCGACCTCCTTGACCTAGCCGGATTGCTGGCTGGGACAAGCTCGCCATGGCCGGTGTTCACGATGTTGGTGTTCTTGGGGGCCGTTTCGAGCCGGAGCTGGCACTCCGGCTGCTCTGTGACGTCTGCCATCTGACTGCTCCTACGCCACGCTCAGCATCGGTTGCGAGAGGCGGGGCGTGACCCACCGGTAGGCATCGCGCGAGCCGGTGACGACCTTGGCCGCCGACGACGCAGAGTCGAACTGCACGGCCACGCAGAGGCGTTCCCGGTCCGCACGACCCGGAATGGCCATCAGCGCTCCGGCGGCCCGCAGCTTGCTGCGGTCCTCGTCGATCCAATCCCAGGCGGTCGGATTGATGTCGGTACGGACCTCCGAGCCGGCCAGGACCACAAAGCCCCGCTGGCTTTCATATCCGCGCGCCCACAGGCCGGTGTAGGAGAGTTCGAGCTGCCCGCTGATGGGAGCGACGCCGATGACGTCGATCTCCATGGTACCGGCCGGGCCCGCCGTGTCGACGGTTGCGGAGCCAGAGCGACGCTGGCTCGCGAAGTTGGACTTGAACGCACGGCAACCGGCATCGAAGAGCAGCGACTGGCTCTGCTGGAGGAACACGTCGAGCGAGGCGCTCTCATGCTCATCAGCCTCCGGAAGCTGCGGGTTGGTGCCCTTAATCACGTCGACCAGATTTGCCTGCAAGGCGAGATGGGTCAGGTGATACTGGAAGTAGACGGCCGCGGTCGAATTGAACCGTCCCTTCCCCTCGCTGCCGACGCCCGTGACGACATAGGCCTCACGCGCGAAGTTCTTGTCGCTGTCGCGGATATGGGCAGCCAGCCTGCTATGGACGTCACTGGTCTCGCCAATGTAGACGGAGCCGTGATCGGCAAGGATGTAGCAGGCAGGCACCGGAGGCATCCGCACATCCCGCGCCGTCTTCCAGGGGAAGCAGGACACGGTGATGGACGAGGTCTTGTCGTGAACCTCGCGGTAGCCCTCGGTGCCGCCCGCCGGGCGGTAGATCGTAATGGTCCGAGCCAGCGGCGTCGGGTTGTCGGAAAGCACGGTCATGGGTGGTCTCTCTCCTGTTGGTGAGAGATCGCGACGCCGACGTTGCAGGGACTTGATCTCGGATGCGTTGCCTTCGCCCGCGCTGCGGGCGGTGAGCATCGCCGCCATGGCTTCGGTCGGCGCGAGGGCTGAGCACGCAGCATGCGTGCTCGCTTTCGCGCGAAACCGTTACCTCAGACCGTCCGCTGGGCCGCGCAAGGACGCGCCGCCTACGTCGGCTTCGAGATCCGGTCTAGTCGATGGAAGAGGGGGTAGTGGTGTCGGTGCCGCTGTGGCCGGCCTTTCGACGGACGGAGTTATGCTCCGGAATCCGGCGCCGGAGATCGACGTTCTCGCCGAAGTAGGAGATGCCCGCCAGCACGAAGGTCGTGGGCATGGACAAGGTGTCCTTGGGGTACGGAGCCGGAAAGTAGGCGATCTTGAAGGTGCCCACCTTGTTGTCGTGAGACGGCGAGGGGGAGTGGGGCGGGGACGCCGAATCGGCGCTATACTGGCTCTTAGCCATAGCTGACTCCTCAGAAGTCGGTTGTGGTCAGGCCGTCGTTTGGTGCTTCCAACACCGGCGGCGGCCGCCTTCGTACGTCTTGCGAAGGCCTCCCTCGCGACCAATTGCGAAGGTTGCTATAGATATGGGGTGGCGCCGTTCAGGATGCAACTTTCGCGAACGCTCCTGCCATAGTTATGGTTAAGACGACCTTATTCCTGTGAGCTGTCGGGGGGCCTTCACGAGGTAAACGTCGTTGCATGATGCAACGAAGGCGACCAGCAGCGAGGCCGGAGGCGTCCACAGAGGTGGTTCGATCGTAGTTTATGAGGGCTTGGGCCGATCTCGTGCGCAAGCTGAATGGGCTATTGCAGCCGGCCTTGCCAAGCCGCTCAAGGGCGACCTGCATGCGCTGCTCTGGTCTCTGGTGACCGAAGGTCCGACCAGGGCCGTCCGGAGTGTTTAGAAGCCAGAGCGGTGCAATTATTTTCATTTGTCGGCGAATATCGTGCGGCACACACACGCGCGCGACCTTAGTCAGTTGTCGGAACCGCCGGAATCGGCAGTGCCGTGATCGACTTGATCTTCTCCATCGCAAAGCGCGAGGTGACGTTCTTGAGCGGCACGGCGTGGATAAACTTCTTGTAGAACACGTCGTAGCTAAGCATGTCTGGAATGACGACACGCAGCATGTAGTCGACATCGCCGGCCATTCGGTAGAACTCCATCACCTCGGGCATGGCGCTCACTGCCGCAGCAAAACGCTTCAGCCAAGCGTCGGAAGTGATCGGAGCTTTCCACCGAGACGAACACGGAAAGGCCCAGGCCGATCTTGTTCTGGTCGACCAACGCGACCCGCTTCAGGATGACGCCGTCGGCCTCAAGCCGCTGAATGCGCTTCCAGCAGGGAGTGGATGACAGGCCGACCCGGTCGCCAATTTCGGCCACCGAGAGTGCGGCATCCTCCTGAAGCACCGTCAGGATCTTGCGGTCGATGGCGTCGAGACGGCGGCCGGTGTCGGCGAGCTGCAACGCAGCGTCGGTCATGTCAAAAACCTCAGTGTGATGGAAAGTTGGATGCGTTGTCTGGCGTCAGCCGTGAGGCCCGAACAGGAAGATCTCTTAGAGATCGTCCTGCTTGTTGTCCGGGCCGCCTGTCTGCGACCGCAGCGAGCGCTGGAACCATCCGCGTGCCTGGTCGATCAAACGAGCGAGGCCTGATTGCAGCGAGATGACGTAGCTCATGTTCACTCCGGACAAAGGTGTAGGGCGAGAACCCGCAAAGGCTATCATGGGAGGGACGGCGTTGAACATTGCTACACACTCGTCGGGATCAGTTTGGTTGAATCGTGCTGGCGGCGTCACAGGTGCGCGCGAAAAATTCCAGGGTGTCTGACGGGAATGGATGATTTTGGCGCCCTTCGCAGGCGAAAAGCATGGAATGCACTGCGCTAATCGACCACCAGCAGCGCGAGAACATCGGCCTGCCGTAGCTGCGGCACGGAACCGAGCCTCGACGGCCTGCGACAGGACTCAGAAGAGGGATAAAGCATGGGAATGCCCATCCCTCCGGACATGAGATAGGGCAGGGCGTGGTCAGCTGCGTCCGACAATTTGCCAACCCATCGACGCGCGCGTTTGATCGCGCGATGCGCAAACCTGCCCGCCGCGAGAACCGCAACCTACCTGATGGCCGCCCGGTGAAGATCACGCTGGGCGAGACGCGCGCGGCCGGCGTTCGTGGTCTCATCGTCTTCTGCCTGAACAACGCCAGCCACAACGTCGTCGTCGGTCGGCACGTCGTCGACCAGTGGGCAGATGAGGTCAGGCTCTCCGATCTCGAATCCCGCTTCGTCTGCAAGGCGTGTGGAAAGCGTGGTGCCGACGTCAGGCCGGGCAGCGAGCCAACCATAGCCGCTGTCGTTGTGCCCGCATGAGGATGCGGGGTGCCGTTCTCGCGGCGCATCGCAGGGTTGTTCCCTACGCCGGAACCGAAATGAACTTGTGTCGCTTGGTGGTCCAGCAGGAGGCCTCCCATGTGCGACAAGTGCGTTGAGCTGGACGGCAAGATCGAACACCTCCAGGCGCTCGCGAAATGGGTCACCGACCAGGCGACGATGGAGGCGATCACCCAATTGGTTCAGGAGCACCAAGCAAAAAAGCTCGAACTGCACCCGGAGGATCAATAGTAAGGCCAGCTCAATTGGTGCTGGTGCATCTGAGATATTTATTTCGTCTGGAGTCTCAAATGAGATTGCGGGGGCAGAAACGGTAAGGTGATAAGCGGCCCCGAGTGACACGTCGGACGCGGGGGCTATGGCTGAATATCGCCTTTATCGGCTGGATAAAGAGGGACACGTTCTGGGGCCACCCGAGATAATCACCGGCGATGATGATGCCACCGCAATTGCCAAGGCCCAGCAATACGTCGACGGCGTGGCGGTTGAATTGTGGGATCAGGCCCGCCGCGTGGTTTTCCTCCCGGCGGTGGAGTGAGGTTGCCCGGGGGTGTCGCTGTTTTCTCTCCACCAAGGTCAGCTGGGCCGTTTTTGTTGTTCAACTGCGGACCGGTCGTGCTTGCGATGATCCTGATCATGGCGGCTTTTGGCTCGACGATCGTTGGAACGATCGTCGCGCTGTTTGAAGCCCGCGCGGCATTGGATCGCAGGCGGCGCAAGAAGCAGGCTTCCACGCCTTAGCTACGTCGCTTCTGGGTCACCATCCGCAATGGAATGTTGTGCAGATGTGCGCGGCCTCGCACGGCCGCTTCTGTCCTGCCCAGTGCGCGGGCGATTTCGTCCGGTCGGCTCCCCGCTGCCGCCAGCTCCAGGAGGCGTGCGTGCTCTTCCGGCGTCCACCGTCTCACCAGCGGGTAACGCGACTGATCCATCGCCTCAGCAGCCTCCAACCGGTTGCCAGCCTGTTAACTCCGTCGAGTCGCACATTCACATATGAGGTCCGACGATCCTTGATCGCGATCCTGGACTGGTTGGTAGCCAAGAACTCGGAACGATAATGCGTGCCGCCGCTTGGGGCAAAGCGATGTCGGACAGCTCCATCCTTCTCTTTCCTGGCATGATCAAGCCGCTGCGTTTAGCACGAGTCTACGGCTACTTGGTCGAGCGCAGGGACGGCCTGTATCACCCAGGCGGCAGTCAGCCGGTATGCACGATGTCGCTGGCGCGGAAGATGGTCGAAGGCGGCTGGCTCGAACAGCATGGCCAGCGCTACGAGCCCACTCAGCAAGGTCTGCTATCCCTCCATATGGTCCAGGTGGGACCGTGCTCCGGGGGCGGTCTCAGGCAGCCTTCTCGGTTGAAGGTCCGCCAAGGCCGAGCAGCCGGACCCGGCCGAAAGAGCTGCAGCTGGTGCGGAGCCCGCTCAGATTTTTGCGGGGGAACAGTGAATGCGTGGCTGAAGACGCTGGACTCCAGCGGTCAACTGGCAAGAACTCAATTAGAGGCGTCCAGCGGCATCGAGAACGTGAACCGTGTCTCCTCCGGAGTCGACGTCACCGTCAGCGTTCCTTTGTGCGCTTCTGCGATCTGCGATGCGATGTAGAGACCCAGTCCCAGGCCTTGACGGCTGGCGCGGGCCTTTCCGCGAAAGAACGGCTCGAACAGCTTGTCCATCGCCTCTGGTGGAATGGCATCCCCTGCGTTGGAGACCCAAAGTTCGAACGTGGTCGGGGTGGTCTCGGCGTGGACCACGACTGGCTTGTTCGAGGATCCGTGCGTCAGCGCATTGCCCACCAGGTTGGATAGAAGCTGACCTATCCTGGTGCGATCGCAATTCACGGGTCGATCGATCTCGAATTCGGCTTCGATCACCCGGCTGGGCGTCGCCAATCTGAGCTCGTCGACGACTTGAGCGAGGGTGCGCTCCAGCGGTTCGGTCGTGTCGCGCTCGAGAGATATTCCGCCGCCGAGCCGGCCGCGCGCGAAGTCGAGCACGTCGTCGATCAGCGCGGACATCCTCATCACCGTCATCTGCATCATCGCAATGATCTGGCGCTCCTTCTCGCTCTGGACGGTTCGGTCCAGAATGCGTGCGCCGGCGCTGATGGAGGCGAGGGGATTGCGAAGGTCATGGCCGAGAACCGCGATGAACTGCTCGCGCAGCTCGGAGGCCTCGTTCTCGCGCTGAAGTCGCTCCTCGATCGCTTTCTCGGCCGCTTTGGCCAGCTCGCGCGCCGCAAGCAGCTCCTGCTCGTACCGCCGCCGATCGGTCGCCTTAATCAGTGCGAGCCGTATCAGCAGCAGCTTGCCGTCAGCATCTCGGCGCTCGTTCGCGTTCGCGATCATCTGCAACGGGGTATCGTCCGCGGCCAGCATGTCGATCGCGAACTCCTGAAAGGAGCCCTGCATGCGCAAAAGTGGCGCGATGTGGGTCTCGTAGTAGATGCGGCCCGGCATGGTCAGAAAGTCGCTGAAGCGGTTGCCGATCATCTGCTCCGCCGAACGTCCGCTCCAGTCCAGGAAGGTCCGGTTCACCTGATCGACGCGACCGTTCGCCTGCAGGGTGATGTAGCCGCACGGTGCGTTCTCGAGCAGGTCCTGGAAATCGGGGCGGGAGACGTCCACTAGACGAAGGTCCGCATCGCCTCGACCACTTCATCGGGCGCGCTGAGGTTGGGACAGTGGCCGGTCGCCTTCAGGACGATCATCCGGCATTTTGGGATGTTGCGGTTCACGTAATCGCCGACCTCCTGGGATGCGATGATGTCCTCGCTGCACTGCAGGACCAAGGTTGGCGCACTGACGCCCGGCAGATCCTTGCGATTGTCGGACGTGAAGGTCACCCTGGCGAACGCCTTTGCGATCTCGGGGTCGGTTCGGCAGAAGCTATTGGTCAGCTCCTCGCCCAGCTCCGGCCGATCCGGATTGCCCATGATGGCCGGCGCCATCTGCGCGGACCAGCCCATGTGGTTGGACTCCAGGAACTGCAGCAGTTCTTCGATCTGCTTGGCGCTGAAGCCGCCCACGTAGCCATCGTCATCTATGTAGCGGGCGGAAGGGCCGATCAGCACCAGCTTGCCGAACATGCCCCCCGATTCTTGTTCGGCGAGCACACCGATCATGCTGCTGACCGAGTGCCCGACGAAGATCGCATCCTTCAGCCCCAGTTCGCGGCCGATTTCGACGACGTCGTCAGCGTATCCCGCGAGGCTCGAATATTTGGTGCGATCGTACGCGGAAAGGTCCGAGCCGCCGGCGCCGACATGATCGAACAAAACCGTCGTGAACTCCTTCTCGAAGGCCGGCGCCACGAAACGCCACATGTTCTGGTCACAACCGAAGCCGTGGGTGAAGATCATCGCCCGATCCCCGGTACCACGGACGTGTACGTTGTTGCGATCGATCACGCCTGCCATCGGCACTCCTGACTTGTTTCGGGATGTAGTCGGACATTAGCCATGCTCGTTGTATAAACGCGAGTGCCAAGGGTGCAGAGGAGATGCCCAAATTGGCCGAGCTAGTGCCAGCTATCTCGGGGTTGCCCTTGCCATCTCTCTCACAGCGCTGATGATAGACTCGGGATGGTACGGCTTCTGCAAACATCGGCTCCCCGGTACGGGACGGGCCGCGACGGGCGAGTATCCCGTCGCGTAGATCACGGGCAGATCGGGATCGTGCTCGCGGCAACGCTCCGCGATTTCCCATCCATCGATGCGGCCCGGCAGCCTAATGTCCGTGACGAGAAAGTCCGGCTCGTGCCCTCCGCACCAGGCGAGCGCCTGTTCGCCGTTCTCCGCCTCGACAACCTCGAATCCTTCCTCGCGCAAAGCCTCGACGACGAATTCTCGAATTAGTTAATCGTCCTCGACGACAAGTATGCGCACAGCCGGTGCCTCAAACATTTGATTTACGTGCGAATCAGGACGGCCGGCGACTTGGGATGTTCCGCCCGATCTGTCCAGGCACTCAGGGGAAGCGTCGCCTCGGGCGTGGCACTGTGCTGCAGTTGCTCCATGCGGTCTGCAGGATGGAGATCCAGCCGCGGCGAGCCGGGGAGCTGCCGATCCAGGCAGACCGGGCGGCCCAGGCCACGGTGCTGATCGTCGATGACGATCCGGACGTGCGTGCCTTCCTGATAGATTCGCATGCCGCATCGCTGCTTCTTTATTTGAAGCAGCATTAACCAAATAATCGAGTCGCCTTAATCCGGGCCAAATGTCGTCTATGGCTTGATGCTCTGAGGTGGGCATCGCTGTGATCAAGGTCGTCGTACTTGGACTGGTTTGCGTCGGGGGGATCGGTGCGATTGCTGCCGCCGCCTCGAAGTCTGCTCCGGCGCCGACACTTGCGATCGCTTATCCTGCTGTAGCCGGCAACAAGGCTGATCGGCTATCGCTGGTCAGCACGCAAGACGTCCAGCCAAGTGTGGAGAAGGTTGCCCTCCCTTATACAACACCTTCCGAGCCCCCAGCTCCACCTCAGCATCGGCCGAAGGAAGTAGCTAACGCTAAGGCTCCAGAATTCATTCCGCGCCACTGGCACGATCCTGATGACATGCGAGAAACAGCCAGGAAGCCAAAGGCGGAGCCTTCGAGGAGTACCTCGCGAAACGCCTCCGCGACCAAGTTGGCTGATGCACAAGACTGCCGGGCAGATGGCGTAAGCTCGATGTTGCGCAAGCTCAACTTGCAGCCGGCCTGCTCCCGCTAATTCCTGCTGAAGGAATTTGTGCGCTGCGTCGAACCCTGGCATTCCGACCCCGTGACATCAACCGGCTCGCACCTTTCGTTGCTGCCGCGGACGTTTCCCATGCATACTCTCTGATGCGCGGCTGAACGGCTCACAAGAATGGCTGAAACAGTTTGCGCTTTAAGGGAGGACAACGATGCGTCGTTCTTACTTCAACTTCGTCTATTCGACCGCAATCGCGTTGGCACTTGCAGCCACGCTCTCCTCGACAACCTACGCCCAGAAAAAGTACGATCCAGGAGCAACCGACACTGAGATCAAGATCGGCAACATCATGCCGTACTCCGGTCCAGCATCGGCGTACGCTACGATCGGCAAAACTGAAGCCGCCTACTTCACCAAAATTAATTCTGAAGGCGGCATCAACGGTCGGAAGATCAACTTCATCTCCTATGACGATACGTACAGCCCGCCTAAGACGGTCGAGCAAGCTCGTAAGCTCGTTGAGAGCGATGAGGTATTGTTGATTTTCAATCCGCTAGGAACGCCGGGTAACACCGCTATTCAGAAGTACATGAATTCGAAGAAGGTCCCGCAACTGTTCGTATCGACAGGTGCTGCCAAGTGGAACGACCCGAAGAATTTCCCCTGGACGATGGGGTGGCAGCCCAGTTACCAGGTCGAAGCGCGCATCTACGGCAAGTACATCCTTCAGAACTACCCAGGCAAGACCGTCGGCGTGCTCTATCAGAATGATGACTTTGGAAAAGATTACGTCACCGGCCTAAAGGATGGCCTTGGTGACCAAGCCAGCAAGTTGATTGTAGTTGAAGCTCCTTATGAGACGAGCTCGCCGACAGTCGATTCTCAGGTCGTGCAAATCAAGGGCGCCAATCCGGACATCTTCGTGAACATAGCGACACCTAAATTTGCTGCCCAGGCGATAAAGAAGGTCGCTGAAATGGGATGGCATCCGGTGCAATTTCTTACAAACGTGTCGGGTTCAATAGGCGGCGTCATCAAACCTGCCGGTTACGAGGCCAGCCAGGGCATCTTGTCAACCGCATATCTGAAGGATCCGAAGGACGCTGAGTGGAAGAACGATGCATCGATGAACGAGTGGCGAGCGTTCATGACAAAATGGTACCCTGAGGGTGATCTTGATGACTCAGCGACGGTCTTTGGCTACGGTGTCGCTAAGGGCCTGGAGCAAGTCCTCCGTCAGTGTGGTGACACGCTGACCCGTGAGAATGTAATGAAGCAGGCAGCCAACCTCGATTTTGAGATTGGCATCTACATCACGGGCACACGTATAAAAACAGGCCCTGACGATTTCGCCCCGATCGAGCAGCTCCAGATGATGCGATTTAAGGGAGAAAGCTGGGAGAGGTTCGGGCCGATCATGAGCGGCGCCAAAGGATCCTGATCGACCATTAGCGGTCGTCCCTTGGCCCGCACCGCTTCCGGTTGAGCACGTGCGGGCCAGAGCGGCCGAGCGTCATTGTTCAAGAATTATCTGAGAAACGTTCAAAGCCCCAAATGCGCGAGCCAGAAATGACGCCGGCTGAAATGGAGACCGAGCTGCGCGCGCTGCGTTCGGAGCTGGATGCGCAGGTTGATGGCACCAAGGCTCGTCACATCGAATGGCGTCGGCTCGGATTGATTGCCAAACTCAGCGGCCTATTATCCTCTTTTGCTGGGCTAGGCTTCATCATCACGAACCTTGTGGTCCCAAGAGCACCAGCAAATTCTATTAGCGGCCAACAGCGGACGAGATCATCGCCATGACGATGAAATACAGGCCAGTTCCGATCTTGAAAGTCGTCGCCGACACGCCCCAATTGCCCCAGGGCGACACGACAGAGAAACCCGTGCCTGCGCCAAAGGATAGAAGCACGAGCGTAAGCGCGAGGGACGCGACGGCCCCAGCCAAAACGGCAGCCCAGGAAACCCCGGCTACTGACGGTTCAACCACCCCGACCTGTGCGTCTTCTCGAAATGCTTGCCAGCAGCCGATACAGCTGCCCAGAAAATGCCCAGATGGAACCAAGTTCCGTGCATTGATGCGCTGACACTGACGTTCTGGCGGCCAAACGCGGAGGAGCCTCACCCCTTGGACGATTTGTCATTCTAGCGACAGAGACTCGGCAGCCGACAACACTTAGGAACAGGCCGCGCCGAACCGGTGCGCCCCTCGGCACGTCGGTGATGTTGGTCGCGACCTTATGTGTGCCCTGCGCCGATTGCTGCGCGTTCCCGGAATCTTCTGCGTAGCGGCACCTTCTCCTCCACGGCCGCAGCAACGGCTGACGACATTGAAAAGCAGCTCGATCGTTCCGCTGATCTGCCGGACCGCGGCGACCGACCTCGTCTGTCGCTCCCTGGATAGAGGTGATTTGCTGACCGATTTCGCGGGTGCCCTCGCAGTCTGCTCCGCAAATGCTTTGACCTCCGATGCCAAGGTGGCGAAGTTGTTTCCGGCATCGCCTAGCAGTGCCCCCTCGATGGTCGCATTCCGCGCGAGCGGATTGGTTGCCGCGATGGCATTGATCAATTCGACGATATCGCCAAGCGGTCTAAGTGCCCACATCTGTGGTCGACCTGCCAATTGTAAATGTCGGATTGCATTGTCCAGGCCTGAGGCGCCCGGCGCGGCGATGACAATTGGTGGGTCGTCCAATCCAGACAGCTAAAGAGAGCGCGGCGGTGTGACCTGCTACACACTCTGTTAGGGACAATGGGAGCATGCTCGGAACGGAGCAATTTGCTTCAAATTATCTCGCCGGAGGGTGAGACCCATGACGAACGCCGAACACCTACTGCAGCAAGCAATTAAGGCCGAGAGGTTGGCGAAGGCCGTAAACGACACGCTGACCATCGAGCGACTTCGCGCTTACGCGGCCGACTGTCGAAAGAAAGCGGCAGGACAATTAGAGTTCGTAGCAGCCTAAGTCGCCGCCCTTAAGCGCTGCGCTAAGCTCCAGGGGAGCGAGCCCACGTTGTTCAGCAAGGTGATCGCAACGCGGGGTCATCGTCGATAAAGCAGTTCGCATGTTCGAGGGCCGTAAAATGATTGATCCGCACCAGGTGAATACAATCATCTCCACGACGATTTGCGGGTTTTTTGCACATCACCCGGACGCGAAAATTGGAATTGAAGAAGCCAAGCTGCTCGCGAAGCAGATTGCGGAGGCTCTCAACGAGGCAGGACTGCAGATTGCCGCCGCCGATTCGACGAGTGCAACTGACTAGTATGCTCGTGGCGATCGATCGTTCTGGCTGCTTGATATCCATGCTGAATGGTCATGACACGCGGCTCGTCAGTGGTGGCGCTTCTTCCCGCCTGCTTCTTCGATGATATGGCTCGCATCCGGCTCTTCAATTCCCGCGTTTATGTCCGGCGACCTGTTGCAGGCGCACGGCTCACCCGCGCCGCACTGGCAGCCAAGTTCTGCGCTCCAGGCTCGGTCCGGGTGGTTCTCGCAGACAAAGCCTAAGCCGAAGCAGATGGGGCAGGTGGGATTGATCATGGCATGAAAAAGCGCGCGGGCCTTGCTCCAAAGATCGCAAGCATACCGCGCGCTTCGGTTACGCCGCCAATTGTTTGCGAACGGCGGCGGCCGAACTGCCTACTACCTTGTCCACAGCCTTCTGCAGCTCGTCTCTGGAGACACCAAGTTGCTTGGTCCAATACTTGACCTCGAAGTCCTCATGCATGTTGATTTTGCTACGGTCGCGCTGATCCGCTTTGGCGACATTGTCGCTCATCTTGCTCCTCCATCGCCTGTACAAGCCGCTCATCTTCGAGAACGGCCAGCAGGTCATTGATCGTGCTCTGGCAATCCCGCGGGCCAGGCTCGACATAGCGGGCCAGGATGGCTTGGGCTTCTTTTACGGCTTGGGTTACGCGATCCGGCATGCCGGTACTCCACTCCCTGGTGGAGAAAACGCCGTCAGGAACGCCGCGTTCCTTTGCTGAGCCCCTTGAAAGAGCTGGCCCGCAGCAGGCCTTCAGAGGTGATGTCGCGGTATTCGATGTCGGCGTAGAACTTTGGCTCGACCCATGTCGCCTTCGGTTTCTTGACAGGCTTGGTGAGCTTTTGCTTCGGGCTAACGACGGTATCGAGAGCCTTGCGAATCTCTGCCGATTTCGTCCGGCTCCAGCCCCGATGCGCTTCCAGGTCACGGGCGCTGCGATGGGGAATCCCTCTCGGGCTCGCGGGGAATAGGTGCCGATCGCGGTAGTGCCACGGCCATTGCGCAGATAATCGAGGAAGATGCGATCGCGACGCTTTGCCTGCGCGGACAGGCAAGCCTCTAGCGCGGCGTCGGGCAGCACGCACATCAGTTCCTCACCACCATATCGGGCTGCGAGATCCCCCTCTCTCACTCCCTCTTGAACGCACTTCGCCAGGACGCGAAGGACCTGATCCCCAAGCTGATGGCCGTACTTGTCGTTGAATGCCTTGAAGTAGTCGATGTCGACGAGGAAGGTACCCAACGCACCTCCCTGCTCCATCGCCTTGATTTGAGCCGAGCGGACGTAGGGTTCCAAGGCTCGGTGATTTGCCAACCCGGTGAGCGGGTCCGTTCTGGACCATATCTCTGCTTTTTCAAGATCGGCCCGAAGCTTTTCGACCTCGCCGGACGCACTGGCCAGCCTCATTTGCAACGATGCCGCACGTTCCGTCGCCTTGGAGAGTTCGTCGCGGAGACACGCCAAGGCGATCGCACGGTCGGCCTGCAGCGCCTCGGCAACTGTCGCCAGTCCGTGGACCTGGGCCCCGCTGCCTTCAGCGGCATCCGAGAGCCCTTGTTTAACGTTCAGGAGGATGGTGCTGAGTTCTTCCGAGACTGTCTGGTCCGCCATACCCAGATTGTTCGACTGCAAGAACGTGCTGTAGAGTTCTCGGTTTACCGCTTTGTCGAACTTTCTATTGTTGGAGCGTAGGACGTCAATGGTCTTGCGCAGAGCTTCAGATCCGCCCAAGAGGTATGCGAAGAAGACGCTGAAGTTGGGGGGCAACAGGCGGAACGTTCAGCTCGTCCATCAGCCGCAAGGCTTCTCCTGAGACTGTGACGGCGTGCTCCGCCTTCAGATCGTCCAGCTTTGTCATCGCTTAAGCTTCTGTTCGTGTTTCGACTGCGCCAGGAACGTGTTTTCCTGACAACCATCGTGCGTTGAAATCCCAGATCAGGCGCTCGCGTGGGCGGGCGTCTGACGATGGCCTTTGTCCTCTTCCAGCGGCAGACGTTTAGGGCGTCCGATCAAATATCCCTGCATCTCGTCACACTTCATCGACGCGAGCATCGCGAACTGCTCCTCCGTCTCAACGCCTTCCGCGAGCACTGGAATGCCGAAGCTGTGGGTCAGGCCGATCACTGCGCGAACAATCCCTATCGACTTCTCGCTCGTCCCCAAAGTTGCTACGAAACTGCGATCGATCTTGATGCGGTCGAGCGGAAAGGCATCCAGATATGACAATGAGGAGTAACCCGTCCCAAAATCATCCAAGGCAATCATGACACCCAGTAATTTGAGCCTGTTTAGCGTATCTCTTGCGCGGCCGACGTCCTCGATGAGTACGCCTTCTGTTATCTCCAGTTCTAGTCGGGCCGGCGCGAGTCCGCTTTCCCTCAAAGCAGCTTTCACTTGCCTTTCGAGGTTCTCCCGACGAAATTGAGCGGCAGAGATGTTGACGGCGATCCTGAGCGGGCTGCTCCAAGAAGCCGCCGTCCGACAGGCTTCCCTGAGAACCCATTCGTCGATCTTGGCGATCAACCCGCTTTCTTCCGCAATCGGGATGAACTCGCCCGGTGCTATGACGCCACGGGTAGGATGCTGCCAGCGCACCAGAGCTTCGTGACCGACTATGCCACGCAGGCGATCCACCTGCGGCTGATAATGGAGGAATAGCTCGCCTTGTTCGACGGCGGAGCGCAGATCATGCTCGACGGCGCGTCGCTGCCGCAGCTGCTGATCCATTGCGCTGGTGAACAGGCGGACGGCGCCTCGGCCGTCATGCTTTGCACGGTAGAGTGCCGCGTCGGCATTGGCGAGCAGCGAAACGGGATCCTCGCCATCCCTTGGAAACACAGCGATGCCAACACAAAGATCGAGCTCGAGCGAATGACCGTTCGTCTCGATAGGGACGGCAAACGCCTCACGCATTTTTTTCGCCAGGAGCTCTGCAGCGCCGGGCAACGGCACTTGCTCCGTGATTGCGATGAACTCGTCGCCGCCAACGCGGGCGACGTACGCCCCATCGCTAGTTTGCTTCAGCCGCCGAGCAGTTTCTCGCAGGACGGCGTCTCCGACGGAATGCCCAAAGAGATCGTTGATGTCCTTGAAGCGGTCGAGGTCGATGCAGAGCACCCCCACACTGCTATCCAGTTCCTGCGCGCGGTTCATGGCGGCCATTAGAGCTCCATCGAGCGCGGTCCGGTTCGGCAGTTCGGTGAGGGCATCATGGGATGCCAGATGGGCAATTCTGCGTTGGCTTCGGTTTCGCTCTGTCACATCGAATGCCGCCACCACCTGCGCAGCTTTCCCTTCGTACATCAAAGAACGACGTTCAACGACCACTTCCAGTTGGTCGCCGGCCCGAGTGTTGTGAATCGCGACTTCTTGCTCTCCATCGGAGCTCCCAATCTTGCCACTCTTCAGATCAAGTTCGGTCATCCCGAGCAACTGGTCCTGCCGGTATCCGTAATGGCTGCACATCGCCGCGTTCGCGGCAAGAAGACGCTGCGAGCCGGCCTCTGCCACCCACATCGGAATCGGGTTCTCTTCGAAAAGCAGCCTAAAGGAAGCCTCTCGCCCCTTGAGCTCGGTGATATCGATGCGCACACCGATACTACCGCCGTCCGCTGTTCGTCTTTCCTCTACGCGCAGCCACCTATCGCCGGGGAGCCGCTGCTCATGCGAGGACTGCGGCAGGTTGTGCCAAGCAAGCCGCTCGGCAAGCCACTCGTCTTCTCTGCCCCGCGCCTCTGCGTATTGGTCGCGCTGCAGCCCCGCTCGGAGAATTTCCTCGAACCGAACACCCTCCGCCAGGGCATGATTGGTGGCCGAGTAGAAGTCGGCGTACTGTCGATTCCACAGAACCAACCGATCTTCTTTGTCGAAAACCGCGAGCCCTTCCGGCACGACGTCGAGGGCTTCCTTCAGGTGCGCGTGCGCGGCTCGCGCAGCGGCTTCTGCCCGCTCTGCGGCTCCCTTAGCAGCGGCGAGCGCTTCCTCGGTGCGATGGCGCTCCGTGACGTCTTCGTGGGTGGCGACCCAACCGTTGTCCTCCATCGGGCGGTGACGAATACGGACCATCTGGCCGTTGGCCAGCTCGACAGTCGTGTCGGAGGTTTCATCAATTACACTGGCACTGGTGCGCCAGCTTAGGTATTCTTCTCTGGACATTTTCGGCGCACTGCCGACGCCGTAGCGGAGTTGGACAATCTCTTCGAGACGCATGCCCGGCCGCACGCTTTCCGGACTGAGGGCATAGATCTCGAGATATTGCCGGTTGCACACGATGAGGCGCTGCTGCCCATCAAAAAAGCAAAGACCTTGCGACATGTTGTTCAACGCGGTGTTGAAACGGTCAGCGAATTCGTCGGCCTTGGACTTCTCCGCGATCGCGCTCTTTTCCGCGGCTCGCGCACGCTTGCCTTCTTCGGCCGAGTTGGCCTGCTCCTCGATAAGCCCAGCAAGGTTGCGGAAATTGATGTTGAGCATTCGCGCAAGCAAGACCAGGAGCAGCGCGAGATTCAGCCCCAAACAGAGCTGCAGTGGCTCACCCGAAAGCAGCAGTCGCCCTGAGATCGGCGCGCCCGCGATCAACATCGTCAGCCGCGAGGCCGCCGGGAAGCTGCCGAGACAATAGGATGAGCCGATGCAGCCCATGAACACCAGCAACGCTAAAGGCGCGCGCAAAGCCGGCTCCACCGTCTCCATCAGCGCCAATATCCAGCACACGTATCCCCCCGTGAGAACAGCGGCAAAAATTCGCATCCTCGAGAGACTTCTGAAGGCCTCCTCGGGGCTGACCTCGCGTGCCCGCATCCGCACCCACTGCGCCATTCGCACGATGCAGATGGCCATAAGAAATGCAGGTAACGCGAACCGCAGCCAGAGCGAGCAATTCTCCGGCAGCACCCAGGCCACGCTGAAGCTGTCGAGCAACAGGACCGCGTAAAGCACGGGGACCTGCTTCCGGAGAACCTTGAATTGCTCCACCAGCAACGCCCGATCGACCGCAGTCGTGAGACGTCCAACTGAAAACAAGTTGCAGACTTTGCTGAGGTCCATGTCGCTCTCCGCCCGCCAACACGCTACGAGAGAGTCCGGAAGATCGCGTAAATGTTGTTGGTGTTCCGTGCGTTAAAGCAGCAAGTGCCGGCCGTTTTGCCGGTACTAAGTCACCGTAGAGGTGAATGTTGGCTGACGTACGCAGCCTGTCTGGCGCGAGCAATCCCGGTTTGCATCGGCCAACTGTGGGCTCTGCCCGCGGGCCCGCTTCTGAGCCCCCAGCTTTTGAGGACTCGTTTCGCGCTGCAATGCGGCACCGGTCTTTAGGCGCAACAGGTGCGCTTCGAGACAACGACACGTCAACCGGGGTGATTGCGATTTAAATCCCCACCCGTGCCATTTGTTAAGGCGCGAATCGAGGTCCCCGAATCTGTAGTAGCGGCCAGAGGCGGAGCAGGATTCGGCGCCCATGGACCAGTCGCGCTACCGAATGGTGACGCGAAAGCGGAGCCGATAGGACAGGGAACTTTAGACCGCCTTCTATGTTGAAGGTGCTGGCACCCGCGCTAAAAATAGCGTGCCAGCAGACTGGACCCCGACCCGGTATCCCGGGCCTGGGTTTTTTCTTGGGCGACCTGTCGAACGACCTCCTCAAGGCCGTGGTTCCGAACCTGTCTCCAGCGGTCAAAAATCGAGGTGAAGGCCGCGTAATCTCAAGCGCTCCCGAGTGTCACCCGGTTGATGAAGCGCTTCGGCGCGAGCGGCTCCCAGATGAATCTCCGTGGCCTGCCGAGCGACTCGCCGAAGCCAGCAGCATCAGAAACAGCGCCCGACCAGCTTGGTACTTGGCAGCCGCCCGGGTGGCTTCCGAGCCTTGCATGATCGGGTGCCCATCGCTCGTGCAGAGACACCATCTGCATGCCCGGCCGCGGCGCCTGAGGTGGATTTCGAAGAGCGGCAATTGGTACGGCATTCCCGGCGTCCCACTTACTGCATTGTCTTTGCAGCAGGCTCCAGGTTCAAGTGTTCATGAAAAAGGGTTTGAAAGCTCGGATTGTTGGATATAGCTTCTCTCCGTCGGAGCTCACGTTCTTGCCCCACGACAGAATGCGAGTGAGCGGCGGGCCAAGGCCGCCCCGTACCCAAACTCCATCTTTGACAAACCATTCGGATGCGGGAGCGTTGCTTCCGCTGGGATCATTCGGGCTGCCCCATATGTCGTCTTCGCCCAATACGACTGCTTTGTTCATCGATGGCCCGAATCTCCACGCCACCTCCCGAAGCCTCGGCTTCGACATCGACTACAAGCGCCTTCTGAAGGAATTCGAGAGCCGGGGTACCTTGCTCCGCGCCTTCTACTACTCGGCCGTCATCGAGGATCAGGAATTCTCCTCGATCCGGCCGTTGCTCGATTGGCTTGACTACAACGGCTACACCGTCGTGACCAAACCGACCAAGGAATTCGTCGACTCGTTCGGACGTCGCAAGGTCAAGGGCAATATGGACGTCGAACTTGCGGTGCATGCCCTGGAGCTCGCCAGCGAACTCGATGAAATGGTTCTGTTTTCGGGGGATGGCGATTTCCGTTCGCTGGTGGAGGCGGTGCAGCGCCGAGGCGTGCGCGTGACCGTGGTCTCGACCATGGCGGCCCACCCGCCAATGGTCGCGGACGAACTCCGGCGGCAGGCGGACGTCTTCACTGACCTCCTGGACCTGCGAGCGGAGGTCGGCCGGGACCCTCCACCTCGGGAGCGCGGCGAGGTTCGTGGGCCGCCGCTGCGGCAGGCGCCCAAGACGGCTCCGCGTCCGGAGCCGGACGAACTCATTCCGTAGCTCACCGAGAGCACCCGCCCCGGTCGCGAATTCGGCTCGGCATTCAGGTTTGCGACCTCCATCATGAAGTCCGCCGAAGGGCCAGGCGCTCCCGTGGCAGAGATCGACTGCGCGACCGGGATGTCTGGTGCAGACATGGCACGACCGCCCGGTTTCGTCGGTCTAACCTTGCTCGACCTGCATTTCGCCCTGAACGCGGGCGTACCGGCTTGAAAGGGGGCGGAGGAGGCGCTGCGCCTTGCGCCGGTAACGCCGGGCTGCCGCATAGGCAACCCTTCGGCCCGTTGCGCTCGGCAGCCCCGCGTAGGCGACTCAATTCCGACCACGCGAGCGCGGCGGTGATCCATCTCTGCAGTTCTGCCCATCCGCTTCGCCCTGCGCGACCCGACCCGCGAGGAGGACCTCTGATGCAGGCCGAAGAGATCAAGCTGAAGCTCGTCGGAACACGCAGGCTGATCATGCACGCGGGCCGGCTGGCCGATCCGCTCGACCCGATCACGAAGAACCTGACGAAGCTCACCTTGAAGAAGCCGAAGACCGAGGCGGATCATCAGGCTATCAGTAAGGCCGAATGGTTCGGCGGGCTGTGGCTGCACCAAGGCAAGCCCTGCGTGCCGGCCGAAGCGTTGACGGCTGTTTTCGTCAACGCGGCGCGCACGCGAAGCCGCGGCCCCGAAGCGAGCGCCGGACTGATCGTCGGCTCCCACGCGCCGCTGCAGTACGAAGGTCCCACGGACCCCAAGGAATTGTGGGAGGACGAGCGCTTCCGTCTCCGCGTTCCCGTGCGGGTAAAAAGGGGCAACCGGACGATGCGGACGCGGCCTTGCTTCGACGACTGGAGCGTGGAGTTCACGGCGAGCTATCTGCCGACTCTCATCAATCGCGACGAGGTGCTCGACATCTACGCCGTCGGTGGCTTCATGAAGGCCCTCGGCGACTGGCGTCCGCAGAACGGGACGTTCTCGGTGGAGGAGGTCTCCTAGGTTACTGCGCAAGCATCAAGAAACGCGCGAACCGGTAGAAGGTAGGGTCCGGTACGGTGTGGTGGGGCGTGGTCCGGCGAGGCAGGGCACGGCCCGGCAAGCGCAGAAGGCGGGGACACCGATCGGTCGGTGTCCCCGATCAAATCGAAAATGAAAGAGCGACGCCGCGTGGCCAGAACCGTGCGATCGGCGAAGCTTTGCTCGGAAAGAGGGAAGAATGAATATCGGCTCGACATCGGTTCGCCGAGTGACATGCCTGATTCCCCAAACCGGCGGACCGGTATAGGATTTGGTTTTCCGTGGGGGGCACATCATGCTCCACACCACGATCAAGCGTTTTTGCGCCGCGGTACTCGAAGTGCGAAAGCGTCGCATCGCGAGATCGAAGTACGGAGTCATGGCCCTTCGGAGATCTTGGAAATTAGCTACGAGGCAAGGTTTCTCCCGATCGCCTTGGCGGGGTCGGTCTCGCCGCCCGTTTGTTGCACAGACGATGTGGTTGATTAATCCGGAGGGGACGTGAACTTCCAAGTGACGGTTCTCAAGATCTTGGTGAGCTATCCGGATGGCTTCGCCCTGATGGCGAACCTCAAACGGGACATGGCGATCCTGGCGACTAGTGGCCGCGATTGGGCAGACCGGACCAAGCGCCTCGCAGCGCGGGTGCCCGATCTGGACATCTTTTCCGACCGGCTGGTCGAACGTATCAGCGGCGGCTGGCAGATCACGGCCAAGGGACGGGAATTGCTTGAGTTCATGGAAGCCCGCTCCGCTGCGCCCGGCCCAATCCAGGCATCTATAGTCGAGGAGTCGACGGCCGCCACGACCGGGGTTTCGCCGCTGGGGCAGCCCGTAGATCGAGCCAAGAGGCGCCTCGAACGCCGCGAACGTCGGCGCGGAGCTCGCGAAAGAGCGAGGGCGAGCGCCTCTTGAAGGTGTTCTACATAGCCGGCAACGGTGAAAAGTAGGACATGATCCGTACCCAGCCCTATAGCAAGCCGCCGCCGCTCCGCCGGCCCTGACCACCTCCAGCACCCCACATTTGAACGGAGGGCCCGTTTCCGCCGACGAGAGCACTCGCCGTTCCTCGATTGGAAGGGGTCGAAGGATCCGCAACGATCGTGAGCTTGCCACACGCACTGCTCGTCAAGGTCATTCTGGCAAGGAAGAATGTCCGATCACAAGAAGCGAGCCGTCCAGAAGCACGGAAAAGTCTGTTCAGGGCGACACGCCGTCGGCGTGGTCTGTTGATTGAACTAGGCGCGGTCGCAAGAATTTGCGGCCTATTCGCAATGCACCAGCGCAAGGCGGCTCGCATCAAAAGAGTTGACGAGGTCAGCTTGTCGTCATACTGGTCTGACCAAGATCAGACCAAAAGAGATCGGGATGGAGCTTAAGCGCACGGCCGAAGGCGAAAAAGGGTTTGAGAAGGTGTTTGCCTTTCTGCGCGAACGCCTGCTCGCGGGCTCGCTCAGGCCCGGCGACCGGCTGGTCTCGGAACGCGAGCTCGCCAGCCTGCTCGCCGTTAGCCGGCCGATCGTTCGTGAGGCGCTGCGTGCCCTGACGGTGCTCGGCATCGTCGAGATCCGCGACCGCATCGGTACTGTGGTGACCCGGCCGGACGTCGCGGTGCTGAACGACTTCTTCACCTTCGCCCTCGCTCACCAGGCGGACATGCTTGACGATGTCATGCAGGCGCGCGTCGCGATCGAATGCCAGGCGATCCGCCTCGCTTGCGAGCGCGCCAACATTGCCGATTTCGAACGGCTGCAGCGTGCACTGGCGAAAATTGGGGAGACCATCGACGAGGCCGATGCGGGCGGCATGGCCGATTTCGAATTCCATCGCACCATCGTCGTGGCCGCGCATTCGGAGACGTTGACCGTCCTGCACGGGTCGCTGGCGGGTCTGCTGACGCATTCGCATCGCAGCCGCCGCAAGCAGGTGCAGGCCTTCCCGTCGATGAAGACGTACCTCATCGACGACCACCGGCGCATCTTCGACGCGATCATCGCGCGCGACCCTGAGCGAGCGGATGCGACTCTGCGCAAGCATTTTGCCATTGGCGACGAATACCGCAGGAGGGCCGTCGTCGGCGACATCGACAATACCACCGCCTCACGCTGATCGCGGACTAACCAAGAAACGGACGAATAACATGGGACGGAACGACAAGGGCAGCGTCGGCTTCATCGGCGTCGGCACGATGGGCGTGGAGATGGTGCGCAACCTTCTCAAGGCGGGGCACGCGGTGCACGCGTTCGATCTCAACGAGGCCGCCGTGGCTGATGTCGTCAAGGAAGGCGCGACCCGGGCCAAGAACCCGGCCGATGCTGCGCAGGGTGCCGACATCGTCGTCACCATGCTGCCGGACACGCCCCATGTCGAGGCGACCGTTTACGGCGAGCATGGGCTGCTGAAGTCGCCGCCGCCCGGCAAGCTGATCGTCGACATGAGCACGATCTCGCCGGTCGCGGTCCGCCGCATCCATGCCGAGCTGCAAAAAATTGGCGTCAGCTTCATCGATGCGCCGGTGTCGGGTGGGCCGTTGGGCGCCAAGAACGCCGCACTCTCGATCATGGCCGGTGGCGATGCGAAGGCCTTCGCGCAGGCCGAGCCGTTCTTCCGCGCGATGGGCACCACCATCACGCATGTAGGCGCGTCCGGCGCCGGGCAGACCGTCAAACTCTGCAATCAGCTGATCTGCGGCATAAACATCCAGGCCATCTGCGAGGCCCTCGCGCTCGGGCGCGCTTCGGGCCTCGATCTCAATTTGCTGCGGCGGGTGCTGCTCGGAGGCTCCGCCGCCTCCTGGATGCTCGACAAGCTCGGCGCCGCGATGATCGCCGGTGATGTCTCCGCCGGCTTCCGGATCGATCTCCAGCTGAAGGACCTCCGCCTCGTGCAGGAGCACGCGCAGGCGCTGAGTGTGCCGCTGCCGGGCACGGCGCTCGTCACCAGCCAATATGTGGACGCGCGTGCGCATGGCGAAGGCAACAATGGCAACCAGGCGCTATTCCGCGTCTATGACCGCATGACCAACCAGACCACCGGCTGAACCCGACACAATGAGCCTCCAACTCGACTTCCCCGCAGTGCTGGAGCGTTGGCCGAGCTTTCTCGCCGGCGCCGCGCTGACGCTGGAGTTGGCGGTTTTTGCGACCGTGCTCGGCGCCCTGTTCGGCACGCTTGCAGCCGTTGGCCGCGGCTCGCACAGCGCGCTGATCTCGGGCGCCTGCAAGGTCTACGTCGAATCAATCCGCAACACGCCTCTGCTGGTGCAGATCTTCCTGGTCTATTTCGGCCTCGCCAGCCTGGGACTGAAACTCTCGGCCTTCACCGTGGCGGTGGCCGCGTTGACCATCAATGTCGGCGCCTATACCGCCGAGATCATGCGCGCCGGCTTCGAGGCGATCCCACGCGGACAAATCGAGGCCGCCGAAGGGCTGGCGCTGTCACGCCTCCAGATCTACTGGCACATCATCCTGCTGCCGGCGATCGAGAAGGTCTATCCGGCGCTGACCAGCCAGTTCGTGCTGTTGATGCTGGCCTCCTCGGTCTGCTCGCAGATCTCGGCCGAAGAGCTCACCGCCGTCGCCAACTACATCCAGTCGGACACCTATCGCGCGTTCGAGACCTACATCATCGTCGCCGTGCTCTACATTATCCTGTCGCTGGTGATGCGAGCGGGCTTCTGGGGCCTCGGCCTGGTGCTGTTCCCGCGCCGTCGCCGGCTCGGCACACCGTTGTGAGATGACCATGGGCGGACATCTCAACATTAACCATTTGATGTTCCTCGGCCAGGGTGCGCTGTGGACCATTGGTCTGTCCGTGATCGCGCTGATCGGCGGCAGCATCGTGGGCTTCCTGATCGCGCTGGCACGCATCTCGCCGCTCAAATCGGTGCGCATCGCCAGCGCCGTCTATGTCCAGCTCATCCAGGGCACGCCGCTGCTGGTCATCCTCTTCCTCGGCTATTTCGGCCTCGCCGCAATCGGCCTCAAGGTCTCCTCGCTCACGGCCGCCGGCGCCTCGCTGACACTCTATGTCGCCGCTTATCTCGGCGAGATCTGGCGTGGCTGCATCCAATCCGTGCCGAAGCCGCAATGGGAGGCTGCCGAAGGCCTGGCGCTGAGCCGGACCCAGCGCATGATGAAGGTGATCCTGCCGCAGGCGATCCGCATCGCGACGCCGCCCACCGTCGGCTTCATGGTGCAGATCATCAAGAACACCTCGCTCGCTTCTGTCGTCGGCTTCGTCGAGCTGATGCGCTCGGGCCAGATCGTCAACAACTCGCTTTTCGAGCCGTTCGTCATCTACGCCATCATCGCCATCGCCTATTTTACCATGTGCTATCCCCTGTCGTTGTTCAGCCAGAAGCTGGAACGTCGCATGGGGCATGGCAAGTTTCACCTTGCACCGGCCTGAAGATGCAGCAGAACGCTTCCGCCTCCGAACCGATTGTGTCGCTCCGCGACGTGCAGAAGAGCTTTGGCTCGCTGCGGGTGCTCGATGGTGTCAGTTTTGCCGTCGAGCGCGGCGAGGTGCTGGCGCTGATTGGCCGCTCCGGCTCCGGCAAGAGCACGGCTCTGCGCTGCATCGACCGCTTCGAAAAGGTCGACCGGGGCGAGATCGTGGTCTGCGGCCATCGGGTCGACCGTCCCGACGTCGACCTGCGCGCGCTGCGCCAGGACGTCGGCATCGTGTTCCAGAGCTACAATTTGTTTCCGCATCTCACGATCGAGCAGAACATCACGCTGGCGCCCTGTGCCGTGAAGGGCATGACAGCGTCGCAGGCCAAGGACCTTGCGCGAAAAGTGCTGGCGCAGGTCGGGCTCGAGGAGAAGCTTCACGCCTACCCGGAGCAGCTTTCCGGGGGCCAGCAGCAGCGCGCCGCAATCGCCCGCTCGCTCGCCATGCAGCCGAAAGTGATGCTGTTCGACGAGGTCACCTCGGCGCTCGATCCGGAGCTCACCGGCGAAGTGCTCAAGGTGATCGAGCAGCTGGCGGCCGATGGCATGACCATGGTGATGGTCACCCACGAGATGGGCTTTGCCAAAGGCATCGCCGACCGGATCGTCTTCATGCATCGCGGCAAGGTTCACGAAACCGGACCTGCCTCGATCCTGACGTCGCCGACGACACCCGAACTCATGCAATTCGTGGGTACGGGAAACTTAAAATCATAAGAGGGAGGAACTAGGGATGACCAACAAGACATTGCTGGGAGCTGCCGCCGCATTGTGTGGCCTCGTCATGATGGCGGCGACGCCAGCATCGGCCGATTTGCTCGACGATATCACGCAGGCCAAGAAGATCCGCATCTCGACCGACCTCGCCATCCCGCCCTCGGGCATGATGGACTCGAGCATGAAGCCGACCGGCTCCGACGTCGAAGTCGCGCAGCTGCTCGCGAAGGACTGGGGACTCGAGCTCGAGTTCATCCAGACCACCGGCGCAACCCGTATCCCGAACGTCCTGACCGGCAAGGCCGACATTATCATTTCGACGCTCTCGGTGACGCCGGATCGCGCCAAGGTGATAGATTTCACCAAGCGTTATGCGACATTGCAATCCGATGTTGGCTGCCTCAAATCGTCGACGGTCAAGGACTGGCCCGACCTCAAGGACAAGTCCATCGGCGTCTCGCGCGGTACCACGCAGGACACGACCGTATCCAACATGAAGGACAAGGACCTCAAGATATCCCGTTACGATGATGACGCCACCATGGTGACGGCGGCCGTGTCCGGTCAGGTTGACTGCGTCGCCTCGTCCGCGACCATCATCAACCAGATCGGCGTGAAGAACCCCTCGCGCGTGTTCGAGTCACGGATACCGTTGGCGACCTTCGACCTCGCCATCGGACTGAAGAAGGGTGAGCAGCGCCTGATGGACAAGCTCAACACCTGGATCACCGAGAACATCAAGAACGGCAAGCTCAATGCGATATACAAGAAGTTCCACGGCGTCGAGCTGCCGCCGGATATGCGTAGCTAAGACCAGAAACAATCGTGGCAGCCGCGCGCGGCTGCCACGACCCATATGAAATCGAGAAGGGCATCACATGCGTCTTGTCATCGGATCCGACCACGCCGGCTGGCCGCTCAAGCAGACCGTCATCGACCACATCCGCAGCCTCGGCCATGACGTCGTCGACGTCGGCTCCTATGACGACAAGCCGGTGGATTTCCCCGACATCGCCCGCGCCGTGGCGCAGAAGGTGACCTCGGGCGAAGCCGCGCGCGGCATCATGGTCTGCGGCACCGGCGTCGGCGCTTCGATCGCCGCCAACAAGATGAAGGGCATCCGCGCCGCGGTCTGCCACGACATCCATTCAGCCCATCAGTGCGTCGAGCATGACGACGTCAACGTCATGTGCATCGGTGCGCAGATCGTCGGCGCGTGGCTTGCCATCGATCTCGTCTCGTCCTATCTCTCGGCCGAATTCTCTACCGACGAGGATTTCCGCCGCCGCGTCGAGAAACTGCGAGTCATGGATGAGCAAGGCTGACGGCTTCTCCACCATGATCCTAGTGTTCGGATCGCTTAACATCGATCTGGTCGCCCATGTCCCGGTCATTCCGGGCCCCGGCCGGACCGTGCTCGCGCCCTCCTATCGGACCCATTTCGGCGGCAAGGGCGCCAATCAAGCCGTGGCTGCCGCGCGCATTGCCGGGCCGGGACGCGTCCGAATGGCGGGCCGTATCGGACGCGACGGCTTCGGCGACAGCGCGATAGAGAATCTCCGAGCAAACCGCGTCGACACGGATCTCGTCGTCAGATCGGACCAGCCGACCGGCTGTGCCTTCATCACAGTCGATCAGACTGGTGAGAATGCAATCACGGTGGCAAGCGGCGCCAACATGACCGCGAGCGCCGATGACCTCCCCATCGCGCTATTCGGCCGTGACACAATCCTCGTCCTTCAGATGGAAGTGCCTTTCGCAGAAGCGCTGGAGGCCGCACGCAAGACGAAATCCGCCTCCGGTACCGTCATCTGGAATCTCGCACCCGTGCCGGAGTCCATGACCGGGGAGATGGTGGTCCAGCTTCTCTCCGTGACCGATTATCTGATGGTCAACGAGCATGAGGCTCTGGATGCGGCCAGGGCGATCGGCCTCGCCCCGCTGCCCGATTACGACGCCGCAGCCGCCGAACTTGCCAGGGCCGGTGACCTCAACTGCATCGTAACCGCTGGCGCGCGAGGCGCAATCGCCTTCACCGCCGATGGCAACTGTCTCCGGGCGCGTGCCCCCTGCATCACCCCCATCGACACGACCGGGGCCGGCGATGCCTTCGTCGGCGCGTTCACGTCCATGGTAAGTGAGATAGTGCCGTTGCAAAAGTCTTTGGAGATTGGATGCGAGGCTGCCGCATTAAAATGCCTTAAAGAGGGCGCGCAGGACGGAATGCCGGTCAGACGTGCGGTAAGCTCGATCGGCTGAATATCGGAGATCATTCAGGCATGATGGCTGGCAGGTATGTTTCCTGGCTTGCGGGTGATCGCCTTCGACCACGATTTCAAAGAACTCGAAGGCGCCGAGTGGTTTTGCTCGTCCTCTAACATCCGCTTACAGTTGCAAGGTAGTGGCAACAGAAGAATCCACTTTGCAGAGCCGTAGAGCTGACGATGGCTTCAGCTTATGACCCTATCGCACAAGTAGACCCTGCTCGAATCGAGGGTTTACGCGCGTTGAGGCATGCCAGCCGGAACGATCGTTTGCACGATCGTGGAATCCAGGGATTCGTAATCGTGCAGACCGATTGCGCTGTAAAGCTCCGCTCGCGTCTGCATCCGCTCGACGACCTTGTGCGTTCCGCCGTCACGAGCAATCGCGGCGTAAAGCTCGGCTTGTGCTTTGTTGGCCATTCGCAAGGAAGAGACAGGCCAAATCACCATCGAATAGCCCATCGCTTCGAACTCTGAAGCTGTGAAGAACGGCGTCCGGCCAAACTCTGTCATGTTGGCAAGTAAGGGTACGCCAGGCATGCGTTGGGCAAATGCACGGAACAACTCGGCGGTGTTGAGCGCTTCAGGGAAGATCGCGTCGGCGCCGGCGTCCATGTAGAGTTTTGCGCGGGCGACCGCGCCGTCGAGGCCTTCGCTGGCGGCGGCGTCGGTCCTCGCAATGATCACGAGATCGCGCCGTGCTTTCGCCGCGGCCGAGACCTTCGCCGCCATGTCATGCGCATCGGCAATCTTCTTGTCGTTGAGATGGCCGCACTTCTTCGGGAGTATCTGGTCCTCGAGGTGCAGCGCGCCCGCGCCGGCGTCCTCGAATACGCGCGTCGCATGCATCACGTTCAACGCCTCTCCATAGCCTGTGTCGGCGTCGACGAGCAGCGGAAGTCCCGACGCGCGGGTGATCTGGCGAATGAAGAAGGCGACCTCGTCGACGGTGATGATGCCGAGATCAGGAAGGCCCATCGATGCCGTCATCGCCGCGCCCGATAGATAGAGCGCCTCGAAGCCCGCCGCCCTGGCTTGCAGCGCCGCCATGCCGTTGTGGGCGCCCGGCAGTTGCAGAATGCCGGACCGCTTCAACAGCGCGCGAAAACGCTGGCCGGCGGATTCGCGAGAAAGTTCGGCGGCAACGAGATAAGTCATCGTTTAGAGCTCCGGATACAAATATGCGCTGCGCCGCGCCTGCGCGGCCGTCTTGGCGGTTCGATAGAACACGTTGCCCTCGAACAGTCGCCGCGCGGTGCGATAGACCGCGCCGTGAATGGCGCGGGCCTTCGCGGGGGCGTCGGCGTGTTCGACCGCGGCATCGACCACGGTCGTGCCGGAAGGATGCGCGATGACGATCGGGCCATCGCCGGCGCGGGCCATCCGGTTTGCCAGCGTGCCCTTGATGCGGACCGCGATGGCAAGACAAGTGGCGCCGGTGATCGGCACCGCGCGATGCGGCTGGCTGATCGAGATCATGCGGATTCCGAGCGACATCTCCGAAGGTTCCAGATGCCGTCCCGACAAGGTCGTCATCTGCCGGGGCGACACGATCATCGCGACCTTGGGCACGCTCGGGATCTTTGCGGCGACCGCGACGTCAGGCGCAAGGCCCATCGCGACCGAAGCCGCGCAGCGGATCGCCTCCATCCGCGCGAGGAACACCGGATCATTCTCGAGCGCGTCAGGCATTTCGTCACCCCCCTTACCGAGCGAATCGGCCGCGACGAAGACGCAGGGGTTGGCGGCATCGACCAGCGAGGCCTCTATCGTGCCAAGGCCCGGAACCTCGAAATGATCGCAGGCGCGTCCGGTCGGGAGCAACGGCCGCGCGGCAACGCCCGTATCACGCCCTCACCGCCGCCAGCAGCGGTTTCATCCCGACGATGTTCAGCACGCGTGTCAGATTGTAGCCGAGC
>NZ_JADPIY010000030.1:0-589 GCF_023073095.1 Bradyrhizobium sp. 44
GATCGACCGCATCAAGGAAATTCTGGCCGGGCTGGAGGCGACCGAAGCCGAGCCCGAGGGTACCGACCGCGACCTCATCGACAAGCTGGAAGCGATGGTCGAGCAGGGCATGGCGGCCATGGTCGCTGGAAGCGCTGCTCCCGTTGCCGAAGCGCCGCCGCTGGTGCCGGACGCACCAGTTGCAGTGGAAGCCGCGCCCGCCAGCCAGGATGTGCTGGCCGACCTGAGCCTGGAGCGTCCGCTGCGTCCGGGCGAAGTCTCGCTCGACGAGCTCGAGCGCGCCTTCCGCGAGACCGCGATCGAAGCGCCGATCCCCGCGCCCGTTGCCAAGGCTGAAGTCAAGGCCGAGCCGGTCGCTGAAGTGCCTGTTGCCAAGGAGGCCAAGGAGGCCAAGGAGGCCAAGGAGGCCAAGGAGGCCAAGGCGCCCAAGGACAAGGCCGCGCCGAAGAAGTCGATCGCCGACGAGGGCGCCGGCGAGGGAGCCAGCATTGCCAACCAGTCGATCCGCGTCAACGTGGATACGCTGGAGCATCTGATGACCATGGTCTCCGAGCTGGTGCTGACCCGCAACCAGCTGTTGGAGATCTCC
>NZ_JADPIY010000015.1:0-1321 GCF_023073095.1 Bradyrhizobium sp. 44
TGAACCGCCCCGGGTTTGCCGGAGGCTCCAACTCCTGAGAGGATGGAGCCATGACGAGCAAGACGACGAACAAGTTTTCACCCGAGGTCCGGGCCCGAGCGGTTCGGATGGTTCTGGATCACGCCGGCGAGCACCCTTCGCGCTGGGCGGCGGTGACATCGATTGCGGCCAAGATCGGCTGTACGCCGCAGACGCTGCATGACTGGGTCAAGAAGGCGGAGATCGACAGTGGGCAGCGGGCCGGCGTTCCGACCGACACGGCCGAGAAGCTGAAGGCCCTGGAACGGGAGAACCGCGAGCTTCGGCAGGCCAACGAGATCCTGCGCAAGGCGAGCGCTTATTTTGCGATGGCGGAGCTCGACCGCCGGTCCAAGCCATGATCGCCTTCATCGACGATCATCGTGGGGCGCATGGGGTCGAGCCGATCTGCAAGGTGTTGCCGATCGCCCCCTCGACCTACCACGCCCATCTGGCCAAGCGGCGCGATCCGGTCAAGCGGTCGGCGCGCGCCAGGCAGGATGCCGCGCTGAAGGTCGAGGTTCGTCGCGTGTTCGATCAGAACTTCTCCGTCTACGGTGTGCGCAAGGTCTGGCGGCAGCTCAAGCGCGAAGGCTTCGATGTTGCCCGTTGCACGGTGTCGCGACTGATGCGGGACATGGGTTTGCAAGGGGTTATCCGCGGCAAACCGGTCAAGACCACGAGCAGCGACAAGGCTGCGGCATGCCCGCTGGATCACGTCAACCGCCAGTTCAAGGCACCAAGGCCGAACGTTCTCTGGCTCTCCGACTTCACCTATGTCCCGACCTGGAGCGGCTTTGTCTACGTCGCCTTCGTCATCGACGCCTACGCCCGCAGGATCGTGGGCTGGCGGGCCTCGCGCACGGCGCATGCAGGCTTCGTGCTCGACGCGCTGGAGCAGGCACTGCATGATCGACGACCGGTCCATCGCGGCGGGCTCGTGCATCATAGCGACAGGGGCAGCCAATACGTCTCTATCAAATACACCGAGCGCCTGGCCGAAGCCGGCGTGGAGCCCTCTGTCGGGAGCGTCGGAGACTCCTATGACAATGCTCTCGCCGAAACCATCAACGGCCTCTACAAGGCCGAGGTGATCCATCGGCGCGGGCCATGGCGCAGCTTCGAGGCAGTTGAGTTCGCGACGCTGGAATGGGTCGACTGGTTCAACAACCGGCGGCTCCTGGAACCCATCGGCAACATACCGCCAGCCGAAGCCGAGCAACGCTACTACGCCATGCTGGAACAACCCGCGATGGCGGCATAACTTAAACCAAATGGCCTCCGGCAAACCCGGGGCGGTTCA
>NZ_JADPIY010000009.1:0-284735 GCF_023073095.1 Bradyrhizobium sp. 44
ACCCGCATCGTCAACGATCACCCGAATAGCCAGATCGACGAACTGCTACCCTGGGCCTATCTCGCTACCCCAGAACGCTGGCGCGTGGCCTGAGAACATCGCTTACGATACAAACGGCCTACCGGTCCGAGTTGCGCTGACGCCTGGAGAAGCCCACGACAACCGGCTTGCTGGAAAACTCTTGTCTCGCATGAAGCCTGGATCGATGCTGCTGGCGGACCGTGGCTACGATGCCGATTGGATTAGAGAACTTGCGATCAAGAAAGGCGCTTGGGCCAACATCCCGCCGAAAAGCAATCGCAGCGAACCGATCTGCTTCAGTCCCTACCTGTATCGCGCTCGCAATCGAGTTGAGCGGTTCTTCAACAGGATCAAGCAATGTCGTCGGGTAGCGACGCGCTACGACAAACTTGCCGCCAATTACCTTGCCTTCGTCCAACTAGCGTCAATCAGGCTATGGCTCGGCGCTAATGAGTCCACGTCCTAGGCAAATTGCTTGAGCATAAGCACGTCGAATGCGAACTTCTAAGCGAACTCGATCTGGTTGGCAAAAGCTTCGACGTGATAGTCATTGATGCCGATTTACGAGTCCCGAAAAACATTCTCGATCTGAAAGCGCTCTCAAACCGCCTTTCCCACATTCCTATCCGTATCTTCCTAGTCGACCGAGGCACACGGCTCTGTCAAGTGCAGGCATTGGCGCTTGGCGCAACGCACGTCTTGTTCAAGCCTGTCGAGCCAGCACTCTTGCTTTGGCATCTCTCCCCCGGCCAGTCGGCGCGACCTTTAACCGATCAATCTCATGCCTGGCCAGCGGACCCAGCGTCTCAGGGCGCTGCCAGCATCGCCTCGATGTTCTCGGCTGTTCTTAGTGGAGGGCCTATCGATCTTCGGAACGTCAGGCAAGCCGGGGAAGCGATTGCCCAAAGCGTTGCTGAACACGGGCTTGCCGATTGGCTCAACACAGTTCGTCGCCACCACGAGGGTACTTACCAGCACTGTCTGCTGGTCACGGGCATCGCCGTCGACTTTGGCTTAAGCCTAGGCATGAAACCGCTTGACATTGAACGTCTACATACGGCTGCGATGTTCCACGATATCGGGAAAGCGCGCGTTCCATTAGCGATCTTAGACAAGCCAGGCAAACTCGATGACTCGGAGCGTGCATTGATCGAGACACACCCGGAAGTGGGATACGAGGCGCTTAAAAGCACAAGACATATCACGCCCGAAATTCTCGATGCGGTTCGCCACCACCACGAATATCTTGATGGCAGCGGCTATCCGGATGGTCTGTGCGGAGATAGCATTGCCGATATCGTGAGGATGCTGACAATTTCCGACATCTTTGCTGCACTCATCGAGCAGCGGGCTTACAAGCGGCCAATGCCGCGTGACAATGCATACGATGTTCTCCGCTCGATGAAGGGCAGGTTAGAGAAACCATTGGTCGACGCTTTTCGTCCGGTCGCGCTCCATCGTTAGCTCGACTTCTCATAGTTCGAATCATCTACTATGGTGGAGCCCTTAATCTGCTGCCCGAGAGGAGCCTTTCTCTTCCGTGTCGTGACTCGGCGGGCGCAGGTCGGCGATCAACCGTTCCATTGATACTTCGTTTTCCGGCGCCCATCGCGATAGCGGACGAGGCGATTGATCTCCTGGATGGTGAAGCCGCACCGCATCCGCCTTCCGTCCTGATCATGTCGCAAGGTTCGCCAGGGGAATCTCGAGAAACAAAGAGAGCCCGTTATTCCTCCAATTCCGAGAGATGTGCCCGCCCAACCCGTTGAGAGCGGCTTTCTCGAGGACTGTTCCAAACCCTTCGCGCGACGCGACCTCGGCCATCGGCGTAGCCCCGCTTTCCTCCCATTTCAACCGAAACAGCTCTTGCGTTGCCTCAATCGCAATGATGAGTCGGCCATCTGGGAAACACAGAGCGCCATACTTCGCCGCATTCGTCGTAAGTTCGTGAAGTAGCAGCGCAAGAGATGTCAATGCGTTACCTGAAAGCGGAGCGTCCGATCCACTGATGGCGATACGAGACGCTTGCTCATCCTCGTGAGGAGCCAAGATCGCACTGAGCAACGCTCTGACGGAAGTGGCGGCTTTAGCTGTACCGCCACTGCTCAGATCCGGCAGGGTCAAATCATGCGCACGAGACAGTGCTAGCAGTCTGGACCGGAGATCCATCGCAAGCTCTTCGACTGTTGTGGCCGATTGTGCGCTTAGAGCAATCAATCCTGCAGTGACGCTGAAAAGATTCTTGATACGATGATTGATCTCCTTCAGCAGCACGTCTTGCTGCGCACGGGCATTCTTCTGCAGGCTGATGTCGTGCGTGAGGCTTATAAGGGATTCATCTTTGCGACGGCCCGCTTCTTCGAGAGCTCGAGCTTGAAGTTTGATTTCGTCCCTCTGTGCGGCGATCTGTTGCCACTGGCGATAAAGCTGGAAGAACACCTCCGCTTTAGAGCGCAGAATATCGGTCTCAATCGGCTTCTGAATGAAGTCGACGGCACCAGCTTCATAGCCATGGAACCGGCGTTGACCGTCGGCGCTGCCGGCTGTCACAAAAATGATTGGAATTCGGCGGGTGCGCTCATTTCCACGCATCAGCTCAGCCAACTCAAAGCCGTTCATGCCAGGCATCTGCACATCAATCAGCGCTAATGCGAAATCATGCTCGAGCAGGAGCTCAAGCGCTTGATCCGCCGAGCGCGCCTTCACTAGAATGAGGCCATCACGCTGAAGGAGCGCGCCTAGCGAAAGCAGATTCTCCTCCAGATCGTCGACCAACAAGAACTTCACGGGGCTCACGTTGAAACTCCCACTTCTCGCAAATAAGCTGCAATCGCATCGAGGGTCATGACCCGCGCACTTGGGGTGAGTTCAAGCGCGCTTCTCGGCATCGTCGAAGCGAACGCGCTCTCCGGGTTCTGAACGATGGCAATGCCGTCAACTGCAACAACCGCGCACATTCCCTTGGCGCCATCCGAGTTTGCGCCGGTAAGAACAATGGCAATCAAGGCGGATCCATACGCATCGGCTGCACTTTCGAACAGGACGTCGATTGAAGGCCTTGAAAAGAGGACGGGCTCGTCGCTGGAGAGAGCTAGAGTTTTATCCGGCTCGACCAGGAGATGGTAGTCTGGTGGCGCGAGGTACACAGTCCCTCCACTGACCGGCTCCTTGTCCTCGGCTTCACGAACGGAAATCCGGCACTTTTGCTGAAGGAGTTCGGCTAGAACGCTTCGCCTGTCGGGCGGCAGGTGTACCACCACCATCAAGGGTAGACTGAACTCGGCAGGCAGTGCCATGAGCAGAACGGATAACGCTTCAAGGGCGCCCGCTGACGCTCCAATGACTATGGCATCGGATTTCTCCTCCATTATTCCCGCCGCCTCTGATAGATTTTTTCCTCGCGCACAAAGTCTGTGAAGGCTCCGGAATGCTTCGAGAAGCGAAGGCTTTCCTTGGCGCCAAGTCCGAGAAAGCCTTTTCGCGCCAGCGAGTCCTTAAAGAGGCCAAGGGCACGATCCTGCAAATCTCGATCGAAATATATCAAAACATTCCGACAGGAGATCAGTTGCACCTCAGCAAAAGCGGAGTCGGTCACCAAGCTATGGTCAGAGAAGACGACCCTTTGACGCAGATTCTTGTCGAAGGAGGCCCTACCGTATGCCGCCTGATAGTAATCGGACAATGAAGAGTGGCCGCCTGATTTCCGGTGGTTTTCAGTGAAGAGCTGAATGCGGTCGAGTCCGAAGATTCCCGCCTCTGCGGCATGCAATGCATCTTCGTTGATGTCCGTGGCATAAAATAGCGTACGCTCCAAGAGCCCTTCTTCGCAAAAGAGAATGGCGAACGAATATAACTCTTCCCCGTTACTGCAGCCCGCAATCCAAACCTTCAGCGACGGATAAGTGCGAAGGTGCGGGATCACATTTTCCCGAATGGCTCGGAAATAACTTGGATCGCGAAACATTTCGCTGACTTGAACCGTGAGATAGCCGAGAATGCGTGGCAACATCAATGGTTCGTGCAAGAGGCTTTCTTGCATTGCGGAGAATGTTTTGAAGCCGAGCTGCTCACGAGCCTGCTTGAGGCGTCGCTTGATTGAAGCCATCGCATAATTTCGAAAATCGTAGTGATACTTGAAATACAGGGCATCGAGAAGGAGCCTGATCTCGATATCTTCAATCTTCTCGGGAATTGGACTACTGCTCACCGCGGCATCCAAACACGCACGAGAGAGAGGAGCTTCTCGACGTCAAGCGGTTTGGCCATGTAGTCGTTGGCACCGGCGTCGATGCAGCGCTGCTGATCGTCAGGCATCGCTTTCGCTGTCAAAGCAATGATCGGAAGCTTCCTCCAATCCGGGTTGCTGCGGATTTCCTTCGTTGCCGCCAGCCCATCCATGACCGGCATCATTACGTCCATCAAAACGAGGTCGATTGCCGAACCGGGTTGTTTCGCAGCTTTATTGAGCGCCTCTATGGCCTCTCGACCGTTCCGCGCGATATCGATGGTCGCACCACGAGGTTCGAGTATGTTCGTCAGCGCATAGACGTTCCGGACGTCGTCTTCGACCACGAGAATACGCCTACCCTCAAGCATCGCATCGCGACTCCTCGCCTGACGGATCATCTTCTGCTGCTCGTCCGGCAGGTTTGACACCACCTGGTGCAGAAATAGGCTAACCTCATCGATTAACCGCTCGGGAGACTTCGCGCCCTTTATGATGATCGACTTGGAGTAGCGACGCAGCCGCTGTTCATCGTCAGCTGTGAGTTCGCGGCCCGTATAGACGATCACCGGTGGAAAAGAGTAAGCGCTCTCACTGCTCAATGTTTCGAGAAGGGAATAGCCTGAGGCGTCAGGCAGTGAAAGATCCAGAACCATACAGTCAAAGGTCTCTTCCTTAAGAAGCCGCAAGCAGTCGGCTGCAGTGCCTGCTGTGACGGTTTCGACATTATGGGAGGTAAGTAACTTGGCGACTGCGTCGCGTTGTACCGCGTCGTCTTCAACGATGAGAATGCGATGCACTCGCTGCGAAAGCTTGGCCTCAAGCTTTTGTAGAACGTCGATCAAGTCCTCCCGCCTAACCGGCTTGCCAAGAAACCCGACAGCACCAAGCGTAAGAGCAGTTTCAGCGTGGTCGGCTGCAGAGACAACGTGAATCGGGATGTGCCGCATCTGTTCGTCCCGCTTCAAACGATCGAGGACGGCAAGACCAGATTGATCGGGGAGGCCGACATCGAGAACGACAGCACTAGGCTTGTACAGCCTAGCCATTTCCAGCGCCTCTTCCGCGGTGTCGCTGACCAGGCATCTAAACCCACTTTCGCGAGACAGGTCACGTAGAATGGCGGCGAATGTCTCATCGTCCTCAATCACCAACAGGACCTTCTTGCCGTCGGAAGGCGCGTCCCGATCGTCAGCAACTTTGCTGCTACGCCTTGGTGCCCTGGTTGGTTCGGCGGGAGTAACAACAGCTGCAAGCGTGTTGTGTGGCGGGGCGTCGCGCGGCGCGACCCGTGCAGGATCGTAGGTCTGGGGAATTGTTATCGAGAACGTGCTACCCTGTCCTTGCTGGCTCTTAAGGTGAATGGAGCCGCCCAACAAGCGGACGAGCTGCCTCGAGATGGATAGGCCAAGACCCGTCCCGCCGAATCTCCGGCTGATTGTGCCGTCGGCTTGGTGGAACGCCTCGAACACGCTTTCCTGCTGCTCCTCGGCAATCCCAATCCCAGTATCCGACACCGTGAAAACGATATTGCCGTCACCGGCTGGTCGTATTACGACGCCCACGCGGCCAGACTCAGTGAACTTGAAAGCATTTGACAGCAGATTCTTGAGCACCTGCTCAAGCCGCTGGCCATCCGTCTCGATGCTCGCGGGGCTTCCCGGCGCGACTTCCAGTACGAAATCCAATTTCTTCTGCTTAGCCACCGGCTCAAATATCTTTCGAATATTATTGGTCAGACGATCCACCGCAATGGTGTCAGGCCGGATTTGCACATGGCCTGCCTCGATTTTTGAAAGATCCAGAATATCGTTGATTAGGCTCAGCAGATCATTCCCAGAGGATTGGATGGTCTCCGCATACTTGACCTGCTCATCGGTCAAGTTTCCCTCTCGGTTGTCGGCCAGCAGTTTCGCAAGGATCAGCGAAGAATTGAGGGGCGTTCGCAGCTCATGAGACATGTTGGCAAGAAAGTCCGACTTGTATCGGCTCGCCTGCTCCAGCTCTCGAGCCTTCAAATGAACGGAAGCGTTTGCTCGCTCTAGATCGTTGCGCTGCATCTCGAGTTGCTGCGTCTGCTCCTCAAGTTGTGAATTTGTCTGCTCAAGTTCAACCTGCTGCTGTTCGAGCCGTGACTGAGACTCTTTCAAAGCACGGCTCTGCTCCTCCAATTCTTCGTTCGAAACGCGCAGCTCTTCGCTTTGCGTCTGTAGCTCCTCGGATTGACGCTGCGTTTCCTCGAGAAGGCTCTGTAATTCGGCACGATAATTTGCAGAGCGGACAGCTATCGCGACCGCAGTGGAGGCTTGCTCCAGGAGAGCAAGAGCGCTCTCGTCGACAGGGCGCAGAAAGCCGAGCTCGATCACTGAGTTCACAACTCCGTCGTTCATTCCAGGAAAGACGACGAGATAGCTTGGCTTGGCCCGACCCAGAGCGGAACCGAATGAGAGATAGCCATCGGGGATCTCGCCGATCAACACAGTTCGACCCTCGGCAGCAGCTTGGCCGAGTAAACCCTCTCTTAGCTTAAACTGCGTGGTAATGACCGCGTCCTCCGGGACTGCATATGTCGCCGTACGCCGGAAAATTTCGCCAGATCCGACGAACACGGCGCCGGCTACCGCGCCGAGATAGCCAGCGAGGTAATCTAGGATGCTGTTACCAAGATGGCCGACTGGTTGATCCCCCATGATCGCCCTGGCCAATCCCATTAGACCGGATTGCAACCATTCCTCGCGACGCCGAGCAAGCGTCGCTCTGCGAACTAAGAAGGCTATCATGCCCGTCAGGAGAATGCCGAGGAGCCCGGACAGGAGACCGCTGACAAGGGCCGTATTTTGAGCAGCCGTCATTTCTGTGCGGCGGGCCGCGCGCAGTCTCGCTTCTTCTCCGGCCATGCCCGCGATTTGAGCTCGGATCGCGTCCATCTCGATCTTGCCCCGATTGGAGTTCACGGCTGCTATCGCCGCTTCAAGGCTTTGGGCGCGCCTAAGGTCGATGGCTCTCTTGAGCTCTATGAGTTTCGCATCGACATGAGCTTTGAGAGATATGAGCCTTTGCTTCTGGGCGGGATCATCGATGACCAATGCGCGGACTTCATCCAGCTTCGTCGGAATTGCCGTCAGAGCCGAGTTATAGGGAACAAGATAATCTTCGTTGTTGGTGATGATAAATCCGCGTTGGCCCGTTTCCGCGTCTTGCATGCCTATTAGCAACTCATCGAGCGCGATGATTGCCCTGTGCGACTGAGTGATTTTTTGATTGCCCTCTCGCAACGCTTCGAGGTTGAAGGAGGCAACGGCTCCGCTGATCAGGAAGAAGAGCACAGCGCCCGTCAGGCTTATTGCAACCAGGGGATCGAGACCTAACCTCACCCTGTCAATGTTCGGGGCGGACGCCTTCTTCATGATTTGTCTCAGCAGGACGGACCGGAATGGTAAGACTTCTATCGCGTAAAAGACTGGTTCGCTAGCGAAACGCCGGCTAGTGGCTACGAGCTCACCCGCTTTCTCGACGGCTTTCGCCGGTCCTATCTTGCAAAAACTTTCCGCTCATGGCGCGGGATAGTTCGTCCGCGAGGCAGCCGGGGCCGATATAGCTCGGGCTGGTCGGAAAATGCAATGGCGCGACGGAGTGATCGTGAGGCTTGCTGGTGACCCCGTCATCAAGGCGCGCTCGGATCGGCCTCCATGATTAAGCCTTTCATGATTTGGCGCTTCGTGACGGGCGAAATAGTTGATGCATTTGCGGGGTGCAGGCCACGAACCATTTACAGCGACGACCCGGTAGGCCCCCGTTTACAGACTAAGCCGCCAGGTTCACTGGTACGCAAGCTGATCCATGTCGCACAGATGCCCCTCGCTTGCCTGACGCCTACTGTTGCCGAGGCACTTTCTCTCGAATTGCCTTCGTCAGTCGTTCAATGGGGGCGCTTGTCTAGATGGAGATAATTGGGGTCGAACTCGGCGAACTCCTCCAGACGCAGGCGGTCCAGGATGGTCAGCCGTTTGCTCGTCAAGGTGAGAAACTTGTCCTCACGTAGGTGCTGCAATGTCCGGTTCACGTGCACGGTGGATAGGCCCAAGGTGTCGCCGAGCTCGTCCTGAGTCGCCGGAAGATCGAAGCTATCGCGGGTCGCCGCCCCGACACTCAAGAGCCGCAGATTAAGTTCGCAAAATAGATGTGCCATGCGCCGATCGGCCGTTCGCCGGCCGAGCCCGACCAGCCACTCCCGCAAGATCGCTTCGTCGACGAGAGTAGCCCACCATAACGCGCGGCAGATGGTGCCGCCCGCCAACGTAAGTTCTTCGATGATGTCGCGTGGGATGAATGCCATCTGGCAAGGCGATAGCGTGCCGATCGTATGATCCATCTCGCCCAGTATCGAGATATGCAGGTCGCACATGTCGCCCGGCACCAGCCAGGCCAGGATCTGACGATCACCGCCGGGCAGGACTTTGTAGCGGCACGCGAAGCCCGAAAGGACCAGGTGAACGTGGTCTGGCCTGTCGCCCTCCTTGATGACGTCTTCGTGGGACCCGATCGCTTTTGTCTGGAAGGTGAGCTGGCTAAGCTTTTGACGATCCTCAGCCGATAGCTCCGCCCCGATTTCGAGCTTGCGGATGAATGGTTCCAATGTCGATGAACCCATTGTTCCTCCTCGGAGTGCGTAAACCAGCTTATGTTAGGGCGCCCATTCGGCAAATTTCTGCTACCGACTGATCACAGGCGCCGAACAGTTCGCGGCGCAAAGCATACTGCGCGCCTGCGGATGGGAGCCACACTTTGAATGACCTTACCAACCTCGGCCCGGAGCACAAACACTGCTCCGAAGCTGCGCAGCATTGCGCCTCTAACGGGACTTGAGATCAGGTCCGTGTTGAGCCTGCCGCTGAGGGTCAGGCAGGTCACGCGGATCACGATGTCGCGTCAGAAGGGGACTGGCCCATCAGAATGCTGCCTGGTTATCCAAGGTTTGCTCTGCCGCTACTAGTTCACGGCCGAGGGGCGTCGGCAGATCTTCTCATTCCATTTTCCGGGCGACATTCCAGACCTCCAAAGCCTCCAGCTAAAGGTCATGGACCATTACCTTGGCGCGCTGACCGATGCGCGGTTGGCGTTCATTCCGCACGAAGCGCTGCAACACCTGATGCAAATGTGTCCGCGGGTGGCCAAGGTGTTCTGGCGCAATACGCTGATCGATGCCGCCGTGTTTCGCGAATGGATTCTGGGCATGGGCCGTCGGTCGGCCGCTACCCGCATCGCTCACGTTCTCTACGAGATATTCGTGCGCCTTCGAGCGGTGGATCCCGCGGACGAACGAGAATGCGAGTCGCCGGTGACCCAGGCTGAAATCGACGATGCGCCTGGGCTTTCGACCGTTCACGTCAATCGATCACTCCAGGAACTTCGAGGTGCAGATCTCATTAGCCTCAGCGGAGGGGTGCTTGCCGTGTTGAACTGGTCGGGCCTCAGAGAGGCCGGAGAGTTTGACCCGAAACACCTGCATCTCGACCCGACCGAAGCGGACAAACCGTGAGCCTCAAACTGCAGCCAGTGCGCGTCGCGAACGGTTACGACGAGGAGGGCTTTCTCGCCTTCGTGGATGACCGACTCGCTGCAGTGCTGGTACGCCTCTCTGAGCAACATGGTGAGCTCGCTGGTCGTTGGTTCATCGAAACCGCTTTTGGCCCGCTTGGCGCACCGAATCACCCTACTTTCCCGGATCTTGCAGAGGCAGAGAAGTACATCGCATCGCGCTGGAGACCTTCATAAGATTGGGATTGATGGAGTCACGCATATTCGAGAGCATGAGTCGTACGGCACCTTCTGATTGCGCCGCGGCTCTCCTGGCTCAGCACGTGCAGCCGCGTGGAACATCTCAGACGGCACGATCCGGGATGCTGCATTTGTGAGCTGGGACGGACGATACGACTGGGCGAGCGAGTCTTTCGCATTGCGTGAACTTCTCGAGCTGCATGTCCGACAGGGTTGTTCGCTCTCATCTCTTGACAGTTCGGTTGCGTAATCGCGACGTATCCGATTTGGGCTTTACTTTACTTGGCTTAGCTGGGATCTGGCTGCCGTTCGTCTCACGAAACGGAAAGCTCGACGACAACGTCTCTCCTGGCGCAGTGATTGCAAAATGATCTCGCTGGCCTCAAGATCATGACCGAATCCGCGTGCCGGAAAATTTGCACGTCGGCCCCAACGCCTTGATCTCGCACTCGAAGCTATCGAGACATGCGTATTTCCCTCATTACGACTGAAAGGCCTTGTCGTGTCCTTGCCGCAGGTTTTCGCAGGCCGGCATGGCTCTTCCCCGGTTCGAGGACCGGATTGCCTCCGTCATTCCGGCGTTGGGTCTACCGCCTCGCTCCAAGGATGCGAAGCACGGGCGGTGCCATTTATGTTGGTGAGAGCGCCATGTTGCAGGACGCGACGCATCTAGACACCGGTACGGTAGCCGCCCTTCAGATTGGGACGGCGAGATGGAACTCATGCAAGTTCGGCCCCCGCGGCCGGACAGCTACGAGCGGCAGTTTCACAACGCCGGTGTAGTGCGTGGCCTACTCGAATTCCATCGAACGAGAGCCTTCGGCACCGTTTACTCGAGCCGAGGCTTGAGCTCTTCATCGGCTTATCTATCGGCCGAACACCGAACTGCAAAGCCGCTGTGCTCAAGACTTCGCTGCCCCAGCGGTTCGATGCGTTTGTGGATCGATGAGACGCACGCGGTCAGCCCGTTAAGCTTGGAGCATCGCCGCGCCGACATCCCAGGCACTATCCGTTCAGACTGCGATAGTAGTGTCACAAGCCAGCAGATGTTATCGAAATGACTGAATATCGCGCTTACAATCTGGAATTCGGAAGGCAAGGTCGAAAGCGTCGAAGATGCCATCGCCTGTACTACCAGGCGAACTTTGGAGCGGGGAACGGCTGGTGCGGCGGCTGCTGCCCTCGGAACGCGAACAGGCGGTCACTCACGAAGTCCATGAGGGCCGGATGTTGCCGAAACAGAAGATGAAGAGCCCCTTGAGCTTGGCTCTGCTTGGTTCAATCACGGCAACGAATGCAGGACATCGGGCCTGCAATTCTGCTGACTCGAATGCGAGGCAACCTGCCTGACCGCCTCGATGGAGTTCGGAGGGCGACACAATTTACTGGATAAGCGCAAGATATTATGCCGTAATCAGGGATCACCGATCTGGCTCTATCCGTGGGCGTCGGTGGCTGAGAGATGCGTCGCGCTCCCGCCTGCAAACGGGGGAGCACACGCTTGCCACACCGCAAACTCATTGCACGTCTGCAAGCAGTCATGTCTCTTGCTGAGCCAGAGCAAGCCAAGCTCGCGCACATGCCGCACACCGTGACTTCCCTCGCTCATGGGGAATATGCGGTTCGCCAAGGCGACAGGCCGGGCCGCTGTTTGGTCGTGATCAGTGGTTTTTTGTCGCGCCAACGGGTCATCGGAGACCGTAATCAAATTTCGTCGTTCTATGTGGCGGGCGACATGCCCGACGTACATACGCTGCAATTGCCGCTGGTAGATCATGACCTTTGCAGCGTTGGCGGCTCCAAGATCGCCTTTGTGCCGCATTCCTATCTGAGGGAGCTCATGAAAGACTCACCCGCTTTCATTCAGGCGTTCTGGCGAGAGACGTTGATTCACGCGGCCATCTATCGCGAATGGGTCGAAAATTTGGGATCACGGCAGGCCCTGGGCAGGGTCGCTCATCTTCTTTGCGAGTTCGCCACTCGATTGCAGCTCGTGGGGCTGCTCGACAACGACTGCTTCCGACTTCCCTTAACGCAACAGAACGTCGCCGACGCGTGCGGGCTTTCGATAGTGCACGTGAACCGGACCCTCCAAGAGCTCAGGAAAGGAGGAATGATCGAGTGGCAGCATCAACACTTTCAGTTGCTCAACCGGGAAAAGCTGGAAGATGTGGCGGACTTCGACCCAGGCTATCTTCATGCCTTGGTCACGCCACCCGCGGCCATTGACAAGGACTCCTAGGCCAAACCGGCTTTTGAGGACCCGCCATCGGTTCGGATTGGGTGCGTAGCGGCATTTCACCTCGATTGTCGTGAAACTGGATCGCAGCACTAAGACTCACGCTCAAGAGCCGCTTGAGTTGAATGAAGCGAGGCTTCGCAACAGGCAGTTTAGTGCTCTGAGCTCTCTGCGATTAAAGCAATTCTACCATCGGCACGCTATTCACATGAGTTTAGTGCGACCATTTCTGTTTTCGCCATCATCGGCCTACTTGCTTGAACGGCCAGCAGCCCCGGCAGTTTTCTCCTCTAGAAGTCCCTCAGGCGCCGGAGCCTTTTTTGCTCAGGCGGACGTGGCCCCTACGACGAGACGCGAACCCGGCGACAGACCATCTAGCGCGACGTCTCGCCGTTGCAGCGCTTGGAGCTAGCTCCTTGCAGCCACACAGAGATCTAAGTCAGCAGATCTGAAGCCAACGGCCATCGCTGGAGCTACATCGCAGATAGCCAATCAAATGGCTCGCAATGGATTAGGTTATCAACGGGAATCTAAGCGAGGTGACCGTGCCGGAATCAGAGCTTGCTTGCTCAACTAACCCGCCAATCTGTTTTGCCAGAGAGTTGATGAGCTTTAAGCCAGACCCATGCTCGTTGATGTCACGAATACCCCTCCCGTTGTCCGCCACTGTCAGGCGCGCTTCGCCATAGCCAATTCCTCCGACCAAGCTCACGCTGATCCTCCCCCCGCTCGGTCCGAACGCATGCTTAATGCTATTCATCGCGATCTCATTCAGAACCAGCCCGACCGGCAATGCCCTATCGATGCTCAGTTCTAGCTCGTCACATTGCACATCGACGTCGACGCCGTCAGCCTGTTGACGTATCGCGCCGCACAGAGCCCTGATGTAGTCAGATAGTTTGACGATACGGCCGTCTTGTCGAGGTGCGAGCTGATCATGGGCAATAGCAATTGCACTGATGCGGCTTGCGACGTAGTCGAGCGCCTGATGAACATCTTCCGCAGGGCGTCGACGTTTCTGATTGGAGATCGCGGCGATAACCAGTTGAAAATTATTCTTGACGCGATGTTGCATTTCGCGAAGCAGAATTTCGCGACTTTGCGCTTCCGCAGCAGCGGCTATCAAGCGCTCTCTTTCGTCCGGTTCTGCATTGTGGTGCCGTACTGCTGCACTTATCATCGCGGCCGCAGCTATGAGAAAATCGGTGGTGTCCTCACTGAAGTCGCGCAGGGTAGTGCTGTCCACCTCCAATACACCCCACGCCGCACCCTCAATCAGAATCGGTACGTTGGTGAGAGAGACGATGCCGTGCTCCTTCAAACACTCGGAATAGTCGTATTCCTCCTGCTCAGCCACGTTCTTGATGGTCACGGGCTCTGCCGTCTGGAACGCCCGTCCCGGGGGCGAACGCAGGTCGACCGAAAAGGTGGCGCTACCAACCAGTCCGTCCTTCCATCCAGTTCCCGCAAGAGCAAGAAGGTCGGCCTCGCGCGGTCGATAGCAAAGGACCTTAACGTGGGATATCTCCACGGCACGCGCGACCTGGACAACGACCTGATCAAGGAACCGGCTTAGGTCGGCGCGCGCGCTAAGCCGGCCGATTTCGACCAGGATTCGGATATGGTGCCGAAGCTTGTCCAGCAATTCGCTTTCGGCGGGATCGGACGGATTTTCCATTGCTGTTTAACTCTGGACCTAGTGCCCAGTGCCAATGCGCACGTGAGGAACCGGCGCACGCGCGCCGAGTTCTGGCCGATCGGGCTTGCGGTATTGCCCGGGTTTTGGTCGCCGGTAGGAAGGTAGATCTGTCGGGATTGACGCGCCGCTCGGGCTGTCCTGGAGCCGTTACTGCCGGTAGATGCAGTGATTGACCTGCTGCTCGCTGCGGCGGAGTGCGTCAGCCCGAGCTGTCCAGCACATCGCGCACCTTGGTGGCCAGATCGCTGAAGCTGAATGGCTTGACGATCAACTGCACGCCCTTATCGAGCCTGCCATGGTGAATGATGGCGTTGCGCGCGTATCCGGTTGTAAAGAGCACTTTGAGCGCGGGCCGCAGCGTTTTTGCCTGAGCCGCGACTTGTGCGCCGGTCAGGCCGCCGGGCAGAATGACATCCGTGAACAGGAGGTCGACCCGAGGCTGGCGCTCGAGCAGCCTCAGGGCAGATGGACCGTCATGGGCCTCGATGACGCGGTAGCCGAGCTCGCGGAGGCTGTCGACCGAATAGGCCCTGACCTCGTCGTCGTCCTCCAGAACGAGGACCGTCTCTTCTTTGGCGGCTTCAGGAGCGGGATCGGAGTCGAGGTGTTCCTGGCCGGCGGTCTCGGCCGCGAGCCGCGGCAGATAAAGCTTTACGGTCGTGCCATGTCCGACCTCCGAATAAATGTTGACGTGTCCGCCCGACTGCTTGACGAAGCCATAAACCTGGCTCAGCCCCAGGCCCGTGCCTTTGCCAACGGCTTTTGTGGTGAAGAAGGGCTCGAACGCCTGCGCTACGGTCTTCGAGTCCATGCCGACTCCGGTGTCGGTTACGGCAATTGCAACGTACTGGCCGGAAACGACCTCGGTGTGCGAGGCGACATATGCCTCGTCGATGTGCGCGTTGCTGGTTTCGATAGTGAGCCGTCCGCCCTTGGACATCGCGTCGCGTGCATTCACCGAAAGGTTGATGATTGCTGCTTCCAATTCCGCGGGATCGGCTTCGACGCGCCACAGCCCGGCACCCAGCACGGTCTCCACTGAAATCGTTTCCCCCAAGGTCCGATGGACCATCTCAGACAATCCGTGGACGAGCGCATTCACATCGAGCGGCTTGGGATCGAGCGGTTGACGACGCGAAAACGCGAGAAGCCGCTGGGTCAAGGTAGCGGCGCGCTGCGCGCCGGCCATCGCGTTCTTCGCGGCACGTTGGAGCCGGGCGAACTCGGCCGGCAGATTGCGCTGCAAGGTTTCGAGATTTCCGATGATGATCTGCAGCAGATTGTTGAAATCGTGCGCCACGCCGCCCGTCAGTTGGCCCACGGCCTCCATCTTCTGCGACTGTCGCAGGGCCTCCTCATTCTTGCGCAGCTGTTCGGTCCGCTCCGTCACTTGCCGTTCCAGAGTGGCGTTGAGTTCGACCAGCGCCTCTTGCGCCCGCTTCCGCTCCTCGATTTCTCGGTGCATGGCTTGCGAGAGGCGGACGTTGTCGATGGCGACTGCTGCTTCGGCGGCAAGCCCGGACAGACCCCGCTCGGAGCGTTCGTTGAACACGCCGGTTCGGGCGTGCCCGAAAAAAAGACCACCGAGCACTTCACCCGTCCGGGATATGACGGAGACGGCGAGATAGCTTCGGACCGGCAGGTGACCTTCAGGCATCCCTTTGCCGGGCGAGTTCTTACCGTAGCGCGGATCCTTTGTGATATCGTCAGAACGAACAATGCCCTGCCCCAGGAAGGTCGGTGCGAACACCTCCGTATTTCGCGGCATGGGGAATTTCGAGAATGCCTCTATCGGCGCTCCGGACAGGGTATAGAGCATGTAGCTCTCGCCGGCGCTGTTGATGACGTTGTAGAAGAAGGCGCCGAATTCTGCGCGCGTCAGTTCGACGCCGGCGTCAGTAACGATTTGGACCAGGCGCTGGATGTCGGTCTCGGCGGCCAGAGCCGAACCGGCGCGATTGAGGACTTCGAGTGCGTGGCGTTCTTCCCGGATGGCTTCTTCGGCGCCGCGTTGCGCCGTGCGGTCCCTCAAGATTTTGATGAATCCTACAACCTCGGATTTGTCTCGGATGGGACTGAGCTCACCGACGGCCCAGAATCGGGAGGCATCCTTACGAAGACGCCAGCCCTCTTCGCCGCCGCCCTTGCCCTTTGTCATCGCGTCGAAGATTTCGCGGCTAAGCTGGCCCTCTTGGTCCTCCTCCGCAAAGACGCGGCTCAAGGACTGGCCGATCATCTCCGCTTCCGCCCATCCGAGGATGTTGCAAGCGCCAATGTTCCAACTCGTCACCCGGCCACGCAGGTCGGTGGTGATGATGGCGGTGTCGGTCGCGCCGTTGACGATTTGCCTCCACTGCCATGCGGCAATTTCCGGCTTTCGAGGTTCGCTATCTCGCGTCATGAGCCTCCCAGCGGGCCATAGTCTTCTGGCGCCGACATGTCGGTATCGCCGCAGGTCGAAGGATTGCCCCCTCGTCATTGGGAACACCCTAAAGGGTTCGAGTTCCCTCGCAGATTACAGTGATACCTCCATTTGAGTCCAGAAGGACCCATGTGTCCTGCAGCGGGGTGTTCGCTACCGGCACAGCGCAACGTTGGCGAGCCTCGTCATGACCCAGGAGATTTTTCCCGCGGAGATGGCGCTTTGTCATTGAGGCGCCTCGTCGAGAGCCCTTTACCCGTTGAACTCTCTCGAGCCGCGCAGCTCGCGGCAGGTACTGAAAAGGGCCGGGAGGCTTGGCCCGCCATGATCGAGCGACGAGCCGGAAAGGAGGTCTAAGGCTTTGCTGCTGGCTGGGTGACGTTATCGATTAGTGTTTCTCTGCTGCTCGAAGATCCCCCAAGCGCGTCGATTTGGGTGCTCGCCGCCTCGCATCCTTCAAGAAGCTGCAGTTCACAGCTCTCGATTTTGTCCAAGGCCTCAGCCTCACCATCCCCGTCCTTGGGGGCGCGCCTTTCATCAAACTCGAAGAAGAACCTCGGCATGAGCGTCAAACGCCGGGTGCCGTTGGCCGTTCCTAGTTCTTCTTGGCGCCCGGAAAGATGCCGAGGACCTCGCCTTCTGCATCGCGAACGGTGACAGTTCGTCCAGTCGCATCAGCCATCCGCTTGGCAACGTCGCACGCAGCTTCCGCGTTTTCCAGATCGAGAGCGACCACCGACAGCTTTGTTGCGCCAGCTCCTATGACGGCAATATTGAAAGGTTTGTTGTAGGCCACGGCGCAGCTCCTGCGGTTGGCGGGTAGCGCGATCGTCGGTACTGCACTCTGATTTAAGGATTCGGCGCTTTGTACACAAGTGCACACGGAACTTTGGTTGCGCACGACTGGGAGAAAGCAGGCGCACGGATTGTCTTGGGCCGCGTGCGTCACCACCCGTAGAAGTTCTTGGCGATGTTCAGCGTCTCAAGTTCACTCGTCTCCAAGGCAATCTTTTGTACCAGCATCACGTCTCCTTCGACGAGTTCGCCGGCGGGTACAAAGCACCGTCCCATTCCCAGCCGACCGGAGGCATCGACCTCGCGGATATTGGCCGACGTGCCACGACGGATGCGATAGCGCGTACCCGTGTCGGACCCGACCACTTCGAAATAGCCATCCCGATCGAACTGTGCGCGCTGCTGCGCAGTGAGCCAGCTGCGGAGCAGGCGCACGCCCTTTTTCCGCCTCTCCTCCAGACAGCTTCGGTAGAAGGTTTGGCAAGCCCGACGCCGGAAGAGGCTGAGGTGATGGAAATTGACCAAATCACTCTCGTTCATCTGGAGGGTGGACGAAACCCAGTGAGAGATGCCGAGAAGCCAGCCCGTGTTCCTATGCACGAGGCCCGCCGGTTGCCGCCGTAGAATTCGTTCGCATCGACGGCCCACCGCGCCGGAGGCCGCTGGTCTCAGCGAGTGGAATGCGGCCGGAGGGATCCATCGCCTTCGAGGGGCATCCGCAAGGTGAACTTGGTTTCTGTGTCGGTCGAGTCGACTTCGATTGAACCTCCGTGCGCCTTCGCTATTTCAGACGCGATGTACAGACCAAGTCCCAACCCTTGAGAAGGGCCGTGCGCCTTTCCTCGGTAGAACGGCTGAAACAGGCGCGTCCGAGCCTCCTCCGGAATAGCCGCACCTCCATTGGCCACCGAGAGCTCGAACATTTCTGCTTTGGCGGTAGCTTCGACCCGCACTGGTTGATCGGGCGCGCCGTGGCTGATTGCGTTACCGAGCAGGTTCGAGAACAATTGCGCGATACGGGCCGGATCGCAGAAGACCGGTGTCTCGACCTCGAAGCTGGCTTCGATGCGGCGCTCCGGATGAGCCGCCGTCAATTCGGCGACGACCTGGTCTAGCACGGGTTCAATCGCCGTAATTGACTTGGACAGCGAGATGCCTCCGCCAAGGCGGCCTCGTGCCAAGTCCATGACGCTCTCGATCATCTTGGCCATTCGGCCGACGCTGCTCTGCATCATGGACTCGAGCCGAAGCGCGTCTTCCGAAGTCTTGGCCTTGAGCATCAGCCGTGCGCCGGCCGCAATCGATGCGAGCGGATTGCGCAGGTCGTGGCCGAGCACGGCGATGAACTGCTCACGCAGTTCCGCATTTGCACGCTCCTGCTGAAGGCGCTCCTCCAGCACGGTCTTGAGCTCGTCGCTTTCCTTGCGGGCGTCGATCAGCCCACGCTCGTAGCGGCGCCGGTCCGCCGCGCGCATGATCGTCAGGCGGGTGAACAGAAGCGCGTCCGTGTCCGTCCGCCGCTCGCGGGCGTTGGCGATGGCCGGCAGCCGAGCCCCGGTCTTTGTGAGGAGATCGAGCGCGAATTCGTCGAAGAAGCCCTGCATCCGGAGTAGCGGCGCGACATGGGTCTCGAGGAATATGCGTCCCGCCATGTTGAGCAAGTCGCTCAGCCGCATCCCGGGAAGGTCATCGGGCTGGTAGCCCATCCAGCCCGCAAGGGTCCGATTGGCCCGATCGATACGGCCGTCCGGACGAACCGAGAGGTACCCGCAAGGCGCGTTTTCGTAGAGGTCTTCGAAATCACTGTCAGCGGGATAATTGTTGTTCACTCAGACGAATTCTCGGATTGCGGCGACGACTTCTTCGGGCGCGCTCAGATTGGGACAATGGCCGGTCGCCTTCAGCACGACCATTTTGCTGTTCGAAATGTTGCGCTGGACGTACGCACCCACCTGTTGTCCGGCGATAATGTCTTCGCTGCACTGGAGGATCAGTGTGCGCGCTTTGACCTTGGCCAGGTCGGCGCGGTTGTCGGAGAGGAAGGTGACCCGGGCAAATTCCTTGGCGATGGCGGGGTCAGTACGGCAGAAGCTGTTGGTTAGTTCCTCGCCAAGTTCGGGACGGTCGGGGTTGCCCATGATGGCAGGCGCCATCTGCGCCGACCACCCCATGTGGTTCTCCTCCAAAAACGAAAGAAGCTCCTCGATCTGCTGGGCGCTGAAGCCGCCGACATAGTCGCCATCGTCGATGTAGCGCGCCGAGGGGCCGACAAGGATAAGGCTCTCGAACAATGTCGGATCCTTGATCGCAGCGAGAACTCCGATCATGGCGCTGACGGAATGTCCCACGAAGACCGCGCCCTTCAGCCCGAGTGCTTGGCTAATCTCGACGACGTCGTCGGCATAACCGGACAATTTCGAATACTTGTGGCGGTCGTACGCGGTGAGGTCCGAGCGGCCCGCTCCGACGTGATCGAACAGCACCGTGCTGAATTCGTCTTCGAACGGCGGGGCCACGAAGCGCCACATGTTCTGGTCGCACCCGAACCCATGAGCGAACATCATGGCACGCTCGCCGCGGCCGCGGACCTGCACGTTGTTTCGAAACTCGACAGACACTTGGTACCCCTGAACGCGAGACAGTTCTTATCGTTTCGAGAAGCCTAGGGTGAACTGAACCCGGATGCATCCCTTTTCCGGCGCCCGGCAGCTATGACGTTCGGATGAGAAGATCCGACAAAGCCTGGACCAATTGGGCCGGCGCGAACGGCTTAGGCAGGAGAATGCTGCCGGGCACGCCATTGGAGGCCCATCGGTGGGCGCTATCGCCGGAGACGTACAGGATCCCGCAGCTTGGGTCGTTCTCGCGTGCGAGGCGAGCCAGCCCCCATCCGTCCATCCTGGCGCGGCCGAGATTAATGTCCGTGACCACAGCTCGCGGAAGCGGCGTTCTGATGAGCAAACGGGCGGCCTCTTCGCCCGATGCGGCGCTAACAACCCCGTAACCGGCCTCGATCAAGGTCTCTTCCAGCATCTCACGGAGGAGAGCTTCATCCTCAACCAGAAGAATGGTGGATTTTTTTGCGGCGTTGTGGGAGTTGCTCCGGTGCATTCTCTCGCATCTCCTGTCAAAATGGCATCCGCACCCCGATGACGCCGGTCACCGGCCTCAACGTAGAACAGGATCAAGCGTTCACTTTTTCTCGCCGGGTCGCGCTCAGCCGGGAAACAGCAAAATGTTGGCGCAGACTTCGCTGATGGTGCCAGCCGCAGTCAACTCGCCATTCGTTCGGCCAGAGACGCACCTAACGGAGGGCGATCTTCCGTAAGGTAACCGCCGGGCGCCCAACGGGTCCCGGTGCTATTGCCCCGTGCGGACGAGGTCAAGGAAGCGATTCCAGGCGATCTTGGGAACGAGCCGCCGCTGGTCTGCGGGCATACTGTCGTCCATCATCTTGTTGGCCAGGCGCTGCACCTCTTTGGAGGCCTTGCTGATGTGACCGGCATCAAAAGGCGGATGCCGATCGTATTCAATCACCAGTTGGATGGCCTCGGCCCGCTCACGGCCCGCAATTTCGCCGGCCAGCCAGAGCGCCAGGTCGATGCCAGCCGACACGCCCGCCGCCGTGACGACTTTCCCAGAGCGGACGACGCGCTCATCGGGCCTGGGCTTCGCACCCATGATCCGCAGCACGCCCATCTTGTACCAGTGCGTCGTCGCCGGCTGCCCTTTCAGGATTCCTGCCGCACCAAGGATCAAAGCTCCCGTGCAGACCGAAGCTGTCCACACCGAGGTTCGGTGCACCTTCCGCAGCCAATCGAGGACCTCGTCGTCGACCATCTGACTGGGGGTGGTCGAGCCTCCGGGAACAATGACCACGTCGGGGCAGATCGTCTCCGAAATTGAGTGGGTGGCTCCAAGCAGAAGGCCGCCGCCTTCCGCGACGACGGGCCCGACTTCCTTGCCTATGAACCGCACCTGCGCGCCCGGGATGCGCCACAGCACTTCCCAGGGCCCGACCGCATCGAGCGCCGTCACACCCTGATAGAGCAGGATTGCGATCTCAACAGAAGCTGCCATTCAAAATCTCCTTCAAGGATCCGACGCTGGCCGGGGACATCCTCAAACGGGGCAAGTCAAGCCAGGCTGTTCTCCGTTGCGAACGCGAAGCCGAGGGCTACGATCTCTATCGAAGATCAGTCGATCGCCTCCACGCCTTCCTCCTTCAGCCGCTGGATGTGGTCCTTCATCTCCTTCAGCCGCTCGGCGGAATGTCCGGTCCATTGGCTGACCTCGCTGATAACGCGGAGTGGCTCGCGCGACCGGTAGGATTGCGTGGGGTTTCCAGGGAATTTCCTGTCGGTCAAGTTGGGATCATCCACGATCTTCCCGGTCGGCTCGACGATGTAGATCCTCTCCGCGCCGTCGCCGTGTGCCAGCTCTGCGCCCCAAATGGCTGCTTCCAAAGTACCCGTGAGATAGACCCAGGATGCCTGCGCCCGCCTTCCGTAATTGGAGCGAAAACCGGCAGCGATCAGGTCCCCCGGCTTCAAGTCGGCCCGGGTGCCGTGGTAGAAGGGTCTCGTTCCGCTCATTGAAAAAACCTCGAAAATGATCCTGGGCTCGCGCGCTCAGCGACAGCGCCTGGCGTAAGGTTACGAGACGAAAAGAGTTAAATTTTGGCCGGTCAGTGCTTACAGTTCGGTCGAGCTGAACCGCCGAATCAGAAGAGCTGAGAATGCAATATCGAGCCTGCATCGTTGATGCGAATGGTCGCGAGAACTCCCGCACGTTCGCCTGCGCCAACGACGAGGACGCCATCGTCTGGGCGAGGCAGATGCTGCACGGCAATTCCGTCGAGCTCTGGTGCGGTGAGCGACTGGTGAAGCGTTTGCCGGTTTCAGAGGACAGCCGCGCCGTAACGCATGAGGTGCATGAAGGTCGAATGGTGCCAAAAGCAAAAGAATGAGCTACCTGCGACGCCGCTATGGCGCCGCGATGCTAACCGTCTCCTCAATGATCCTCATTTCGTCGCCATCGCCGGCCAGGATTGCGCTGTAGTAGCCGCGGAAAGGCTGATCGCCCACTTTGGCCTGCCATTCTCCGACATTCAGTATGAACGATCCTTCTGTGCGAGATACGACGCGCCTGACGGAGTAGTCGTGCAGTCCTATCTTTAGGGCTTCTTGAAAACTGCGCCGTATGGCATCGCGACCCTGGAAAATTCCGCTAGGAGTAACTCTGATTGCATCCTCGGCGAATGCTGCCGCCATTGCGTCAACGTCGCCTCGGTTGTACGCGGACGCGAAATTCTTCTGAAAATTGGCGCTCGCACTCTCGGCGGATAGCTTCTCTTGGGCACCAAGTGACGGGGATACAGAGAGCATGAAGGCGACCGTGAACAAGGTTCTCAGCATCGATAGCTCCCTGCTGCGTGGTTGCCGGTCAGACCGAGTTGCGGTGTCCTTGGCCCGTTGCTTTTCGCCGCAGCGACTCCTGCGGCCCCGCATAAGCATTTTCCTTCTGACCCGCAACAGCCTTCCCCGGCTTCTTGGCCGGCTTAGCAGCCTTCGCCGCCGCCTCCTCCTGCCCATGCTCCGGCGCAACGCTCCCATGATGTCGGTCGCGGCTGGCTTGTCTTTCCGCGTATCAGTTTTCCGGCGCGCTACTTATTTGTGAGCGAACGCTACATTCAGGCCGCCGTCCTACTCTCCGCGTAAAGCAAGCGAATGCTCGAGGAAGAAACGCAGCATTTCCCTGGTCGCGTCCGGCCCGCGCGGATCCGTGTAGGACCCGGCAGGACTGCCTCCCGACCAGGCATGGGCGGCGCCGTGGACGCTCCAGTGCTCGGACATGTCCAAGCCACCTCCATCGGTGAGGATGGTGCGGGTATATGCGTGCCCCTCAGGTACTCGCCCGCGAAGAATTTTCGTCCTCAGGCTCGCATCGTCGTCCGGCCCACGGAGAATCCGGTCAGCATTGCTCGGATGCACCGTGGTGTCGCGATCGCCATGGAAGACAATGGTCGGCACCCAGGCGCGGGCCGTCCCGATCGGTCCAGCGCTGCCCCGCTGCATAGCGGCCAGTGCGGACGGAAGGTCGCTGGCAGCCCCACAAGCCAGGCCGGAGTGGATGCCAATGGCGGCGTATAGGTCGGGGTACGTCGCACCCATGATGGCCGCGGCGGCCCCGCCGGCCGACAGTCCTGCGACGTAGACGCGCTTGGGATCGATAGGATGCTCCCGCATGATCTGGCGGGTGATCCCGGCGATCAGCGAAGGCTCGCCGCTATCTCGGCGCTGGTCCCCCGTGCGAAACCAGTTCCAGCATTTCGCATGGTTGGCTCCGCGTGGCTGCTCCGGATAGACAACGAAGCAATTCCGCTCGTCCGCCAGAAAATTCATCCGGGTGCCGGCGGCGAAATCGTCCGGTGACTGGGTGCAGCCGTGAAGCATGACGATGAGGGGTCGCGGTCCTCCATCAGCGCGGTTGGGTATGAACAGCTTGTAGGTCCGACTTCCCGCCGCGTTGGTGAAGGTGGCAGAGACGAACCTTGTGCCGTCCGGTGCAATATCCGCTTTGGACAGTGGAGCGCGCCCGACCAAACCTGGCAGGCTGAAACCGGAAAGATCTTTAATGCCGCCGAAGGGCGCGGAGGCTTTGTGTCGTTTGGCAGGCGTGGCTTGCGTGGACGGCCCGCTCTTCCTCTCCTCGACCACGTTGGCCTTCAGCTCGAGTGTCGGCGGCTCGAGCCTCGCACGCTCGACAGGCACAGCGTTTCCCCTTGTCGCTGCGGGGCCGCCATCGCCGCGCAGCATGCGCTGCAGCACTGCAGTGGCTTCGACCAGTTGGCCGGCACGTGTGAGGCGAGTCGCTTCGCGGACCATGGCTGGATTCAGCATCGTTTCACCTCGTTCGGTCGGCGAGAGCGGCCTTGACCGCGGGGCTGGCATGAAGGGCTCCGAGCACCGAGACCGAGGCAATTGTGGCGCGCGCCAGCTCGGGCGTGACGTCCTGGTCGATAGTCGCCAAGCCGAGGACGTTGATGTGCAGCATCTCGCCGTTGCGCCGCGCCCTCTCGAGATCGACGCGGGCATAATTACGCAGCCCCAGGTCCAGACTTTTACGGGCGGTGGATTGCTTGACCACATCCGCGTGCCGCTCGAGCTGGTTGCGGATCGCCGTCCGGATGAAATCGGTGCGGTTCGAATAAAACCCTTCCTGCACCATGAGATCGACCTGGCCGAGGTCCACATAGCCTAGGTTGATTGTGATCTTCTCCGTATCCGGGGTCCGGGGTCGCAGCTCGCGGACATTGTCGGTCATGGGGTACAATCCATTGTCCATCCAATGGGATGGCGCCGAGATGGTAATTAAGCATTCACAGCAGGATTTCAAGGCGGCAGGCAAACATCTCCCGTTGCTTGGTTACAGATGACCTGTCCACAGGCCTGGAGGGCGCGGCTTCTATCTGCTTCGGGTCTCATCAAGCTGGTCGCTTCATCGCGGTTAGTAGCCGGCTTCCTCTCCGGAAGCCGAACGCCTTGCGCAAATCGAGACCCGGCGTAGGTAGCCGCTCGACAAGCGCTGCGGCGAATGGGCTATTCTTGCTGTTGCCATCGGATGCCGTGGACCCGCGCTTTCGCCGCGAACGCGATCATCGTGTTCGGGCTTCACGGCTCGACCTTTGCAAGACCGCGACCGATAGCACGGGCAACAACCGTCCGTTTCATCATTTTTGGCGAATGGATTGTCTCGGCAGGCATCGAGAATAATCAGCCGGAGCTGTTTGGCAGGCTCGACGGCGAACAGCGCCCGATCTAGCGCCACGGTCTCGTCAAGAACGTCGCTGTCAGTCTCAAGAGCCGCATCAGTCGGGATTAGGTAGTTGGTGCCGTCGAGTTCAATGCCATGACCGGCGTAATAGATGACAGCGACCTCAGCATCTCGCGCCCGACCACCGAAGTCACGAAGGGCCTTGCGCATCTCGGAAGCGTTTAGATCGGTCCTGATGTCGATCCAGTCGAACCCGGCTTTCTGGAACATGCCTCCGACCAGGGCGGCATCGTTCGCAGGGTTGGAGAGCTTGGGTACGCTCTTGTACGCCGAGTTGCCCAAGACCAGCGCGACACGGCGTTCGCCGTGTGCCGAAACGCACATCAGTCACCATATGAACATGATCAAAGAAAACCGACGAAAAAGCCCATTTCAGTCCCCGACGAATATGCGCTGCCTAGGCAGAGAGTGACAAAAGACAAGCAGGTATTGTGACATTGATCACATAGTCAGTCACGGCCACCCGGGAGGTAAGCGATGGGTCAGTGGCGTCGGGTTCGCGCTCGGATGCAAACTTCCTGCCATTCGGCGCGCGATTTGACCCCTCGTATGGCCGCATGAGAATGTTACCCGATGGCGCATTGCACAGGTCGATGCGACCTCGACTGATCGGCCGCGCCAGGTGGCTTTCCCGACTTGCTCGACGAGAGGGGCTGTGGGCCGGTCTCCGGGTAGCAACTGTTGGGGGGTCCAGTCGACTGATCCCAATGCGGTACGCAACTCCTATGTTGCCAAGCAGGTGTTTGGCCTGAGCGTTGCGCGCCTCCGAGTAAGCCTGCGGTTGCGGAAACTGCACAACTGTTGCGGGCGGCACTCGAAGCCGTGTCGCACTAGCGGCGCTTGCGACAGCTCGCCCGCCGCCCTCCGCTTATCTGTCACATGTTACGACGGTGGCAGTTCGGTTCTGCACTCGCGTTACAACGAAGCGGAAATTAATTTGACGGCCCGGCCAGCCCGTCGCCACGGCTAGTCCATACCTTTGCAACAAACCAACAGTGTGTGAGCGCGGTGCCGCCCATCTTGCGCTATCTCAATGTTGAGATGGGGACTCGAAAAGGAGCCCCGAATGTCGTCATGGTGAGTTCTGGTCGAGTGGCTCGTAAAATTTGCCCAAATTGAGCGGACGCGGTAGCCTGAGTTCGCTCCGTCGCAGATGCGGTAAGTGTCCGCAGGAAAGCCGCACTCCAGCTTGAAGCAGCCGTCGAGCAAGGCCACCTCGCTTTCGCGTCGCCAATGGCCCGGCGCTCCTTGCGCCCATTTCGCTAAAGGCCAACAATTCTCTTGCGCCGTCGGGCAAAACAGTGGGTCATATGCTGCTGGTAGCCGCAGTAGGAGCCAGCATTCATGAACAATGGACACGTCTGCAGAGATGTCCAAGATCGCAAGCATCATCCTTTGCAAATATTGCAAGCGGAACGGCAATGCAAAGGCCCTCGGCGGACCGAGGGGCCTCGCTTAGCATCAGGGGTCCATCCGCCGTTAGTGATGCCAGAACAGTGCGAGGATAAGAATAATCGGCAGCGGGATGCCCAGCATCCAAAGCAGTGCGCCTCTTCCAAAGCCCATGGTGTCCTCCTGTGTTGCAGAGATAACCCAGCCGATTGTAAATTGGTTCCGAGTCAGGAACGTTCCACAAATTTGGAGGTTGTTGCTCAAACGGAGGGTATGATGGCAGTCAACAGACCGACCGGCGACAATGCCCGCAAGGGCGCTGTGAAGAAGCGCACGCAGCTCAGGAATCCGCTCACCAAGACCTCCACTAAGCGCAACAAGACCAGCGGCGAGTTCATGGCTGTCAAGAAGTCCGCGAAGAAATTCAAGGGTATTCGCAAGGAGAGGTGATGGGCCGGTTCTTCGTCGGCATCATCATTCTTAGCATTGCGCTAGTCGTCGCGGCGTACGTCTTCGCTTAGGAGCGGCGACTATTTTATTTTGGCGCCTGCAGACCAGGAGACCGCAGCCAATCACTAATATGCGAGGCGGTTTCGGCTTGCCGCGCTTTCCGAATGAGATGATCTCGCTGCAGGCCGAGCGGCATGGTCTGTGCCTGATGCTTCAGCCTGTCAGCTTCCTTCGCTAGTCGTTCTTCGAGTGTTTCGGTTTGTTTGAACCGTCGTCGTTTCTGCATGGCGCGCTCCGTGTTAGCCCTGCGATGCTGTACCGAAAGTGCATTAAGAACTGACCGCGGACATTATCATTTGATAGATCAACATCATTTGATATTCAGCGCTTCGATGCGTCGGGCAAGCCGGTCGAAGGCGCCGAGGTCGCACTCTGGGTTTCCAATTTTACGGAGGCACGCTCGATCAGGCCCGCGGGTCGCGGCGGATAGGGATAGAAATAGGGCCATGCAAGCCCGCCCGAGAATACGACGACTTTCCCGGTGCCGAGCACCGCGGCGCGCGCGATCGCGCGGCGCAGATCCTGCTCGGCCAGGGCCTGCCGCGCGGCGGGCTTACCACGGACTTCCGGCGCGGCCAGTACATCCATCCTCTCGTCATAGGCCGGATGCACGGCCAGCAACTGCCCCGAGCGCTGCGCCGCGATCTAGCTGACCACGAGACCCGCCTTCGACATCACCGTCTCAATGCGCGCAAGCGCGTCCGGCTCCGACAGCCCGGCGAGATCCTTCAGCCGCGGGTCAGAAAGCGGGATCTGCAAGGCCTTGAAGCCCAGGGCCTTCGCCCATCCGGCAATCCCCTCAAGCATATCGAACGGCGGCTCGGCACCGATGAACTGGCTAATGAACAGCCCGGGTCCGCGCAATGTTACCGGCTTCATGAGCGCCTCCCCGGGGCAATACCAATTGTCTCTTGGTCCATCTTGGCGAAGTTCGTTGCCCCGCGAAGCCATCTAATCGAAATCGGACATCGAAATAAACAGTCTGCACTGCATAGTGCCCCGCACTGTTATCATTTCGCGCGCGATTCCTGGTGGTCACTGCGAACGGCCGGAGGGACGTATCGGCTTCTGGGTAGATGCTTTCGAATGTAACCTGGGGCGGTCCCGGCACCTTCCCAACAGGGTTGGTGAACGAGGGCAGTCGCCGTCGGAAAGCCTTGTGTGAGCTGATGCGCTTCGGCTACTGCGCGCTTTTTTTAAGTTCGGGGATCCCCACCGCCGATAGGAGATAATCGTGCATGTAGAGGAGCTCGCGTGCCATCAGTGCTCGCCACGGCCTCCGGAAGAAACGGATCATTGAAGCCGCATGCCATTGCTGCGACTGAAGGCGGCCTCGCCTCGATTAGGTGCGACACCTGCAACAGCAGGGGAGAATGCGCCGGCGCGCCAGAACGGCTCTTGACCGCAGGATCTCTCGGTCGCTGCGCGAATTGCGTCGGCAAGAGACGGCTGCAAGCTCAAAGCGAGCCGATTTTCTTCGTTGGATTGGAGCCGATGCCCCGCGCTCGCGTGGCCGTCATGCGAGAACGTCGGATCATTGTCGGTGGCGAATTCAGATTGGCGGTGATCCTGATCGCCATCGGACTACTGCTCATGACATCCGAAAGGAAGTGATCCCGATGATCAATGCCGAACCCGCTTCGGGCGAGATCCGGTTATCGGATCGCCCGCGCCGATGCCGAAAAATCGCCTTCGTTGTCGCGAAACCACGCTCCGCGCTCAGCGCCACCCTGCTGAGATAGTTGTTGGCATGCTTGCAATTCCAGGAACGGTCTTCAAGCCGGGCAGATGACACGGAGCTCGCGGACAGTGTCTCGATATCCTCCGCTGTTCGATCGGATCGAGCCCTGATCTCCGAACAGACAGCCCGCGCACGATTCAAGTCCGTTTCACCGGACCTCGTTGCGACTTTTGCATGTGGCAGCATGCCACTACTCTTTCGTCTTTATGGGATATCGGACGCGCCGACCTGCGCCAAAAGCTCAACTGAAAGTGCCGGGCTTTCCTGAACCAGCTTACTTCATTCTCGGCCTTGGTATTATAGACCGCCTGGCAATGGTCCCTGCGGCTTCCATTCGGCATCGCCATGTTCCTTCGGCCTCAGCTAGGACAGGACCAGATTACATGGCCAGATAAGTGACCCTACCGAGCGCCCCCAGCATGAGTGCGAAGTGTGCAAGGGACTGGATGAAGAAGCCAGGAAAACGCCGTTTCGCGTCTGCACGATATCCGACGAAGTAAGCTATCCGTCCAACTAACCAGATCGCTCCGAAACCAGCGGCCCAAGCTGGACTCCAGTAAATTGCGAATAGCCACATCGAAGCGAGAAAGATCGGCAACCATTCAAGCGTATTTGAGTGTGCTCGGATTGTCCTCTCGAGGAGAGGATCGCCCGTCATGGCGGGCGCAAGTATTCCTGTATGCGTGTGTGTTCGTGAGACCGTGAGCGCCATTCCAAAAATCACGATGCCGGTAGCTAACGTGACGATAGCGACTAAGTAATACTTCTCCAATGTTAGTCCTCCGGTTCGAGGCTTCTGCTCTTCTGGTAAGGAGCTGACGTCAGCTAAGGTAGTCTGCCACGATCCTAGATTGTGGGTCAAAGACGATATTCTGGCGAGTTGAAGTCGTGATGCGACATCGGCAAGTCGAACAGGCTACTTTGTTCTATGAGTTCTCGCTCGGACGGCATATCCCTGCCGACCACTTGCTCCGGTCGATAGACAGAGTTGTCACCTTGAACAGGTCAGGCAGGATCTGGCACCTTCTACAGCAGTGTCGGTCGACCTTTGATCGATCCCGAGTTGATGATCGGGATGCTGCTGATCGGCTACCGCCTCGGCATTCGATCAGAGCGGCGCGCGTGCGATGGGGCCCACCTAAACTTGGCCTACAGATGGTTTGCCGGCTGGTCTGGATGGTGCAGTACCGGATCGCTCGACCATTGTCCGAACACAGGCACGGCCGCTTCCGACAGAGCGACCGTCGTGTGATTTAGAGCCTGTTGCGCCGCTGTATCGACGAGCGGCTGGTCGGTAATGAATGATTTGGAAAATCGATGCGAGCCTGATCAAGGCTGATTCCAATCGGCAGAAAGGGCATCGAAGGCGACAAGGAGTTCCGCCGGCGGCTGCCGGACGAGCTATCGAGGAGCAATCTAGCTGACGCCCCCGACGATAGCGCCCTCGATGCAGCCCTGCGCGTCTGCGTCGTGCGCGTCGAATGGAGCGACCGCCGCTCAAAGAATGAGGAATGAATGTCTGTTGCACTACAACGCCTGATGACCCGGCCCGACTAGTTTGCAAAAAGGGGAAGGGCCGCGCTCCTATCGCTTGCTAGGGAGGCCAGACACCTTGGCGCAACAACGTTGGTGCGTTAATGTTACTTGGGCCGCGGCTTCGTGGATCGGCCTCGTGAGACGATTTCGTCAACAGTTCGCAGCATCCGAGCGAATTCAGACTGAAGATGTCGAGCGTGCGCCGCATCTTTTGGCTCTGAGAGAAAAGCAATCTTCACGAGGAAGCGGTTCAATCGCGATGTGACGAGAAGATTGTCAGAGTGTTGCGAGCGCAAGTTCGTGATCTGTCGCCTCATCTCAACGAGATCGGACCGGTCATCGTCGGGCCTGTTCGCCAAATAAATCTCATAAGGTTGTGAGCGATAAACGAAGCCGCCGCGCCGAATATAATGGCGCGACGGCTTCACCATGGTGAGCCCGGACGGGGGCAATGTCCGGTGCGCGAAACTACCCCTCCGATGCGACGCCGCAATCAAAGCTTCAAATTAAGCTTGATGCCCTCGCTGGAAGTTAATTCGGGAACCGAGAAGCAGCTTCGGAAGGGCTAAGGTACTGCGCCGGTGAATGCCCAATGAAAGAACGTCTAGGCTTCGTCGGGATTCGTGGCGGAACAACAGCTGCGAAATTTCGATGCGCTACGCCGCCGAAGAAGCGGAGTTACTCTCGCTCTTCGACGCAGGGGCGACACCTGAGTTGGCTACCGACCGGCTGGGCCGAACTCGGCAAGCGGTTTACGCTTGCTTGCAGCGGTTTCGAAAGCAGCAGGGTCGAGCGAGTAGAAGGAGAGGGCCGCTCTTCGCTGAATTGTTGAAGTAAAGCAGGTCATTATGCCGATCCGACTGCGCAGCCGCTGGCGAGCAGTCCGGTGCGTCGCGGCAAAGAGAGCGATAGAGCTTGAAGCGAATGATAAGTCGTTGACAGCCACTCTGCCCGTCCGTCAATAAGTCCGCATCTTGGCTTTTAACGCCTCTTCGCCCTTGGAAGTGATCTGGTACTTCCGTAGCCCCTTCCCGGCCTTCGTCTCGACCCAACCTTTGCGCATCAGCTTTAGAATGGTCACTGCACTAGCGTGATAGTTCGGATCGCCGCGGATCGCATCCATGGCGGCTCGTTCAAGATAGCTAGGAACATTGTTGGGCGGTGGTGGCATTCTAGGACAAGTGTGAATGTACGCCGAGGCTCCTACACTGGCCCTGCGGGCCTAAAGCCTGGTAAACTTTAGGCATTCTGACCGGCATTTGGTTGCCCTTCGCAGTAGTCGCCGGCTCCTTCTGAAGCAGCGCGCATTCCGCTGCTTCGGTCCCACGGTGCGTTCCGAGGGAACAAGCCCTCCGCTCCTTCATTGTGGAGGGAAGGAGGCGGGCGTGTCTCAACCCGATGCTCACCGGTTTAAGAGCAACGCTGGTGAATGTCGCCAGATGGCGCACGACGCCGAGACAGAAGATGCCCGGGAAGCATGGCTGCGTCTGGCGGTAGAGTGGGACAAGCTTGCAGAGCACGCGCGGCACCGCCGCGGAATTTTCGATCGCTACGAGTAGCAGTGCTATCGACCGAGGCACCTCGCCCCTGCCGTTGTTTTGGTAGTCATCACCAGACCCCTGGTCATCGCCAGTGACAGAGAGACGCTACTGCGATCCCGACCCCGCTCGCAGGGCGGCATTGAAACTCTTCGCCGATCGCTGCGGCGCCGCCTGATCAGCGGCGGCCGAATGTGCTTTGGAAACCTGTCAAACGATAGGATCAGATGTTAACGGGCCTTTAGCCGAGGGGCCCTAGCCTGCTGCGTCGCAACCTTTGAGGCGTCTTAGCTATGGACTTTCAGAGCGCAGCGCCCGCGGTCGTGAGGGCGATCCGCCAACGCGATCTACTAAACACCTGGCTTCGGCTCTATGCGCGCGAGGACAGCCTCCCCGCCGTCTCAGAATATGTGCCGGGCCGCCTTGCGGAAGAAGCAGATGATCTCGTTTATTACGTCGTCGATACCGCCCAGTGGCCGCCAGTTCTCACGATAGAAAGCGAAGGCACCCGAATGTCCGCCGCGTACGGCAAAACCGGGAAGGGGCGCCGGCTGGATAATTATGTGGGCCCCCGATTGGCGTCTTCTGTCATGCCGGTCTACCATCTCTGCGTCGCACGACGATGCCCAGTCTACACGGTGTCGGAACTTGAGGACGCTGCCGGGCATAAGGTGGAATATGAACGGCTGCTGCTGCCATTCGGAGCCGGCAGCAAGGTCACCGAAATAATCGCCTCTCTGAAGACTATCAGCATCGATGGCCGGTTCGAAATCCGGGACTTGATGACGCGCACCGACGTAGTAGCGGCACCGGCTGTACGCGCGGTCATTGACCGAGAGCTTTCTCATAGACTGCCGGTGCGAACGAGAGCGATAGCGATAGCTGACGACCTAGTGTTCGATTGAGCGCCTAATCTCAATTAGACCTCCCGTCCTCGGGAGTGGTGAGCATGACCTGCATCGCCTTGGGATCGACCACTAGGTTCGACTTTCGTCCGCAGTCCGTTTCTCTTTGGAAACAAGTTGCCCTTCTTCGGAACGTTCTGGCTTGACAGAACGGATTTGTGGCGGTGGTGGGCAGTAAGTTTGGCCTCGTGCCTTAAGGAGGAGGCCATACCCGCTAGCGCCGCGCACCAGCAAAGTCCAAACCGGCGACGCACAGTCCCAGCCGCGAAGGCGCCCCGATAGCCGCACCTTCAGCCCGGCTTCCGTGATCCGCGCGACAACAAGATGCAGTGCGATCACGTCACCCTCTGACAGCTCCACACAGCCACGCTTCCGCGACCACACCGCGCCCGGGAAGCGAAACAAGTTCGCTTTCAGCCATCGGCCGCTGCGCTCCGACAGCGGTTGTAAGTCGACCTGAGCGCCTGACCTAGGCCGCAGTCTGACATCTGCCCATCGCAGCCAATTCGGAATCCAACCCATGCGAATGACTAGCCGTTACTTTGCACGTTTGTCTAGCCTTAGTCCGTCTGAATGGATTCCCCGCTCTGTCATGCGCCAAATGAGCGAGTTATCTGCTTCGTCATGACCAGAACCGCGTCAGTGTACTTTCCGTTTGACACTTGATGATCGCACAACGCCAAGAAAAGCAGTGCGAAAGCAGCAATCATGCATCCTTTGAGCATCGGCCTCTCCCATGAAGAGACTGCCAACCGAGCAGGTCATAGATGATAACTAGCGGAAACGAAGTCGCTGCCGCGACGCGTTGCAATGCTCAAGACGTTGGCAATGACTTATTAAGTTTCCGTAAATCAGAACTGGAGCGGCAGCGCGTGCTCTCGGAAACGATGATCATCAGGGGCCAGTGATGAGGGCCTAGGCTCCACGGAGCAAGGTTGACGATCTCTGCGCTGAGCGTGACCGGCAGGTTAGGGCGGCAAAGGAAGGCCCGACCTATCCATCCGGTAATATCAGCGAGTAGCGCAGGCTTTCGACACCGGGAATCCTGTGCTGCCATTCGGTGCGCGAGGGACCGCGGAGAAGGTAGATAGAACGCGGCTCGGCGACGAGCGTATTCCTCTCGAAGGACATGGCCGTTCGCCTGCGCAGCCTGAAGCTACATGAGGCAAGCAGCGAAATGCCGCCAACATCGCCAAAGACGGAGCGATCCTTATGCGAGCCGATCCCGGCGCCGGGCGCGTACTCGGTCACGAGAACCTGCTGGAAGCTGCCGGGCGCAATGCCGGCGAATGCCTCGGCACGCGCCCGGACCTGGGTCAGGAATTCAGGCATGTCCTCGGTTCTCGTGAGACCACCGCCATTGAAGTCGTAGCGCCAGCCGAAAGAAACGGTACGGCGCTTGCCGGTGAAGCCGCGGAATTCAAATTCCCTGAATGGAAGCTTTTCGATGTCAGTCAGAAGCACACGCTCTTCGTCAGCGGAGAGAAACTCCGGCTGATACTTCATGCCTTCGGGAAGGAGACCGACGCCGAAGAGATCGAGAGTTGCGTTACTTGCGTGCACTCGATTTTTTCCGCGCCTTGGATTTTGCAGGCTTGCGGCCGCCCTGGTCCTGTCCGGCTTTCACTTCCTTCTTTGCCGTCTTGCGGCGGTCCTGGGAAAGCGAGCGGCTCACATCATCGCTTTCCTCGATGCGGCCTTTCGCATCGCGGCGGATATACCGCTTGTCTCCGCGAGGCGCGATCAGCTCACGTTTCGCCGCCGCCCGCCATTTCGTAACTCGCTTCATGTGTGCTCTCCCCAGCTTGATTTCCGGTTTACCAACTGCCCCCAAAGGCTCCCGGTTCCTCGTTGTGCCGCGTCCGCCTGCTGCGCAGCCGGCCGGGCTCTAGCGCGTCCCGCGCCCGAGTCTTCGTCCCGGCCATCCGGTGACGATCCCTCGCGCGTAAAAGGGTGCCGCCCCTTCAGCCGTCAAGGGCAAGCCGCGCGGGCGCGGTGCGTCGCCGCACCCTTGACCGCTTTCCCCTGCTCATCGCCGCGTGGCTAGCCGGGTTGCTGGCCGCAACCCTTTTCAGGACAGGAACCAAGCCCGGGCCGCTCCGTTGGAGCTCACTTTCGAGGACGGCGCCAATGGCAAAGAACGATGAGCTCCGCTTCGGGGCACCCGGAGAAAATGCGGTTCATATCTGCGTCGACATGCAGAGGATGTTTGCGGAGAGCACGGACTGGAAGACGCCGTGGCTGCCGCGCGTCCTGCCAAATATCGTTTCGGTCACGGCTTCCCATCCCGAGCGCACCATCTTTACCCGGTTCATTCCGGCGCAGAAGCCGGGACAGGGCGCCGGCATGTGGCGGCGCTATTACGAGCGCTGGGGATCGATGACCATCGACGAGCTTGGCGCAGACATGATCGGCCTCGTCCAGGATCTCGCGCAGTTCGTTCCGCCCGCACGCATCTTCGACAAGCACGTGTATTCCCCCTGGACGGGAAGTGATTTCCACGAGCAGCTGCGCGCGGCTCACGTCGATACGATCATCATCACCGGCGGCGAGACCGATGTCTGCGTGCTGGCCACCGTCATCGGCGCCGTCGACTGGGGTTTCAGGGTCATTCTCGTCACCGACGCGCTGTGCAGCTCGGCGGACGAGACGCACGACTCCATGATGAATATCTACATGAACCGCTTCGGGCAGCAGGTGGAGTGCGTCAGCACCGAAACTCTTCTCGGCAGCTGGCCGGGCAGCGCCAGGGCAAGGCTCGTGTCATGAATAAATCCTACATCGTGCAGATTCTTCTGCCGAAGGAGCGCGGTGACGGAGAGCCGGTTTCGCAAAGCTGGTTCGAGGACTTTCTGGAAGAACTGACCGGCCGGTTCGGCGGCGCGACCAGCTTCGTCCGGGCGCCGGGACAGGGCCTTTGGCGCAGCGGCAACGAGACCGAGCGGGACGATATCGCCGTCATCGAGGTGATGGCCGCGAAGCTCGCACCAGAGTACTGGCGGTCCCTGCGCGAGCGTCTCGAACGCGAGCTTGCGCAGGAGGAGATCGTCATCCGCGCCCAGGAAATCATCCCGTTGTGAGCTTTCGGCGGAACGGTCGCCCCAACCGGCTGTTTGAAGGTGCAGACCCACTCAAGGAGAACATAATGGGCTTTTTTACCAAGGACATCAAAACGCTGGACGACCTCTTCGTGCACACGCTGCAGGACATTTATTACGCGGAGCAGCAGATCGCGAAGAACCTGCCGGACATGATTGAGAAGGCGAGCGATCCCGGCCTCAAGAACGGCTTCCAGACGCATCTCTCCGAAACAAAGGGCCAGATCACCCGCCTTGAGAAAGTCTTCGAGATGCATGGCGTCGCGGCGAAGGGCGTGGACTGCCCTGCGATTGACGGCATCCTGAAGGAAGCGAGCGAAGTCGCGGGCGATATCGATGACAAACAGGTACTGGATGCGGCGCTGATCGCGGCGGCCCAGGCCGTCGAGCACTATGAGATCACGCGGTACGGCACCCTGATCGCATGGGCAAAGATGCTTGGCCGCGATGACTGCGCCTCAGTCCTGCAGCAGAACCTCGATGAGGAAAAGGCGACGGACGAGAAGCTCAACACCATGGCGCTGCGCAGCGTGAACCGGAAAGCCGCTTAACCCGGTAGCCACATGCAAGCGAAAGGGCCGCCCCGGGCGGCCCTTATTCTGAGAAGGGAAGCATGAGCCTTGAAGTACTAAGAACCGTGGCAGCCGCCATGACGATAATCGCGGCCGCCATGGTGGCGGCGAACTGGAATGCGCGCATTACGGTGTGCGGCTTCGCTCTCTTTATCGCGGCATCCATTGCATGGATCGCCGACGGAATAATGGAGCCCAAGAGTTCGCTCGTCATCCAGAACGCCGTTCTTCTCGTAATCAACGTGCTGGGCGTATGGCGCTGGCTGCCGCGCGCAGGCAAGGAAGCCGCCGCCTCCGGGGCCGCGGACCGCGCAACACGGTAGGGTTGGCTCAGGCCTGTTTCCTGTCCGAGATACCCCGGCGCGCGAGCGCGGCTTCCCCCGCTTCCGTCAAGGCGCCGAGTGTTGTCTGCCCCTTCTTCGCGCAGGCGACCATGGCGTCGGCGATAAAGGATCTCAGTTCGTGATCGGCACCGTCCGGTCTGCCATCGCAAACCCGCTCAAGTGCGGCTTCCAGGTTTGCGATTGTGCGGCGATCGAAGCTTTCGAGGATCATGGGCACATCTCCTGTCGCGGCTGAACGAACTCCAAAGCCGTAAGTTCCAAACCCGGAACCCGATGTTCCGTTGCCGGGAACAAAGCTGCATCGCGGAACATTTGACCATGATGCCGCGCAAACTCAAGGTTTTTCAAACGTCCCAAGGGTTTTTCGATCTCGCGATCGCGGCGCCCTCGATGAAGGCAGCGCTGGAGGCATGGGGCGCGAGCAGCAATCTCTTCCATCAGGGGTTCGCACAGGAATCCGAAGACGACGCGGTGATCGCTGCCGCCATGGCGAAGCCCGGCATCGTGCTGCGCAGGCCGGTCGGATCAAGCTCCGCTTTCAGGGAGCACGCGGAGCTGCCGTCCGCCGCATCGCTTGACGCGCGTCCGCACAAGGAAAAAGCCAAGGCGAAGAAGGCCGCTTCTGCAAAGCCGTCGTCGAAGCGGGATGAAAAATCAGAGCGTGAGGCCGCCGCAAAATACGCAAGGGAAGAGCGGCAGCGGGAAAAGCAGCGCGCGAAGGAAGAGGCTGAAGCCGCGAAAGCCCGCGAGAAGCGAAACGCCGCGATTGAGAAAGCGCAGACTGCCATGCTGCAGGCGGAGGCGGCGCATGAGGAAAAGGCCGACGCTCTTGCGAAGGATCTGGAAGCGGTGCAGCAGCGCGTGGAGACCGAGGAAGAACGCTGGCGTAAACTCAAAGAGCGTCTCGAAGCAGACCTGCGAAAGGCAAAAGACTGACCGATGCCCCGCTCGCCTGTTCCTGAGATCAAAGAATCGACGCTGGAGGAAAGACGCGAACGGCGCCGGCTTCGGCGTGAGAAACAGCGCGAGAATAATATCGCACGCGCGGCGAAGATGCACTTAACCCGCCTTAAGATGGAGAGCGAGGGACTGAAGCCGGTGACGACCTTGAAGAAGACCGTCTTCGTAGGCTGTTCCGGCTGGCGCTACTGGAAATGGCGGGACTCGTTCTATGCGGACGTGCCGCAGCCGGAGTGGTTCGAGCATTACGCGTCCGCCTTTGACACCGTCGAGATCAACGCGTCCTTCTATTCATGGCCGACCGTCGCGAATGTCCAGGCCTGGCGCCGTCAGCCGGGCGGCAAGGATATCGTCTACACCGTGAAGGTCTGCGAGCTCATCACACACGTCAAAAAGTTCACAGGCACAAAAACGCTGATCCGCGACTTCGGCATCATCGCGGATATTCTTGGCGAGCGGATGGGCTGCTTTCTTTTCCAGATGCCGCCGAGCTACCGCTATACCAAAGCCCTGTTGAATTCGATCGTCAGCCAGCTCGATCCGGCCCGCCGCAACGCGGTTGAGTTCCGGCATAAAAGCTGGTGGAACGAAGATGTCTACGCTGCCTTCCGCAAGGCCGGGATTATCTTCTGCTCCTGCAGCGGTCCGCGTCTGCCTGACGAGCTCGTCCGGACGGCAGACGAGGTTTACGTCCGCCTCCACGGGCCTGAACGCTGGTACCGGCACGATTACTCAGAGGATGAGCTCTCGAAATGGGCCAGTAGGATCAAAGAGAGCGGCGCCAAGCGCGCGTGGATTTATTTCAACAACGACTACGATGCCCATGCGCCCCGAAACGCAAAAACCCTGCACCGCATGCTTTCGTCTCCGCGGCCCAAACGGCGAAGCGCCCGTCCTTCTTAGGAACCCCGGACGGTGGCGGAAGCTTAACCCGGGCGATCAGCTATATGCTTGAACGCCCGTCCGGCGGGGTCGTGCATCCGGCCGGTGCTATTTCCGAACCCGGAGTTCACATGCTTTTCTGGTATTCAGCCCTCATACTCATGGCCGATGCTCTCCAGGTGATGGATATGCGGCTTCGCCAGATTGCTGCCGGTAATGGCACCTCCGAAGAGATGTTTCTTATGGTGACGGAGAAGTTCGATGCTGCGGCAGAGGCCCGCACCATTTTCGTTCGTGGCGGCGACTACACTCACGTCCTTGATCATTACCGGAAAATCGTCGCCGCGAATGTCGAGCGGCTGTCGGCGAGGTAAGGAGCCAGCTGTTATTGGAGGTTAGGAACGCGGCGAGGAAACAACTCATCTAGGATTTATGAAACGGTTCTTCTTTGATCTTGCCGGCACGTTCCCCGCCTACGAGCTCCTGCGCACTGGCGAACCGCACTTCGGCAACGGAATGCTGCTGCTGTAGGAGCGGAGCGGCGGCCCGGTGGAGACCTATCATATTTTCTCCTACAGCCCCTGTTCGACGACGCCGGCGCGGCTAGCGCATGATTGGCTGTCCACGCGCGGATGCCTTGACAAATGGCGATCCAAAAGCGCCCATAAATGATTTGATACAACTAGCCGCAAGTCCCGCGATCTTAGAGACGCGAGCCTGGCTGGAGAATTATGACGGTAACAAAGGCGTGCAAGTCGACCTTTCTCAAGCCGCTCCGCCATATTTACCGGCACCAGAACTGACAAATTGCCTGAGCAGGATTACTTCTATTCCGGATCTGGCGCGGTACGGCCCAGTATCTGGTGAGCACCAATTGAGGTCGGCTTACGCGCAGCACACTTCACAGCTTTACGGCGCGTCGATCTCCCCGGAACATGTTGCGATCACAGCCGGTTGCAACCAAGGATTCTTTATCGCGGCAATGTCGGTCGCCCAAAGTGGCGAAGCAATGATTATCTGTACACCCTACTACTTCAATCATAAGATGACTCTCGATATGCTTGGAATAACGGCAATCGAGGCGGTAGGTAGACGATCTGCTCCGCGCTACCTTCGACGATCCCGCTTTTGTGGCCTTCGACCGCGGTGGCTTCCTGCGTGGCGATGAAGGCGGACCCTACATAGGCAAAATCCGCGCCGAGCGCTCGAGCCGCCAAAATCGAGTCACCTGTCGAGATTGCTCCGGAAAGCGCGATGGGGCCGTTGAACCATTGCCTGGTCTCCTGGACCAAAGCGAATGGCGAAAGTCGTCCGGCGTGGCCGCCAGCGGCGACGAGAGTCTGCTGCGTTTGTTTATATCGCCCATCGCCCATCCTGCCTGCCCTGCACCTGCCTTCCCCTTCCCCTTCCCCTTCCCCTTCCCAGTCATGTTAGGGAAACCGCGGGATTGAGATGACCAATCCTCGCTGTAATGCGGCTTCAAACCGCCCGGATTTGGTGTCAGCCCTCCGAAACAGCTGAACTCAGCCCTCCCCAATGCCTGGAACAAGAGAGAGATCCGAGGTGCTAAACCGCAACTTCCCAAACCAACACTTTCCCAAGCACGGCTCGGTTCGAATGACCGACGCTAAGCCACAAGCTCATAGCCGCGGAGAAACGCCGCTCTAGACTGAACCCTCGGGTCCAGCGCCGACCAGAACTCCAGCAATTTCTCCAGCAATTCGTCGAAATCAACTTCGCGCTGCTGACACCAAGTGCTCCAGTCATTGAGGACCCGCGCCCAACTAACGCTCGGTATGAGATGGAGCGCAGGCACCGGTGTCCTCGCGGTCCATGACGTTCCCAACCCGCGACGGATCCGACATTCAACGAGAAAGGCCTGAACCGCCTTTACTCTCGTTCCACAGTCTGCACCGACGTCTTCAAAGAGCGACAGAGCCTGCTCGCGATGACCGCTTAGCACGGCCGCCCAACACGTCAACATCGTTGCGCCCCAACCGAACTCGGTTAGCCTGAGTAGGTTTTCTGTCGACACCGCGCCGTGCGACTCGACTCTCCTGATGATTGCAATGGCATTGCCAAAGGAACCGTTGGCTGCCATGGCGATCGCATGAAGTGCTCCATCTTCAAACGTCACCAATCGTTCGTTACAAATCCTAGCCATTATGGCGAGCAACTCCTTCGCCGGTATTGGTCCTACTCGATACACCCGACAGCGTGATCTCAAGGCAGCCGACAGCCGCCCTTCATCGTTGACGACAAAAATATAGAGGCTTGAACCAAACTCTCGTTCAAGCGTCTTGAGCGCAATATCAGCGTTGGCCTGGGTCAGCTCTTCAGCATTATTGATGATAACGACTCGCACATCGGCAGTGTTCAGCCCTCCCTCTCGTTCGATTAGCGTGTGAAGCGCGTCGGCCTGAGCTTCTTCCCAATCGACTTCGTCGTTGACGTTTCCCTCGAAGTGAGCGTCGATCTCAACACATGCCAAGCTTGACTGCTGTATTGCCATACACTCGTCGCAGACCCCACATGGCGCCGCATCAATACGCTTGTTGATATCTTCCATACATACCAGTGCCTGCGCGTAGAGCTTGGCAAGCGTCAGTTTTCCCACCCCTGGAATGCCAATCAGTAGAAAAGGTTGATACGATTGAGCACCTATATCGGCCTCTAGATTCGCCAAGATATTCTCAAGCCACACACCGTGGCCTGAGATATCCTTGAATGATCGGACACGATGAGCAGCCAGATAGTCGTGCAGAGAGACGCTCATCGGGGTAGCTCTAACTTTCTCGATCCATTTTCGAGAGCGCCAGCATCGACTTTCGTCGGGTCAATCAACTTCCGAAACCAGCTCAGATCATCGACATTCATCTTCTCGAGCCGACTTTTGAGGGCGCATTGCATCCCATAGCGCGCCTGATCCAGTCTGGTCGATTGGACGTCTCGACTGTTGAGGAGCGGGACGAGAGCCTGCCACGCTTGATGACTGCTAAACCACGAAGGCGTCGCAGCAGCTGAGGCGAACCTCTGGCAGAGCTCGTCCATCGCGACAAACGGGTTTCCCCTCAGAACACTATTTTCTTGCCCCAACAGCAGTGCCGCCCAAATGCAATGTGTCGGGTCTTCAACCTTACGATATCGGCGGTCGCGGCTCTCGAGCGTTCCTTGGGTAGCGCGGTACAACCGCGTCAATATCTCGCGGGGCTCAAGCATCACGTTAAAGCGCAACCGATCGACCATTAACATGAATGCAGAAAGCGAAGCTCCATCACGATTATGCAAAAACCGTCTGAGCGTTTCGGGTAACACAAGACGGTCCCTGCGGACCGTCACCGTATCTTCAATTTCGCGAAACTCACCGTGCTCCATTTCAGTCAAGACGATGATGTCGATGCGCATGGAGAGCGCGAAGGGCGTACAAGGCGCATCCTCGACGAATTTGCGCAAACGGGACAAAAATCTTCTGTTCTCCGAGAGTTGCGTCTGATTGCCCAAACGACTTTGCGGAAAATAGGCGCGAGCGACCTCAAGGTAGTTCTCAACGGTGACCATCCGTTCCTCAACCAGACCGATAGCCTCCACGGCAGCGCGCCACGCGTCGGTCTTGACCAGGTCGTGCTCCGCAGGAACGAGCAAGCACAAGGACTGTTCAGCTGCGGTGCGACTTATCAGGAACAGCGCCTTCTCGATGTCGTCCAGAGGCACTGGAATTCGTTGTTTTTGCCCGAGATCGCAGATCGTCAAAGTCTCATCGAACAACGACGGCTCGGCTATTGTCATATAGAGACTGGCCAATATTTCTTCTCTCTCTTGGCTCTCCCCGTCTGCCAAGTGCGCACTCTCCCCGGCCTCTCCTATTTCTGGTGCTGAAAAACCATTGGAGATTCCAGACGTAGATGTATTCAGGGAGGTAAGCGCACCATATGTTGTAATCCCACCCAAGCTCCGCCCATTAGCTAAGGCATGATTGGTCATCTTCTGACGCACTGCCGCGCGGAAGAGGCCCGAGCCCTCTCGATACAAATACAAAAGATGTCTGTTCAATACTTGGGCAGGTTTCAGAAACTCGAAATCGGATATCGCTGCGGAACGGGTCATTCCGCCCCCCATGTGCGCCAGTGACGTTTCGGTGTGGACCAGTTCCTGCGCAACTCCTCAAGTTCATAGTCGCGCACTTCTTTTGCCTCCTTGGATCCATACAGGAAATATCGTTGCTCAAGTTCCGCCACGGCCTGCTTCCAACGCAATCGCTCTTCCTTCCTGAAGCCGCTTTCGTCGAGCTCCCAGCCGTCGTATAGGCGTTCGAAACAGCCGTCATCGAACGCCGACATCAAGCTCAGGCCACCACTATTCCTTTCTTCCGCTAATCGAGCCGCAGCACCCAACGGCTCGGAGGAATCCAACCGATTGCGCTTGCCGATATCTCCAGCCACTCGCTGGAATTTTGGTTCAATACTCAGCTTTGTAAATATCGGATCAGCGGGGTTGAAGCCTCCACAAAGCCAGCGCACACAGCTCCAATGTCCCTCCAACCGCTCCCCAGCGGGCACCATCTCGAAGGTAACAGCCTCGTCCTCGGCCCCCCCTACACGGATTGCTTTGTGCCACGCCGAAAACCAGCTAGCAGCGACAGCGGGATCCGGAATATGGGTGATCACACGCCCACATGACCCCTCTTGCTCCGACCGCTCCTGGACGAAAATGCGTAAACCAGTCCCTCCCCAATGCTCCAGACGTCCCTTTAGCGCTTGGCTGAATTTCCCAAAGTGCGTAGACGCGTCGGGCTGTGCCTCGTAACCGAAAATGCGGTGACGGATTGTAATTCGAGCATTGAACGGCTGGTGACCCGCCTGCACCAAGAAAGACGAGGCCGCGAAAATGCTGCGAACATGGCCTCGATTGAGATAGGCGGGATCATTAGGTGCATCAGCGTCACCTTGTCTGGCTTCCTTGCTCCGGACAGTTCGATCAGACGGTCCCTTCACGGGCACCGGCTCTGGAGCGATCCGCTCCATTGCGGCGAGCGCTCGCGGCGCAATTTCACCTTTGTTCGCCACGACCTGAAACCGCAGGACGATTGCTAAGAGAGCTTCGTCACTGAGATCGGCGGTGACGACGGGCCATACGTTCAGCAGGTCCTCGAAAAACGCCCTTAGGTCGAGACCAGGCAAGCGACGCGCGAACGCACCGATTACCCTCTGCCGCTCCTCCTTTCTTATCGAACCAATGACTGGGGCAACTGATACAGCAAGGCCGCACAACTCCGTATAGTACAACCCGATCAGGAAAAGCTGGATCAGTCGCACTATGCGGCTTACGGCATCCTGCCACTCCAGGAATTTGGTGGTTTGAAGATCGAACCGGCCGGAACCGACAGATTCAAAATACCGGACAAGATGTTCGATGTAGTCGACCCCGAAGACCGTGGCGACGCGATCACGCGTTATTTCGACGCCATTGCTGACCAGGCCCATCATATCAAGAGCCTGCAGCATATTTCTGGGCTGGTTCTCGCCCAAGCCCGCGAGCAATGAGATCGCCTCGGGATGAAACACCAGGCCCTCTTCGACCGACGCACGTGACAGCAGATCGACGCTCTGAGTCTCGCTCAGCGGGCGGACTTCCAGCAGCATGGCACGCGATCGTAATGCATCGGAGATCCGCTCCAACGCCGTCGTTGCAAAACAGAACGCCACGTTAGGCGGCGGCTCCTCGACGGTCTTGAGGAAGTAGTCGAAACTATCTCGATACTTCGATAGGACGTGCGCCTCATCCAGAAACACGACGGTGCGACGTTTCGTGGAAATGGCAATATCAATGATTCGATCGAACTCGCCTTTCAGCGTCTTGAAGTCGCGAAATTTCGGAGTGTCGAGTTCGACGAAGCCGGAGCGATCGCCCTCATCGAGCGCCTTACACCGATCGCACGAGAAGCATCGATCGCCCAAGGCGGTCGGCTTTTCACAATTCAGGGCGCCGGCATAGATCCGGACGAGCGTCGTCTTCCCGGAACCGACACTACCGTGCAACAGCAGGTTTGCGCAACTCTGATTGTTCAGGATGAGCTGCGATATAACTCGCTTTGGATACTCTTGGCCGATGACTTCTTGGAACGTTTTCGGTCGATATTTTAAGGCAACTCGTCGCACGAGGGTCACCACATTCAATTCTACCAACTAAGGCGCGCGCAGCAGCTCGCCGCCAACAGTGCAGGTATCGTTTCTACGAACGCATTAAGTTAGGAAAGCCGTCGCTTCCATCTGCGCAGCGGTTTAACGGCGACGAAGCTTAGTGGAGTTAAGACGCGCGGCACGACGACGCTCGGGCTTCTTAGGCGGGGACAGATAGGCTTGTGCGAGGGCACCCAAGGGGCTGACGTCTGCGACCTCCTCAATCAACGCACGCGAGACCGCGCATGTGGCGTAAAACCTCGTTCGACAGATGGCTTCGGCGCGCTGATGCAGATCGTCAAACGATTGAATAAAGTCAATTGTCGGCACGATTTCGGAGAAGGGAACCGTGTCGAAGTGCGGGACTACGGGGGGAATCGAGAGCGCAAGGAGCTCTTGCCCGCGACCTGCCTCACAGGCGTCAGCGATCCCGTCCGGGCGTAGCATATCGCCAAAAGGATGCATCTGGCTGATGGCGGCATAGACCGAGGCAGGATTCTGAAAGTCGACGTCGACAAGAGAGCCGGCCGATTGGGTGAAGTGATTATCACTCTGGCCTAGCGTGGTTTGGGTGGCCGCAGCCAATTGGTTTGCCAGATCCTGTGGGGTCGTGGAATTTTGCATATGCTGTTCCGCTGTGAATGATTTCGGCCTAGCGAACCGACGGTCGGCGCCGACCTTGACGAGACAGCGCCAACGCCAGTCCCAATTTACTAGGTCTTTGCGAACGGGTTCGGATTCGGGCGACCCGCCGCGATGTTCGGCGCGCCGGAGCTAATCCAGCGCTTACCGAAAGGATCGTAGTTCGCATCGGAGGCCCGCTCCGGGGTCACGACGAGAGCATCGACATCACTTGGAACGAAAGCGATTTCGACGGTCTCGCCGATAACGCCGGCGACGGTCCAGTCGCGGACATTGGCGGGCGGCGGTGGCAGTTGGTAGTCTTTCGTCATACGGGAACTCCCAGATTTTGGACGAACTCACCGGCCGGCCGGGTCGCGGCCGTTGTGAGTTCAGTGGGTAAGCGCTGAAAGCGCGAAGCGCCACGTCCCGCGTCAAGCTTGCTGTGCTTAAAGCACTCGCAGACGCGAATCCGGGAAGAGCGCTAGTAATCATTTTTGGTTCTTCAGTGCAAGAGCTGATCGATGGCCCCTGGCTGCATCTCAAAGTTCCAGCTGCGACAAACCTATGCACCATGGCTGGGGCCACGGGGAACTTCTACATGGGGGGTGGTGCCGATCGGCAAGTCGAAAGCTGTTACTTATACAGACCGCTGTGTTTCTTTATATCGCCCATCGCCCATCCTGCCTGCCCTGCACCTGCCTGCACCTGGCTTCCCCTTCCCCTTCCCACTGCAACGGATGAAAAGACACGGAACGGAAAAATTCCGCCGCTCACTTCGAGCTCGGCGAATTTGAGTAAACGGTAGGACAAAAGTCCGAAAAGCACCCAAAAGTCTGAAGCACCAACTCACAAGCTGTACTCCTCTAAGGCTGCTCATAGCCGCGGCGCGCAGAGGCGCGGCTATTCGTGTGTTCTATATCTTTCAACATTGCTCGGCGACGCGCAGACTTCATCGTCAATTTCGCTGGTGGGTCGCCGAATCTCTCCCGTGCCAATGATGCGCACGAAAGAGAGAGAGATGACATTGAAAACACCGGACACCACCGCGCCGCCCGTCGGCCAACCCACCCACGCCCCCGGGCAATCCTTCGTACAACTTGCGCGCACGCCTCTCGTCCCCGAGCGCATTTTAAAACGGTATGGCGCATATTGCGGGATCGATACCCGGTTCCGTAGCGCCGCTAGGCTCCTGCAGTGCCTATGGTTGAAGCGCAAGGGCATCCAGATTGCTTCATCAGATGAGAGCCCGGCGCGAGGTGCCGATCGTACGTTCGGATCAATCCTCACCCCCTCGGAAGCTGCTGCGGGCAAGAACTTTCTGAGCCCTGCCATTCATCAGCTCGCCCTGCGCGAGTTCCTTCTTCGTGAAGAGGACGCGGCCATAAGCGGGAGAATTGCCCTCGTCATAAGCGGTGCTTCCTGCTGGCCGCTTTGACCGCCTCCCTTGTCTGCACTCAAGCTCGCGTGGGCGGTACAAACACAACTACCGGATCGAGCGTAGAGATCGAGCGACGTCAACTCGTTCGATCTTGCCGCACTATTGAGGCGTACGACAGCGAGCGCGGCTACAAGGAATAAGACGTAGACAGCATCCGTCGATACGGGTCGGTCGAGATCGAGGCGACGGACACCTCGCCCGGCGAGAGCATTACGCTTGAAATGGATGATGATCGAGAACTAACCGAATTCGTTAGGAGTCGACGGTCTTGATGCGACCGCTTCCCTTTGCCGAGAAGCAGTACATTCCGGTTTGTGTAAAGGCGCTGGATCGCTTAAGACTGATCAGGATTGAACAGAACTGAAGAATTGACGCAGTTGCCTCAGGCGCTCGTCCATGTGAGGCCATTCATCGTCGCCTGCGGAGAGGCCCTCCAACCATTCAATTTGCATCTTGAGTCCATCGAAGGTGTAGCCATCAGCGCGATTGAGGGCATCCCATAGCCTGCTCTCAAATTGGGCGAGCGACGGACGTCTCTCGGGCTCCTGCGATAGTGCGGCGAGAATTAACTCGCCTAGTTCAACATGAAAGACGCGATCGGCTGCTGGAAGCGTCTTTTCGGGCTTGGACGCCCACTCTCGCCATATCGTTTCTCTGTTCCATTTTTGGCCGATCCCTGGGCGATGGGGCCAGACATCGGTAGTCGTAACTCCAATGGGATGGACGCCGTCCGAAAGGCATTCAAACGCAATCACGCCGAGTGCAAAGACATCAAAGTGGGCGGGCGCTTCTGGATCAAGCGGCATCGAACAGTATTGCTCAGGTGCCATGTACGGCCGGCTGCCGCTGTTCTTTCCAAAATCCTTGAATGCATCAGCAAGTCCGAAATCGCCCACGAACACGTGGAAATGTATGCCCTTGCTGTCTTTTGGCACGCCCTGCTTCGACATATCATCAAAGAAAATGTTGCCGGGTTTTAGATCCTGATGAGCGGAAATACCTCGTTCCTGCGCCGCTCGCAGGGCTCGGACGACTTGAATCAGTGTCGCCAACTTATCTTCGAAAGACCACAACAGAGGATTCGCGACTAGGTCTTCTAGAGAGCCGTTCCTATATCGAGACAAAATAAACGGCCATCCGTGTATGATCTGGACGTCAAAGAAACGATTGACCCAAGGCACCATGAAGATTCGATGAGTCTTTTCAAGTTCGTGTAGCGCCTGCTCAATTCCGGCGCGTGCCATCTCTGGATTGCCAAAGCGCTTTATACGTGGACATTTGGCGGCAATCCTTGTCCGCGCTGAATCATCCAATTCAATTGAGTAAATCTCGCCGTACGCGCCCTCTCGCGGTCCGGCCACCCGCCCACCGCGCGGCATCGCAAGATGCATCCTGACGATCTGCTCCCGCCGATTTTCGTCGAACTCGTAGAGCGGTTGTATACCCATAAGCATCCTGCCGAAGGGAATGACGTTGCGGAGAGATTATAGTAGAAGCTCTGACGGAAGAGAGAACAAGTTACAAGGTTGCTAAAGCCCGGGCTAGCGAGCAGGGCATAGTGCCCTAGGGAAGGATGGGACCGTACTGCTTGCGGCGTCGGGCCCGCCGTCGCCAGCCTCTCGCTCCGGCGCGCATTCCCTCAATTAACGAGATCCCGAGAAGACGCCTGATTTGGTATCTCGGACAGACCGAGCGCTTTGAGCTGTTCGGAAAACGCTCGGTCTAACTCTGCATCGGTCATTCGAGCGAATGCTCCAGACTGGTCAATCTCATGTCTGTGAACCAGAAGTCCCGCAATCTTCGCGGCCAACTTCAACCCGTTTATCGCAGCATCCAGATCGGGCTTGAAGGCTCCTGCCGCGATGCCATTCCGGCCTAGCACCGGGAGCCCGCGGATAGACAAATCAATTACATGCTTCAGTCGGAGAATGATCCACTCTTCAGTAAGAGCAGTTCGCTCCATTGCGATTTCTCTTGCCTTTGCCTCGCTGTTAGCGCGCTCGCTTACGATCTCTCGAACGCGAGCTTCAATGGATGGCTTCCTACAGAGCCTGCTTGCATTCGCCGGCTTGTAGACGTAACCGGCCGCCCGGTGGGCCTCCGCTTGGCAACTCCCTGACGCAAGAGCGTTGGCGACAATTTCGTGCTTCGGCTTTGGCAGTGTTGGCATCGGGCGCCTCGTCGTCCTTATCAACTGTTATCACAAACTTATCCGATCAACAGTCTCTCGATTCGAACCAAAATGTAAAATCTGCGGACTAAATGGCCTCCGTGTTGTTGTTTGCGAACCTAAAGTGGCCATCGGCAGTTGCGCATTTTGCGCGGCTTCGGACGTGCTCAGGCGCGAACACTACAACATCGTCGCGGCCCACTCCCCCGCAGCATTTTTTGTGCCAAGGGCACCAACTTGCTCTGTTCATCCCTTAGTCGTGTAGGCACAAGCATTGGTTGAACTTGACGATAAAGTAAGTATCGTCGCGATCAAGTGATTTGGCTGAAAGCGCCATTCCGCGAGCATTACGTGGGAAGAAATGCTTAAAGAAATTGATCGTATGAGGGAGGCGCTCGCCTCCTATATTGAAGCGACCTATCACCTTTCAAACGCGAGCGTCGTCGATCTCCGCCGCCAATTGCTGACGGAAGATGGAATCGCGCAAGTTCCGTATATCGAAAGCACTCCGACCTACGTGGGAGAGCGAAAGTTTTCCTCGCTCGCTCTTTCGCCGAAGGTTCGTGAACTTCTGACGACGCTCGCATCCAAGGAGGCTGGCCGAGTTCTCTTCAATCCTCCCTATGAGCACCAGGCGCAGGCCCTTGAATTGGCCATGGCGGACGATGCCGGCGGAACCGGAATTGTCGTTACGACAGGCACGGGCTCCGGCAAGACTGAAAGCTTTCTACTGCCGATAATGGCGCGCCTGGCGGACGAAGCACTGCAAAGGCCAAATCATTTCGCAAACCGTGCTGTCAGGGCGCTGCTTCTCTACCCAATGAATGCCCTGGTCGCGGTGACCTTTGACATCCCTCTCCCCACACTTTCACGAACCCCACCGAATACCGATAAAGCAATCCGAGGTCGGCGTCAGCTCATTTCGACGGGCCATCCACTCTCGATTGGCTAGATCCACCGACGGGGCGGCAAGGACGCTGCCGGAGGATGGGGCCTGGAGAGCGTCTGATTCCTCGCGCTTTTGACCCCTTCGAGTGACTCAGAGCGGAAATCGCCTCGGTGAGAATCGGCCGCAGCACACAATCGGAGGCCGACCGGCCAGTCGCCAACGATGCCAGTCCTAAGAAGGACATTTAGGACAAACGGTGAGATTGGCAGTGATGGCGCGTGCGGTCGGCAATCGGAATGAAGGTGACCATTGTTGATCCAGCCCAGCTTAAACAAGACACACCACATGGTAAATTGAGTAGTGTCCTCGTGGTGGGACTCTGAAAGCGCTGAATGCAGCGTCACAGTGCCATCTGAGCACCATAAAAGTGGCGCCTGTGCAACACGGTCCCGCCTGAGGGCCATTCATGGCCCTGGCATGGGACTGTTGGTGCCTGACATGGGACTGTGAAATGAATTATCGGGTCTCCATCTCATGAAATCCTTGCTCGCTGTTATAAGCGTGGCTTGAGTGTCGTCGGGAAACTCTGTCGGTAGCCATTCAGTTGAAATGCGGCCCTTCATGCTGAAACCGCTTCTCTTGCTTATCCTAATGAAGCCATGGGCAACCAGGCACTGAAAGCAGCGCTGGGCCGTACTCCGTCCGACGTTGAGCGCCTTGGCGGCTTCTCTAACGCTGTAGGGGATCTTACCATTGTTAGAGTTCGGGCCCTGTAACGCCGCGCCAGTTCAACGTAGAGGGCTCTGCAGTTGCCGTCGAGCGCCTGCCACGCGGCCGAACCAAGCATATGTTCCGTAAGGCTGACAAAGCGCCCGCGTGCTCGCAGGTCTTTTTGGGTGCGCTGATGGTAATCACGCCGGTTTGTCATTCTGCCGCCTCGGTATACAACTGGATCGGATCATCACACCTCACCGAGGTCGTTTATGGCGGCGTATAAATTCGCGAGGTTTGCTGGCAAGCCATAGCTGCGGCGTTGAACATATCGTCCTGCCGGCGTTAGGACGGCGGCATCGCGATTGGCTGCATATTGGCCGAGAGGGGTCAGATCGAAGGAGGACTGACTTTGTACGAGATTGCGCGGTATCGGATTGCGCGGTATCTTCCGCATTGTTGTGTCTCTGCTTTGCGGTTGAGGATGACATCTAGCCGGCGTGAGTTTCCTCTCACGTCGGCGTCTTCATTTTCGCTTTCCGACAGTGACGGGAACCGACAGTGCTGTCGGTCGTGAGGTCATCGGCGGCGCGGACGTAAATGGATCGAAACGTCATGCCGAGCCCGTGCAGCCGCCATTTTGGCAAAGGGCTCCCTTGGCCCAGCCGATAGGTCGATTTTGATCGGCGCGCTCGGCATAGACCTTGCTGCCGTCTTTCGCCGGACAAACTTCTCGCCCATTACGTCATACTGAGCGGCTTCGCCGATGATTGCCCAACCGGTGATCACTGCAGGCGCACTTGCGTAGGCCATGCGGATCACGGTGGAAGGGCTATGCCCCTTGTCGAGAAGCACCCGACTGCCATCCAACACAGGCTGTCGCGTGGCCCGGCATATCACCTCGTCGGCGTCCTTCAGGCGAGCGTCGAATCGATCAGGATGACGCTTGCCGCGATGATTGAAGGACGGCGAGGCGCATCAAAGCGCGAGTTCAACAGACGAACCACGTACACATCCACAATGATCTTGATGGGGCGGCGCACTATTTACAAACCATCATCCGGGGAAAATTGGACTCCGGCACGAAAGACGCGATCTATTTTGATTGTATGGCATGTGCCACAATGATTGCGTTCGCTTTCGAAGCGCATCTCAACTTTTTCGGTGCGAAGCTGATCGACCCTTGGAACGAACGACAGCGGGTGAACGAGAAAATCAAGCAAGTATTTGGTGCGCTCGAGTTTTCCCCTGATTGGCAGTCGAGACCCTTTAAGGGCGTGCAAGCAATGAAGGAGTTGAGGGACATTTTTGCGCACGGCAAGCCCGCAACGTTTGAAATGGACGAAGTGGTCGAAGCAGAAGCCGGAGAACTAGACGGCAAACGGTATAATCTTGGCCCGGCTTGGGAAACGCTTTGTATGCCGGTACACGTTCTTGATGCCTATGAGGACCTGGTTGCTGTTTGGAAAATCATGCTCGCGCGATCGGGTATGGCAGAGTTCGATGCAATGGATCACGGCGAAGGAGGCGTCACCTACCTTGGCGATGTTGACCAAGCGTCGAACACGGCCGGCTAGTTCGTCGCACTACTTGGTTCCAAGAGAATCGTGGTTTTGCGGATATGTGAATTTTCCTATGGGCCGGTTCAAGCCCTTAAAGTGGTAGGGACTGCTTGCCCCCGTGCCTAAGGCTTGCGCTTGCCGCTCGCCAGCCGTCTCCCACCGCCCGAGTGCGTTAAGCCTCTGCTAACCAATGGCACCGCTCTGAATTTTAACGCCTTTAAGGTTTCCTGACGGAAGATCGGGATAACTTGGTATGGCGCAATCTGCATTCCAGCGGGCAATCGTCGAGCCTTGCACAGAGGTCAAAAAGGGAGTCGAGAAGCGCGCCCGCTTGCGGCGACAGATGTACCTTGCGCAGATGGTCAGCTTCATCCTGGATGCTGCTATCCTATTTCTCTACTGCCTTAGCGGCACCACACCGGCTTTCGCTTCAGCGTGGTACCTCGCTGCAGGCGTTGGGTGGACCGCAATAACGTTGATCCTGTCAGAAATGCACTTTAATGACCGCTTCCAGGATCACTACCTCACGGTGCCGCAAAGTCTCGGAAGCATAGGCATTCAACTAGTCGCGATCTATTTCATTCCTGAGGTCGGATTGTATTTTGTCTCCATCATCTTCGTGGTGCTTGGTTTCGGTGCTTTACGAATGTCCGCACGGCAGACCGGAGTCGTTTGGGCTTATGCTGCAATTGGCCTCACGGCCGTTTTCACGCTGACTAACCAGCCCATTGGCATGCCGATGCACTCGTTTGCAGAACGGCATTTAGCTTTGCTGTGCTTTGTAACCGCTCTTGGAAGGTGCGCGTTCACTGGTCTTTATGGCGCTTCTCTCCGGGAGGCACTTTACAAGCGCGGCAATGAACTCAAGGTTGCGCACGCCAAGATCGAAGAGCTTGCACAGATCGATGAACTCACCGGAGTGCTAAACCGGCGTTACATCATGCGCGCTTTGAATGACGAAATGGCGCGGGCGCAACGTGCAGGTACGCCATGCGCGGTTGCTATTTTGGACATAGATTTTTTCAAACGCATCAATGACGGCTATGGTCATCCAACCGGCGACGAGGTTCTGCGAGGCTCTGCAATCACGCTTGCTGCCAACATGCGTTCCATAGACAAGCTTGGCAGATACGGCGGCGAAGAATTTCTTGTGGTCATGCCGCTTAACTCGAAGGATCAAGCCCTTTCGGCAATGGACCGATTGCGGCAGATTGTTTCAGAATTGGATTGGGACCCGATTTCGGATGACTTGCGAGTGACTTTTTCGGCAGGCATAGCGCAGGTTCGACCCAATGACGCGCCAGAAGACATTTTGGCGCGGGCTGATGCGGCCCTGTACAAGGCGAAGGATGCAGGCCGCAACCGTGTCATGATCAGTTGACGCGGCTAAACCAGTTTAAACTTGTCTAGCGGCGCTTGGTGAACATGCTGGCCCTCTGCGTCGGTGACGAGGACCTTGTAACCTTTGCCCTGCAATTCGGGCCGGGTCTCGGATAATTCCTGAGCCAACCGATTAGCGACTTGGATGGCAACCGATCGGAGAGATTATTCACGCTGTTCCGTCGGCGGTTCAGGAGCTCCTTAGGATTGCCAACGGTTGCAGTCAGCCCGATGCGCTGCAGATGGCGCCCTGTCAGGCGCTCGAGCCGCGCGAGCAAGAACATCAAATGCCAACCGCGGTCATCGCCGGCGAAAGCGTGGAGTTCATCGACAGCACGGAGATCTTCAGATTCGGAGTCGGAAGCCCGCTCCGCCGATGTCGCGCTGAATACCACTCGTCTAGACTGCGACTTTGCCGTGCGCCTCCGTTATTGCGAGTGCTGGAATCTTGCAAAGCTCCCTGAAAAGCGCGTCTACCGGAAACTCACCATACGAATCCGCGACGGACTTCGAGCCATGGCCCGTGATCGCATTCAGAATGTCTTGGGCAAGCCCGTGCTTTCGTCCGAGCGTCTTGATTCGATGACGCCAGGAGTGACTCGGCGATAGCCGCGGATCTTTCAACCCAAGTTGACGCACAAAACGCCCGATCATCTTAGTCCCATTACCACCGCGCTTGCCGAACTTGTCGGGAGAAAGCTCGGCGAAGAGAGGACCGGACTTAACCCCGGCGACGAAGTTGAGAAAGCCACTCTCAAAAAGTGCAGTGTGAACAGGCACAAGTCGCTCCGATCCGACCGTCTTGAGCGAACCAGCTTCCGGAGCGAATTTCATGCACCAGATGTCCTCGACCCTCAGGATATCCTCGCGCCGCAACTGGCAGATCTCGGAAAGCCGCGCTCCAGTGTAGGCACCAATCCACGGTACCCACCTCTTGACCGGATCCTTTTCCGAGAGGGTGGCCCGAAGAATGATCTTTGCCTCTTCATCGGTGAAGCTTCGCTTCCGCTCACCTTGTTTGGCTTTGACATCCAGCGAAACGCCTTCGGCAGCATTGGAGCTAACCAGCTTGTTATGTAGCCCCCATTGCAGGATCGCCCGCACTGGCGACAACTTCGAACCTTGAATGGTCTTCGCCCGCAATCCCGCGGCCACCAATGCTCGCTTCCAATCCACGAGGTTCTCCGCGGTCAGGCGATGGGCATCGGTATGTCCGAGGTATTTTTCTAGTTCCCGAATGACGCGCGACCATTCGTAAATAGTTTTGGCGACTGGCCGTCGCTCGGCCGCCCAGCCATCCAGAAGATCCTGGAATGTAAGGGCTCGGCCTGGCGAGCGAGCGACTGACGCGGCCGGCGATACAGACAAATTCGGGAAGGGAAACGCTGGAACGGTTTCCCCTTTTGCCAACTTGGCTAGCACCAGACTGGCGCGCTGTATGGCAGCCCCAATGGCGCGAGCCATGGTTCGTCGATTCTGCCAATCCTCGGAAAACCCCTGAGCGCTCAGGTAGCCGTCCGCGGCTTCCAGACAGGCCTGCTCCATTCGAGCGATCTTGTACAACTCCGGCTCGGGAGAGAAGAAATCGACCGACTGCGCACGAGCCGCGTCTTTTTCCTCCCTGGTCGTGGGTGGGCCAAAGAGCCGATCCCCCAGTTCGATGTCCCAGCTGGTCTGTTGACTCGGATTGTCGCGGTGCTGCTCCAGCCACCTCTCATACGAGACCAGGGCCAGCTGGTGCGCCTCACGCTCGGTCAGAAGTTTCGGCCCGGCGCGCAAGTTGGCCCACCGAGCTTCGAGCTCGGCGAGCGCCTTTGCATGCCGCACTTTAGCCTCTGCGGGATCGCGGGTCTGAAGGCTGACCTTCTCCTCGCGCTTGCCGACGAGCTTGCGCAGGTCGTCCGGGACGACTTTTCGGAGCTGATAAATTCCGGTTTTCGGATGCTTCCAGGGACGCGACATGGCTAACGGCATTTGTACCACCCGAATGTACCATTTGGGAGGCGTCAAGCCATTGAAATTGCTGTAAAGCCTTGGAGATCAGGCTCTTAGAAGAGCGATGGTGCCCAGGAAAGGACTCGAACCTTCACGGCCGTTAAGCCACTGGCACCTGAAGCCAGCGCGTCTACCAATTCCACCACCTGGGCATGCCGGTTAGGCACGGAGGCGGTTACTACGGTTCGGTGACGCGGTTGTCAATTCATGCTTGAACCCCGCTTCGGGATGCGGATTGCGCATCGCAAACCGGCCCGATACAAGCCTGACGAGACGCACTCTTCCCGCAGGAATGACCCCAGGAATGGATCCCATGGCATCGAATCTGGACACGCTCGTCACGGTTTTCGGCGGATCGGGGTTTTTGGGCCGGAATGTGGTCCGCGCGCTGTGCCGGCGCGACTACCGGGTCCGGGTCGCGGTGCGGCGGCCGGAGCTGGCCGGGTACCTCCAGCCCTCCGGCAAGGTCGGGCAGGTCCACACCGTGCAGGCCAACGTGCGCTATCCGGCCTCGATCGAGGCGGCACTGCGTGATTCGCATGTCGTGATCAATCTGGTCGGCATCCTCGCCGAGGGTGGCGCGCAGAGTTTTGACGCCGTCCAGGCCAGGGGCGCCGAGACCATCGCCAAGGCGGCGGCCGCCGCCGGGGCACAGCTGATCCACGTCTCGGCGATCGGCGCCGACGCGGAATCGCCCTCGCGTTATGCCAGAGCCAAGGCGGCCGGCGAAGCCGCGGTCCTGGCCGCGGTGCCGTCGGCGACGATCTTCCGCCCCTCCGTGATGTTCGGCCCCGAGGACCAGTTCACCAATCGCTTCGCCGCACTGGCGCGGATGTCGCCGGTGCTGCCGCTGATCGGCGCCGACACCAAGATGCAGCCGGTCTATGTCGGCGACGTCGCCACCGCGGTCGCGGATGCCGTCGACGGCAAGGCCAAGGCGGGCGCAACCTACGAGCTCGGCGGCCCGGAAGTGCTGACCATGCGCGAGATCATCGAGGCCATTCTCGAGATTGCCGATCGCAAGCCGATGCTGATGCCGCTGCCGTTTGGCCTCGCCCGCTTCAAGGCCAACTTCCTGCAATTCGCGCCGGGCGCGCTGAAGCTGACGCCGGACCAGGTCACGCTGCTCGCGCGCGACAATGTCGTGTCGGACGCGGCGAAGGCCGCAGGCCTGACGCTGGAAGGCCTCGGCATCACGCCCGACTCGCTTGAGGCGATCGCCCCGCAATATCTCTGGCGCTTCCGCGCCGCCGGGCAATTCCAGCGCAAGAGCGCGTAACCATCCCCGCCGTCATCCGGGCATGACGAACTTCAGCGTCCGGACTGCAGTTGTTTGACGTTCGGGTCTACCGCCCCAGCGCCAGCGCGATCAGGCCCAGCGTGCCGACGATCACGCGCCACCACGCGAACACCACGAAGCCGTGGCGGGTGACGTATTCCAGGAACGTCTTCACCACGATGATCGCGGTGACGAACGACACCACGAAGCCGATGGCGACGATGCCCATGTGGTCCATCGTCATCTCGGAGCGGTTCTTGTAGAAATCGTAGGCGAACGCGCCGATCATGGTGGGAATGGCGAGGAAGAACGAGAACTCCGCCGCCGCGCGCTTGTCAGCCCCCAGGAACATAGCCGCGACGATGCTGGCACCGGAGCGCGACACGCCCGGGATCATCGCGATGCACTGTGCGATGCCGATATAGAGATACATCAGCAGCGGAAACCGGGTGGCGTCGTGCTCGCGCGCCTTGAGATCGAGCTTGTCGACCCAGAGCAGGATGGCGCCGCCGACGATCAGCGAAAAGCACACCACCCACGGATTGAACAGCATGCTCTTGATGTACTTGCCGGCGACGAGACCGACGACGACAGCGGGCAGGAACGCCACCAGCACGCCGATCACGAAGCGGCGTGCATAGGCGTCGCCCGTGAACATGCCGATCGCGACGTCCCACAATTTCTTGAAGTACAACACGACGATCGCGAGGATCGCGCCGAGCTGGATCAGGACCGTAAACGAGTCCCAGAACGCGCCCTCGCCGAGATGGAAGAAGCGCTCCGCGAGCAGCAAATGGCCGGTCGAGGACACGGGAAGGAACTCGGTCACACCCTCGATGATGCCGAGGATCACTGCCCGTATTGCATCTGACATATTTACGGTCCATTTCGGCTGGAAAAGCGGGGCTCTTCTCGCCCATCCGCTCCCTTGCTGCAATCGCAAAATGCGGCGGCGCGCCCTTGCTTCGCGGTTTTGAATGACTAGTGTGGCGCCGCACAAACATTGATGGATTCTTAAGCACCATCACATAGTCAAAGGCTTCATGTTTACGCTGTTTCATCATCCGTTCTGCCCGCATTCGCGGTTCATCCGCCTGATCGCGGGAGAATACGGGCTTGAGCTGAAGCTGATCGAAGAGCGCAGCTGGGAGCGGCGTGAGGCATTTCTGCTGCTCAATGCGGCGGGCACGACGCCCGTTCTGGTGGACGACGAGCAGCCGCCGATCCCGGGCGCGGCGATCGTCGCCGAATATGTCGACGAGGCCTATGGCTCCGAGATGGGACTGAAGCGCCTGATGCCGGACACGATCGGCGAGCGCGTCGAGGTCCGCCGGCTGATGGCCTGGTTCAACGAAAAGTTCTTCGAGGAAGTCTCCCACCCGCTCGTCACGGAGCGCATCTACAAGCGCTTCATGAGCGAGGACAACGGTGGCGGCCCGCCCTCGGCCGACGTGATGCGCGCCGCCAAGGCCAACGTGCGCTATCATCTGGCTTATATCGGCTGGCTGGCGCAGACGCGTAATTTCCTCGCCGGCGACCGGCTCAGCTACGCGGATCTCGCCGCCGCGGCGCACCTCTCGGCGATCGACTATCTGGGCGACGTGCCATGGAGCGAGGACGACGCGGCAAAGGCCTGGTACGCGCGGGTGAAATCCCGCCCGTCGTTCCGTCCGCTCTTGAGCGAATGGCTGGCCGGCGTGCCGGCGTCGCGGACCTACGTGGACCTCGACTTCTGAACTCCGATCCGACCGAACTGAAGACGGCGCTGGCAAACGAGGCCCGCGCGCTCGGCTTCGACTGCATCGGCATCACAGAGCCCGGCACGATCGAGAGCGCCGGAAAACATTTTCTCGAATTCATCGCATCCGGCGGCCATGGCGACATGGACTGGCTCGCCGCGCAGCCGGAGCGCCGGGTCGATCCGCGCGGGCTGTGGCAGGACGTGCGTAGCGTCATCATGCTGGGCGTCAATTACGGCCCCGATCAGGATCCGCTCGCGATCCTGCAACAGCGCACGCGCGCGGCGATCTCGGTCTATGCGCAAGGCGACGACTATCACGACCTCATCAAGAAGCGCCTGAAGGCACTGGCGCGATGGCTGGTCGCGACCGCAACTCGTGAGGTGACGCCTTGCGAAGTGAAAGTGTTCGTCGACACCGCGGCCGTGATGGAGAAACCGCTGGCGCAAGCCGCGCATCTGGGCTGGCAGGGCAAGCATACCAATCTGGTCTCGCGCGAATTCGGCTCGTGGCTGTTTCTCGGCGCGATCTACACCACGCTGGAGCTGCCGCGCGACGACGCCGAGATCGATCATTGCGGCTCGTGCCGGGCGTGCCTCGACATCTGCCCGACCGCGGCCTTCCCCGCACCCTACAAGCTCGATGCGCGGCGCTGCATCTCCTATCTCACCATCGAGAACAAGGGACCGATCCCGCGCGAATTTCGCAAAAGCATCGGCAACCGCATCTATGGCTGCGACGATTGCCTCGCCGCCTGTCCCTGGAACAAGTTCGCGCAGGAGGGCCGTGAGGCCAAGCTCGCCGCACGTGACGCTTTGCGCGCGCCAGGTCTCGCCGAGCTCGCGCGGCTCGACGACGCGTCGTTCCGTGCGCTGTTCACGAAGTCTCCGGTGAAGCGCATCGGCCGCGACCGCTTTTTGCGCAACGTGCTGATCGCGATCGGCAACTCCGGCGATGCGGCACTGGCGGACGAGGCGCGGCGGTTGCTGGAGGATGAGAGCGCGCTGGTGCGCGGGGCTGCGGTGTGGGCGCTGGGGCAGCTGGTGCCGCGAGACGAGTTCGAGGCGATGAGGACGAATGCGATTGCTGGCGAGAGCGACGAAAGCGTGCGTGAGGAGTGGCGCACCGCCCCCTAATCCTCCGCTGTCATGCTCCGCGAAAGCGGGCATCCAGTACGCCGCGGCCCATCGATTCAATCACTGCCAGCTCGGAGTACTGGATCGCCCGGTCAAGCCGGGCGATGACACCTGTTGTTGTGGCGAGCAGGCACGCTCTCGCCACCCTTGATTTCCCCACACGTTCCTTCAAGCTCGCGCATCATGACAAACATGCCTTTCTTCACCCGCGACGGCGACACTTTCCACCCGACGGAAGTCGCCAACGGCCCGTGGGATCCGAAATCGCTGCACGGACGCGTCATCGTCGGCCTTCTCGGCTTCGCCATCGAGGAGCGCCATTCCGGCCCCGAATTCGTGCCGGCGCGGCTGACCGTGGATATGTTTCGGCTGCCGACCATCGACAAGCCGATCGAGGTGACGACACGGCTGGTGCGCGACGGGATGCGCATCCGCGTCGTGGAAGCGGAGTTCTTTTCCGGCGGCGTCGGCATGGCGCGCGCCTCGTGCCAGCTGTTGCGTCGAACGCAGAATCCGGACGGCAATGTCTGGTCGCCGCCGAACTGGGACGCGCCAAAGCCGGCCGACATTCCCAAGCCCACCGATCCCAGGCTCGGCATGAACGGCAAATGGACCACGCGACCGATTGTCGGCCAGATGGGCTCGCTCGGGCCGAGAAAACTCTGGATGAGCGAGGTGCGCGAGCTGGTCGCGGGCGTGCCGATGACGCCGTTCGTCCATGTCGCCACCGGCGCCGACTTCGCCAGTCCGTTCGCGAACGCCGGCGACAAGGGGCTCGGCTACATCAACAGCGACGTTACGATCTATCTGCACCGCCTGCCGGTGACGAGCTGGATCGGCTTCGAGGTGGTGAACCACCAGGCCACCGACGGTGTCGCGATCGGCGAATGCTGGCTCTACGACGAAGCGGGCCCGATCGGCACCGCCACGGTCGCCGCGCTGGCGCAGCGCAAGCCGATGGTAAATCCGTCGAAACGGTAGGTGCGCAAGAACGACGGCTAGGCGAGATGCCGCTTCATCTCAGGCCGCGCCTTGAGCTCCGCGCCTTGCCTGGCGACGATCTTCGCAATCCGTTCCGGCGCAAACTTCAGATCGACAAACGCCGGCGCCGTGTTGGCGACCTCGTGATAGCTGACGATCCTGCCGTCGCGAAGCGTCATGATCGCCACGCCCTCGAACATCGCCCGCGCGCCATTCGTCTCCGGCAAGGTGGAGCGATAGCTGAACGTGTAGCGCGTATAGAGCGTGGTGCCGTTTGACACCGGGTCGTGCATGTCCCAGCGGAAGTCGGTCGCCGTGCGATAGAACCAGTCGTCGATCATCGCGGCGATCTTCTCGCGGCCGGCGAAGGCGCCGTAGAACACGTCGTGATAGACGCCGTCCTCGGTGAACAGGTTGGCGAAGGCTTTTCCATTGCGCTGTTCGACGGCGTCGCAGAAGGCGCGCAGCATGGCGGTGGTGGTCATCGGCGATTCTCCCTCTTCTTGTCATGCCCCGCGAAGGCGGGGCATCCAGTACGCCGAGGCTTCTCGCTTCAATCACTACGGTCTCTGGAACTGGATCGTCCGCCTTCGCGGACGATGACACTGAGCAAAATACCTTCACCCGATCTCGGCCACGGCGGCAAGAATGCGGGCGATGTCCTGCGGGCGCGAGAGGCGGTGATCGCCGTCCTGGATCATGGTCAGCACGACGTCGTCGGCCGGCAGGCGATGGGTCAGCGCGAACGCGTGCTGCCAGGGCACGTCAGGATCCTGCGCACCTTGCAGGATGCGGACGGGACAGCCGAGATCGATGGCGCTGCCGAGCACGAGATGGTTGCGCCCCTCCTCGATCAGATTTCGCGTGATCGGATAGGGCGAGCCGTCGCCATAGTCCGACGGTCTCAGCCAGACGCCTTTGGTCTCGATCTCTTTCTTCACCGCGGCCGGAAAATTCTTCCACATCAGCTCCTCGGTGAAGTCGGGCGCCGGCGCGATCAGCACCAGGCCCGCCAGCGAGGCTTTGGCTTGCTGTTTCTCTTGCCGCTTTTTGATTTCGCGCGCGAGCAGGAGAGCCATCCAGCCGCCCATCGACGAGCCGATCAGGACTTGCGGGCCGGCGCAGAACCGCTCGAACACCGCGACGCTTTCCTCGAGCCAGCGCCCGATGGTTCCGTCGGCGAAATCGCCGCCGGATTCGCCGTGGCCGGAATAATCGAAACGGACCACGGCGCGGCCGTGGTCCCGGGCCCAGTCGTCCAGCGCCACGGCCTTGCTGCCCCGCATGTCCGATTTGAACCCGCCGAGCCAGACCAGTCCCGGTCCTTGACCAGGTTCTGGACCAGATTCTTGACCAGATTTTTGGGCCGCGCGGCGGCGCACCGCGATCCGGCGTGCGGAGGGGCCTTCGCCCACATCGATGAAGTCGAGCACGGCATCGGGAATTGGGTGATTCATGGAACGTTTACTCTGGCTGTGCGGTTTGAGCTGTCCGGACGTGCTCCGCAGCGCAGCTGGACGTCGTCATTGGCCCTTTGGGACGCTTGCGGAACAGAAGCAAGGTGTCTATGTCCCTCTGCGTGCCCCGCCGTGGCCAAAATGCCTCGCATTTGAGGCTTTTTCGACCGCCGCACGAGCGATTGCTTGCCGGCAACCGTATCTTCCTGCAAAATAGCCGCCTCTTTTCATAACTTTGGAGAACCACCCATTCGCCGTCCAAATAAAGCCCCGCCCACTGCCGCCAAAGACGGGCCGCGCATCAATGACGATATTCGCAATGCGCAGATCCAGCTGATCGATCAGACCGGTGACAACAAGGGCACCATCGAGACCGTCGCGGCTATCCGCTTGGCCCAGGAAGCCGGCATGGATCTGGTCGAGATCTCGCCGAACGTCAGCCCTCCCGTCTGCAAGATCATGGACTACGGGAAGTATAAGTACGCCGCGCAGAAAAAAGCCACTGAAGCCCGCAAGCGGCAGAAGATCGTCGAGATCAAGGAGATCAAGCTCCGCCCGATGATCGACGACCACGATTACGAAGTGAAGATGCGCGCCATGCAGCGGTTCTTCGAAGAAGGCGACAAGGTCAAGATCACCCTGCGCTATCGCGGCCGCGAAATGGCGCACCAGGAGATCGGCACCAAGCTGCTCGACAAGATCAAGACCGACGTCGCCGAGCTCGCCAAGGTGGAGCAGGACGCGCGGTTCGAGGGCCGTCAGGTCGTCATGGTTTTGGCGCCGCGCTGACGCCGGTTCTTTAGGCTGAAGAATTCAACGGCCCGTCCGGATCTCCGGCGGGCCGTTTTGTTCTTTGTCGGATATTCGAGCCGCGAGCACCGCTGCGACCTCTCCGGCTTGCGGGAGAGGGAGCGCACCTCCATCGCGGAGATGGCTCGCTCGAATTACGTCCTTGTCGCCTGCCAGATGCCGCTGCAGCGGTCGCCGGAGATGATGCCGTGCCAGGAGCCGGTCCCGGCCGCGCCGGCGAGCCGGCCGCCGCCGCTGGCATGGGACGCCCCGACCGAAACCTCGACCGCGACGCCACCGCTGCGATTGACCTTGCCGGAGACCCGGCCACCGCCGGCGGACGACACCCGACTGCCGGCGACGGTGAAGGGAACGCTGTAGCCGGAGCTGCAATTGCCACGGGTGGTGGCGAAGGTGACGTTCCAGACGCCGTCATAGCCGCGGATGCGAGCATCGGCAGTCGACGGAAACGCAGCAATGGCGAGCACGGCCAACAGCGCCAGGCGGCGCGGACGAGCGACATCCGTCAAAGACGGAAGCGATTGGGAAAAATAGGGCATTTTAATCCTGCTCCGGGCGACACGGCTCGGACATGAGGTTAGCAATTCCGGATAGTCGGCGGCTAGGTTCCACCGGTTCATCGTTGCCAATTCGCCCGTCCTCTGTCATAAGCCCAGCCTTCATTGCCCGGCTGATTAAGGGCTGCCGTGGCGGTGTCCGTGCGGGTTTCGCGCTTGTTCGTAAAACCTGAGCACAATCAACGCTCTAACGAGCATTTTGACGGCCAGCCGCCTTCGCGGGCGGATTTCTATGGCCATTAGGAGAGCCAAATGCCCAAGCTGAAGACCAAATCGGGCGCTAAAAAGCGCTTCAAGGTGACTGCCACCGGCAAAGTGATGTTCGCTCATCGCAGCAAGCGTCACGGCATGATCAAGCGGACGAAGAAGCAGATCCGGCAGCTGCGCGGCACCGCCGTGCTGTTCAAGACCGACGGCGACAACGTCAAGAAGTACTTCTTGCCGAACGCCTGATCGCGTCCACGATCATTGCCACCCGCGCCGCAGCTTTCGCGGCGATCCGAACATCAAGTCATCTTTCGAAGGATATTTGTCATGGCTCGCGTCAAACGCGGTGTGACCGCCCACGCCAAGCACAAGAAAGTCTACAAGGCCGCCAAGGGTTTCCGCGGCCGCCGCAAGAACACGATCCGCACCGCCAAGCCGGCGGTCGAGAAGGCTCTCGTGTATGCCTTCCGTGATCGCAAGCGCAAGAAGCGGACGTTCCGCGCGCTCTGGATCCAGCGCATCAACGCTGCCGTGCGTCCGTTCGGCCTGACCTACAGCCGCTTTATCGACGGCATGGCCAAGTCCGGGATCACCGTGGATCGCAAGGTGCTGTCGGATCTCGCGATCAACGAGCCCGCGTCGTTCCAGGCGATCGCCGAGAAGGCCAAGGCCGCTCTGGCGGCCTGAGCACGCCCGCGCTAACGGCCGGCTCCGCCGGCTTTCAGCGCGCGTTGCGAGTAGCGCTGGGCGATCTCCGCCCGGCAGAATGCCGTGAACGACAGATACATGGTGCCGGATTTATTCCGGTACTTCCGGTCGCACACGCGCAGCTCGCGTTGGTAAGCCCGTTTCCGCGCAATGTTGAGGCCGGGCATGAAGTCCGCCTCGCATTTCTTCTCGACGGCGGCGCCGAGCTGGACATCGCCGCTCGCGGTCAATTGGCAATCCTGAAACACCTTCATCGCACTTTCGCAGCCCTTCTGGGCAGCGATGGTGTCGACGACCTCGTCCAGCGTCATGGATTTCTCCATGCAGACCATGGCGCGCGCCGGGGTGCTCGCGACCAAGAGAACGACGGCGAGAGCAGCCAGACCGGATCTTGAGAGCATCGCGAAAGCCTCCTCGTATCCCCCTTGGTGCCAGCCTCCCGCGCGAGGTTCAACCCAGCCGCTCGTCAGCCCGAATGACCGGCTTTTCGCTTGACGTTACGGCCTTCGGGCGGCGACAACCCAGCCGAATTTGGCAGCAGGGATTTGACCGTGTCCGACCTCGCAACGCTCGAAACATCCATCCTCGACCAGATCGCCGCCGCCGGCGACGAGGCCGCCCTCGAAGCGGTACGCGTCGCAGCCCTCGGCAAGAAGGGCTCGATCTCGGCGCTGCTTGCCACGCTCGGAAAAATGTCGCCGGACGAGCGCAAGACCCAGGGCGCTGCGATCAACCAGGCCAAGGACAAGGTCACCGAAGCGCTCGCCGCGCGGCGCGACGTCTTGAAATCGGCGGCGCTCGACGCGCGGCTTGCGTCGGAAACCATCGACGTCACCCTGCCGCTGCGCGATGCGCCGGCCGAGGCCGGCCGCATCCATCCGCTGAGCCAAGTCTGGGACGAGCTTACCACGATCTTTGCCGACATGGGATTCTCGGTCGCCGAAGGCCCGGATATCGAGACCGACGACTACAACTTCACCAAGCTGAATTTTCCGGAAGGCCATCCCGCGCGCGAGATGCACGACACCTTCTTCTTCCATCCGAAGGAGGACGGCTCCCGCATGCTGTTGCGCACCCACACCTCGCCGGTGCAGGTGCGCACCATGCTGAGCCAGAAGCCGCCGATCCGCGTGATCTGCCCGGGCCGCACCTATCGCATCGATTCGGATGCGACCCACACGCCGCAATTCCATCAGGTCGAAGGCCTCGTCATCGACAAGCACTCCCATCTCGGCCACCTCAAATGGATCCTGCACGAGTTCTGCAAGGCGTTTTTCGAGGTCGATCACATCAACATGCGCTTCCGGCCCTCGTTCTTCCCGTTCACCGAGCCGTCGCTGGAAGTCGACATCCAGTGCCGCCGCGACAAGGGCGAGATTCGCTTCGGTGAGGGCGAGGACTGGCTCGAGATTCTCGGCTGCGGCATGGTGCATCCGAACGTGCTGCGCGCCTGCGGCATCGATCCCGACGAGTACCAGGGCTTCGCCTGGGGCATGGGCATCGACCGCATCGCCATGCTGAAATACGGCATCGCCGACCTGCGCCAGCTGTTCGACAGCGACGTCCGCTGGCTGTCCCATTACGGCTTCAAGCCGCTGGAAGTGCCGACGCTCGCGGGAGGGCTGAGCTCGTGAAATTCACCCTCTCCTGGCTGAAGGAACATCTCGACACCGACGAGCCCTTGGACAAGCTCGCCGAGAAGCTCACGATGATCGGACTCGAGGTCGAGAACATCGAGGACAAGGCGAAGGCGCTGAAGCCCTTCACCATCGCGAAGGTGATATCCGCCGAGCAGCATCCGAATGCGGATCGCCTGCGCGTCTGCATGGTCGATACCGGCGACGGTGGCGCGCCGGTGCAGGTCGTCTGCGGCGCGCCGAATGCGCGTGCGGGGCTCGTCAGCGTGTTTTCGCCGCCCGGCACCTACATTCCCGGCAAGGACATCACGCTCGGGGTCGGCACCATCCGCGGCGTCGAGAGCCGCGGCATGCTGTGCTCGGCGGCTGAATTGCAGATTTCCAACGACCATGACGGCATCATGGAATTGCCCGCGGATGCGCCGATCGGCGCTGCTTACGCCGCATGGGCCGGCCTCGGCGATCCCGTGGTCGAGATCAATCTGACGCCGAACCGGCAGGACTGCACCGGCGTGCATGGTATCGCGCGCGATCTTGCCGCCGCCGACATGGGCAAGTTCAAGGACCCCACCATCAAGCCGATCAAGGGCGAATTCCCCTGCCCGGTGAAGGTCACGGTTGAGGACGCCGCGCTGTGCCCGGGCTTTGCACTACGGCTCGTGCGTGGCGTGAAGAACGGACCGTCGCCAGAATGGCTGCAGAAGCGGCTGACCGCGATCGGCCTGCGCCCGATCAACGCGCTGGTCGACATCACCAACTTCATGACCTACGACCGCGCGCGGCCGCTGCACGTGTTCGACGCGAAGAAGGTGAAGGGCAATCTCGTGGTGCGCCGCGCGCGTGACGGCGAGACGCTGCTCGCGCTCGACGGCCGCAGCTACAATCTCGATCCCGCAATCTGCGTGATCGCGGACGAGCACGGCGTCGAATCGCTCGCCGGCATCATGGGCGGCGAGGCCTCGGGCTGCGACGAGACCACCACCGACGTGCTGATCGAATCGGCGCTGTGGAACGAGATCAACATCGCCCAGACCGGCCGCAAGCTCGGCATCAATTCGGACGCGCGTTATCGTTTCGAGCGCGGTGTAGATCCGGCCTTCATGGTGCCGGGGCTGGAGCTCGCGACGAAACTGGTGATGGAGATGTGCGGCGGCACGCCGTCGGAGAACGTCGTTGTCGGCAAGACCTTCGGCGACGACCGCGTGATCGATTTTCCGGTCACCGAGGTTAAGCGGCTCTCGGGCATCGAAGTGCCGATGCCGGAGATGAAGCGCATCCTGACCCATCTCGGCTTCATGATGGCGGGCCCGGGCCCGGTCGTGAAGGTCGCGGTGCCGTCGTGGCGCACCGACGTGCACGGCAAGGCCGACATCGTCGAGGAAGTCGTCCGCATCCACGGCGTCGACAAGGTGCCGATGACGCCGTTCGAGCGCGGCGAGGACGCACGCAAACCCGTGCTGACCCCGCTCCAGCTCCGCACCCGCCGCGCCAGGCGCGCGCTGGCGAGCCGCGGCATCATCGAAGCGGTGACCTGGTCCTTCATCACCAAGTCCGCCGCAAAGCTGTTCGGCGGCGGCCAGCGCGAACTCGAGGTCGCCAACCCGATCGCATCGGATTTGTCCGACATGCGCCCGACCCTGTTGGCGGGCCTGATCGCGGCGGCGCAGGCCAATGCCGATCGCGGCTTTGGCGATGTCGCGCTGTTCGAGGTCGGGCAGGTGTTCAAGGGCGATCGGCCGCAGGATCAATTCATGGCGGCAAGCGGCGCCCGCCGCGGCTTTGCGTCGTCGCAAGGTCTGGGACGGCATTGGTCGGGTTCGGCGCAGGCTGACTTGTTCGACGCCAAGGCCGATGCGCTCGCGGTGCTCGCCGCCGCAGGGGCACCGATGCAGGCGCTTCAGATCGTCGCGGGCGGCCCGTCCTGGCTGCATCCCGGGCGATCCGGTACGATCCAGATCGGGCCGCAGAACGTGCTGGGTTATTTCGGAGAGATGCATCCGCGCGCACTCGAGGCGCTCGGTGCCGGCGGCCCGCTGATGGTATTCGAGGTGATCCTCGACCGCATCCCCGAGGCGAAGAAGAAGCCGACCCGTGCCAAGCCCGTGATCGAGCTGTCGGCATTCCAGCCGGTCTCACGCGATTTCGCCTTCATCGTCGATCGCACCGTGAAGAGCGGCGATATCGTGCGCGCGGCTCAGGGCATCGACAAGAAGCTGATCACCGCCGTGAACGTGTTCGACGTCTACGAAGGCAAGGGCATCGACGATGGCAAAAAGTCGATCGCTATCGCGGTAACGATCCAGCCGCGCGAAAAGACCCTGACCGACCAGGAGATCGAGGCCGTCGCCGCGAAGATCGTGGCGGAGGTGACGAAGAAGACCGGCGGCACTTTGAGAGCATGATCATGCTCGAGAAATCTAGAGGATGAGTCTCACTGACTTTCTTCCAAAGGACGTCAGCCTCACCGTTGCGATGGCGCTCTGCGCCGTCGCTTTCGTTTCAGGCACCGCGCGCGGCTTCTCGGGCTTCGGCTCGGCCCTGATCTTCATGCCGCTGGCGAGCAGCATCGCGGCGCCGCGTCTGGTTGCCGCACTGCTCCTCGTGATCGACTTCGTCGCGGCCGCGCCGCTGCTGCCCGACGCCTGGCGCAAGGCCGACCGCAAGGCCACCGCCGTGATCGTGCTGGGCGCGCTGGTCGGCGTCCCCGTCGGCACCTATTTCCTCAGCGTGCTCGAACCCGTCACGACGAGATGGATCATCTCCTGCTTCGTCGCCGCGCTGCTGCTTCTGTTGCTGTCGGGCTGGCGCTATCGCGGCAAGGACCACGCTTGGCTTTCGGTCGGCATCGGCAGCCTCTCCGGCTTCTGCAGCGGCCTTGCCCAGACCGGCGGCCCGCCGATCGTCGGCTACTGGCTCGGCCGCCCCATCGCCCCGATCGTCGCGCGCGCCAACATCCTGCTGTTTTTCGGCGCGTCGGACTTCTTCTCGATGATCAGTTACGCGACCACCGGCCTGATCAGCCGCGAATCGCTGGTGCTTTCGCTCATCGTCGGTCCGGTCTATGCGATCGGCGTCGCCTTCGGTGCGTCGCTGTTCGGCCGTGCTAGCGAGAAAGTGTTTCGCGCCATTTGCTACGCGCTGATCGCGATAGCCGTGATCGCGGGACTGCCGCTGCTGGATGGGATTTTGCGGTAAACCATCCCTTGTTGTCCTGGCGAAAGCCAGGACCCATTACCCCGGTCAGCTTTTATAACCCCAAATCTTCGCCAAGCCATGGGTCCTGGATCTGCGCTGCGCTTGTCCAGGACGACGACTGAATTAATTGGGCCGCGGCGCTCTGCGCTTCTTCGTCGACTGCGTCGGGACATCGGTCGGCTCATCCTTCAGCGCACCGATTTTGCGCAAGGCTGCGTCCGCGGCCCGCTCGCCGCTTTCCCAGGCGCCGTCGACGGTGCCCCACAGCGTCTCGTGCGTGGCTTCGCCGGCGAGGAACATGTTGCCGATCGGCTCGGCAAGGATTCTTCGCGAGAGCTGACCGCCGGGCGAGGCCGCCGACATCGCACCCATCACGAAGGGCGAGGCGTTCCAGCGCGTCACGCTGGCTTTCTGCACGGCGGCGGCGACCTCGCTGCCGAACAGCTTCGTGATCCATTCCCTGGCGAAGGCCGTCATCGCCTTCTCGCCTTGCTGGGTGAGATCGCGGCCGAACGAGCCACCGACATCGATCGAACATAGCGAGGAACCGCCGATATTGGCGAACATCAGCGCCGTGCGCGTCGAATTGCTCTGCTCGATCAGGATGTCGTCGCGCGACAGGCCGAGCGGATTGCCCGGTAGCTGCAGCACGATGTGATCATAGCTTCCGAGCGTAAGCTTTGACGCGGCATCGAGCGTGCGCTTGGGAATGTCAGGCCCAAACTTGATCGCGCCCGAAATCAGCACATTGGTCGAGACCGTGATGATGGCGGCGCGTGCGGCGATTCTGCCGGCCTGTGTCTCCACGCTGACGTCGCGATTGCTCCAGACGATCCGGCTCGCCGGCGTCGACAGCGCGACCGGCGCCTGCTCACCGAGTTTGGTGATCAGGGTCCCCAGGCCCTGGCGGCAGGCGATCGCGGCGTTGCGATCCTGTGCCCGCGCCTTGTCGATCGCAGACAACTCCTTCAGGTCCTTGCCGGCGAAGCCCGCACCCAGCATGAACTCGGCCGCGCCGGCCCAATCGTCGAGGTCCTTCGGCAGCACCGAGGCGCAGGCGGTATCGAGCTTGCCGCGCGCGGCCTCGTCGATGGCGCGGTTGGCGCGCACCAGCGCCGCCAGGAATTCCTCGGTCTCGCCGGCGCGTGCGTTGCGGCGGCCGATGCGCATCTTCTGGCCTGACGGCGCCGGCAGAACGTCGAGCCCGGCGCTGCGCGCCAGCCGGATCATCGGATTGGTGTCGGGATTGTGCATCCAGCGCGCGCCGCGATCGAACGGCGTGTCGAAGGTGGTCGTATCCGTGATGCAGCGGCCGCCGATCTGCGACGCAGCTTCCACCACCACGACCTTGCGATTGGCCGCCATGATGCGCCGCGCCGCGGCAATTCCGGCCGCGCCCGCACCGATCACGACGATGTCAGCCTCGCGCGGCAGGGTTGCGGCGGTTGCGCGCAGGACCGGCGTCGCGGCAAGGCCCGCCGATGCCGATAGGAAGCTGCGGCGCGTGATTGTCATGGCATGGTTTCCGGAGACTTGCAGCAAACGGGAACAGCTAGCGAACCTTGCCGCATCTGATGTTGCGCGGCAACCATCATGGTGAATCAATCGTGCTTGATGTCACAGAGCGATGAACCGAATTGCAACACGTTCAGACCATGGTAGAGAAGAGAAAAAGACGGCCGGAAAAGGCCGTGGGGGAGTTTTGAAATGGGGACGGTCCTTGATTCAGTCGGCAAGCTGATTGCCGCGTACCTCTCGAAGGAGGTGCCGGGCTATGAGCCGTTCACGCCGAGCGACCCCGAGCATCTGCGCGGCGTCATCGAGCCGGGCGACGTGCTGCTGGTCGAGGGCAACAACCGCATCTCGGGCATCATCAAATATCTGACGCAGTCGACCTGGTCCCACGGCGCACTCTATGTCGGCCCGATCGAGGGCGCGGAAGAGCCCGACGGCGAGCCGCACGTGCTGATCGAGGCCAATATCGGCGAAGGCGTCACCTCCGCGCCGCTGTCGAAATATTTCCCCTATCACACCCGCGTCTGCCGCCCGGTCGGGCTGTCCTATGAGGACCGCACCACGGTCTGCCGCTATGCGATCAACCGCATCGGCTTCGGCTACGACACCAAGAACATCGTCGACCTGATGCGCTTTCTGTTTCCGCTGCCGATCCCGCAGCGCTGGCGGCGCCGCATGATCTCGATCGGCTCGGGCGATCCCACCAAGATCATCTGCTCGGCGCTAATCGCGCAGGCGTTCGACGCCGTGCGCTATCCGATCCTGCCGAAGATCACCAAGGCCGGCAGCCGTGCTGCCCGCCGCGAGATCCTGCACATCCGCGATTCCTCGCTCTACATGCCCCGCGACTTCGACATCTCGCCCTATTTCGAAGTCGTCAAACCCACCATCGTGCACGGCTTCGACTACACCGCCTTGCACTGGGCCGACAAGCAGAAGCCGCTCGAGGAGGTAGCCGGCACCTTCGGTGTGTTTCCAGAAACGTTCAGTGCGCCGCCGCTCGTTCCTGAAGCGATTGACGAAGAGGCGCCGGTTCCGGCTGAAAAAGTGATGCGTGAGGCGGCCGCGGAGATGAGCGTTGCCTTCTCCGAGCATTTTGTGCTGCTGAACGATCTCGCAAAGTACCGCGCGCAGGGACACGCGTTGGAGATGGCGGCTTAGCCGTCCCTCCAACATCGTCATTGCGAGCGCAGCAAAGCAATCCAGACCGTCTCTGCCCGAACAGTCTGGATTGCTTCGTCGCTACGCTCCTCGCAATGACGGCGACCTACCGCTCCGCCCGCCCGATCACCGCCATCAGCTCCGCGATCTTCTCGCGCTGATCGGCCTTGTCGCCGCTCGCGATCGCATGTTCGACGCAATGGGCGACGTGATCTTTCAGAACCTCTTCCTCGACCCGGCGCAGCGCGGCGCGCACCGCCGAGATCTGCGTGACGATGTCGATGCAATAGCGGTCTTCCTCGACCATTTTCGAGAGGCCGCGAACCTGCCCCTCGATCCGGCCGAGCCGTTTTCCGACGGATGCCTTGATGTCCTTGCGCATGCGGACTATGTACCCCCCCAGGGTATAACTTGCAAGGCCGGAGCGTGGCAATGAACGACGCCGAACACGAACACCATCACAAGCCGGAAACACATTCCGGATGCGGCTGTTCCAGTAAAGTTGCCCCGGTCGACAAGCCCGCCGCTGCCTCCTGCTGCGGCGCGCACGGCGATCACGCGCATGACCACGGCGCCGCGGCGAAAGTCCGCGATCCCGTCTGCGGCATGACCGTCGATCCTGCGACGTCCAAGCACCGCTTCGACCATGACGGCGAGACCTTCCATTTCTGCTCGGCCGGCTGCCGCGCCAAATTCGCCGCTGACCCCGCAAAATATCTCGCCCAGGAGAAGACACCCGAGCCCGAGATGCCGGCGGGCACGATCTACACCTGCCCGATGCATCCGCAGATCCGCCAGGCCGGGCCCGGAAGCTGTCCGATCTGCGGCATGGCGCTGGAGCCGGAAGTGGCGAGCCTGGAGACCGGCCCCAATCCCGAGCTTGCCGACATGACGCGGCGGTTCTGGATCGGCGGCGCGCTGGCTTTGCCGGCAGTGGTGCTGGAGATGGGCGGCCATCTCGCGGGCCCGCACAACTGGATCGATGCGACGCTGTCGAACTGGATCCAGCTCGTCTTCGCCACGCCCGTGGTGCTGTGGGCCGGCTGGCCGTTCTTCGTCCGCGGCTGGCAGTCGCTGCTGACGCGCAACCTCAACATGTTCACGCTGATCGCGATGGGCACGGGCGTTGCCTATGTCTACAGCCTGATCGGCACCATCGCGCCGCAGATTTTTCCGGCCACCTTCCGCGGCCATGAAGGCGCGGTCGCGGTTTATTTTGAGGCCGCGGCGGTCATCACCGTGCTGGTGCTGCTCGGGCAGGTGCTGGAGCTGCGCGCACGCGACGCGACCTCGGGTGCGATCAAGGCGCTGCTGCAGCTCGCCCCGAAGACCGCGCGCCGCGTCGATGCTGACGGCAGCGAGCACGAGGTCGAGATCGACGCACTTCATGCCGGTGACCGCCTGCGCGTGCGTCCGGGCGAGAAAGTGCCGGTCGACGGCGTCATTCTGGAAGGCCGTTCCTCGCTCGACGAGTCGCTCGTCACAGGCGAATCCATGCCGGTTACCAAGGAGACCGGCGCGAAGGTGATCGCCGGCACGCTCAACCAGTCCGGCAGCTTCATCATGCGCGCCGACAAGGTAGGCCGTGAGACGCTGCTGTCGCAGATCGTGCAGATGGTCGCGGACGCGCAGCGCTCGCGCGCGCCGATCCAGCGTCTCGCCGACCAGGTCGCGGGCTGGTTCGTGCCGATGGTGATTGCGGTCGCGGTCGTTGCCTTTGCGGCCTGGGCCTGGTTCGGGCCGGAGCCGCGGCTGGCCTTCGGCCTCGTCGCCGCCGTCAGCGTGCTGATCATCGCCTGCCCCTGCGCGCTTGGCCTGGCGACCCCGATGTCGATCATGGTCGGCGTCGGCCGCGGCGCGCAAGCAGGCGTCCTGATCAAGAACGCCGAGGCGCTGGAGCGGATGGAGAAAATCGACACGCTGGTGGTCGACAAGACCGGCACGCTGACCGAGGGAAAGCCGAAGGTGGTCGCGATCGTGCCGGCGGCCGGCTTTGCGGAAGACGACATCCTCCGCATGGCCGCCAGCGTCGAGCGCGCCAGCGAGCATCCTCTGGCCGACGCGATCATGCGCGCGGCGAAGGAGAAGCAGCTCGCGCTGGGCCAGGTCGAGCAATTCGATTCGCCGACCGGCAAGGGCGCGACCGGCAAAGTCGATGGCAAAACCATCGTGCTCGGCAATGCCAGATATCTGACGTCGATCGGCATCGACACCAAAGCGCTCGATGGCGAGGCCGAACGGCTGCGCGGCGATGGCGCGACCGTAATCAACATGGCGGTCGACGGCCGGCTTGCCGGCCTGTTCGCGATCGCCGATCCGGTCAAGGCTTCCACGCCGGAGGCGCTGAAGGCACTGGCGGCCGAGGGCATCAAGGTCATCATGCTGACCGGCGACAACCGCACCACGGCGGAAGCCGTGGCGCGCAGGCTCGGCATCGCCGATGTCGAGGCCGAGGTGCTGCCGGACCAGAAGAGCGCGGTGGTGACGAAGCTGCAGAAGGCCGGCCGCAGCGTCGCGATGGCCGGTGACGGCGTCAACGACGCGCCGGCGCTGGCCGCTGCCGAAGTCGGCATCGCCATGGGCACCGGCACTGATGTGGCGATGGAGAGCGCCGGCGTCACGCTGCTGAAGGGCGATCTCACCGGCATCGTGCGGGCGCGAAAACTGTCGCAGGCGACGATGAGCAACATCCGGCAAAACCTGTTCTTCGCCTTCATCTACAACGCCGCAGGCATTCCGATCGCGGCCGGCATCCTCTATCCAACTTTCGGCGTGCTGCTGTCGCCGATCATCGCCGCGGCCGCGATGGCGCTGTCCTCGGTCAGCGTGGTCGGGAACGCGCTGCGGCTGCGGGCAACGCGGCTGTGAGCGTCGCGGAATCCGTGTAAAACGGCATCGAGCGCGGGGGGAGCATCTTGATGCAGCGAATTACGATCACGATCGAAGACGATCTGCTGGCGGAGATCGACGCTGCGGCGGAAGCGCGCGGCTACCAGAACCGCTCCGAGATCATCCGCGATCTCGCGCGCGCCGGCTTGCAACAGAGCAGCGAGGACACCGCACAGGCCGGGCCCTGCGTCGCCGGTCTCGTCTATGTCTACGACCACGCCGCCCGCGATCTCTCAAAACGCCTGGTGCAGGAATTCCATGGTCACCACGACCTCGCGCTGGCGACGCTGCACGTCCATCTCGACGACACCAATTGCATGGAGATGACGGCACTGCGCGGCGACGCCTCCGAGGTCAGACATTTCGCCGACCACATCATCGCCGAACGCGGCGTGCGTTATGGCCGTGTGGTGATGATTCCGACGGGGGACGGTAAGCAGGCGAAGGCGCGGAAGCAGGCGCACCGGCATGAGGAGATTTGCCGAATAGACGGTGCGTTCCCCTCTCCCCTTGTGGGAGAGGGTGGCTCGCCACGAAGCGGCGAGACGGGTGAGGGGTATGTCTCCGCGACTACTCCTCTTCGAGCTCGCGGAGAGAAACCCCTCATCCGGCGCTTCGCGCCACCTTCTCCCACAAGGAGAGAAGGGAAGAGCATTCCGCTTGCGGATTTAAGCTGCCTTCGCATTCCCACCCGGCAACCCGGCCCGCGCGATGCCGCCATACAGCGTTTCGTTCGGCATCTCCTCGCGCAGGATCCTGCGCACCGCGATCAACTTCTCCAAGTCGATGCCGGTCGGAAAACCCTTGCTCTCGCACAGGAAGACGAGATCCTCGAACACGACATTGCCGGTCGCACCGGGCGCGAAGGGGCAACCGCCGAGGCCGCCGAGCGAGCCGTCGAGGATACGCGCGCCTTCGTCGAGCGCGGCGGCCGCGTTCGCGATGCCCATGCCGCGGGTGTCGTGGAGATGGATGCAGATCGGCTTTGACCCTGCAAGCTTCACGGCGGCGCGCGTCAGCTCCGCCACCTGCTTCGGCCCGGCATAACCGACGGTGTCGGCGATGCCGACGAAATCGACACCAGCCTCCAGGCATTTGTCGACCAGCCGCAGCACCTCCGCAGGGTCAACCGCCCCGGTGATCGAGCAGCCCAGCGCCATCGAGATCGCTGCGTTGACCAGCGGCTTGTGGCTGGTGGCATCGCGCAGCTCGCACAGGCGTTTCAGATTGGCGATGGCGGACTCGCGCGAGCGGTGCGCATTGGCCTGGCTGTGCTCTTCCGTTGCCGAGACCACCGAGGCGATCTCGCCGACGCCGGATTCCAGCGCCTCGTTGACGCCGCGCTCGTTGAGCGCAAGCGCGATGCCATGCGCGCCGGGCAATGAAGCGACGGTCGCGACGACATTACGAACATCGACGAATTGCGGAAACGTCTTTGCCGGCAGGAACGAGCCGACCTCGAAATGCCGCACGCCGGCGGCATATTCCTCGCGCACCCATCGCTGCTTGGCGTCGGTCGACGGAATTTTCTTCACGAGCTGGAGCCCGTCGCGCAGGCCGACTTCGCGCAGGCTGACGCGCTCTGCGGGGTAAATCTCCTGAATCCGGCTCATCCGCGCCTCCCTGTTGTTTTTGACGTGACGTCTTCGCTTTCGGTGTCGATCTCGGCGCGAACGGCCGCAGTGTCGGCGCCGAGCGGCGCGACCTTCAGGCCTTCGCCGATATGGCTGCCGTTCCATTCGATCGGCAGCGCCGGCACCCGGAACGGCTTGCCGTCGGCGGTGACATTGTTGACGAGCCCACCCGGCCGCAGCACATGCGGGTCGGTGAAGAGATCCTCGGGACGGTTGATCGGCGAGAAGCAGATGTTGAGCGCATCGAGCCTCTGCGACAGTTTTGTCACGTCCCATTGCCTGATGATCCCGGCGGCGCGCGGAATGATCCGCCCGCGCGCCAGGATGCGATCGGTCGTGGTGCGCAAGGCGGGATCATCGAGGAATTCAGTCAGGCCGAACTCGCGGCAAAAGCTCTGCCAATGGCCTTCAGTGACGACGCCGATGAAGATGCGCTCGCCGCCGGCGGTCTCGAAGATGTCGTAGATCGGCCAGGCATGCTCGCGCTCCGGCATCGAGCGCGGCTTGTTGCCGGTCATCTCGTATTCGACCATGTGCTGGGCAACCAGGAACAGGCAGTTCTCGAACAGGCCGATGCGAATGTCGGCGCCATCGCGTTTTCCACCGCGCTTCTGATAGAGCGCCGCGAGGATCGCGATCACGCCGAACATGCCGCCCATGATGTCGTTGGCGGACGAGCCGACGCGCTGCGGCTTTTCGCTGGTGCCGGTCATGGCGGCAAGGCCCGCCATCATCTGCACGACCTCGTCGAGCGCGGGGCGGTGCTCGTAGGGACCCGAGAGAAAACCCTTGTGGCCGGCGATGATCAGATCCGGATGCCGGCGGCGCAGTTCGTCGGCGCCAAGCCCCTGCTTCTCGAGCTGGCCGTCGCGAAAATTCTCAAGGAACACGTCGGCCGTCGCCAGCAGCCGGTGCATGGTGTCGCGATCCTCAGGCTTCTCGAAATCCAGCACCACGCTGCGCTTGCCGCGGTTGAACAACGGGAAGAAGGCGGTGCCCATGCCCCCCAGGCTTCGGGTCTTGTCGCCCGCGGGCGGCTCGACCTTGATCACGTCGGCTCCGAGTTGTGCCAGGATCATGCCGCAGGTCGGGCCCATGACCATGTGGGTCATCTCGACGATGCGGACGCCTGCAAGCGGCAATCCGGCCGCCGATTCTTCCATCGCCATATGCGCCTGTTCCTTTGCCCGGCTGGTTCCGCGTGTTGTCAAGCGGGTTGATGAAGCAACCGTCTTGCCGAATTCATCGTGGCTTCGTTGATGCGAGCGGTCAATCCGGCCATAAGCGGCGCCGCCGATCTCCCTTGCCGAAGTGGCCCGGGGTGTCTACCTCTCGCGGGTGATGTCGTGAGAGGAACTCCCATGCTGGATGCCGCCGTCAAGGCGCTGTCGCAAATGATTTCGCCGCCGATGCGCTCGATCCTGTGGCGGTCGATCGGCGTCGCACTGGTGCTGATCATCGTGCTGGCGATCGGCTTGCAGCGGCTCCTGAGCTGGTTTGCGACCTATGGCGAGGCCTGGCTGGAAGGCCTGCTCGGTCCGGGCTGGCACTCATCGCTCGAGGTGCTGTCCTGGATCATTTCGATCGCCGCGGGCCTCGGCGTCGTGTTCGGGGCTGTGTTCCTGATGCCCGCGATTACCTCGGTGGTGGCGAGCCTGTTCGTGGACGACGTCGCCGACATCGTCGAGCGCGAGCACTATCCGGCCGAGCGGCTGGGCGTCGCGCTGCCGTTCAGCCAGGCGATCTACGAGGGCGTCAAGACCGCGCTGCTGACGATCCTGGTCTATCTGGTCGCGTTGCCGCTGGTGCTTTTCGCCGGCGCCGGTTTCCTGGTCTTCTTCCTCGCCACGGCCTGGCTGCTCGGCCGCGAATATTTCGAGCTCGCGGCGATGCGGTTTCGCTCGCCGGAAGAAGCCAAGGCGATGCGGCGCGACAATGCCGCAACCATCTTCACCGCGGGCCTGTTCATCGCAGCCTTCGTCTCAATCCCGATCGTGAACCTGGCGACGCCGATCTTCGCCATGGCCTTCATGGTCCACATGCACAAGCGGCTCTCAGGCCCGCGGCCAGAGCTGATCGAGCCAGCGCGACAGATGCGGTGACGGCGTCTACGTCAGCGACACTCCGCATTTGCGCAACAGCATCCTGGCGAAGCCGAACGGCGCTGGCGTGAACGGGCCGGGCGGCGCACGGGTGACCAGGGCGACGACGCCGAGCGCGGCCATCGCCACCCAGAAGCACAGCCAGAAGCCGTCGATATAGGCGAGCACATTGGCCTCGCGCTGAACCAAGCCCGCGAGCGTACCGACCGCGCGGGCCTGGGCCGAACCCGCACCATGGGCCGCAAAATGGTCGGCGAGCTGTTTCAGCATGCGGACCACATCGACGTCACCGACGCCGAGATTCTGGCCGAGATAGAAGGAATGGATCTGCTCGCGGACGCGCAGCCACGTCCCCATCAACGCCACGCCAATCTCGGCGCCGCCGAGCCGCATGATCTGGATATAGGCAGCAAACGAGGTGGCACGGCTCGGATCGGAGTTGGACAGCAGCGTGATGATCAGCGGCAGCAAGGTCAGCGACTGCCCGATGGCCTGAAGCAGCACGATGCCGGCGAAATCCTCGCGCGCCCATTCATGGCTGAGCTGCGTGCCCCAGAGATTGGCGGCGGCGAAGCAGGCAAATCCCACGACCACCACCGTCCGCGTATCGAAATGCCGCAGCAGCCAGATCGAAAGCGGCACCAGCACGAACATCGGCAACGCGCCGTAGGTAAGCAGCAGCAAGCCACTCTGCTCCGGCCTGAGCAGGGCGATGGTGGCGAGGAAATTCGGCACCAGCGACGCGTTGGAGAGGCTGGTCAGCGTGTAGAGCAGAATCAGGACCAGCCCCAGGCCGATATTGCGCGAGAACAGCACGTTGATATGCGCCCATGGCTGTCGCACCAGGGCCTCGTTGACGAGGAAGCCCGCGACCAGCACCGCGCCGGCAATGATCAACGCCATCACCGTTCCCGACCCCAACCAGTCCAGCCGGTTGCCCTGGTCGAGCCCGGCGTAGATCATCGAGACGCCGGCGCCGAGCAGCAGCATGCCGCCCCAATCGGCCTCGCGCAGCAAAGCGCGATTCACCGGCTCGTTCGGCGTGCCCCAATAAACCATCAGGCCCATCAGGGGCGCGATCACGACGCTCTGCCAGTACAGCCATTGCCAGCCGAGATGGTCGACATAGAAGCCGACCAGCGAGCTCGAGGTGTCCAGCGCGAAGCCGACGCGGATCGAATAGATCGAGATCGCCGGGAGCCACCAGCGGATCGGCAAATTGCGGAACACGATCATCAGCGTCGCAGGCACGAAGGTGCCCAGCAAGAGGCCATGCACGACGCTGAGCGCGAGCAATGTCGGATAATCGTGCACGAACGGGATGATCAGCGAGACCGCGGCATAGACGAGGCTGGGGATGCCCAGCACGCGGCGCAGACCGAATACTGTGGCAAGCCAGGCCACCGCGGGCGCGATGAAGATCTGCGAGCCGATGCCCGCCGTGGAGAGCCATGCGCCTTCGTCGAACGAAAGCGAGAACGCGCCGCGCAGGTCCGGCAAGCCAATCGTGGTCAGGCGGCTGTCGAAATTGGCGAGGAACGAGCCGAGCAGCACTGCCGCCACCGCAAACAGCGGCTGCGGGGCGACGCCGCCGCGCGAGAGCGGTCCGCGGCTGGAATCGTCATTTTCCGCCATTACCGGCCTTGGTGTCGATGCTGGTGACGACCGACATGCCTGGCACCAGCCGCGCCAGCAGCGGCTGGTTGTCGTCGAACTGGATGCGCACGGGAATGCGCTGCACGACCTTGGTGAAGTTGCCTGTTGCGTTGTCCGGCGGCAGCAGCGCGACCTGCGCGCCGGTTGCGGGCGCAATGCGCTCCACCCGGCCGCGCAGCTTCTCACGCGGGAAACTGTCGACGGTGATCTCGACCGGCTGGCCCGGTGCGACGTGGGTAAGCTGGGTCTCCTTGTAGTTCGCGATCACGTAGACCTTCGGCAACGGCACGACGTTGATAAGGTTGGTGCCGATGTTGACGTAGTCGCCGGGTTGGACCTGCCGCTCGCCGACGACGCCGTCGAACGGCGCCGATATCTTGGTGTAGCCGAGCTTGAGCTTCGCACTTGCCAGTGTTGCCTTGGTCGCTTCGAGATCGGCGGCACGCTGTTTCCTGGTGCCTTGCAGGACTTCGAGCTGGTGCTGCTGGGCCGCGATCACCGCGCGGCTCGCGCGCACGTCGGCCTGCGCCTTGGCGTAGCCTGCGACCGCCTGCTCGAACCGCTGCCGCGTACCGGATTCGGTCTGCGATAGGGACTGCTGACGCTCCTGCTCCTGCCGCGCCTCGACCTCCACGGCTTCGGCCGAGAGCCGCGCGGCTTGCGCCTGCGCGATCGTCGCATATTGCAGCTCGATCTGGTTGGCCAGATTGTCGAGCACGGCTTGCGCGGCGGCGACCGCCGCTTCGGACTGCGCGACTTGCGTCTGATAGTCGGCAGGATCGATCTGGATCAGGAGATCGCCGGCCTTGACGCGCTGGAAGTCGGTGACCCCGACGCTCAGCACTTCGCCGGAGACGCGACTGGCGAGCCGCGTCAGCTCGGCGCGCACATAGGCGTCGTTGGTGGTCTGGACCACCGAATTGCCGACCCATTCGTCGAAGCGCTGCGTTGCCAGCGCGACGAAGCCGAGCGCGACGATCACTGCGAACAGCGGAATCGCGAGCCGGCTCCACAGCGAACTCGCCGGTCGCTGCGTTGGCTTCGGTGGCGGCGCCGGTGTGGCAGCAGGTGGCGACGACGGGATTTGTTCCTGCTGACTCACGATAGACTCCAAACCACTTTTCCGAACGCCAGTCAGACCGTCTTTTCCGGCCACCTACAGAGATCGTTGATCAGGCATACCTCGCAGCGCGGCTTGCGCGCGAGGCAAGTATAGCGGCCATGCAGGATCAGCCAATGATGGGCATGCAGCATGAACTCGGCGGGGATTACCTTTTCGAGACCGAGCTCGACCTCCAGTGGCGTCTTGCCAGGCGCGAGGCCGGTCCGGTTGCCGACGCGGAAGACATGCGTGTCGACCGCCATGGTGTGCTCGCCGAAGGCCATGTTGAGCACGACATTGGCGGTCTTGCGCCCGGCACCCGGCAACGACTCGATGCCGGCGCGCGTACGCGGCACCTCGCCGCCGAACTCGCTGAGCAGCTTCGCCGACAGCCCGATCACGTTCTTCGCCTTGGTGCGGTAGAGGCCGATGGTCTTGATGTACTCGCGCAGGCGTTCCTCGCCGAGGTCGAGCATCTTCTGCGGCGTGTCGGCGATCGCAAACAACGCACGCGTCGCCTTGTTGACCCCAGCATCGGTCGCCTGCGCCGACAGCACCACGGCGACCAGCAGCGTGAACGGATTGACGTGCTCGAGCTCGCCTTTCGGCTCCGGGTTGGCCTTGCGGAAACGGCTGAAGGCCTCGTGGACCTCGGGCGGCGTCCAGGGCTTCAGGGCCTTAAGCGATTTCTTCGCGGGTCCGTTCGGTTTGGCCGCGACCGGCTTTGCCTTTTTCTTCGGCACGGACGTTTTACGCGGGACCGGCTTGCGGGTGATTTTCGCCATGATCGGGATATACTGAGGGACGATGACCACAGGCAACGAAATTGAGCGCGAACGATCCGGAAGCGAGGCCGAACCTCAGATCTTTTCCGCGCGCCTGACGCCGCACCGCTCGCTGAACCGCACCGGCTTCCTCGCCGTGATGCTGTTCCTGAGCGCCGTCAGCTTCGTCACCGGCCTCGTCTTCCTGATGATGGGCGCGTGGCCGGTGTTCGGCTTCTTCGGCCTCGATGTGCTGGTGATCTGGTGGGCCTTCAAAGCCAATTTCCGCGCGGCGCGGGCCAGCGAGGAGATCGTGGTCACACCATCTGAATTGCGCGTGCGGCGCGTCAGCCAGCACGGCCAGGTGGTCGAGTGGACCTTCAACCCGCTCTGGGTCCGTCTCGACATGGAAATCGACGAGGATTTTGGCATCGAGCACCTCTATCTGATCTCGCGAGGTCACCAGATCCAGATCGCCCGCTTCCTGGGACCGGACGAAAAGGCAAGTTTTTACAAAGGTTTGGTTGAGGCGTTAAATGCCGCCCGGCGCGGCCCGACCTACAATCCGGTCACCTGATTTGCGGATCGGAAATCGGGTGGTTTCGCACCCCGCCCTCTCCTACATTTCCAATCATGATGACACTCGCGATACATGACCAGCGCCTGGCCGGGCCGGGCACCCAGAACGCCGCGATGCGCGACTATGATTCCGTGCGCCGGGCGATCGCCTTCATCTCCGAAAACTGGCGCGCACAGCCGACCATCGAGGCGATGGCGGATGCGGCCGGCGTCACGCCGGACGAGCTGCACCATCTGTTCCGCCGCTGGGCCTCGATCACGCCGAAGGCTTTTATGCAGGCGCTCACGCTCGATCACGCCAAGGGCTTGCTCAGGGACTCCGCGAGCATCCTCGACGCCGCGCTTGATTCCGGTCTGTCGGGTCCGGGCCGGCTGCACGATCTCTTCGTCACCCATGAGGCGATGTCGCCGGGCGAATGGAAGAACGGCGGCGCGGGGCTCATCCTGCGCTACGGCTTCCATCACTCGCCGTTCGGCACCGCGATCGTGATCGCGACCGATCGCGGATTGTCGGGACTCGCCTTCGCCGATCCCGGTGAGGAACAGGTGGCGCTCGCCGACATGACGCGGCGATGGCGGAACGCAACTTACGTCGAGGATCACGAAGGCACCGCGCCATTGGCGCAGCGCATCTTCGACACGAAACTGTGGCGGCCGGATCAGCCGCTGCGCGTGGTGATGATCGGCACCGATTTCGAGGTGCGAGTGTGGGAGACGTTGCTGAAGATCCCGATGGGCCGCGCGGTGTCCTATTCGGACATCGCCTGCAACATCAACAGTCCGAAAGCCTCACGCGCCGTCGGCGCTGCCGTCGGCAAGAACCCGGTGTCCTTCGTCGTGCCCTGCCACCGCGCGCTCGGCAAGAGCGGCACGCTCACCGGCTATCACTGGGGCATCACCCGCAAGCAGGCGATGCTGGGCTGGGAGGCCGGGCAGCTGGGGATGCAGTAATAGTTGCTACGCGTAAACTGCCCCACATCGTCGTTTTGGCGAAGGCCAGGACGACGCCCAGTGTTTGGCCGGCTCCGCCGCGCGCGAACGTCTTTAACCCGCCAGATCCAACTTCGAGGCCACCGTCGAATCCGCGTTGAGGCGGTAGATGATCGGCACGCCGGTGGCGAGCTCGCGCTTCAAAATGCCTTCGGGCGAGAGCTTTTCCAGCACCATGATCAGCGCGCGCAGGGAGTTGCCGTGGGCGGCGACCAGCGTGCGCTTGCCGTTGAGCACGCCGGGCAGGATCTCCTGCACGTAATACGGCAGCGCGCGCGCGAGAGTATCCTTCAGGCTTTCGCCGCCGGGCGGCGGCACGTCGTAGGAGCGGCGCCAGATCAACACCTGGTCCTCGCCCCATTTCTTGCGGGCGTCGTCCTTGTTGAGGCCCGAGAGATCGCCATAGTCGCGCTCGTTCAGCGCGAGGTTCTTCGTCGTCGGCAGGCCCTTCTGATCAAGCTCGCCGAGAATGAGATCGAGCGTGTGCTGTGCGCGCGTCAACACCGAGGTGTAGGCAAGGTCGAACACGAGGCCCTGCGCCTTCAGCTTGCGGCCGGCTTCCGAGGCTTCCTTCACGCCGAGTTCGGTGAGGTCAGGATCCTTCCAGCCCGTGAACAGGTTCTTCAGATTCCATTCGCTCTGGCCGTGCCGCACCAGCACGAGAAGACGTTCGCTCATTGACTGCTTTCCGTTTCGTTCGTTGGCTAAGCATGATCGTGTCGGAAAACCGCTTCACACTTTTCCGGATCATGCTTCAGATGTCAGACAGGCCGAGCACGTCGGCCATGGAGTAGTGCCCCGGCTTCTTGCCATGCGCCCAGAGCGCGGCCTTCAGCGCGCCATGGGCGAACAGCATGCGATCCTCCGCGTGATGCGACAGCGTCAGCCGCTCGAACGCGCCGAGGAAGCTCACGCTGTGATCGCCGGCCGCGGTGCCGCCGCGCAGCGACGCAAAGCCGATGTCGCCGGGCTTGCGCGCGCCAGTGATACCGTCGCGACCGCGATCTGCATGCTCGTCGAGCGCGATGCCACGGCCGCTAGCGGCCGCCTGGCCCAGCATCAGCGCCGTGCCCGAGGGCGCGTCGATCTTCATGCGGTGATGGGTCTCGACGATCTCGATGTCGAAGCTCTCGTCGAGCGCCTTGGCGACGCGCTTGACCACGGCGGCGAGCAGATTGACACCCAGGCTCATATTGCCGGACTGCACCACGACGGCGCGGTTGGTGACGCTCTTGATCACGGCGTTGTCGGAGCCCGACAGCCCGGTCGTTCCGACCACGTGCACGAGGCCGCGCTCGGCGGCGATCGCGACATTGGCCAAGGTCGCCGCGGGCACGGTGAAATCCAGAATGCCGTCGGCGTCCTTTGACAACGCCCAGAGATCGCCGGAGAGCTTGATGCCGTTGGCCGGCAGGCCTGCGAGCACGCCGGCATCCTTGCCGAGCAGCTCCGAGCCCGGTGCCTCCAGCGCGCCGGCCAGCACCGCGCCTTTGCTTTCGGCAATCGCCCGCGTCAGCGCCCGGCCCATCCGGCCGCCGGCTCCAGCAACAATCAAGCGCATGTCGGACATGGTGCGATCCTCTCACGGTCGTTGTAGCGGGGGGAGGCAGTTCCGGCAACCGAGGGGCAAACGCCACCGTCATGCCCGGGCTTGTCCCGGGCATCCACGAACGGCCACGCATATGAGACCGAAGACGTGGATGGCCGGGTCAGGCCCGGCCATGACGGAGCTGAGCGCGCCTCAGCCGTCTGACGGCTGCGGGCCGTCATAGCCCTCGATGATGATGAGGTCGGCGACGGAGTGCGGCTGGCGCACCTTGATGTTGGCTTGGTATTCCGGCGAGTTGTAGCAGGCGATCGCGGTCTCGTAGTCCGGGAATTCGATCACGACGTTGCGGGTGCGGCTGGCACCTTCGACGGTGGTGAACTTGCCGGCGCGAACGACGAAGCGGCCACCCCATTTCTTGAAGATCGGACCATTGGCGACGGCATAGGGCTTGTAGCCCTCGTCACTGCTCACATCGACGCGTCCGATCCAGTAGCCTTTTGCCATTGTTCTTCTCCCTGTGTTGTTGATTAGCCGAGCGCTTGCGCGATCTCGGCCTGGATGGCCTCGGCAATCGCCTTGGGGTCCGTGGCTTCCACCACCGGCCGACCGACGACGAGGTGGTCCGCGCCGGCCGCAATCGCGCGGCCCGGCGTCATGATGCGTTTCTGGTCGCCGCTCGCCGCGCCGGCCGGTCGGATGCCGGGGGTGACGAGGCTCATCTGGTGGCCGACGATCTTGCGCAAGGCTCCGACTTCTTCGGGCGACGATACCAGCCCGTCGATGCCGAGCACCTGCGCCTGCTGCGCGCGCGCTTCGACGAGCTCGGAGACGCCGAGCCGGAAGCCTGCCGCGTGCAGATCGTCCTCGTTGTAGGACGTCAGAACAGTGACGGCGAGGATCTTCAGGTTCGAGCTGCCGCGACCTTCGACGGCACCCTTCATGGTCTGCGGATAAGCGTGGACCGTGAGGAAGGTCGCGCCGAGCCTTGTGATGCTGTCGACGCCCTGCGCCACGGTGTTGCCGATGTCGTGCAGCTTGAGATCGAGAAAGACCTTCTTGCCCTTGTCGGCGAGCTTGCCGACCAGCGGCAAGCCGCCGGCATAAGCCAGCCGATAGCCGATCTTGTAGAAGGTGACGCTGTCGCCGAGCCGGTTGACCATCGCTTCCGCGGCATCAACGCTGGGAAGATCGAGCGCGACGATCAGGCGGTCTTTCGGGGCAATCTCGGCTGGCGTCATGTCACCTCACATCATGCGTTGGGAAATGTCGATCAACTGCCGCACCAGTTCCTTCAACGCGGCGATATCGCCCTCGTGCTTCAGCCTGTCCATATCGTCATAGGCCTGGTCGGCAAAGGCGAGCGTGAGCTGGCTGGCAATCACATTGGCGTGGCAGGAGGTCAGGATCAGCCGCAGCGCCTGCAGCGCGCGAGCCGCGCCAAGCCGGCTCTGCGAGGCGCCGGCGAGTGCGAAGACACGGTTGCGGAACACCTCGCCACGCGGCTCGTGCAGCTCATGCACGCGGCTGACCCAGTCGATCGCGTTCTTCAGCAGCGGCGGCACCGAGGCATTGTATTCGGGCGAGACGATCAGCACGCCATGATGCGCGCCGATCATGCGCTTGAGATTGATCGCGTGCTTGGGCACACCCGACTTGGCCTGCAGATCGCCGTCATAGATCGGCAGCGGAAAATCGGCGAGCGAGATGCGGGTGACGTCAACGCCGGCCTGGTCGAATGCATAGGCGGCGACCGCTGCCAGCTTCGCATTATGCGAGCCGGTCCGCAGTGAGCCGGGAATGATCAGGATTTTCGGTGCGGACATCCGCTTCCATGCGTTCGGCGAAACGAGCCCGCCACGCAAACAGGAATGCCGGCGGAATTAGTCCTTGCGATACACCCAGACGCGGGCCGGCGGAAGGTTCATCCAGATCCGTTCCGAGGCCTCTGTGGACACGCCGGGCAGCGATTTCGGAATCGGCGGCACCACCGCATAGGTGAACTGGACGAAGGGCGCACCGGGCGCCAGCGCCGTGAAGGCGTCGCGAATGAGCCGCAGCCGCGTCAGCATCGGTTTTGTGACCAGCGGCAGGCCGGAGACGACCGCGGAGGCCGGCGCGCTCAGCACGTTCCAGAGCGTGTCGCGCAGGCGATAGGCATCACCCTGCACCACCTTGGCCTGCGGATAACGGTCGCGCAGCAGGGCGCAGAAGCCTGGATTGTATTCGACGAGGACGAGGCGCTTCTGGTCGACGCCGCGCTCGACCAGGGCCGAGGTGATGGCGCCGGTGCCGGGCCCGAGCTCGACCACCGGTGCGTCCGAATTGACGTCGACGTAGTGGGCCATGGTCCGGGCCAGCAGCTTGCCCGACGGCATCACCGCGCCCATGTGGAGGGGCTTTTCAATCCATGACCGGAGAAAACGCACCTCGTCATCGAGACGGGGCTTCTTCAACGCACGCGCGGACGATGGCAATGGCATGTCGGGACCGGCCGGGACCGCGTGACCGCGGCGTGTCAGAAAATGGTCATAAAGACGTATAGGCCGAAGGCGGCACGGTCAAGACGCGTCAACTTGCCCGATTACCGAAGAAATCCTTGACCTTGGTGAAGAAACCCTCGGATTCCGGCTGGGTGTTGCCGGAGGAGAGTTTTTCGAACTCGGCCAGCAATTCCTGCTGCTTCTTGGTGAGATTTTGCGGGGTCTCGACCACGACCTGAACATACATGTCGCCCATCTGGCGCGAGCGCAGCACCGGCATGCCTTTTGATGCGATGCGGAATCGGCGGCTGGACTGGGTCCCCGCAGGGACCTTCACCTTGGTCTTGCCCTTCTCGATGGTCGGCACCTCGAATTCGCCGCCAAGCGCCGCCGTCACCATCGAGATCGGCACACGACAATGCAGATCGGCGCCGTCGCGCTGGAAGAACTGGTGCTGGGCCAGCGACAGGAAGATGTAGAGGTCGCCGGGCGGGCCGCCGCGGACCCCGGCCTCGCCCTCTCCGGCGAGCCTGATCCTGGTGCCATCCTCGACTCCAGGGGGAATGTTGACCGACAGATTCCGCTCGCGGGTGACACGCCCCTGACCCGAGCAGGACGGGCAGGCGTCTTCGATCATCTGGCCGCGCCCCTGGCAGCCCGGGCAGGTGCGCTCCAGCGTGAAGAAGCCCTGCGACTGCCGTACGCGTCCGGCGCCGCCGCAGGTCGAGCAGGTCTTCGGCTTGGTGCCGGCCTTGGCCCCGATGCCCGAGCAGGCTTCGCAGGTGACCGAGACCGGGATCTCGATCTGCGCAGTCTTGCCGCCAAAAGCTTCCTCGAGCGTGATTTCCATGTTGTAGCGCAGGTCGGCGCCGCGCTCGCGGCCGCCACGGCCGCCGCGCTGTCCGGCCATGCCGAACAAATCTTCGAAAATGTCGGAAAAGGAGGAGGCGAAGCCCGCGCCGAAACCGGGGCCGCCACCGCCGCCGCCCTGCTCGAAGGCGGCATGACCGAAACGGTCATAGGCGGCGCGCTTGTCCTTGTCTTTCAGGACCTCGTAGGCTTCGTTGATTTCCTTGAATTTGACTTCGCTGGTGTCGTCCCCGGGATTGCGGTCGGGGTGAAACTTCATCGCCAGCTTGCGGAACGACGATTTCAGGACGGAATCGTCAGCATCGCGTTCGACTTCGAGGGTTTCGTAATAGCAGCGCTTGGTGGACGTGGACATGATGAGCTCAGTCTATCCGATCGCGATTCAAGTCGGAGCGAAGCAACGTCGCCATGCAACGATATAGGCAGCCTTCCGCCTCGCGGCAGAGGATTGCACGGCAGCATTCAGAATAACGGCTGGGAATTGATCGATCGTAACGGGGCCGATTTTAGCAAGGCCTTGCCCCGCCGAGCCTGACACGATGGCCTCCCCCGCGAGGGAGGAGGCCGTTGGCGCGTGTGGGGTCCAAGCCGTCCGCATCATCACCCTCGCGGGGTTCAGGCGGACTTCTTGTTGTTCTTGTCGTCGTCGACTTCGGTGAACTCCGCGTCGACGACGTCGTCCTTGGCCGCATCCTTCTTGGCGTCGGCCTCGGCCTGCTGCTTGTACATGGCCTCGCCGAGCTTCATCGACGCCTGGGCCAGCGTTTGGGTCTTGGCCTTAATGGCTTCGGCATCGTCGCCCTTCAGCGCTTCCTTAAGGTCGCTGACGGCATCCTCGATCGCGCGGCGCTCGGTCTCTGCGACCTTCGAACCGTGCTCGGCCAGTGCCTTCTCGGTCGAATGCACCAGTCCATCCGCGTCGTTCTTGGCAGTCACGGCCTCGCGGCGCTTCTTGTCCGCCTCGGCATTGGCCTCGGCGTCCTTGACCATCTTCTCGATGTCGGCTTCCGACAGACCGCCGGAGGCCTGGATGCGGATCTGCTGCTCCTTGGACGTGGCCTTGTCCTTGGCCGAGACGTTGACGATGCCGTTGGCGTCGATGTCGAAGGTCACCTCGATCTGCGGCATGCCGCGCGGGGCCGGCGGAATGCCCATCAGGTCGAACTGGCCGAGCATCTTGTTGTCGGCCGCCATTTCACGCTCGCCCTGGAAGACGCGGATGGTGACCGCGTTCTGGCTGTCCTCGGCGGTCGAGAACACCTGGCTCTTCTTGGTCGGGATCGTGGTGTTGCGGTCGATGATGCGGGTGAACACGCCGCCCAGCGTCTCGATGCCCAGCGACAGCGGGGTCACGTCGAGCAGCAGCACGTCCTTGACGTCGCCCTGAAGCACGCCGGCCTGGATCGCGGCGCCGATCGCCACGACTTCGTCCGGGTTGACACCCTTGTGCGGCTCCTTGCCGAACAGCTGCTTCACGACTTCCTGGACCTTCGGCATGCGCGACATGCCGCCGACCAGCACCACTTCGCCGATCTCGGCGGCGGTGAGGCCGGCATCCTTCAGCGCCTTGCGGCAGGGCTCGACGGTCTTCTGGACGAGGTCATCGACCAGCGCCTCGAACTTGGCGCGGGTGAGCTTCATCGTCAGATGCTTCGGGCCGGTCTGGTCCGCGGTGATGAAGGGGAGGTTGATTTCGGTCTGCGTCGTCGACGACAGCTCGATCTTGGCCTTTTCAGCAGCTTCCTTCAGGCGCTGCAACGCGAGCTTGTCGTTGCGCAGGTTGATGCCCTGCTCCTTCTGGAATTCGTCGGCCAGATAGCCGACCAGGCGCATGTCGAAGTCTTCGCCGCCGAGGAAGGTGTCGCCGTTGGTCGACTTCACCTCGAACACGCCGTCGCCGATTTCGAGAATCGAGATATCGAACGTGCCGCCGCCGAGATCGTACACGGCGATCGTGCCGGTCTTGGTCTTGTCGAGGCCATAGGCGAGCGCGGCCGCGGTCGGCTCGTTGATGATGCGCAGCACTTCAAGGCCCGCGATCTTGCCGGCGTCCTTGGTCGCCTGGCGCTGGGCGTCGTTGAAGTAGGCGGGCACGGTGATGACGGCCTGGTCGACCTTCTGGCCCAGATGGGCTTCCGCGGTCTCCTTCATCTTCTGCAAGATGAACGCCGAGACCTGCGAGGGCGAGTAGGTCTGGCCGTCGGCCTCGACCCAGGCGTCGCCGTTGGAAGCCTTCACGATCTTGTACGGAACGAGCTTCTTGTCCTTCTCGACCATCGGGTCGTCGTAGCGGCGGCCGATCAGGCGCTTCACTGCGAAGAACGTACGCTCTGGATTGGTGACGGCCTGGCGCTTGGCAGGCTGGCCGACGAGGCGCTCACCGTCGTCCGTCACGGCGACGATCGAAGGCGTCGTGCGCATGCCTTCGGAATTCTCGATGACTTTGGCGTTCTTGCCATCCATTACGGCGACGCACGAATTCGTGGTGCCGAGGTCGATCCCGATGACCTTTCCCATGGTCCTGTATCCTTGTTTTTGCGGCAGGTTGGCTGGGCCCAGAAGGCACCCGAACCGAAACCCCCTAAGATCAAACATTCGCGATATTGCGATGGTTGACGCTCATATAGGAGGGGGGGAGGGGCCCGCAAGGACCGAACGCAAGTTTCGGCCGTGAAAACATTGGGTTTTGGAAGATCATATCCGGGCTGAACCCGCCTTGCGGGTGAGGAATTATTAACAGGTCCCGCGATCGGCCGGCATCCGCTACCGCGTTCCGCCCTGCCCTGTTGCGGCAAGACCAAACCCGCTAAAAGGCGGGCGGCCGAGCGGGCTCGTCATCGGGCTGCGTCGCGCGACAAAGCGGCCCGGTGGCCGACCATCGAACGGCCTCAATGTGAACCAATCAGAGTGCCCATGAAGCTGATCCGCCCCCTTGCTGCGCTCGCCCTCCTCGTTGCCTCTGCGCTTCCGGCTCTGGCTGCCGACGCCGTTTTCCCACCCGGCTTGCGCCTCGGCATGGTGCCATTGGTCGGTCTCAACACGGCCAAGACCTTTCCCGGCTTCGAGAGCGAGGACGGCAACGTCAAGGTGCTGATCACAGAACTGCCGCCGGCGGCCTATGGCGAGGTCGTGAGCGCCTTCAACTCCAATCCGGCCGGAGCCAACGGCGTCAAGCAGGACAAGATCGAGACGCCCGCGGGTCTTGCCTATTTCACGACCGAGAGCGGCAAGGCCGGCGAGACCCCGGTGCGGCGCTATTCGATGATCGTGCCGGGGGCCGGCTTCTCCGGCTATGTCGCGGTGCAGATTCCGGAGAATGCGATCAAGATCTACACCGACGAGGCGGTGCGGCAGATGTTTGCGAGCGTCGTCACCCGCAAGCAGGTCTCGGCCGAAGAGCAGATCGCGCTGATGCCGTTCAAGATCACCGATCTCGCCGACTTCAAGGACGTTCGCACGCTGGCGCCGGGCTCGAGCATCATCCTGGCCGACGGCGACGAGAGCTCCGGCTATGAATCGAAGCCGTTCATCATCCTCGGCGTGATTGGCGCCACCCCGCAAGCCGCCGACGACCGCGCCCGCTTCGCCCAGGAGGCGGCGCTCCAGATTCCCGGCGTGCGCGAGTCGCGCGTCACCATGTCCGAGCCGATCCGCATCAGCGGCCAGCAGGGTTTCGAGACCCGGATCGACGGCGTCAGCGGCAAGGACAAGACGCCGGTGACTGTGGTGCAGTGGATCCGCTTCAGCAGCGGCGGCGCCTCGCTGCGCATCATCGCCAGCGCCCCGCGCGAGCAATGGCCGGCCGCCTTCACCCGCTTCCGCGCGGTCCGCGACGGCATCCAGCCGAAGGGCTAGCCCGACACTCGTCGTCGTCCGGCGAAGATATCCGGTCAGCAGCCCAACGACTCACCAAAGCCGGCTGCATTTTCGGGCTTCTGTTCGTATACGAACGGAACTAGGCTCCCCTTCCGTTGAGTTCATCCTGGAGGGAGGCGAATGATGCTGGATCGGCGACAAGTCTTGGCGGCGCTCGGGACGAGCGCGCTCGTGGCGCTCGCGCCAACCGCGATTCTGGCGGCCACATCGATCAAGCCGGACGATGCATCCGCGCTGCTCGTGATCGACGTGCAGAATTGCTTCCTGCCCGGCGGCAGCCTTGCCGTGAAGGAAGGCGAGCAGGTGGTGCCGGTCATCAACAATATCTCGAAAGCGTTTTCGAACGTGGTGATGACGCAAGACTGGCACACGCAAGGCCATATTTCCTTCGCATCAGTCCACGCCGGCAAGAAGCCGTTCGAGACCGTCGATCTTCCCTACGGCAAGCAGGTGCTGTGGCCCGACCATTGCGTGCAGGGCACCGACGGCGCCGCGCTGTCGAAAGACCTTGCGATCCCGCACGCCGAGCTCATCATCCGCAAGGGTTTTCACAAGGACGTCGACAGCTATTCGGCCTTCCTCGAAGCCGATGGCAAGACCTCGACCGGCCTTGCCGGCTATCTGAAGGGGCGCAAGATCAAGCGCGTCTTCGTCGCGGGGCTGGCGACGGATTTCTGCGTGGCCTGGACCGCGCTCGACGCACGCAAGGCGGGCTTCGAGGTCTATGTGGTGGAAGACGCCTGCCGCGGCATCGACAATCAGGGTTCGCTCGCAAAAGCCTGGGCCGATATGGCCAAGGCCGGCGTGAAGCGGATTCAGTCCGCGGATATCGCGGCGAGCGCGTAAGAGGCGCGACCGAACTGCAAGACCCTCATGCTGAGGAGCGCGCTTCTTAGCGCGCCTCCTCAGCATGAGGATCGATCAGTTCGCCGCGCCGTTCGGCTCGTTGCTGTTGGCGGGCGCGGCCTTGGCGCCGCCCTTGGCGACACCGACCAAGGCAGGACGCAGCACGCGCTCGCCGATGGTGTAGCCGGCCTGCATGACCTGCACGACGGTGCCCGCGGGCACCGATGCATCGGGCACCTCGAACATTGCCTGCTGGAAGTTCGGGTCGAACTTCTGGCCAAGGGGGTCGAACTTCTTCACGCCGTGTTTTTCCAGCGCGCTGAGCAGCGAGCGCTCGGTCAGCTCGACGCCCTCGATCAGCGAGGCGAGGCCTGCATCGGCCGCCGCACGGGCCTCGGCCGGAACGGCATCGAGCGCGCGCTGGAGGTTGTCGGCGATGTCGAGCACGTCGCGGGCAAAGCCCGTGACGCCGTAGAGCTTGGAGTCCGCGACCTCCTTGGCAGTGCGCTTGCGCAGATTCTCCATCTCGGCCAGCGTCCGCAGCATGCGGTCGCGCGCCTCGGCGACTTCCTTCTGCAGAAGCTCGACCGAGCCCGGCTCGGGATCGTCGGGCATGATGTAGGGTTTTGACACCACGGGCTCGCCGGCCGCAGCACTCGTGTCTTCGGGTTGCCGGTCTCGATCGGTCATCGGCTCTCTTCTCGCATTCGTCTCAGGGGGTTTCTGGCCCGCATATCGTGCTTCGGGCGCCGAAAATCAAGCGCCCGTGATCGGGGGAGACGCCGGTCAGCCCCCCAGGAGCCGGCTGACGATGCGGGCAGCGTAGTCCACGGTCGGGATCACGCGGGCATAATTCAGCCGCGTCGGCCCGATCACACCCAAAACGCCGACGATATGGCCGGCAGCGTCCCGATAGGGCGAGATGATGGTGGACGAGCCCGACAGCGAGAACAGCTTGTTCTCACTGCCGATGAAGATCCGCACGCCTTCCGCGGTCTCGGCCCGCCCGAGCAGATCGATGACCCCGCGCTTGGTCTCGAGATCGTCGAACAGCAGGCGAACGCGCTCGAGATCCTCCAGCGCATGCAAATCCTCGAGCAGATTGGCGTGGCCGCGGACGATGAGCTGCCGATCCTCGTTCTCACCGCCCGACCAGCTGGCAATCCCGGCCGAGATCACCTTATGCGTCAGCTGATCGAGCTCGGTGCGCGCCTCTCCGAGCGCGGTCTCGAGCTCCAGCCGGGCCTCGGCCAGGGTCCGGCCCCGGATCCGCGCATTGAGGAAGTTGCCGGCTTCGGTCAACGCTGAGGATGGAACTCCCGGCGGCAGCGTCAAGACGCGGTTTTCGACCTGCCCGTCCTCGCCGACCAGGATCACCAATGCCTTTTCCGGTTCCAAGCGGACGAATTCGATATGTTTCAGCCGCGCATTGGATTTCGGCGTCAGCACGACCGCGGCAGCGCGGGTCAGGCCGGAGAGCCGCGTCAATGCCTCCTCGAGCGCAGCCTCCACCGATTGCGCGTGGCCGACGGAGGTCAACTGGCTCTGGATCGCCTGCCGTTCACTGTCATTGAGGTCGCCGACCTGCATCAGGGCATCGACGAAGAAGCGCAGGCCGAGTTCCGTCGGCAGCCGGCCGGCGGAGGTGTGCGGGGCGTAGATCAGGCCGAGCTGTTCCAGGTCGGCCATGACGTTGCGGACTGAAGCGGGCGACAGCGGCATGGCGATCAGGCGCGAAATATTGCGCGAGCCCACCGGCTCCCCGGTCGCGAGGTAGCTTTCGACGATTTGACGAAAGATGTCGCGGGAACGCTCGTTGAGCTGGGCGAGGCCCGCGCGCGGCGCGATCAGATGGATCGGATCGTGATGGGCCACAGACCGTAACTCCTCTCAGATACAGGTAATTTGTCTATCCTTGGGGCTTCTGACAAGCGTGGCGTTCGCGGATTGAAAATCGGGGGTGAATAAGGCCTCGATCTTCCCCCTTGCCGCCCACCCTCACCCCCCCTACAAGCACCGCCAACAGCCCTTTTCCGAGAGTTTTTGGAGGATTTCCCATGCGGCCAAGCCGCCGTGCGCCCGACGAATTGCGCCCCGTGACGCTGGAGCGCGGCGTGGTCAAATATGCGGAAGGCTCGTGCCTGGTGAAATTCGGCGACACCCACGTGCTGGTCACCGCCACGCTGGAAGACCGCCTGCCGCCGTGGCTCAAGGGCCAGGGCCGTGGCTGGGTCACCGCCGAATACGGCATGCTGCCGCGCGCGACCTCGGAACGCACCCGCCGCGAGGCCTCCGCAGGAAAGCAGAGCGGCCGCACCGTCGAAATTCAGCGCCTGATCGGCCGCTCGCTTCGCACCATCATCAATCTCGAAGCGCTCGGTGAGCGCCAGATCACGGTCGATTGCGACGTGCTCCAGGCCGACGGCGGCACCCGCACGGCCTCGATCACCGGCGCCTGGGTCGCCCTCGCCGATTGCATCACCTGGATGAAGGCGCGCAACATGGTCAAAGCCAATGTGTTGCGCGACAACGTCGCCGCGATCTCCTGCGGCATCTACAAAGGCACGCCCGTGCTCGACCTCGACTATGCCGAGGACTCCGAAGCCGATACCGACGCCAATTTCGTCATGACGGGCGATGGCCGCATCATCGAAGTTCAGGGCACCGCGGAACGCGAGCCGTTCACGGAAGCCGAGTTCCTGGCGTTGATGGCGCTGGCGCGCAAGGGCGTCGCGCGTCTCGTGGACTTGCAGAAACTGGCGGTAGCGTAGTCAATAGGCCGATGCATCGCCGAATCACCGGAAAGCTCGTCATCGCGACCCATAATCCCGGCAAGCTCGCCGAGATGAAGGAGCTGCTCGCGCCTTACGGCATCGAGGCGGTGTCGGCCGGCGAGTTAGGCCTTCCGGAGCCGGAAGAAACCGGAAACGATTTCCGCAGCAATGCCGCGATCAAGGCGATCGCGGCAGCGCAAGCGACGAAGCTGCCGTCTTTCGCCGATGATTCCGGCATCGTGGTCGATGCGCTCGACGGCGCGCCCGGCATCTACTCGGCGCGCTGGGCCGGGCCGAACAAGGATTTTGCCGCGGCGATGGCGCAGATCGAACGGCTGTTGCAGGAGCGCGGCGCGACCACGCCCGCCAAGCGCAAGGCGCATTTCGTTTCCGCGCTTTGCGTTGCATGGCCTGACGATCATCTCGAAGAGGTCGAGGCGCGCGTCGACGGCACGCTGGTGTGGCCGCCGCGCGGCACCGCCGGCTTCGGCTACGACCCGATGTTTTTGCCCGACGGCCATAGCCGCACCTTCGGCGAGATGGAGAGCATCGAGAAGCACGGCCTGCCGCCGCTCGGTCTCGGCCTGTCGCACCGTGCCCGCGCCTTCGTGAAGCTGGCGGAGATCTGCCTTGAGCCGCGCTAGAGCGTTTTCGAGCGAAGTGGATACCGGTTCGCGCCAGGAAAACGCGTCAAAACAAGAATCCGAAGCCTTCGGCGTCTACGTGCACTGGCCGTTCTGCCTGTCGAAGTGCCCCTATTGCGACTTCAACAGCCATGTCCGCCACGCCGCGATCGACGAGGCGCGGTTTGCGTCGGCTTTCGCGCGCGAGATCGCTGCGACCGCCGAGCGCGCGCCCGGCCGCGAAGTCACCTCGATCTTTCTCGGCGGCGGCACACCCTCGCTCATGCAGCCTGCAACCGTCGGCGCTGTGCTCGATGCCATCGGCAAGCACTGGATTGTGGCGAAAGACGTTGAAGTCACGCTGGAGGCAAACCCGACCAGTGTCGAGGCTACGCGCTTCGCGGGCTATCGCGCCGCCGGCGTCAATCGCGTCTCGCTCGGCGTGCAGGCGCTCGACGATGCCTCGCTGAAGGCGCTCGGCCGCATGCACAGCGCGCGCGAGGCACTCGACGCGGTCGCCATCGCGCGCCGCTCGTTCGATCGTTATTCGTTCGACCTGATCTATGCCCGTCCCGACCAGACGCCGGCGATGTGGGCCGATGAATTGCGTCTCGCGATCGGCGAGGCGGCCGAACATCTGTCGCTCTATCAATTGACGATCGAAGAAGGCACGCCGTTCTTCGGCCTGCATCAGGCCGGCAAGCTGAAGACGCCGGATGAAGCGGTCGCACGCGCGCTCTACGACGTCACGCAGGAGACCTGCGACAGGCTCGGCCTGCCCGCCTACGAGATTTCAAATCACGCGCGGCGCGGCGCCGAGTGCCGGCACAATCTGGTCTACTGGCGCGGCGAGGAATATGCCGGCATCGGCCCCGGTGCCCATGGCCGGCTCGACATCGACGGTATCAGGCACGCCACCGCCACCGAGAAGCGTCCCGAAGCCTGGCTGATGCGGGTCGAGACCAACGGCCATGGCGTCGTCACCGACGATCTCCTCAACAGCGAAGAACGCGCCGACGAATTTTTGCTGATGGGGTTGCGCCTCGTCGAGGGCATCGACCCCGAGCGCTACCGCGCGCTGTCAGGCCGCTCACTCGATCCCAAGCGCATCACGCTGCTGCGCGAAGAAGGCGCGATCACGGTGGATGCAACCGGCCGCCTGCGCGTGACCAGCAGCGGTTTTCCGGTGCTGGATGCGGTGGTCGCCGATCTCGCGGCGTAAGGTCTCTCCATCGTCGTTCTGGCGAAAGCCAGGACGACGTCGAGGAAACAGCTACGCTCCAAAACTCTTCGGCGAGCCTGCCACCGCAACGCCGCCGCCGGTCGTGACCTTCATCACCGCAAGGCCCCGCTCGTTGGTGCCGTCGGCGCGGAAGCGGAACAGGCCGTCGATGCCGGCGAATCCGGAAGGATTGGTGAGCACGTCGGGCGAGAAGCGCGTGGTGCCCTGCGTGCGCGCGAGCGCGGCGACCAGGGCGACGGCGTCATAAGCGAGCGTGGCCGTACGGATCGGCTCGGCGCCGTATTTGGTGCGATAGCGGCCGGAGAAGGCGCGGAAGCCGGCCGGATCGGGCGCGGCGTAGAGGCCGCCCTGCAAGCTTGAGCTGGCATAGACGCGCGGACTGTCCCACAGGCCGGTGCCGAGCAGCTGGATATTGCGCAGATTCGCACCCGCCGCGCTCATTGCATCGGCGACCGAGACGACGGCGTCGCCATCATCGGCGATGAACAGCGCATCGGCGCTGCCGAGCTGCTGCGCCACGGTCCGGGCCGGCGTGGCGCGATCGGCGCCGTATTTCTCGAACGCGACGATGCGCCCTCCGCGGCGCGGCACCGCCGCCTTCACCGCGGCCTCGACCACGTTGCCATAAGCATTGTCGGGCACGAGCACGGCGACCGAGCGCTTTCCGATGCTGGCGGAATATTCGACGATGCGGTTGACGTCGGACTCCGGCAAGAAGCTCAGGAGATAGACACCGCGGCCGGCGATGCTGGAATCGGTCGAGAACGCCATCACCGGGATGCCGCGCGTGCGCGCGATCTGCGCCACTGCAGGCACCGATTGCGCGAACAGCGGACCCAGGATGATCTCGGCGCCTTCGTCGACCGCCTGCTGCGCACTGGCCTGCGCGCCCTGCGGGCTGCCATTGTCGTCCTTGATCAGGAGCTGGATGTTGGGATTCTGGAACTCGGCCAGCGCCATCTCGGCGGCATTGCGCATCGACTGCGCCGCGAGGCCGGCATTGCCCGATGCCGAGAGCGGCAGGATCACGGCAACCTTCACCCCGCCGGTGCCGGCAGTCGTCGCCTGCTGCGGCGGGCCGGCCGGCTGGGCCGGAGGCGGGGAGGAGCTGCTGAACGGATTGGAGAACTGGCTCAGGCTCTGCTGCACGCCGGCGCAGGCCGACAGCAGCGGAGCGCCGAGCAACAGGCCGAGCGCGCTTCGCCGGGTCGCCCCTGACATCAGGGGCCCCTGAACGGGAGACTCCTCCGGAAAGGAAGATCTGGGATCACGCGGGCCCGTCATGACAGTTTCTCTTCTGACCGACCGTCGCCAGCCGCTCACGATATTCTCCACGACACCAGTCGTGGATTCAGGCATATTGTCGGCAAATAGTTAACTCAAACAAAAGGATAATGCCCGCTTAACGCGGCTTCCTCTCAAGTTCTGGCTAGCTGTCCGCCGTCCATCACCACGCATCAAGGCGGCGTTTCCGCCGCGAATATGGCGCTGACGCTTCATTCCCTTGGGAATGTGATGCCGAATGGATCACATTCCAGTCCTTCCTCGCCCCTTGCCTTGCCAGGCACGATCTTTTTCCGGGGACCGGTTCCCAGTCCCGGGGATCATGCCTAAGTTCGTCTGATTATGCGCGCAAAGCCGTCCCCGATAAATACACCTGAGACTACGGAGCCCGCCTCGCGCGGTTTCTCCATCGACGCCCATCGGCTTGTCGCGCCGAAGGCCGCGCCTGGCCTGCACCTGGTCGCGACCCCCATCGGCAATCTCGGTGACATCACGCTACGGGCGCTGCAGACCCTCGCCGGGGTCGATGTCATCGCCTGCGAGGACACCCGCATCACGCGGCGTCTGACCGAGCGCTACGACATCTCCGCGCAGCTCAAGCAGTATCACGAGCACAACGCGGAAGCGGCCCGTCCAAAAATCCTGGAGCGGCTTTCGCAGGGCGGCTCGATCGCGCTGGTGTCGGACGCCGGCACGCCGCTGATCTCGGACCCCGGCTACAAGCTGGTGCGCGAGGTCTGCGCCGCCGGCCACGCGGTCTACGCGCTGCCCGGCCCGTCCTCGGTGCTGGCGGCGCTGTCGGTCGCAGCGCTGCCGACCGACCGCTTCTTCTTCGAAGGCTTTCTGCCTTCCAAATCAGCCGCGCGGAAGTCGCGCCTGGCCGAGCTTGCGCGCATCGATGCGACGCTGGTGATGTTCGACTCCGGCAATCGCGTGCAGGACACGCTCGCCGAGCTCGCCGAGATCATGGGGACCCGTGAAGCCGCGATCTGCCGCGAGCTGACCAAACTGCACGAGCAGATTTCGCGCGCGACGCTGCGTGAGCTCGCGCGCGATGCCGACACGCTGGAGACGCGCGGCGAATTCGTGCTGGTGATCGCTCCGCCTGCGGCCGATGCCGAGATGCTGACATCGGACGCGCTCGACGACCTCCTGCGCGAGCAGCTCGCCGCGAACAGCGTCAAGGATGCGGTGGCGCATGCGGTCGCGCTCTCGGGCCGGCCGCGCCGCCAGGTCTATGCCCGCGCGCTCGAGCTTGCCAAAGATCTGCGGGGCGGCGATGGCGAAGACTGAGACGCCGGCGGAACCGAAAATCGCATCGCCCGAGCGCCTCGCCGCGTTCCGCACCGGCATTTCCGCGGAAAGCCGCGCCGCGGCCTATCTCATGGCCAAGGGCTACCGCATCCTCGCCAAACGCTTCCGCACGCCGCACGGCGAGATCGACATCGTGGCGCGCCGCCGCAATTTGATCGCCTTCGTCGAGGTCAAGGCGCGCGCGACGCTGGACGACGCCGCCTTCGCGGTGACGCCGCGCCAGCAGCAGCGCATCATCGACGCCGCGCAAGGCTGGCTCGTCGCGCATCCCGAGCATACGGAATTCGAAATGCGATTCGACGCCATGCTGATTGCGCCGCGGTCACTTCCACGCCATGTGTTGGCGGCATTCGACGCCTCGACCTGAAAGGCAGACCATGAAACTGAACGTCGCCGTCCAGATGGACCCCATCGCCCGCATCAACATCAAGGGCGATTCCACCTTTGCGCTGCTCCTGGAGGCGCAGAAGCGCGGCCATGGTCTGTCCTATTACACGCCCGACAAGCTCTCGATGGTCGGCGAGGAGATCGTCGCTCCGGTTCAGCTGCTCACCGTGCGCGACGAGCCCGGCAATCATTTCACCCTGGGTGAGCCCAGGCGCGAGGCGCTCAACGGCTTCGACGTGGTGCTGCTGCGCCAGGATCCACCGTTCGACCTCGCCTACATCACCTCGACGCACCTTCTCGAACGCATCCATCCGAAGACGCTCGTCGTCAACGATCCAGCCTCGGTGCGCAACGCGCCGGAAAAGCTGTTCGTGATGAACTTTCCGCAGCTGATGCCGCCGACGCTGATCTCGCGCGACCTCGACGAGATCAACGCGTTTCGCGACAGGCATGGCGCCGTCGTGATGAAGCCCTTGCACGGCCATGGCGGCGCGGCGGTGTTCCGCGTGATGCCGCAGGACATGAATTTCGGCTCGCTGTTCGACATGTTCTCGGTGACATTCAAGGAAGCCTGGGTGATCCAGCAGTTCATCCCCGAGGTCAAGCACGGCGACAAGCGCATCATCCTGATCAACGGCGAGTTCGCCGGCGCAGTGAATCGCGTGCCGGCCGCCGACGACCTCCGCTCCAACATGGTGCGCGGCGGAGCAGCGCAGGAGACCGAGCTCACGCCGCGCGAGCGCGAGATCTGCGCCACCGTCGGCCCGGCGCTGCGCGAGCGCGGGCTGTTGTTCGTCGGCATCGACGTCATCAACGGCAACCTCACCGAGATCAACGTAACCTCGCCGACCGGCATCCGCGCCATCGCACGACTCGGCGGACCGGACGTTGCCGCAAAGCTTTGGGATGTGATCGAGCCGAAGCGGGCGAAGTAACCGCGTTTGTATGACCGCGTTCTTGTAGTCGGCGATCTCTCCCGCGTCGTCCCGGCCCCCCGTGCGCAATTGCGCACTAGGCCGGGACGACACCGGAGATGTGCGGCATTGCGTTGCGTCTCACTGGAATGATGGCGCGATGTCATCGTCGCCACATCACTAACCACGCATTCACCATGACGCGGCGCGCATCATTCGAACGCACGGGCCGCAACTGCGTGAAACTACGGGGCCAGTGGCCGACCGGCTAACGCGACGTTCACCATCTGCCGAAAGACCACAGCGCGGCCGTCGATCGCATTCGGCCTCGCAACACCGCTTATACTTTTACTGCCTACTCATCGACACGGGAAACCCGCCAGGTGCGGTTCGAGTGCCCCGCGTAAGAGTAGAAGCGTATGAACACCGCACGCATTGTCGTTCTCGTCATCGCACTGGGCGCCGGCGGCGTCGCTGCGTATCTGGCGAGCGGCTATGACAACAAGCCCGCGCCCGTTCTCCCCGTCGCCGAAAAACTGCCGACGGTCGAGGTCCTGGTCGCCAAGAACGACATCCAGCTCGGTCAAGCCGTGAAGCCCGAGGACCTGCAATGGCAGGTCTGGCCGGCGGCGACCGCGAGCAGCGCCTTCATCCGCCGCGACAACAGGCCCGAGGCGCAGATCCAGATCGCAGGCTCGATCGCACGCGTGCCGTTGATGCAGGGCGAGCCGATCCGCGAGCAGAAGCTGGTCAAGGCCGACGGCTCCGGCTTCATGGCCGCGATCCTGCCGTCTGGCATGCGCGCCGTCTCCACCGAGATTTCAGCCGAGACTGCCGCCGGCGGCTTCATCCTGCCGAATGACCGCGTCGACATCGTGCTGACCCGCCGCCTGAAGAATCCTGACGGGGGCGCCGGTAACGACCTCATCCTGTCCGAGGCGATTCTGACCAATATCCGCGTGCTCGCGATCGACCAGGCGCCGAAGGAAAAGGACGGCCAGAACGCCGTCGTCGGCAGGACCGTCACGCTCGAGCTCAAGCCCGACCAGGTCGCCACGCTATCGGCAGCGCGCCAGGGCGGCACGCTGACACTCGCGCTGCGCAGCATCGTCGATGTCAACTCGGTCGACAGCGCGCCCGAGGACCAGGCGAGCAAGCGGTCCGGCGGAGTCAACGTAATCCGCTACGGCGTACAGGCGCGGCAACTGACGTCACAGAAGTGATGGGGATATGATGAACTTTGGGGATGATCGGACGGGCATGCGCATTCGGGGGAATCGCGCGCGCTCGGTCTGGACGGGGACGATGCTGATCCTGGGGCTGCTCGCAGCCCCCGATGTCGTCAGCGCCGCGGATGCGCCGGTCGGCGACCAGGCGCCCATGCAAGCAGCGGATCTCGATGTGTCCCCGGTCGGGACGATTGCACCGGCGAAGACGCGCTTCCTGTCGCTCGGCGTCGGCAAGTCCGCCGTGATCGACCTGCCGCGCGACGTCAAGGACGTGCTGGTCGCCGATCCCAAGATCGCCAATGCCGTGATCCGCTCGGCCCAACGCGCCTATATCATCGGCGGACAGGTCGGCCAGACCAACGTCGTGTTCTTCGCCGCCGACGGCCAGCAGGTCGCCGCCTACGACATCGCGGTGAAGCGCGATCTCAACGGCATGCGCACGGCGCTGCGTCAGTCGCTGCCGGGCGTGCAGATCGAGGGTGTCGGCGACAGCGTGATGCTCACCGGCTCGGTGTCGAGCCCGGTCGAGGCCCAGCAGGCCGGCGACGTCGCCGCCAAACTGGTCGGCGGCTCCGAGAAGGTGGTCAACAACATCGTCGTGCGCGGCCGCGACCAGGTGATGCTCAAGGTCGTCGTCGGCGAAGTGCGCCGCGATATCGTCAAGCAGTTGGGCGTCGATCTCAGCGCCAGCCTGAATGCCGGCACCGCGGTGGTGAACTTCAACAATTCGAACCCGTTCTCGGTCAGCGGCGGACCGATCGTCAGCAACAACGGATTAGGTGTCGCCGGGCTCACCAAGGGCTTCGCGACCGTCAGCGCCACGATGCGCGCGATGGAAAGTGCCGGTGTCATGCGCACGCTCGCCGAGCCGAGCCTGACCGCGATCTCCGGCGAATCCGCCACCTTCATCGCCGGCGGCGAATTTCCCATTCCGTCGGGCTATGCCTGCGATCCCGTCACCCACGTTTGCACCACCCAGATCACCTACAAGAAGTTCGGCATCTCCCTGAACTTTACCCCGGTGGTATTGAGCGAGGGCCGGATCAGCCTGCGCGTCATGACCGAGGTGTCCGAGCTGTCGAACCAGAGCGCCATCACGGTCACCCAGGCGCTGTCCTCGAACTCGACCAACTCAATCACCATCCCGTCGATCCAGACCCGCCGCGCCGAAACGACGCTGGAAATTCCCTCGGGCGGCTCGATGGCGATGGCCGGCCTGATCCAGCAGCAGACCAAACAGGCGATCAACGGCCTGCCCGGCGTCGACCAGGTGCCGATCATCGGCGCGCTGTTCCGCAGCCAGGACTTCGTCAACAACGAGACCGAGCTGATGGTGATCGTGACGCCCTATGTGGTGCGCGCGGTGGCTCAGAAGGAGCTGTCCCGGCCCGACGACGGCTTCGCGCCGGCGTCCGATGCCCAGACCGCGCTGCTCGGCCGCATGAACCGCCTCTATGGCATCGCGCGCCGCGTCGATCCGATCGCGGGCTCGCCCGGTGATTTCGGCTTCATCATCGACTGATGACGAACGGACGGCTCGGGAACGGGGCAAGAGACGGCGAGAGACGGCGAGAGACGGCGAGAGACGGGGCACGAGGGGATGAAGCGATGACGAAGACCATGGCCGATCGACGTCGCAAGTTGAGCGTCGCGCTGGCACTGACGGGGCTCTCCGTCATGCTGGGCGCCTGCAACACCACCGGCGAGGTCGTCACCCAGACGGTGCCGACCGACTATCGCCAGCGTCACCCGATCGCGGTCGAGGAAGCCAAGAAGTCGATCGTGATCTTCGTCGGCAAGGCTCGCGGCGGCCTCTCGGCCGCGCAGCACGCGGACGTCGCCGGCATTGCCCGGGACTGGGTGCACGAAGGTACCGGCTCGGTCGTCGTCGACGTCCCCGTCAACGCCGCGAATTCGCGCGCGTCGGCAGCGACCTATCACGAAATCCGTTCCGTGCTCGCCTCCGGCGGCGTACCCGCGCGTGCCATCGTCCAGCATCCCTATCGGCCCGAGGATCCCGGACTGCTGCCCACCATCCGTCTGAGCTATTCCCGGATCGCCGCGGTCGCGGGCCCCTGCGGGCTGTGGCCGGAAGATCTCGGCCCCTCCATCCTCGACCCCGGCTACAACGAGAACCGGCCCTATTTCAATCTGGGTTGCGCCAGCCAGCGCAACCTCGCGGCCATGATCGACAATCCGGCCGACCTCGAGCAGCCGCGGTCCGAGACGCCGGCCTATAACGCACGGCGTGACGTGGCCTTCGAGCGCTATCGCAAGGGCACGCCGATCGCGACCATGAATCCAGACGCCGACAAGGCCAAACTCAGCGATACAGGCAGATGACACGCGTCCACGACGAAGAAGCGGACGATCCGCAGCACCCCGAGGAACACATTGCGCCGGTTCCTCGCATCTCCGTGCAGGCCTTTTGCGAGACCGAGCAGACGCTCGCCGCGGTGACCGCGGCCGGGCAGGATCGCCGCCTCGCCAAGGCGCATCTCACCGCCAAGGACGGTGGCCTAGCTGCGGCAATCGAAGTCTATGAAACGATGCCGACGCCGAACGTCATCGTGATCGAATCCGACGGCACCCGCGACATTCTCGAGGGCCTGGACGACCTCGCCGGCGTCTGCGATCCCGGCACCCGTGTGGTCGTGATCGGCAATCCCAACGACACCGCGCCCTATCGCGAGCTGGTCCGCCGCGGCGTCAACGACTATGTGGTGGGACCGGTCGAGACGCTCGACGTCGTCCGCTCGATCTGCAGCCTGTTCTCGGCGTCCGAAACCATCATCACCGGCCGCGTCATCGCGGTGGTCGGCGCCAAGGGCGGTGTCGGCGCCTCCACCGTCGCGCACAATGTGGCCTGGACCATCGCCCGCGACCTCGCACTCGATTCCGTCGTGATCGATCTCGATCTCGCCTTCGGCACCGCGGGTCTCGACTACAACCAGGACCCGGTGCAGGGCATCGCCAATGCGGTGCTGTCGCAGGATCGGCCGGACACGGCCCTGATGGAGCGTCTGCTCTCCAAATGCACCGAGCGTCTCAGCCTCCTTGCCGCGCCTGCCACCCTTGACCGCGTCTACGATTTCGGCGCGGAGGCCTTCGACGCGGTGTTCGACACGCTGCGGATGACCACGCCCTGCATCGTGCTCGACGTTCCCCATCAATGGTCGGGCTGGACGCGACGCGCGCTGGTCAACGCGGACGACATCGTGATCGTGGCCGAGCCCGATCTTGCGAACCTGCGCAACACCAAGAACATGCTGAACGTGTTGAAGGCGGCGCGGCCGAACGACCGGCCACCGCTCTACTGCATCAACCAGGTCGGCATGCCCAAGCGTGCGGAGATCGAGGTCAAGGCCTTCGCCAAGACCATGGAGAGCCAGCCGATCGCGGTTATCCCGTTCGATTCGAAGCTGTTCTCGACCGCGGCCAACAACGGCCAGATGATCGCGGAGGTCTCCAAAAGCCACCGCACCACCGAACTGTTCCAGAACATGGCGAACCGCCTTGCCGGGCGCGGCGAGGTGAAGAAGCCAAAGCGCTCGCTGCTCGGGCCGCTGCTGAAGAAGCTGAAGGGTCGATCGGGGCGCGGGTCAGCCCCGCATCGTAAGGCATCCTGAGCAAGGCATCCTGACGCGCGAGGGCGGGTTACTTCTCCGCCCGCTGCTGCTTCTTCACCAGCAACTGCCGCAGCGCCGTGACCTTTGCCGCCGCTTGATCCGGCGACAGATCGGCCTTCACGATGGTTTCGGCCTCGGCCTGCTTTCCTTCCAGTCCCAGCACGAGCGCGAGATTGGCGCGCACGCGGAGATCGGCGGGATTGCGCGCGTGCGCCCGGCGCATCGTTTCCTCTGCCCGCGTCAGATTGTTCTGCAGCATGTAGGACAGTCCGAGATTGGACAGCACCGACGGCTCGTCCGGCACGATCTTGAGCGCGGCGGCGTAATATTGCTGCGCTTCCTCGTTGCGGCCGAGTTGATCGAGCGCGGCGCCCTGCGCCGACAGGATATGCCAGTCGGGATCTTCGGGCGAATGCGCGCGGCCGAGGACGTCGAACGCCTGCTGGAAACTGCCGCTGTCGGCGAGCGCGCGGCCGTAGCCTGCGAGCAGCGCCTTGTTGCTGGAATGGGCGAGCACGGCCTGCTCAAGCACTGCGAGCGCCTGCGCGCGCTGGCCGGTCTGGCGCAACGCCTTGCCGTATTCGAGCGCGACGTTGGGATCGCCAGGCTTGGCGCGATAGCGCTCGCGCAGCGCGTCCATGTCCGGCCTCACGTCGGGCTTGGTATCGGACTTGCCAGCCGTTTCCGACTTTCCGCCGAGCGCGCCGGTGATGTCCTCGATGCCAGTGGTCTGACAGCCGCCAAGAGCCAGGATCAGAAGCGCGGAAAACAGATATCTCGCCGGAGGAGAGGCGACGGACAAAGGCTTGGACATACTCTGATCACTCGGCGACTGATCAGAGATGCTTACCGATTAACGCTAAAGTCCCGTTAAGGCGGGGCGCTTGCGCGGCTCAGTCGGTGAATTCAGCGCCGAACTCGCAGCCGATGCGCCAGCGCAGGCGGCACTGCCTGGAATAGTCGGGCGCGAAGATGATGGTGAATTGCGGCGGCACTTCCAGGAACTCCGCCACCACTTTCACGCCGCCATCCGAAATATCCGTGATCGTGCAGTCCCGCGGCAGCGAACCCGCGCCAAAGTGAATCTTGGCGAGCCGCGTGCACATCCGTCGTTCGCTTCTCCGGCGATTTGCAAGCATTTGAATTGTTCACCCGTTAGACCACGGCCCATCCCGCACCCCTAGGAGTAGCGGACATTCGTTGGGATGTGCTGAGCAGAGCAGCTTGCATTCGAGGCGTAGTGTCTTCGTCGTGTTTACGATCAGTTAGGGCCTCCCGGCTCCTAGGCATGTTCCTGTATTGTTCTTGCAAAAACCGGCCCGCTCTGCTACCCCTAATTGTGCAAAAGGGCAGGCTGGTTCGGACATGGTTCAGCGGGTTTCTACCGTCGCCTTTGAGGGGATCGAGGCCCGCGCGGTCGACGTGCAGGTGCAGGTCGCGCCGGGTCTTCCGGCCTTCGCGATCGTCGGTCTCCCGGACAAGGCGGTGTCGGAGGCGCGCGAGCGGGTCCGCTCGGCGCTGATCGCCTCGGGGCTCGCGCTGCCGGCCCGGCGGATCACCGTCAATCTCGCGCCCGCCGATCTGCCCAAGGAGGGCAGCCATTATGACCTGCCGATCGCGCTTGGGCTGATGGGGGCGATCGGCGCGATCCCGCCGGATGCGCTGACCGGCTTCACCGTTCTGGGCGAGCTTGGCCTCGACGGATCGATCGCGCCGGTGGCCGGTGTTCTTCCCGCCGCGATCGGCGCCAATGTGCGCGAGGAGGGGCTGATCTGTCCGGCGGCTTGCGGCTCGGAAGCGGCGTGGGCGAGTCCGGACATCCAGATCATCGCCGCGAGTTCGCTGATCCAGATCGCCAACCACTTCAAGGGAACGCAGGTGCTGTCGCGGCCTGTGCCGAAGGTGCATGAAGCCGCTGCCTCGCCGCTCGACCTGCGCGACATCAAGGGACAGGAGAGCGCCAAGCGGGCGCTGGAGATCGCGGCCGCCGGCGGCCATCACCTGCTCATGATCGGCGCGCCCGGCGCCGGCAAATCGATGCTGGCGGCACGCCTGCCCTCGATCCTGCCACCGCTGTCACCGGGCGAGTTGCTCGAGGTCTCGATGATCGCCTCTGTTGCCGGTGAGATCGAGGGCGGCGCGCTGACGGCGCGGCGGCCGTTCCGATCGCCGCATCATTCCGCCAGCATGGCCGCGCTCACCGGCGGCGGCATGCGCGCACGGCCTGGCGAGATCTCGCTCGCGCATCAGGGCGTGCTGTTCCTCGACGAGCTCCCCGAATTCGATCCGCGCGTGCTGGATTCGCTGCGCCAGCCGCTGGAGAACGGCGAGGTCTCGGTGTCCCGCGCCAATCACCGCGTCACCTATCCCGCGCGCTTCATGCTGGTCGCCGCGATGAATCCCTGCCGCTGCGGCAATGCGTTCGAGCCCGGCTATGCCTGCAAGCGCGGCCGCATCGATCGCTGCACCGGCGACTACCAGGCCCGCATCTCGGGACCACTGATGGACCGCATCGATTTGCGCATCGAGGTTCCCGCGGTGACCGCCGCCGATTTGATCCTGCCGCCGCCGGCAGAGGGCTCAGCCGAAGTCGCCGCGCGCGTGGCGGCGGCGCGCGACATCCAGCTCGCGCGCTACGCGGATGCCGGCCTGCCGAAGGTTCGCACCAATGCCGAAGCGCCGGCCTCGGTGCTGGAGGAGATCGCCAAGCCGGATGCGCAAGGCCAGAAGCTCCTGCGCGATGCCGCCGAGACCATGCGGCTGTCGGCGCGTGGCTATCACCGCGTGCTCCGGGTGGCGCGCACGCTCGCCGATCTCGACGGCGCCGACAAAATCGGCCGTCTGCACCTCGCCGAGGCGCTGTCCTACCGCGCGCTCGCGGAAGATGTGCGGCAGCTGGCGTGAGCGATGCGCCGCCGCAGCTTTCTCGACAACATCACCATGCCCGAGATTGATCATGACCGATGCGAATGCCTGCACCATCAGATTTGTTCGTGCGTCCCAATATGCCGATTGGCTGAGGTCGTACGAGCTGTGGGTCAACGGGACCAGCGTTGGGAAGCTTGCACGCAACGACGTGTTGGAGATCACGCTGCCGGCCGGCACCTGCACGATCGATGCGAGCATTGATTGGGGCAGGAGCCAGCCGCTCGTCGTTCGCAGCAGTCCCGGCCAAACCGTCGAGATCGAGGTCAGGAACCGGTGGGGTGCCTGGGCGGCGCTTTGGGCGATCAGCTTTGGCAAGAACAGCTATTTGGTTCTCACTGAAGTCGAGCGAAAAACCAACAAAAGCGCCTAACCGACCGAGACTCTCATCCCCCGATACCGGCATCAACCCGGCGGTAACGAGTTTCCTTTACGCTCTGCAAACCATAAGGCCCATCAGTTCCCGTACAGGGCCTGGCGAGTAGCGTGTCATGTTGCGTTTCAAGATCCTGGCCTCGGTTGTTCCCCTGTTGGCGGCCGCGGTGTTTGCCCGCAGTGAGATCGGATCGGTCTCGCATCCCTGCATCGCCCTCGGCGACACCTCGGTCGAGCTGACGTCGCTGTTCTGGACCGCCGGCGTGCATGTCGCCTTCACCGATGATCCCGCGCGTGCCACGGTGCGGGTTCAGATTACCGAGGATGCGGACGCTGCCGACTTCGCCGTCGTCGACGACGGCCCCGGTTTGGAATTGGAGTCCTGCCAGGCCAACCCCTCGACGCGCCTGATCTCGATTGCCGCGCAGCCCGTCGACGGCGGTCAGGTGATCTATCTCTCCAGCGAGGGGCCGGCGGATTACCGCGTCTATGTGCGCTCGAAGACCTTCTCCCAGCGCGAGGCGGCGGCGCTGATCGTCGGCGCCCGCGGCGGCCACCGCCATCTCCAGGCCGCTTCGCTTTGAACCGCCTCGCTCTGCGCCGTTAACAACTCGTCAACCCTATTTGGAGGCGGTCGCAGGGCCTCAAACTGTTCGCAAGGTCGGCGGCACATCGTCGTTGACAGCGAGCACAGCGTTTTAAGAAAAGAGTCGGGTCGGTGGCGATGGATCGGACGTTCCGGATCAAGGTGCGCATGCGCCGCTTCAGGCGACAGTACCCAAAAATCGCCTTCGCGATCCGCTCCATCATGATCTTCTCGGCGACCTTCGGCGGCGCCTATGGATTTGTCTCCGGCAGCCGGTCCGAGACGTCCGGCTACGATCCCAATGCGTTTGCGATCGGCGTCAGCTTCCTGTTCGCGCTCGCCTGCCTCGGCCTCGCCACGCTCAGCATGCGCCTGCGCTTCGTCAACAAGCGGATGCGTGCGCTGGCTGCCCACAACGAGACGCTGATCGACCGCAATTGGGAGCTGAAGGAAGCGGAAGAACGCGCTCGCAGCCTGTTCGAACAGCAGGGCGACCTGATCGTGCTGCGCGACACAAGCGACCGCATCACCTTCGCCAACGACGCCTATTGCGCGCTTGCCGGGCAGGCGCGCGGCGCGCTGGTCGGCACGCGCTTTGATTTCGACGTTCTGGAGCAGGGCGACAGCGCCCGCGAGAGCAACGGCACGCGCATTCACGACCAGAAGATCGCAACCCCGCTCGGCGCGCGCTGGATCGCCTGGCGCGAAGGCTATGTCCGCCTCGACGCCGGCCAGCCCGCCGAATTGCAGAGCGTCGGACGCGACGTCACCGACCGCACCGAGACCGAGCGTGCGCTGTCCGACGCCCGCGACCAGGCCGACGCCGCCAACCGGGCGAAATCGCGCTTCCTGGCGATGGCCTCGCACGAGATCCGCACGCCGCTCAACGGCATCATCGGCATGGGCGGACTGCTGCTCGACACCACGCTGACGCCGGAGCAGTCGACCTACGCCAAGGCCGTGAAGACCTCGGGCGAAGCGCTGATGGCGCTGATCGAGGAGTTGCTCGACTATTCCAAGATCGAAGCCGGCAAGCTCGATCTCGAGCAGCGTCCGTTTGCGCTCTCGGCCCTGATCGAGGACATCACCGAGCTGCTCGCGCCGCGCGCGCAGGCAAAGCAGCTCGAGATCGCCGCCTATGTCGACGAGCGGCTGCCGCTTGAAGTGGTCGGCGACGCCGCGCGGCTGCGCCAGGTGCTGCTCAACCTCGCCGGCAACGCCATCAAGTTCACCGCGAGCGGCGGCGTCGCGCTGATCGTCGAGCCCGGCATCTGGCCGAACGAGATCAGTTTTCTGGTGCGCGACACCGGCATCGGCATCGCAGCCGACGCGCAACAGCGCATCTTCCGCGAATTCGAGCAGGCCGACGAACGCGTCGCCCGCACCCATGGCGGCACCGGCCTCGGTCTCGCCATCAGCGAGCGCATCGTCAAACGCATGGGCGGCCGCATCACACTTACGAGCGAGCCGGGCAAGGGCGCGACCTTCGAGGTCGCAGTACCGCTGGCGTCATCCCTCGCCGGCGCGGAACAGACGGCATTCCCGAGCCCCGATCTCACCGGCAAGTCGATCCTGCTGATCGCCGACGGCATCGAGGCCTCCCTGATCGCGCGGCGGCTGGAGCGCTGGGGCGGCCAGACCTGCATGGTGACTGACGCCGCGGTGGCGGAAGCGCTGCTTCCGGAACGCTCATGGCATTCGGTGCTGATCGATCGCGCGCTCGGCGCTGCCATCGCCGACCGCCTCGGCGAAGCCGCACGCAGCCATGCGACGCAACGCCTGGTGCTGCTGACGTCCGGCTCGCGCCACGAGAAACTCTCGCCGGCCTTCACCGGCTTCCTGGTGAAGCCGCTGCGCGCGGCCTCACTCGCCGCACGCCTCTCGTTGCCCCCGGAGGTCGCCTCGCCCGATCTCGCGCCGGAGCCATCGGCTCAACCCGCCGGCGCGGTACCGGCGAAAGGCCTGTCGATTCTCGTCGCCGAGGACAACGAGATCAACGCGCTGTTGATGCGCTCGCTGCTGACGAAACTCGGCCACCGCGTGGTCATTGCTGTCCATGGCGAGGCCGCGCTGGAATCCTGGCTCGGCGCGTCATCGGCCGGCACGCCCTATGATCTCGTGCTGATGGACATCCAGATGCCGCAGCTCGACGGCATCGAAACGACAAAACGAATCCGCGCGCATGAAGGAGCCAAAGGCGGCCACCACACGCCGATTCTCGCGCTCACCGCCAATACGCTGGTGGAGGATCGCTACGCCTGCTTTGAAGCAGGGATGAACGGGTTCCTGATCAAGCCGCTCGATCGCGAAAAGCTGGAAGAGGCGCTGGCCGGACTGGCGGCGGCGCGGCAGCTGGCGGTTTGATCCGGATTCCATAGGAACCCGATCTCGGACGGCAATCGACAATTGAAATCGACCGCGTCGCGCGTCACCATCCTCTGGGGCATTTTAACAGAGGATTTCGCATGAACTTGCTGTGCCGCCTCGCCTTCGTGATCCTTCTCTGGGGTTCCACTCAAGCCGCCGCGGCCGATAGCTCGCAACTGATCGCCTCGCTCAAGCAAGGCGGCTACGTGCTGGTGTTTCGCCACACCGCCACCGACGACAGTCAAAAAGATGTCTACCCTTTCAAATTCGACGACATGAGCGCCCAGCGTCAGCTCAGTGAAAAGGGCCGGGACATGGCGCGCCAGATCGGAACGGCCATCAAGGAACTCGCGATCCCGATCGGCGACGTCTACACCAGCCGGCTGAACCGCGCGATCGAGGCGGGCAGACTGATCTCCGGCCGCGAGGTCAAGCCGGTCGACGCCTTGACGGACAGCAGCAACGCGAGTGCGTCGGGCATGGCAAATCCGACCGGCGCAAATGCAAAGGCGGGCCAGGCCGTGCGGCAGCTCGTCGACGCGCCGCCCAAGGCCGGCACCAACACCGTCCTGGTCACCCACAAGACCAACATCGCCGATGCCTTCGGCAAGGATGCCGGGGACGTGCAGGAGGGCGAAGCTTTCATCTACAAGGCCGGCAGCTCGGGTCCCGCAACCCTTGCAGGACGCATCAAGCTCGCCGACTGGACCGCGAAAGCAGACAAGTGACGGCCGGACATCGGGTCCGGATCATGCTCTGGCAACAGAAGGGCTAGGGAACACGTGAGAACGTCGGAAGACCGCTCATTCCTCGTCTTGCTTGCCGCGATCTCGCTGGCATTCGGGTGGGTACTTTGGCCGTTCTCCGGCGCGTTGTTGTGGGCCACGCTTCTGGCGATCATCTTCGCGCCACTCTATCGCCGCGCTCTCGAAACGCTTCCGGGACGGCGCAACCTCGCCGCATCGTTCACTGTCGTCGTCGTGATCGTCATGGTCCTCATCCCCGTGGCGGTCGTCATCGCCTCGCTCATCGACCAGGGTGGGGAGCTGTATCAGCGCGCTCAGAGTGGGGAGATCAGTTTCGCTCATCCCCTGCAGCAGCTGAAATCCGCGTTGCCCGCCTGGGCTACTTCCCTGTCGGATCGCCTGGCTGGCATCGATTTTTCGGCCCTGAAGGAACGTCTGTCGAGTCTGGTCGTCCCTGCCGGCCAACAGCTGGCGGGACACGCCATTAACATCGGTCAGTTGACGCTGGAGTTCGTCGCAAGCTTGCTCGTGATGTTGTACCTGCTGTTCTTCCTGCTCCGTGATGGTGACGAGCTCAACGTACGGATCCGCGACGCGCTCCCGCTGCGGCCGAGCCACACCAGCGAGATTCTGAATGCGTTCACCCTGGCGGTTCGCGGGACGATCAAGGGGATCGTTCTCGTTGCGCTAATTCAGGGAGCGCTTGGCGGGCTGATTTTCTGGGTGCTCGGCTTGACTGTCCCACTGCTGGCGGGCGCCCTGATGGCGCTGCTCTCGCTTCTGCCCGTGCTCGGCTCTGCGCTAGTTTGGGTTCCGGTCGCGCTCTACCTGCTTGTGGCAGGCTCAGTCACGAAAGGGATCATCCTGCTCGCCTTCGGGATCTTCGTGATCGGTCTTGCGGACAATTTTCTCCGTCCGATCCTGGTCGGCCAGTCGATCCAAATGCCGAGCTATGTCGTGCTGCTCGCTACCGTAGGCGGCCTTGCGGCGTTCGGAGCGAACGGGTTCGTCATCGGCCCACTCGTCGCCGCGATGTTTCTCACGGCGTGGCACATCTTCATCGCTTCGAAAGCGCGACAGGAGGTCCGGAAATGATCGTCATGTCGAGTTACTATCCGGCGGTCAGCCGAGCGCCGAATCCGTTCCCCCCGAATGCTATGAGGCGTGAGCAGCAAACCGCGGCGCGGACAGCTTGGCCGGCGGCGTCGCGGTGCCCTTGAATTTAGTATCTGCCTGGGCCGCGCGCTTGCAATGCGGACACACGAAGAGATGCGCGATGACCGGGGTTGGCTCGTCCGCCAGCAGCTCGGAACGGAACCACTTCATCTCGATATGGCAGTCCGGGCAGGTCGGTGCTTCGAGATGCTCGGCGGCGTTTCTGAGACGATCAACCATGGGTCCCTCGCGTTTACGGAGCTCATAGCCGAATACCCTTTGTCGGTCTGCAACAAAAGACACTTTGCGCGCGCGGGCTAGAGCCGTCGACCGCAGCGGTTACAGCCGCCTGAGCGCCACGCTTGCCACCGTGTGGTCGGCGCCCTTCTTCAGGATCAGGGTCGCGCGGGGGCGGGTCGGCAGGATGTTGTCTTCGAGATTGGCGAGGTTGGTGCGTTCCCAGATCGCGATCGCGGTGGCGGTGGCTTCCTCGTCCGACAACAGCGCGTAGCGGTTGAAGTAGGATTTCGGATTGGTGAACGCAGTGTCGCGCAGCGACAGGAAGCGCCTGATGTACCACTGCCGCAGCGCGGCCTCATCGGCGTCGATATAGACCGAGAAATCGAAGAAGTCGGACACGACGGGCACGGCCTTGCCGTCACGCGGCAGCTTGCCGGTCTGCAGTACGTTGACGCCCTCGACGATCAGGATGTCGGGCTGGTCGATCTCGGCCCACTGGTTCGGCACGATGTCGTAGGTCAAATGCGAATAGACCGGCGCGCGCACATGGCGGCGGCCGGCCTTAATGTCGGAGAGGAAGCTGAGCAGCAGCGGCAGGTCGTAGCTCTCCGGAAAACCCTTCTTCTGCATGATGCCCTGCCGCTCCAGCACGGCGTTGGGATACAGAAATCCGTCGGTGGTGATCAACTCGACCTTGGGACGCGGCGACCAGCGCGCCAGCAGCGCCTGAAGCACGCGGGCCGTGGTGGATTTTCCAACCGCGACCGAACCGGCGACGCCGATGATGTAGGGCATCTTGCGGTCGCGGATATTGAGAAACTGGCGCTCCGCGTAATAGAGCCGCTGCATCGCATCGACATAGATCGACAGCAGGCGCGACAGTGGCAGGTAGATGTCCTCGACCTCCTGCAAGTCGAGGCGGTCGTGCAGCGAGCGCAGCCGGTCGAACTCACCCGGCTCCAGCGTCATCGGCGTGTCGTCGCGCAGTCGCGACCACTCCTCGCGCGTATAGACGCGGTACGGGTTATACTGCTGCTCGGGTGCGCGGATATCCATGACGCGACTCTCCACCTCGGCTAGCTGCCGCCCTTGCGCGACGCCTTTTCTTCCAACCCTGACATATTGGTCCGCTTGTCCAATGCGGCCTCGACCTCTTCCAGCTTTACGCCGCGGGCCTTGAGCAGCACAAGGAAATGATAGAGCAGGTCGGCGCCTTCCGCGATCAGATGCGCGCGATCGTTTTCGACTGCGGCGATTACGGTTTCGACTGCTTCCTCTCCGAACTTCTTGGCGCAATGTTCGGCGCCCTTGTCGAGGAGCTTGCGGGTATAGGACGCCTCGCCACCCGCTGCCGCGCGGGCGTCGATGGTCTCGGCCAGGTCGTGGATCGTGAAACGCGGCATACAAATACTCGGAAAACGCGCCTTGGCCGATGATTGGCCGGTTACCTGGCGGGATAAGCCGGATCCCGCCGATGATGTAGCATTTTTAGGGACGGGAGTCGTCAGGCATCGAGGCGCATGGGCAGCCCGCGCCGGGACATGTGCTCCTTGGCTTCGCGGATGGTGAATTCCCCGAAATGGAAGATCGAGGCGGCCAGCACGGCGGTGGCGTGGCCGTCGCGAATACCGTCGACGAGGTGGTCGAGATTGCCGACGCCGCCCGAAGCGATCACGGGAACGGGAATGCTGTCGGCGATCGCCCGGGTCAGCGGGATGTCGAAACCCTGCCGCGTACCGTCGCGGTCCATCGAGGTGAGCAGGATTTCACCGGCGCCGAGCGAGACCACCTCCTGGGCATATTCGATGGCGTCGATGCCGGTCGAGTTGCGGCCGCCATGGGTGAAGATCTCCCAGCGCTCTCCGCCACCGGCGCGTTTGACCCGCTTGGCATCGATCGCGACCACCACGCACTGCCCGCCGAATTTCTCGGCGGCTTCCTTGACGAACTCGCGCCGCGACACCGCGGCGCTGTTGATCGAGACCTTGTCGGCGCCGGCGCGCAGGAGGGTCTTGATGTCGTTGACCTCACGCACGCCGCCGCCGACGGTCACAGGCATGAAGCAGGCTTCAGCGGTGCGCCGGACCACGTCCAGCATGATGCCGCGATTCTCATGGGTCGCGGTGATGTCGAGGAAAGTGAGCTCGTCGGCGCCGGCTGCGTCATAGGCGATCGCCGCTTCGACGGGATCGCCGGCATCGCGCAGGTCAACGAAGTTGACACCCTTGACGACGCGGCCGTCCTTGACGTCGAGGCAGGGGATCACGCGCACCTTGAACATGTGTCAGCTCCTAGGCGGCGCGCGCGTTGCGGATCAAGGTGAGGGCGACGGCCGGCTCGAGCCGACCGTCATAGAGCGCGCGGCCTGCGATCGCGCCGGCGAGCTTTTTCGCGCGCGGCGTCAGCATCGCCTTGACGTCCTCGATCGAGGCGAGGCCACCGGAGGCGATCACGGGAATCGAGATCGCATCCGCCAGCGCGATGGTCGCATCGAGATTCAGGCCCTTGAGCAGGCCGTCGCGCGCGATGTCGGTGAAGATGATGGCGGCGACGCCGGCATCCTCGAAACGCCGTGCGATCTCCAGCGCCGTCACCTGCGAGGTCTCGGCCCAGCCTTCGACCGCGACCTTGCCGTCACGTGCATCGAGCCCGACCGCGACGCGGCCGGGGAATTTCCTGGCAGCCGCCTTCACCAATTCAGGGTCGCGCACCGCGGCGGTGCCGATGATGACACGGGTGATGCCCTTGTCGAGCCAGGCTTCGACAGTCGCGAGATCGCGAATGCCGCCGCCGAGCTGCACCGGAATCGTGATCGTCTTCAACATCGCGTCGACGGCCTGCGCATTCACAGGCTTGCCGGCAAACGCGCCGTCGAGATCGACGACGTGGAGATACTCAAAGCCCTGCGCGACGAAGCTCTCGGCCTGCGCGGCCGGATTGAGATTGAACACGGTCGCGCGCGCCATGTCGCCCTGTTCGAGGCGCACGCATTGGCCGTTCTTGAGGTCGATCGCGGGAAAGAGAATCACGGTTTCCATCGCAAAAAGTTCGAGATCAGGGCCAAACCAAAGCGCTGGCTCTTCTCGGGGTGAAACTGCGTCCCGATCGCCGTGTCCTTGCCGACGATCGCGGTAACGGGCCCGCCGTAATCGGCGCGCGCGAGCACGTCCGCCTCGTTGGCGGCGTTGAGGTGGTAGGAGTGCACGAAGTAAGCGTGCTGGCCCTTGGGGCCGAGCGGCAGCTTGTCCAGCACCGGGTGCTCGCGCAGCACATCGAGCGTATTCCAACCCATGTGCGGGATCTTCAGGCTCTCGTCGCGCGGCGTGATCTTCTCGACGTCGCCGCCGATCCAGTTCAGGCCTTGCGTAATGACATGCTCCTTGCCGCGGGTGGCGAACAGCTGCATGCCGACGCAGATGCCGAACATCGGCCGCGCCTTGACCCGCACCGCTTCGGTGATCGCCTCGACCATGCCGTTGACCGCATCGAGCCCACGCCGGCAATCGGCGAAGGCGCCGACGCCCGGCAGCACCAGACGATCGGCGCTGTAGGCCTGGTCCGGATCGCTGGTGACGAAGACCTTTTGCGGGTTCTCCATGCTGCGCGCGGCGCGCTCGAACGCCTTGGCGGCCGAATGCAGATTGCCGGAACCGTAATCGATGATGGCGACGCTCACCTTGACCCTCCCGGTTCCGGAAACAAACCAATGATGCCACCCGCCGGCATTGGCGGCGGGTTGGAGAATTGCTGACCCGGCACGTTGCGGGTCGGCGGCGGGCCGCCGCGATCGACGGCCCATTGATCGTTGACGATGCCGCGCTGCTTCTGGCTCCAGCGCTCGAAGAAGCGGCGCTCGGCGGTGTCCTCGTCGTCGGAAATCACCACGTCGAGCTGCCGCCATTTTCCGCGCGACAGCGTCCAGCGGCGCAGGCTGGAGGCCTCGAATCCCATCAGGAGCGCGACGATGATGTCGGCGAAGAAGATCGACGACCGGCCGACGCCGAGGCTGGACAGCCCGACATTGAAGGCGGCAACGAAGATCACCCAGCCGATCAGCGCCAGCCACAGCCGATTCCACAGCAGCCAGAACGGTCCGAAGATCATCGCCCAGAAATGGAAGCCGTCGCGCACGAAGACGAACTTGTCGGTCGCGCGCAGATCGGCTCCGGCAGGTGAGGGAGCATGAACTGTGTAGACGGACATGGCGATGCCCCGTTCCCTAGGAATTCAGTGATACCGCAAACGGCGCGGGCCGCGGGCCGAAAGATGTCAGCCGCCGAGCGAGCCCTTGGTGGACGGGATTTCGCCCACAGCCTTCGGATCGATCGCGACGGCGGCGCGCAGCGCCCGTGCCAGACCCTTGAAGCAGGACTCGGCGATATGGTGGCTGTTATCGCCATATAGGGTCTCGACGTGAAGAGTCACGCCCGCGTTCATGGCGAAGGCCTGGAACCACTCGCGCACCAGCTCGGTGTCGAACTCGCCGATCTTGTCGCGTGGGAAGTCGACCTTGAACACCAGGACCGGGCGGCCCGAGATGTCGATGACCACGCGCGACAGCGTCTCGTCCATGGGCATGTGCACGCCGGCATAGCGGGTGATGCCCGCCATGTTGCCGAGCGCCTGCTTGACGGCCTGGCCGAGCGCGATGCCGGTGTCTTCGGTGGTATGGTGATGATCAATGTGCAGATCGCCGACCGCCTTGACCGTGAGGTCGATGCGGGAATGGCGGGCGAGGAGATCGAGCATATGGTCGAAAAAGCCGATGCCGGTCGCGATAGTGGACACGCCGGTGCCATCGAGGTTCACGGTGACCTCGATGTCGGTTTCCTTGGTCTTGCGCTTGATCGTCGCGGTGCGCATCAAAACTAGCTTTCATCCTCGTTCGGGGCCGAAAACGCCGGTCTTTTAACAGCCAAATGACGCCTTCGCTACTGCGGGAACGGCTGGCCGGGCCTCTACTTCTGCCTATGGTGAGCGAAATTGGGCCCGGAGCGGCCCGTTGTGGGCCAGTTGTCCCCTTGGCCCCGACCGCCTAAATCAGGCCGGACAACGAGGATCATTCATGCAGGACTCCCCAAACAGCTCGCCGGTCTGGCACGGCACCACGATTTTGACGGTCCGCAAGGGCGGCACGGTGGTGGTCGGCGGCGACGGCCAGGTCTCGATCGGCCAGACCGTGATCAAGCACAACGCCAGGAAGGTCCGGAAACTCGGCAAGGGCGACGTCATCGGCGGCTTTGCCGGCGCCACGGCCGACGCCTTCACGCTGTTCGAGCGTTTGGAAGCCAAACTCGAGCAATATCCGGGGCAATTGACCCGGGCCGCCGTCGAGCTCGCCAAGGATTGGCGCACCGACCGTTATTTGCGACGGCTGGAGGCCATGATGATCGTCGCCGACAAGGACGTTTCCCTGGTGCTGACAGGTACCGGCGACGTGCTGGAGCCCGAAGCCGGCGTCATGGCGATCGGTTCGGGCGGGAATTACGCGCTGGCGGCCGCACGCGCCTTGCTCGACACCGACAAGGACGCCGAGACCATCGTCCGCCGCTCCCTCGACATCGCTGCCGACATCTGCGTCTACACCAACCGTAATGTCACTGTCGAAGCGCTGTCGGCCGGGTAGGCCATGGCCCCCGCCTACACCTTCCGCCCGATGACCGCGGCCGATCTGCCGCTAATCCGGCGATGGCTCGGCGAAGCGCATGTGCGGGACTGGTGGGGCGATCCGGACGAGCAGTTCGCGCTCGTGAGCGGCGATCTGGATGAGCCGGACATGGACCAGTTCATCGTGTTGGCCGACGGCAAGCCGTTCGGCTATCTTCAATGCTACCGCCTGACCGCCTGGAATACGGGTCTTGGGCCGCAACCGGAGGCCACCCGTGGCATCGATCAGTTCATCGGCGAAAGCGACATGATCGCGCGCGGGCACGGTTCGGCATTCATCCGCCAATTCGCCGACGCGCAGTTACGAGACGGTCTGCCGCGCATCGTCACTGATCCTGATCCGCTCAACGCGCGCGCCGTGCGTGCCTATGAGAAGGCCGGCTTTATCCGCGACCGCATGGTCGAGACGCCCGACGGAGCAGCGCTGCTGATGGTGCGCGAGGCATGACGCTGACAAGCACATACGAAAGCAAGGCCGCGTTTCCACCGCTCGCCTGGGTCGGCATCGCGCTGCTGCTGCTGGCGATGCAGGCCTCGATCCTGCTTGCGATGGGCCGGGTGCCGATCTGCACCTGCGGCTATGTCAAGCTGTGGCATGGCGTGGTGAACAGCTCCGAAAATTCGCAGCACATCGCCGACTGGTACACCTTCTCGCACATCCTGCACGGCTTCCTGTTCTATGGACTGACCTGGCTGCTGTTCGCGCGGCTGCCATTCGTGTCTCTGTCCTGGCCCGCGCGCCTGATCGTCGCGATGCTGATCGAGGGTGCCTGGGAGATCGTCGAGAACTCGCCTTTCATCATCGAACGCTACCGCGCCGGAACGATCTCGCTGGATTATTTCGGCGACAGCATCGTCAATTCGGTTTCTGACAATTTGTCCATGATGCTGGGCTTCCTCGCCGCGCGCCTGCTGCCCGTGTCGGTGACCGTCCTGCTCGGGCTCGCCTTCGAAATCATGCTGGCGCTCCATATTCGCGACAATCTGACGCTCAATATCCTGATGCTGATCCATCCGATCGAGGCCGTGAAACAATGGCAATCGGGTCCGCCGATCATCTGACGGCAAAAAAAAGCGGCTTGTCCCGCCCCGCATCTGTCCCTAGCTAAGGTCCCATGACAGACTTTTCTCCCCGCGAAATCGTTTCCGAACTCGACCGTTTCATCGTCGGCCAGGCCGATGCCAAGCGCGCCGTCTCGATCGCGCTGCGCAACCGCTGGCGGCGGCAGCAGCTCGAAGGCTCCTTGCGCGAAGAGGTGCTGCCGAAGAACATCCTGATGATCGGCCCCACCGGCGTCGGCAAGACCGAGATCGCGCGGCGGCTCGCCAAGCTTGCCAACGCGCCGTTCCTGAAGGTCGAGGCGACGAAATTCACCGAGGTCGGCTATGTCGGCCGCGACGTCGAGCAGATCGTGCGCGATCTCGTCGAGGTCGCGATTGCCCAGGTCCGCGAGCGCAAGCGCAAGGACGTGCAGGCACGCGCGCAGCTCGCCGCCGAGGAGCGCGTGCTCGACGCGCTGGTCGGTGCCAATTCCAGCGCCGCAACGAGGGACTCCTTCCGCAAGAAGCTGCGCGCGGGCGAGCTCAACGACAAGGAAATCGAGATCGAAACCCAAGGCGGCGGCAGCGGCTTTCCGATGTTCGAGATCCCCGGCATGCCCGGCGCGCAGATGGGCGCGGTTTCGATCGGCGACATCTTCGGCAAGCTCGGCGGACGCAGCAAGACGCGGCGGCTGACGGTGGAGAGCTCGCACGAGATCCTCATCAACGAGGAATCCGACAAGCTGCTCGACAGCGATCAGTTGACGCTGGAGGCGATCAGCGCGGTCGAGAACAACGGCATCGTGTTCCTGGACGAGATCGACAAGATCTGCGCCCGTGAAGGCCGCGCCGGCGGCGACGTCTCGCGCGAGGGCGTGCAGCGCGATCTGCTGCCGCTGATCGAGGGCACCACGGTCTCGACCAAGCACGGCGCGGTGAAGACCGACCACATCCTGTTCATTGCCTCGGGCGCCTTCCACGTCGCCAAGCCGTCCGATTTGTTGCCGGAACTGCAGGGCCGCCTGCCGATCCGCGTCGAGCTGCAGGCGCTGACCCGCGACGACATGCGCCGCATCCTGACCGAGCCCGAGGCCTCGCTGATCAAGCAATATGTCGCGCTGATGCAGACCGAGGGCGTCACGCTCGACATCACCGACAACGCCATCGACGCGCTTGCGGACGTCGCGGTGGCGGTCAATTCCACCGTCGAGAACATCGGCGCGCGGCGGCTGCAGACCGTGATGGAGCGGGTGCTGGACGAGATCTCCTTCACCGCCCCCGACCGCAGCGGCGAGACCGTCAGGGTCGACGCCGATTTCGTGCAGAAGCACGTCGGCGACCTCGCCAAGAACGCGGATTTGAGCCGGTTCATTTTGTAAATCCGGGCGGCCGCGCTATGGATGCGGCGTGACCGCACGCATCCTGCAAAACCCCTGGCGTCTCCTGCTCGCGATCAACGCGGCGGCCATCGTCGGCGTCTTCGTTCACAAGATCCAGCTGCCGCCTTACGTCCCCTACATCCACCTCCTCGTCGACTATCATTTCGGCTTCATCAAGCGCGCGCTGATCGGGGCCATCGTCGCCCTGTTCACCGACAAGGTGCCGCTATGGCTGGTGTTCGCGCTCGGCGGCGCGACATGGCTGGCGACGCTCGCCCTGTATGCAAGACTATTCCAGACAACGTTCGGCTTCACCGCGAAGACGTTGCCGCTGTTCGTCTTCATCACGGGCTCGCCGTTCTTCCTCAAGAATTTCATGCACACGCTCGGCCATTTCGACATCTATGGCTGCGCGCTGGCGATCATCCTGCTGCTGGTGCCGGCCGGCTCGCTGCTGTTCGTGGCGCTCGCTGCGCTGTTCTCGATCATTCTCGTCCTGATCCACCACATCCATCTCCTGATGTATGTGCCGACCATCATCACCATCGTCGTGATCAGGCACTATCTGACGCACGGCTGCGGTCGCACCAATGTCGCGTTCGGCATCATCGCCTTGCTTGCCGTCTCCGCGCTGTTCTTCGCCGCGCAATTTTGGGGAACGATGCCGATACCGGAGGCGGATTTCGTTGCCTACCTGAAGAGCCGGATGGCCGATCCGTCGCAGGCCGACCTGCTGCAGTTCGCCTACATCTGGTATCAGCCGCTGGCGAGGGAGATTTCCGACACCTGGGGCCGCTTGCCGCACAACATCCTCGGCGTGCCCGTGTTCGTGTTGCTGATCTGGCTGCACACACCGCTGTGGCGCTATTTTGCGAATTTGATCGGCGCACTCGCAAACGACACGCATCGCCGTCTCGTGGTCGCGGCGCTCGCCGGCGTCAGCCTCGCCTGTCTCGTGATGTTCGCGATGGTGTTCGACTATTCGCGCTGGATCTCGAATTGGGCGGTCTGCATGTTCCTGATCCTGCACGCGGTGAAGATGCTGCCCGCCGCTCGCGAGACGCCGCTGATTCCGGCGGAAGATCGGAAGACAAATATCTTCGGCCTGATCGTCACACTGATCCCGCGCGTCGGAATCGTGCGGCCTTTCTAGCCAAGCATGATCCGGTCGGAAAACCGGGGCCCACTTTTCCGGATCATGCTCCCTAATATCTCGCCCGCCTGATCCGCACGTAAAGCGCGCCCTCGCCGCCGTGGCCGATGCCTGCTTCCTCGAACCCCACGACGAAGGCGCGGAATTCCGGCAGGCTCAGCCATTCCGGCACCTGACGGCGCAGCACGCCGCTTTCGCCGCCGCTTCGGCCCTTGCCGGTGATGACGAGCACGAAGGTCAGGCCGTCATGATGGGCGCGGTGCAAGAAGCCGGTCAGCGCGCGATGGGCGCGCATCTGGGTCATGCCGTGCAGATCGAGCCGCGCCTCGATCTCGCTGCGCCCGCGCGACAGCTTTGTGCGCTCGCGCTTGCCGAGCGGCGCCAGCGGCGGCACCGCGGGCTTCGCTGCACGCGGTGCCGGAGCAGCGGCAATCGGACGTGGCGATGACGCAGGCCGCGTGGCGGGCGCTGCGGGGGAAGGCTCGGTGCGCGGTGCGGCCTGCACCTTGGCGACACGATGCTTCCTCAGCGGCTTGACCTGCTTGGCGACGTTGTCCCACAGCGCGCGCTCTTCCTCGCTCAGCGCGCGACGGCGCGTCGAGGGACGAGGCTCCAGCACGGGCGGACGGGACGATCGCTTCATTGCTGACGATGGGAACGATTTTTCACCGGCCGCCGCGGCTCCTGAACTGGCTCGATCACGGGACGCGGCACCGGTAGCGGGACTGGACCGGCGACAGCGACGGTCTCGCTCGTGCTTTGCGCCACGGCTGCCGCCGGCTTGTCCTTCGCGGTCTCCGTTTGCGGAAACAGTTTTGCGATCTTCTCCGAAGGCCGCGGGTCCGGCACGGGGAGCCGCGCGGCGCGCGCCGTAGGATCTACAGCCTTCGGCACCAGCATCACGAAATGCATGGCATGGCGCAGCCGCCCGGAGACGCGGCCGGCCTCCTGACCCGCGCCGAAATAGAGATCCGCGCGCGCGGGCCCGATGATGGCCGAGCCGGTGTCCTGCGCGATCATCAACCGATGGAACGGCGTCTTCGCGCGTTCGGAATCGATCGGCAGCTCGCCTTCGATGAAGAACGGCGTGCCGTAGACGTGGAGCGATTTGTCCACCGCGATCGAGCGGCCGGCCGTCAGAGGGATACCTTGCGCACCGACCGCCTCCTCCTTGTCGGACAGATTGACCTCGCGGAAAAAGATGTAGGAGCGGTTCTGGCGCCGCAGCTCCCTGGCGCCGTCAGGGGTCTGCGCCATCCACTCCCTGATCTTCTGCATCGACATCTCTTCCTTCGGAATGATGCCGCGCTCGATCAGGATGCGACCGACCGCCGTATAGGGATAGCCGTTATAGGCATCGTAGTTGAGCCGGACCGTGCCGCCGTCGTCGAACTTGATCCGCGCCGAGCCCTGGATCTGGGCGAACAGCAGATCGGTCGGGTCCTTCAGCCAGGCAATCTCGAGTCCGCGGCCGGCGATCTTGCCGTCCTCGATCTCGGCGCGATCGTAATAGGGCACGAGCTTGCGGCGGCCGATCTTGCGATAGACCGGGCCCTTGTTGGGCAGGCTGACCGAATCCTGCTTGTAGCCGCGCACGAAAAGGTTCGACGGGCGGCGATAGACCGGGACGTTGTAGACGTCGGTCTGCGTGCGCGATCCCTCCAGCACCGGCTCGTAATAGCCGGTGACGAAACCGTCGGGCTCGCCGAGGCGCGAGATCCGCAGCGGCGCGAAATTCTCCTCGAAGAAGGTTTTGGCGCTGGCGTCGTCGGTAGCCTCGAGCGATTTGGCGACCCGGCAGGGTTCGGCCAGCGAGGCGCCCAAAGCCTTGGGTTCGGGAGCGCCGGTCTGTGCGCTGATCGGACGGCAGCTGGCGCGAAAGGTCTTGTAGGCGGCGAGATGATTGTCATCGCCCCAGCCCTTCACGTCGGCCCAGGCCAGCGGCAGATATTGCGCGCCGGGAATCTCGAACGGCAGCGGGAGCTGCGGATACGGCAAGGCGCGCGGCGGCGCGGCAGGCAATTCCGGGAGATGATGGTGATGGCTGCGATAGTGGCGCCGCGCCGCCTCGGCGCCGAGTGAAAACGACGACAGCGCGACGGCACCTGCGCAAAGCGCCGTCGCGCTGGTCTTCAGGAAAGCCTTAATTCGCGCTTCCGGTGCCAACCAGCTTCCAGTTCGGATCGCGAGAGGTGATGTCGCGGGCGAAAGTCCAGATGTCGGTGATGTCGGCGACGGTGTCGGCGCTGCCGTCGACGATGTTGCCGGCCTTGTCCCGGGTGGCCGAGATCATCTGCGAGACGAAGCGGATCGTGAGCTGGGCGGTGCGGTCGCGCAGCTCGGCGCCTACGAGCTCGGCCTTGTCGATCGAGACAAAGCGCGTTTCGGTCTTCTGCTCGTTCTTCTCGCGCTCCTTGATCGCGGCATCGAAGCTTTCATAGACCTCCGACGACAACAGGTCGCGCAGCGCGCGGCGGTCGCCATTGGCAAAGGCCAGCACGATCATCTCATAGGCGCCGCGGGCGCCGGAGATGAAATGGCGCGGATCGAAGGTGGAATCCTTTTCGACAATGGAGTCGAGACCCTGGGCGAGCACGGTGCCCGGCTCGGTCAGGCCCTTCCAGCGGTCGGAGGGCGGGGTCGGCTCGGCCGTCGGCGCCAAGGGGGCCTGGTCGATGACCTTGCCCGGCATGGTGACGACGTTCTTGTCCTGGGCACCCTGGAGCGCGTTGCGGTCGAACGGCGGCCGCTCGTTGCCCGTGCGCTGCCCCAGCACGCTGCGCAGCCTCAGAAAGATGAAGACCGCCAGCGCCAGGAAGATGATGGTGTAGATGTCCACGTCGTATTCGCTTTCTGGTCGTCTGTAGAAGGGGCCGTTCGAAAGGGTCGTGCCGGGAAAATCGATCCGGCCAGTAGACCGTTCCATACCGGAACGGCAAGTCTACATCACCATTTCGGGTCCGCGCGTCAGGTCCGTGGGATGTAGGCACGAAATCTTGCCCGGCCAATGGCGCCTTTTGGCACAGCACCGAGTGTAGCGCGTTTTATGCTTAAGGGGAAACCCGATCCTGCCCGGAAATCGCGCATCTTCAATCGTTTAAGCCGCGGTTACGCAGGATCGACGGGGTGAACGCCATAGTTGTGGGCGTGGCCGGAACTCCCCATCCGGGACCGTTCGTCCTTGTGGAACGAGGTAGCCCTATGTTAGCCAACCGCCGCGAAATTCAGCCCAATCGGGTAAGGAGACACTCTTATGACCAACGGTAACGGCACCCCTCCCGAGGCGGCCCAGGCTCCCCAGCTCAACGTCCTGGCGCAATATACCAAGGACCTCTCGTTCGAAAATCCGAACGCGCCCAGCTCGCTCCAGCAGCAGAGCCAGCCGCCCCAGATCAACATCCAGATCAATGTCAGCGCCAACAACCTCAGCGAACAGGAGTTCGAGGTGACGTTGTCGGTCGAGGGCAAGGCCGAGACCGCCGGCAAGATCATGTTCTCGTTCGAGCTCGCTTATGCCGGCGTGTTCCGCATCTCCAACGTGCCGAAGGACAATTTGCATCCGCTGGTCATGATCGAATGCCCGCGCCTGCTGTTCCCGTTCGCCCGTGAGATCATCGCCACTGCCGTGCGCGACGGCGGGTTCCCGCCTTTGATGCTGGATCCGGTCGATTTCGTCGGCCTCTATCGCCAGAACATGGAGCGGCAAATGGCCGCTCAGCCGAGCGGCCAGGCTTAACCAGCCAAAGGGGCAGCTGGAGCGGGCAGAAACTCGTTCCAGATCGCCTTGTCGCCGAGCGTTGCGATGAAGGCCCGGTGGGCCTCGCGCTCGGCATCTGAAATCCGCGGGGTGAGCGGCGCCGGCCGTTGCCGCCGAGGCGCATCGGCAGCCCCATTGGCGCGAGTCTCCTCGGATTCTGAAGCCAGCAGCAGCTGCGATTGCCGCGCCCCGACCAGATCCACATAGACTTCCGCAAGCAACTCGGCGTCGAGCAACGCGCCGTGCTTGGTGCGGCGTGAATTGTCGATCGCATAGCGCGAGCAGAGATCGTCGAGCCGGTTCGACACGCCGGGATGCTTGCGCCGTGCCAGCAGCAGCGTATCGACCAGCCGCTCGCGCGGGATGGCCGGGCGCTTGATCCGGTCGAGCTCGGCATTGATGAAGCTGATGTCGAACGAGGCATTGTGGATCACCAGCGGCGCGTCGCCGATGAACTCCAGAAAATCGTCGACGACCTCGTGGAACAGCTGCTTGGTCGCCAGAAACTCGGCCGACAGCCCGTGCACCGCAAAGGCTTCTGCCGGCATGTCCCTCTCGGGATTGATGTAGACGTGGAAGCTCTGCCCCGTCGGCATGCGATTGAGCATCTCGACGCAGCCGATTTCGACCAGGCGATCTCCCCGCAGCGGGTCGAGGCCGGTGGTTTCGGTGTCGAGAACGATTTCGCGCATGATCAAGTAAGCCGTGTCAGGCGGCGAATCAGGCGCGCCGCTGCGGCATCTTAACGACCTCGGCGAGGATGTGCGCGATTTGGGCGCGCACTGGATCGAGTCCATGCGACGTATCCACCACGAAATCGGCACGCCTGCGCTTTTCCGCATCGGGTGTCTGCTTGGCGATGATGGCGTCGAGCTTGGCCTCGTCCATCGTGCCGCGCGCCAGCACCCGCTCGCGCTGCAGTTCCGGAGACGTCGTCACCACGACCACGGCATCGACCCGCGTCTCGCCACCCGTCTCGAACAGCAGCGGAATGTCCAGCACCACGACCGGCGCGTTGGCGGCTTCGGCGTCGGCGAAGAATTTTTTCCGGGAAGCGCCGAGCATCGGATGAACGATCTGCTCGAGCTGCTTGATGGCGGCAGCATCGTGCACCACACGCGCCGATAGTTTTGTCCGATCGACCTTGCCGTTCGCGGTGGTGCCGGGGAAGGCGGCCTCGATCGCGGGCGCAGCCTCGCCCTCATAGAGCTGATGGACGGCCGCATCGGCATCGTAGACAGGGACGCCGGCCTCCGCGAATAACTTCGCGGTGGTGGATTTGCCCATCCCGATCGAGCCGGTTAGTCCCAGGATCCGCATCAGCGCCCAGCCATCTCTGACATTCACACCGCAACTAGCCGCTCGCGCCGCAGGAACGCAAGCAGCGGCAGCAGCGGCAGACCGAGAATGGTGAAGTGGTCGCCCTCGATCCGTTCGAACAAATGGATGCCCAGGCTTTCGAGCTGATAGCCGCCGACGCTGGTGGTGACGGCATCGCCGGCGATGTCGAGATAGGCCGAAAGCTCGGCCTCGGTCATCTGCCGCATGGTGAGGCGGGCGACCGAGACGTCCTCGAAGATGATCTCACCATTACGTGCTATCGCCACCGCGGAATTCAGCTCATGGCTATGGCCGGAGAGATCGCGCAGTTGCGCCAGCGCCTGGGCCCGGCCCGCAGGCTTGTTGAAGAGGCGATCACCAAGCGCCAGCGTTTGATCCGCACCGATGACGGTGCTTCCAGCGTGATGGGCCGAGACTGCCTTGGCTTTTTCGCGCGCCAGCAGCAACGCAATCTCGCGCGGACCAGCAAGCCCGGAGGCGGCCTGGATGCCGCGCTCGTCGATATCGGCCGTAATCGCCTTGAACTCGAGCCCGGCATTGGCCAGCAGCATCTTTCGTGCGCCGCTCTGCGAGGCCAGGATCAACGAAGATTTGCCGAGCCACAGACCCATCCCAAAATTACTCCCAAGACCATACGAGACTATTCAGAAGGCCGGTTACGCTGGCGATCACTATAGAGTTTCATGATCGCCGCGGCGGTTTCCTCGATCGAGCGCCGCGTGACGTCGAGCAGCGGCCAATCGTGCTTGGCGCTCAGCTTGCGGGCAAATGCGACCTCTTCGGCGACCGACTGCTTGTCGGTATAGGTGTCGCTGCTGGAATCGGCGCCCATGGAGAGCAGACGGTTCGTGCGCACCTGAATCAAGCGTTCGGGCGTCGCATGCAAGCTTACCACCAGCGGTCGCGTCAACGTTTCCAGTTGCGAGGGCACCGGAATGCCTGGAACCAGCGGCACGTTGGCCGTGCGGATGCCGCGGTTGGCGAGGTAGATCGAGGTCGGGGTCTTGGAGGTGCGGGAAACGCCGACGAGCACCACGTCCGCATCATCGAGCCCTTCGACATGCTGGCCGTCATCGTGGATCATCGTGTAGTTCAACGCGTCGATGCGCTTGAAGTATTCGGCATTGAGCACGTGCTGGGCGCCGACCCGGCCGGTCGTGGCAGCTCCGAGATACGCCTCGAACAACTGCATCACCGGGCCGATGATCGACAGGCTCGGAACATTGATCCCCTTGCACTTGTCCTCGAGCCTGGCGACCAGATCCTTCTCGAGCAGCGTGAACAGCACGATTCCCGGTGCTTCCTCGATCTCGTCGAGCACGCGATCAAGCTGTTTCTGGCTGCGCACCAACGGATAGACGTGCTCGACCGGGGTCACGTTGGCGTACTGGGCGGCAACGGCGCGCGCCACCGTGATCAGCGTCTCACCGGTGGAGTCGGAGACGAGGTGGAGATGGAAATAATTGCTCGAGGTCGGCACAAAAGCCCTTTGTATGAAACCGGTGTGGTTTGTGGATTTCTGTGGAGCTTAACCCCTTGGAAAGGGATGTGCGACACCGGGGGCGGGACAAGTGCCAATTTTCTTCACACCACTGCCCCTGAGAACAACTTCGACGCCCTGCCGAAAGGGAAACGGGATTGCGCCGATAACCCTCTTGATAAGCTGCCGACAGAAACGCGCAAGCCTTTGAAGCTGACCGACTTATCGAAAGCCGCCACAGCGATCAGGGATATGTTGATGGATGTGAACAAGCGCGTGTGAACGGGCGGACGGAAATGTGTGAGTCCAATTCACCGTCACATAGACTCAAACCTTAAGAATCTAAGATTCTTATTGGAGAAGAGCGCTACGGACGGATATGTGTGCAGGCAAGACCTTAACGACTCCTTACTATCCCCAGCGTTCCCCTCGGCTGGGCAGGAATCCGGACCCCAGACATGTTTGAAGACGTCTACCTCTGGATGAAGGCGCTGCATGTGATCGCCGTCATCTCCTGGATGGCGGGCATGCTCTATTTGCCGCGGCTGTTCGTTTATCATTGCGAGGCCGAAATCGGCTCGAAGCAGTCGGAAACGTTCAAGATCATGGAACGGCGGCTGTTCAAGGCGATCATCAACCCCGCCATGATCGTGACCTGGCTCGCCGGGCTTTATCTCGCCTGGGCCGGGCACTGGTTCACTTTCGGCTGGCTGCACGTAAAACTGGCACTGGTCCTGGCGATGTCCGCGGTCCACGGCTTTTTTTCGCGCTGGTTGAAGGATTTCGCGGCGGACCGGCGCCCCCGGAGCCAGAAATTCTATCGGATTATCAACGAGGTACCGACTGCCTTGATGATTCTGATCGTCATCATGGTGATCGTGAAGCCGTTCTAGGCAGCGGCCGCGAACAATCGCTCAGTGCTTCTGCTTGCGGAGTGTGAGGCGATTTTCTATATTAGCGATATCCCACCCAACGCAGGCGGATGTGGTCGTGTCTGAGCTTTCCAGAGGCCGGACACCCCATCAGGTTTGAAGCCTCACCGGCGCTCTCCTTGCCAGACCTGCGGACCTTACCTTTTCGCGTCCGCATTTCAGAGCCTCCTCGCACCCCCCTCCCAGGTTACCCCACAGGACCACCCCAATGCGGGAAATCAAACTCCAGGACCTCAAGTCGAAGACGCCGGCCGAGCTCGTCTCGTTCGCGGAAGAGAATGGGGTCGAGAATGCCAGCACCATGCGCAAGCAGGAGCTGCTGTTCGCCATCCTCAAGCAGCTTGCGCTCGCCGAGACCGACATCGTCGGCGAAGGCGTCGTCGAGGTTCTCTCCGACGGCTTCGGCTTCCTCCGCTCGCCCGATGCGAATTATCTGCCGGGCCCGGATGACATCTACGTTTCGCCCTCGCAGATCCGTCGTTTTGGCTTGCGCACCGGCGACACCATCGAAGGCCACATCCGCAGCCCGAAGGAGGGCGAGCGCTATTTCGCGCTGCTGAAGGTCAACACGCTCAATTTCGAGGATCCGGAAAAGGCCAAGCACAAGGTCAATTTCGACAACCTCACGCCGCTGTTTCCGAATCAGCGCTTCCGCATGGAGATCGACGATCCGACGCGGAAAGACCTGTCTGCAAGGGTGATCGACATCGTCGCGCCGATCGGCAAAGGCCAGCGCGCGCTGATCGTCGCGCCACCGCGCACGGGCAAGACCGTGCTGATGCAGAACATCGCACACTCGATCGCGCATAATCATCCCGAGTGCTATCTGATCGTGCTTCTGATCGACGAACGTCCGGAAGAAGTTACGGACATGCAGCGCTCGGTGAAGGGCGAGGTCGTCTCCTCGACCTTCGACGAACCGGCGGTGCGCCACGTTCAGGTCGCCGAGATGGTGATCGAGAAGGCCAAGCGTCTGGTCGAGCATGGCCGCGACGTCGTGATCCTGCTGGACTCCATCACGCGTCTCGGCCGTGCCTACAACACCGTGGTGCCGTCATCGGGCAAGGTGCTGACCGGCGGTGTCGATGCCAACGCGCTGCAGCGGCCGAAGCGCTTCTTCGGCGCTGCCCGCAACATCGAAGAAGGCGGCTCGCTGACGATCATCGCGACCGCGCTGGTCGATACCGGCAGCCGCATGGACGAAGTCATCTTCGAAGAGTTCAAGGGCACCGGTAACTCCGAGCTGATCCTCGACCGCAAGGTTTCGGACAAACGGACCTTCCCGGCGATCGACATTTCGCGCTCCGGCACCCGCAAGGAAGAGCTGATCACCGATCCGGTGGTCCTGAAGAAGATGTACGTGCTCCGCCGCATCCTGAATCCGATGGGGACGATGGATGGTATCGACTTCCTGCTCGACAAGCTGCGTTCGACCAAGAGCAATTCCGAGTTCTTCGACTCGATGAACACCTGATTGCAGTGCAGCATGATCAAAGGGCGCCTTCGGGCGCCCTTTTTCATTGTGCGGCTTTGCTGCAACGAAGCTGCAGCATTGTGGGGCGTCTGTCGCTTGGAGCGGACGTCGCATAAAATATTGATATAATTCACTAATACAGTGATCGATGGACGTTGCTTATTCCGTTGGAAGCGGTTCTTGCAGCAGATGTTCACGAATTTATTGCATCGCAACATCGGCTTTGCTGCGGGAATTGGTGCAGCAAATCGCGCGATTTGTCTGCCGAAACGGATGTTTGCCTTTTCGCTTTCAGCCGGACAAATAGGCCATGCATCCGCGAGACCAGACCATCTTTGCGCTGTCGTCCGGCCGTCCGCCGAGCGCGCTCGCGGTGGTGCGCGTCTCCGGGCCAGGCGCCAGCCTGGTGCTGACGACGCTGGCGGGCAAGCTGCCGGCGCCGAGGCAGGCCAGCCGCCGACTCATTCATGACGGTGTCGGCCAGCCGATCGACGATTCCGTGGTGCTGTGGTTTCCCGGGCCCGCCAGCGCGACCGGCGAGGATGTCGCCGAATTTCACGTCCATGGCGGCCGCGCGGTGCTGGCCGCACTGTTTACCACAATTTCCGTAATTCCGAATATGCGAGCTGCCGAGCCCGGCGAATTCACGCGGCGCGCCTTCGAGAACGGCAAGCTCGACCTGACTGAGGCGGAGGGCCTCGACGATCTCATTCATGCCGACACCGACCGCCAGCGCCGCCAGGCGTTACGGCAGTTGCAGGGTCTCCTCGGCAATCGCGCGCGCGACTGGCGCGAGCGCATCATCGAGGCTTCGGCCTTGATCGAGGCCGGCATCGATTTCTCCGACGAGGGCGATGTACCCGCCGAGTTGATCGCGCCTGCGGTCAAGGCGATCGGTGCGCTGCACGACGAAATCGCAGAAGTCCTTGCGGCACAGGGACAAGCTGAACGTTTGCGCGACGGCCTGGTGGTTGCGATCGCAGGCGAGCCGAACGTCGGCAAGTCGACGCTGATCAACCAGCTCGCGCGCCGCGACGTCGCGATCGTCTCGCCGCATGCCGGCACGACACGCGATGTGATCGAGGTGCAGCTCGATCTCGATGGCTATCCGGTCACGGTGATCGACACCGCCGGCATTCGTGAGACCGACGATCCGGTGGAGCAGGAGGGTGTTCGCCGGGCGCGAGCCCGAGCCGAAGACGCCGACCTCGTGTTGTGGCTGGTGGAGGCGGGGCGCGCTGTCGATCCGGCCGCGATCCCTTTGCTGGGGACGTCCGGCAACGCAGGCAGCCGCTCCGGCTCGGTCTGGATCGTGCGCAACAAGATCGATCTCGGCGGGGTCGAGGACGTCGGCCCGGGCGGTGCGTTCGGAATTGCGGCGAGCCGGGGGGACGGCATTCCCGAGCTGGTCGATGCCCTGGTGAAATTCGCTGCCGACTTCTTCGGGACGACCGAGGGCGCGTTGGTGACCCGAGCCCGGCAGCGGGATCTGCTGCGCCGGGCAGCGGACAGCTTGCGCCGGAGTCTTGAGCTAGTAGAAGATGGCGAGGAGCTTGCCGCCGAAGAGCTGCGCGCTGCGGCCTATGCCTTGGGCCGGCTGCTGGGTCGGGTGGATGTCGAGGACGTCCTGGGGGCGATTTTCCAGAAATTCTGTGTTGGAAAGTAGCCCTAGTTCTTCATTGTAGAACTAGCCTTTGTTCCACTTCTTGGTGTTTCATGTGAAACAGAACCGGCTCGGTTCAAGATGTTTCACGTGAAACACTCATCGACTAAGTCGCTGGTTTGCGCGCAGGGGCCCGCTGCAAGCGGTAACACCTTGGGAGCGGGTGCGCGGAAAGGTCTTGGATTGCGTCTGTCCGCTCGGAAAGCCTTGGGGTACGGTCCTGCCGTCGCGGTCCGATCGCCGACCCGTCTTTGCCTTCGGACCACCCTTTTCCCCTCGTGACCCCTTTTCCTCTCACAAAAACGACGACATTTCCAAGGGCCACTCTACTGTGCATGGGGTTGTTTTCGCGAAAAGACCTTGGGTCCGCTTTGCACCGTTTCACGTGAAACAACTACCTCTCCAGTTTCCGCTTCCGGCTTCCCTGCCTGTGAGTTAGAAGTCCGCCCATGCGAACAGAGCGAGAGAGCTTCGACGTCATCGTGATTGGCGGCGGCCACGCCGGCTGTGAGGCCGCTTCTGCCTCCGCCCGGATGGGTGCGGAGACCGCTCTGGTGACGCACCGTTTCTCCACCATCGGTGCGATGTCCTGCAATCCCGCTATTGGCGGTCTCGGCAAGGGCCATCTGGTTCGCGAGGTCGACGCTCTCGATGGTCTGATGGGCCGGGTCGGCGACGCGGGCGGCATCCAGTTTCGCGTCCTCAATCGCCGCAAGGGCCCGGCGGTGCGTGGTCCGCGCGCGCAGGCGGACCGGAAGCTCTATGCCGCAGCTATGCAGGCTGCGATCCGGGAGACCGAGGGTCTTTCCGTGGTCGAAGGCGAGGCGGACGAGCTGATCGTGGTCGAGGGACGGGTGATCGGCCTGCGCCTGGCCGATGGCCGCGAACTTCGGGCAGGGGCTGTCGTCGTCACCACTGGCACCTTCCTCCGCGGTCTGATCCATCTCGGAGAGAAGAACTGGCCGGCCGGCAGGGTCGGCGAGGCGCCTGCGATGGGCCTTTCGAGCTCGTTCGAGCGCGCGGGGTTTACCCTTGGGCGGCTCAAGACAGGGACCCCGCCGCGGCTGGATGGCACGACGATCGACTGGACGGCGGTCGAGATGCAGCCGGGGGACGAGCCTCCGGAGCCGTTTTCGGTGATGACCGAGCGGATCACGACGCCACAGATCCAGTGCGGGATCACCCGGACCAATTCCGCCACCCACGACGTGATCCGGGCCAATGTCCATCGCTCTCCGATGTACTCGGGTCAGATCAAGAGCTCCGGACCGCGCTATTGCCCCTCAATCGAGGACAAGATCGTTCGCTTCGGCGATCGCGACGGTCACCAGATCTTCCTGGAGCCGGAAGGGCTCGACGACAGCACCGTCTATCCCAACGGCATCTCGACCTCGCTGCCGGAGGAAGTCCAGCTCGCCATCCTCGCAACCATTCCCGGCCTGGAGCGGGTGCAGATGGTCCGGCCGGGCTATGCCATCGAATACGACCACATCGATCCCCGTGAGCTCGATCCGACCCTCCAGACCAAGCGTCTGCGCGGCTTGTTCCTGGCCGGGCAGATCAACGGCACGACCGGATACGAGGAAGCTGCGGGCCAAGGCATCGTTGCCGGGCTGAACGCAGCATTGGCTGCGAGCGGCGCCGCGCTGACGGTGTTCGACCGGGCCGATGGCTATCTTGGCGTCATGATCGACGACCTTGTCACCCGCGGCATCAGCGAACCCTATCGGATGTTCACCTCGCGGGCTGAGTATCGTCTGACATTGCGGGCGGACAATGCCGATCAGCGTTTGACGGAGAAGGGCGTCGCTCTGGGATGCGTTGGCAACGCCCGAATCGCGCATCATAGCGCCAAGATGGACGCCCTGAATGCGGCTCGAGCGCTCTCGAAGTCGCTGACCATCACCCCGAACGAGGCCATCAAGCAGGGTCTCACCCTGAACCGGGACGGTCAGCGGCGGTCGGCCTTCGAGCTGATGGCCTATCCCGACATCGGCTGGAGTCAGGTCCGTGCGATCTGGCCGGAGCTCGCTGCCATTGATCCCGTCATTGCCACCCATCTCGAGATCGACGCGAAGTACGATGTCTATCTGGAGCGACAGAGCGCCGATGTGGAAGCCTTCAGGCGGGACGAGGGGATGGTGCTGTCGGACGTCGATTACCAGCAGATCCCCGGTCTCTCCAACGAGGTGCGGGCCAAGCTGGAGAAGGCGCGGCCGTTCACCGTTGGCCAGGCCGGCCGAATCGACGGCATGACGCCGGCCGCGCTCGGCATCCTTGCGGCCTATCTCCGCCGCGAAGCGCGGAAGACTTCCAAAGCAATCGCATAGGTTTCACGTGAAACAGCGCGAGCCGGGCGGCGGCAGATCGTCATCAGGAAAACCTCCGGCGGGCGAGGGCGCGGGTCGTCGCTCCGAACCGGCGCCGACCAGACCGAAGATCGACAAGGCCAGCGCCAACGATCGATCGTTGGACGCCGTCATCGCGGCCGACAGGGTTGCGGCACTCAAGCTCGCACCCGTTTCACATGAAACGGAGCTCCGGCTCGATCGCTACATCGCGCTGCTGCGGGAGTGGCAGGCCAAGACCAACCTCGTCGCGCCCTCGACATTGCCGCATCTCTGGACCCGGCACATCGCCGATTCGCTTCAGCTCGTCGCTCTCGCCCCCTCGGCCAAACGCTGGGCCGACCTCGGCAGCGGCGGCGGCTTTCCGGGCGTCGTCCTGGCCTGCGCCATGGCGGGGACGGCCGGGACGAGCGTCCATCTGGTCGAGCGAATCGCCAAGAAGGCAGCCTTCCTGCGCGAAGCCATCCGCGTCACTACATCTCCGGGAGTCGTACATCTCGCTGAGATCGGGGATAATGTGGATAGAATCACCGGCCCGGTCGATTGCGTCACCGCGCGTGCACTGGCTCCGCTACATCAACTCATCGGCTTTGCGGAGCCGCTGATGCGCCAGGGCGCAAAAGCGTTGTTTCTCAAAGGGCAAGATGTAGAGTCCGAATTGACCGAAGCTACTAAATATTGGAATATTCAGCTGCAGCTCCACCAGAGCCGTACAGGCGACGGTTGGATCGTCGAGCTGGCTTCCGTCGAACGGCGCGGGTGAGGCGTCAGGGGCCGAGTGGGGAATTTGCGATGAGCGTGATTGACGAACCGCAGCAAGAACAGACCGCCGCCGTCCCGCAGGGCCATCCGCGCATCCTGGCGCTGGCGAATCAGAAGGGCGGTGTGGGAAAGACAACCACCGCGATCAATCTCGGCACGGCGCTCGCTGCGATCGGCGAACGTGTCCTGATCGTCGATCTCGATCCGCAGGGCAACGCCTCGACCGGCCTCGGCATTGATCGCCGCAACCGCTCCTGCTCGACCTATGACGTTCTGGTAGGCGAGGCGAGCCTGCGGGAAGCGGTGGTGTCGACGGCAGTGCCGCGGCTGCATATCGCGCCCTCGACCATGGATCTCTCCGGCCTCGAGCTCGAGCTCGGCACCACGCCAGGTCGTGCGTACAAGCTGCGTGACGCGATCAGCGCGCTCAACAACAACGTCTCGCCCGACGCCGATTACACCTACGTGCTGATCGACTGTCCGCCCTCGCTCAATCTGATCACCGTGAACGCGATGGCGGCTTCCGACGCGATCCTGGTGCCGCTGCAGTGCGAGTTCTTCGCGCTCGAAGGTCTGTCGCAATTGCTCCAGACGGTGGAGCAGGTGCGCTCGACGCTCAATCCGAACCTGTCGATCCACGGCATCGTGCTGACCATGTTCGACTCGCGCAACAATCTCTCGAACCAGGTCGTGGCCGACGTCCGGCAGTTCATGGGCGAGAAGGTCTACAAGACCATGATCCCGCGCAACGTGCGCATCTCGGAGGCGCCGTCCTACGGCAAGCCGGTGCTGGTCTACGATCTCAAATGCGTCGGCAGCGAAGCTTACTTGCGGCTCGCCACCGAAGTGATCCAGCGCGAGCGCGAGCTGCGGACGACGCATTAGAGGTGCTGTAGGGTGGGCAAAGGCGTCTTCGCTGTGCTCACCATCTTCCGCACATGACTAACTGGTGGGCACGCTTCGCTTTGCCCACCCTACGACAATTCAGTTCTGGAGTGCTGCACCGTGAATCCAAGGGAGCTGGCGATGGCCGACGAAGCGCGTTCGCGACTGGGCCGGGGTCTTGCGAGTCTGATCGGTGACGTCGGCGGCGAGGCTCAGCATGTCGATCGCCCGCGCGCGCAACGCAAGGTGCCGATCGAGTTCATCAAGCCCAATCCGCGCAACCCGCGCCGCACCTTTTCGGAAGGCGAGCTCAGGGAGCTCAGCGATTCGATCAAGCAGCACGGCGTGATCCAGCCGATCGTGGTCCGCCCGGTGAAGGGGGCGCAGGACCGCTTCGAGATCATCGCCGGCGAGCGGCGCTGGCGCGCGTCGCAAATGGCCGGCCTGCACGAAGTGCCGATCGTTCCCGTCGACATCAGCGACAGCGATGCGCTGGAGTTCGCGATCGTCGAGAACGTGCAGCGCGAAGACCTCAACCCGATGGAAGAGGCGCTCGGCTATCACGCGCTCGCCAATGAGTTCAAACGCAGCCAGGACGACATTGCCAAAGTCGTCGGCAAGAGCCGCAGCCACATCGCCAACATGATGCGGCTGACGAAGCTTCCAGCCGAGGTGCAGGGCTTGATCACGAGCGGCGAGCTGACCGCAGGTCATGCCCGCGCGCTGATCGGCGTGCCTGATCCGCTCGCGGCTGCCAAGCGCATCGTCGACGAAGGCCTCAACGTCCGCCAGACCGAGGCGCTGGCGCATGAAGAGGGTGTGCCGGAGCGCAAGCCGCAGAAGGCGCGCACGGGGGCGAAGGAAAAGGACCCCGACACGGTCGACCTCGAGAAGCGCGTCAGCGACGCGCTCGGGCTCAAGGTCACGGTGAGCCACCGCGACCCCGGTGGCTCCGTGCAGATCAACTACCGCAACCTCGATCAGCTCGACGAGGTGATGCGGCGGCTGGCGAAGGGCGCGCTGTAGCCGCTTGGTGTCGTCCTGGCGAAAGCCAGGACCTCATGCCGATCCACACGTCATTGCGAGCGCAGCGAAGCAATCCAGTATCTTTCCGCGGAGAGATTCTGGATTGCTTCGTCGCAAGGGCTCCTCGCAATGACGAGCGGACAGAGCGGGAAGCTCAGCCCCGCCGCTTCGCGTTTGCGGCGATCGCCATCAGCGTGCGCTGGGCGATGGCGGCGGCGAGGGTGGATTGCTTGCGGGTGTCGAGCGCGGCGGTCGCGAGCTGCTCGATGATGACGGCGAGCCGCGCCACGCTGAAATTACGCAGTGCGGTTTCGACCGCGGGCTTTCGCGAAAAATGCAGGCGCGGATAACCGCTGTCGAGCACGGCGGAAGCGGGGGTGCCGTCGGCGATCGCGAGCGCCGATTTGTGCAGCCACGCCGCCTGGCGCTGCGCCGCGGAGATGATCACGCCGGGGTAGGTGCCGGCGATCATGGCTTTGGCAAACTCGTTCTCGACGATCTCGGGCCGCCCGGCGAAGGCGCCATCGACGATCGGATCGAGTTTCAGCTCCGACGCATCGGCGACCACGGCCATCACGTCATCCAGCGTGATCTCGCCCTTGCCGTGGGCATAGAGCGTGAGCTTGCGCAGCTCGTTGCGCGAGGCCTGCCGGTCGCCGCCGAGGAACGACATCAGCGCCGCGCGGGCGTCCTGCGCGATGCGCAAATTGGCGATGCGGAGCTCGTCTTCCATCAGCTTGGCGAGGTCGCGCTCGGTATCGGGATAGCAAGCGATCGCGACGGCCGTCTTGGCGCGTTCGCAGGCCTTGCGCAGCGGCGATTCCGGGCGCAGCTCACCGGCCTCGATCACGATGCGGCAATCCCTGACGCCCATCTCCGCCAGGGTGTCGATAGCGCTGGCAAAGCTGCGCGAGCCGGCGCGCACGCGGATGGCGCGGCGGCCGCCGAACAGCGGCACCGTCATGGCCTCGTCGACGAGGCGCGACGGCTCGGCGGAGAGCTCGTCGCCATCGACCTTGACCAGCGAGAACGGATCGTTGGGATCGTCGACAGCCGAGGCGATCAGCGCATCCGCGCGTTCGCGGACCAGTCCGGCGTCAGGACCGTAGAGCAGGATGATCGGACGGCCCGCATCGGGGCGGGCGAGATAGGCGTCGATCTCTTTTCCGCGCAGCGCGACCATGGTGCCTGGGGATTCGTCAGTCCGGGCGAACCGGGATGACGGGATGAATTAAGTGCCCGCGGTGAAGAACGAGGCGAGGCGAGTCGTGATGTTCTCGGCGATCTCGTTGGCGGCACGATCCTCGGCATCACGTACCGCGCGGTTGCGGCTGAAACGCTGATAGGAGCCGGGCATGTCGTAGGTCACGCGGGAGAAGGTGGTGCCGGTCATCACCGATTTGCCGCTGACGACCTCGATCAGATTGTACTGGGCGTCGAGGCCGTAGTTTTCACTGCTCGGCAGGCCGGTGTTGGGGTCGACGATCAACGACGACTTGCCGCTCGAGAAGCGGATCTCCAGGCGGTGGGTCGGCGGCATGCCGGTGGCGGTGCCATAGAGCCTGAAGGCCAGCGCGTTGCGGACCTCGACGCCGACGCGGGCTTCGCGCGAGGCATTGGACTTGGCGATCGGGGGCAGATCGACCCCCATCAGCTTCTCGCGCAGGCCGGGCGTGCCGTCGGTGTGCTCGGCATACATCGGGTGGAAGCAGCCGGCCGTCATGGCCGCCAGTGCGGCGACCGCCAGCAAGCGGGCTGCGATGCGGATCCTAGCCGACAACATTCACGATCCTCTTGGGGACGATAATCACCTTGCGGACGGGCTTGCCGTCCAAGGCCAGTTTTACCGCATCGAGGGCCAAAACGGCAGCCTCGATTTCCGGATTCTCGGCCGCTGTTGCAACTGTGACCTCGCCCCGCTTCTTGCCGTTGACCTGAACCACCAGGGTCACACTGTCTTCAACCAGCAAATCGCGTTCGATTTGGGGCCAATCGGCCTCGGAAACCAGCCCGCTGTGGCCGAGAACCTGCCAACACTCCTCGGCCAGATGCGGCATCATCGGGGAGAACAGCTGGACCAGGATCTGGCTGGCCTCCCGGATCGTCCAGGCCAAATCTGGAGCCGGCTGGCCGGGACGCTGCAAGACCTCCGCGAACGCATTGCTGAATTCGCGGATATGGGCGAGGCAGACGTTGAAGTGCAGCCGCTCGATTCCGGTGGTGACCTTGTCCAGCGCGCCATGGGCGGCCTTGCGCAAGGCGATGGCGTCCGGGCCGAAGCTGGCGGGCCGGGCCGCCGGCGCACTCTTGCCGGGTTCCACGGAATCGTTCACCAGCCGCCACAGCCGCTGCACGAAGCGCGAGGCGCCCTGGACGCGCTCATCGCTCCAGATCACGTCCCGCTCGGGCGGGGAATCCGACAGCATGAACCAGCGCGCGACGTCGGCGCCGTAGGTTTCGATGATGTCGTCGGGGTCGACCGTGTTCTTCTTCGACTTCGACATCTTCTCGATCGGGCCGATCTGGATGTCTTCGCCTGACGTCAGCAGCGTCGCGCGGCGGCCATTGGCGCCGGTCTCGACCTTCACCTCGACCGGCTGGACGAAAGTGCCGTCGGCCTTCTGGTAGGTCTCGTGCACCACCATGCCCTGCGTGAACATGCCAGCGAACGGCTCGTCCAGTGCGATGTGCCCGGTCGCCTTCATCGCGCGCGTGAAGAAGCGGCTGTAGAGCAGATGCAGGATCGCGTGCTCGACGCCGCCGATATACTGGTCGACCGGCAGCATCCGGTTGGCGACCTCTGGCGTCGTCGGCGCGTTCTCGTTCCAGGGATCGGTGAAGCGCGCAAAGTACCAGGACGAATCCACGAAAGTGTCCATGGTGTCGGTTTCACGCTGCGCCTTGCCACCGCATTGCGGACAGGTGACGTGCTTCCAGGTCGGGTGATGATCGAGCGCGTTGCCTGGCTTGTCGAAGCTCACATCCTCCGGCAGCACCACGGGGAGGTCGGCATCCGGCACCGGCACCACGTCGCACTTCGGACAGTGGATGACGGGGATCGGACAGCCCCAATAACGCTGGCGTGAAATGCCCCAGTCGCGCAGGCGGAAATTGACCTGACGCTCGCCGACCGGCGCGTTGCCGCGCAGCTCGGTCTCGAGACGCTTCGCCACCTCGTCCTTGGCCTGATCGATGGTCATGCCGTCGAGGAAGCGCGAATTGATCATGCGGCCGTCACCGTCATAGGCGGTATCGGTGATGACAAAGCTCTTGGGATCCTGGCCTTCGGGGCACACCACCGGCGTGTTGCCGAGAGCGTACTTGTTGACGAAGTCGAGGTCGCGCTGGTCGTGAGCGGGGCAGCCGAAGATGGCACCGGTGCCGTATTCCATCAGCACGAAGTTGGCGACATAGACCGGCAGCTTCCAGCTCGGATCGAACGGGTGGACTGCGCGGATGCCGGTATCGAATCCCTGCTTCTCGGCGGTGTCGATGATCTCCTGCGCCGTGCCCATCCGCTTGATCTCGCCGATGAACTCGGCAAGCTTCGGATTCTTTGCAGCGGCCGCCTGCGCCAGCGGATGATCGGCCGAGATCGCCATGAACTTCGCGCCGAACAGCGTGTCGGGGCGCGTCGTGAAAATCTTCAGCTCGCTCTCGCCGGACGGCGTCGTCGCCGCGTCGAGCGCGAAGCGGATCAACAGCCCCTCGGACCGGCCGATCCAGTTGCGCTGCATCAGCCGCACCTTGTCGGGCCAGCGATCCAGCGTATCCAGGGCCGACAGCAGCTCCTGCGAGTACTTCGTGATCTTGAAGACCCACTGGTTCATTTCCCGTTGCTCGACAACGGCACCCGAACGCCAGCCTTTGCCGTCGATCACCTGCTCGTTGGCGAGCACGGTCATGTCGACGGGGTCCCAGTTCACCTTGCGCTTTTCGCGCTCGGCGAGGCCTTCGCGCAGGAAGTCCAGAAACAGCTTCTGCTGGTGCTTGTAGTAGCTGGGATCGCAGGTCGCGATCTCGCGGCTCCAGTCCAGCGACAGCCCGATCGAGCGGAGCTGCTTCTTCATCGCGGCGATGTTGTCGTAGGTCCAGGCCTTCGGCGCCACCTTGCGCTCGATCGCGGCGTTCTCGGCCGGCAGGCCGAAAGCGTCCCAGCCCATCGGGTGCAGCACGTTGAAACCCTTGGCGCGCATGAAGCGGGCCAGTACGTCGCCAAGCGTGTAATTGCGGACATGGCCGATATGGATGCGCCCCGACGGGTAGGGGAACATCTCAAGCACATAATATTTCGGCCGCGGATCGTCGTTCCTGGAGACGAAGATCGCCTGTTGGTCCCAGGCGGCTTGCCAGCGCGGTTCGGCGTCGCGGGCGTTGTAGCGTTCGGAGGTCATGGAATCGTTGGGTTTTCGTGGATTTGGCCGTCTAAAGACGGCGGACTAGGCCATAGAAGTCCTCAAGGGGTCAATGGGTTGCCGCAATTTGGGAAGCTTCGGCGCTGCACCGCATAACTACTGAGGCTGCGTTGGGGCGTGATTAAGGGGTCGATGCGAGTTTGCGGCCAACCAGAATTCTCAAGACTTGTGATGGACGCCAGCTTCGACGATCCCGATTACGACTATGCCGCGTCCGTTGCCGAACGGGCGATGCGGAGCATGGCCGAACAGCGGATCCCTGCCACGCCGGCCAATTTCGCTGTCTGGTTCCAGTATTTCGCGGGAAGCCATGACGATCTGCGCAACGCGATCGATCTCCTGATCGATCACAATCGACCCTTCGACGTCAGGACCAATCAGGATCTGTTCGAGACCTACGTCGCGCCCCAGGTGAGTGCTATCGTCGTCGACACGTCCGAGCGGCTCCACACCCTTATGGGCGCGGCGAAGGATTTTCTTGCAACTGCGATTGCCGACAATCACTCCCAGATGCAGGCGATCAACGAGGTCGCGGACCAGGGCAAGGCCGGTGTCGATCCCAAAACGCTGGTCGCCCAGCTCATGAACGAGCTGGGACGCGCCGCCACCCGCGCGACGCGGCTCGAGGCAGGCTTTACGGAAAAGACCCGCGAGCTCGACGTGATCCGCGCCTCTCTTTCCAAATCCGAGGAGCGTGCCCGGACCGATACGCTCACAGGCCTCGCCAACCGCCGGGCGCTCGATGAATTCCTGCACAAGGCGCAGGCGACTGCGGACTGGGGCGAGCCGCTCGGCATGCTGATGCTCGACATCGACCACTTCAAGACCTTCAACGATAGTTTCGGCCACGGCGTCGGCGACCAAGTGCTGCGCCTGATGGCCAAGGTGCTGCGCGAAAAGGTCCGCGAGCAGGACCTATCGGCCCGCTATGGCGGCGAGGAGCTGATCGCGGTGTTGCCGGATGCCGATCTCGCCGCCTGCGCCGAGATCGCCGAGCGCATCAGGCACGCGATTGCGGAATGCAGGATCACGCGCCGGTCGACCGGCGAGGTCCTGCCCCATATCAGCGTATCGATCGGTGTTGCGCAGTACCGGCCCGGCGAAGCGATCACCGATTTCATCGAGCGCTGCGATCGCGCGCTCTATCTCGCCAAGAACAGCGGCCGCAATCGCGTGGTCACCGAGAGCGAACTCGATCGCACCGGGGGCTCCGGGTTAGCCCTCAACCCGCCATCATCATTTCCGCCGCGCCGTTGTCGATCACCGTGATGCCGTGTTCGACGACGTTGTTGCGACCGCGGTGCTTGGCGGCGTAGAGCGCGGCGTCGGCGGCTTCGATCAAATCGCCCGGACGCAAGCTCTCGTTGGGCTTGGTCGCGGCAACGCCGATCGAGACGGTGACGATCATGTGGTCGGAGGTGATGTGCGGCAGGCACAGCTTCAGCACGGCCGCGCGCGCCTGTTCGCCGATTTCGACGGCGCGCGCCACGTCGGTGTTCGGCAGCAACAGGCAGAATTCCTCGCCGCCGTAGCGGGCCGCGAAGCCCATCGTGTCGGCGGCGATGCCTGACAGCGATTCGCCCAGCCTGGTCAGGCAGGAATCGCCTTCGAGATGGCCATAGGTGTCGTTGAACAGCTTGAAATGGTCGACGTCGATCATCAGAAGCGCGAGGTCACTGCCATATTGCTGCGCGCGCATCCATTCGAAATCGAGGCGGCTCTGGAAGCCGCGGCGGTTGGCAAGCCCCGACAACATGTCGATCGAGGCCATCACCGTGAGTCGGTCATTGCTCGCCATCAGCTCGCGTTCGCGCTGGCTGAGCTGCGCGGCCATCGCGTTGAACGCGCGGGCCAGCGGCACGAATTCGGACGGCAGGCGATTGCGCGCGGCACGCGCCGACAGATCGCCCTCGCCCAGACGCTTGGCCATGTCGGCGAGCATCCTGATCGGCTTGATCACCAGTTTCTCGGCTGCGATCAGTGCCCCGAGCAGCACGAACAGCACGACGAAAGCGAGCTGAAGATAGGCGGTGCGGATGTCGCGGCTCACGGCGGCGGACACCTTGTCCTCGTCGATGCTGGCGATCAGGCGGGCATTGGTCCCGGCGATGCGGATAAAGCTGACCGCGCGGCGGGAGCCGTCGGCTGCGAGGAAAGTGAGTGAGCCTTCGTCCTGGTCAGACCTCAGCGCCTTGTCGGCGATCGCGGACATCAGCGGCATGTTGTCGAGCGGACGTCCGATCGCGCTGTGCTGGTCGGCCGGTGCGGCCAGCACGGTACCCGCGCTGTCGACCAGCACGGCCGTGATGCCGGCGCGACCACCCAGATTGCTCATGACCTTCGACATCCAGTCGAGGTTGACGGTGGCGAGCACGACGGCATCTGCTACGCCGCTGAAGGCGGATACCGGGTAAACCGCCATGACGGTCGGTGTCGGCACGGGGCGCGACAGGATGAAGTCACTCAGCACGAAGCGGCCGGTTTCCTGCGCCTGCTGGAAGTACGGCCGGTCACTGAGGTCGAGGCCGACATACATGTTGTTGGTGGCGCACTGGATGCGTCCGTCCTGGCCGGCGATCAGAAGCGTACGGATCCAGGGGAGGTTCGACGGCAGGCTCGCGCGCAGGACGTCGCAGCTCTTGCTGATGCCGCCGGCGGAGGCGCGGATGAAAGCTTCCGATTTCAGGATGGTCTCGACCGACGAGATCACCTCGCGCTGCGCATCGGCGCTGTGCCTTGCAACGGTGGTGAATTCGGTCGTGGCCTGCGCGATCTGCCGCGTGCGCGTGTCTTCGAGCGAGCGGATGCGCTCGAACATCAAAGGCGTCACCAGAATTACCGCGAGCAACGCAAGCCGCGCCCGGATTCCGAGAACCTGCTTGAGTTTCGCTCGTTTGCGGTTGAAACTGACGTTTGCCATCTTCGCTGCCCACCCCGCGGCTAAGGTAAAGCAAAGGGTTCAAAAACTCTTTCTTGAACTCGGTAAAATTAGAACTAGCTCCGCAACAATCAGCTCCGATGCGACATCATGACCGAAGCCAACGCCGCGCCGCTAACCGGCCATTCACCAAACGCGCTCGCCGCGGTCGAAGCCGAAATCGCGCGCGCCTGCAAGGATGCGCGGCGCGAACGTGGCTCCGTGACGCTGATCGCGGTGTCGAAAACTTTCGCCGCGGATGCAATTACCCCGGTGATCGACGCCGGACAGCGCGTATTCGGCGAGAACCGCGTGCAGGAGGCCAAAGGCAAGTGGCCGGCGTTAACTTCTGTTTACCCCGATATCGCGCTGCATCTGATCGGGCCGCTGCAATCCAACAAGGCGAAAGAGGCGGTCGCGCTGTTCGATGCCATCCATTCGGTCGACCGTCCGAGCATTTGCCAGGCGTTAGCCAAGGAAATCGAATCCCAGAACAAGCACCCGGAATTGTTCGTCCAGATCAATATCGGTGAGGAGCCGCAGAAGGCCGGCATCGCCCCCGGCGAGGCCGATGCTTTCATCGCGAGCTGCCGCGACACCTACGGGCTGACGATCTCGGGGTTGATGTGCATCCCCCCGGTGGACGAGCCGCCGGCGGCGCATTTCGCGCTGACCGCCAAGATCGCCGCGCGCAATGGATTGAAGAAGCTCTCGATGGGCATGAGCGCGGATTATGCGACCGCGATCATGCTCGGCGCCACCCATGTGCGCGTGGGAAGTGCGATCTTCGGGCACCGGTGAGAGCATCATTGTTGGCAGGGCCCCCTACGAACTCTCGAATTCGTCATTGCGAGCGCAGCGAAGCAATCCAGAATCTTTCCGCAGAGGGACTCTGGATTGCTTCGCTGCGCTCGCAATGACGGCGGTGTATGGGGCGGCTCAAGAGAAACCCACCGACACTGTTCCCAGCACGCCGAAATCCGCCGTGAACTGATCACCCGCCTGGATCGGTAGCGGCGGATGGCACGTGCCCGTGGTCACCACCTCCCCTGCCCGCAAGGTGATGCCGAGGCCACGCAGCTCGTTGGCCAGCCAGACCAGGGCAATGCGGGGATCGCCGAGCACGTTCTTGCCGTGGCCGAGATAGCGCTGGCCACGCAACGTGATCTGCGGCCGCTCCTCGGCGAGATCCATGGCGCGCCAGTTCGCATGCGTTGCTGCGCCCAGCACGAACAGATGCGCACAGGCGTTGTCGGCGATCAGCTGCGCCTCGCCGGCGCCGGCGAAATCGGCAAAGCGCGAATCGGGAATCTCGATCGCAGGATGCAAGCTGTCCACGGCCGCGAGCACCTCGTCGACAGTATACGGCGCCGCGCGCGGCGGCAGATCGCGTCCCATGCGGAAAGCGAACTCGGGTTCGCCGACGCGCATCGCGTTGCCCTTCATCGAGGCGGTGCCGCCATCGGCGATCACGGTGTCGCTCATGATCCGGCCGGCCAGCGGTCCCGCGACATTGATGTGCTTCTGTCCGGACTCGCTCGTCGCCGCGATCTTCCAGCCGAACAAGGTCCCGCCGAGCGCTGCCTGCACGGCATAACCCTCGGCGCGGCTCTGTGGCCGCAACCGTGGCTCCAGCGCGTCAAGCTTGGTGCCGTCGCGCCAATGTTTGATGAGGACGCGCGATGCGGCGGCGATCTGATCCCTGTCGAGCATGTGTCCTCACCCGAGGATGATTTTTGTTTTTGGTCCCAGCCGCCGCAGCAATTGTCGCATCGCCGCTTTGGTCATCGAGACGCAGCCTGCGGTCGGGCCGAAATTGTCGCGCGCGAGATGCAAGAACACCGCGCTGCCCCGGCCGGCGACGCGCGGCCTCGTGTTGTGGTCGATTTCGATGATGAAGTCATAGAGATGGTCGGCCCGCTTGAGCCGGTCACCGCCCTGCCCCTCGCCGAGCCGGATCCCCTGATTGTAATGACGGTCTTTGGGATCCTCGCACCAGGCGTCCTCGCCGGTGATGATCCGGGCCGGCAGAAAGGTCTGCGGGCGGCTGTGCCGGTCGCCCCGCCACCACAATCGCCTGGGACGGAAGCTGCCCCTCGGGGTGCCGCCATCGCCCTCGCGCTTGTTCGCCAGAATGCCGCCGCGTCCGAGCGCCACCGGAATCGTCAGCGCTCCCGCGGTCAGCCAGCCTCGGCGCGGATTCCCGGCGGCAGCCTTAACGCGGATCGCCGAGAGCGGCCCGGCGCTCCGGTTCATGGTGTAACTAGCTGACGCAGCTTTAGTTTTCATGTGAACGTGCGATGTCGAATTCATTACAGGACATTCATCAAAACGGCCTGCTATTCTGGGTTAGAGTGGTTCTGGCTTGTGAATCGGTAACAGCCCACTAGTTCAAGACGAACAATAATAATAATTGCGACCCCTAAACTTCCCTCTCGGCTGGGTGCAGCATGGATGCGCGCCGCGCCGGACCCCAAAAGGATGACCCCCTATGGCCAATGCCCGCAAGATCCTGATCGTGGATGACGATACCGATCTGCGCGATACGTTGGTGGAGCAATTGTCGCTGCACGAAGAATTTGAAGCCTCCGCGGTCGATACCGGCGCCAAGGGCGCGAGCGCCGCGAAGGCCAATGCCCCCGATCTCGTCCTGATGGATGTTGGCCTGCCCGACACGGATGGCCGCGAAGTGGTCCGTTCATTGCGCAAGGGCGGGTTCAAGGCTCCGATCATCATGCTCACCGGACATGACACCGATTCCGACACGATTTTGGGGCTGGAATCCGGCGCCAACGATTATGTCGCAAAACCCTTCCGCTTCGCCGTGCTGCTGGCGCGCATCCGCGCCCAGCTCCGGCAGCACGAAGCCAGCGAGGACGCGGTGTTCTCGGTCGGCCCCTACTCTTTCCGGCCCGGCTCCAAGATGCTGACCGCCGCCAACGCGCGCAAGGTCCGGCTGACGGAGAAGGAAACCGCGATCCTCCGCTTCCTCTACCGGGCCGGCCAGATGCCGGTCTCGCGCGAGACCCTCCTCCAGGAGGTTTGGGGCTACAATTCCGGCGTCACCACCCACACGCTGGAAACCCACATCTACCGGCTTCGTCAGAAGATCGAGAAGGACGCCGCCAACCCGGAAATCCTGGTCACGGAAGCCGGTGGCTACAAGCTGGTGCCGTGATACGCTTCTGGGGCGTGCGAATCGTTTTAGATTGCATGCCCTTGAGCCCCGGACCTGAATGTCAATCGACGACGATGTAGCGCTTCTCGAGCGTGTCCCGACACTGCGCCTGTTGGGAGACGCTTCCTTGCGCATGCTGGCGATCGGCTCCGAGCAGCGTGACTTTGTCCGCGGCGACGTCTTGTTCAATCTCGGCGACGATGCCGATGCCGGCTTCGTGGTCCAGCGCGGCGCCTTCCGGGTCGACGACGGCGCCGGCGCGGAGATGATCGCGAGTCCCGGTGCGCTGATCGGCGAGCTCGCGCTGATCGTGCCGATGAAGCGGCCGTCGAGCGCGATCGCGATCGAGCACGCCTCCGTCATCCGCGTCGCGCGCAGCCTGTTTCAGCGCGTGCTCGAAAGCGACCCCGCCGCCGCCGTTCGTCTGCGCGATGAATTCGCGGTGCGCTCCAGCCAGATCGCCAGCGATATATTGATGGCCGGTGCGAAGCTGACGAGTTGACGTCGTCCTGGCGAAAGCCAGGACCCATATCCAAATGTTTCCGGCCTGGTGCGATTGCCGGCGTCCTCGCGCAACAACGAAGACTGGTGGTAATGGGCCCTGGCCTTCGCCAGGGCGACGATCATAGATCCAGCGTCACCGTAACCGGCACATGGTCCGACGGCCGCTCCCAGCTGCGCGCCTCGCGCAGAATCTTGAAATCACTGACCGCATCTTTCAGCGCGCGCGAGACCCAGATGTGGTCGAGCCTGCGGCCGCGGTCGCCGACGGTCCAATCGGCGGAGCGGTAGCTCCACCACGTGTAGACCTTCTCCGACATCGGAATGCGCTCGCGCGCGACGTCGACCCAATCGCCCGCGGCGAGCGCGGCTTGCAGCTTCTCGGTTTCGATGGGCGTGTGCGATACCACCTTCAGAAGCTGCTTGTGCGACCAGACGTCGTTCTCATGCGGGGCGACGTTGAGATCGCCGACCAGGATGTGGCGGTCCTCGCCGCGCGGATGCAGCGGCTCGCACGCCTTCATCTCGTCGAGGAAGCGGAGCTTGTGGTCGAATTTCTCGTTCAGCGCGGAATCGGGAATGTCGCCGCCGGCCGGCACGTAGAAATTATGCACCACCAGCGGTTTTGCGATCCCAGCCTTCTCGCCGAACGATACCGAGATGTGGCGTGAATCCACCTTGTCGCAGAAGGTGCGGATATCCTTCGACTCGAACGGAATCTTCGAGACGATGGCGACGCCGTGATAACCCTTCTGCCCGTTCAGCGCGACATGCTCGTAACCGAGCCGCTTGAAGCGCTTCAGCGGAAAGGCGTCGTCGATGCACTTGGTCTCCTGGAGACACAGCACGTCCGGCCGCGCGCTCTTGAGAAATTTTGCGACCAGATCGATGCGCAGCCGCACCGAATTGATGTTCCAGGTTGTCAGGGAAAAACGCATGAGGGATGCGTCTTAGCACGGATTGGGCGCACGCAAATGCGTGTCCACAGGTCTCGTAAGGTGGGCAAAGCGACTTGTCCGCCGTAGCCCGAAGAGCGAAGGCGGAAGCGTGCCCATCATAGCTGGCGTGAGGATGAGAGATGGTGGGCACGGCGCAAGTGCGCCTTTGCCCACCCTACGGCACTCAGCCCGGCGACGGGCCGTAATTGGTAAAATCGATCTTGAACATGCCGGGATCGAGCTTCTTGCTCGTGTCGAGATTGTAGACCGCGATCGTGGTGTCGTAGCCCTGCGGGTCGGTGACGGTCCACTGCTTCAACTGACCGTCCTTGGCGCCGAACATCAGCAGGAGGCGACTGGTGCCGACCAGGGCCTGCTTCTCCTCGATGGTGACGCTGACGAAGACGTCGTCGGCCGAGACGTTGACGACGTTGGTGTCCTTCATCAGGTCGATGCGGTCGGACAGCAGGAAACGCAGCGGTGTCTGCGACAGCGGATAGACGTCCTGCGTCGCGAGCTTGCGGTCGCGCACCACCAGCGACGAACCGTCGGCGACGATGTCGATCGGGCTCGGCGCGTCATATTCGAAGCGCACCTTGCCCGGCTTCTGGATGTAGAAGTCGCCTTGCGTCTTGCTGCCGTCGGGGCCGACCTGGACGAAATTCCCGACCAGCGTCGACAATGAGGACAAATAGGCGCTGACCTTGGCGGCCTGGGCCTTCTGGTTGGCATCAAAGGTCTGGAAGATGCTGCTCGGCACGTTGCGGCGCGGATCCGGAATCACCGGATTCGGCGGCGTCTGGGTCGCGCCGGTGACCGCGGGCCCTCCACCGGCCGGACCGCCATCGCGGCCCTTCGGCGCAGGCTTCGGCACGGGAACGGTCTGCGCGAACGACGCCGTGATCACCATCGCGGCGGTGACGAGAATCACGCCGGCCATGCGCGCGCTCCGCGCGGCGACAATGGCAGCGAATCGAATGTCCGGATGTCTGATCAACGCGTCGTCCTGTGTGGCTGGGCGCCCTTTTAGCGTGATTTCGGCCGAAAGCAGATAACGTTTTTGCGTGAAATGATGGTTTGAGGCGGTTCGCCTCACATATGGCTGTCTTCTTCCTCGACCAGAATCTCGCGCTTGCCGGCGTGGTTGGCGGGTCCGACGATACCCTCCAGTTCCATGCGCTCCATCAGCGATGCGGCGCGGTTATAGCCGATCTGCAGGCGACGCTGGATGTAGCTGGTCGAGGCCTTGCGGTCGCGTTTGACGATCGCAACAGCTTGCGAGAACAAATCGCCGCCGCCATCCGCGCCCATGGCGGACGCGTCGAACACCGCGCCGTCCTCGTCCTCGCTGGGTTCTTCGGCTGTGACGGCTTCGAGATATTCCGGCTGTCCCTGCGTCTTGAGGTGGCGCACCACCTTCTCGACTTCCTCGTCCGACGCGAAAGGTCCGTGCACGCGGCTGATGCGACCGCCGCCGGCCATGTAGAGCATGTCGCCCTGGCCGAGGAGTTGCTCGGCGCCCATCTCGCCGAGAATCGTACGGCTGTCGATCTTGGACGTCACCTGGAAGGCGATGCGGGTCGGGAAGTTCGCCTTGATGGTGCCGGTGATGACGTCGACCGACGGACGCTGTGTCGCGAGGATCACGTGCAGGCCGGCGGCGCGCGCCATCTGCGCGAGGCGCTGCACCGCGCCTTCGATGTCCTTGCCGGCGACCATCATCAGGTCGGCCATTTCGTCGACGATGATGACGATGTAGGGCAGCGGGTCGAGCGAGAGCTTCTCTTCCTCGTAGATCGCCTTGCCGGTTTCCTTGTCGAAGCCGGTGTGCACCGTCCGCGTCGGCTCTTCGCCCTTGGCCTTCAATTCGAGCAGGCGCGTGTTGTAACCGTCGATGTTGCGCACACCGAGCTTGGCCATGTTCTTGTAGCGCTCTTCCATCTCGCGCACGGCCCATTTCAGCGCGACCACCGCCTTCTTCGGGTCGGTCACGACCGGCGTCAGCAGATGGGGAATGCCGTCATAGACGGAGAGTTCGAGCATCTTCGGATCGACCATGATCAAGCGGCACTGGTCCGGACGCAGCCGGTAGACCAGGCTGAGAATCATGGTGTTGATGGCGACCGACTTGCCGGAGCCGGTGGTACCGGCGATCAGCATGTGCGGTGTGCGTGCGAGGTCGATGATGACGGGATCACCGCCGATGGTCTTGCCGAGGCAGAGCGGCAGTTTCGCAACCGAATCGACGGTCTCCTTGGCGACCAGCAGCTCGCGCAGATAGACCTTTTCGCGATGCGCGTTCGGCAGCTCGATGCCGATGGCATTGCGTCCGGGCACGACGGCGACGCGCGCCGACAGCGCGCTCATTGAACGTGCAATGTCGTCGGAAAGGCCGATCACGCGCGACGACTTGATACCCGGCGCCGGCTCCAGCTCGTACAGCGTGACCACGGGACCCGGATGGGCCTTCACGATCTCGCCGCGGACGCCGAAATCCTGCAGCACGCCTTCGAGCGCGCGCGAATTGGTTTCCAGCTCGGCCTTGCTGAGCGGCTGGCGATCGCCGGCCTTCGGCGCGGCCAGCACCGACACGGACGGAAGCTCGAACTTGTCGGAGGATTTCTTGGAAGCGGCCTTGGGCGCAGCCTTCTTGCGCGGCGCGCGGGCGGCGGGCTCCTCCTCCTCTTCCTCGTCTTCCTCGACCTCTTCGTGCTCGTCGTCGTAGTCCTCGTCCTGGGCCTGCGGCGAGATCGACGGCGCGGCGCGGCCGCCACCGAGCTTCGGCTCCTGGCGGCTGAATGCAACGGCCTTGGTCTTCGGTCCGCTCGAGACCAGCGAGCGGTAGGCAGCGCCAAGCAACCAGATCAGCCGCGCCTTCGTGCTCATCAATGCGTGGAACAGCCAGCCCAGCGATACCGAACCGCGATCGCTCTCATCGTCCTGGTCGAGCGGCTTGTCCTCGTCCTCGATCTCCGCGAGTTCGTCGTCATGCTCGCGTGCGCCAAGGCCGCAGGCGATCAGGAAGGTCGCCGCCATCGCGGCGAACAGGATCGTGCCGAGCACCATGCGATAGATCATGCCTGGCGGTCCGAAGATCACCGCAGGCGCGCGAACCAGCGCATCGCCGACAACGCCGCCGAGGCCGGTCGGCAGCGGCCAGGCGCCGCCATGTGGCCAGCAGCTGACGAAGCCCGCCGCGATCACCGTGCAGAGAATCCAGGAGCCGAGCCGCAGTGCCTCGCGGTCGAACGGGCGATGGGTCAGCATGCGCCAGCCCCAGACCGCGACCGTCAGGACCAGCATGATCGCGCCGAGCCCGAGAATCTGCATCGCAAGGTCGGCGCCGATCGCGCCGGCATAGCCGAGAATGTTGCGGATCGGCCGCGACGTTGCGTGGCTGAGGCTGGGATCCTGCACCGACCAGGTCATCAGCGCCGCCGAGGCGACGCCCGACAATGCGATCAGGCCGAGACCGCTGAGCTCGCGCACGCGCCGCGCCAGCCCTTCGCGGATCGAGGGCGGCAGATGGCCGACCAAGGGAATGACACGTTCGATTGTCGACATGCTCACGGGCCCCGCCTAACCCAGAGTCTCGACCAGGCGGTGCAGCGCCTGCGCCGTGGTCTCGCCATCCTGCACCAGCGCAAGGCGAATGTAGCCTGCGCCGGGATTGAAGCCGTCGGGCTGGAGCCGCGCCAGATAGCTGCCGGGCACCACGCGCACGCCTGCTTCCTTGTAGAGTTTCAGGCACACGGACACATCGTCGCCGATTTCGGACGTGTTGAGCCAGACGCAGAAGCCGGCGTCGGGCCGGCGATAGCCGTAACGACCGCCGATGATCTGGTCGGCGAGATCGAACTTGATCCGGTAGAGCCTGCGGTTCTCCTCGACATGCGCCTCGTCGCCGTAAGCGACGGTCGCGACATGCTGGAGCGGCACCGGCACCTGCGGCGCCGCGATGTTGCGCAGCTCGAGGAACATGCCGATGAGTTTTTTGTCGCCGGCGGCGAAGCCGACACGCAAGCCCGGCAGGTTGGAGCGCTTCGACAGCGACTGGAACGCAACCACGCGGGTGAAATCAGGGCCGGCGCATTCAAGCGCGCTGCCGGGAGCTTCGCGGGTGTAGATCTCCGAATAGCACTCGTCGCTGAGGATCACGAAGCCGTAGCGGTCGGCGAGCTGCTTCAGGCGCGTGAAATAATCGCGCGAGGCGACCGAGCCCTGCGGGTTGGCGGGCGAAGCCAGATAGAACGCCACCGTGCGCGCGAGCGTCGCCTCGTCGATGGCGTCGAGATCGGGCAGGAAGCCGTTCTCGGCCGTGGTCGGCAGGTAGACCGGCTCGCAAGCGGCGGCGCGGGCGCCGGCGCCATAGACCGGATAGAACGGGTTCGGCATCAGGATCGCGGGCTTACCGGGACGCGGGCCGACATAGCGCGCGGCCGCGATCGCGGCGAGGAACAGGCCTTCGCGGCTGCCATTGAGGACGAGAATCTCGCTTTCGGGATCGAGGATGCGTGGCAGCTCGAAGCGCGACGACAGCCAGGCGCCTGCGGCCTTGCGGAACGGGTCGGTGCCCTTGTTCGCGGGGTAACGGCCGAAATCGGCGATGTGCTTGGCCAGCACCGGGCCGACGAAATCGGGCACGGGATGCTGGGGCTCGCCGACGGCAAGCGAAATCAAAGGCTTGCCGGGCTGATGCGGCGCCAGCAGTTCGTTCAGCCGGACGAAGGGAGAGCGTTCGCTATCGGAGCTTCCGCTGTCCTGCGGCGTACGGGATGAAGCGGTCATAGCCATTCTGGACGCCAGCACTCTTGGAACAGCCGGTCGCGACCAAGGCGCCGGCGGGAAGCGGTTCAGTTCACCATAGATAGGGCGAGGTTAAGACGCGATTAACCATCGGTTCGCCGGCTCCGTCCAGAGCAGGAATAATGAGGCCGGATAACAACGGGATGCATGGCCACGGGGCGGGGCTGGTTCTTGCACCTCTCCCGCTTGCTGGAGAGGTCGGCGCGCAGCGCCGGGTGAGGGTTCTCTCCATCCAGGAACTGTCCCGATGTTGAGACACCCTCTCCCCCACCCTTCCCCCGCACTGGGGGGAGGGAGCGCGCCATCATCGAGACCTAGTGCGCCGGCAGCTTCTCGAATGTCGCCATGCCCGCGGGGATCGCGTGGAAGTCCTGCTTGTCGCAGGTGTAGATCGCCATCTGCGGATGGAACTGTTTGGGATCGTCCAGCGTGCCGACCTTCAGGATCGCGGCCGGCAATCCGGGAACCTTGGTCACCAGATGGGTGCCGCATTCGGCGCAGAATTCGCGCGTGACGGCGCGTTCAAGGTCCTTGCGCGCGAATTGCTTGGGCTGCCCGGTGATGTAGCTGAAGCCGGCCGCCGGCATTGCGATGAAGGTGTTGGGCGCGCCGCCCGAGATGTACTGGCACTCGCGGCAATGGCACTGCGCCTGCATCATCGGGTCGCCCTCGGCGACATAGCGCACTTCGCCGCAATAGCATCCGCCTTCCAAACGCATGACGACCTCCCGGTTGTTGTTTCTTGTGGTCGATATTTCTGCGCCGGCGCTGCGGAATGGCAATCTTTTTCTTCGGCTCCGCCAATCAAAAAGAAAGGGGCTCCAACTTGCGCTGGAGCCCCTCAACGGTCGGGACATTGCCGGGTATGTGCCCCAAACCGTAGTTGTGGCGCGGCCCCCGAAGAGGCCGCGCCCGGGAGGAGAGTTACATGTTGTAGGCGCGCTCGGTGTGCTCGGTGATGTCGAGGCCTTCACGCTCGCTCTCGACATTGGCGCGGAGGCCAACGATCACATCGACGACCTTGTAGAGGATCGCCGAACCGATACCCGACCACACCAGCGTGGTGCCGACGCCCCAGATCTGGGAGACCATCTGCGCCGCGAAGTCGTAATCGGCAACCTTCGGCGGGATCGCGGTGTAGTCGATGATGCCAGCACCACCGAGCGCCGGGTTGACGAGGATGCCGGTGCCGAGGGCGCCGACAATGCCGCCGACGCAGTGCACGCCGAACACATCGAGGGAGTCGTCGTAGCCGAGCGCGTTCTTCACGACGGTGCAGAAGAACAGGCAGACCACGCCGACCACGAGGCCGAGGACGATCGCACCCATCACGCCGGAGAAGCCGGCGGCAGGCGTGACGGCCACGAGGCCCGCGACAGCGCCGGAGATGACGCCGAGCACCGACGGGTGACCCTTGATGATCCACTCCGCGAACATCCACGACAGCGCTGCGGCTGCGGTGGCGACGAAGGAGTTGGTCATGGCAAGCGCCGCGCCGCCGTTGGCTTCGAGGTTGGAGCCGGCGTTGAAGCCGAACCAGCCGACCCAGAGCAGCGAGGCGCCGATCATCGACATCGTCAGCGAGTGCGGAGCCATCAGCTCCTTGCCGTAGCCGACGCGCTTGCCGATCAGCAGGGCGCCGACGAGGCCTGCGATGCCGGCGTTGATGTGCACCACGGTGCCGCCCGCGAAGTCGATCGCGCCCTTCTTGAAGATCCAGCCTGCGTCGGCGTTGATCTCGTCGAGCTTGGCCTGCGCCGCGGTCTTCGCCGCGCCATCAGCCGCAGCAGCCAGAGCCTTGGCAGCGTCCTGGATCATGTCCGGGCCGGGCCAGTACCAGACCATGTGCGCGATCGGGAAGTAGATCAGGGTGACCCAGAGCGGGACGAACAGCGCGAGCGCCGCGAATTTCATGCGCTCGGCGAAGGCGCCGACGATGAGGGCGGGCGTGATCGCCGCGAAGGTCATCTGGAAGCACATATAGATGAGCTCCGAGATATTGGCGTCGACCGAGAAGGTCGCGGCCTTCGAGTCGGTGGTGACGCCCATCATGAAGGCCTTGGAGAAGCCGCCGATGAAGTCGGAACCGCCGGTGAAGGTGAGGCTGTAGCCGTACACGGCCCAGATCACGGTGACGACGCAGACGGTGTAGAACACCTGCATCAGGACCGAGAGCATGTTCTTGGAGCGGACGAGGCCGCCGTAGAACAGCGCGAGGCCGGGGATCGTCATCAACAGCACGAGCACTGTCGATGTCAGCATCCAGGCGTTGTCTCCCTTGTTGACCGTTGGCTCGGCGTAGGCTGCGGTCGCAGCGAACAGGCCGACTGCGAGAGCCGCCAATCCCGCGCCATAGGGACGCTTAAACGTCATTTCATTTACTCCTGATTGAATTTTGATTGAGCGCGAAATCAAAGGGCCGCAGCATCGGCCTCGCCGGTGCGGATACGAACCGCATGGTCGAGATTGATGACGAAGATCTTGCCGTCGCCGATCTGTCCGGTTTTCGCGGCGGTCGTGATGGCGTCGATGGTCTTGTCGACCTGGTCGGAGGCGACAGCGACCTCGATCTTGATCTTGGGCAGGAAGCTCACGGCATATTCGGCGCCGCGATAGATTTCCGTATGGCCCTTCTGGCGGCCATATCCCTTGACTTCCGTCACCGTGAGACCGTGAACGCCGATGGCGGTCAGGGCGTCACGGACTTCTTCCAGCTTGAATGGCTTAATAATCGCCATAACAATTTTCATGGGTCCTATCCCCGCTTGGGCCCGGTCCGGACGTGGCCGGGCGTTTCTCGACTGGTTCGCCACGAGGGAGAAAGTTCACTACGCGGGCACAGCCAGGACCCATAGAATCAAATGCCGTGCCAGATCGGGCGTGTTGCCTAACGGACTATGAAAACGGGTGTTTTCGCGTTCGACGCGTATTGCGGTGCAGTGCGCTATTACGCCGCGCTCAATACCTGACCATGGCTGATTAAAATAAAGGCACGTCAAGCTGCCGACACATTGGTGCTCATGCGTCGGGCAGCAGAAAGGTATTCCCGTAAGGCGGGCGCCTATTGGAGGGCTTGTCGTGCTGCGAAATATCGGCCCCTTCGCACTTGTGCTCACGGAATACGCGCAACCGGCCAACCAGCTTGGGCGAGGCGAGGCTTGCCGGACGGTCGCCGGCAGAGACCGTCAGGCGGCGCTGCGTTCCGCGAACACCCGGTCGATCAACCCCCAGTCGACCGCCTGCTGCGCGGTCATGAAGTGGTCGCGGTCCAGGGTCCGTTCCACGTCCGGCTCGGAGCGCCCGCAATGCTGGGCATAGAGCCGGATGATGCGCCGCTTGGTTTCCTGCATTTCGGTGGCATGGATCAGGATGTCGGACGCCTGGCCCTGAAAGCCGCCGAGCGGCTGATGAACGTGAAGGCTCGCATTGGGCAGGGCGGCGCGGTGACCGGGCTCGCCCGCCATCAGCAGGAACGAGCCCATCGAGCGCGCGGTGCCCATGCACAGCGTATGCACCGGCGCCTTGATGAACTGCATGGTGTCGTACATCGCAAGGCCAGCGGTGACCAAGCCGCCATAGGAATTGATGTAGAGATTGATCGGCTTGTTCGGATTCTCCGCCTCCAGAAACAAGAGCTGCGCGCAGACCAGTCCGGACATCGCATCATTGACCTCGCCGTTGAGGAAGATGATGCGCTCGCGCAGCAGGCGCGAATAGATGTCAAAGGATCGTTCGCCGCGGGCGGATTGTTCGACGACCATAGGGACGAGCTGAAGCATGTCGCGCATCGGCGACCTCCGTTTCTGCGGGGTGATGAAGTGGTGTCGGTGTTAGGCGGCCGCGCGCATCAGGCAGCCATTGCTGTTGGCCGGCTGCGGCAGCTTCATGCCGATATCGCAGGCTTGCTGGATGATGCGGAAGCGGGTGCCACCGTCCTCGTTCGGTTCGATCCGGAAGATGACATGGCTTTCGCGAAACGGCGGTTCGGAATCGCGAAGCCGATAGCGCACCTCTTGACCCGGGATCGATGTCTCCGGCTCGGCGCCCGCAAGATCGCAATCCGGCAGCCAGCGCTCGCGCAAAGCCGGAATGGTCACCGCGCGCCAGACCTTGGCCGGCGGCGCATCGAATTGATATTCGAGCACGAGCGCCGCGTCGGAGGGATCAGGCTTCACGGCGTCACTCATTGATCCATCTCCTTCAAGAGATCGGCGAGGGCATCCATGCGTTTCGGCCAATAGGCGCGGTAGCGCGCAAGCCAGGCCCCGATGGCAACGATTCCTTCGGGATCGACTTCGTAATTCACAAAGCGGCCCTGCCGCTGTTCGCGCACCAGGCCTGCCCCGCGCAGCACGGCGAGATGCTGCGACATCGCCGGTTGGCTGATCTCCAATCCGTCGCGCAAGGCGCTGGCGTTGAGGCTTCCGCCGGCAAGCTTCTCAAAGACCTTGCGGCGGGTCGGGTCGGCCAGCGCCTTGAAGATATCGGCTTCGATCATGGCAACACATAAGCATGTGCTTATGTGTTGCGCAAGCCCAATTACTGCAGCGCCTCGCCGTGCTGCGAAATATCCAGTCCTTCGAGCTCGTGCTCGCGGGAGACGCGCAATGGCACGAACAGGCCGACCAGCTTGAGCAGGACGAAGCTCACGCCGGCCGACCAGGCGAAGGTGATGGCGACCCCGTACAGCTGGATCAGAAGCTGCTGCGGATGGCCCTCGAGCAGGCCGGCGGTGCCGCCGATCGCGCTGGTTGCGAACACGCCGGCCAGCAGGGTCCCAGTCATCCCGCCGATGCCGTGGACGCCGAACACGTCGAGCGAATCGTCATAGTCGAACCGGTGCTTCAGCCAGGTGCAGGCCCAATAGCAGACGAGGCCTGCGATCACGCCGATGACGATACCGTGCCAGGGCGCCACGAAACCCGAGGCCGGCGTGATGGTGCCGAGGCCGGCGACCGCGCCGGAGATCATGCCGAGCACGGATGGCTTGCGCCGCGTCGACCATTCGATCGCACCCCAAGTCAGCGCGCCGGAGCAGGCTGCGAGATGGGTCGCGATGATCGCCAGCACCGCGCGCGAATTGGCTGCGCCCGCCGAGCCGCCGTTGAAGCCGAACCAGCCGACCCACAACAGGCCGGTGCCCATCACCGCAAGCGACAGATCGAACGGCGAGAGATTTTCGGTGCCGTAGCCATGACGGCGTCCCATCACCTTCGCCGCGACGAGGCCGGCGGTGCCGGCCGACAGATGCACCACGAGGCCGCCGGCGAAATCCAGCACGCCCATGCTGGCGAGGAAGCCGCCGCCCCAGACCCAATGCGCCAGTGGAATGTAGACGAAGATGAACCATGCCACGGAGAACAGCAGATAAGCGGAGAACCGCATCCGGTCGGCCACCGCGCCCGCGACCAGCGCCACCGTGATGATCGCAAACGTCATCTGGTACAGCATGAACAGCGCTTCCGGGATCGTCTTCGCGGCCGGGTTGACGCTGTCCATGGTCATGCCGGCGAGAAACCAGCGGTCGAGCGTGCCGATCCACGGGCCGTCGCCGACGAAGCACAGCGAATAGCCGAACGCGACCCAGAGAATGGAGATGATCGTCACCGCGGCGAGGCTCTGCGCCATGGTCGCGAGCACGTTCTTCTTGCGCACCATGCCGGAATAGAACAGCGCGAGCCCCGGGATCGTCATCATCAGCACCAGCGCGGTGGCGACGATCATCCAGGCGGTGTCGGCAGTGTTGATCTCGGAGCCCGCGGCACGCGCCGGCGAAGCCATGATCGACACAAGTCCGATCGGCGCGGCGATAGCAGCCGCGCGGCGCAACAATCCCGCCATGTCGTTTCCCCCAGCTATTGATTGCGTCGCACGCTGTGGCGCCGTTGCCCGGTGCGATCGAAGAAGAGCGTTTTCGAGCGAAGCGGATACCGGTTCGCGAAAAGAAAACGCGTCAAAGCAAAAATCTAGAGCGCGTCGCTGTCGGTCTCGCCGGTGCGAATGCGGGTCGCGTGGTCGATTGGCGTGACGAAGATCTTGCCGTCGCCGATCTGGCCGGTGCGCGCGGTCGCGGTGATGACGGCGACGGCCTTCTCGGCGATATCGGAGGCAACCGCGATCTCGATCCGCAGCTTCGGCAGGAAATTCACGACATATTCGGCGCCGCGATAAATCTCGGTGTGGCCCTTCTGGCGGCCATAGCCCTTCACTTCGGTCACTGTCATGCCATGGACGCCGATCGCCGTCAGCGCCTGGCGGACTTCATCGAGCTTGAAGGGTTTGATGATCGCGACGACGAGTTTCATGGTCAGGCCTATTCCCCGGGATGCGCCGCGCCGTATGTCCCCGGCGCAGCGTCAATCTGGCATCTTTCCGGGCAAATGGCATAAAAAACTTGCAGATTGAAGCGGAAAATCGTTGGGCGATGTGAACGACCGCCTCTGTACAGGGCAGCCGTTCATCCTCCACAATGCGTTTTTGGAATGGATGCGATGAACCCAAGCGTCGCGGCCGGTACAAAACTATGTTCGAGGGGGACGTTTCATGGCGAGTTGGTTCTACGCATCCGAGGGTAAGCAGCAGGGCCCCTATCCGGAAGGGCAATTCCGCGATCTCGTTGCCCAGGGTGTCGTGCGTTCGGATACGCTGGTGTGGTCGGAAGGCATGGCCGGCTGGCAGAAGGCCGCCGAAATCCCCGGCCTGATCGGCGGCGGCGGTGCGCCCCCGATGATGCCGGCTGGCGGCCCGCCGCTGATGGGCTCCGGAGGCTACGGCGGCGGTGGCGGCGGAGGATCGCTGGCGGTCGATTTCGGCATCCTCGAGTTCACGTGGCGCAGCATCGTGATGCTGATCGGCATGTGCTTCATCATCCCGGTGCCGTGGGTGTTCGTCTGGTACACGAAATGGATCGTGTCCTGCGTGAAGGTCCCCGGGCGGCCCAATCTCAGCTTCACCGGGAATGCGATGGCGCTGGTGCCCTGGTATTTCGGCTTCATCGTTCTGGCGATCGTGATCGGGTTGATCGGCGTCCCCTTGCTGAGCAATTTGCTGTTCATCGCGCAGATCGCTCTCTACTGGCTCCTGATCAAATGGATGGTCGCGAACCTCGCCTCCAACGGGCAGCCGCTCGGCCTGAGCTTCACCGGCACGGTGTGGGCCTATGTCGGCTGGAGCCTGCTGTTCGCGATCTCCATCATCACCATCATCGGCTGGGCCTGGGTCGCCGCGGCTCAGATGCGCTGGTTCTGCCGCAGCATCGAAGGCACGCGGCGCGAAATCGTTTTCAACGGCAGCGGTCTCGGGATTCTCTGGCGCGGCATAGTGGCCGCATTCCTGTGCGGCTTCATCATCCCGATCCCGTGGGTGTATCGCTGGATCATGAACTGGTTCGCGTCGGAGACCGTCCTGGCTCCGCGGGGATCGCTCCGGGCCTGACCGCGAGAGGCATAAGCGCGATCGATCGTGCTTATGCCTCCTAGGCTCTCCGCTCGCGCACGGAGCCTTCCTGCGCGACGGAAGCCACCAGCGTGCCGTCGGGCTTGAAGATCGAGCCGCGGGTCAAGCCGCGGCCGCTTCGCGCGCTCGGCGAATCCTGTGCGTAGAGCAGCCATTCGTCGGCGCGGAACGGGCGGTGAAACCACATCGCGTGGTCGAGGCTCGCCGGCATCATGCGCTTGTCGAACAGCGTGCGGCCGTAGCGCGCCATGATCGCATCGAGCAGCGAGAAGTCGGACGCGTAGGCCAGCGCGCACATGTGCAGCGCCGGATCATCCGGCAGCGTCGCCGCGGTCTTGATCCAGACATGGATGCGGCCGTCCTCGATCCTCTCACCGAAATAGCGGCCGAGCTCGACCGGGCGCAGCTCGATCGGACGGTCGGATTCATAGTAGCGGCGGATGAACTCCGGCATCTCCTTGAACATCGGCTGCTTCGCGACCTCCTCGGCCGTGAGCTTCTCCGGCCGCGGCACGTCGGGCATCTTGTCCTGGTGATCGAACGCGCTCTCTTCCTCGGCATGGAACGACACCATGATCGAGAAGATCGCGTTGCCGTGCTGGATCGCGGTGACGCGGCGCGTCGAGTAACTCTTGCCGTCGCGCAGGCGCTCGACCTGGTAGATGATCGGGATCTGCGGATCGCCCGGCAGGATGAAATAGCAATGCAGCGAATGCGGCAGCCGGCCCTCGACGGTGCGGCACGCCGCAACCATCGCCTGCCCGATCACCTGGCCGCCGAATACCCGTTGCCAGCTGGTCTTCGGACTGTTGCCACGGAACAGGTTCACCTCGAGCTGTTCGAGGTCGAGGATCGAGATGAGGTCGATCAGGCTCTTGGACATGGAATTCAGCTTTCGCCTTGCCGCCCCGGCTTCGCTGCTCCGGAATGACACAATGGGGGCGTTCCGCCCTTGTTTCACCGCACTGTTTCGCCCACCTCAAGTCTGGTAGCAAGACCAAGAAAACGCGAAGACTTAGCCGGGAATTGGGTATGTCGGTACAGGGTAGCATTGTCATTGGTGGCGGCGCGTTTGCGGGCCTGGCGCTAGCCCTGGCGCTGCGCCAGGGGCTCGGCCCCGAGATCCCCGTCATCGTCGCCGACCCGGCGCTCGGGACACGTCCCAGCCGGGACCCGCGCGCGACCGCGATCGTGGCGGCCTGCCGCCGCTTGTTCGAGGCAATCGGCGCCTGGGACGACGTCAGGGGCGAGGCGCAGCCGATCCTCGACATGGTCGTCACCGATTCCAAGCTGGAAGACGCCACCCGCCCGGCGTTCCTCAACTTTGCCGGCGATGTCGCGCCGGGCGAGCCCTTCGCGCATATGGTCGAGAACCGGCGCCTGATCGATGCGCTGGTGGTGCGCGCCGAGGCCGAGGGCATCGATCTCCGCGCGACCACCGTGTCGTCTTACGACGCGCGGGCCGAAGGTATCGACGTGACGCTCGGCGACGGCAGCGTGATTGCAGCGAGCCTCCTGGTCGCGGCCGACGGTGCGAAGTCGAAACTGCGCGAGCGCGCCGGCATCGCCACCCATGGCTGGGAATACGATCAATCCGGCATCGTCGTCACCGTCGGGCATGAGCGCGATCACGAGGGACGTGCCGAAGAGCATTTTCTGCCGGCGGGGCCGTTCGCGATCCTGCCGCTTTCGGGCAAGCGCTCCTCGCTGGTATGGACCGAGCGCCGCAGCGAAGCCGCGCGTATCGTCGCGTTGAGCGACGAGGAATTTCACGGCGAGCTCGAGCAGCGCTTCGGCCTGCATCTCGGCGAGGTGAAGGCGCTCGACAAGCCGCGCGCGTTTCCGCTGTCCTATTTCGTCGCACGCTCCTTCATTGCCCAGCGCCTCGCTCTGGTCGGCGATTCCGCCCACGTCATCCATCCCATTGCGGGCCAGGGTCTCAATATGGGGCTGAAGGACGTCGCCGCACTGGCCGAGGTCGTCGTGGATGCCGCGCGGCTCGGCATGGATCTCGGCGCCGCCGACGTGCTCGAGCGCTACCAGCGCTGGCGCCGCTTCGACACCATGGCGATGGGCGTTGCCACCAACTCGCTGAACTTCCTGTTCTCCAACCAATCGACGCTGCTGCGCACTGTGCGTGACATCGGCCTCGGCCTGGTCGATCGCGCCCCGCCGCTGAAGAACCTGTTCATCCGCCAGGCCGCGGGTCTGACCGGTGAGATACCGCGGTTGTTGAAGGGCGAGGCGTTGTAGAATTGTCGGTAGCCCGGATTTCGCTGCGCTCCATCCGGGCTACAAGTCTCTCAACGGGCCACAAGTCTCTCAATCGATCTTGCGGGCCTCTTCCGGCAGCATGATCGGGATGCCGTCGCGGATCGGATAGGCGAGCCTGGCGCTGCGCGAGATCAGCTCCTGCTTTGCAGAATCGAACTCCAGCGGACCCTTGGTCAGCGGGCAGACCAGAATCTCCAGCAATTTGGGGTCGACGCTGGCTTCGGGGCGTTCGGTGGGCGCGTTCATGGGGGTCTCCGGCGGTCGGTTGCCTCTAGCATAAAAAATCGTGGCAGCCCATCGCGTCGCCTCAAGCGGAAACCATCCGCAGGATCTCGTCGAGCAGGCCCTCGAGCCGCGCGGCCGGCAATGCCGGGCCCGACAGGGCGAAGCCGAGAAACGTCCAGTACAGGATTTGGGCGCGGGCTCGCGCCGTCGCCGCCTCGAACCCGCGCTTCCTCAGCAACTCCTCGATATAGTCGAGCCTGCGCCGGTCGATGGCACGCACCGCCGATTGTGCCGCTGCATCGAAGGCCGCCCAGTTCCGCACCGCGCGCTCGAGGTCGAGCCGCGCGCCAAAGGTCCTGCGCAGCAGCGCTTTCAGCGGCTCGTCGCTGTCCGTCTCGATATCGGCGATGATCTGCTCGGCCGCGATCTGGCGCCAGCGCTTCAAGAGAGCAGCATGGAACGCGCCGAGATCGGCGAAATGCCAATAGAAGCTGCCGCGCGAGACCCCCATGGCTTTCGCCAGCGGATCGGCCTTCAGCGCGGTGAAGCCGTCTCGCGCGAGCGCCTTCAGGCCCTGTTTGATCCAGTCGTCGGCGGTCAGCTGTTCGGTCATGTCGGGTTCCGGATGCAAACCATACACTAGTGTATTGACAGCCGGCAGGCCAGCGCCTATCTCACCATACAGAGCTGTATGGGCCAGATTTGCAGGGAGCTTTGACGATGCGTGATCTCTTGCTCCAGTGCGCCGGGGTCGTGACCATTGCCGTGGCCCTCGTTCATGGCATTCTCGGCGAGACCAAGGTCTTTGCCCGCGCTCGCATCGAGCCGGAACGGCTCCGCACCCTGATCCGCCTGGTCTGGCAGGCCTCGACCGTCGCCTGGATTGGCGGCGGTGTGCTCCTGATCGCGGCGCCCTGGATGCAATCGGAGTCGGCGCGCCACTGGATCGTCGTCACCATGGCCGGTGTGTTCGGCTTCTCTGCTCTCGCCAACGCATGGGCCACCCGCGGCCGGCATTTTGGATGGATGGCGCTCAGCGCCGTCGTCGTCATGGCGGTCGCCGGCTACTGAGCGACGCGCCGACAAGCCACGGACCCACCGGAGCAGTGTCATGGAAAATCGTGTCCGGCTGACCATCGATAACGGCGTCGCCCATGTCCGGCTCAATCGCCCCGACAAGATGAATGCGCTAGACTCGGCGATGTTCGCGGCGATCATCGAGACCGGTACGCAGCTTGGTGCGCGCGACGACATCCGCGCCGTCGTCCTGTCCGGCGAAGGGCGTGCATTCTGCGCGGGCCTCGACCTCGATCGGCTCGTCGCCACCGCGAACGGCGAAGCGCTGATTCCGTCGATCGACCTGACGCGGCGAACGCATGGCATCGCCAATTATGCCCAGCACCTGGTCTGGCTCTGGCGTGAGTTGCCGGTGCCTGTGATCGCAGCGGTTCATGGCGTCGCCTTCGGCGGCGGCTTCCAGCTCGCGCTCGGTGCAGACCTCCGCTATCTCGCACCCGCAACGAAACTCGCAATCATCGAGACGAAATGGGGCCTCGTGCCCGATATGTGCGGCACGCAATTGATGCGTCACCTTGCGCGCGACGACGTTGTTCGCGAGCTGACCTATACGGGCCGCGTCTTCTCGGCCGAACAGGCGCTTGCGTATGGCTTTGCGACGCAGCTCGCTGAAGATCCTGTCGGGGCCGCGCTGGCAACGGCGCATGAAATTGCCGGCCGCAGCCCCGCTGCGATCCGCGCGGCCAAGCGGCTGCTCAATCTTTCTGCGGCCTCCGACGTGGCGACGGGGCTTGCGGCGGAGACCGCCGAGCAGGCAGCCCTGCTCGGATCTGCCAACCATTTAGAGGCCGTGGCGAGCAATCTCGACAACCGGACTCCACGATGGAGCATGACGTGAGCGAAAGCTTCGGATTTGATCTGCCAACGCTCGGCGCTGTGAACGCATCCGCGGCGTTCAACCGCCTCGCTGGCTTTGAAGTGGTTGCGGCCGGCAACGGCGAAGCGACCATCCGCATGACATGGCGTGACGACTTCAGCCAATATTCCGGGCATCTGCACGCCGGCCTGATTGCAGCTCTGCTCGACACCGCCTGCGGCTTTGCTGCCGCGACCTTGGCGGGCTCGGTCACCGCGTCTCATTTTTCCATGAACTGCCTCAAACCGGCCATCGGTAGCCTTTTCATCGCCAAGGGAATGACCCTTCGTGCCGGGCGCAGGCAGGCGTTCGCCCGTGCCGAGCTGTTCGCAGCAGATGAGCATGGCGAACTGTCGCTCGTAGCAACGGGCGAGACCGTCCTCATTCCGACCGGCGAGCCGCCGCGCAAGATTGGCAGGGGCTGACATATGCCGGTCACGCTGGTCACCGGAGGCACGGGTCATCTCGGTCGCGATATCGTCGATCGTCTCGTTCAGGACAGGCGACGCGTCCGGGTTTTTGCGCGAATGCCGGGCGCGCGGCCGGATGTGGAATGGGCGAACGGAGACCTCGCGACAGGCGCGGGACTGCGAGAGGCGTTGAGGGAGGTCGACACGGTCATCAATGCGGCGACCTATTCGCCGATCGCGCGGCGTGGCGGCGTTCGCCCGATAGACTTCTACAGGTCGCCCTCTGCCGTGGACGTCGAGGGCACCGAGCGGCTGTTGCAGCTCTGCGGGCGGGCCGGGGTGCAGCACTTCCTTCACGTCTCGATCGTCGGCCTCGACGAGGCGACGTTGCCCTACGCCCGGGTCAAGCTGGCCGGCGAGCGGCTGGTGCGTGCGTCGGCCCTGTCATGGTCCGTGGTTCGCGCAATGCCGTTCTACTATTTGCTCGACAAGTTCCTCTCGGGCCTCGTCTGGCTTCCGCTCTGGCCGGTGCCGACCACGACGTTCGATCCCGTCGACACGTCCGATGTGGCCGCTCATGTCGTGACTTGCGCGTTCGACGGGCTGCGCGGCGAGCGCACGGAGATTGGCGGCCCCGAAGCGCTCGATCTCGTTACCTTCGCCCGCCAATATCAGGATGCGAGGAAACTGCATCGAAGGATCCTGCCGATCGGCCTTTCGGACGCGAAGGCGCGGGGCATGGGTTTTGTCGTCAGCCGCGGCGTGAGAGGACGTCTCTCTTGGTCGGATTGGCTGCGCGCAAACCGTGAGACGTAAGGCCGCAGTGTCGTCTCAAATGCGCGCTGCATACGGAGAGCGCTGATCTTTTTCGGATCGTTAGAATAACTCTAAAGCGAGCCGGCCGCGAACCGCATTGACTTCATCATGTGCTTTGCTTCCTTCGGTCCCGCTTCGCCCCAGGGCGTAGCGCCCACGACAGAAGAGGAGACGTTCGTGAAGGTTATTCGTGTTGTTGCCGTTGCATTGACGATCGGGATTGGGATGGGATCGGCCGCCTCGGCCGACGGTTTCAAGGACTGCACCAAGCTCGACAAGGCGTCGTGGAAGCCGGCGAGCGAAGCGGAAGCCAAGGCCAAGGCGCTCGGCTACGAAGTGCGGCGCTCCAAGATCGAAGGCTCGTGCTACGAGGTCTACGGCGTCAAGGAAGGCAAGCTTTACGAGCTGTTCTACAGCCCCGAAGATCTCAGCCTGAAGCACACGATTGCGAAGTAGACCGCGCCAGATGGTCTGCGCGCAAATGGTCTGCGCAAAGTCATGCCTGAGGGTGGTCCTCGCTTGATCGAAGAAACGGTGCCGCACGCACGCGGGGAGTCCAACCGGACCCCCGCGGATCGAACCGCTTCGCCGACAGTCGCGGTCTGGGACCTGCCGCTGCGGCTCTGGCACTGGGCGCTCGCGGCTTGCGTTCTGGCGGCGTGGTTCACGCCGACCATCTATGACGGACTTCACCGCATCATCGGTTATACGGTGCTCGGGCTTGTTGCCTTCCGTCTGGTCTGGGGTCTTTGGGGAAGCCGTTATTCGCGCTTCCGCATGGTCGGCGTCAGGCTTCGGGCCGCGCCGAATTATCTCTGGAATCTGCGCCGCGGCATCACCGGCCGCTATATCGGGCTCAATCCCGCCGGCACGTTGATGCTGGTGGCGCTGCTGGTCTCGCTCGCGGTCTCGACGATATCAGGCGCGATGTCGGTGACCGTGACCTTTTTCGGCGTCTGGTGGGTCGAGGACACCCACCACTATTCATCCGACGCGGTTATCGTCCTGGTCGTGCTGCACGTCTTGGGCGTGCTGATGATGGGGCGTCTTCAGCGGGAGAACCTGATCAGCGCGATGATCACCGGACGCAAGCGCATCCGGCATCATTCCTGAGCAGGCGCGCAGGCACCTGTCACTGCAGCGGCGGATCGCCGCTGGTGCGCTTCTTCGCGAGGTCCATCTCGGTCACCGCGATCAAAATTTCGGCGCGGGTCTTCAGGTCGGGCGCTTCCAGCATCGCTTGCTTCTCGGCCACGCCATAGGGCGACATCATCGCCAGCGCGTTGACGAGCGCTTCGTTGGGGGCGGTCTCGACGCCCTCCCAGTCGACCTTGAGGTTGTTGGCCTTCAAAAAATCCGCCAGCACCGTCAGCAGTGCCTCGCGATCGACCTCGTCCTCGCCCATGCGCGGCGTGAAGTCGTCGACGAAGGCAAAGAAATCCACCTTGCACTGCCGGTAGGCGGTGAGCACTTCGAGCTCTTCGAGCACCTTGAAGCGCGAGACACCCGTGAGCTCGAGGATGTAGCGGCCGTCACCGGATTCGGCGAGTTGGGTGATGCGGCCGACACAGCCGACGCTGAACAGCGAAGGCTTGTCGGAGTTCTTGGCCGAATGCGCGATGTCGGGCTGGATCATGCCGATCAGGCGATGGCCGTCGCGGAAGGCATCGTCGATCATCGCGAGGTAGCGCGGCTCGAAGATGTTGAGCGGCATCTGCCCGCGCGGCAGCAGCAGCGCGCCCGGCAGCGGAAACACCGGAAGAATCTCCGGAAGGTCGGCGGGCCCGCGATATTCGATGTTGATCGGCATCTGGTCCCCATTGTCCGCATCAAGTCATGATGCCTAACGCTCCGCCGGCCGTGATGGATCAATCATCGTCAGGAAAACAGGATGATCGACAAGCGCTTGCGTCCCTCAACGGTTGCATCGTCGGTGCCGCCCCAGGCCTCGAAGAACTGCACCAGCTGCTTGCGGGCGCCGTCGTCGTTCCATTTGCGGTCGCGCTTGACGATCGCGAGCAGCTGCTCGGTGGCCGCGGCCCGGTTGCCTTGCGCGTTGAGCGCGATCGCGAGGTCGAATCGGGCCTGATGATCGAGCGGGTCTGCGGCGACTTTCTGTTCCAGCTCGGCGACGGGCCCGAGCTGCTCCGCCTGCTCGGCGAGATCGATCGCGGTCTGCACGGCTTTCACAGCCGGGTCGTTGCGCTTGGATTCCGGCACCATGGCGAGCGTCTGCTTGGCCTGCTCCATCGCACCGGAGACCGCGTAGCATTTCGCGAGCCCGGCAAGGGCGGCGATGTTGGTCGATTCGTGCTGCAGCACTTCCGCGTAGATCTGCGCAGCCGCGGCGGCATCGCCCTCGGCGAGCACGGCCTCGGCCTCCTGGAGGATTTCCGCGACATTCGGCTCACCCGGCGCGGTCACGCCCTTGGTCAGCTTCTCGATGAAGGCGTTGAGCTGGCTCTCCGGGACCGCGCCCATGAAGCCGTCTGCCGGCTGGCCGTTGACGAAGGCGATCACCGCCGGAATCGACTGGATGCCCATCTGGCCCGGGATCGCCGGATGCTGGTCGATGTTCATCTTGACCAGCTTGACCTTGCCCTTGGCGGCCTTGACCGCTTTTTCCAGCAAGGGCGTGAGCTGCTTGCAGGGGCCGCACCACTCCGCCCAGAAGTCGATCAGCACCGGCTGGTGCTTCGATTCCTCGATGACGTCCTTCACGAAGGTCTGGGTGGTCGTGTCCTTGATCAGATCGGCGGCAGCCGGGCCCGCTGCTCCGTTACCCTGGTCGATGATCGTCACGGGATCCCCTCGTCTGATGTCTGGAATTGGCGGCTCTTTAGCACGCCGCCAATTCATATGCTTCGCTGTTGGCCCTAAATTGGGCCGGGACGGCCGAATTTCAATCCATGCGTGCCGATTCGCTGGTTCCGGGGCCTTTTTGGGTCATTTGGCCGCGTTCGGGTCCATATCCGGCCTCCGATTGCAAATCTATGCCGCCGGTAGCTGTTGCATTCCCCTCCCGCTTTTGGCATACGACAGCCGTTGCCGGCGCAGTCATGCGACCGACACAGGATGCGGGTGTAGCTCAGTGGTAGAGCACGACCTTGCCAAGGTCGGGGTCGAGGGTTCGAGCCCCTTCGCCCGCTCCAATTTCCCCAGTATATCCACGTAGTTGGCGATCCCTTCGGGGAGCGGGGCTGCGTTTCTGATATTTCGGGGACAACAAGGGGACAACAGTGCGGTTTCCTTGTCGCCGAACGGGGCTGGACGCTATCTCACCCGTCTGCGAACGATGCCAGCGATAATCAGCGCATAAAACAGCAAAGCGAGAACAAAGAAGCGGTTGGTCAAGCCGAGTCGCGTAAGTTGTAGCGACACACGAATCACACTCCAGCGAGTCGAACGATGTCCTCGTCGGTCATTCGCAATCGAGACCGACAGCGCATGGGTACCATCGTATATTTCTGCGACGAATCCAGTTTTTTCGACAATCACATGGGCGTCGCTGGACTTGCGGTGAACAAAAAAACCCTTCCGTCTATCCTCGATGAATTGGCTCAGATCAATGACGACTACAATGTCGTCTCTGAGGTCAAATGGCAAAATGCCAAATCGAGAAGGGCAAATACTCACATGGCGTATATCGATTATCTCTTCCGCTTAATCGAAGAAAGTCGAGCGCATGTGCATGTCCGTTTTGCGCCATTTAAAGAGTACGATCACTCGTTGAGTGGACAGAAGAAGCGAGTAGCTACGGTCGGAAAGATGCACTACCAACTGTTGCTTCATCGTGCACTACGGTTCTACGGGGAGTCTAACTCGATAATCATCCACCCAGACGGGGGCGGGTGCACAGCTGAGCTGCCCAAACTAATTGGCGCCCTCAACTACGATGGAAAAGTCAAACACGGACACAAGAATTCGTCCGTGCAGCACATCGAATGCAAAGACTCTAAATACGAGCCGATGCTTCAGTTGTTGGATGTCACCTTAGGGGCGTTGACTGCTTACAAGAACAATCGCCACACCGATCCAATCACCAACGCCACCAAGAAGGAATTGGCTGAGTACGCGGTGTCAAAAACCAACCTGGCCTCGCTGGAGCGCAGCTCCCCCATGACTGCGATGAAGTTCAATCTTTGGAACGTTCGACCGATGTGGAGAAGGTGACGGCCCTCAACACTAGCACCTCTAAGGTGCACTCCGAGACATCTCTCAGGGCTTCGTAGAAGTAGGGTCCGCCGGATACAGTATAGCAAATGGCCAACTCTTTTCAACGCCCTGCTAAGCCGTTGGCGCGACTCGCCTTATTACCTTGCGCTCAACTGGGCCGCTGCCAAATGCGAATCCCGGTCAGTGTTGCATCCCGGCGTTCAATAGTCGAAATCATCGAGCATACGATACACACCCACTAGCAACTGTAGGCATGTAGGGGAAACATCTTGGCCGCAATAGACAACTTCTTTCACGTCCCTCCCGATGAATGGCTGTTTGCAACCCATGGTGATGTTGCGGATTCACGCCGCCGTGCCCAAGCCTATTTCGACTCGCGCAGTACATACGAAGGAAGCGAATATCAAATTGAAGAATTCGTAAGACAATGGGCGCTTCGTCAGATCGTGACGGCTTACAAATATCCGACTGAGTGGATAGGGGAGCGCATCGTAATCGAAGAGTCCGTGAAGATGGGGTCTTCCGAAAAGCAAGCCGATATTTCTATCAAGAATGCCAATAGAAGAACCTTCCTTTACGTGGAGGTTAAGAAGCGAGGCATTTCCGCCGAAGAATTTACAGAAGCTGAACGACAGCTTGAAACCTATTTAGCGTCAACACACACTGCCACCATTGGCTTGGTAACAGACGGCGATCGCGTAAAGACCATTCGAAAAAAAATTGATCCAAACGATTTCGAATACATTCCCGATCTTCCTCATTTTGGTTTGGAAGCCAGGATTAGAACCCAGTTAGTTCGTGAATTACCCGAAGATCGAGGCAATGGAAAAAGCACCGGCCTGAAAGTCTTCAACGACGAGTACGAACGCGTCTTGTTCGAGTGTCACAGCGCCGCGCGGGACGCTGATGGACTTCACGCTGACGAGGCGTTGGATGAAATTTGCAAGGTGATATACGCCAAAATTTTCGACGAGAGAAGCGTTACAAAACAAGCTGAAGGTACACCATTTAGATTTCAAACATACGGCGCAAGCAACTCATCGGAAGTAGCATCGAACATACGCGTCCTTTATGAGGAGGCGAGAAATTCTGACCTCGAACTCTATTCTAAAAGAATCCCGGCGTACGAGAGGTCTCGCGGCGTTTTCAAAAATCAAATTCGGTTGTCTGACGCGGCGCTTTATCGAGTCGTAGAGAGGTTGCAGGAGTTCTCACTGATCGACAGTAAGGCCGACGTTAAGGGTAGAGCTTTTCAGAAGGTGCTTGGGCCAGCTATTCGTGCTGGAATGGGGCAATATTTCACACCTGATCCGATTGTCGATCTCGCTATTGGAGTTATTCAGCCGAAGGCTAAAGATTTGATAATCGACCCCTTCTGCGGGTCTGGTCACTTTCTGACGAAAGCACTTCAGTACGTAGTGGACCATCAAGGTGAAGCGATTACCCAGCACGACCTGCACGAGTTCAAATTTTTCCACTTGCACGGGATTGAAAAATCCGACCGCATGGTCAGAATCGCAATGACAGACATGATGTTGCACGACGATGGTCACACAAATATTCGAAACCAAGACGCCTTGTTGAGTTTCGATAATTACCCAGACATCATCGCGCTTCGAGATGACGGCGTACAAGACCCGAGCGTTTTTGACGTCGTCCTTACTAACCCGCCGTTTGGCAGTATCATGAAGCAGGAAGTTATGCAGATGCTCGGGCGTTTCGACCTGGGTTTTAAGAAGAAGTCGCTTCCACTTGAAATCCTTGGATTGGAGCGCAGTTTGCAATTCCTCAAAGGCGGAGGAAAGCTTGCTATCGTGCTTCCTGAACATCTTCTGAAGGGCAAGAGCGGAGCCTTCGTTAGAAAATGGCTCTATGGAATTGCGCACATCAAAGCCATTTTCTTCTTCCCAGAAGAAGCCTTTACGCCTTACGGCGCGATGGTGAAAACATGCCTGTGCATACTGCAGAAGCAGGAAAAGGCAGCAAAGCCAGTTGACAGCGAACAAACGTTTTTGTGCGAGGTCGAAAACCTTGGTTATGAAGCGACTGGCAAACCGAAAAGCGGAAGCGAGGTGGCCGCTGCTATTAGCGCATTCCATAAGGAAGTGGGTTGGGCATGAAGACCTTAACTAAGACTTTGAAAGAACTTCGTGGTGCCGGTCGATGGGACATTGATTTCCACCTCCCGGCAGAAGGCATCAAGGAGTTCCCGAAGACAATTCTAAAACGCGTGGATCAGGTAGCACACGTCGCTAAAGAAAAGCGCGATCCGGGTAAAGAGCCGGACCACGTTTTTCAGTACGTCGATATCGCTGCCGTCGATGTTACGGTGGGTGCGATTGTCAATCCGCAAGATCTAGAGGGAGTAGAAGCACCTTCGAGGGCTCGAAAAGTAATTCGTGCCTTCGATGTTTTGGTTTCGACGTGTAGACCGACGAGAGGGGCCATTGCGGTGGTAGGAGCTAATCTGCATAACCAGATCGCTTCTACGGCTTTTTCGGTCGTCCGCGCTCACGACGACATCAATCCGTTTTACCTGCACTATGCGTTGCGACTGCCCAGTACGCTGGAACAATTTCGAAAATGGAGCACTGGGTCCAGTTATCCAGCGATCTTAGATGGTGATGTAGAAAAAACTATGATCCCCGTTCCCGAGCCGGCTATGCAGGAAGCAATCGCTTTGAAAGTGATGGGGTCAATCAGGGAGCGGGCGAGAGTTATTCGCGAGGCGAACGCCCGTTGGGCCGTTACCCTGTCGGAGATCACAAATACTCTTTCTGGAGGAAAATCTTCGCAACAGCCCATCGCGGCGATAGAAGACAACTTCGATGCAGTGGCGTTGCATGAAATCCGAAAGACTCTGAGAGAACTTCCCCCTTTGAAAAGTGACGGGAACTTAATCGGTGAAATCCCGGATATGGAAGACCTGCTTGCCGAACTTGCCTAACGTTACGTGCGCAGACTCAGGCAACTTCAACGGCCCATAGCCACTCTGTGGCCCGAAAAATGTGAGCGGCAAATTATTCCTTGTCGCTCCGAGCTCCTGCGAGGAATTTCTGATGGCGCGCTATACTCACGAACGTGACATTACGCCCACCCTGGAAGCGGCAGAGCAGTGGATAAGGCGGTGTCTCTGCGAAGATGGCTCGCTGTTCTCGTCGGGTCCATTGTGGACCGTAGACAACGTTGACGAGGCTTTCCATGCCTTCGTGGATCATCCCGACTTCGGCGGTGACGATTTCTCGACGAAATTGAAGGGGCAGATGTTAAAAAGCTCTGCGGACGCGCAAAGGCTCATGGCGGAAATGCTATGGGCGCTTTTGCTCTTCCCTTCTAACATGAAGGCTGCAACTAAGCGGCAGCAAATAAGAGGTATATGGGGACTGAGTGGAGCCAGTTTGCCGGACAGTAATCCGCTGCTGAGCGACGCTATCCTATTTGGTATCGGCTCGGGTGGTCCGGGCTTTAACAATTATCGACCCGACGAATTACAATTTCTGCTTTCATTGACTCGAGATTTGAAGCGTAAAAGCGCTGAAGCCAGGTTTGATATCTTCAGATCGTATGATCAATTTCTCACCTGGATAGATAGCGTGCCGCGCAAAGGCAGTCGCCAATTTCGGCACATGCTCCGATATTTCGGCTTCCCTAGCTTGGTGGAGCGCATATCCTCGAACAACGATCGTCGAAAGATCCTTGATGCCTTTGGCGTGGCTTCAAGCAAGCTTACTAAAGACTGGTCCGATGCCCAACTCGATAAGGCTCTTTTGAAGCTAAGGAGTGAACTAGAGCAGGCAGGTGCAGACGGTAATCTTGATTTTTATAGCCCAGCCTTGAAGCCAAAGTGGTCCACAGCTCAAAAGATCAAAACGGCCGATGGAGAGGTGACCGTCATTGTCCCAATGGACGATGACGATGACGATGATGACGCAGTGACTGAGACGGAGATTACGCCGACTGAACTCCGGCCCTCTTTTCAAATACAGGCGAAGCTCGCTGAAATCGGCGCGCGCATGGGCTTTAAGGTATGGCTTCCAAGAAACGACAGGAAGCGAATTTGTGAGCTTGTGCCAGCAACTGATCAGGTCGGATTTCTTGAGGAGCTTCCTCTCAATTATGAGAAGACCACGCTGGATACAATCGAACAAATAGACGTCATTTGGCTCAAGGGCCGATCAATTGTTCGAGCGTTCGAGGTGGAGCACACCACGGCAGTATACTCAGGGCTGCTGCGTATGGCCGATTTGTTGGCCCTTCAGCCGAATATGGACATTAGACTACATATTGTCGCCCCTGATGAAAGACGAGATAAAGTCTTTCGGGAGATGCGGCGACCCGTGTTTTCACTGCTAGATCGTAGACCCCTGTCGAAAAGCTGCACGTTCATCTCATACGAAGGCGTAATTGCTATTCGAGGCATCGAACACCTGTCTCATCTCAACGATACTATTATCAAAGAGTATGAAGAGACCGCGGAAGACTAAGCGTTATCTATTACCTAAAGGAATGTTTTCCTATATGCCCTTAGCGGCAACGTGAGCGCTGAGCGACTCCCTCATGGTGTTTATCTGCTGGAAGGGAGCCGCGAAGAATTTTTTAGGCCTGCGACGCAGCAAATATTTCTCTCTCATCAATGCGCGACAACATTGATCATGATGGGCACGTCCCCCGGTTACGGCCGTATTGTCGAGGACGTTGCATATATCGAGTTATGTCCGTTGAGCACGCTAAGGACACGCTACATAGTTCGTAGCAAGCGCTTGATAAATAAAATAAATGGCAAGAAATGGCCCATCTCGCTACGAGCTAAAATTAGGGCCGAGCAAGGACGAGCAGGGTAGAGGCTGCACTATCCGCTTGTGCACTATCTCGGTGTGGCAGGCGCGCGAGCTCGACGGCGGGGCGATGCATTCAGCAAACGCGAATGCAGTTAGAGGTGATGGCAGTTGTACATATGGGTGGGGTATTTGCGGGTATGCGGGTTGTGCGGGGTCATTTCCATCCCATGCGGGTATATAATCCATGACCATTCTAGATCTGAGTTTGAGAAATATTCTCACCAGTCAGATGTGGTCTCTATCGGGGTGGACTGGAAATGACCCCGCACAACCCGCATACCCGCAAACACGCTCAAGCGTCCCGCACGGTGTATTTCCACATTTTACCATGGGAGTCATACTTCCCTACTAGGCGCATGGCACCGAGAATTTTTCCGTTGCGGGCGTGCAGATACTGGCCCAAGCTCTTCGCATTTGAGCGACCGGGCACCGCGCTCTCGATAGCCTCTGCCAAGAGTCCGTCCGAACAATCTTCTCCCATCCTAATCAACTCCCCCGCCGACCACGGCGTATCGCCCGCGTTGTCCTTGATTGCGGCGAACAACTGTTCAAGGTCATTGCGCTCCGGATCATCCGTCGCGATGAAGTCGCGCGTCTTGCAAGGGTCGGGTTCTCCGAGCCACACCAGAGCCCCCCGAACAAGATTCGACCAATCCTCGAAGCGCCCAAACGGCGTTAGCTCTTTGAGCCCCGGACGTCCCGCGACCACAAAGGCGCGGAGCACCGTCAATCCAGCAACGACCAATTCCGCGCGGTGCTGGGGCACCCATGTCTTAAGGTCGATGTCGAATCGTCGTGTCTCAGGATTCTCCATCTGTGCATCCAGTTTGCATAGAAGCGAGCGCGTGGTCATGTCGCCTTTGTAGGTCAGATTATTGCCACTCGCCAACATCAGGACGTTCGTCGGCACCTGGACCCGACGATTCTCGCCGAGAACGCGGGATTGCCAAGTCGATTGCGTCAAGACTGTGCAGAGCGCGTCACCTTCGATTGGTCGCTTCACATTGTCGATCAGCAAGATCAGGTCGTTCTGAAGAAGCACGCTGAAGAGTCGCTTTTCGTCTTCCTCCTCATTCGCGCCTTGGCTCATTGCCGTCGTGAGTCGTCCGGTCGCAATCATAGAGACGACGTCGATTGCCAGGGTCTTGCCCGTTCCCATGGTTGGAGCGCTGGTGCCGTGCATCGGCGCAGAATGAAGTGTGCGTCGAACCAAAGCGGTCAAAGCGGCAGACAGCATCACCGACCGGCTCGCGCTGCGGCCCTTGGCATTGGCAACGAAAGGGAAGTTCGCAAACGGCTTATTCAGCAATGCGAGGGAAGCGAGCGCGTCGGCCCGTGTCGGCTCTTCGGGCACAGCAGGGAATTCGACGCCGCCCATGTCCAGCAGCAAGCCGGATTTCGCATCGTATCCATCGGAGTCGATGATTGAGCCGTCGCGACGCAATGTCGGTGCTTCAATCACGCCGTTGATGACGGGCAGCTTCCACTTGTCCCCGCGCGCTAGATAATGCGTTGCAAAGCCGAGCGGCGCGGCATATTTGCTCGCCTTGCCCTTTCTGTCCGGCTTGTGGAAGGGCACATTCTGAATCACATACTCGCGAAGCCGATGTTGATTGACGTCCCCGATCGTCAGCGATCCCGCCTTGCGCCGGATGCCCTCATCGTCGCCCGAGTCTTTATCGACACGCACCGGATGCACTAGACGACCACCCATTTCATAGAGAGGGGCGCCTTGGTCGATCATGCAGCGCTCGGCGAAATCCAGAAGTGCGGGTAGCTTCGTTTCATCGTACGGGCGTGATTTTGGCTGTTCCGTTTTGTTGCCTTCGAGCCACTCATCGTTCGCGTCGCCCCTATCGAAGTCAGGGTCGTCGTCGAAGTCGTCCTCTGTCACGTCGCCCGCAACGGTGAACTCGCTCGCGCCCGCGTCCCCGAGAAACTTGTTCAGCGTGCGGAAGGTGACGCCGTCGTTCCTGTCGGCGTGCATCGAGTCCCAACGCTTGCCGGTCATATAGGAGTCTTTGGCGAACTGTGGGTCTTGCGCGCACCACTCAAGGAATTCGCTACGTGCCTCGCCTGCGCTCGCATGGTGGCACGCGAACATAAGCTGAAGCCATTTGCTATGGTCCTTGAACTCTTCGACGTCGAGCTTAGCGAGCGCGGCGGCGATCTTGTCAGGCGTGTATTGTCCGCCGCCTGTGACGGCCGATCGCGCCGGCCGTTCGATCGCCTTCAGTAGACGCTTCGGCGCCATCGGCAATTCGGCGGCGAGCGTGGGGTGATTGTCGTCCCATTTGTACGGCTTGCCGTTGGGGTGGATTGAGCCCGCGGCGACGACCTGTCGCTTTAGGCTCTTGAACTCGACTCCCTTATAGTCCTCCGACTCCAACGTCTCGCGCACCAACAAATCGGCGGGCTTCGCCATGTAGAGATGGGCGCCGCCGCTGCCCGTGATGACCTTGGGATATTTCGAGTCATCAATGCCAAGATCGGCGCACAGCATCAGCCATCCGTCTTCGCCGCCGTTGCGTGGGTCGATATCGACTACTAGCTGATCGGCCCTTAGGCGGATGCCCCCATTGCGTTGCTCGCGCTCGCAGCGGGCCTTGACCGCCTTCGAGTCGTATTGCTTGGTCGTCCACTTCGGGTCTAGCGGCGCCTTGCCTACTTCCTTGGTCTTGCCGTTGGGGTAGGTCTTGCGGGCCTTGGGGCTATGCAAGGGGATGAAGTCGAACATCTGTGTATCGTACCCGATGAAGGGAGTCGGGAGTTTCGTTCTTTTGCGTTTACCGGGCTTCTCGATCATGCTCACGGCGTTCACTCCATTTAATGCTACGGACTCCATCGCACAGGACCGGCGCGGTCGGGCTTCCCTTGGCGATGGCGAGAAAGCCGCCGGATTCGACTTACGTCCTTGCACGTCAATCAAATAGCTCGCTCGCTGCTTCGCGAATCTGATTGTGTTCATCAGGCGTCAGGTCAAAGGGCCACTCGGCGGCTTCCCGCGCGAGGAATCCACCGCACGGGAGGCACTCCCAGACGAAAAGCTGCCTTGGCGTCGCATGGGCGTAGATTTCGCAACACCGTCGGATTATTGCCGCCTTGAATTCCGGAGTCATGTCACACCTATCCGAATCCGAGGGCGCGGACGGCTTCGGCCGCCTGCTCTGCGGCTGTTGTGGCATCATCGCCCGCTCGCGTTAGAGCTTGGGCAGCTCCTTCGGCCGCCATTTCATTAGCCGCGATGACATAAAGGTCGTACTCGAATCGAGCCTTCATTTCCTGCCGCGCCTGCCAACGTCGCCAGTAGCAGGCTGCAGCGGGGTGATTGGCTGAGGGAATCTCAGCGGGTTTTCCGCTCTCGCTTCCGTAGTGACGACAGATATTTTCGAGCGACTGCTCATAGGCCTGTTGCTGGTATTCCATCTCGGCAGCAAACCACGGCTTCCATTCGTCCGGGACATTCTCCGGCGTCTCGTCCGGCGACCACGCACGGTAGCTCACGTATCGGACGCGCGATTCGGGCACACGCGACCGCATGGCTGAGACGGCAGACTCGTGGTTTGATCCGACGGCGCAATACTGGTCCATCGGCATTTGATCATTCTCGCCGAACGGCTCCAAAAACGATTTCATTTCGCCGGCATGCAAGAGGGCGGAGCGCTTCAAAGCCTTCCGGTGCCACGCTTCCAAGACGCAAAGACTGTGGTGCGATCTCGTCTTCGCGGCTTCTAAGTCGGCCGCGGTCTCGCAGAAACGAAGCTCATCGGACTCCCACAATGCGCTGTAGCCGGCTTCCATGGTATAACGTGCGAGAAGGCGCTTGCGGTCCCACTTGTCCGCGACACCGCGTACAGTGCCGTCGGTTGAGCCGAAGCAACGTGCGAGATACATCCGCCGTTGCTTACCCGGTGCCTTCGCAAAGTTGGTTTCTGCGGTCATGGTTGTGGTCCTCAAAAGTGGTTGGGGAGCCGGACGTGGGGAGGCGCGCCCGGTCTTATTTGTTGTGCTGCGCGGGCGGATTCTTGAATCGATCCCAAGCGGACTTCGCGAGGTCGTCGAAGCTCTTCGGAGCGCGTAGCGTTTTCGTCTCCGTCGCGCCAAAGTTCGCGAATGCCGAGCGTTGCAGGCGCTTGAGGCCGCGCTCTGTGGACTCCTTGCTATTCGCGGGGCCGGCTGCGAGTCGCTCCAAGGCTTCGACGCACGCCGCCTGCTTCGCTTCCGGCACCGCACGGTATCCGCCGGCCCCACCACGGCCGCCGAACTTCACAAGCACGGCATCGGCAGCTTGCTTGCCGACGCGCATCACGGCGGCGGCATGGGCATGCAAGATAGGCAGCTTAGGGTTTTCTTCATCAGACATCTTCGAATCTCCTGTTTGCTTGAACGTTCAGTTTTCAAGACGCTCCACCTTCACCGTTGCATTCAAACCCGCCTCGCGGCGCTTTGGCGGTGATGGCGGACCACTCGACTCGACCGCACGGGGATAGGGGGCCGTGCGACCCGCCGTTGAGTGGTAAGTTCAACCAAGAACCCACTCACGGACTTCCCCGGCGCGACGGGAATGACGGCATCGCGCCGGACATTCCCAATCACTCGCAGACGTCCAAGATCGCCCACGGATTCCCGGTAGGGAACGGAACGCGCGTGCCTTCGTCTGTGAGCTTGCGGTGCCAGAAGTGAGCGCGGCGCTCGGCGAGAAGCTTAGCTGCCTTCGATGTCTCAACGGCCTCCGTACGCTGCCGCGGCGTCATCGCGGACTCTTCGCTGTAGTCAGCGCGTGCCAATGTCAGCAGATGGTCAATCACCAGATTCTGAATCGTCGGCACGCTGAGTAGCAGCCCGGTTGCGTCGATGTGATCGCGACCGTCGATGCGGATTTTGGCGAACTCGACGTGACCTTGCGCCGTGCGCCCGGTGAGGCCGATTTGCCTGAAGCGTTTTGCTCCCCACATGTTCGGACTTTTCGCAAGCTTGCGAACATCGCGGATGGTCTGCCCTTCGATTTCAGGCCACGTGCAATCGGATGTCGCGAGTCCTTCAATCTGGTATTGCTCGCGAACAGCCTCGTCACGGCGAAACTCCATCATCTCCAACGGAGAACGGTTGTCGATGGCGCTGTCCTCTGTGTCGGCATCCTTGAGTGGTACGCGCTGCCGAAGCAAAAAGTCGTTGAGCGCGGTGTTCGGTGTCCCGCCGAGTTTAGCCTGGTCCTCTTCATATTTTTGGAGAGTTGCGGCGATCCGCGATCTGACGCGCGCAATCCTCTGCTCGCAATCTTCGATTAAATTGTCGTGGCGCTGCGGCGCGAGTTCGAGTTCGCGCTGTTGTCGCAGCAGTGGAGCCAACTTTTCGTTCTTCTGGCCTTGGACCTTTGCCACCATGGTCTGATACGCGTCGGCGTCCGCGTCGGCCTGCGTGCTCAGATTGAAGCGAATGACATGCGCCTTCGGCGCATGCGCAAGAATCCGTTCCTCGCCTTCTAACGGGCCGATACCGGACGGGCGGGTAAACTCCTCGAAGTTGCGGGGGGCGTCGGTCATTGAAATCTCCGGGGCAATCGTTGTCGATGACCAAGACCTAGCGCCTACAAGCGCAGGCCGGAGACTCAAGAGTCGCTGGTGGCAGACTCCAATCTAATTACGGTGTTATCGATCAGGGACTTAACGTGCCGACGCATTGCTGCAACGGCCTCATTGTCCGCCATCGCTGCGCCCACGCCGCCTCCCTCGCCCTTTGCAATCTTTACCGCGACCGAGTTGTCCACCTTCAGGAAGTGTCGCACGATGAACTTTCGGCGGGCTTCGTAACCATGTCTATATTCATCACGTAGGATCGTGCTCGCACGTTTGGCGTCAATGAGAGCACTTTCCTTTGTCTCGACGATCTTGGTCGAGCGCAGACGCTGCTTTCGCCGGGCCGGCGCGAACTCCGCGAGCGGTGCAAGCGATCCAGCTTCAAAGATCCGCTGCACCAGCCAATCGGGTAAGTGGGGAGCTTTTGTGGTCATGGCCGCACCACATGGAAAGCGGCGCGGCGACGTTCCGCTTCCATCTGTCTGCGCAGTGCGGCTTGCTCGGTGTGTGCCGGCTGGACAAGCTCGCGCCGCAAGACTTCATCAACAAAGACGGCCCGAGCGTCTTCCAGAGTGCGGGGCGGTTGCTCAGTCATGACGCACCACCTTCCGCGGCCGGGTCGGCTCGCGCGTCAGCGTGGCAAGGTCCCAAGCGTCCAAGTCTTCGAGCGACCAATACCTATCGGCGCCGTCGAGATAGAAGGGCTTAGGGAATCCGACTTCGCGCGTTTTCCGCCGAATCCATTCGTCGGACGCGTTGCCGTAGCGCTCGCGAACTTGTGCGACGCGGAGATATCGTTTCAGTGGGGGAAGGGGTGGATCGGACAACATAGGGCAACCTTCCGCGCTTCGCGCGTTGGTGCCGTTTATGTTGTCACTCGGCTGCAGGGTGCATGAGGACAGGCCAAAACGGGCCGTTCAACTAGTCTACCACATATGCCCATTCGTGCGGGGCTTCAAGCGCTACCATATGCTTCGGTTAACGCCCTGGCGTCTACTTTGTTGGGCGGCCTCGTGAGCGGAACTACCTTCGACGACTGTCTGCTAACGATGCGGTCAATCTGATCCGCCAGCTTCTGGAAAGCCTCCGCCTTCTCAACGTCAAAGGCGTGACGATCGTACACGCCATCGATACCGCCAGCCGCATGATTGCTGCAAGCGCGCCGAACCTCAAGCGGAACGCCAAGACGCTGCATCAAGCTCCGCGACGTGCGGCGCAGGTCGTGCAGGGTCCAGTGTGCGACGGCGTCGCCCGTGATCGCGTCAAGCTTCGCCTTCAGATCGGAGAAACCGCCCATGGGCCGATTGTGGTGACGACCTTCGAACACGAACGGCGAGTTAGATCTCTTCAAAAGCGGATCGATGACCGCATTCAACTGTGGCGTCCGATGCCAGTCCATGGCCAGCCCGTTCTTTGTCCTGTCGCCTTCGCAGGACCAAAGCGTCGGTGATAGCTCTGCACGGTCCATGCGTGCGGCTTCGTTGCGGCGTGCCATGGTCAGGATCAACGTGCGAACAAATGCGCCGAAGTTGCCGAGTTGATCGCAGGCCAGCCACACAGCGCGAAGCTCTTGGTCCGACAGGATGCGCTCGCGCGAGTCGGCCGTCTCGGTCTGTATCCCCGCCGCGGGATTCGCCTTCACGGTCGAGTTCCGGTCCATCGTCCAACCGAAGAAATGCGAGAGACGCGTTTTACCCTTGCGGTGCGCATCTTTGAATTTGCTCAGCCCGTCGAGCAGTGCAACGCAGTCTTGCCGGCTGATCGAGCCGACAGCCCGGTTCCCCCACACAGGCAGGACGCGGCGCACAAAAAACGACCGCGTTGCGGCGGCCGTCTCAGCGCCGATCTTCGGTTCCACCGGTCGGCCGCTGGCGTCCTTTTCGGCCGGCGTCACTTCCTTGGTTTCGTCGTCAACGTAGTCTCTGCCCCATGACAGGTGTCCGCGGTCATAGGCCTTGAAGGCGGCGAGCACGGTGTTCGTGGGCGCGGCCTTGCGGATGGCTTTGCGCTCGGCGGCGGGGTCGTCGCCGTGGACTACCCCCAGCTTCACCTTGGCCGCGATCTTCCGGGCTTCGTCGAGCCCCAGCGCCTCGGTGTAGGCGCCGATCGTAAAGCGCCGGGCAGCGGACGCCGCTGGCTTGTACCGCACCACCCAAGTCCGGACGCCAGAGGGCTGCACGACCAGACGGAGGCCCACGACCTTCTCATCCCGTAGCTCATAGCGGGCGGCCTCTCCGCGAGCGCCGGCGGCCCTGTCCTTGTTCAAGGGCTTCCGGGCCACCGCCTCGCCGGGGGCGCTGGCGGCGCTTTCCTTCTTCAGAGGCTTGCGGGTCAACGGCCTGATTTCCTCTCGGGGACAACATGGGGACAACAAATCGGGTAAGGTCATACGTTGCCAAGCGTTGAACCACGACGGCCGCAAATAGGCAAAATGTCAATGAAAACAGCGTTAAGGCGGGTTAATAGCTGGCAACATATGCCCACGCTTCCCGTCGCCGACGACCTTGCCAAGGTCGGGGTCGAGGGTTCGAGCCCCTTCGCCCGCTCCAATTTTTCCCAAAGCATCCAGCCGGACCGGACGGGCACGTGGTTTTCCACGCCGCTGGCGGCTGTATTGGGTTTGCAATGACAATTCTGGTCGCAGGCAGCGCGGGCCATCTCGGGGAGGCCCTTCTCCGCACGCTCCGGGGGCGCGGTTCGCCTGCACGTGGCATCGACCTGAAGCCATCGCCCTTCACCGACGCTGTCGGCTCGATCGTCGATCCTGATTTCGTGCGGCACCAGATGGACGGCGTCACCGCGGTGATCCACACCGCGACGCTGCACAAGCCGCATGTGGCGACCCACAGCAAGCAAGATTTCATCGACACCAATGTCACCGGCACGCTCAACCTGCTTGAGGCGGCCGCAGCCGCCGGCGTGCGCAGTTTTGTTTTCACCAGCACCACCAGCGCGTTCGGCTCGCAACTCCGCTCCGACGCGGGCCAAGCCGCGGTGTGGGTCACCGAGGACCTGGCGCCGATCCCGAAGAACGTCTACGGCACGACCAAGCTGATGGCCGAAACTCTCTGCGAGTTGTTCTGTCGCGAGCGCGGCCTGCCCGTCGTGGTCTTGAGGACCTCGCGCTTCTTCCCGGAAGACGATGACGATCCGGCGATGCGGTCGGCTTACGCGCCGGAGAACGCGCAGGCCAACGAGCTGCTCTATCGCCGGCTGGATATCGCGGACGCGGTGAACGCCCATCTCCTCGCCGCAGAGCGCGCGCCGGACATCGGGTTTGCCCGCTACATCCTGTCGGCCACGAGCCCGTTCGAGCAACGCCATCTCGCGGCGCTGGCACGTGACGCGGCCGGTGTCGTGCGCGAGCTCTATCCGGATTGTGCGGAGCTCTTTGCTGCGCGCGGCTGGCGGCTATTCCCCGCGATCGACCGCGTCTATGTCAATGAGCGTGCGCGGCGCGAACTAGGCTGGCGGCCCGAATTCGACTTCGCGCATGTCCTGAAATGTCTTCGCGATGACCGCGATTTTCGCAGCACGCTCGCGCGCGATGTCGGCTCGAAAGGCTATCATGAGACGATTTTCGACGATGGTCCCTACCCCGTCGCCCCTTAGCCGCCACCTTCGCGAATTCGCTCGACGCGTCAAATGTCTACCCGGCGTCACCGGCAGCAAGGCGGCCAGAGCATTTCTACTGTGCATGGGGTTGTTTTCGCGTTTTTTTGTTCCGGACCTCCTGCTGCCTGCAAATTAGCCGCGCGTGATCTTGATTCCGCGCTGCAGCGAGAGCGGTGTCGTCGCGGCATTCGCCATCATTGACTTTACGTCTCAATTTTTACTGAGCGCTATCGCGGCGCCCGCGGCGCGCTTCTCACCGCTCGCAGATGTGCTAACCTTCTGCATCTGTCCTCTCGACAGAGTCCGAACTTCGCCTCTCGACAGCAAAATAAAATAAATGTGCAGCCCTGACGGCTGCCTTAGGGGAGTGACGCGATGAAATTCCATGGATCCGTCTTTCAATCCGCCTTTCAATCCGTCCTGGCGCTTGCAGCGGTTGCCCTTCTCGCGGGGACAAGCGTCGGTCACGCGCAGCAGCAGGACAAGAACAAGCCGCTGAAGAAATACGAATCCGGCACCAAGGAGTTCTGGACCCATCCGCCGGACGACTGGTTCCTCGGCGACGAGACCGAGGCGCAGAAGGGCCTGGCGCCGCCGTCCGGTCCGCCGACCGGCGCGTCCGATTCCGAGCTCGCCAACATCGTCAAGAAGGTCAAGCTGCCACCGGGCTTCAAGATGGAGGTCTACGCCTCCGGTGTGCTGGCCGCGCGGCAGATGGCCTGGGGTGACAAGGGCACGCTGTTCGTCGGTTCGTTCGGCCTCGGCAACGTCTACGCCATCAAGGACAACAACGGAAAGAAAGAGGTCAAGACCATCCTCAAGGGGCTGAACATGCCCACGGGTCTGGCCGTCAAGGACGGTGCGCTCTACGTCATCGCGGTCGACAAGCTGATCCGCTACGACGACATCGAAAACAAGCTCGACAATCCCGGCGAGGGCAAGGTCGTCTATGACGACATGCCGTCCTATGCCGCGCATGGCTGGAAGTACATCGCGGTCGACAAGGAAGGCTGGTTCTACATTCCGTTCGGACCGCCCTTCAACATCGGCGTGCCCCCGACCAGCGTGTCGCAGATCCGCCGCGTCGATCCCAAGACCGGCAATGCGGAAATCTACGCGCTCGGCGTTCGCAACTCGGTCGGCGGCGACGTCGATCCGCGCACCGGCAAGTTCTGGTTCACCGAGAACGCCCGCGACTGGATCAGCGACGATCTGCCCTCGGACAAGCTGAACATGATCAGCAAGATCGGCGAGCACTTCGGCTATCCCTACTGCCACCAGGGCGACCTGCCGGATACCAAGTTCGCGATGGGCCACAAATGCTCCGAGTTCACGCCGCCCGTGCTGAACCTCGGCGCTCACGTCGCTCCGCTCGGCATGAAGTTCTATACCGGCGACCAATTCCCGGCCGAGTACAAGAACAACATCCTGATCGCCGAGCACGGCTCCTGGAATCGTCACAAGTACCAGGGCGGCCGCATCATGCGCGTGATCGTCGGTCCCGACGGCAAGAACGCCAAGCAGGAGGTGTTCGCCTCCGGCTGGATCGAGGGCGACCAGGGCTATCTCGGCCGTCCCGACGACATCATCCTCGCCAAGGACGGCTCGATCCTCGTCGCCGACGATTGGGCCGGCGCGATCTACCGCATCAGCTACAGCAAGAAGTAGCCTAAGACGACACGAGGCTGCGGTGCCGAGGGGCGCCGCAGCCTTTCTCATTTCAATTTCGCACGCTGTCGTTCCTGCTTACGTAGAAGTCCGGAACCCATAGTGACGAACGGGGGTTATCGAACTCCGGGCACGCGCTTCGCCGCCCCGGAATGAGCGTTCGACAGATCGGAAATTCCAATCATGCGCCGGCAGTTCATCTCGCACGCAATCAGCGCGGTTGCGCTTCTCGCGCTCGGTTCTCTCCCGACAAGCGCCGCGGACAATGCCGCGATCAAGGAGAAGGCCGCCGTCTGCGCCGGCTGTCACGGCGAGAACGGCATCTCGCAGACCGAGAACATTCCCTCGCTGGCCGGCCAGCCCGATCAATTCCTGCAATGGCAGCTCGTCTTTTTTCGCGCCGGCTCGCGCAAGAACGACCAGATGCAGCCGATCGCCGAGGAGATTACCAACGAGGACGTCCGCAATCTCGGCGCCTATTTCGCCGCGCTGACGCCGCCGATAGCGCCGGAGGACAAGGATCCGGACTTGTCGAAAAAAGGCGCGCAAGTGGCCGTCGGCCGCCGCTGCGCCTCATGTCATACGGATAATTTTGCCGGCACCAAGGCCGTCGCGCGGCTCGCGGGCCAGCGCGAGGAATACCTGGTCAAGGCGCTGCACGACTACAAGAGCAGCCAGCGCGTCGGCGGTGGAGGCGCTGCGATGGCCGATGTCGCCTATCACATGAGTGATGAGGAAATCACCGCCGTCTCGCACTATCTCGCGTATTTCAAATAGCGAAGCTGCGGTCAGCTAGCCCGCTGCTTCTCATACGCCTTCAAATGCGTGTAGGCGATGCGCAGCTTCGGGACCGGCACCTTGGCGGCGTCGGCGCGCGCGATGAGGTCGCCGATGACGTGATCGGCCTCGACCGGCAGACCCGCCTTGACGTCGCGAAACATCGAGGCCGTCATGGGTGAACCCTCGGTGGTGAGGTTGCCCTTCACGCGCTCGAAGAACGGCCCGCCCGGCGTGTAGCCAGACGCGGCGGCGATCGCGCTGGTCTCGTCCAGCATGCCGAGCAGGAAATCCCTGCCGCCGGGAGCGGCGAGGATGTTGCCGACAGAGGTGCGCATCAGGCTGGTGGACGCCGCCAGCGAGGAGAGGAACACCCACTTCTCCCACATGTCCTGCATGATGTTCTGGCTGGCCGTGGCACCATTGATGCCGCTCTTGAAGGCCTCGTCGATCGCCTTGACCCGATCCGACAGCTTGCCATCGCGCTCGCCGTAATTGATCGACTGCATCGGCTGGAGCTGCACCACCTCGCGCTTCTCGTCGAGCGTTGCGGCGATGGCGCAGAGGCCACCGAGCACGCGCTCCTTGCCGAACTTGTCGTCGAGGATGTCGAGATGCTTCATGCCGTTGAGCATCGGGATGATCGCCGTATTCGGCCCGACTGCTGCCGCGAACGACTTGATTGCGTCGTCGAGGTCAAAGGCCTTGCAGCTGAGCAGCACGACGTCGAACTTGTCCTTGAGCGCGGCGGCCTGAACAGTCGGCGGATTTTTCAAGGTCACGTCGCCGTTCGGGCTCTTGATGACGAGGCCGGCGCTCGCGAGCTCGCTGGCGCGCCGCGGCCGGACCAGGAAGGTGACGTCGCGGCCGGCCTGCAACAGCCTGCCACCAAAATAGCCGCCGATGGCGCCAGCGCCGACCACGAGGATACGCATGGGATCGTCCTTATTGTTTCTTGCCGTCGTCGTTGTTTCTTGCCGTCGTCCTGGCGAAAGCCAGAACCCATTACCCCGACTGTGTATTGTCGGGCAAGTTGGAGGCCCAGCACGTCACAGCCATAGCCTTCGGTGGTTATGGGTCCTGGCTTTCGCCAGGACGACATCGGAGATGATGGCTCGATCTGTCCATCATACGAAAATCACTTCCCCGACACCATCTCCTCGACCTCGCGCAACTGCTCCTTGCCGAAGAACATCTCGTCGCCGACAAAGAAGGTCGGCGAGCCGAACGCACCGCGCGCGACGGCCTCCTCGGTGTTCTTGATCAGTCTGCCCTTCACCTCGGGTTCCCCGGCCCGGGTGAACAGCTTTTGCGCGTCGAGGCCGGAGGACGCCAGCGCCTTCGCCGCGATTTCCGGATCGTCCATCTTCTTCGGCTCGCGCCACATGTGATGGAAGGCGGCCTCGACGTATGTTTCGAACACGCCTTCGAGCTGCGCCGCGATTGCCGCGCGCATCAGGTTCAGTGTGTTGACCGGGAAGAACGGATTCCAGACATAGGGCTGCACCTTGAAGCGCTTGACGAAGCGCTCGGTCTCGACCGCCTGGAATTCCCGCTTGTTCTTGACGCCGGCAAGCGTCTCGGCCGGCGACTTGTTGTTGGTCGACTTGAAGATGCCGCCGAGCAGGATCGGCACGTACTCGAATTTGACGCCGATGCGCTGCTCGATCGCCGGAATCGCGAGATGACTGAGATAGGCGTTCGGGCTGCCGAAATCGAACAGGAATTGCGGGGCTGTGCGGGTCAAAATCATCCTCCCTGACGTCGCTTTTTCGCATTGTGGCGTAGCGCGGCCCGCGGGTCCACCTTTTAATGACGGTCATAATCTCTTGATGTCGTCAGGACAGACGCCGGATCGTCCGCTTGCGCCACACCAGAAGGTAATAGCCCATCTGCAACAGGAACATGGCGCAGAACACGATCGGATAGGCGGCCCACACACCCTCAAGGCCGATCGTGCGGCTCAGGATCACCGCGGACGGTAGTTCGATTGCTCCGATGGCGAAGATCGCGAGCAGCATTGGCGTCAGTGCCACGCCGGCAGCGCGCATCGCGCCGGAAAACACCGTCGCCAGGCCGAACGGCACCGAGCTCCACAGTGCGATGTTGAGCAAGCCCTTCGCCAGATCGAGCACGGTATCATCAGTGATGAAGATGCCCAGCACGGCGCGCGGCGCGAGATAGATCAGCGCCACCAGCCCGCCCGTCAGGACGATGTTGAACGCCAGTCCGGTGCGCACGATGCCGTCGAGCCCCGCTCTGTCGCCGCGGCCGACCGCTTGGGCACCGAGTATCGAGACCGCGATTGAAATCGACATCGCCGTGAACTGCGTATAGCCCATCACCTGGTTGACCGCGCCATAGGCTGCGGTTGCGTTCGAGCCGAAGCCGTTGACGAGGCCGAGCAGCACCAGCTCGGCGATCGCCATCACCACCATACCGATCGCGCTCGGCAGTCCAATGCCGAGGACTTGTCCCAGCACCACACGATTGAGCCGCAGATGGCGCAGCAGTGCAGCGTCCGGTGCCAACGCATGTTTTCTTCGCAGCAGATAGGCCGCCAGCGCGATCAGCGTCAGAACGTTGGCGATCGCCGCGGCCCAGGCCGGGCTGGTGATGCCGGCCGCCGGCAATCCGAACGACCCGCGGATCAGAATCGGCGTCAGAATCAAGCCGATCGCAGTCGACAAGGCCAGCGCCAGCAGCGGCGTCAGCGCGTCGCCGACGCCGCGGATCATCGCCGTCGTCAGCAAGAAGACGAAGCCGAGCGGCATGGTGAGCAGCATGACGCGGGCATAGGCGCTGGCCCGGTCGAGAATGTCCGGAGGCGTTGCGAGCATCGTCATCAATTGGCGGCTGAAGATCCCGCCGATCAGTGCAATTGCAATCGAGAGCAGCAGGCCGATCGCGAGCGTCGTGCCCACGATGAGCTTGATCCGGCCCTGCTCGCCAGCACCATAGGCCTGGCCGATCAGCACCGTGGCGCCGGTGCTCAGCCCCATGACGAAGGCGAACAGGAAGAACATCACCGGAAAGAACACCGAGACCGATGCGAGCGCGTCGATCCCGATCATCTGGCCGAGATAGACGTTGCTGACGGTGCCGAATAGCGATTGCAGCGCGTTGCTCAGCATCAACGGTGCGAGGAAGCGCAGAAAACTTTTCCAGAGCGGCTTGTCGGCGGACATGGATTAGCCTTTCATCAGGGCGTGCGAAACCGTCGCCACGCGAAGTGCGCGTGGCTTGGCCGTCGATGGGGTTGGGAGAAGGCGCGCGCCTAAGCGCGATCACTATAGGCGAGCTTGACGATGTGGTCGCGGATGTCGGCGGGCCAATCTGCGATCAGTCCGGTGAAACGCCGCCGGTCATCCGCAAACAACGCGCGCGATGCCTCCTCGAACTGCGGCAGATTGCCGGCCATGGTCGACATGAAGTGATAGGCCGCATCGCGCGCCTGCCGCTCGCGGTCCTTGGCGCCGCTGGCGCGCCGCGCCTCTTCGACGAGTTTCCGCAGCGCGACCGAAGCGCCGCCTGGCTGCGCGCTGAGCCACTCCCAGTGCCGCGGCAGCAGCGTCACCTCGCGCGCGACCACGCCGAGCCTCGGCCGGCCGCGACCGCGTGGCTCGCTCGGCGATGGGGTCTCCTCAACCGGGGGCGGGACAAGCTTCGCCAGCCGCGCCAGCACCTCGCGGTCTCCGCCGCGCAGATCGAAGTCGATCGATCGGCCCGTGGCGTCCTCGAAGATGACGATGGGGTCGTCCGGCCGCTCAGCCATCCGCTTGATGACCAGCGCGACCTCTCCGGCCGGCCCGGAGACCAGACGGCGATGCCCTTGGAAAGCGGTGAAAGTCTTCTGCATTGGAATCATTGCCATATTGGTCACGGTGGCGATTTTAATACCCGGGTGAATTACAAAGATCAATATACCCGGATAAAAATATCTGACCGGATGGCTCGACATTGTGTTCCCGGGCTGGCACGAACGCGCGGCCGATCGACCATGCCTAGCCCCGGGGACCACGCGATGCTGACCGTTCACCACCTCAACAATTCCCGCTCGCAGCGCGTGCTGTGGCTGCTCGAGGAGTTGGGCGTGCCCTACGAGATCGTGCGCTACGAGCGCCAGCCTGACATGCGCGCGCCGAAGGAGCTCCGCGCCATCCATCCGCTCGGCAAGTCGCCCGTCATCACCGACAACGGCAACACTATCGCCGAGTCAGGCGCGATCATCGAATATCTCATCGCCACCTACGGCAGCGGCCGGCTGGTCCCGCCGCCGAACACGCCGGAGCGGCTGCGCTTCACCTATTGGCTGCACTATGCGGAGGGCTCGGCGATGCAGCCGCTGCTGCTCAAGCTGCTGTTCACCCTGATGCCGAAGCGTGCGCCGGCGTTGCTCCGCCCGCTGGTGCGCAAGGTTTCGAACCAGGCGCTCACCGCGTTGGTCAATCCGCAGCTCAAGCAGCACATGGACTATTGGGAAGGCGAGCTTGCGAAGAGCGAGTGGTTCGCCGGCAACGAGTTCACCGCCGCCGACATCCAGATGAGCTTTCCGCTCGAAGCAGCCCAGGCGCGCGGCGGGCTCGAACTCGGCCATCCCAAGGCGATGGCGTTCCTGGAGCGCATTCACGCGCGGCCAGCGTACAGCCGCGCCCTCGAAAAGGGCGGGCCGTATCAGGTCGGACGATAGCTGCCTGCATCAGTCCGCGTGCAGCACGCGCCCGCGCGTCTCCGGCAGCGCGAAGGCGGCGATGAAGAACAGCGCGTAAGCCACCACCGCGAACATCGCGATCGCATTCGCAAGCGACGTCGTCGCCGATAGCGCTCCGACCAGGAACGGAAACAGCGCGCCGATGCCGCGGCCGAAATTGTAGCAGAACCCCTGGCCAGAGCCGCGCAGTCGCGTTGGATAAAGCTCGGTCAGGAACGCACCGACGCCGGAGAAATAGCCCGAGGCGAAAAAGCCGAGCGGGAAGCCGAGCACCCACAGGACCTCGTTGGTGAGCGGCAGCTGCGTGTAAAGCAGCACAACCGCGATCGCGCCGATCGAGAAGGTCAGGAACAGATTGCGCCGTCCGATCCGGTCGGCGAGCCAGGCGCCGGTGAGATAGCCGATGAAGGAGCCGATGATCAGCGTCGAGAGATAGCCGGTCGAGCCGACGATCGACAGATGCCGCTCCCTGGTCAAAAACTGCGGCACCCAGAAGGTGACGGCGTAGTAGCCGCCCTGGCAGCCCGTCGCCATCAGCGACGCCAGGATCGTGGTCTTCAGGATCGGGCCCGAGAAAATTTCCCAGAGCGCCGGACGATTGCCGCTCGCGGCCTGCTTGGCGCGGGCTTCAGCCGCGATCTCCGGCTCGGTCACGGAGCGGCGGATGTAGAACACCAGCAGCGCCGGCAGCGCGCCGATCACGAACATCCAGCGCCACGCTGTCTCCGCCGGCAAAGCCGAGAACAGGATCGCCTGCGACAGCACTGCGAGGCCCCAGCCGACGGCCCAGCCCGACTGCACTGAGCCGACCGCACGCCCGCGATATTGCGGCCGGATCGCTTCACCCATCAGCACGGCGCCCGCCGCCCACTCTCCGCCGAAGCCGAGGCCCAGCACCGCGCGCGCGATCAGGAGCTGTTCGAAATTCTGCACGACCGCGCAGACCAGCGAGAACAACGAGAACCAGATGATGGTGATCTGGAGCGTTCTGACCCGGCCGATATGGTCGGAGAGATAGCCGCCGAGCCAGCCGCCGATGGCGGAGGCCAGCAGCGTCACGGTGCCGGCGAGCCCGGCCGATCCCGCATCGACCTTCCACAGCGCGATGATGGTGCCGATCACCAGCGGATAGATCATGAAGTCCATGCCGTCGAGCGCCCAGCCTGCGGCGCAGGCCCAGAACGTCCGCCGCTCCGGCGCGTTCATGTCGCGGTAGAAGGCAAGAAGGCTGGTGTCCTCGATCTCGGCGCGTTCGATGCGCTGGTTCGGATCAACTGTGGTCATGTGCGTTTCCCGACAGTGTTTTCTTTCGTAGTTTCTTTGGCCTCGCGGTGGTAGCACGCGCGGCGGCGCGCGCAAGCCGGCCGCCGGCCTTCGCGCCATGCAAGGACAGAGTTACTGCCCCGCTGCTTCCGCACCTCGGCTACGCGGATCAGGCGCGCCGAGCGGACCATTGGCGGTCACCGCGATCGAATTCGCCGATGTCTGCCCCATCGGCGCGACGATGAGATGATCCATCGCCTTCAGCTCGAGCAGCACATGATCGGGGAAGCCGCCCTCGACCCGGACCTCGTCGGGCAACCATTGGTGATGCAGCCGCGGTGCGGCCACGGCAGCCGCGACGTCCATTTTGTAATCGAGGACGTTGACGATCACCTGGAGCACGGTCGAGATGATCCGGCTGCCGCCCGGCGAGCCCGTCACCAGAACCGGCTTGCCGTCCTTCAGGACGATGGTCGGCGACATCGAGGACAGCGGCCGCTTGCCCGGCCCGGGCAAATTGGCCTCGAAGCCGACAAGGCCATAGGCATTGGAAGCGCCGACCGCCGCTGTGAAATCGTCAAGCTCGTTGTTGAGCAGCACGCCGGTGCCGTCGGCGACGAGGCCGACGCCGTAGCTGAAGTTCAGCGTATAGGTGTTGCTGACGGCGTTGCCGCTGCCGTCGACGACGGAAAAATGCGTGGTGTTGCTGCCCTCATGCGGTGAGGTCGCGGTGGAAACGAGCTGTTTCGACGGCGTGGCGCGATCGGCGGAGATGGTTGCCCGCAGCTTCGCGGCGTAGTCTTTGGCGGTGAGCGTCCCGATCGGCGCGTTGACGAAGGCGGGATCGCCGAGATAGCGCGCCCGGTCCGCATAAGCGCGCTTCATGGCCTCGATCAGCAGATGCAGCGAGGCCGGCGACCCCTGCTTCAGATCAGCGAGCTGAAAACCTTCGAGAATATTGAGCGTCTCCACCAGCACCACGCCGCCCGACGACGGCAACGGCATCGACACGATGTCATAGCCGCGATAAGTGCCGCGCACCGGTGCGCGGATGACCGCCTGATAGGATTTCAAATCGGCCGGCGTCATGATGCCGCCCGCGTCAGTCACGGCCTTGGCGAGTTTTTCCGCGACCGGCCCCTCATAGAAACCGCGCGGGCCCTGTGCGGCGACGGCCGACAGCGTTTCGGCGAGATCGCTCTGCACCAGCCTGTCGCCTTCGCCGAGCGGCGTGCCATCGGGCCGCGAGAAGATCCTGGCCGAGGAGGGCCAACGCACCAGCCGCTTGTGCCAGCCCGGCAGCGTGTCGGCAATGTCGTCGCCGACGAGGAAGCCATCGCGGGCGAGCCCGATCGCGGGCTCGAGCAGTTGCGCCAGCGTGAACCGGCCCGAGCCATATTTTTCCAGGGCCAGCGCAAGACCCGCGACGGTGCCGGGCACGCCGACGCCGAGCGCGGAATCCCGCGACTTCGCCGCATCGGGCTTGCCGTCGGCGCCGAGGAAAATCTGCGGCGTGGTCGCAGCCGGCGCGGTCTCGCGATAATCGATCGTGATGTCTTCGTTGCGCTCGCTCGAATGAATCACCATGAAGCCGCCGCCGCCGATATTGCCGGCGCGCGGATAGGTCACGGCCATCGCAAAGCCGGTCGCGACCGCGGCATCGACGGCGTTGCCGCCGCGCCGCAGGATGTCGGCGCCGACCTGCGCGGAGATTTTCTCCTGCGCCACCACCATGCCGTGTTCGGCGGGAACGGCATGCACCGTGTCGAGCGCGGGCGGCACATAGGCCCGCCGCGCATCCTGCGCAGTCGCGGCCGGAAGTCCGAACGCCAGAGTGGCAAGGAAGGCGAAAAATGTCCGCCGTGTCGAGAAAGACGACATCATCAAACTTCCGCAATGGCCATGGGCAGTTCACATGCAGCGCGGCAATGCTATACGGTTTGCCCCGACAGAGGCAAAACTGTTCGTGATGAGGATTATGGAGTGACGACGATCGCCCCGGATGCGCGCATCGCCGGCGCGCAGCGGACCTATCCGCCGCGCGGCGCCGTGGTCAGCTGGATCTTCTTCGACTGGGCCGCGCAGCCTTATTTCACCCTGATCACGACCTTCGTGTTCGCGCCCTATTTCGCCACCGGCATTGCGCCGAATCCCGCCACCGGGCAATCGCTGTGGGGCTTTGCGATGGCTGCCGCGGGCCTCGCGATCGCGCTGATGTCGCCGGTGTTGGGGGCTATCGCCGATGCTTCGGGCCGCAGGAAGCCATGGATCGCCGGATTCGGTGCAGTGCTGGTGCTGGCATCCTGCACGCTGTGGATCGGCAAGCCCGGCGATCCCTCGATCATTCCGCCACTGCTCACCGCGGTCGCGCTCGCCAGCGTCGGCGCGGAATTCGCCACTCTCTTCAACAATGCGATGATGCCGACGCTGGTGCCGCCGGAGCGGATCGGCCGGCTCTCCGGCACCGGCTGGGCGACGGGTTATGTCGGCGGCATCGTCAGCCTGATCATCGTGCTCGGCCTGCTCGCAGCCAATCCCGAGACCGGCCGCACGCTGCTCGGTCTCACGCCTCTGTTCGGGCTCGATCCCGTCAGCCATCAGGGCGACCGCGCCGCCGGACCGTTGACCGGGCTTTGGTTCATCATTTTCGTGACGCCGATGTTCCTGTTCACACCCGACTATCCGGCGAAGCGCCCGGTGCGCGAGGCGCTGCACGAAGGCCTGTCGGAGCTGAAGCAATCGATCAAGGGGCTGCCGCAGCAGAAATCGCTTGCCGCGTTTCTGCTCGCCAACATGATCTACACCGACGGTCTGGTGTCGCTGTTTGCCTTCGGCGGCATCTATGCGGCTGGCACGTTCGGCTGGCACACGATCCAGATCGGCACGTTCGGGATCATGCTCGCGATCGCCGGCGCGTTTGGCGCCTGGTTTGGCGGCAAGCTGGACGATCGCTTCGGGCCGAAGCGCGTGATCGCCGGCAGCATGCTGATCCTGCTGCTGGCGCTGGCGGCGATCCTGCTGGTCGACAAGGATTCGATCTTCTTCATCAAGGTCGCGCCGCCCGCGCCCGGCGGTGCATTGTTCGCCGCTGCGGCTGAGCGCGCTTATCTGGTGCTGGGCTGCTTGATCGGTGCAGCCGGCGGCCCGCTGCAAGCCGCCTCACGCACGCTCCTGGTCCGTCTCGCACCGAAGGACCGCATCGCGCAGTATTTCGGTCTGTTCGCACTGACGGGGAAAGTGACGTCCTTCATCGGCCCGCTGCTGATCGGCGTGATCACCGCGGTGACGGCGAGCCAGAAGGCCGGCATGGCCGTGCTGGTGGTGTTCTTCGTCGCGGGGCTGGCGCTGTTGATGCGGGTGCGGGAATAGCCACGCTACCGCGATTCATTCCCGTCATTGCGAGGCGCGAAGCGACGAAGCAATCCAGGTTTTCTCCGCGGAAAGGTTCTGGATTGCTTCGCTGCGCTCGCAATGACGAATTCGATCGAATGGCCCGTACGCCAATCCATCAGTGCCTGAAGTGCCGCGTGCCCGTGAACACCATGGCAATGCCGTGCTCGTCGGCGGCCTTTATGACCTCGTCGTCGCGCATGGAGCCGCCGGGCTGCACCACGGCGGTGGCGCCGGCCTCGATGCAGGCGAGCATGCCGTCGGCGAACGGGAAGAACGCATCCGACGCCACCACCGAGCCCTTGGTGAGCGGTTCGGCGAGCTTCAGCTCGGCGGCCGCATCCTGAGCCTTGCGTGCCGCGATCCGCGCTGAATCGACCCGGCTCATCTGGCCGGCGCCGATGCCGACGGTGGCGAGATCCTTGGCGTAGATGATGGTGTTGGACTTGACGTGTTTTGCGACACGGAAAGCAAACTTCAGGTCGTGCATCTCGGCATCCGTTGGCGCACGCCTGGTCACGACCTTGAAGGTCATGTCGTCGACCACGGCGTTGTCGCGGCTCTGCACGAGGAGACCGCCCGCCACCGTCTTGGCGGTGAGGCCCGGCGCGCGCGGATCGGGCAGGCTGCCGGCGAGCAGCAGGCGCAGGTTCTTGCGCGCACCGATGATGGCGACCGCTTCCTCGCTTGCGTCCGGCGCGATGATCACCTCGGTGAAGATTTTCGTGATCTCGCGCGCGGTGTCGGCATCGAGTGCCCGGTTCATCGCGATGATGCCGCCGAACGCCGAGGTGGAATCGCAGGCCAGCGCCTTGCGATAGGCACTGACCAGGTCGGAGCCCTCCGCGACGCCGCAGGGATTGGCATGCTTGACGATGACGCAGGCCGCGGTGCGCTTGGCGTCGAACTCGCCGATGCATTCATAGGCTGCATCGGTGTCGTTGATGTTGTTGTAGGAGAGCTCCTTGCCCTGGAGCTGCCGCGCGGTCGAGACGCCCGGCCGCTTGTCGGGGGTCGCATAGAACGCCGCGGTCTGGTGCGGATTCTCGCCATAGCGCAGCGACTGGATCAGCCGGCCGCCGAAGGCGCGGAAATCGGGCGCGTCGATCTCGAGCTGGCGGTTGAACCAGTTCGAGATCGCGGCGTCATAGGCGGCAGTGCGCGCGTAAGCCTTGGCGGCAAGGCGCCGCCGCAACTTCAGCGTGGTCGCACCTTTGTTGGCGGCGAGCTCGTCGAGCACGGCCTGATAGTCCTGCGCCTCGACCACGACGGCGACGTCGTCATGATTCTTCGCAGCGGCGCGGATCATCGCGGGGCCGCCGATATCGATGTTCTCGATGCAATCCTCGAAGCCCGCGCCTTTGTCGACGGTCGCCTCGAACGGATAGAGATTGACGACGAGGAGATCGATCGGCGCGATGCCATGCGCCGTCATCGCGTCCGCATGGTCCTTGTTGTCGCGGATCGCGAGCAGGCCGCCATGCACCTTCGGATGCAGCGTCTTGACCCGGCCATCCATCATTTCCGGGAAGCCGGTCAGTTCGGAGACGTCCTTCACCTTGAGGCCGGCCGCGGCGATCGCCTTCGCGGTGCCGCCGGTCGAGACCAGCTCGACGTCGTGCGCGGCAAGCGCCTTCGCGAATTCGATCAGGCCAGTCTTGTCGGAAACGGAGAGAAGGGCGCGGGTGACGCGGCGGGGATGGTCAGTCATGAGCAAGATCCTCTGTCTGAAGGAGTGTCTATGCCCAGGCGCGCGGCTTCTCAGTCCCGCGCTTCCCGATGGTGCTCCATCCAAGGTCGCCAGTCGCGCGAGCGAGGGCTCGATAGCAGTTTTCGGTCGCTTTCACAACGTTCAGATCGGGCCGAATCACATGCGTCTACAGCGGAAGTTCCGGCTCCCGCCGCGCATTTCTGCGGGCATTCGTGATCGCCGGCGAGGCGGTGGAGCGGACAAAACTCCAGCGGATCGAGGGCGCCTGCCGCGCATCCTGACGGATCACGATCTGCGCGGTGCGGCGCGGGCCGTCATTGCCGGCCAGGGATACGCTGTCCTCCAGCTCGACCTTGTCGTCGAGCGCCTCGAATGTCCAGACGTCGCGGTTCGGCAGCACCAGCATGACGCCGCGGGCGTCGGACAGCCGGCTCGCCTTCACCGCCGGGTGCAGATGGAATCGCAGCGCGAAATCGGCATCCGGACCCTTGAAGCGTCCGCCTTGCGGCGGCGACAGCGTGTCCTCGCCGTCGATGCGTGCGCCGTCATTGGCGATCATCAGCACGCGGCGGTGGATCGCGCCGAATTTTGTGAGGTAGCCGTCATGCGACGTCGTGAGCAGCGTGCCGTTCTGCACGATTTCGCGATAGCTCTCGACTTCGACGGGGCCGCTGGTGACCGGAGCACCGTGCAACAGCCGCTTCATCGCCGACATCTCCACGAACTGGCATGACGAGGTGTCGTGATAGGTCAGCGTCGAATGCGCCGCCGTGCCGCGTGCGAACGGCCGCCAATTGTCGCGGCCCGTGGTCGGCATGCCGCAATTGGTGACGATGCGGCTGATGCCGGAGGATAGTTCGAACGACAGGCAGCCGGCATGGGCGTCGTGACTGACGCCGGCCGCCGGCGGCGGGCCGGTGTCGATGATCAAAGTGGTCTGGCCGGCATCAAGGCGCTGGAAACCGGTATGCGGCATGTTCGACATCGGCGCGCCGTGGGTGTCGTCATAGGCAAGCAGCGTCGCGAGCAGGTCCGAGGGCGTCGCGCTCATGCCGTTGAACAGCGCGAAATTGCCGTCGCCGTGGCGGAAGAAGCGGAGCATCGGCATCATGCGGTCGATCGCATTGAGCAGCGCGGGCGGCGGCGCGATGTTGCGCGCGGCAAAGGTCTGCCGCAGCGGCAACAGGTCGATCAACAGCTCGATCAGCGCGCCGGGGTTGCGCGAGACATGCCCGCCGTCGGGCAGGATCTGCCGCTGCAATTCATCCGAGAGCTTTTTCGAGGTGCTGCGGATGTGACTTGCCTGGTTGGCGAGGCACAGCGCCGCATAGCACAGCGCGATCAGCACTTGGAGCTTCGGCACACCGTCGGGAATGTTGACCATGGTGTAGCGCAGCAAGCGGATCTCGCGTGCCAGCGCGCGCAGATAGCGACGGTAGAATTTGTTATCGGTATCATTGAGCACCAGCGGCGCCTGCGACAGCAGGGAGATCACGCGTCGCGCCAGCACGTCGGCGCGTCGCGCGACGGGACGGCGCTTGCTGGCCGGGTTGCCGATCCAGTCCTCGATCAGCGAGCGCGCATTCGCGCGCGTCAGCGCGGTGTCGGCGGCGCGCAAATGGCGCAGCCAGCCGAAGCCGAGCAGCGCAACCTCCCAATCCTCCGACGGCGGCTCGAGATCGAAGATCGAGCGGCCGTGGCAATTGACGATCTTGCCGGCGAAGACGAAGCGGCCGGCATAGATCTCGGCGGCGCGGGTCGCATCCGCGGTGCGCAGATCATGCGGCGCGATGATTAACCGGTCGGCGCGGCCGGGCCAGACCCGCGACAGGGCGACGGAACCGCCGCTCGCGCGCGCGAGCATGTTCCGCGCGAAGCGGTTCATCACCAGCGTCGAGATACGTCTGCGTTGAGCGACCGACACGCCTTGCCTTGATGGGGGAGAGGATTCCGACGAATCCTTATTAATCCCAAAATCGGACGGCCGACACCACCTTGAACGACGCGAATCAGCGCCGTGGTTGCAAAATCCAGTGCAAAATCAGGATTTAACGAGCCGGGCCGCGAAAAATCCGTCGAGCCCGCCGAGCTTGGGATCAGCGTTTGGCAGATGGCTGGGCAGAGTGCGCAGATCGCCCTCGGCGGTGACGATCTCGCTGAGTCCCGACACCTCGGACGCATCGATCGGAACCCGGCGAAGCCCAGGCTCTGCGGCCAGCAGCGCGGCGACCGCATGCTCGCCCTCTTCGGGTTCCAGCGAGCAGGTACAGTAGACCAGCGTTCCGCCGGGCTTGAGCAGCGAGACCGATTTTTGCAGCAGCCGCCGCTGGAGCGCGGTCATTGCGGCGATGTCGGATTCCTGCCGAAGCCAGGATACGTCGGGATGGCGGCGGATCGTCCCGGTCGATGTGCAAGGCGCATCAATGAGGATGCCGTCGAAGCCATCGGCAGGGCCGGACCATTCCGCGGCGTCGGCGACGACGGTCTCGGCCTGGAGCGACAACCGCGTCAGATTCTCGCGTAGGCGCGCCACCCGGGCCGGCGAGCGGTCGATGGCCGTGACATGCGCGCCGGCCTGCGCCAGTTGCGCGGTCTTGCCGCCGGGAGCGGCGCAGAGATCGGCGATGGATTTGCCCTTGATGTCGCCGAACAGCCGGGCCGGCAGCGCAGCGGCGGCGTCCTGCACCCACCATTGTCCTTCGGCGAAGCCGGGAAGCATGGTCACTGCGCCGTGCAGCACCGTACGCACCGATCCGGTCGGCAGGACTTCGCCATGGAGGCGGCTCGCCCATTGCGCGGCGTCCGACTTCACAGTCAGATCCAGCGAAGGATCGTGGCTGAGCGCGAGCGCCATGTCTCTTGCGACTGTTTCGCCGTAGTGCGTGCTCCAGCGCGCGACCATCCAGGGCGGCAGGTCCAGCGATTGTGCGGCAACCTCGTCCACCAGCGCTTTGCCCTCGCGGGCGCAACGGCGCAGCACGGCGTTGACGAGGCCGGCATAGCGCGCGGCGCGCCGGTCGGATTGCACGAGGCGAACGGAGAGATCGACGGCCGCGTGATCGGGCACGTCCATCCAGAGGATCTGGGCGGCGCCGATCAACAGCGCGCTCTGCGCGCGCGGCGCGTCGGAGGGAATGCCCTTGTCGAGTAGGCGGGACAGCACATGGCCGAGCGTGCCGAGCCGGCGCAGCACGGTGGCGACCAGGCGGCGCATCAGCGCGCGGTCGCGGTCGGGGAGCGTCTTCAGTCCGGGATGGGCGCCGCTGCCGTCGAGCTGCTCGTCAAGCGTGCGGTGCTTTTGCAGCACGCCGTCGACGATGTCGGCGGCAATCCGCCGCGCCGCGAGACCGGGCACTTCGGATGGAGGAGCGAAACGTTGAGAAGGCATGCGGAAACAAGGTTCTGAGCGAGCGGCAGTTCGCCGTAATGGGCGCATGCCTTGAGGAGGTGATCTCTGGCACGCGAATATGCCAAATGTAAGAATCGCTTCCGGGTTTTTCAGCCCTTTCAGAGCCATTTCAGGAATGCGTTATTGGGCGTCGCGTCGCGGGCCGCCCCGCGCTAGAAAGCCGACGATGAGTGACCAGCCTTCCGTTCCCGACCGCAAGCAGCTCACGCCGGCCGCCCAGCGTGCGCTGGCCGAGGCCGAAGCGCGCCGGCAGGCTGCGGCAGTCCGAGCCAAAAACGACGCCCAGGCGGCGCCAAAGGAGTTGCAGGGGCCAAAAGGACCCGAGCCGACCCGCTATGGCGATTGGGAGCGCAAGGGCATCGCTTCCGACTTCTGAAGCTTGTCTTTTGAGGCTCGCTTGCCGGATTGCCCGACTCAGCCCTAGCGTGCGCGGATGTCGCGTTTCGATCCAAGCCACCCATATCGGCCTTCATACAGCGGCTCGCCGTTCGGTCGCCGTTTCTCGGGGCTGTTGCCGTGGATGTTCGTGGTCGGTGTTGTCGCGGCGATTGTGCTCACCTTCCGCGACGGAACGAACTGGCTTGTCCCGCACGTAGACGACGGTCGCACCGGCGATGCCGAGATCGTGCTCCGGCAGGCCGGCCATCCCGATCGTCGCGAGCCGGTCGACGTCATCCGGACTATCGACGGCGACACCTTCCTGGCGCGCGTGCATCAACGCGATGGCCGCGACCTCGTCGCGCGCGTTCGCCTGCGCGGCATCGATGCACCTGAGATGAAAGCCTCCTGCCAGGAAGAACTCGACAAGGCTGAAGCCGCCGCCGCCGCGCTCCGCGACCTGCTCGGCCAGGGTGGCGTGACGATCACCAATCTCGGACCTGACAAATACGGACGCGTTCTTGCCGACGTCGCGACCAGTCGAACCGACAACGTTTCGGCGGCGTTGCTCGCCGGCGGTTACGCGCGGAGCTACAATGGCGGCCATCGCGACGGCTGGTGCGCGCGGAGCTGGCGCTTCTGGTGACGAAAAAGCCGCGTCGAAAGACGCGGCTCTTGCCGTCTCGCCCTGATGCCGGCGATCAGCGCGTCACGACCACCGTCGTGCCGACCGAGACGCGGCTGTAGAGATCCGTGATGTCGTCGTTGAGCATGCGGATGCAGCCATAGGAGACGAAGCCGCCGATCGAGCCCGGCACGTTGGTTCCGTGGATGGCATATTCACCGCCGGACAGCGTCATCGCCGCGACGCCCATCGGGTTGCGCGGCGAGCCGCCCGGGATGACGTCCGGGATGCTCGGCTTGTCGCGCTTCACTTCGGCAGGCGGCGCCCAGGCCGGATTGCGGTACTTGCCGTCGATGCGGGTGGTGCCGGCCCACTGCTTGCCGGACTTGCCGACGCCGACCGGGTAGCGCACGGCGTGGCCGTTATCGAGGACGAGATAGAGCCGACGCTCGTTGGTTTTGACCACGATGGTGCCCGGCGAATAGTCAGCCAGGTGCGTCCCCACCATTTCCGGCCGTGCCTGCGCCGCCGTCGACATCAAGACCCCAGCCCCGACGGTGGCGGCCAGCGCCACAGCAATCCTCATCGACATCGATTTTCCCCTTGCCCCGAACGGACCGTCCAAAATTACGCAAAACCGGCAATCGCCGGCCCGCCAAGTCCTTGTTACAGGTCCTTGTCAGGGAACATTCTTAACCGCGCCTGTTAACCGGATGGTTTCCACGCACGGCCGCCAAGGGCCGGCCAGCAGGGGGAACAAAGGAAATGTTCGAAACAAAGTAAATGACCTGAAAACAACACTCAGCCGGAAAGATGCCCGGGCGCCGGGTCGCGGCCTGACAAGTGCGTGAGGATGTGAACGGCGGTTGATGCCGGAGACGCTAACGCGGCGATGCGGTCTCGTGTCCCGGACGCGGCGCAGCGCGAAGAGGTGCGACGCAGAGCCAGGATCCAGGACGCCACAGAGTCTGCTGTTGCGTGGGCCGCGGCTCAGCAGCGCACCGCTAAAGAGCGCTGCGCTGCGTCCGGGGGCACGAGACTGCCTTACGCCGACTTCTTGTTCTGCCGGTTCTTGACGAGGTCGTCGACCACGCCGGGATCGGCCAAGGTCGAGGTGTCGCCCAGGCTGCCCGGCTCGTCCTCGGCGATCTTGCGCAGGATGCGGCGCATGATCTTGCCGGAGCGGGTCTTGGGCAGGCCGGGCGAGAATTGGATCTGGTCGGGCGCAGCGATCGGGCCGATCTCCTTGCGCACCCAGGTGACGAGCTCCTTGCGCAGATCCTCGGTTGGCTCGATGCCGGCCATCAGGGTCACATAGGCGTAAATGCCCTGACCCTTGATGTCGTGCGGGTAACCGACCACGGCGGCTTCCGAGACCTTCTCATGCGCCACCAGCGCGCTTTCGACTTCGGCGGTACCCATGCGGTGGCCGGAGACGTTGATGACGTCGTCGACGCGGCCGGTGATCCAGTAATAACCGTCCGCATCGCGCCGGCAGCCGTCGCCCGTGAAGTACTTGCCCTTGTACGTCGAGAAATAAGTCTGCTCGAAGCGGGCGTGGTCGCCATAAACCGTGCGCATCTGGCCCGGCCATGACCGCGTCAGGCACAGATTGCCTGATGTCTCGCCGTCCAGCACGTTGCCGTCGGCGTCGACGATCTCAGGCACCACGCCGAAGAACGGCTGCGTCGCCGAGCCTGGCTTGAGCTTGGTGGCGCCGGGTAGCGGCGTGATCAAAATGCCGCCGGTCTCGGTCTGCCACCAGGTGTCGACGATCGGGCAACGGTCGTCGCCGACGACGCGGTGATACCACTCCCACGCTTCCGGATTGATCGGCTCGCCGACAGAGCCGAGCAGGCGCAAGCTGGCGCGCGAGGTCTTCTTCACGGGCGCGTCGCCGCTCTGCATCAGCGCGCGGATCGCGGTCGGCGCGGTGTAGAAGATGTTGACCTTGTGCTTGTCGATGACGTTCCAGAACCGCGAATTATCCGGGTAATTCGGCACGCCTTCGAACATCAGCGTGGTCGCGCCGTTGGCGAGCGGTCCGTAGAGAATGTAGCTGTGGCCGGTGACCCAGCCGACGTCGGCGGTGCACCAGTAGATGTCGCCGTCGTGATAGTCGAAGACGTATTGATGCGTCATCGCGGCGAACACGAGATAGCCGGCGGATGTGTGCAGCACGCCCTTGGGTTGGCCTGTCGAGCCCGAGGTGTAGAGGATGAACAGCGGATCCTCGGCGTGCATGTGCTCGACCGGGCATTCCGTCGTCACCATTTTGGCGGCGTCGTGGTACCAGAGGTCGCGCGAGGGATTCATTTCGACCGCGCCGCCGGTGCGCTTGACCACGACGACCCAGTCGACGCCGTCTGCCTTGGCGAGCGCCGCGTCGACATTGGCCTTCAGCGGCACCTTCTTGCCGCCGCGCAGGCCCTCATCCGCGGTGATGATCACCTTGGACTGGCAGTCGTTGATGCGCTGGGCGAGACTGTCGGGCGAGAAGCCGGCGAACACCACGGAGTGAATCGCGCCGATCCGCGCGCAGGCCAGCATTGCGTAGGCCGCCTCCGGAATCATCGGCAGGTAGATGGTGACACGGTCGCCCTTCTTGACGTTCCGGGTGCGCAGGATGTTGGCCATCCGGCAGACCTCGTCGTGCAGCTCCTTGTAGGTGATGTGCCGGGATTGTGAGGGATCGTCGCCTTCCCAGATGATCGCGGTCTGGTTGGCGCGGCTGTGGAGATGCCGGTCGATGCAATTATGGGCGACGTTGAGGATGCCGTCCTCGAACCATTTGATCGAGATGTTGCCGGGCGCGAAGGAGACGTTCTCGATTTTGGTCGGAGCGTGCATCCAGTCGATGCGCTTGGCCTGCTCCGCCCAGAAACCGTTCGGGTCCGAGATCGAGCGGGCGTACATGTCCTTGTACTTGGCCTGGTCGATCCAGGCGCGCTTCGCCCATTCCGCGGGGACGTCGTAGATCTTCTCGGACATGTTTCCCTCCACATACGGCAAGCCGAGCACAGACCACGGGCGAGCCGACTTGATCGTTGAACCGATTATGCGTCGGGCTAACCGGACCCGACAAGGTGCACAAGCTGGACCTTCGGCGAGCAGCCGGCCATGCGGAGGATCAAGCCGCTTCGTGCGACTGTCGCAGTTTTGAAACAGGGCGACGGGGGCTTTCGGGTCTTTACCGAGATCCTCGGAATGGGCCGGCGCAGAGCGCCATGCTCCCGGCAGCGGTATTTAGAAACCGCCCTCACTGATTCGGGACTCGCAATGCGGTTCGGAACACCCTAAATGGCCAACCCGGGCCCAACGAGACCCCTTGGAACAAAAATCAGAACAGCGGCATTGACCGATAAGAGACAGGGCTAAGGCATAAGACTATGATGGATCAGCAGAATCTCGGGACTTTGCGGCCCGCTTCAGCCGATCCTGCAGCCATTGCGCTGGCCAAAGCCCTCGGACAATGGCCGAAACCGGCCGGTTCCGGCCGTCCCAGCCCGAAAAAAGCGTTCGACACGGCGCCTGCGGCGACGGTCGAGGCCCTCGCCAAGGAACTGGGCCTGCGGCTCGGCGACCAGAACGAGTTGACCATTCGTCGCATCAGGCGCGGCAAGGGCTATTCCTTCGTGCGGCCCAACGGCGTCCACATCCGCGATGCCCGCACCATTCGGCGGCTGCATTCGATGGCAGTGCCGCCGGCGTATCGCGAGGTGCGCTACTCGGCCGATCCGAGCACGCATCTCCAGGCGGTGGGACGCGATGCCGCGGGCCGGCTGCAATATCGCTATCACGCCGATTGGGAGAAGGTCCGCGAGCAACGCAAGGCGCATCGCCTGGAGAAGCTCGTCGGCGCGCTGCCCAAGATCCGGCGCAAGGTCTCGGCGTTCCTGTCGGGCGACGAGCCGACCCGCGAGTTCGCGCTCTCCGCCGTCATCGAACTGATTGCGCGCACCGCGATCCGCCCCGGCAACGAATCCTATGCCCGTCTCAACGGCACCCGCGGCGCCACCACGCTCCTGAAGTCCAACGTCTCGCTGGAAGACGACAGCTTCGTGCTGACCTTCAAGGCGAAGGGCGGCAAGGCGGTGCGCAAGGAGTGCGACGCGGCCAAGCTCGTGCGTGCCATCGGGATTTTGCAGGGCGTTCCCGGCAAGCGCATGTTCCAGTATCGCGATCCCTACGGCATCGTGCGCGCGGTCAGCACCACGCAGGTGAACGCGTTTCTGCGCGAGATCGCCGGCATCAAGATCTCGCTGAAGGATTTCCGCACGCTGATGGCCTCTGCCGTCGTCGTGGAATCGCTGTCGCGGATCACGCCGGCGACCAGCCAGCGCGGCCGCAAGAAGCAGGTGCTGGAGGCGATCCGCGGCGCGGCCGATCAGCTCTCCAACACGCCGGCGATCTGCCGCAAGAGCTATGTTCACGACACCATCGTCACCGCGTTCGAGGACGGCATCCTCGAACGCTTCGCCGCGACCATGAAGGGCCAGCGCTCGCAGGCCAGGCGCGAGCAACTTTTGCAGCAGGTGGTGGCGACCGCGGCGGTCTGACCTGGCGTCGTTACGCCTTGGTGGGAACGCCGTTGTCGGGACCGGGATTGCTTCCCGCGGCTGCGGTCGTGAGTCGTCCCAGATAATGCGCCCATCCCGTCGCGTGTGCGGCAGCCTGTTCCTCGGTCGGCAGCCCGCTATGGGTCATGCGCAGCAATGTGCCGCCGTCGTGTTCGATCAGGTCGATCTCGATCAGGCTCGAGCCGGGCGGCACTTCCTGGCCGCCCTCCCATCCAAACGTGTAGGCGAGACGATGCACCGGCACGACTTCGCGGAACGCGCCGCGGGCAACGCCGCCGCGGGGGCCGATGCCTTTGAGTAGATACAGCCCGCCGGGATGTGGCTCCGTGGTCGCGTCGGAACCCATCCAGCTCAAAATCTTCTCGGGGTCGGTCAGGTAAGCGAAAACGGTGGCGCGTGGGGCGGCGATCTGGGTCTCGCGTCGCACTATGAACGGTTCGGTCATCGGCGATCATCCCTGGGCTGACACTGGGACATGGCGGCGCTCGAGCGGCCCGTCAAGGATTGCCCGTGACAAAGACCGCCTGCGTTCGTCATGATCGGGCCATGCACCTCTCGCCGACGCTCGCCTGGCTTGTCGATGCCGCTGCCGATAGCACCGGAGCCGACCGCCTGCTCGCGGATCTCGGTGCACAACTGGTCGCTGACGGCGTGCCGCTTGCGGCAGGCAGCCTGACGCTCGAGGTGCCACATCCGCTGATCGCGAAGCGGACATGGTTGTGGCGCGCGGAGAACGGCCGGGTGATCGAGGCGCTCGGCTTCGCACCAGGCGGCCTCGCGCCCGACCCGCCCAACGATGCCGGCCGCCGCTGGCTGCGTGACATCGCGGGCGGTGAGGTGCACGAAGATTTGGTCGGACGGCCCGACGGGCCGTTGCTCGGTTGGATTGGGCCGCGTACGTTCACCGCGGACGAGACTGAGCAATTGCGCCAGGCCGCGCGCTTTGCCGCGACACCTCTTGCGGTGCTTGCCGCGCGTGCAACCTTGCGCGCGACGCTGGATGCATATCTTGGCAAGCGCAGCGCGGAGCGGGTGCTGGCGGCACCCCTTCGGCGCGATCTCGGCGAGACCATTCAGGCCGCGCTGCTCTATGCCGATCTGCGCAACTTCACGCTCCTGTCGGAAACCACGCCGCCTGCCGGCGTGATCGCGGCTCTCGATGCCTGGTTCGATCGCATCGCCGGCGCGGTTCACGCTTTCGGCGGCGAGGTGCTGAAATTCATCGGCGACGGCGTGCTCGCGATCTTTCCAGTGGTCGGGGCCTCACCGCGCCACGCATGCGATGCGGCTCTGCGCGCCGCGAGCGCAGCCGAAGCCGGAATGACGTATCTCAACGCGGAGCGCCGTGCCCAAAATCTGCCGCCGCTCGCGTTCGGCGCGGCGCTGCATCTTGGCGAGATGCTATGGGGCAATATCGGCGCGGCCAATCGGCTCGACTTCACGGCGATCGGCCCCGCCGTCAATCTCGCCAGCCGGCTCGAGGGATTGTGCAAGCCGCTCGGCAGAAACGTGCTGGTGTCGGGCGCGCTCGCCGCGGAGACGGAGATGCCTCTTGTTGCGCTCGGATCGCATTTGCTGCGCGGCATTGCCGCGCCATGCAAGGTGTTTGCGCTGCCGGAGAAACAAACCCGGATATCGTAGCCCGCATGAGCGTAGCGCCATGCGGGATCGCAGCAGGAGTCCCGGATATCGCTTCGCTCATCCGGGCTACAGCACCTAAGCCTACATCCCGCCCATCTTGCAGACGAGCTTCCATTCCTCCGCTGTCACCGGCTGCACCGACAGGCGCGAATATTTCACCAGCGCCATGTCGGCGAGCTTCTTCTCGGCCTTGATCGCGGCCATCGTCACCGGACTCTTCAACGGTTTGTCGGCCTTGATGTCGACGCAGACGAATTTTTCGGTCTTGTCGGTCGGATCTGGATAGGCTTCCTTGACGATCTCCGCGATGCCGACGACTTCCTTGCCCTCGTTGGAATGATAGAAGAACGCCTTGTCGCCCTTCTTCATGGCGACGAGATTCTGACGCGCGGTGTAATTGCGCACGCCGGTCCAGGCTTCGCCCTTGGCGCCTTTCGCCACCTGCTGGTCCCAGGACCACACCGATGGCTCGGATTTCACCAGCCAGTACGCCATGTTCATTCCTCTGCCTTGAAAGGTCGCGTCATGAGCCCCGAGATCGCGGCGTCGATCGTGCTTCTGCCGGTCAGAATCGATGCGACGGCTTCCGATACCGGCATTTCGATGTTTTGCGAAGCCGCGAGTTCGATCAGTACCGGCGCGGTGAATTCGCCTTCGGCAAGCTTGCCGGCGGGCGGCTGCTCGCTGCGGCCAAGCGCCAGGCCGAGCGCGAAATTGCGCGATTGTGGGCTCGAGCAGGTCAGGATCAGATCGCCGAGGCCAGACAAGCCCGTGAGTGTTTCGCTGCGTGCGCCGAGCGCGCGGCCGAGGCGTGTCAGCTCGGCAAAGGCGCGGGTGGTGAGTGCGGCCTGGGCGGAAGCGCCGAGCTTGCGCCCGACCGCGATGCCGACCGCGATCGCGAGCACGTTCTTGGCGGCGCCGCCGATCTCGACGCCGCGGACATCGGTGGAGTGATAGGGCCGGAACGTCGGCGAGCCCAGCGCCTGCACCAGATGGTTGGCCAGCGTTTCTTCCCTCGCCGCCAGCGTGACCGCGGTCGGCAGGCCACGCGCGACATCGTCGGCAAAGCTCGGGCCCGACAGGATCGCCGGCTGCGCGTGAGGCGCGGCCTCGACGATCACGTCGGTCATGAATTTATGGGTGCCGTGCTCGATGCCCTTGGCGCAGGCAATGATCGGCACCGGTCTAGCCAGATGCGAGGCGAGCATGTTGACAGCACCGCGCAGATGCTGCGCGGGCACTGCGATCAGCAGCATATCCGCGCGCGCGGCGAGCGCCAGGTCGCTCGTGACGATGATCTCCGGAGCAAGCCGCACGCCGGGCAGTCGCGGATTGTCGCGGCTCGATGCGATCCGCGTCGCGTGCTCGGGATTGCGCGCCCACAGCGTCACGTTCCGTCCGGCCCGCGCCGCCACCATCGCCAGCGCCGTGCCCCAGGCGCCCGCGCCGATCACCGCGACAGATCGGAACGCAGTCATTGCTAGAATCCCGCGCGTGTCTTGCCGTATCCGGCCGGTGCCGTCGCGTTCGCATCGAGCAGCCAGCGCGCGCGAGGCTGTGCTTCCATCGTGTCGATCATGCCGAGCGCGAGACGTTCGGCGCCGGCCCAGGCGATCATCGCGCCGTTGTCGGTGCAGAGCGCCGGCGGCGGCATGATCAATTGTGTACCGGCTTTGCTCGCAACCTCATGCAAGGCGCCGCGGATCGCCTGATTGGCGGCAACGCCGCCGGCCGCCACCAGCGCACGTGGCGCACCGAACTGCTCGCGGAAGAGTTTCAGACCGACGCTCAACCGGTCGGCGGTGGAGTCGAGCACGGCGGCCTGGAAGCTCGCGCAGAGATCGCTGACGTCCTGCGGTGTGATCTCGGCCAACCGACTTGCTTCGTTGCGCACCGCAGTCTTCAATCCCGATAGTGAGAAGTTGGCGTCGGGGCGTCCCTGCAGCGGCCGCGGAAACGCAAATCGCGCCGGATCGCCGTTGGCTGCCGCGCGCTCGACCTGCGGCCCGCCCGGATAGGGCAGGCCCAGCATTTTCGCGACCTTGTCGAAGGCCTCGCCGATCGCATCGTCGACGGTGGTGCCGAGCCGCACATACTGGCCGACGCCGGTGACGGCAACGATCTGGGTATGGCCGCCAGAGGCGAGAAACAGGCAATAGGGAAATTCGAGTGCGTCGGTCAGGCGCGGTGTCAGCGCATGCGCTTCCAGATGGTTCACCGCGACCAGCGGCGTGTCGTGCACCATCGCGATCGCCTTCGCGGTGGTGAGCCCGACGATGACGCCGCCGATCAGTCCCGGTCCTGCGGCGGCCGCGACACCGTCGAGCTGGGCGAAGTCAATGCCGGCCTCAGCCATGGCGCGGTCGATGATGCCGTCGAGCAGGTCGACATGGGCGCGGGCCGCGATCTCCGGTACCACGCCGCCGAAACGGGCATGCTCCTCGACCTGCGACCACACGATATTGGACAGGATCTTGCCGCTGCCGTCAGGCGCACGCTCAATTACCGCCGCGGCGGTCTCGTCGCAGGTGGTTTCGATGCCCAGTACCAGCATTGGCGAATTGTTATCCAATTTGCGCCTTCTCTCGCCCCTTGCGCTCATCCGCAAAGCAGAGTTCTGGTACGTCCGGTAGCATTCCGGGGTCGGCCAACGCAATCGTCACGCGCGGCCGTCCCTCGTGAAAGTGCCACCGCCACGTGGTTCGGGAACACAAGCGATGTCCATTCTTGTCACACGGCCGCATCCCGACAATGAGGCGACGTCGGAAAATCTGCGTGCGCGGGGTCATGTGGTGCTGCTCGCGCCGGTGCTCAAGTTCGAGCCGGTCGCCTTCCATGACGAGAGTGAAACGAGCTACAGCGCCGTCATTGTCACATCGGCCAATGCGATCCGCGCCGTCGCGTCACAATTACCGGACCTTGGTCTCCTGCAGCTGCCGCTGTTCGCCGTCGGCGAGCACACGGCCGCCGCCGGGCGCGATGCTGGCTTTGCCGAGGTGATCGTCGCCGGCGGCGACGCCGCGGCCCTGCGCGACAAGGTGATGCAGAGCGCGCGCGACAAGCGGCTGAAGAAAAAGAGCACGTTGCTCTATCTCGCGGGCGCGGACCTGTCGCGCGACCTCGGCGGTGAGCTGGGCGCCGAAGGCTTCAACGTCGTCACGCAGACGACCTATCGCATGGCGCCGGTCAAGCTGTTGCCGCGCGATGTCTGTGAGGGCTTTGCCGCCCATGGGATCGAGGCGGTGCTGCATTACTCCCGGCGCAGCGCGCGGGCTTTCCTGGAGGCCGCGCGCTCCGAAGGTGTCGAAATCTCGGCTCTGGCGATCCCGCAATGCTGCCTGTCCGAGACGGTCGCGGGCGTGCTGCGCGAGGCGGGTGCCTCGCAGGTTCTGGTGGCGGCGACGCCGGACGAAAATGCCCTATTTGACACCTTGGAGCGTGCTTTGCGCACCCGTTTGGCGTAAGAGGTCGGGCCGAATCCGACGCAATCGGATCCGTTCGTTCAGGGCATGTAAGTGTGAGGAACCGTCACGATGGCCGACGACAAGCCTGAAGACGCAGGATTGGCTCCCGAGTCCGGCCGCGCCAAGCGCATCCCGCCCACCATCGACCTCCAGGCGACCGAGGTCTCGACCCAGCCGCAGGAGGTGGCGGGCGAGCCTGAGGCAGCGACCGAACAGGCCGCGCATGAGCAGGCCAAATCTGAAGAGGGCAAGTCTCAGGAGGAAAAGTCTCAGGAGGAAAAGTCTCAAGAGGCAAAGTCCGAAGAAGCTCATGCCGAGCCGAAGCCCGAGCTTGCCCAGGAAGAATCTTCCGTTGCGTCCGCGTCGGTATCGCCGTCAATTTCACCCTGGATTATCGCTCCGTTCTCCGGCGCCGTGGCAGCCGCCATTGTGATCGCGGTCGGCTGGATGCTGGGCTGGCCTGCGGTGCAGGCGCCGCCGGCTGCTCCACAAGTGACGGGCGCAACCGTCGAGGCGCTGAGCGGGCGCGTGGCCGCGGTCGAAGCCAAGGCGAGCAAGCCTGCCGCCGATCCGGCCATGGTGGCGCGGATCGATGCGCTGGAGAAATCGGCAACGATCCTGCGCAGCGACATCGCCAATCTGCGCGCACAATCCGACAAGACTGCGAGCGCCCTGAACGACGCGACATCGGCGCCGCGCGCTGCCGCGCCCGATCTTGCCGCTCTCAACGACCGCCTCGCGCAGCTCGAGCGTGCCAGCAAGACCGAACGTGCGGAACTCGCGCAGCAAAGCGAGAAGATCGTCGAAGCGAAGACGATGGACGACAAGCCGCTGCGCCACGTGGTGGCGGCGGCCCTGCTCGACGTCGCCGTTCGCCACGGCGACGCCTACGAATCGCAGCTCGCCGCCGCGCGGTCGCTGGCCGCAAAGCCGGACGTGCTGAAGCCGCTCGACACTTTTGCATCGTCAGGCATTCCGACGCCGGTCGCGCTCAGTCGCGAGCTCCTCAACATCGTGCCGAAATTGTCGCCGCCGGCGGAAGCCCCGGCCAGTGGCACCGGAATCGTCGAGCGTCTTCAGGCGGGGGCGTCGAAACTCGTCCGCATCGAGCGTACCGACGGGGTCGGCAATGATCGCGGCGCCATCGTCGCGCGGGTGACGGCGGCTACGCTGCGCAACGATTTCGTCGAGGCACGGCGCGAGTTGAAGACGCTGCCCGAGGCCGATCGTGCACCGGCGCAAGCCTGGCTCGACAAGGCCGATGCCCGTGACGCCGCGCTCGCCGCCTCACGCAAATTCGCCGACGCCGCCATGGCGGATCTCGTCAAGCCTGGTCAATAAAGGTTCGCGCAACAATCAGCGCGTATAGGGATCGTCATGCTTCGCATCGTCCTCTTCCTCGTCCTGATCGCGCTGGCGGCGGCCGGCGCGGCCTGGGTTGCCGATCAGCCCGGCGATCTCGTCCTGACCGCAGGCAGTTTCCGCGCCACGACGACGCTTCCCAGATTCGTGTTCTTGCTTGGCCTCTTTGCCGCGGCAGTCGTGCTGGTCTGGAGTCTGCTGACGATGGCCTGGCGCGCTCCGGGGCGTCTGCGCCGCCGTCGTCACGAAAAGCGTCATGCTCGCGGTCGCCACGCCATCACCCACGGCCTGCTTGCGATCGGCCATGGCGACACCGCGCTTGCCCGTCGTCACGCCGATACCGCGCGGCGGCTGGCCGCAAACGATCCGCTCGCGCTTCTCTTGCATGCGCAATCGGCGCAGCTCGAGGGCAATCGCGACGAGGCCCAGCGCGTCTTCCGCGCCATGGCCGAGCGCGAGGACACGCGCCTGCTCGGCCTGCGCGGCCTGTTCATCGAGGCGCAGCGCGCCGACGACGCGGTCGGCGCGGTGATGATCGCCGAGGAAGCGATCAAGCTGTCGCCGTCCTCGACCTGGGCCTCGCATGCGGTGCTCGGCTTCCGCTGCGCGCGCGGCGACTGGAGCGGCGCGCTCGCGATCCTCGATTCGAATTTGTCCGCGGGCCTGATCGACAAGCAGGCCTATCGCCGCCAGCGCGGCGTGCTGCTCGCCGCCCGCGCGCTGGAATTGGAAACGATGGACCGCGACGTCGCGCGCGAGAGCGTGATGCAGGCGGTCAAGCTCGCGCCGACCCTGGTCCCGGCCGCAGTGCTCGCCGCAAAATTCGAGAGCGAGGCGCACCAGGTGCGCCGCGCCATGAAGCTGGTGGAAACCGCCTGGCTCGCCAATCCGCATCCTGATCTCGCGGATGCCTATGCGCATGTGAAGCTCGGGGATTCCGCGCGGCAGCGGTTGCAGCGGGTCGAGACGCTTGCGGCCAAGATTCCTGCCGACAAGGCTGGTTATGTCGAGGGCCAGCTGGCGATCGCGCGCGCCGCGATCGATGCGTCCGAGTTCGCCCGTGCGCGCGCGGTGCTGGCGCCTTACGTCAACGATCCGACCCAGCGCGTGGCGCTGCTGATGGCCGAGATCGAGCGTACCGAGCATGGTGACGGCGGCCGGGCCCGCGCCTGGACCTTGCGCGCGGTGCGCGCCCGCCATGATCCGGCCTGGACCGCGGACGGTTATGTCAGCGACCGCTGGCGTCCGGTGTCCCCGGTCACCGGCCGGCTTGACGCGTTCCAGTGGCAGACGCCGGTCGCTAGTCTTCCTTCCGACAGGGGCGCGATGATCGAATCCTCAGCCTTCGAGGAAGCCATGCTGGCGGCTCCGCCGCCGAAGCGGGTGACGGCGGCCCCGAGCGAAGGCCCGGCGGAACCGGTTGTCACGGCGCCGGATCCGGTGCCTGCCCCGCAGGACAATTCGCCGCCCCTTGAGGACAAGGAAATCTCAAAGGAAATCGCCGGGGAAACTGTCAAGGAAACAGCCAAGGAAGAGCCGGTCGTCACGCCCGCCGAGCCGGTCCAACAGGCCCCCGAGATCGTCGAATCATTGCCGGCGGCGGCAACGCCGGTGTTCCGGACCCGCGCCGACCTCGGCAAGCCCACACCAGCACCTATTCCCGCCGTTATCCCGATCGTCCGCGCCCCTGATGATCCAGGGATCGACGACGAGGGTCCGAGCGACGAATTTACGGAACAAATCGGCACGCCCAGGGACCACGCAAAGGCCCAGGCCGGCGGCTGGCGCGGATTCTGGTCTCGCTGGGGCGGGTGAGCGGCATTTGGGAGCCGGCTCCACCTTGCCAATTCGGGCCATGCCCGATATCAGGAGCGCGCGTAACGGGACCGGCCTCGCGCGGGCCCCGGCAAGGTTCGCCGCAATAGCTCAGTTGGTAGAGCACGTCATTCGTAATGACGGGGTCGGGGGTTCGAATCCCTCTTGCGGCACCAGCACCTCCGTGGGCGTTCCGCCTTCTCGACCCCATCATACAACCGCCTTTGTTCGATCCCGGAGGGCTTGTCAGGGATCGTGGTTACGCGCGGGTTACCAGTCGGGAAGCCCGTCTTTCGTACCTACAGTTCGAATCATTCTCCCTCCGCCATCCCACCAACATGATCTCGTACTTTGATCTGGAGAGAGGCCAGAGATCCGGCTGTTTTCCTGCTTTTTTGCCGACCGACAGGTCCGCTCACCCATTCACGTTGGTGCCGGATAGGTCTGGAGAACCGAATTTTCTCCGAATCTTAGAACACGCAAAATCGGTCCAGTACGGACTTTCCCGGAAAACCAAGCGCTTAGTTGGGTCGAGGTTTGAATCTCGCTCGCTCAACCGACCTGTTTACCATTCCAAGTCAGAAATTTCGCCCTAACGCCCCTCCGCTTTCACCAGCGCTGCGCAAAGCGTCTCTTTTTGATCCGACAAACGGCAGCTAAGGTGGCTCCATCGAGGGGGAATTCACTTTATCTGCCGTTTTTAGGCGTCGCTGAGGGGCGGCCGCCAACCGATCTGGCGAGGTGGAGTCGGTTGCCATCGAAAAACAAGGCAGGTCTGTCGTCGGATTCCGGTTAGGAAATCCGAATGGTTGACCGACGAGACAGGAAAACTACGTGTCAGCCCAACCCAACCAAACGTCCTGGAACGAACAAGTGATTGAGCAGAACAACAGGCCCGGCAACCCGGCGCCTAGGCGGGCATAGCATGGCTAGCCATTCCGACCTCGCAAACCTGATCTGGCAAATTGCGGACCTTCTGCGAGGGCCCTATCGGCCACCGCAGTACGAGCGGGTAATGCTGCCGCTCGTCGTGCTGCGTCGTTTTGATTGTGTGCTCGCCGACACTAAGCAGAAGGTGCTTGCCGATTACCAGCGTCGCAGGGGTGGCAAGCTCACGGACGACGCACTCGACCGCACCCTGAATAACTCATCCGGCCACCGTTTTCACAATCGCTCCGAACTCGACTTTCAGAAATTGAAGGGCGACCCCGATAATCTAAACAAGCACCTCGTAAGCTACATCAAAGGCTTTTCAGCCAACGTTCAACGCATTTTCGAATACTTCGAGTTCGAAAACGAAATCGAGCGGATGCAGGAAGCGAACATCCTCTATCTTGTCATCAAGGAGTTTTGCGATGTCGATCTGCATCCCCGAAAGGTAACAAACCAGGATATGGGTCTGGTTTTCGAGAATCTGATCCGTCGCTTCAACGAACTCGCGAACGAGACGGCCGGCGATCACTTCACTCCACGCGAAGTCATAACATTGATGATCGATCTTCTTTTTCTCGATGCTGACGATCTTCTCAGCAAGCCGGGCATTGCAATGCGGATGCTTGACCCTGCCTGCGGCACGGGTGGAATGCTCGCCGGCGCGCAGAAATATATGCGCGATCATCACGCCGATGCGAAGCTCTATGTCTATGGTCAGGACTATAACAAGCGGGCTTTTGCGACCGCCGCATCAGACATGCTCATGAAGGAAGTCGACCACAACGGTGGCGGCGAGAACGTTCAATTTGGAGATAGCTTTCTCGACGATAAGTTTGAACAGCAGACATTTGACTATTTCATTGCCAATCCGCCCTTCGGGGTGGATTGGAAGAAGCAGCAGAAGGAGATCGTCCGGCGGCACGAGAAAGCTCCAAAAGATAGCCCGTGGAGCGCCGGCCTGCCGCGGGTAAATGATGGTTCGCTGCTGTTCCTTCAGCACATGATCTCGAAGTTCGAACATGTCCACTCGAAGGCGCAGAAGTATGGCTCCCGCGCGGCGATCGTCTTTTCGGGATCCCCTCTGTTTACTGGTGGTGCGGGTGGCGGAGAAAGCGAGATCCGCAGATGGATTATCGAGCGTGACATGCTTGAGGCCATCGTCGCGCTGCCGGAGCAGATGTTTTACAACACCGGCATCGGTACCTACATCTGGATTGTCACGAACCGGAAGGCAAGGTGCCGCAAGGGCAAAATCCAACTCGTCGACGCTCGCGGCACCTGGATGCCCATGCGCCGTAGCCAGGGCGACAAGCGCCGCAAGATCGGCGAAGGTCCAGCGTTGGAGGGTGACGACCGTCCCGACGAACCAGATCAGATTGCGGATATCGTCTGCCTCTATGGTGACTTTGCGTCGAGCGAAAAGGCCAAAATCTTCGACAATGAAGACTTCGGCTACACCCGCGTCACGATCGAGCGGCCCCTGAAGCTGCGCTACCAGATGAGCGTCGAGAACAAGGCGCGCTTCCTCGACGCCGCGCCCCACCTGCTGGACGACATTCAGGCCATCGACAAGGCGCTTGGCCGCGAGCCGCAGCTCAATTGGAACGTAGTCTGGGCCAGCATCGAGAAGCTCCTCAAGAAGTGCGGCTCGGGCTGGAAGACGTCAGAGGAGAAGCTGTTCCGAACTGTCTTCACCGTGAAAGACCCGAAGGGTGCGCCCGTGAAGAAAGGTTCCAGCTTCGAGGCCGATGCCGATCTCCGCGACTTCGAGAACGTGCGGCTGAAGGAGGATATCGACGCCTACTTCAAGCGCGAGGTGTTGCCGCATGTGCCGGATGCCTGGATGGATCGCGCCAAGGACAAGGTCGGCTACGAAATCAACTTCAACCGTCACTTCTACGCCTTCACGCCACCGCGCAAGCTGTCCGAGATCGATGCGGACCTGAAGAAGGCGGAAGACGAAATCCTTCGGCTGTTGCGGGAGGTGACGGAATGAGCGGGGGCGCGCGTTCTGATCAGCCAGTGCTAAAGCTAAAGTATGCAGTTGAGCTCCGACGGGATCGCATCGAAGGGAGCAATAGTGATTTGCCTTATGTGGGGCTCGAAAACATCGAGAGTGGGACTGGGAGATTAATTTCAACGGCAAGTCCGCAAGGGGTGGAAGGGGAAGTGCCTCTCGCCGGCGGAGAGTCGCTGTCTGCCGTGTTTCACTCCGGCGATATATTATTCGGAAAGCTGCGTCCGTATCTCGCGAAGGCTTGGATAGCGGAGTTTGACGGCCGGTGTAGCACTGAGCTACTGCCTCTCCATCCAGAAAAGCTGGACCCACGTTTTGGCCTATACGTGGTGCTTGCACGGCAATTCATCGATGCTGTCGACGCATCTACCTTCGGGTCGAAGATGCCGCGCGCAGATTGGGACTTCATTGGAAACCTAATGATTCCCTTTCCGAGCAAGCAACAGCAGTCGAATATCGCCCGCTTTCTTGACCGGGAAACCGCCGATATCGACGCCCTGATCGTCGCCAAGCAGCGGCTGCTGGATTTACTGGCAGAGAAGCGGCGCGCGATTGTCGCTGAGGCTGTCATGCGCGGTCTCGACCCCGCCGTCGCGCTGCGACCCTCCGGCATCGGCTGGCTCGGTAATATCCCCGCTCATTGGGAAGTGGAGCGATCACGCTGGCTGTTCCAGGAGCGCGACGAACGCTCCGAGACCGGCGAAGAGGAGATGCTGACCGTTTCCCATCTGACGGGCGTCACGCCTCGTTCCGAGAAAGACGTCAATATGTTCGAGGCGGAGTCGACGACCGGCTACAAGCTTTGCTTCGCCGGCGACTTGGTTATCAACACACTCTGGGCATGGATGGGAGCAATGGGGACTGCGCGCGTTGATGGCATCGTGAGCCCCGCTTACAATGTCTACGCACCCGGCCCGCGCCTCATTCCCGATTATATCGACGCCCTTGTCCGTATTCCGGTCTTTGCACAAGAAGTGACGCGCTATTCAAAGGGCGTCTGGTCGTCGCGCCTACGGCTTTATCCAGAAGGCTTTTTTGAGAGCTACTGGCCCGTTCCTCCGATCGAGGAACAGCACGAGATCGTCCGCTACATCGCAACCGAAATCGCCAAGATCGATCGTCTGCGCGCCGCCACTAAGCACTCCATCGCGCTCCTCAAGGAACGGCGCGGCGCGCTGATCGCCGCCGCCGTCATTGGCCAGATCGACATCCCGGAGGCGGCATGAAAATCACGCGCTTGTCGCTCGACAATGTGCGAGCTTTCAAAGAAGCCGAGTTCACCTTCAACGATGGCTTCAATCTGATTATTGGCATCAATGGGGCGGGCAAGAGCACTGCCCTGGACACTATTCGATTTTGCGCCTCGCATCTGATGCCCGCCATTCAAAAGATGCCGTTCAAGCCCTTTGGCTTTGGTATCGACGATATTCATGGCGATGCACCTCTCGCCGAAGCTGCGCTTCACATCCGCTTTGATGATGACGCTGACGCCTTCATACGCTTGCGCGAATGGCGGGGACAAGTCCTCTCCGAGTCAGGAGAGAACGTTGAGCGCCTGCGCCGTGAAATCCTCGAAACAGCGCGTCCCAGAGACCGTCTGCGAAACCAGCTCCGCGAGTTGCAAGATACGTTGTCGCCAGCCGATCCGGTGTATTTTTACCCCTCAGAACAAGAGCTAAAAGCCAGGGCAAAGCGAAAGCGAAGCGCGCCGCTGTTGGTCCACTACTCAACGTCTCGATCCTATTATCGCGATCGCAAGGAGCGTACGGCGGCCAGCTCTCCAGGTCAGGCCGCATACTTTGAAGCTCTCACATCAAGCACGCTGAATCTGAGACTTGTTGCAGAATGGCTGCGAGCGCAGCAGGCGTTGTCCAGGGAGAGACAAATATCTGCTAACCTCGTCGCTTGGATGGATAAAGCCATCGCTGTATTTCTCCCTGGTTATTCGCATCTCCGCCCAGCCGAAGACGGCTCATCTACAGTCTTGATCGATCATAACGGTATGTCGCTAAATGTCCGCCAGCTGTCGGATGGCGAGCGTAGCGTGCTGGCCCTCGTCCTTGATATTGCGAAGCGTCTCTCGCAGGCTAATCCTCGACTGGATGATCCTCTGGAGAGCGGTGAAGCTGTCATTCTCATCGACGAGATCGACCTTCATCTTCATCCACAATGGCAGCGAAAGATCGTGAGCAGTCTCGAAAAGACGTTCCCCAAGTGCCAGTTCATCGCCACCACGCATTCGCCGCAGGTGATTGGCGAAGTGCCGCACAACAAGATTCAGATGATCAAGGACGGCAAGGTCTATTCGCCGTCGCGCTCTTTCGGCATCGATTCAAGCCGTGTCCTGGAAGAGGTGATGGACACAGAGTCGCGCAACCCAGAGGTCGAGGACACAATCAGCAGAATCGCCAAGCTGATCGCCGACGGCAAAGGCAACGAAGCCAGGGCCGCAATCAAGACGTTATCCGAAGAGATCGGAGAGGACGACCCCGAGATCACCCGCGCCAAAACCCTTCTCGACTTCATGGAGGGGGACACGTGAGGATGATCATCAAGGGTGCCGAGCCGAACAGGCTCACGCAGCACCGGAAGCAAGCGCACAGCGACTACAACAACTATGCGCAAAAAGATGAACTCCGCGCTGCGCTCGTCGGCGAGCAGAAGGGATTGTGCTGTTACTGCACCGGGCGCATTCGCGCGGAATCAGCCGCGATGAAGATCGAGCATTGGCAATGTCAGGCCACCTATCCTCAGCAGCAACTTGTCTATGGAAATCTGCTTGGCGCATGCCTCGGCGGCGACGGGAAGTCTCCTGCCGAGCGACATTGCGATACCAGAAAGGGCAGTCGCGACCTCAAGTGGAACCCGGCAAACATAGCTCATGTCATCGAAAGCAGAGTGCGCTATCTCTCCAATGGGGCAGTTGAAAGCGCTGACGCAGAATTCAACATCCAAATCAATGACGTTCTGGGCCTGAATCTGAGTTATTTGAAGAGCAGCCGAAAGGCGGTGTTGGACTCTGTGCTGAATTGGTGGCGCTCTACACCAAATGCGCGCCAAAAGGTTCAGCAGCAGATCGATCACCGCACAAATGCGGCAGAGCATCAACCGTTTAGCCCGGTGGCGGTTTGGTTTCTTCGACAGAAGCTGGGAGGCGCAACGGCATGAATCACGCCCGGCATTCAGAAGGCACTTTCGAGACCGTCATTGAGACGACGATGCTGGCCAATGGCGCCGCGCCGGAACCGGCAGCGGGGTTCGACCGCGAGCGGGCGATCTTTCCGGAGACCGTCCTGGCGTTCATCCGCGCCACTCAGCCCAAGGAGTGGAAAGCGCTCGAAGCGCTGCACGGGGAAAAGACCGGCGCGCAGATCCTGACCGACTTGGCCAAATGGATGGACCGCGAAGGCTCTCTCGCCACCTTGCGCCACGGCTTCAAGTGCTATGGAAAGACCTTGCGGGTCGCTTTCTTCAAGGCGGCGCATGGACTCAATCCCGAGCTTGAGACGCGTTACGCCGCAAACCGCGTCGGCATCACACGGCAGCTGCATTTCTCAAAGGTGTCGGAGAAGTCGTTGGACGTGGCACTCAGCGTCAACGGCATTCCGGTCGTATCGGTCGAACTCAAGAACCCGATGACCGGACAGACGGTCGAGCATGCCTTGCGCCAGTACCGCATCGATCGTGATCCGCGCGAGTCGATCTTCGAATTCAAGCGGCGCATGCTCGTGCATTTCGCAGCAGACACCGACACCGTGTTCATGACCACGCGATTGGCGGGACAGGCCACCCACTTTCTACCGTTTAACACGGGCCACAACGGCGGCGGGGGCAATGCGCCCGATCCAAAGGGGCGCAGCTATCGCACGGCCTATCTCTGGGAGGAGGTGTTGCAGCGGGACAGCCTGCTCGATCTGCTCGCGCGCTTCATCCACCTGCAGATTGAGGAGAAGCGCGACGATCAGGGTCGGAAGGTCAAGAAAGAGACGATGATATTTCCCCGCTATCACCAGCTCGAAGCTGTTCGCTCGCTGGTGCGCCAGGCGCAGCGGGAGGGTGTGGGCAACAACTATCTGATCGAGCATTCGGCCGGCAGCGGCAAAAGCAACACTATCGGCTGGCTAACACACCGGTTGGCATCCTTGCATGACGAGAGGAACAACCGCGTCTTTGACAGTGTGATAGTGATCACCGATCGCGTGGTGCTGGACAAGCAGTTGCAGGACACGATCTATCAGTTCGAGCACAAGCACGGCGTGGTGCAGAAGATCGACGAGAGTTCGCGTCAACTTGCTGAAGCGCTTGAAAGCGCCGTGCCGATTATTATTACCACCTTGCAGAAGTTTCCCTTCGTCTCGCGCCAGCTCGCCAAAATGGCGGAAGAGCGCGGGGAAGCGGATGGCGGTACGCTGAAGTCTCGCCACTGCGCAGTGATCATCGACGAGGCGCACAGTTCCCAGGGCGGCGAAGCCGCGACCGACCTCAAGGAGGTTCTCGGCGGCCAAGGCCTTCGCGAGGAAGCCGCGAAATACATGGCCGAGGACGACGAAGAGGATGTCGAAGAACTCTACCGTTCAATGGCGAAGCGCGGGCGGCAGGCGAATTTGAGCTTCTTTGCTTTCACCGCAACGCCGAAGCACAAGACCTTCAAGGTGTTCGGACGCGAAGACAAGCCTGCCCATCGCTACACCATGCGTCAAGCCGTCGAAGAAGGCTTCATCCTCGACGTCCTGAAGCACTACACGACCTACGCCACTTACTTCCGTCTACTGAAGGCGAGCGAAGATGACCCGAACGTCGAGCGTAAGAAGGCTGCGCGTGCACTCGCCCGTTTCCTCAAGCTGCATCCTCACAACATTTCCCAGAAGACGGAGGTGATGATCGAGCATTTCCACGCCGCGACCCAGCACAAGATCGGTGGTCGGGCCAAAGCGATGGTGATCACAAGCTCGCGCCTCGAAGCAGTGCGCTACAAGCAGAGCTTCGACCGCTACATCAAGGAGAAGGGCTACGCCATCAAGTCGCTGGTGGCCTTCTCCGGCGTCGTGACGGACGACAAGCTGAAGGATGTCACCTACACCGAGGAAGGCATGAATCTCGGCATCCGCGAGAAGGAACTGCCGGAAGTCTTCGCCACCCAAGAGTATCAGGTGCTGCTCGTCGCCGAGAAATACCAGACCGGATTCGACCAGCCCTTGCTCCATACGATGTATGTCGACCGGCGGCTTGCCGGCATCCAGGCGGTTCAGACGCTTTCACGCCTGAACCGCATCCATCCGCTGAAGGAGGACACCTTTGTCCTCGATTTTGTCAACGACCGCGATGAGATCCGCGAGGCCTTCAAGACCTACTATGAAGGCGCGGAGGTTGGCGAGGACGTCGACCCGGCCCGAATGTATGAGATCAAAAGCGAACTCGATACCGACGGCATCTATGTGGCTGCCGACGTTGAGCGCTTCTGCGCAGTCTATTTCAAGCCGCGCCAGCGCCAAAGTCCGAACGATCATCAGTTGATGAATGCGGCGCTTGACCCGTGTGTGGCCCGTTTCAGAGAGCTTCAGCAGGAAAAGCCTGACGAAGTCGAGCTGTGGCGCGGTAAACTGATGGCCTTCTGCAGCCTCTATGGCTTCCTCAGTCAGATCATTCCCTACCAGGATACGGACCTCGAACGCCTTTACGTGTTCCTTCGGCACCTCGCGACCAAGCTGCCGAAGCGCGGCGCCAGGCAGTCTTACCAGTTCGACGACGAGCTGCGTCTCGAATACTACCGCCTGCAGAAGATCAGCGAAGGCTCCATCAGCCTGAGCGATGGCCAGGCCAACCGCCTCGATGGCCCATCCGAGGTCGGAACCGGTGTCCCGCATGAGGAGGCGGTTGCTCTTTCTCGGCTCATCGATGTCGTCAACGACCGGTTTGGTACTGACTTCAATCAAGCCGATCAGCTTTTCTTTGATCAGATCGTGGAAGCCGCTATCTCTGATGCAATGCTGAAGCAGGCAGCGGCCGTCAATCCCGGGGACAGATTCGAACTCGTGTTTAAGAATCTCCTTGAGGCGCTGTTTGTCGAGCGGATAGACCAAAACGAAGAAATCTTCGCGCGCTTCATGAACGACAAGTCATTCCAGAAGGTCGTGACCGAGTGGCTATCGTCAGAAGCCTACAAGAAACTTCGTGTGCCGCGTCAAACTCCTACCGGTAGGAGCGAGTCGGAGAGCATAGATTTGTGAATAGCACTGTAGCTTTTTCTTCCCGGGCCTGGCTGTCAATGGCCAAGCCAGGCTGTGCAGCTCTGTTATCGCGTTCTGGGATGTGCAATATTCCATAACATTCGATGGACGAATCCGAGCCCTTGGTCTGCATCCGGCCGGGCAAAGCCTACCTGTCCTCTCAGGAACAGGTAGGCCTAATGCTGTCGCCGGCGAAGCATAGCTTCTTGCTCGTCCCATTCGGCTGGGATGGATTTCAACAGATGCGCTAGCTCAAGCCCTTCGGGCTGCAGTCCGTTGAGGATGGCTTCGGTGATGGCCGGCGAGAGTAGCGTGAGCCGAAGCACCCGACACAGATAGGACTCGTTGATCTTCTCGGCCTTGGCGAGCTCTCGCACTGAACTAAAGAGGTTCGATTCAAGCATATTGCGCCAGCGATGGGCCGCACCACGGCCTTGACTAACGTGTTGTCGACTTGCGGCTTCGGCGGCGACCAGGTTTCCGCATTTTCGGGCGTGACCACGCGCTTGCGCCCACCCTGCCGGCGGAACGAGATCGGAATGCTGACGACCATTGTTCTGCCGTCGCGACTGAGCTTCGGTCGACCAAGGGGGCCGAGGGTGAGGGTGGTCGGTCGGCTCATTCGGCGGCCTGCTGGAATGGCTTCGGTTGCAATTCCGAGGTCAGCGAGGTTAGGCCCCGGATCTTCAATATGATGTCCAATCGCTCTGCATGCATGTCGATGCGCTCGACCAGTAGCTCGACAATGCGCGCCTGTTCGGCGGGAAACAGCTCATCCCAGAGCTCGTCAATGCCGATCAACGCGCTCCGCACCTCGGCCTCGCTAACCCCCGCCGATTGCCTAGGTAGAGCGCGCCAGGTTTGCACGATGACTTCAGGGGTTCGAAGGAGCAGGCGGACCTGATCGATGATGATTCGCTCTAGCTCGGCGGCGGGCACCAGCTTGACGGGGCAGTTTGATCTGCCCTGCTTCATGGCGGTCTGACTGATGTAGTAGCGGTAGAGACGGCCAGACTTTCGGGCATGGGTTGGAGACATCGCGGCACCGTCGGGTCCGAAGAGAAGGCCTCTTAGCAGAGCGGGGGTCTGGGCCGAGCATTGCCGGCGCGTTTGCGCGGGCTCACCTTCAAAATGGCATGGACTTGATCCCAGAGTTTGCGGTCGATGATCGCCTTGTGCTCACCAGGGTAGGAGGTGCCTTTGTGAACCGCCTCTCCCAGGTAGACCCGGTTGTTGAGGATCCGGTACAGCACACCCTTGTCCAGCACGTGGCCATACCGGTTGCGTTCGTTGGCTGCGACGAGTTCCCGCGCTAGCAAGGTCGCGGATTTGAGCCGCGCGAAGCGGCAAAAAATCGCTCTGACTCGTTCGGCATCGGCTTCGTGAACCAACAGTTTGCGGTCGCGAACTTCATAGCCGAGCGGCGCCCAGTGCAGGTCGCACGGATTTTGCGCCTCATCCGACCCGATTGGTCCAGCTCAGGACAATGAAAGTTGACGGCAAGCCGCGCGCGGGCACCCCAGCGCCCTGTCCGGCAAAAACTGATACCGAAAAACCACAGGTTAACTGATAATTAACGATGGACCTTGAAGACCGCGCGCTGACTTGCTTTGATCGGAGCATGAGCACAACCCTGATCGAGGTTCGGCCGGCCAAATCTGCGGATGCAATCGCGGTGGCGTCTACCCATGACGAAGCCTGGCGCTCAGCCTATCAGGGCATCATTCCCGGCGCCGAGCTTGAGAAGCTGATCAACCGTCGCGGCCCGCAATGGTGGGACAGCGCGATCCGCAAAGGCAGCCGCGTCAGCGTGCTTGTGTTCGGCGACAAGGTCGCGGGCTACGCCAATTACGGCCGCAACCGCGCCCGCAGCCTGCACTTCGAAGGCGAGATCTACGAGCTCTATCTGCGCCCGGAATTCCAGGGCCTCGGCTTCGGCCGCCGCCTCTTCACCGCCGCCCGCCGCGATCTCCTGCAGAGCGGCCTCAAGAGCATGGTGATCTGGGCGCTCTCCGACAATGATCCGGCAACGGAATTCTATCGCGCGCTCGGTGGCCGCATGGTCGCCCGCTCCTCCGAAAAGTTCGGGCCGAAGTCCCTGGACAAGGTCGCTTTCGCCTGGACCAACTGAGCTAGGCTTGAAACGCCCATTTTCGTTTGGCTCGTCAAATCTCGCGAAAAGCGCCAATGGGGTCCGCGCAAAGGCGGCTCGATAACAGGCTCCGCCCGCTTTCAGTATGGCTTGAGCCGGCCACCCATTTTTTCCAAAGCCGCTTTCATGCGATGGATGCGCCGGGCATCCAGCGCACCGCGTGATTGGCGCTATCGCCGAGCTTGAAAATCCAGCCAGTCGGAGACGACTGCGCCAGCAACCACGCAGCCGTCCTTGCGCATCGACGCCATCATCCGGGAAAAGATCGCGAAGAAGAAGTCGGACTTTAAAGGAACGCTTACGATCTAGGCGAAGCGTCGCGGCTGTCGGCGGTGACGCTGGCGCATGGCCCAGATGACTTGATGTCCCGGACCAAGCCCGGCCACGAGTGTATATCGTCGCGGTCTGAGTTCTGCCTGCAGCGTAGGTCTCGATTCGCAAAATAGATTGTAGATCAAAAGTCTCAGAAAATTGCGTTTAAACCGAAGTCGTGCTTTCATCGTTTCCGATCAATGGTGCACCCGGGGCAGCAATGCTGAAGGACCAAGACCGGCCGCTATCAACAGCCGTCAACTTGTTGACTGCCGTCAAACGCGCATTCGATGAAGCTCAGTTGATCATCGAGGAGGCAGCCAGCTTTGAACGAGAATATTTCGAAACAATGCCGCCCGAACTAAAACTCGAGCCCGAGGGCCGAAGATCAGGCGAGAGTGCTACGCTTCTCGAAGACATCGCGGTGGAGCTAATTGATTTCGATCTTGCCGATCTGATTGCTAGGCTAATCGACGCGAGTTCGAAGTAGGTTTTTCAGTGCCGGACCTCATGAACTCCGCAATCTATGGGACAAACGCTCGTTCGATTGCAGCGGCGGCGCTCTCCGCGCCTCTGACAGCGTGTGTGTAGTGCCCGAGCGTTACATTTGCGTTTGCGTGACCCGCGATCTTGGCAACTAATCCGACCTCGATTCCCTGGGCCTGAAGCGCTGAGATGAACCAGTGGCGGGCGCTGTGTGGTGTGACCGGCGGTAGACCCAGCTTCTTGAGGGTGGAAGCCCAAAACCGCCGACGAAAATTCCAGTAGAGCAGCGGACCCCCGCCACCAATCCGAGGCAGTGGCCAGGGTTGAAGATTGCCCAGTCCGGGGAAGACACGATGGAGCGCGCCATCACGCCGAGGACAGCTCAGCTTCCATTCGAGCAGCAGGCCTCGCAGCACCGTCCCCATCGGGACGTCCCGGGCGCCAGCCATGGTTTTAGTAAAGTTCGTGATTGAACCGTCACGCTCTTGCATGCGCCGGATGTGGATCACATTTGCCTCGAAATCCACGTCCTCCCACAACAGCCCGAGCTGCTCGCTCGGTCGAGTGCCTGACAAGAATGGGAACGCGGCGTATAGTCCGCGTTCACGATCTCGCCGCGCGTGCTCGATGATTTCGGACACTTGCGCCGTGCTCAGAAGGGACTTCTTTAGCTTGGTCCTCCCGCGGCCCAGGTTGGTAGGCATAGCGGGCGGGCGGATGTTCAGATCCTCCGCAGCGAGCGAAAGGACGCTCACCAGAAACATCTTCGCACGGTTCGCTGAATAGGCGCCGACATGCGTCGTCAATACCTTGTGCCACGATCGGATGTCGCTCGTCGTGAGCTCACGGGCCCGAACACGTCCGAGCAGCGGGATGATCTTCGTTCCTTCAGGCTGCTTCCCGGTCAGCTTGAACCGCGTCCGCTGCTGCGACGAACCCACCAAGAGCGGGCCGACGATGTTAGCGGCGGCCCGCCGGTAGCCGTCCAGCGTGCCTGGCTTCACCTCACCTTCTCGGCTCTCAAGCCAGCGTTGGACGATCTCCCGGATCGTGACGGCTCGGGATCTCTCCTCGGAATAAGAGCTCGTCTCGATTTCGGCGATGATCTGATTTCGCCGAGCTTGAGCGTCTTTCTGCCTCTCGAAAAAGAGTTGACGCCGTTGGCCTGACCGAGGTTCCCGGTAGTTGAGGACCCAGCGGGTCTGCACCACGATTGCGCCCGAGGTCAGCTTCCGCCTTCTCTCGCGGCGAGTGATGTTAACGGACCTACTCAAGTTGCTTTCTCCATTCCAAACCAGAGAAAAATCCGGAGACGGGCTCGCTACAACTAATTCGAAATTGTTGAGCCGCTTTCCATTGCAACCGCCGATGTAACCAAGAGAACGGCTCGGCGCTCCGATGGCCGTGAGGACGGTTGTGCCCCATCACCATTGATGATGGGGTCGCTATACCGTTGACGAACTCGGACCCCATGAGGATCTTGGTGTGCGCACGAATGCGCTCACCGACAGAAGTGTATTTCTAGGCACGTACTATCGCCGCAACAGCAGCAACTGTTGATGAGCACGACCTGCCCTGGCAGCTGAAGCACCCAAGGATACGAGCGGCGATGATCTGGAAGAAACGAGAGAGCGGCCGAGGCGAGATCGTGGAGATCGAATTCCTCCATTGGATCGTCACCTGGCGGTGGGGGGGTTCGGAGATCGCTCATAATGAGCCCCCTTGCCGGCTCGCAGCAACGAAGGCTTTCAGTTCGGACAGATAAACCAGGCGGCGTCTGTTGAAGGGAGCGTAGCTCGGGACCGTTCCGCGCCGCACCGCCCGTTGCAGTTGCCAGTAGGGTAAGCCCAGCCGCTCGGCGGCTTCATTGAGCGTCAGAAGTGTCTCAGACACCTGCTCGGATTTGGTCGCGGTTGTGAATACTTTTGCGGACATGAGAAATAGCTCCTGGCGATCGCGTCTTGCGGAAGCTAAGTCGAAAAACGCTACCGCCCTTCCGCCATATTCCAATCGGGCGGGGCGGAAGGAGCAGTGCAGACACGACGTACGTGCCACGAATTTTGTCTCCTCCGGTGAGGAAGGTCTTGGCCGGGGTAAGGGAGTGCAGTGTAGAAGGGCCTACCGCTGGCTGCTATGAGCCGGGCATGGTAACTATGCTGCGCTGTCTCTCTACTGTTCGGAACGATGTTTGTGAGGGCTAAGATGCGGGGACGGTTCAGTTTTTGGATATTCGCATTCGCATTGACTTTCACGACGAGCCCCGCGATTAGCGCCGAGCGCGTGGCTCTGGTGATCGGCAATGGTGGCTACAAACGTGTGCCCGCATTACCTAATCCAACTCAAGACGCCGCGGATATAAGTCAAGTTTTGGAACGACTGGGTTTTAGAGTTAGCCAGCTAAGCAACGCGACCGCTGCTGACATGCGCAAGGCTATCGTTGAATTCGGGCGCAATGCTGAAGGATCGTCGATGGCGCTCGTTTTCTACGCCGGCCACGGGATGGAGGTAGGAGGAGAAAACTGGCTCATCCCAACAGATGCTGAGTTGCGCAGTGACGCAGATATCGAGAGTGAAGCTGTCAGCCTGCGATCAGTTAATCAGCAAGTAAGCAAAGCCCGACAGCTGGGGTTAGTGATTCTGGACGCCTGCCGTAACAATCCATTTGCAGCCAAAATGAAGCGCTCGCTAGCCACTCGTGCTGTGGCGCGAGGATTGGTGGCTACTGAGCCGACCGATAACGTTCTTGTTGCATACGCTGCCCGCGACGGAACAACAGCAAGTGATGGCGACGGAAGAAACAGTCCGTTCACTGCGGCGCTTCTGCGCCATCTGGAAACACCCGGTTTGGAGATCTCGTTGCTCTTTCGTCGGGTTCGCGACGACGTCATGACCGCAACAAAGCGCGAGCAGCAGCCGTTCGTATATGGATCGCTCTCAAAAGAAGAGATTTATTTATCACCGCGAGCTAAGCCAGCATTTGGCACAGCTGAGTCCGAGTTGAAACAATCGTCTTCATCCTCCGTCCAAACAAACGTTCGCGATGGCGGGAGTATCGAAGGTACGCGATCTGGACTAACACTTGCGGCCGCAGCCAATCGGGATGCTCATATCAAAATGAATATCTCGTTCTCGAGCCAGCGGAACCGACCGAAGCCTATCCGGACTCATAGCTCGGCGAATGTTGTTATGACGGTTCGCCCGAACGGGAAGATCGAATACACATATCAGCAGAAAGGTCGCTTTGCAGATCGCGGCACCCAGTTGGGGTCCGTGGGCGATGGCACCTTCCAACTGGTCGATGAAAACACCCTTCGGAGAACCAGAGAATTCAAAGACAGAATACAAACTTTGACGATTGCTGTGTCAGGCGATCGCTGTCGGGCCACGATGAAGAATGACTTAAAGCCGGGATTTGTTGAATGGGAAGGACGTTCAACAGAGCTAGGCAGCAAAGCCTTCTATGGAGACTGGCGAATGACGTCCTCTACTTGCAGCATTAAATGAGCTGATGCACTGATGATAGACCAGACCCTCTATCATCAGTTCTCTTTAGCCGTTATGTGCCATCCTTGATGGAGCCTAGCGTTTCATTCTGTTAGCAGAGCCGTCCTTGCCATCCATGACGTTTTTGAAGCGTCGGAAGTTCAGGCCGTAGTAGGCAGCGTAGGCCCGAGTTTGTTCGTCACGCAGCATTGTTGCTGCCTTTCTTCCATCCGGCCTGACGTTCGCCCTTCCCTCGGCTTTCGTACGCTCTTGCATCACTTTGACCGCACGATCGGTTTCAGATTTTGTAATCGGGCCCGCGAGTCGGTGAGGCGAGCTCTTAAAATCGGAAACGAATTCCTGATAGAGCTCTGCGTCTGCAGCAGCTTCGACGTGCCTACTCTTATTTTCAAACTCGTCAGCAAGCCTTTGGCGCGCAACTTCCGGCATTGCATCACCTGAACGCAGAAGCTTGATCAGCCCTGCGCGATCCTTTTCGATCGCGATCTGCCAACGTTGAACTTCCCAACTAGTATCCCCGTTCATCACGCTCCTCCTTTTAAAATTGCGAAACTCGGATCGGGGAAGAGTAGGCGCGATTTGGCTCGACGCAAGGGGTACGGTCAGGAAGAATTTCGGTTGATGTCGAGGCGCTCCGCCAAGATCGTAAGCATCGCGGCGGAAGGCCGCTATCGCATTTTGACGACTATAGCCCCTCCAATTCTGGAGGACACATGAATCCGAATGCTGACGAGAACGCACTACTCCTCATCGCCAATGCCTTTGGCGATTTCATTAACATGCGTCGCTGGGTTGAATGGCACGACGAAAACACAAGGAAGGTGCCGTACACGCCTGGTAAACGCTCAAGGGCGTCGTCCAGTGACCCTAAAACTTGGGGGCACTTTGACCAGTGTCGCAAGAGCTCCTGGGGGATCGTCTTCACAGGAGATGGCCTTGGCGGAATAGATCTTGATGCGTGCCGCGACGTAAGAACCGGCAGGTTGACCAATTGGGCTAACGAAGTGATCCAAAAATTCGGCAGTTACTGCGAAGTTAGCCCTAGCGGTACCGGGGTCAAAATCTTTGCTCTTGGCGCTCCGTCCCAACTTGCGTGCGGCAATGTCGCGAAAATGCCGGGAGATCGAGTGGAAGGCAAACGCCCGCAGATCGAGGTGTACGTCGACAAGCGGTATTTTACCGTCACCGGTGAAAAATTGCCGGATTTGCCGACCGAAATCCGGACTGTGCCGGAGGCCTGGACATGGCTCCTGGAGCGCTTAAGCGGACTCAAACGTACGCGCTCAAGCAAGGCAGAAGAAGGTCGGAATGGCGCGCTATTCGCGCTGGGTTGTCGGCTCCAAGCGCTTGGCAAAACCGATAAGGAGGTCGCTGCGGCCATTCACGCGGCAAATGTAGACGGGAACGTTGGGTTGCACGAAAATTTCGCGGATGGACGGCTGTCAAACCGGGAAGTAGCGGGCGTTGTTCGCTCGGTGCTTAATGTGCCAAAGAGCCAGTCGGCAGATGATCAGCTCGCGCGTCTAAATGCCGAGTATTGCGTCGTGCAAGATGGTGGGAAGACACGCATACTGCGTTTCGACCCGCAGGACCAACTGAAGCAGGGAACGGTAGTTCACAGACGTTCGGTACCAACCTTTCTGTCTTTCGGCGACTTTCATAATTACTTCAAGAACGAGCATACTTTTGGTGAGGACGGAAAGCCGGTCCCCCTCGGAAACTGGTGGACCAGCCATCCAGAACGTCGAACTTATTTGGGACTGACGTTTCGGCCAGATTTACGTCAGGCGGTGGTAGATGGCCGACTTAATCTTTGGCAGAATTGGGGTGAGGAGCCAAAACCAGGAGACTGGTCTCGCCTTCGGCAACATGTCACCGAGGTGATCGCTGCAGGTGATCCGAATGCGGAAACATACATTCTGAACTGGTTAGCTTGGACGGTACAGCATCCTGCTGACCGAGCTGAGGTAGCGTTGGTGCTGAAGGGCGGCCGGGGAGTTGGCAAGGGTACCCTTGGGAACGCCTTAGTCCGCATTTTTGGACAGCATGCGACACACATCTCATCTGCAGATCATCTTGCCGGCCGCTTTAATGCACATCTACGCGACGTCTGCTTCCTTTTTGCTGACGAAGCCTACTGGCCGGGTGACAAGGCCGCAGAAGGGAATCTAAAGCGGCTCATAACGGAGCCAACCTTATTTATTGAAGCAAAAGGACGGGACGGCGTTACCGTTCCAAACATGCTCCACGTTTTGATGGCTTCGAATGAGGATTGGGTAGTTCCGGCCGGGGAGCACGAGCGGCGTTATGCCATATTCCAAGTGTCAGAGGGCAAGCGGCAAGACAAGTCTTGGTTCGAGCCGCTGTATGAGCAAATGGAAAATGGAGGATACGCGGCTTTGCTGTACGATCTGCTCCGGCTTGACGTGGGAGGATGGCACCCACGCAACATTCCGATGACCGAGGCCCTGCGTAAGCAACAGGAGCGCAGCATCAAGCCGCTTGACGCTTGGTTGCTTAAGTTTTTCGAAGATGGTCTTTTGCCGGAGGGATTCGGTGTAGATCATCCGAGTCGAGCACTGTCGCGCTCCAAACCGGACGTTGATGGCCGCAATCCGCGAAATGGTCTGTACGACATCGCGCGCGAGCAGACGGCCCTGCGACATTTGGATGAGCAGGTCTTGGCCAGCCATCTCAAGCAATGGGGGTGTACGCCCTGGCGGAACAGTCAGGTTCGAGGCTGGCAGTTTCCGCCTTTGGCCGAGTGTCGCGCGCGGTGGGAGGAAAAGTACCCGGGATGGAAGTGGCAATACCCAGAACTGTCCGAGTGGCAGGATGATGATAACACCAGCTTCAACACTCACCCGCAGCGCAAGTACTAAAATCGTAGACGGGGACGGAGAGGTGGGATTCTGACAGGGCCGCTGAACCCGTCCGACCGACATTCTGACGAAGTGTGACGGGCTTGACGGGGTCGGAGGCGTGTGCCGGACCAGGACGGCGGATAGCTGCGTCTTCTTTCGCCGCCGCCGCTTGCTCCGTCACTCCGTCACACCCCGTCAGAAGAGGAAGTAAGAGAGAGGAGAAAGCCGGTTGGACCCGGCTTGAGGAGCTGTGACGCAGTTGGTGACAAGGTGTTTTGGGAACCGGAACAAATACGTCAATCCGCCAGGGTGACCATGCGACCACCCGGAGCATTTGAGGGGCCTTAGCCCGTTCCGAACGCCTCTTCCTGGGCAGACGACCCCTCTCCGATTTGTCGACGCAGCACGGTCGGCCCCGCGCACCCCGGCCGGCCTCATCAAACCGTCCGAGGCGCCCGTGCGATTGCGGATCTCCCTGTCGGGAATGTGCCTCATGAAGAATACCCCATTCTGTCCGCGCTGATTGCTATCCCTCGCACGCGAATGAGTGGAGCACACATGAGCATAGCCGCTATCAGCTGACCAGAACGTGTTCGGGAGGCAACTGCATCCGCCGGCAAACACCCGCTTCCACAATTTCGGTGTGGGCCGTCGAGCGTCTCGGAACATGAATGAATCGGGTATATCGCCTTTACTGATATCGTTGAATTTTGTCTTTTGTTCTGCTGCCCGAAGTTGCCCTTTGCGCCGAGTAGACCGCTTTCAGGCAAATGTTGCCGAGGTGGTTTGTCGCTTCTCCTTCTTGTAGCGACCTTGTGGTTGCTTGTGCTTCATTGCTAGGTCAAACGCCTGCGGTAGCTATGATAGCACGAACGGTCTAAAATCGTTTCCTCAGGCGGGAGCAACTTTCTGACGGAAATGAATCTGTACATTAGGATGCATCTGCGCCTGGCTGTTGATTGAGGACGTCAGAGATCTTTTTACGAAGCTGCTCTTTGCGTGCGGACCAGAATGCTTCGCATCCTTGAATCTCACTGGGCACAGTTCCCAGAAGATGAATTGCTCGGTAATGGTCGCGATCCCCGTCGGTCGGGAAACGTGCGTTCAACCAGTCGGTCGGCATGGCAGCCCGCTTTTCAACATTAGCAGATCCTTCCAAAAGTTGGAGATTGGGCAGCTCATTCGCCAATGATGCGATTTGCTCAATGTCGGCTTCTGGAATGCCGACTCTTCTCAGGCGTGTCGCCGTGAAGCGGGATATGGGAAAGATGTGATCAATGTGGAACTGGTTTCGCAGATCGACGAAAGTGAACATCAGAGATAGCAGTCCAAATAGACGCTTGTCGCCATATTCCATAGAAAGGATATCTTCAATTTCAGCAGGAGCAAATGAGAGAGACTTGCCGCGTGCCTCCATTGCGTCCATAAGAGCGCGCGCCGGAAACGAAGTTTTAGAATTGTTCTTTATCACGTCGCGCAAGGCCGTTAGCAGGGTGTCGAGGCCGCTGCCCCAGATCCCTGATGCTTTCAAAAGCGAACGAACTAGCCATTGTCTGATCGTCTCCCGGTCATTCGCGAATTGTCCGTGCGTAACGTAATTCTCAGGAGCAGACCGGGAATAAAGGTAGTAAGCGACTGGCAGCAGAGCGCTATCCGCGCGAAGAGTCTGACCATTCAGGCCGAAGCTCGCGGCAAGTTCTACAGTTCTGACCAGGGCAGTTCGAATAGCCGGCCAATTTGCTTCAAGCGTGGCCATATTGGCCCGCGTGAAGTTCTCAACTTTAAATCCGACACTGGCGATGTCGGCGAGCATGAGACCTGCCTTCAACACGAAGTCCTGGCTTAGATCAAATCCCGTTCCAATCCTATTCAGTTCATCGACCAGCTTGTGAATCGCTGCTCGCGCATCGACCGTATCCCACTGCGCTACTGCAATGCTCAGGAGAAGATCAGAATAAGAGAGAACCGTCCCGCCTGAATTTAAGCGGATGAAGATGTTCAGGACGCGCTCAACATCTTGTGCTTCTTCTTCATAGTAGTGGATTAGAGGTTCGGTATGAATTACGCGATGTAGTCGATCAACCGCCTTGTAGGCGCGTTGAAGTTCAGCTCCGGCGAGTTGTTGCGCCATTAGGGCCTCCAGCATTGCCGGACCGCTGCTCATTCCGAGTATATCAGGGACCTTGAACCAAAAGGCGTCAGCGCTTCGGGTAGCCTGCAGGTCGTCCAGAAACCGGAAATCAAAGATGATCCCGTCCTCATCCGGCTGGCCCGATGAAAGAAGGTTGAGCCTTAACGTCCTCTTCGGGAACGCATCAGGATTTGTCCACCACTTATTGGGTTGCTTTATCGCCATCGAGCCTCGAAGGCCGATATTAAGGGCGGTCAACCGTTGCTGACCGTCCAAGACAGCGGTCACTGCCTGATTGTGGAGCGCTGGTAGTTCAGGGCAGTGGGCAGCGTCGCGCTGATGATAGTTGAGAACGAAATCGTAGAACTTAAACTTTCCGCTCGTCGACGCATCGACCTTCCAAAACAGAAAGGTACCGAATGGATACCCCTGCATTAAACTGTCGAATAAGCGTTCGATCTGGTCTGGCTTCCAGACGAATTCGCGTTGGATGGCAGGCAAAACGTAAACGGTTTGTTGAATACGGCTGAGAGCCGCCGCAATCGTTCCGCCAGGTTTATACATTGTATCCGCCTATAAAAGAGGTTGCTCTTTGTCGCAAAAGCCATCTGTCTAATTCGTGACTAGATAAAAAAGGGTGGTCTCCTAGTTCTCATCGGCGCATTTAGCGTATCGGTGCCGCAACAGTTTGCCGGCTTGCTTTTCAGAACGCCGATAGGCGGTCACGACGCGGTCATTTTGCACGATGAGTCGTGCTCCCCAAAGTCTCCGCACTCGCTGAAGGAAAGTTTCAACCAGATTTTAAGCCTTTAGCCGACCGCCGTGCGAAATAATTGCATTATGAAACAATTTTGCGCATTTCCAGTATGAATTCAGCTGAAACGGCCGTCCACCGTCGATGCGATTGGAGCTCCCTGTTCATAGATTGAACTAATTTCCTGCGCTCGGTCGAAAGTGGAGCCTTTGCCACGATAATCGTAAGCGGCACGCCATTTGGTCAGGTAATCCTGCACTAGTCCGCGCTCTGACCGGGGATGGAGGTCGGTGCTGACCTGTTGTCGTATCGCCGAGAGCGCGCCCTCAGCTTCTCCTGCGCTCGGGTCGCGCAGCAACATCGAGTTGGATCGTCAAGGAACGAGAAATTTCTAAAGCCGCGCTAGGAGATCATGCTAGGCGGGCGAGTCTCATCAATACGCTGAGTCGTCCGTTCGGTCCCAGAGCTTTGAGGGTCGGAAGGGCGTAAGGATTGTCCCGTTGGTCGATACGGCCGGACGAGACCGTTGCGGAACCGGCTGAAGGACTAATGGCTTCGCTGCGGCGCTGCTTCGGCTCTCCTTGCCATTAGCTCGGCAATGCTTCGGCATCATGTGTTTGTATTTGGCAAATGCCTCCCGACATGGCCGATGACGAATTTTCCGACCTTGTGATCTCCGATGAAATGAATGGATGCGCAGGAGTTGGCGTCACCCGAACCGAGGGTGATATGCGGCTCAAAGTAATGCTTCTTGCCGGCGTACTCGAATTGATAGTACTTGCCGTAATTTGCCTTAGTGGTAGCAGAGATATGCATGCTGCTACGCTTTCCCCAGCCACGATCCTTCAATTTCTGAAGGAGGTTGCCTCCGATGCCGCCTGCGGCGATTTCGTCCAGACTGATTAGCGCCTCCAAGATGTCTGCTGGACGCTTGTAGGGGCTGCTTCGCGCCGCGTCGATCGCGGCGTCTAAGACAATGAGGTGCATAAAGTCCTTCGCTCTAGTGCAGGCCTCTTCCACCGAAGTCGGCGCTCCCACCTGTTCAGGTGCTGCATCGATTTCCGCGGGTTCTTCAAGTCGTTCAGAGAATAGAATCTGCTGATTGACCTTGAGATTTCTTATTTCCGATTCCAAATCGCTGATCTTCTGAGTGGCGTTAGCAAGATCCTCGTCTAAGTGTATAGAGATGTCTTCCCAATCGATGCCACTCGAAGCTTTCTGAACCTCAAGTCGCTGGTGACGTTCGTTTTGCTCCGCTTCTCGGACGATGTCGTTTAGGCGCGGATCAGGGACAAACCGAAAGGCAGCTACGGCGAAGATGGATCGTTCGATCGATCGCGCGATCAAAGGCCCTCCTGTCTCGCGCATTCTTGCCCCCAAGTAGAGACGATGTCTTCGAGGGTCTTGGTCCGGCGAGAATCCCGGCCAATAAAGGCGAGCTGCTCCATCAAAGCAGGACATGCTCCTGCCAACCGCATCAGCTACATCCCACGTGGCTTCCGGATCTTTGAAATGAACCACTACTGCCACGCCGGCAAGACGTTGGGCCATGGCATTCCGATCAAGCGGAGAGGGATCGCCATTTACGTAAGGTGAAACGAGAACAACAGGGAGGCGACGCTCGGGACTTTGAAGAAATTCGACGAAATCGTGCACGTTGGCCGTCCCAAGTTCGTAAGACTTGGCGGTGAGGTTCATTTCTCCGATCCGAACGTCATGTTCGGAACAAAGACGCCGAATTACTCCGGGAGATCCTAGCAGCACCTGGGCTGGAATGATCGTGTAGTCCACCGAATTGATTGAAATCAGGTGCTCGACCGCACAAACATCTGCAAAGCCGCCGATCCGGATTTCGTTGCGCCACTCCAGTCCCGCGTCGCCATCAACGGGGTAGGCCCAAACTAGGCGAGTCACGTCACCATCTTTGCCAACAAATTTTTGTCGCTGGATCAGGTGGCGAGCTGGGAGGATAGGGGGCGCAGTGTCGTCGTCCACATTATAGGCAAAAGCGGGAAGTCCGCCATTCACAATTGCCCGGCAAGCGCTTTCTGCAGCCGCTCAAATTGAGCAACGGAGATCGCCGGAACTCGAAGCTCGACCAGCTTTCGAGCGACGCTTGGCGGCCCAAGAGATGCACTTACGTCATGCAAGCTTAGATGCCCCCTTCCCTAGCTTACGCAGATCATTGCTAGGTTACAGGGCGGTTGCTGTTTCTTCAGTTTGCTCCTATTCCGTTGTCATCCCTACAATGTCGCCGCGTTCATTCGGGACGTATATGTGAATCCCTTTCGGACGCGTCCGGAGACGCAATCATTGTGCATTGGCGTGAATTTGAGGCCACGTCTGGGACACTGCGAATTCGGGCTTCGTAATGACGGGGTCGGGGGTTCGAATCCCTCTTGCGGCACCAGCGCCCCAGCGTCCGGCCCGAAGATTTTGGTGACGGAACGGACCTAAGTCGAGACGTTGCAGGGTTTTCTGCTCCAGGTCGAAATATCCCAAATCATGCATGAAGCTGACAATGCTTCGCGGCCCGCGTGCTGCGCGCTTTGGTCATTTGCCTTGGATTGACAGCGCGTCCGGACGGCCGAAACTAAAGGCAATGCGGCGGCGCGAGGCAGCATGCACGATATCCTGGTGGTTGGGCTCGTCGCGCTCACGAGCGGCGCCATTGGTCTTCCGTTCTCCCTGCTTCTGCCGTCGGACCAGTTTGCTGTGCGCTGGGCGCTCGCGCCGCCGCTTGGCTTCGGCCTTCTCGCCGCAGGAACCGCGGTCCTGTATCTCTCCGGCGTCGCTCCATGGGTGACGTTGCTTGCGATGGCAATCGCCGGTCTTGTCATTGCCGCCGCAATGCGCTTTCCGGCGCTGCGTCGGCGGCCCGAGCCATCGTTCGGACGCCGGCTTGCGATGGCGATAGCGGTCGCGGCGATTGCGATGGTGTGTCTTGCTCCCGGCTGGACCGGAGGCGCGCGCTTCCGCGTTTTCCAGGCCAACGTCTACGATCACATGCTGTACGTGGGCTCCTCGGTTTCGTATCGGGTGCTCGACCACGCAACCCTGGCAGTCCAGAGCGCCGACGAGACGAACTCCAATCCAATTTCAGTGATGGCGCTGAAGTTCGTCGACTATCGCGGCGCCGTGTCGATGATCCATGCGGCAATCGCCGCCATCAGTCGCGGCGATGTCGTCGATTGCGCCTATCCGTATATGGTCGGCATGCAGCTCAACATGCTGTTTGCGGCGCTGTTCGTCTTTGTCAATGCGCTCTCGATGCGGCGCTGGCTGGGGTTTGCGTGCGCCGCGGCGCTTACGATCGGATTCTTCGAGCAGTACGTCTTCGACATCAACGCATGGTCGCAACTTGCGACGCAGCCGATCTTCCTGCTGCTGCTCGCATTCGTGGCTTTCGCCTTCGACCACAATCGCTTTGGGCAGATGCCCGGCTCGATCATGCGGTTGGGAGCGGTCTTTGCGGCCTTGATGACAGGCGCGTTCTTTCTCTACCCGGAATCGCTGACGATCTACGGTCCCGCCGCGGCGGTTGCGGCCGCGATGGGCTGCTGGCAACGCGCCTCGCGCAAGGCCTTGCCCGTGGCTGCGTCAGGCTTGGCGGCGGGTGTGGGAATATCGCTGCTCGCGTGCATCCCGCTCTGGTCCGGCACGGTTGCCTATGTCGTCCGCCAGCTGAGTCATGCAGCGATCAACCCGCCCGACTGGTGGAAGTACTATCAGCGTTACCTATTTGGCAGCGACGCGAACTTTCTCGCTGTCATCACCAGTCCCGACAGTCGTATCGGAGAACTGGCGAACGCCTGGTTCTCATTGCCCGTCGAATCCGCGCTTGCGGGTCTCGGCCTCTATGCGGTGCTGCCGTCGGCGGGTTGGCCCGTCGCCGCGGCGGTCGCGTGGAAATTGCTGCTCTATGGCTTTCTGTTCGTGCTGTTGAGGGGGATTGCAAGAACAGCGTGGACGATCTGGCGCGCCGATCCGGACGGAAGCGCTGCTCGACTCCTGGCAGGCAGCCTTGCCGGATGCCTCGTACCCATTGCCATCCTCGCGGCCGGTCATGGTTGGGCCGCGGGCAAGGGCCTGGCCATGGCGATGCCGATGCTCTTCACTCTTGTCGTTGCTCCCTTGGCTCCCTTGGCTGCGAAGCGGTGGAATCCAGGCGCCGTTGCCGCCGTTGCCGTCGTCGTGGCTGTTCACCTCGGCCTCGGCATATTGCGGCCGCTGCTGGTGATGCAAGTGGTGGGCGCGGGTCTTCCGGGTCTTCCGACCGCCGCCGCGCAGGTCAACGCGCAAAAGGCGACGTCTCTCGACTGGGACTACAATCGCCTGTCGGCGGACATCAAGAGCTGCAACGGACTTGTCATCGATGTTGCGAATCCGATGATGCACAATTTGTTGCGCCGGCTCGCAGCGGAGCTTCGTGTGCCTTGGGCGGCGCCGCGAATCATGTCCTGGCCCGACAGGGCGGGGCGGCCGTATTTTCCCGAAGGCTTTGAAAAGTTCGACTGTCTGGTGGCGTCCGGACGGCTCACGGCCAATCCGGGGCAGCGGCTGATATCCGTGGCCACAGACCGGTCTTCGCGCGAATTCATGGATGGGCAACGCAATGTGCTTGAGGTCGGCGCAGAAGCTCCGCCGGGGATCGCAACGCGCGGCCTTTTCGGCAAGGAAATGACCCCTGGCGGTGCGCTTCAATGGGCATCGCCGAACGCGCGCCTCGAGATTCCGAACAAGCCGTTGATGCCGGCGCGCACGTTGAAGCTCGAATTGTGGCCCATGCCGATCTCCGGAAACGAATTCCTGGTCAAGATCAATGGACGTGAGATCTACAAAGGCGTCGTGCCCGCAGGCCCGTTGTCATTTCCGTTGGATCGATTCGCAAGCGAGGAGACGCTCGTGATCGAATTGGACACCAATGCCGTCACGCATTTTCCGGGCGATCCCCGCGACCTCGGTTTTGCGATCCGGGAGCTGAGCGTTCGCCGGTAGCCAATGACAGATGCGAGGGATGCCGCCGGCGTGATTCGCATCACATTACCCCGAGCGCGGCTCTCCTAGTGTCCAGCTCACGCCAAACACGGGGAGATTTCATATGCGCAAGATCATTCTGGTGGCCGCCATGGTGCTGGTCTCTGCCTCTGCCCAGGCTGGAGGTCCGCGCAGCCTGTCGCTGTCCGCGGTGAGCGAGCCGGCTTCGGTTCAGCAAACGGCGCCGGCGCTTGCTGCCGCGCCGACGCAGGTGAGCGAAGCAGCGCCAGCCGCCGAAGCTCCGAAATATCTCGATCGCCCGCCGGCGGTTTCGCTCACTCCGCCTGCGGCGGCCGCCACACCCACACCGACGACCACCACGGCCTCAGCGCCCGCGACGACGACCCAACCCGCCGCGACGACGACGGCCAAGGCAGACAAGCGGAAGCACAAGCGCAGCTGGACCGAAGGCCGCATCATCAGCGAGCTGCATCGCCACGGCATCTACTGGTAAGTGCCTGCTCTCAAAAAGCATATGGCCGGGACAAGCCCGGCCATGACGCAAGAGTTTGGATCGGACTGACGCGTTACTGCGAAACCGTCTGCACCACGCTCCCGATCGGACGCGAGCTCGAGGTCGGCACCTTCAGGTCCTTCAGCAGCGCCTCGTCATATTCCGGCAGCGTCTGGAAGGTCGTCTTGGCCTTCATCTGCACGATCTTGTAGCCGCCGGCCTTGAGACGCGCGAGCAGCGCCGGCATGGCTTCGCCGGTGTGCTTCTGGAAGTCGTGCATCAGGATGATGCCCTTGCCGAGCTTGTCGAGCCTGGTCATCACGGTCTCGATGATCTTCTCCGGCGTCGCGCCCTTCCTGAAGTCGAAGGAGTCGATGTCGGTCGAGAACATCGCGACGTTGCGCGTGCCGAAATAGCTCACGATCGCCGGATTGTGCTGAAGCTGCGGGAAACGGAAGAACGGTGCGGGGTTGGTGCCGAGCGCGAATCTCACTGCGCTAAAGCCCTTCTCGACCTCGTCCTTGGCCATTTGCTCCGTCATCTTCTTGCCGTTCAGATTAACGTGCGACCAGGTGTGCGCGCCGACCGTGTGGCCCTGGGCCAGCACCTGACGCAGGATTTCCGGATGGTAGGTCGCATGCTTGCCGACCGAGAAGAATAGGCCCTTGGTGCATTCATCCGCGAGCGCCTTCAGGACGGCGGGCGTGTTGACCGGCCAGGGGCCGTCATCGAAGGTCAGCACGACCTCTTTGTCGGTGAGGAAGTCGAACTGCTTGAAATGATCGAAGCCGAAGCCCGGACCGCCGGTGGTGTCGATCTCGACCACCCGGGAGACGCCGAGCGCGTTGGGATTGGCGCAGGTCGATTTTTGCTGCACCGGCATCGGTGCGGGTGCGGGTGCGGGCGCCGGGGCGGCTGCCGGCTTGGCCGCAATCGCCGCCGTGGTCGCGACGTCGTCCTTGGCGGCGAGCTTCGCCTGTGCCGGCAATGGATCGGCGGCACGGGCGGCAATTGTCTTGGGAGCGGCCTGGTCGGCGCGCGAGGAATAATAAAACCAACCGCCAGCGGCAATCACGACCGCCGCAACTACACTGGCCAGCATCAGGCCCAACGCATTACGCATCGCCATTCTTTCCAATTACGCAACCAAACCGGCGGAATTTCCCGCTCGCCGAGCCATTAATGCGAAGGAACAGTTAACGTGACACCAACACGGCAGCGGATATGAAGGAATTTCAGGGAGGTGCGCCAACGTGACCATAGTCACAGAGGGTGGGCCTCCCGTGACCGTCATCACAGTGGAAACTGTTTTGCTGGAGCATGGTCGATCCCATCAACAACGGGCCCGCTTCCAGCGGTGCCAATGGGAGCTTCAAATGACCAACTCGCTGAACACCAAGTCTCTGAACACCAAGTCTCTGAACACCAGGTCCTTGAGTAGCAAGATCCGCGACACCAGCCTTGCTCTGGGCTTTGCCGCCATCCTCTCGATCGCCTCGACCGGCTCCAGCTTCGCCTTCTCGTCCGAAGCGCAGCAGCAGTGCACGGGCGACGCCTTCCGCCTGTGTTCGTCGGAAATCCCGAACATCCCGAAGATCACGGCGTGCATGATGAAGCATCGTTCGGATCTGAGCGCCGGTTGCCGCACCGTGATGGACAAGGAACTCGCCAAGGGCGGCGCGTCACGCAAGGTCGCTGACGCCCAGGACAGTCAGTAACAGCAACGATCGCTCGTTGCGTCGGTTCGCTCCCCTCGCGATGTGCCCCGGCGTGAATGCCGGAGCCACGCGGCGGCGCAGGCCCGCCTGTCAATAAAGCCGTTGCGGCCTCGGGATCGTCGCTCTAGCTTCGCCCGCACATCTTCCGGGTAAGAGGCATTACGCGATGACCAGATTTCCTTTCATCATTCCATTGATCCTGTTTGCATCGGCTGCGTCAGCGCAGCAGCCCGGTCACGACGCCTGCGCACGCGACGTCACGCGCTTCTGCCGCCCGGTGATGAACAATGGCGATCAGGCTGTGCTCGCCTGCCTCAAGCAGAACCGTACGCGGCTCACCAAAGGCTGCGACAAGGTGCTGACGGATCACGGGCAATAAGACGTCGTTACGGACTCGCAAAATCCTACGTGCTGCTTCCCGCCGCAGTGGCGACCACGGGCAGCACCTCACTTGCTGCCTGGTCCGGCGTCTCCTCTTTCCAGCGCACCGAGCCGAACGGACGCTCGAGCATGCGGCGGATCCGCACCGGATCGGGGCCGACGTGGAAATCGATCGCCTCCTGATGCAGCGCGCGTTCGGACTGGGTTGAACGGTTGCGCTGGCGTAGATAGTCGAGCCAGGTCGGACAGTGGTAGCGCTCGGTCCACAATTCGGGATCGGCGATGTCGCGCGCGATCGACCATCCATAGGCGCCGTTGCGCTGCCGAGAGAGCTGCACGTCCTGCATCACGTTGTGAAAGGCGCGGGCGTTCTCTTGGGCGACGCGGTATTCGATCTCGACCACCAGCGGCCCGCTGCGTGCCGTGAGCGACAGCTTGACTTCCGGATCGGCCAGCACGTCGGCGTCTTCGTTGCGGGCGCCGACGCGCGGCATCGTGAGCCAGATCCCGAGCACCGGCGAGATCAGCATCAGGCCGGCGGCCGTCAGCAGCGCGACCTCGACCCCGGCATAGTCCGTGAGATGGCCCCAGCCCCAGGCGCCGATCGCGATGCCGCCGGAAATCGAGGCCTGGAACGCCGCGAGCGAGCGGCCCGCGACCCAGCGCGGCGCCGAAAGCTGCACGCCGATATTGAACAGCGCAATGGCGGCCATCCAGACCGCGCCGGCGAGCACCAGTGCAGCCGCGGTCAGCACCGGCTCGGTGCTCACGGCAAGAGCGGCCATCGCAAACGCCATCGAGATGGTGCAGGCGCGGATCGCAGCTTCGCCGCTCATGCGCTTGCGCAATTCGTGGATGTTGAGCGCACCGACCACGGCGCCCATCCCGAAGGCACCGAGCATGATGCCGTAGGTCTGCGCGCCGCCATGCAGCAGATCGCGCGCGACCAGCGGCATCAGCGCCATGATGGCGCCGCCAATCAGGCCCATCACCAACGTGCGCAACAGCACGATCTTGATCGGCGGCGAATTGGTGATGTAGCGGAAGCCCGACACCATGGCGCGGTTGAGCTTCTCCCGCGGCAGGCGCGAGGGTTCGGTGTTGCGCCGCCAGAGCAGCAGCACCACCAGCAACGGCAAATAGAGGATCGCATTGCACGCAAACGCCGCCACCGCACCGAGCGCGGCGACGATGACACCACCGACCGCCGGACCGAAGCTGCGCGCAATGTTGTAGCTGATGCCGTTCAGCGCAACGGCCGATGGCAGGGCATCGGGCGGCACCTGCTCGCTGACTGAGGACTGCCAGGCCGGACCGAACAGTGCGTTGCCGCTGCCGACGACGAAGCAGAAGACGAGCAGCGTTTCCGGGGAAATGTAGTTGAGCCAGGCCAGGACCGTGAGCGCGGTCGCGCCAGTCAGCGCGATCATGAGTGCGATCAGTGTCACGATGCGGCGGTCATACATGTCGGCGATGGCGCCGGCCGGCATCGAGATAAGCATGATCGGCAGCATCAGAGCGGTCTGCACCAGAGCCACCTTGTCCGCCGAGGCCGCCATCTGCGTCATGGCCCAGGCGGCGCCCACGCCTTGGATCAGCAGGCCGAGATTGGAGAGCAGGCTGGCGAGCCAGATGCGCCGGAACACGGTGTACCGCAGCGGCGCCATGATGCCGTCGGCCGCAATTTTCTGGCGGTTCGTCTGCTCGGTCATGTCCCCTTCCAAATGGGCTGGCAGAAGTGGTCTTGGAGTTGTCTTGGAGTTGTCTTGAAGTTGTCTTGGAGCGGTCTTCGGGCGATTCCGGCAAGTTCAGTGATGCCTGCGAAAGTCCTTCGCTGTCCAGTGGTTAGGCCGGTATAAGCGGTGCAAAGAGATGGTTTTGCCGGGGAGGAACAGATGAAGCTGTCACGACGGATGATCTTGCAAGGGGCCGGCAGCTTGCCCTTCGCAGTTGCGAGCCTGCGGACGGGCGCATTGGCTCAGCCTTCACCTGCCGGGCCGGGCGAGGTGCCTCCGACCCTGTTCGTGCAGGGCAATGGCGACTACGACGCGCTCTGGATGACGACCTTGTGGCGGATGGAATCCAACGGTATCGCGCGCGACCGCATGGCGGCGATCAATTTCACCGATCCCAATGCACGAAGTGACGACAAGGTCGAACAGGCAGGCCGCTCCTCGACCGAGGACCAGCGCCGCGAGCTCGCCGCCGCCATAGCCGAACTGAAGCGCCGCACCGGCGCGGCCCGCGTGGCACTGGTCGGCAGCTCGCGCGGCGGCTACGCGATCCGAAACGCGATCAAGAACGGCGGCGCCGGCGATGTCAGCCATGCCGTGCTGTGCGGCACGCCCAATCACGGCGTGTTCGCGACCGACGACCAGCCCAACAGCGAGTTCAACGGTCGCGGCGCGTTCCTGCGCAGCCTGAACGATGGCGAGAGCGAAGTGACACCGGGTGTTGCCTTCCTCACCTTGCGCAGTGACGGCATGGACAAATACGCGCAGGCCGATGGCCGTTTCATCGGCAAGCCCGGTACGCCAACCGGCGTCAGCGTCGAAGGTCCGGAGTTGAAGGGGGCCACCAACCTCGTGCTCGGCGCCCTCGATCATCGCGAGGTGGCGTTTCACCCCCGGGCCTTCCGCGAGATCTATAAGTTCATCGCCGGCCGCGAGCCCGCGCGCATCGCGATCGCGCCGGAGCAGAGCGTCAGGCTGAGCGGCCTCGTGACGGGCACACCGGGCGGCGTGTCGACCAATCGCCCGGTGGCGGGTGCAACCGTCGATGTCTTTCGCGTCGATCCTGAAACCGGGGAGCGCAAGGGTAGCGCCGTGTACAGCGCGAAGACCGGCGCCGACGGCCGCTGGGGACCGGCGCAGGTCGAACCTTCCTGGTCGCTCGAATTTGCCCTCGCAGCGCCGGATGCGCCGACGACGCACATCTACCGCTCGCCCTTCCCGCGCTCGTCCGACGTCGTTCACCTGCGCGCTGCGCGTCCGCTCGGGCCCGCGGACAAGGACGCCGGGGCTGTCGTGATCATGTCGCGCCCGCGCGGTTATTTCGGCCTGCCGCGGGACGTGGTGCTGCTCGACGGCAAGGAGCCGTCGGACGTCAAATCGGGTGTGCCCACGGATTCGACAGCAACACTGCGCCTTTCGGCCGGCGAGGTCGGGCGTAACATCGTGGCCCAATTTAGCGAAGAACGAATTGTGGCACGCGCCTGGCCTGCCTCCGAGAACAGGATTGCGATTGCCGAGCTGACTTATTAGCTAATTGCCTGCGTCACCTCTGCGGGAGCGAGCCATGAACATCGCCAGCGTGCGTCGGCCCATCGTCCCTCCGACCCCGCCGCGTGCGCCCGACGACATGTCGTTCCTCGGCCGGCTTGCCGTGATCAAGCGGAACATGATCGCGACCTGGGGGCAGCGCGCCTACGAGGAAGACGTCATCGAGGGCCGCTTTTTCTTCCGCAACAGTTTTATCCTGAACCGGCCGGATGCGATCCGGCATGTCCTGCTCAGCAATTACGAGAATTATTCGCGCACCCCGGCGGGCATCCGCATGCTTCGTCCCGTGCTCGGCGACGGTCTTCTGATTGCGGAAGGCCATTCGTGGACGTTTCAGCGCCGCACCCTCGCGCCGGCGTTCACGCCGCGTGCGACCGCAAATCTCGTTCCGCACATGACGGCGGTGCTCGACGAGACCATCGCGAAGCTCGACGCGCAAACGAGCGAGCCGGTCGATCTGCGCGAGATCATGCAGCGGATGACGCTGGAGATCGCCGGACGCACCATGTTCTCGTTCGGCATGGACCGTCATGGTCCGACCTTGCGCAACTTCGTCATGGAGTATGGAGCCCGACTCGGACGGCCGTACTTGCTCGACATGGTGCTGCCCCTGTCTTGGCCGAGCCCGATGGATTTTGCCCGCGCCCGTTTCCGCAAGCGCTGGACCGAATTCGTCGCGATGCTGATCGCCGAGCGGCGTGAGATGGGCAAAAAGGACGGCGCGCCGCCGCGCGATCTGTTCGATCTCATGGACGAGGCGCGCGATCCTGAGACCGGCAAGGGCTTTTCGGACGAGCAACTCGTCGACGAAGTCGCGACCATGATCCTCGCGGGCCACGAGACCACGGCGACCGCGCTATTCTGGGCGCTCTATCTGCTCGCGCTCGACCCGGACACGCAGGAAGAAATCGCCTCCGAGACCCGTGGCGAACACCTCGACAGCATGGCCGACATCGATCGCCAGAAGTTCACTCGGGCCGCGATCGAAGAAACAATGCGGCTTTATCCGCCGGCCTTCCTGATCGCCCGGGCCGCGCGCGAGAAGGACAACGCGGCCGGCGTCGAGATCGGCAAGGGCGACATCATCATGATCGCGCCGTGGCTGCTGCACCGGCACGAGAAGCTGTGGGATCAGCCGAACGCTTTCATTCCAAAACGCTTCATGTCGACGGAAGCGCCCGATCGGTTTGCCTATCTGCCCTTTGGCGCGGGTCCGCGCGTGTGCATCGGCGCACCATTCGCGCAAGCCGAATCCGTGCTGGCGCTGGCCCGGCTGATCGGCGCGTTCCGTGTCGAGCTTGCCGATACCAGCCCTGTCATTCCGCTCGGCGTCGTCACGACCCAGCCGGACCGTTCACCGCTGTTCCGCATCACGCGTCGGTGACAGGCATTCGCCTGGCCGACGGCGTGATCCACACCAGATAGAGTTACGCCATGAGCGACATCCAGGCCCAGTTTTCCGTTCTGAAGCAGACCGCCGATGCGAAAGTGGTCGACGCGATCACGCGCCTCATCGAAGACGGTGAGGATCATGAGCTCAACCGCGTCAATGTCCTGGACTTCTCCAGAGAGCACAATCTCGACGAAGAGCGCGTGATCTCGGCGTTCCTGCATTCGGCGCGGCTCGGCCTGTTCGATCTCGGTTGGAACGTGTTGTGCCCGGGCTGCGGCGGCGTGCTGGGCGCGCATTCGACCCTCAAGGCGCTCAAGCCAGATGAGTATCACTGCGCGCTCTGCGCCTGCGGCTACAAGACCTCGGTCGACGATCAGGTCGAAGTCTCCTTCACCGTCAATTCACGTGTCCGGCGCATTGCGGCGCATGATCCCGATACGCTGCCGGTGTGGGAGTATTTCAAGCAGGTGTTCTGGAGCTCCGGCGTCGACTTCAACAAGGAATCGTTTGCGACGCTCGCCAACGAGGTGACGCTGGATACGATGGAGCTGCCGGCGGGCGAGAAGGCGACCATGTCGCTGCAACTGCCGAACGATTTCATCATCATCTTCGAACCGGTGACGCACGCCGCCCATTTCATCGACGTGCAGGGCGAGCCGACCAAGGACCGTCAGCAGCTCGCCATCATGTACAACAAGGTGCAGGCGCCGACGGGAACCACGACCATGCGGCCGGGCCCGCTGCGGCTGTCGCTGGAAAACCAGGCCGGCGTGCGCGTGCTGCCGTCGGTGTTCATCGCGGCCGAGGCACTCCATCACCTCATCGGCAAGCGCAAACCGTTTCTTACCGCCAAGCGGATGCTGTCGAACCAGACGTTTCGCGACGTCTTCAAGGCGGACAATCTCAGTCTCGACCAGCGGCTCCAGATCACCTCGCTGACCTTCCTGTTCACCGATCTGAAGGGCTCGACCGCGCTCTATGAGCGTGTCGGCGATCTCGCCGCCTTCGACCTCGTGCGCGCGCATTTCCATGCGCTGCTCGAGATCATCTCCTCCGAGAAAGGCGCGGTGGTGAAGACCATCGGCGACGCCGTGATGGCGACCTTCGTCCGTCCCGAGCATGCGATCGCAGCGGGTTTGCGGATGCGCGCGGCGATGGACGAGCTCAACAAAAAGCGCGGCACTGCCGATCTGATCGTCAAGATCGGCATCCACGAGGGTCCGTGTCTCGCGGTGATGCTGAACGAGCGGCAGGATTATTTCGGCCAGACCGTCAACATCGCCGCCCGCGTGCAGAGCCTCTCGACCGCGCAGGAGATCCACATCACCGGCCCGGTGCTGGATGCACCGGCGGTCGCCGAAGTCCTCAAGCAGCGCGAGATCAGGCCGATCCAGAAGCAGGCCGCACTGCGCGGCATCGCCGACAAGATGGTGGTGTACGAGATACCGTGAGGGGCGGCGGTCACCATGGTCTGCGTCATTGCGAGGAGCACTTGCGACGAAGCAATCCAGACTGTCATCGCGGAAAGATCCTGGATTGCTTCGCTGCGCTCGCAATGACGTTGTGGAGGCAATTTGCGCCAAACCTCTGTCGTCAGCCCGGCAAACGCTCCAGATTGCCGAAACGTAATGCGTCGCGCGGAACTGACGCACGTTGCGCCGGTTGAGTTTCCTGCTCATATAATGCTGGTAGCGGCCGCGCTCCGCGGCTTCATCGATTCGGTAGGACCTTATGCTCGACGGCCTGCGCCAATTCATCGCCGACATTGTTGCTCCCCATGCCCAGGACCGCGCATTCGGTGACAGTGACTACCGGCTGGCGGCGACCGCGCTGCTGGTTCACGTGATCTCGCTGGACGGCCAGCCGACGGCTGCCGAGCAGCGCAAATTGCATAGCCTGATCGAAAGCCACTTCGGGCTCGATCGCGGCACTGCCGATCGTCTGATCGCGGATGCGACGGAGGTCGAGGGCGAGGCGGTCGACCTCTATCACTTCACCAGCATCATGATGCGCTCGCTCGACGAAGAGGGCCGCAAGCGGGTCGTCCAGATGATGTGGGAGCTGGTCTACGCCGACGGCCAGGTCACCGAGTTCGAGGATAATGTGGTCTGGCGCGCCTCCGACCTGCTCGGGATCGCCCAGCGCGACCGGATCGACCTGAAGCACGCGGTCGCAGATCGTGCCGGTGGTCAGGTCAAGGACAGCGCACTCGGTGGGTAATCTCGCCAGCACAACCAATTGGCGGTTGTGGCGACACATGACGAAACTTTAATGTAGCCCCCGGCCGTCTCGACTCCGGATTCGTCCGTAAAATCCCGGGGTTTTGCGCCCCTGTCACCGGCTCAAGTGGCCATGCTGCCAGCGCCGCTTGCCTGTCGCGCTCGGCCTATGCTCTCGTTCCAGCATTGCGGGGCCAAAAAACTTCAATTGAAGAGATCTCGATCGTGACTGAGCGGGTAACGTTGATCACCGGTGCCTCGGCGGGCATCGGCACGGAGCTGGCGCGTGTGTTCGCCGCGAACGGACATCGTCTTGCGCTGACGGCGCGTCGCGTGGACCGGCTCGAGGCGCTCGCGAACGAGCTCGCCGCCAAGGGCGGCAAGAAGCCGATCGTGATCGCCTGCGATCTCGAGGACGCGGATGCCGGCGAGAAGATCGCGGCCGCACTTGCCGCTGAAGGCGTCGAGCTCGACAATCTCGTCAACAATGCCGGCTTCGGCGTATTCGGTGACGCAATCGAGCGCGACCGCGTCGAGCAGCTCGGCATCGTCGATGTCAATGTCCGGGCCCTGACGGATCTGTCGCTGCGCTTTGCCGATCAGCTGATCAAGAACAAGGGCGGTCTTCTCAACGTCGGATCGGTCGCCGGCTTTCTGCCCGGACCCGGCATGGCCGTCTACTACGCGTCCAAGGCCTATGTCCTTTCCTTCACCGAGGCCTTGCGGGCGGAGCTTGCACCGCACGGCGTTCGCGTCACCGTCCTTTGCCCGGGCCCGGTGCCCACCGAATTCCAGGCGCGCGCCGGCGTTGGGTTCGGCCATGATACGGCCCTTCTCAATGTTCCTGCCGCCGATGTCGCACGGCAGGCCTATCGCGGCCTGATGGCCAACAAGCGGGCAGTGCTCCCTGGTCTGGGCATCAAGATCGTGCCATTTGCGCTGCGCTTCTTCCCGCGCGGCTTCATCCTGTCGGCTACCAGCCGGTTTCAGAGGCAAAGACACTAAAGAGAGCTCTCGGTCGGTCGTGGCCCGGAGCTTGCTTTCTATCGGGCGTGTGTGTGCGCAAACTCACACGAAATTAACGATCGCTTAGTTATGCTGGCGGTCTGAACCGATAGCACTCGCAGAGACCATGTCGTTCCGGACGAACAGGTTTGGTGGCGCAGAAGTGGTGCCCTTCCCCAGAAGGACGCCGAACGTCGCCGCCTCCGAAACCCGGTTGCCGGTTCTGATCATCCTGCATCAGGAATCCTCGACACCCGGCCGCGTCGGCAATGCGCTGCGCGCGCTCGGCCATCGCCTCGACATCCGCCGTCCCCGCTTCGGCGATCCGCTGCCCGAGACCCTCGACCAGCATGCCGGCGCGGTGGTCTTCGGCGGTCCCATGAGCGCCAACGATCCGGACGACTACATCCGCCGCGAGATCGACTGGATCGAAATTCCGCTCCGCGAACAGCGGCCGTTCCTCGGCATCTGCCTCGGCGCGCAGATGCTGGCGAAGCAGTTAGGAGCTCGCGTTGCGCCGCATGCCGATGCGCTGACCCAGATCGGCTACTACCCGATCCGCCCGACAGAAGCGGGACACCGGCTCTGCCCGAATTGGCCGGCGCGGGTCTATCACTGGCATCGCGAAGGTTTCGAGTTGCCGGTCGGCACTGAACTGCTTGCGGAAGGCGATGATTTTCCGGTGCAGGCGTTCCGCACCGGCAACGCTTTCGGCGTGCAGTTTCATCCTGACGTGACCTACGCGATGATGCATCGTTGGACCACGCGCGGCTATGACGGCCTCAGCGCGCCCGGCGCGCGGCAGCGGCATCATCATTTCGCGGATCGTGCCGTCTACGATGCCGCCGAACGCGCCTGGCTCGATCACTTCATCGACGGCTGGCTGACGCGCCGACCGGTTCTGGCGCAAGCAGCCGAGTGATCGCGCCTTAGCGCAAGCTCTTCTCATCCGTTTGTATGCTAGGCTCATTGTCAACGAGCGCGCGCGAACGCGTGCCGGCAAGCAAAGGGAGAGCGCCATGGCCTACGAGCACATTCTCTATGAGGTCAGCGACAAGGTCGCGACCATCACGCTCAACCGCCCCGACCGCATGAATGCGTGGACGCCGATCATGGAGCGCGACGTGCGCCATGCGATGGAAGCATCGAGCGCCGATGACAATGTCCGCGTCATCGTGATCACCGGCGCGGGCCGCGCCTTCTGCGCCGGTGCCGACATGGACGCATTGAAGGGGCTCGATCCCGATGATGTCAGGCGCGCGTCGAACCTGCCGCCCTTCGACATGAACCGGCGGCCCGACTGGCAGACGCGCTATGGCTTCTATCCGTCGATCGGAAAGCCCGTCATCGCCATGCTCAACGGCGCGACCGCCGGCATCGGCCTCGTCCACGCGCTCTATTGCGACCTGCGCTTTGCCGTCGACAACACGGTGTTCACGACAGCCTTCGCGCGGCGCGGATTGATCGCAGAGCACGGCATCAGCTGGATGCTGCCGCGAATCGTGGGCCACGCCAACGCGATGGATCTGTTGCTCTCGGCGCGGCGCGTTTCGAGTGACGAGGCGCTGCGGATCGGGCTGGTCAACCGGCTCTGCTCGCCGGAAAAACTCCGCGAGGAGACCTATGCCTATGCGCGCGACCTCGCCGATTTCGTCTCGCCGAGCGCGATGGCCGTGATCAAGCGGCAGCTCTACGAGGTGCCGTTCCAGACGCTGGCGGAGGCGACGATCGCGGCCAACCGGGACATGATGGTGGCGCTGAACGGCAGCGATTTCCGGGAGGGGGTCGCAAGCTTCATGGAGAAGCGGCCGCCGAGATTTACGGGGAAGTAGGGGGGCGGATGGAGCCCGGCTTCGCCCTTCGGGCTGCGCCGCGGCAGCCTTCGCTTACTTCGCTGCCAGAGACCTTCCGGGCTTGCCGAGCCGTAGCTCGCGAAGCGAGCGAAGGCTGGTGGAGCCAGGCGGGATCGAACCGCCGACCTCGTCATTGCGAACGACGCGCTCTCCCAGCTGAGCTATGGCCCCTTTTGTAGGCCGCTCTGGTCAATGCGGCCGACAACCGGGCGCCATTTAAGTCCCCGCCAAGGTCAAGTCAAGGACGGCTGTAACCCGGTTTTAGCCATCCCGGCACCGACTTCCCTTGTTTGGGCCGGGGGGAACCGATATCTAGCAAAAGGCGTCAATCCCGACCGAAGCCAGAGTTTTTAAAAGCCATGCGTGCCGTTCTCGACATCGTCATCATCGTGCTCGACCTCTACGTCTGGCTGCTGATCGCGTCCGCGATCCTGTCCTGGCTGATCGCCTTCAACGTCGTAAATACCCGCAACCAGTTCGTGTCGGCGGTGGCGGAGTTCCTGTACCGAATCACGGAGCCGGTCCTGGCGCCGATTCGCAATTTCCTGCCCAGCCTCGGCGGCCTCGACATCTCGCCGATCATCCTGATCCTGCTCATCATGTTCATCGAGCGGGTGATCCTGTATTACATCTACCCGAACGTGATCTAAGCAGGCTGGAGCGCCCTGGATTGCCAAAGAACCTTGTCATCAAGGAACCTTGGCGTTACGGGGCCGCAGGAATCAGCATCGCGCTGCGGGTGACGCCGCGCGGCGGCCGCGACGACATCGACGGGATCGAGCAGCTCTCCGATGGCCGCAGCGTGCTCAAGGTGCGGGTGCGCGCCATCGCCGATGGCGGCGAGGCCAACAAGGCCGTTCTGGTGCTGCTGGCGAAATCGCTGGGCGTGCCCAAGGCCAGCGTCAAACTCCTGTCGGGAGCGACCTCGCGGCTAAAGCAGATCTCGGTCGACGGCGATCCGGCGCGGCTCGGCGAAGCCCTGCGCCAGCTCGCATCAGCCAAATCGACGGACTGAGGGAACTGACATGACCGCCAAGATCATCGACGGAAAAGTCATCGCCGCGGAACTTCGCGCCCGCGTCGCGGACGAGGTCGCACGCGTCAAACGCGAGCACAATCTGGTACCGGGCCTTGCGGTGGTCCTGGTCGGAAGCGACCCGGCGAGCGAGGTCTATGTCCGCTCGAAACATACCCAGACCCAGGCCGCCGGCATGGCCTCGTTCGAGCACAAGCTGCCGGCCGACGTCTCGCAAGCAGATCTCCTGGCGCTGGTCGCAAAACTCAACCGCGATCCCGCCGTGCACGGTATTCTGGTGCAATTGCCGCTGCCCAAGGGCCTCAACACCGAGGCCGTCGTCAATGCCATCGATCCCGCCAAGGATGTCGATGGGCTGCATCCGAACAATGCCGGCCGCCTCGCCGGCGGTTTCGAGGCGCTGTCGCCCTGCACGCCGCTCGGCTGCATCATTTTGACCAAGAGCGTGCATGCTTCGCTCGAAGGCATGAACGCCATCGTCATCGGCCGATCCAACCTCGTCGGCCGCCCGCTGGTGCAGCTGTTGCTGAACGAGAACGCCACGGTGACCATCGCGCATTCGCGCTCGCGCGACCTGCCCGGGCTCGTCAAGCGCGCAGACCTCGTCTACGCCGCGGTCGGAAAGTCCGAGATGGTGCGCGGCGACTGGCTGAAGCCGGGGGCGACCGTGATCGACGTCGGCATCAACCGGATCCCGAAGGACGACGGAAGGACGCGTCTCGTCGGCGACGTTGCCTATCAGGAAGCGCTCGCAGTGGCTGGCGCGATCACGCCGGTGCCTGGCGGCGTCGGTCAGTTGACAGTCGCCTGCCTGCTCGTGAACACGTTGCGCGCGGCCTGCGCGATTGCAGGGCTGCCGAAGCCGGCGGTGTAACGCCACTCTCGTGTCCCGGACGCAGCGCAGTGCGATGCTGAGCCGGGGCCCAGTACGGTGGCGCCATGATCCCGGCTCAGCGTCGCGTCATTTCATGCCGCGCCGCGTCCGGGACACAAGACCTACCCGTTCTTCTTCTTCTCGCGATCGATGCCTTCGAGGATCAGCTTGTGCGCATCCTCGGGGCCGCCCCAGCGCAGGATCTTCACCCACTTGCCGGGTTCGAGATCCTTGTAGTGCTCGAAGAAGTGCTGGATCTGCTGGAGCGTGATGTCCGGCAGGTCGGAATACGATTTCACCTTGTCGTAGCGCTGGGTGAGCTTGGACGAGGGCACCGCCAAGATCTTCTCGTCGCCACCGGCTTCGTCTTCCATGAACAGCACGCCGACCGGGCGCACGCTCATGACCGCGCCTGGGATAATGGCGCGGGTGTTGATGATGAGGACGTCGCAGGGATCGCCGTCATCGGACAGCGTGTGCGGGATGAAGCCGTAGTTTCCGGGGTAACGCATCGGAGTGTAGAGGAAGCGGTCGACCACCAGCGTGCCGGCTTCCTTGTCCATCTCGTATTTGATCGGTTCGCCGCCCACGGGGACTTCGATGATGACGTTGATGTCGTGGGGGACGTTTTTCCCGATCGAGATCGCATCGATACGCATTCAAGGCTCCGTTGTTGCCGAGGTTAAATCGCACCCGGCAGCGATTTTGGCGCTGTCATACGCGGGCTTGGCCCGCTGATCCATCGCGTTTTTGTGAAATAATGCATCCGGCGATCACCGGCTCAAAAGGCAGCGGTATCGACGGAAGGGAAATGCTGCCGGCCGGACTTCAGCAGCTCAATTGGTCCAAGCGAAGGCAACCTTGTCGAGCGACTTCGGCCCGAAACGCTCCGAGGAGCGTGCCACCATGCGGCCGCCCAAGGCGCGGTAGAACTCGGTGGCCGGATCGTTGTCCGAGAGCGCCCACACCACCATGCTCTTCAGGCCGCTCTGCATCAGGTCGCGGCGAGCCGCGGTGAACAGGCGGCGGCCGAAGCCCAGCCCCTGGAATTCGGGACGCAGATAGAGCTCGTAGACCTCGCCGTCGAAATGCAGGCTGCGGGCGCGGTTGCGGCCGTAATTGGCGTAGCCCGCGATCTTGTCGCCGAACACCAGCACGCTGACGCGGCTGCCCTTGCGGATCGCGCTGTCCCACCATTGCGGACCGCGGCGGTTGATCAGCTTTTCCAGTTCGGCGCCGGGAATGATGCCCTGATAGGCGGAGCGCCAGGCTTCGTCATGGGTGGACGCCACCGCAGTTGCATCTGCGGCTTTGGCCGGCCGGACCTCGATCAGGGTTGTGCTCATGGACGTGATCAAACCAAGTCGCCGCGCCGGCGGCAAGACCTATCCTTAATTATCGGTTAACCTGTGGACTTTCTGCATCAGTATTTGAACCATGTTGTACCGAAAAAAGACAAGACGCCGATTCGAACGGCACCGGGGTGCTCTGCGTCGGTGCAAAACTGCTTTGCGGCAACGAATGAACGGCAATGGCAACGCAGAAAGTCTGCCGATATTGATTCGTTCCTACTAGTCTAACTGTCGCTGTTCTCGCCTCCGGCCATTCATGCGGCTCCTCAACATTCTCGTGCTCCTGGCTCTGTTGGCCTTGCTGACTGCGCGGCCTGTGTGCGCTCAGGTCATTTTTGGTTCGTCCGGAGCGGAGGACGATCCGTTTCGCCGTCAGCAATGGCGCGTGCCGTCGCCGGATACCGACATCGCCGCTCATGCCTTGCTGTTTCGCCCGCCGGGTGCCGGCCCGTTCCGGCTTGCGGTGATCGCGCATGCTTCGACGCAAAATGGGTTGCGGCGCGCGCAAATGTCTCAGCCGGAATACCGCGCGCTCGCTGCGTTCCTCATCGCGCGCGGCTTCGCCGTGCTGGTGCCGGAACGGCTCGGCCATGGCGTAACAGGCGGCCGTTATGTCGAGGACCAGGGTGGCTGCGACGAGGCGGACTATGTGCGCTCGGGCCGCGCAACGGCCGACGAAATCGCGCTCGCGCTGGACTATGTGCGAAAGCAGGATTTTATCCGCAACGACGCCGCGATCGTGATCGGACATTCCGCCGGCGGTTGGGGCGCGCTGGCGCTCGCGAATGCCGATCCGAAGGCGATCTCCGCCATCATCGCCATTGCGCCGGGCCGCGGCGGCCATGCCAACGACGAGCCGAACCGGATCTGCGCGCCGCATACGCTTCTCGCCGCGGCGGCTGAATTCGGCAAGGCCGCGCGCATCCCCATCACGTGGCTCGTTGCCGCCAATGACAGCTACTTTGCACCGGCATTTTCGCTTGCGTTGGTCGATGCGTTTCGCGGTGGCGGTGGCAAGGTCGACTTCCGCACGACGCCGGCCGTCGGTAGCGAGGGCCACTGGATGATCGAAACCGAGGCCGGCGTCAAAGCCGCGAGTGCCGAGCTTGCGCGTGGGTTGAACCTGCCCAAGCCCGTGGTGACCAAGAAGCCATGACGCTGTATTTCCTCATCAAATATCTGCATGTGCTCGGAGCTATCGTCATCCTCGGCACCGGAACCGGTATTGCCTTCTTCATGCTGATGGCACATCGCACGAACGACGTGGCGTTCATCGCGCGCACCGCTTCGGTAGTCGTGATCGCCGACGCGATCTTCACATTGTCCGCCGTGATCCTCCAGCCGGTCACGGGCGGCCTGCTGATGATGCTCTCGGCAACGTCGGTCGCCGAGCGCTGGCTGCTCGCCTCCCTTGCGCTCTATGCAATTGCTGGCTTGTTCTGGATCCCCGTGATCTTCATGCAGATCGAGATGCGCGACCTCGCGCGTAAGGCCGCCGAGCAGCGTGGCGCGCTTCCGGAGCGCTATTTTGTTCTGTTCCGCCGCTGGTTCGCATTCGGCTTTCCCGGCTTTGGCGCCACGATGCTGATTCTCTGGCTGATGATCGCAAAACCGTTTTGAGGAACGTCATGAGCCAGCGAACCATTCTCGTGCTCGGCGCCTCCGGCCTGATCGGCCGCTACGTCACCGACGATCTTCGCGCGCAGGGATTTCGCGTCGTCGGGGTGGCGCGCAGCCTGTCGCCCGCCCAGAAGATGAGCGCGCTGGACATCGAGCTGCCGATCCTCTCGCTCGAGGTAGCCGCGCTGACGCACCTCCTCGGTGAGCACGCGGTCGATGTCGTCGTGAACTGCCTCGGTGTGCTCCAGGACGGACCCGGCAGCGACACCAACGCGGTGCATCGGGATCTCGTCGCACGATTGCTTCAGGCGATTGGCGGCAGCGGCCGTGCGATCCGGTTGGTGCACATCTCGATTCCCGGGACCGCGGGCGAGGATCGAACCGCGTTTGCAACGACAAAGCGTGAGGCCGAACGTTTGATCGCGGCTTCCGGCATTCCCCACGCCATCCTGAGGCCCGGTTTCGTGGTCGCGCCGTCGGCCTATGGCGGCAGCGCGATGCTCCGCGCGCTTGCGGCCTTTCCGCTCGACCTGCCGGAGAAGGAGATGGCGACGCCGTTCCAGCCCGTTGCTGTCGAGGATATTTCCGCCACCATTGCCTGGCTTGCCGCGCGCGATATCGATGACGCATCGGTGAAGGCCGTGAACTGGGACCTGATGCAGGTCGAACCGATCACAATGGCTGGCGTCATCGAGCAGTTTCGTATCGCGTTCGGCACGGCCGGCTGGTTGCGCGTCGCGATGCCGTCCTTCATGCTCGATCTCGGTGCGAAAGGCGGCGACGTCGCCAACTATCTTGGCTGGATGCCGCCCGATGCGCTCCACGGCCATCGCCGAGCTGCGCCGCGGCGTGAGCGGCGATCCTTCGGCATGGATCGCCGCCACGGGCATCGTGCCGAAGACGTTGACGGAGGCGATGGGGCGCCATCCCGCCACCATCCAGGACAAATGGTTCGCGCGGCTGTTCTTAGTCAAGGCGCTGATCTTCGCCAGTTTGGTCGCGTTCTGGATCGTATCCGGCTTCATCGCGTTGTTCGTGTCCTATCGCGCGGCCGCTGGGATCCTGACTGCGCACAACTTTCCGTCGGCGCTGGTCGATCCCATCACCATCGGCACCAGCCTGATGGATATGAGCCTTGGCGTGCTGATTGCCGTCCGTCGCACCGCTGCGATCGGACTCGTTGGGGGCATCCTGGCTTCGCTGGGCTATATGTTTGGTGCCGCGATCCTGACGCCGGACCTCTGGATCGAGCCGCTCGGCGCATTGGTGAAGACTGGGCCGGCGATCGTGCTGATGCTTGTCGCGCTTTTGATGCTGGACAATCGCTGATGCTAAAATGGCCTGACGACGACGTGATCCTGTTCGACGGCGTCTGCATTTTTTGCTCGCGCTGGGTCCGCTTCGTCGCCGTGCGCGATACGGGGAAGAGGTTTCGCTTCACGCCGATCCAGTCCGACTATGGCGCCCGGCTCGCACGCACGTTCGGTATCGATCCGGATGATCCCGACACCAATGCTGTGATTCGTGGTGGCGAGGTGTTCATGAAGTCGGACGCTGCGCTGACGGTGCTGTCGCAGCTCCCTGGCTGGATCTGGGTGGGCATGCTATTCGCTGTGCCGAAAGCGTTGCGCGACCCGATGTACAACCTCGTCGCGCGCAACCGCTACCGCATCTTCGGCAAGTATGGTTCGTGCTTCGTACCGGATGCCGACTTGCGGGCGCGGGTGATCGAGTAATTCGTCTTTGCGAGCGCAGCGAAGCAATCCGGGCTGCCGCTGCGGAAAGATTCTGGATTGCTTCGCTGCGCTCGCGATGACGAGCGTGCGGTTACGGTTTGCCCAGAACGCCCAGCACCTCCCTCGCCGCCCGCTCCCCTGAATCCCTTGCCCCGTGCGCCGTCGAGAAAAAATTCGGCGACGTCGCTTCTCCCGCAAAAAATAGCCGTCCGTCCACCGGCGCCGCCAGCACGGCGCGGTCACCGCCGTGGCCCGGCAGCGCGTGCGAGTAGGAGCCTCGCGCAAACGGATCATGCGCCCAGCGCGACTCGCAGAGCGGCTTCAGCTTTCGCCTGATGTCGTTGCCGAGCAAGCCTGCGATCTCCTCGATGCTTTGCGCGGCAATGGCGCCGTCGCCCGCGTCTTCCAGTTCGCGTGCAAAGCTGCCGCCGAAAAAGCCTTCGATGCAGGGCTGGCCGAACGGGCGGATATGATAGGTGCCCATGTCGGTGCGCATCGTGGCGCCGCGCAAATTACCTTCCTTCGGGAAGGCTTCGGCGTCCTCGAGCGCCAACGTCACCTTGTCGTCGACCCCGAGCGGCAGGCCGGCCGCGGCATCGACCTTGGCGGGGAGAGGTGGCGAGAAGCGGATGGCCTCATTGGCGATAAGATTGGTCGGCACGGTGACGATCACCTTGTCCGCGGTCAGCGTGCCCTGCGATGTCTCGATGCGGTTGCGCTTGTCCGAATGATCGATCAGCGTGACGTTGCAGTTCAGCGCAATCGGGCATGGCGCGCCATAGGCCGCGATCAGAGCGCCGTAGCCGCGGCGGACGCGCCAGTTGAGGTCACTGTCCTCATAGGCGTCCCAGTCCAGCGTCGACATGTCCTTCAGTTCGCAACCGTTGATGTAGGTCGAGATCGCGTCGATCATGGGATTCCAGCGATTGCCGGGCTCCAGGCTCAAGCTCGCGGGGACATCCTGGCCCTTCAGGGCGACCTTCCACAGCCGCTGATAGAAGGCGTCCATCGCGTGCATGAAATCATCGCGCTCGGCTTTCGGAAACGCATTGCCATAGGCGCGCTCGCGCCAGGGCGGGAGGTCCTTGTTGACCTCGAAATCGAGCTGTTTCGCAACCGCGACAAAGGAGTTGTTGTCTGCCGAGTGCAGCCAGCCGCAGCCGACGTCGAAGGTGACGTCGGGCGAGGCCTGCACCGTCCAGGCCCGCCCGCCGAGCCGGTTACGCGCCTCGAGCACGACCACGGAGAGGCCGGATCCTGCCAGCGCATGCGCCGCGCCGAGGCCGGCGGCGCCCGCACCGATGATCGCGACGTCAACGGAGGAGGGAAGGGAACTCATGCGCGGGCTCTAGCACGTTCGCGAAGAGTGCTGAAGCCGCCTCAAGCACAGCTGTCATCACCCGCGCAGGCGGGTGATCCAGTATTCCAGAGACATTTGTGGTCGAACCGATGAGCCGCGGCGTACTGGATGCCCCGGTCGAGCCGGGGCATGACAGAGTTGCGAGCGGTAGCTTAAGCCACCGCTTCCTTGGACTTTTCCGCGCGCTTGCGCTCGTTCGGATCGAGATGCCGCTTGCGCAGGCGGATCGACTTCGGCGTGATCTCCACCAGCTCGTCGTCCTCGATATAGGCCAGCGCCTTTTCCAGCGTCATGCGGATCGGCGGAGTCAGGCGCACCGCTTCATCCTTCGACGTGGTTCGGATGTTGGTGAGCTGCTTGCCCTTGAGCACGTTGATCTCGAGGTCGTTGTCGCGGGTATGCTCGCCGACGATCATGCCCTTGTAGACCTTCCAGCCCGGCTCGATCATCATCGGGCCGCGATCTTCCAGCTTGAACATGGCGTAAGCCACGGCTTCGCCCTGGTCGTTGGAGATCAGCACGCCGTTGCGGCGGCCCTGGATCTCGCCCTTGTACGGCGCGTAGCCGTGGAACAGACGGTTCATGATCGCGGTGCCCCGCGTGTCGGTGAGCAGTTCGCCCTGGTAGCCGATCAGGCCTCGGGTCGGCGCGTAGAACACCAGGCGCAAACGGTTGCCGCCGGACGGCTTCATCTCGATCAGCTCGGACTTGCGCTCGCTCATCTTCTGCACGACGACGCCGGAATGCTCCTCGTCGACGTCGATGACGACTTCCTCGATCGGCTCCAGGGTGGCGCCGGTGGCCTCGTCCTTCTGCAGCACGACGCGCGGACGCGACACCGAAAGCTCGAAGCCTTCGCGGCGCATGGTCTCGATCAGGATCGCGAGCTGCAATTCACCGCGGCCCGAGACTTCCATCGCGTCCTTGTCCGAGGCTTCGACGACCCGCAGCGCGACGTTGCCTTCGGACTCGCGCAGCAGGCGGTCGCGGATCATGCGGCTGGTCACCTTGTCGCCTTCGGTGCCGGCGAGCGGCGAGTTGTTGACGATGAAGGACATCGACACGGTCGGTGGGTCGATCGGCTGCGCCACCAGCGGGGTGTCGACCGACGGATCGCAGAAGGTGTCGGCGACGGTGCCCTTGGTCAGGCCGGCGATCGCGACGATGTCGCCTGCCTCGGCTTCGTCGAGCGGGGTGCGCTCGATGCCGCGGAAGGCAAGGATCTTGGTGATGCGGCCGGTCTCGATGGTCTTGCCGTCGGCGCCCAGCACCTTCACGGCCTGGTTCGGCTTGATCGAACCCGAAGTGATACGGCCGGTGATGATGCGGCCGAGATAGGGATTGGCTTCCAGAATGGTGCCGATCATGCGGAACGGGCCTTCCTCGACCGTCGGCGGCGCGACATGGCGCACGATCAGGTCGAACAGCGGCTGCATGCCGGCTTCGTGCGACCCGTCCGGGCTCTCGGCCATCCAGCCTTGCTTCGCCGACCCGTAGAGGATCGGGAAGTCGAGCTGCTCCTCGCTGGCGTCGAGCGCCGCGAACAGGTCGAACACCTCGTTGATGACTTCGGTCGCCCGCGCGTCGGGACGGTCAACCTTGTTGATCACGACGATCGGCTTCAAACCGACCTTGAGCGCCTTGGAGACCACGAATTTGGTCTGCGGCAGCGGGCCTTCGGCGGCGTCGACCAGCACCAGCGCGCCGTCCACCATGTTGAGAATGCGCTCGACCTCGCCGCCGAAATCGGCGTGGCCGGGGGTGTCGACGATGTTGATGCGGGTGTCCTTCCACTGCACCGAGGCCGCCTTGGCCAGAATGGTGATGCCGCGCTCGCGCTCCAGATCGTTGGAGTCCATGGCGCGCTCGGTCACCTTCTGGTTCTCGCGATAGGTGCCGGATTGCTGGAGAAGGCGGTCGACGAGCGTTGTCTTGCCGTGGTCGACGTGGGCGATGATGGCGATGTTGCGAAGGTTCATGAGTGGGCTTCTTTGCGGTCGGACAATGGGTTAAGCGCGATCTCGCCGGTCAGACCGGGACCTCTTCTCGAAACAACGCTTGAAGACTGGAAACGGGGCGCTTTCCGCCCAAAAGGGAAAGCCCGGCATATCGACCGGGCACCCTACGCGTTGCGGCGCAATATAGGCAAAAACGGCCAAAAAACAATGTGTTCTTTGGCCGTTGGTTGATTGAATTTTGTCCGGGGATTCCCGGGGGTTAGGCGAAAAGCCGGGCTCAGCCGCGCCGGCCCTTGATGGCGGCCCAGATCAGGGCGACCCCGCCCAGCCCCACGACCAGGCCCAGGAACACCAGGGGCGCGACGTCGGAATCGATCCGGCCTCTGTCGGATATGGATATTCCGCCGAACAGGAGTGCACAGGCGCCGGGCAGCAGCAGGATGATCCCGAAGATCGCCATGAGCGCGGTCAGGCAGCCGCTGCGCTTGTTCGGCGGAGCAGGAGGCGGTCCCGGTGGGGCTGGCGGCGGCGTGTCGCTGATGCTCATGCCTGCAGGGCTCCTTCCGTTGACTGCGCCGCCAGTTCGGCGCGGATGCCGTCGATCTTTCCGTTTCGGTAGAACAGATTGTAGGTGTCGAACGGGATGATCGCGCCGTTCTCGGTGACGAAATGGATGCAGCTGCGCTTGACGTTGCCGACGCAGAAATTGAAGCGGTCGAGAAACTGCACGATGGTGACGCGGAATACGTTCTCGTAAGTGATGCCCTGCGGCACCTCGAAGCTCGGCAGGCAGCACAGCAATTCGCAGACGCGCTCGCTCGTGTTCAGCGGTCCCGAGGACAGCGAAAACAGATCGATGAATTTCTCTCTCAGCGCCGGATGCTTCTCCGGGCTTATCGTATTGGGCAACAATGCGACGAGCTGCTCCTGTGGGATCAGCGAGGTCAGCGGCAGCACTTTCTCGCCGTTGCGCAGGCCGTAACCGATCGAGATGCTTTCGGGGTTGCAGGGCAGCGGGATCATGTCCTTGTCGCCGAATACGCCGGTTTCGACCACGCGTTTCCGAATCTCCGACAGCGTGATGCGGTCGGTGTTCTTGTCGAAATTCTCGTTGCGGCCGGCATCCTGCACCGGCTGCAGCGTGACGCCGCGCACGCATCTCCAGGTCAGCGCGTGGCGAACGATGTCGCCGATCTCGGCATCGTTGACGCCGCGCTTGATGGTCGCCACCAGCGTGGTCGACACGCCGTAATGCTCGAGATTTTCCAGCGCCTGCTGACGAATCTTGCGCAAATCCGCGCCGCGCAAATTGATCAAAGCGTCGCGTTCGAGCGAGTCGAACTGGAGATAGACCTCGAGCCCGCGCTTGTTCTCGGCGAGCCGCGCCACGAAATCCTTTTCGCGGGCGATACGCAGGCCGTTGGTGTTGATCATGACATGGCGGATCGGGCGGGCGCGCACCGCATCGAGGATCGCGAAGAAATCCGGATGCAGCGTCGGCTCGCCGCCGGAGATCTGCACCAGGTCAGGCTCGCCCTCGCTCGCGACCAGCGCGTCCAGCATTCGCTCGATCTTGGGCAGCGGCGTGAAGCTGGTCCGCGCCGGCGAGGAATCGGCAAAGCACACCGGGCAGGTCAGATTGCAATGCTCGGTGATCTCGATCAGCGCCAGGCAGGAATGCTGCTCGTGGTCGGGGCACAGGCCGCAATCATAGGGGCAGCCGAATTCGGTGTGCCGTTGAAAGGCGAGCGGCCGGTCGCCGGGCTTGATGAAATCCTTGCACAGGCGCCAATAGGCTGCGTCCGTCGACACAAGCGTGGACTGGACGCCATGCTCCTTGCAGCGCTTCTCGTACCAGACCTCGTTGTCGAGGATCTGGATCTTGGCCGGCACCAGCTTCAGGCAGGTCTCGCAGAGAGATTGGGTCTGGCCCCAGAAGATGTAGGGGCGCGACTTACGCAACGGCGCGTTCATGCATGGGTCTCGCTTTGGGCGCCGTCGCCAGCATGACGACGGCGTAGAGCAGGATGGACAGCGACAGCAGGTGAAACAGCGTGAAGGGGCCGATCAGCGTGCCGTAGGGCTTGAGAAATTCCCACAGAAAGCGCTGTGCACCATAGTAGGCGAGGACGAGGTAGAAACCATTGGTGATCACAAACGCGCTCCGGTTCAAGACCGCCAGCACGTAGAGCAGCGCGAACACCCCCATAGCGACGCTTTCGTAGAGCTGCACGGGATGCCTAAGGATGCCGTCGCCGAAATCGTGGCCCCAGGGCCATGCCGTGGGCGTGCCGTAGGTGAAATCGTCGAGGCCCGCGAAATAGCAGCCGAGCCGGCCGATCGCGATGCCGATCGCTAGCGGCAGCGCAAAACGGGCGCCCGTTCGGACGGTGATCCCTGCGGACCATTTGTAGAGCTCGATCGCCACGATGCCGCCGGCGAGCGCACCTTCCACGGAGCGCGCGATGCCGCTCTGGCCTGACAGGCACAGATTGGCGGAGCCGAACAGATAGGCGCCGAGGCCTGCACCGAACACCAAAGCGGCGAGGTAGGACCGTTCGAAGGATTGCGTCGGAAACTGCAAGCCCTGTCGCGACAGCCAGTAGAGCGCCACGGCCGCAGCCAGCCATGCTGCCACGTCGAAGAGAGTGTGAAGGAAAGCCCCGCTCATGCGGGGACATTAGCCCAGGTTCCCGTCCGGCGGGATAGTGCGGCCCCTTCTTATCCCCGAAGAGGAGCGAGGCGGGCGGCTAGCCGGCTTGCCGCTCCTCGGTCGGATAGACGCCGCGCAGCACTTCCTCGAAGTGCATCTTCACGGCCTCGTTGCACCGGCAGGCGCGCAGGCGCAGGCCCTCGCGGTTACGGACCAGAATCGATCCGCGCCGCGTGTCGAGCACACCTTCCGCCTTGAACGACTGGAGCACGCGGCTGGCATAGCTGCGGCCGACACCGAGCAGTGTCGCGAGCTGTTCATGGGTCAGTGGCACGCTGCTCTCGTCGCCAGTCCGCTCCATCGCCGCCAGCATCCATTTGGCAGTGCGCTGCTCGATCGAGTGAATGGCGTTGCAGGCGGTGGACTGGAAGATCTGCGCCAGCATGCAGTCGGCGTAGCGAGCGAAGACATGGCGCAACGAGGACGATCGCTGCTTGGCGGCCTCCAGCTTGCTGACGTGAATTCGCGCAAACGGTCCGCCGAATTTCACGCAGATCCGGGTATAGGCCGGCAGATAGCCCTCGCTGACGATACCGCCCACTGCGCCTTCGCGGCCCACCAGGATGGTCTCGACGTCACGGCCGTCCTCATTGGGAACGAGGAAAGTCGCGAGCGATGGTCCGCAGGGGAAATGGACGACCTGGACGTCGTCGCCGGGATTGTAGAGCAGCTCGCTCGCCCCGGCCGTGTCGACGGTAATGTGCGGTGCGAGCAGCGCGTAGTCGACGTGGCTCAAGCGCCGCAGCAGATTGTTGGTCGGCCGGCTATCGATCTCGGTGGCGTTGCTGGTCCGCGCGTCCATCTTAAACTCCCATCCGCCTCCACATTAGCGAGTTCCGACGAGGTCCTGTGTGCACAAGTAGACAGACCTGACAACTGTGATGTGGTGGTTTCGTTCCGGGAACCCTTCGCGCTAGGTACAGGCGTCGTGACCCGGTATCCCAGTCAGAGAACCTCATGCTCCAAGTTACGATGATGGCACCCGCTGTTTCCGATGGTTCAAACTGTCCCGCCGATGTCCTCATCGTCGAGGACGATCCGATCATCGCGATCGACTTCGAGGATCGCCTGCTCGGATTTGGTGTGAAGAGCGTGCGCACGGTAGGTTCAGTCGCGCAGGCGTTGACCGCAATCGCGGCGCATGCCCCCGAATTCGCCTTGCTCGACGTGGGATTAAGTCGCGAGAACAGTTTTGCGGTCGCCGAACGGCTCGCGGCCCTGAAGATTCCCTTCGTCTTCGTCACCGGCTACGGCGCTGACGCGCGCATCCCGCCGGAATTCGCCGGGCAACCGCGATTGCAGAAGCCGTGTTCGAGCGACGCGCTGGAGGCGGCGCTCCAGGTACGCGCGGCGGACTAGCGATACGGCGTCACGCCTGCTTCGGATCGAGCGTGGTCGACCACAGCGCGACGTCGGCGCGGTCGCGCAAGGTCACCGTCATCTGGCCGGAAGCGCCGTCGATCTTGACGTGACCGAAGAACTGCATGCCGGCGGACGGCGGCAGGTTCTGGTTGTCTTTCCCCGGCGCCTTGACGAAACGCACCTCCGGCCCAAACGTATTGTCGAGCGCGTTCGGACCGAACGTGCCTGCGTGAAGCGGGCCCGACACGAACTCCCAGAACGGCTCGAAATCCTGGAATTGGGCCTTGTTCGGATCGTAATAGTGCGCGGCGGCGTAATGCACGTCCGCCGTCAGCCATACGGTGTTGCTGACCGGCGCCATCTTGATGAAGCGCAGGATGTCGGCGATCTCGAACTCGCGGCCGCGCACCGGGCCGTCGCCCTGCGCAATGGCTTCCGATCCACCCTTTGCCGTATCTGACACGACGAGGCTGAGCGGCATGTCGGAGGCGATCACCTTCCAGGTCGCGCGCGAATTCAACAGGCCGCGCTTGAGCCAGGCGATCTGGTCAGGGCCGAGGAAATAGCTGGCCGGGTCGTAAGCGGTTTCAAGGTTGGGGCCGTTCGGGCCGCGATAGCTGCGCTCGTCGAGCACGAACACGTCGAGATGGGGACCATAGGAGATCTGGCGATAAACGCGGCCGGGCTCGACGATGCCCTCGCGCATCGGATACATCTCGTGGAAGGCACGGCCTGCGCGGGCCGCAAGCAGTGCGATGTCGCGCTCCTTGTAGCTCGCCGGCAGCTCCTTCGAAAGCGACCAGTTGTTGGTCACCTCATGGTCGTCCCACTGCACGAAGATCGGCACTTCGGCATTGAAGGCGCGAAGATTGTCGTCAGTGAAATTGTATTTGTGCGCGGCGCGGTACTCGTCCAGCGTCTCGGCGACCTTGGCCTTTTCCGGGATCGTGACGTTCTTCCAGATCTTGCCGTCGGCGAGCTTCACCTCGGACTGGATGGGACCGTCGGCATAGATGGTGTCGCCGGAGTGCAGGAAGAAATCGGGACGGTGCTTGCGCATCGCCGAGAAGGTGAACATGCCGCCGTCGTCGGGGTTGATGCCCCAGCCCTGGCCGGCGACGTCGCCGCCCCAGACGAAGCTGACGTCGCGGCGGTCGGCGGGCGCGGTGCGGAAGCGGCCGGTCACCGGTTCGCCCACCACCGCGGTGTGCGAAAGGTCGCGGAAGCGGACGCGATAAAAGATGTCCTGTCCGCCCGGCAGGTTTTCGATCAGCATCTTCGCGGTGAAGTCGCTTTCGGGCAGCGCTGCGATCGGCGGCAGCGCGCGAGCATCCCTGAACGACTCCGTCGTCGCCACTTCGACCAGCATCTGCGCGGGACGGTCGGCGCGCGCCCAGACCACGCCACCGTCGACGGTGACGTCGCCCGACTGCACGCCATGGGTCACGGCCGGCCGGTCGGCCGCGCGGGAGAGATGCGGCATTGCGACCGCGCCAAGCGCGCCGGCACTGGTCGTCAGGAAACGGCGACGGGAGAATTTGATGTTCATGGGACGGACTCGATATCGCGTGAGACGATCGCTCAGGCGACCGCCACGGTGAAGTCCGACGCTATATTGAGACAATGTGACGCCGCGATTACGCGCGGAAGCTTTTACGCGCTGCCGGCGGCCCTGAACTGTGCGCCGGCGCGCTGCAGGTTCTGCGGCAGGCTGAATAGCACCGCCTTGCGATCGGCGACGGCCGCGTGGAACTGGTCGAGCGCGATGTTGAAGGCGGTGAGCGCGGCTTCCTCGATCGCGCCGTGATCGAAGCAGCGCAGTGTATTGCGCAGGATGTCGTCGGCCTCGGTCTGCATCTGGTCGAGGTCTTCGGTCGTCTCGCTCTTGCGTGCCGCCGCGATCATGTCGAGCAGACGTTCACGCTGATGGTTGTTGTTGTCGCGCTCGTCCTTCTTCAAATAGCCCGCAAACCAGGCGCCGATCGAGCCCATGGCCGAGAGCGCCATCAGCGTCCACCAGATGTAATCGCTGTATCTGTCGAGGAAGGTCTTTTCCTCGCCGTCGACGAAGGCGGCCGCGCCGGGATGCACCGGGATCACCGCGTCCTTGTCGGTGTCGGGTGTTTCGATCTTCGCCGCCAGCGGGAATTCCGTCACCAGTTGCTGGCGCACGGCAAAAAGCTGGCGCGTGAACGCGGCGATGTTGGTTTCGGATACGCCTTTGCGCGCCACGATGTGGTGTGAAAAGCTGATCGTCTTGACCTCGTCGTCGGGGCGAACGGGTGAGCCGCCATAGGTGCCGGCCGGAATCTCCGAGGCTTCATAAACCGGATGGTTCTGCGCGATCGCATCCGCGGAATCGATCGCGAGGAAGACCGGCGTCCCGCCCTCCTTGGCAGTGGCGGCGATCGCGTCCGACGTGATCTTGCTGTTGACAGGGCCGGCTGCGAGATAGGCATCGGCCTTCTGGGCCTTGATCGCCTCGGCGGCTTCATTGGCGGGGAACTGTATGACCTCGACCTTGGCAGGATCGACGCCGTATTGCTGGAGGATCACCTTGAGCAGATTGACGTTGGCCTGGGTGCGGCCGATCACGCCGACCCGATGGCCGGCGAGCTGCGCGATCTTGGTGATCTTCGCGCCCTTCTTCTTGCCCTTGCCGGGCACGGACCACAGCGCCACGACGTTCTTGCGCAGGGTCGCGACCGCCTGCGCGTTCTTCGGCACGTCGACGTCGCCGCGCACGATGGCGAGATCAACCTTGCCCTCCGCGAGCGCCTCGGCGCTGGCTGTGGCGCCGTCGGTCTGGATCGGCCGTAGCCGCACAAGACTTTTGTTCTGAGTGAAAGCCTGCGTCAGCGCCTGCACGACCTTGAGGTCATCGCTGTTGGCGGGACCGACCGCGATCTTCAGCGTCACCGGCCGCATCGCGAAATAATAGCCGCCGGCGAGCGTGCCCACGATCGCAAGCACGAGTGCCAGAGACACGAGCGCCGTCTTCCGCGCCGCTGATCGCGGCGAAGGCGGGGTGGGCGCTTCGGCCAGGTCCAATCCCCCGGTCATCGATCTCCCGAACAGTCGCTTGAGGCTCAGTTTCATCTCGGCCGGCGATTTACACCCTCAAGTGTAGCAAATTTCTTGTCCGGCGGGGTTACATCTCCGTCATGGTTAGCGGATGGACGAAATCCCGTATGAACCCGGGGCGTCAGCACGGTGTTAGGGTAAAGTTCCCCTGAAGGACGGAGGCGACGATGGCAGAACGGCTCTCGGCGGAGGCGCGCAGGCAGGCGCTGGGCGGACTACCGGGCTGGACCGTGGTTCAAGGACGCGACGCAATCGGGAAGACCTTTGTCTTCAAGGATTTCAACGAGGCGTTCGGCTTTATGGCCCGCGTCGCGCTGGTCGCCGAAAAGATGGACCACCACCCCGAATGGCGCAACGTCTACAAGACGGTGGAGGTGGTGCTGGCGACCCATGATGCCGGCGGCGTCACCGCGCTCGACATCGAGCTTGCCACGGCGATGAACGCCATCGCCAAGCTGACACCAGGCTGACGTCTTGCGAGGCGCTGCCGCCTCCCCATCTTGTGTTCAGCACGGGATGCGGCGATCTGCCACCCTTGGCTGAACGGGGAGTTTGTCGACCATGGCTGCCGAACACAGCGTTGGTTTCGAGCCGGCCGACCGGCTCGCGGAAGATCGTGAGAGCGTGCGCCGCCGCTTCTGGCGCAAGCTGAAGCGTGTCGCCGCGCAACTGCCGTTCGCGGAGGATCTGCTCGCCGCCTATTACTGCGCCTTCGACCGGCAGACGCCGCGCCATATCCAGGCGTCGCTGCTCGGGGCGATCGCCTATTTCATCCTGCCGTTCGACTTCGTTCCCGACGTGATGCCGATTCTCGGTTTCACCGATGACGCCGCCGTGCTCGCCACCGCGATCCGCATGGTCGCCAGCCACATCACGAACGAGCATCGCGAAGCCGCCCGCGCCGCGCTGAAGCGCGGGGTGGATGAGGTGGACGCGGAAGCCGCGCAGTAGCTGTTGCCTCATCCTCCACTGTCATTCCCCGCGAAGGCGGGGAATCCAGTACGCCGCGGCTTATCGATTCAACAACACTCGTGACGGAGTACTGGGTCGCCCGGTCAAGCCGGGCGACGACAGCTGAGTGTGTGGTGACGATGTCGCGACACTCTACGCGCCGACACCCTCACGGACGCAAAATCACCTTGCCCATGGCCTGACGCCCCGCGAGCACCTTGAGCGCATCCGCCGTCTGCGCCAGCGGGAAGACGCGGTCGACATGCGAGGAGATCTTTCCTTCCGCTGTCCACTTCACGAGCTTCTCGAGATTGGCGCGGTTCTTTTCCGGGTTGAGCCGGGTCCAGGCGCCCCAGAACACGCCGCGGATATCGCAGCCCTTCAGCAGCGCGAGGTTCAGCGGCATCTTCGGAATGTCGCCGGCGGCAAAGCCGATCACGAGGAAGCGGCCTTCCCAGGCAATCGAGCGCAGCGCCTGCTCGGCATACGTACCACCAACCGGATCGAAGATGATGTCGACGCCCTTGCCGCCGGTGAGTTTTCGCAAGCCTTCCTTCAAATCTTCCTTGCCGTAATTGAGCGTGAGTTCTGCGCCGTGCGCCTTGGCGAAATCGAGCTTCTCGTCCGACGAGGCGCAGGCGATCACCTTCAGGCCCATCAGCTTGCCGAGCTCGCACGCGGCAAGTCCGGTGCCGCCGGCGGCCCCGAGCACTGCGAGCGTCTCGCCCGGCTTCGGGCTCGCGCGATCTTCCAGCGCATGCAGCGCGGTGCCGTAGATGATGATGATGCCGGCCGCGCGGTCATAATCGAGATTGTCGGGGATCTTCACGATCGATGCCGCCGGCAGCGCGATCTTTTCGCGCGCCCCGTTGTGGCCGCAGGAGGCAACGACGCGATCGCCGACCTTCAGATCGGTCACGCCGGGGCCGATGCTCTCGATCACGCCAGCCACTTCGGCGGCCGGCGAGAACGGGAACGGCGGCTTGATCTGGTACTTGCCCTGGATCATCAGGATGTCGAAAAAATTCAGCGCCGCAGCCTTGATCGCGATCACGGCTTCGCCGGGACCGGCCAGCGGATCCGGCACGTCGGCCAGAACGAGATCGTCGGGCTGGCAATATTGCGAGCAGAGGATGGCTTTCATGGCGGCACCTTCTTGAGAGCACTTGGCGTTTCGTGGCAGAATTATAGTTGGGCTGGTTCTGCCGGATTTAGGGACGGGCGACAATCCGGTTTCTTTGGCTATTGGACCGCACCGGCCTATCCTCTCGTCATTGCGAGCGCAGCGAAGCAATCCAGAATCCGTGCCGCGGAAATAGCCTGGACTGGTTCGCTTCGCTCGCAATGACGGAAGAAGAAAAGGGAGGATTCAAACCATGTTTGAAACAGGCCTGCTCAGGGACAAGCGCATCCTCATCACTGGTGGCGGTTCGGGCCTTGGCGCTGCGATAGGACGCCGCTTCCTCGCGCTCGGCGCCGAGCTCGTGATCTGCGGCCGCAAGGTCGATCGGCTCGAGGCGGCGGCGAGCGAGATGCGCGAAGAGACCGGCGGCAAGGTCACGACGATCGCCTGCGATATCCGCGACGGCACCGCCGTCGAGAGCATGATGGAGGCCATCTGGCGCGAGGCGCCGCTCGATATCCTCGTCAACAACGCGGCTGCGACTTTCATTGCGCAGAGCGAGCATCTCTCATTCCGCGCCGCGGATGCGATCCTCGCCCCGACGCTGCATGGTGCGATGTATTGCACGCTTGCCGCCGGCAAGCGCTGGATCGACGCCAAGCATGGCGGCGTCGTGCTCTCGATCCTCTCGACCTCGACCATCACCGGCCGCGCCTTCACCGTCCCGTCGGCGATGGCAAAGTCGGCCGTGCTGGCGATGACCAAAAGTCTCGCCGTGGAATGGGGCCCGAAGGGCATCCGCACCGTCGCGATCGCGCCGGGACCGTTCCCGACCGCCGGCGCCTCGGGCCAGCTCCGCCCCGAGGGTCGCGACGAAGGATGGGCCGCGCGCAACCCGATGGGTCGCACCGGCGAGCACGGCGAGCTTGCCGACCTCGCCAGCTTCCTGGTCTCCGACCGTGCCGGCTACATCAACGGCGAGATGATGGTGATCGACGGTGGCGCGCATTTGCGCAGCTCCGGCGCCGAGGATTTGTTGCGCTGGACCGACGCGCAATGGGCGGAGCAGCGTGCGGCGCGATCCAGGGCCTAGTCGCCGCGAGCTTCGCTAACTGCCTTCCCAAATTGGACTTTCCCGGCTATCCCTGCCGCGGGGACAATGCGCGACCGGGCCATCTTCCAGTCACAATATTGAGGGAACCACTCCAGCATGTGGCGGGTGCTGATTTTAGCTTTGATGACGGGCGTGGCGGCCTGTGGGATCACCGATTCCGCGCGGGCGCAGACGGCGCAACCTGCGCCCAAGGCTGCACCGAAAGAGCCCGCGCCGAAACCGGCCGCGCCGGTGGCCAATACCACCGGAAAGACGGTTGCCAAGCCCGAGAGCAAGCCGGCGGCCCCGCACGCGGCGGTTGCGGGCGGCGCCGAGCCAATCCTGATCGGTCAGTTCGGCACCTGGGGCGCATATTCGGCTGCGCCCAACGGCAAAAAGGTCTGCTTCGCGCTGGCCAAGCCGTCGTCGTCGAAGACCAACCCGCCGAATCGGCCGCGCGATCCTGCCTATGCCTTCGTCTCCACCCGCCCGGCGGAGAAGGTCAACAACGAAGTTTCGGTCATGATCGGCTACGCGCTGAAGCCGGGCTCTGAATCCTCGGTCGAGGTCGGCGGCGCCGCGTTCGCCATGTACTCGCAGGGCGACGGGCTCTGGATCAAGAACGCGGCCGAGGAAGAGCGGATGGTCGAGGCCATGCGCAAATCCGCCGATCTCGTGGTCAAGGGCATCTCGTCCAAGGGGACCGAGACGACCGACACCTTCTCGCTGAAGGGCCTCGCCCAGGCGCTTGACCGGATCTCCCAGGATTGCAGGCGTTAAGCCTGCGGTCGATAAGGTCGCAATCGGCGGTTCCGGTTGCTATATAGGGCGCGTTCCAGGTTTTCTCCCGTCATTCCGGGCCGATGCGCAACATCGAACCCGGAATCTCGCGGTTCCGGGTCCGGTCCTTCGGACCATCCCGGAACGACGAACACAAATTCCAGGTCTATTCAATGCAACCGATGACCGAGCCGCACAACGCAACGCTGGTGGAGAAGACTCCGCTCGAAACCTATGTGCCGCCGGCGAGGCCCTCGCTGATCGGCCTGTCGCGCACCGAGCTTGCAGATCGTCTCGGCGAGATCGGCGTTGCACCGGCGCAGCGCAAGATGCGTGTGCAGCAGCTGTGGCACTGGATGTATTTCCGTGGCGCCCAGAATTTCGAAGAGATGACGTCGGTCTCGAAGGGCATTCGCGCCGAACTCGCGCAACATTTCACCGTCGACCGGCCCGAAGTCGTGGCCGAGCAGATATCCAACGACGGCACCCGCAAATGGCTGCTGCGTTTGCCGAGCGGCGACAATGTCGAAAAGGCGCATGAAGTCGAGTGCGTCTACATCCCCGAAACCGATCGCGGCACGCTATGTGTCTCCTCGCAGGTCGGCTGCACCTTGAACTGCTCCTTCTGTCACACCGGCACGCAGCGCCTGGTGCGCAACCTCACTGCCGGCGAGATCGTGGGACAGGTGATGGTCGCGCGGGATCGTCTGAACGACTGGGCCGATCGCGAAGACGGTACGCGTCGTGTCACCAACATCGTGATGATGGGCATGGGCGAGCCGCTCTACAATTTCGACGCGGTGCGCGATGCGCTGCTGATCGTCGGCGACAACGAAGGCATCGGCATCTCCCGCCGCCGCATCACGCTGTCGACCTCGGGTGTGGTGCCGAACATCGTGCGCGCGGGCGAGGAGATTGGCGTGATGCTCGCGATCTCGCTGCATGCGGTGCGCGACGAGCTGCGTAACGAGCTGGTGCCGCTCAACCGCAAATATCCGATCAAGGAATTGCTGCAGGCCTGCCGCGATTATCCCGGCGCCTCGAACGCGCGCCGCATCACCTTCGAATACGTGATGCTCAAGGGCGTCAACGATTCGCTCGACGATGCCAAGCTGCTGGTGAAGATGCTCAAGGGCATTCACGCCAAGATCAATCTGATCCCGTTCAACCCCTGGCCCGGAACCGCCTATGAATGCTCGGACTGGGACCAGATCGAAAAGTTCTCCGAATACGTCTTCAACGCCGGCTATTCCTCGCCGGTGCGCACCCCGCGTGGACGCGACATCCTCGCCGCCTGCGGCCAGCTCAAGTCGGAGACGGAAAAGCTTTCCGCCAGGGAACGCCAGACGCTGCGAGCCATGGCGATGACGGATTAGCTTGGTAGGCGCACTGTGTTGCTTCCCCGTCATTGCGAGGAGCGCAGCGACGAAGCAATCCAGACTGCCTCCGCGGACGCATCTCTGGATTGCTTCGCTTCGCTCGCAATGACGGTAACGTTGGCTTCCTCTGCATGTCCCTGATCGGCCGCCTCATCGTCATCTTCATCGGCTTTCTCGCCGCCTGCTTCATCGGCGGCATGATCGTCGTCGTCGCGCTGTTGTTTCCGGAATTCGCCGATCTCGGCGCCGGTCCCGTCGATCAGGGCACGATCGATATCGTGCTCGGGTTCGGCTTCATCTTCGTCTCCGGCTTTGCGCTGGTGCCGGCGGCGGTGATCGTCGCGATCACCGAGGCGCTCTACATCCGCAGCGCGCTTGCCTATGCCGTGGGCGGCGGCGTCGTGGGACTCGCCTGCTATCTCGGCCTGGTCCCGTTTCATTCCGACACGCTGCAATTCGAAGGCATCGTGCGCCGCCATCTCGAGATCATGACCGGCGCCGGCATCGTCGCCGGTGTCGTCTACTGGCTGATCGCCGGCCGCAACGCCGGCGCCTGGCGCAATCCGCCGCTGCCGCGCCAGCCGCCTCCGCCGCTGCCGTCGAATTCAAGACCGGACGTGCGGTGAGTTTCTGACTTGCCCCGGGGTTTTCATCCCCTTCCCACTCGGCTAAACCGCGCGCCATGAACCGGACTGGACTCTTCATCGCCCTGGCGCTGTGGCTCGTGATCGGCGTCGTTTTCGGGCTCTATCCCGAGCTTGATCTCAAGCTCGCCGCGCTGTTCTTCGATCCTGATACCAAGTCGTTTCCGCTCAAGCTGAACGATTGGGCCGGCTTCGCGCGGGATGCCGCGATGTGGGTTGCCTGGGCGTTCGTGCTGCCTGCGCTGGTCGCGCTCGTGGTCAAGATGGTCAGGCCAGACCGGCCACTGATGGCATCCGGGCGCGCGATCGTCTTCCTGCTGGTCACGATCATCCTATCGGCCGGCATTCTCACCAATCTCGCCTTCAAGTCCTATTGGGGTCGGCCGCGCCCGGTGGTGGTGACGCAGTTTGCCGGCGACCAGCAATTCGTGCCGTGGTGGGATCCGCGCGGCGGCTGCGCGCGCAACTGCTCGTTCTTCTCGGGCGAGGGCGCGACCGCGTTCTGGACGCTGGCGCCGGCCGCATTGGCACCGCCGCCGTGGCGGCCGCTCGCTTATGCCGGAGCCGTGGTGTTCGGCCTCGTGACCAGCGGGCTGCGGATGGCCTTTGGCGGCCACTTCTTCACCGACGTGTCGATCGCCGGCCTCGTCACCTTCGTCGTGATCTGGTTTGCCTACGCGCTGATCTACCGTTGGCCAAGGACCCGGTTTTCGGACGAGGCGGTCGATGCCGCCCTGACCCGGCTGAACATGCCCGCCTACCGGCTGCGCCAGCGCCTGTTCGGCAGCAAGTCGAGTGCCGAGCCGTCAGTTTGAGCCATTAAAGGGGTGCCGAGCCCCGCGAAATTTGATATTCGCGCGGTCAACCCCGTGAAACGACACCCGCCCTTCGAGACCGATTGGAAGCCCCATGACCACGATCCTGAAAAGCCTGCCCAAGGGCGAGAAAGTCGGCATCGCGTTTTCGGGCGGCCTCGACACGTCGGCGGCGCTGCTCTGGATGAAGCAGAAGGGCGCGCGCTGCTACGCCTATACCGCCAATCTTGGCCAGCCGGATGAGGCCGACTACAACGAGATCCCGCGCAAGGCGATGGAGTTCGGCGCGGAGAAAGCGCTGCTGGTCGATTGCCGCACGCAGCTCGTCCATGAAGGCATCGCCGCGATCCAGTCCGGCGCCTTCCATATCTCCACCGGCGGCATCACCTATTTCAACACCACGCCATTGGGACGCGCGGTCACCGGCACGATGCTGGTCGCCGCGATGAAGGAGGACGGCGTCAACATCTGGGGCGACGGCTCGACCTTCAAGGGCAACGACATCGAGCGCTTCTATCGCTACGGCCTGCTGGCCAATCCGGGCCTGCGCATCTACAAGCCCTGGCTCGATCAGCAGTTCATGGACGAGCTCGGCGGCCGCGCCGAGATGTCGGCGTTCATGGCCGCCCAGGGCTTTGCCTACAAGATGAGCGCCGAGAAGGCGTATTCGACCGACAGCAATCTGCTCGGCGCCACGCACGAGGCCAAGGATCTCGAGAGCCTCGACAGCGGCATCAAGATCGTCAACCCGATCATGGGCGTGCCGTTCTGGCGTGACGACTGCAACGTCAAGGCCGAGAAGGTCGTGGTGCGTTTCGAGGAAGGCCAGCCGGTCGCGCTGAACGGTCAAACCTTCTCCGATCCCGTCGCGCTGTTCCTCGAAGCCAACGCGATCGGCGGCCGCCACGGCCTCGGCATGAGCGACCAGATCGAGAACCGCATCATCGAGGCCAAGAGCCGCGGCATCTATGAAGCGCCCGGCATGGCGCTGCTGCACATCGCCTATGAGCGGCTCGTCACCGGCATCCACAACGAGGACACCATCGAACAATACCGCATCAGCGGCATGCGCCTCGGACGCCTGCTCTACCAGGGCCGCTGGTTCGATTCGCAGGCCCTGATGTTGCGCGAGACCGCGCAGCGCTGGGTCGCCCGCGCCGTCACCGGCGAGGTGGCGCTGGAGCTGCGCCGCGGCAACGACTACTCGATCCTCAACACGGAAAGCCCGAACCTGACCTATGCGCCGGAGCGGCTCAGCATGGAGAAGGTCGAGGACGCGGCGTTCACGCCGGCCGATCGCATCGGTCAGCTCACCATGCGCAACCTCGACATCAACGACACCCGCGCCAAGCTGAAGCTCTACAGCGACACGGGCCTGTTGTCGGGCAGTGAAGGCTCGCAGATCTTCCGTCTGGAGAATGACAAGGGCTGACGCGCCCGGGGATTGCTGCCTCATTCGTCATTGCGAGCGAGGCGAAGCAATCCAGAGTCTTCCCGCAGCGACAGTCTGGATTGCCTCGTCGCTTCGCTCCTCGCAATGACAGAAACAAAAATGGCCGGGATTGCTCCCGGCCATTTTCATTTTGTGCTTCGCCTCAGCGCGGCGGCGCGGTGCCGGGCGGGGGCGGCGGCAGCGAGGCCTGGCCGCCGTTGAGCAGCGGCGTGATGTTGCGGACGGTGACGCGGCGGTTGATCGCGCTCGGCCCTTGCGTCTGCTCCTTCAGATACTGCTCGCCATAGCCCTGCGACGTCAGGTTTTCAGACGGTACACCGAATTGCTGGGTCAGCAATTCGGCCGCGGACTGCGCACGACGGTCCGACAATGACAAATTGTCGACGTCGTTGCCGACCGCGTCGGTGTGACCTTCGATCAGGAACACCACGCGCGGATTGGCCTGGATCGCACGGTTGAGACCGTCGGCGATCGACTGCAGCTTCGCCGCCTGGTCCGGTGGGATGATCCACGATCCCGTCTCGAAGTTGATCGTGTTGAGGTCGATGCTCGGCATTTGCATGCGAACATTGGGGCTGTAGCGGATCTCGTCGAGCGTGTAGCGACGATCCACCCGTTGCACCGGCGGCGCCACCATCGTCTCGTAGATCACGTCCGGCGACGCTTCCTGGGCGTCGACGATATAACGATCGTAGGGCATGTTGACGACCGGAGGCGGCGCGTCGACATAGAAGCCGCCGACCGACCGCGGATCGCGGTAGCTGTTGTCGATGATGACGAGCTCGCGCCCGGCAGGGTCCCTGCGGATTCGACGCAGCAGCCGCCCATCCTGACCGACAACCGTAATGATCTGGCTGCCGTCGGGACGGATGACCACGGTGCGGGTATCGGCACCGACAGTCTCGGTGCGGATGTCGCGGGCGCCATAGCGGAAGCGATAGAGATCGTTGCCGCGGACGTATGTCTGCCCGCCCGGATCGCGGATGATGATGCGGTCCGGCTCGGTGTAGACGGTGCGACCGCCTTCGATGCTTTCGCGGCGCTGGTTGCGGTAGTCGGCGATGGTGGCGCCGATCACGGCACCGGCGACGACACCTGCACCGATCGCGAGCGGCGTCAGGTCACGCTGCGGCGGACGCGGCGGTGGCGGCAGGGGCGTGGTCGTGGTCGGGGCGGCGCGGAAGGCCGGCGCAACGGTGGGCGTCGCGTATTGTGCCCTGTTGGGCGGCGGGGTCGCAGCCGCCGAGCCCGGGACGGTGCTCGGTGCCGCGGCGCCAGCGGGGGGAGCCGGCGGCCGCGGCGGGGCGCCTGCCTGCGGCTGGGTCGGCGGAGCTCCGGCAGCGGGCGCGCCGGCAGGAGGCGTTCCTCCCTGCTGGCCTGGCGTTGGCGTCGCGGCTGGAGCCGGGGTCGCGCCAGGAGCGGGCGTGGGTCCCGCACCGGGACGTCCGGGCAGGGGCGTCGGAGCGCCACCGGGGGTCGGCGTGGCCGTTGGAGCGGGCGAGGCGCCCGGAGCTGGTGTCGCTGATCCAGCAGCCGGAGGCGCGCCGGGACGTCCGCCGGGGGGCGGCGCGCCGGGGCGGCCAGTCGGCGGCGTGCTGCCCGGAGCTGGCGTTGCGGTCGGTGCAGGCGTTGCTGTCGGAGCAGGCGTGGCGGTCGGGGCAGCAGGCGTTGCCGGGCGCGCTGCGGGAGCAGCAGATGCCGGAGGCGTTGCTGTCGGCGCAGGCGCAGGCCGTCCCGAAGGACCGGCCGCAGGAGGCGGCGGAGGTGTCGGTGCGTGCTGCTGCGGAGCGGGAGCGGGCGGTGGTGTGGGAGCCGGACGAGCCGCGGGCGGCGTCGGAGGCGGAGGTGTGGGTGCGTGCTGCTGCGGAGCCGCGGCGGGCGGCGGTGCCGGGGGCGTGGGAGCCGGGCGTGCCGCGGGCCGTGCAGGAGGCGGCGCCGGTGCCGTGATCGGCGCCAGA
>NZ_JADPIY010000033.1:0-264741 GCF_023073095.1 Bradyrhizobium sp. 44
GCGGCCGTAAAACTTTCCCAAATTGATCGGACCGCGATAGCCTGAGCTCAACCGCGCTGGTCCGCGTCATGCAACAGCGTTTTTACACGACCAAGACCCGTTGCGGACGATCGCAGCAATGCACATCGACTACGATACCAGGCCGAGGCAATCGGCTAGATCGGCCCAAGGTTTTCACTCGGCACTTGCGCCAGTGCGGCATCGATGGCGGTTTGCAACTCTGCCAGCAAGCAAGGCTTTCTCACGACCGGGGTGCCCCTGAAGGCATCAGGCACACCCGACGATCCGTAGCCGCTCACGAAGAAAAAGGGCTTGCCGCGTCCCGCAACTGCTGTGGCGATTGGCTCGATGGTGTCGCCGCCGAGATTGATGTCCAGGATCGCGAGATCGAACTCGGCATCCGTCGCAAGAACGGCACCCTTGGTGACGTTTCCCGCTTCTGCAACAACTGAATGACCCGCTTCCTCGATCATCTCGACCAGCATCATTCGGATGAGCGCTTCATCTTCGATGAGGAGGACTGAGGCAGACACGGATCTCGCCGTTTCTCAGGCGGGACCCGTCTGCTGCGAGGCCGCGTTCAGGAGCTGGGAAACAGCCGAAACGACTTGCGCGGGCGCAAATGGTTTCTGAAGCAGAATGCTGTTCGGTACACCGAAGATGGGCCATTTATCGGCCGCGCCGCCGGTCATGTAAACCACGGGAAAATGCGGGTCGATCTCACGGGCGGCCCTTGCGACCTCCCAGCCGTCGAGGCGCCCCAGCAGATTGACGTCAGTGACGAGCGCCCGGTAGGGCTGACCACCCTTCAGGAGCGTGACGGCTTCCTCGCCCGTCTTCACGGTCGCGATCTGAAAGCCTCCCTCCGAGAGAGCGTCTTCGACGATGAGCTGGAGCGCATCCTCGTCTTCGATCAACAGAATGGTTGGAAGTTCCGCCGTATTCACATCTTCCCCCTGCTTCGCCCAACGTTACAAAGTGCACATAAGGTTCTTTGTTCCATCGGTGGAACGAACAAAGCGAAGCAGTTCAAGCTACGCCGGGCACTTAGAGACCAGTACGTGCCATTCCTCCCACGGCGCCAATTCCTCTTCAAAATTAATGGAGGAACATTCCTGCCATTGCCAAGTTTTCCCGATACCCTTCCCCAAGGGTGACCCCAATGGCCCCAGCTCAATGCCCCCCCGCGAGTTGGGGCCCTCTTTTTCCCTGACGATTGAGCTGACATCGGGAAGCACAACCGCTTCTTGTCAAAGGAGTGCACGCCCGAGCGCCGGGCGCCGTAGCAAATCATTTTCGGGCCGACTTCGACGGTGCTGGGACCAGCCCCATACACAGCTGCACCTCGGCCGGGACATTGTAGGTCCGCATGATGTGGCGGCTGTCGCGCAAGCCGGATGCCTCACGCTGCACCACGAACATCCAGAGCGCGTGACCGGCTTCCATCACCAGCTTGCGCCTTGCCGGTTGCATCGAGTCCGGCACCTCGGGGAGGGCATGGGCGGCGTCGAACTCGCGCAAGCGCGCGAGCGCCTGCTCGAGCGTGCGGCCCATCCGTCCAAGCGCGGAGGCCTGTTCCTGAACGATCTCATAATGGAGGATATCGACCGGCGGCCGAAGATCACGGGACATGAGGCCCAATATAGGAGCGCCGGAATGGCCTGCAACGCATGCCCGCCTGGCGCTACTTCGCCCGATAAGCCGCCAGGAACATCCGCGTCGCGCTGTCGACGACCTCGCTCATGCGTTCTTCCGACGGTGCGGGCGCGGCCTGGAAGACGAAGGGCAGGAAGAGCGAGGCCTTGCACAGTTCCATGAACTGCGACGCCGCCAGATCGCAATCGTCGATCTCGAGATCGCCGGAGGCGACATGGGTGTTGAGATAGTCGGAGAGGCGGTTGATGGATTTGTCCAGCACGCGCGCATAATAGCGGCGGCCGAGATCGGGCATGCGCTCGGCGATCGCCATCACGGTGCGGATCGCGGACCCGCCGCCGGGCCGGCACAGCAGACGATTGTAGGCCCGGCCGAAATCCTTCAGCGTGGTTTCAACATCGCGTGCCGGATCGAAATTGAACGCGACCTGCCCGTGCTGGAGCGCCTCCTGCTCGAGGATGGCTTCGAACAGCGCGCATTTGTCAGCGAAGTAGACGTAAAGCGTGCCTTTGGAGACCTGCGCCGCGCGGGCGATTTCGCCCATGCTGGCACCGTCAAACCCGAGATCCATGAACACCTTGCGGGCCCCGTCCAGGATCTGGCGGCGTTTGGAGCTGTCCTCCTCTTGGATGACGTGCAGATGTTCGCGGCCGGTTACAACCATTGGTTCAAGGTCTCGGAAAGTTTTTGCTTCGGTCGAGGGTCATGAAACCGAAATAAAGGATTCGGGCCAGTAGGGTCTGTCCGGGAATATTATCTATATTGACCGAACCGTTCGGTCAATGATATTTGGGATCGGCGAGAGGGACCCGGCCGCACGGCGGCCGTCCCTCATTGCGCTTTTTTGGGGGAGGCCTCCATGGCCGTAGTGAGAGACCAGGCTGCGCGCGTCCTTCGCCCGGACGCCGTAAAGACGCCGACGCCCGCGGGTGGTGACGCTGCCACCGAGACGTCTGTAGCTCTCGCCGAGCAGTTGCGCTCTCATGTGGCCGAGGAAACCAAGCGCCGCCCCAGCGAGGCGCCGGAGGCGCCCGTGACCGACAAGCCGGCCGCAGCCCCCGACGCGCCCGCCGCCGCCGGCGCGCCGAAGTCCGGCAAGCGCAAGTTCGTGATGATGGGAGTAGGGCTGGTGCTGGCGCTCGCGGCCGCGAGCTATGCCGGCTATTACACGCTGGTCGGCCGCTTCTACGTCGTGACCGACGACGCCTATGTCCGCGCCAATAACACCATGCTGGGCGCGCGCGTTGCCGGCCACGTCTCCTCGATCCTCGCCGGCGACAACACGACGGTGCGCGCCGGTGACATCGTCTTCCGCATCGACGACGGCGACTACAAGATCGCGGTCGACGCCGCCGCGACCAGGATCGCGACCCAGCAGGCCACCATCGATCGCATCGGCCGCCAGGTCGCGGCACTCGACAGCCAGGTCGCGCAGGCCAAGGCGCAGCTCGTCTCCGCCGAAGCCGGCCTCAAGCGCGCCGACCTCGATTATGAGCGCCAGCAGGCGCTGAGCAACAAGGGGTTTGCCTCGCGCGCCACCTTCGAGAGCTCCGAAGCCGGACGCGACCAGGGCGCCGCCGCGGTCAAGGCTGCGCAAGCCGCCTACGACGTCGCACTCAGCAATGTCGACGTCGCCAAGGCGCAGCAGGCCGAAGCGCAGGCGCAGCTCGCCGAGCTCAAGACCACGCTGGCCAAGGCCGAGCGCGATCTCGCCTTCACCGCGGTGCGCGCGCCGGTCGACGGCACGTTCTCGAACCGCCTCGTCAGCGCCGGCGACTTCGTCGCGGTGGGCCAGCGGCTCGGCAACGTCGTGCCGCTCGACAACGTCTATATCGACGCCAATTTCAAGGAGACCCAGCTCAAGCGCATCCGCCCCGGCCAGCCGGTGACGATCAAGGTCGACGCCTACGGCATGCGCAAGTTCTCCGGTGTCGTCGACAGCATCGCGGCGGGGTCGGGCTCGGTGTTCACGCTGCTGCCGCCTGACAACGCCACCGGCAACTTCACCAAGATCGTGCAGCGCGTGCCGGTCCGCATCCGCGTGCCGAAGTCGGTCGCAAAGCAAAACCTGCTCCGCGCCGGCATGTCGGTCACTGCGACCGTCGACACCAACAAGGGCGCGGCCGACGCCGACAGCGAGGTCGATCTCGACGACGCCACCATGATCCATCCGCAGTAGCGCGCCTGCGCCGCGAGGTCAGACCATGGCGAACGCCACGATCGCTTCACCTGCCATGATGGCGGACCCCGCTTCGGAGCGCATCGCGCCGAAGCGGCTGTTCGCTTTCATCATCATGGTGTTCGGGATGTTCATGTCGATCCTGGACATCCAGATCGTCTCGGCGTCCCTGAGTGAAATCCAGGCCGGCCTGTCGGCAAGCTCCAGTGAAGTCTCCTGGGTCCAGACCGCCTATCTGATCGCCGAAGTGATCGCGATTCCGCTGTCGGGATTCTTGTCGCGCGCCTTCGGCACGCGGCTGTTGTTTGCGATCTCGGCGGCCGGCTTTACCGCATCGAGCCTGCTCTGCGGCTTCGCCACCACCATCGAGGAGATGATCCTCTGGCGCGCGCTGCAAGGTTTTCTCGGCGCCGGCATGATCCCGACGGTGTTCGCTTCGGCCTACACCGTCTTCCCACGCACCAAATTCCACATCGTCGGTCCCATCATCGGGCTCGTCGCGACGCTGGCTCCGACCATCGGGCCGACCGTCGGCGGCTACATCACCGACCTGATGTCCTGGAACTGGCTGTTCTTCATCAACATCGTGCCCGGCATCGGGATCACCATCGGTGTGCTGGCGCTGGTCGATTTCGACGAGCCGCATTTCGAATTGCTCGATCGCTTCGACTGGTGGGGGCTGCTGTTCATGGCCGGCTTCCTCGGCACGCTGGAATACGTGCTGGAGGAAGGCCCGCAATATGAATGGATGCAGGACCCCTCGGTCGCGATCTGCGCCTGGATCTGCGGCATCTCCGCGATTGCCTTCTTCTGGCGCGTCTTCACGGCGGCCGAGCCGATCGTCAATCTACGCACCTTTTCCAACCGCAATTTTGCGATCGGCTGCGTCCTTCAGTTCTGCATCGGCATCGGCCTCTACGGCCTCACCTACATCTATCCGCGCTATCTCGCCGAAGTGCGCGGCTATAGCGCGCTGATGATCGGCGAGACCATGTTCGTCTCGGGCATCACCATGTTCCTGGTCGCGCCGGTGGTCGGCCGTCTCATGGCGAAGTACGACATGCGCTACATGATCGCGTTCGGGCTCGTCGTGTTCGCGCTCGGCTCCTACCAGATGACCTGGATCACGCGCGACTACGATTTCTACGAGCTGTTGATTCCGCAGATCCTGCGCGGCATCGGCATGATGTTCGCGATGGTGCCGACCAACAACATCGCGCTCGGCACGCTCGCGCCCGACCGGGTGAAGAACGCCTCGGGCCTCTTCAACCTGATGCGCAATCTCGGCGGCGCGGTCGGTCTTGCCGTCATCAACACCGTGCTCAACGACCGCACGGACCTGCACATCACGCGCCTGCAGGAGCGCGTCACCTGGGGCAACGCGACCGCGACCGAAACCCTGACCATGTTCATGCAGAAGTTTCAGGGGCTTGGCGATTCCACGCTGATGGCGATGAAGCAGCTGTCGCAGCTCGTGCATCGCCAGGCCGTGGTGATGGGCTTCGGCGATGCCTTCTTCATCCTGACGCTGTTCTATCTCGGCCTCACCCTGCTCGTCACACTGTTGAAGAGGCCGGCCTCGCCGTTCGGCGCCAGCGGCGACGCGCACTAAGCCAGCCACTCATTCGGTGTCATCGCCCGGCTTGACCGGGCGATCCAGTATTCCGAAAAGCCTGTAATAGAGCCGAGGCGCCGCGGCGTGCTGGATGCCCCGCCTTCGCGGGGCATGACGGAGGAGAGCGCGGCGACGCGTACTAATTTGCAACACTCGTGCGTGATCTCGCGCGAGCCCCGTTGCAAATTACCAATGACACATCTATAAAGCGCACCTCATTCCATCGAACCGGGAGGATTTGCATGATTTCGTCGCATTCGCAGATCGCACGCCCGCGCTCGATGATGTTCTGGCTCGGTATCTGCTCGGCCTCCTAGAGGCCTCTTCCGCCAGCTTCGATTGGGCTTCCAGTCCCGATCGCTCCGCTCCCCAAGTCCAAAACCAACTTCAAGTGACGCCGTCTCGGCCCTGGCGGCCGACCTGCGTCCATCAATGGAGCCGGCCCGCGGCATAAGCGGCCGGATGATGCCATGACCGCTCTGTCAAAAAGGCCCGCGGCGATACGCGTGGTGCTGCCCTTCGTGTTCCGGCACTGGCTGAAGCAGCCGGGGCGTACCCTCGTCGTGGCCGGCGGCTTGTTGGGTGCGACCATCGCCGACCTGTTCATGCCGGTCTTCTCCGGACATCTGGTCGACGCCCTGACGCGCGGCCCATCCGATCCCGCCGCGCGTCACGCGGCGCTGATGGCATTGGGCGGTATCGTGGCGCTGGGCGCAGCGTCCATGGTGCTGCGGCTGACCGGCCTCCAGGCCATCGTGCCGTTCTCGCTGAAGATCATGTCCGAGGTCGCGCAGGAAGCCTTCATGCGCGTGCAACGGTTCTCGACCGACTGGCACGCCAACTCCTTCGCGGGATCCACGGTGCGCAAGGTCACCCGCGGCATGTGGGCGCTCGACCTGTTGAACGACACCATCTTGATGGCGCTGGCGCCGTCGCTGCTGGTGCTGATCGGGTCGATGATCCTGCTCGGCGTGCACTGGGCCTCGCTTGGCGCGGTGATCGCGCTCGGCGCGCTGGCCTATGTCACGATGACGGTGCTGTTCTCGACGCGCTACATCGCGCCGGCCGCGCGCGTCTCCAATGCCTGGGACACCAAGGTCAGCGGCACACTGGCGGATGCGCTGACCTGCAACGCCGTAGTGAAATCTTTCGGCGCGGAGGCGCGCGAGGATGCGCGGCTTGCCCGTGTCGTCAACCGCTGGCGCGTGCGCGTGCGGCGGACCTGGCTGCGCTACAACTACACCAATCTGGCGCAGCTCTCGGTGTTGCTGGCCCTGCGCGCCTCCGTGATCGGCGGTGCCGTGCTGCTGTGGATGTCGGGGCAGGCCTCGCCCGGCGACGTCACCTATGTGCTGACGAGCTATTACGTCATCCATGCCTATTTGCGCGACGTCGGAATGCACATCAACAACCTGCAGCGCTCGGTCAACGACATGGAAGAGCTGGTGGCGATCCACGACGAACCGATAGGGATTGCGGATGCGACGGACGCGCGGCCGATCGCGATCGAGCGCGGCGAGCTCGTGTTCGACGACGTCACGTTCCATTACGGCGGCCACCACGCGCCGCTCTATGACGAACTGTCGGTCACTATCCGCGCCGGCGAACGCGTCGGTCTCGTCGGCCGCTCCGGCTCCGGCAAGACCACCTTCGTCAAGCTGGTGCAGCGGCTCTACGACGTCACCGGCGGCCGCGTTCTGATCGATGGGCAAGACATCGCCAAGGCCACGCAGCACTCGTTGCGCAGCCAGATCGCGATCGTGCAGCAGGACCCGATCCTGTTCCACCGCTCGCTCGCCGAGAACATTGCCTATGGCCGGCCCGGCGCCAGCCTGGAGGCGATCGAGCAGGCGGCACGGCTGGCCAACGCGCACGACTTCATCGTGCGCCTGCCTAAGGGCTACGGCACGCTGGTCGGCGAGCGCGGCGTCAAGCTCTCCGGCGGCGAGCGGCAGCGCGTGGCGCTGGCGCGTGCCTTCCTGGCCGATGCGCCGGTGCTGATCCTGGACGAAGCGACCTCGAGCCTCGATTCGGAATCCGAGGCGCTGATCCAGCAGGCGATGGAGCGGCTGATGAGAGGCCGGACCTCGATCGTGATCGCGCACCGGCTGTCGACGGTGAAGAGCCTCGATCGCATCCTGGTGTTCGACCGCGGCGAGATCGTCGAGCAAGGCACCCATGCCAAGCTCGCAGCCAAGCCCGGCGGCATCTATCGCGGGCTGTTCGAGCGCCAGGTGGTGGAGCTCGGACAGATCGCAGCAGCGGAATGAGTGACGCGCGGCCGGCGGACCAATGTCGGCCGCGTCGCCGAAGAATCGGTCAAGGATGGGTGACATGAAAGACCTGACCAACGGCTCCATCGCGAAGCACATTCTGGGCATGGCGCCGCCGATCATGGTCGGTATGGTCACGATCATGCTTTGCCAGCTGGTCGATCTGTACTTCGTCTCGGGCTTGGGCGATGCCGCGGTCGCGGGCGTGGCGGCGGCCGGCAATGCCGGCTTTCTCATCAACGCGCTGATGCAGGTGCTCGGCGTCGGCGCGGTGTCGTTGATCGCGCATGCCGTGGGACGCAAGGATCGGCCGGATGCCAATTTGATCTTCAATCAGGCGATCGTGCTGTCGGTGCTGTTCGGACTGTTGACCCTGGTCGCAGGCGCGGCGCTGTCGCGCGCCTACATGCATGCGATCGCCGCGGACGAAGCCACGATCGAGGCGGGGACCACGTATCTGCTGTGGTTCATGCCGGCGCTCGCGTTGCAATTCGCGAGCCAGGTGATGGGATCCGCGCTGCGCGCCACCGGCATCGTGCGTCCCACGATGCTGGTGCAGGCGCTTGCGGTGGCCATCAACATCGCGCTGGCGCCGGTTCTGATCGCGGGCTTGGGCACGGACCATGCGCTCGGCGTTGCCGGTGCGGGGCTGGCGAGCTCGATCGCGGTGTTGATCGGCGTCGTGATGCTGCTTGCCTATTTTCGCAAGGTCGAACGCTATGTCGCCTTTAATCCGGCGCAGTGGCGTCCGCAGGCGCAGCATCTGAAGCGCATCCTCAATGTCGGTCTGCCTGCCGGCGGCGAGTTCGCGATGATGTTCATCCTCATGGCGGTGGTCTATTTCGTGCTGCGCGATTTCGGTGCGGCGGCGCAGGCCGGTTTCGGGATCGGACAACGGGTCCTGGGCCTGATCCAGATGCCGGCCCTTGCAGTTGCGCTCGCCGCCGGGCCGATCGCCGGCCAGAACATGGGCGCCGGAAAAGGCGAGCGCGTGCGCGAAACCTTCGTCAAGGCGGCGCTGATCACCAGTGTCGTGATGATCGGCTTCATGTGCCTCGCGCAGTCGAAGCCGCAGCTCCTGCTCGCGGGGTTCTCGAACGATCGGGAAACCATGGAGATCGCGTTCCTGTTCCTGCGGATCATCTCGCTCAACATGGTGGCGCAGGGCGTGATCTTCACCTGCTCGAGCATGTTCCAGGGCCTCGGCAATACCAAGCCGGTGCTGTGGAGTTCGGCAACGCGCGTGCTCACCTATTCGCTGCCGGCGATCTGGTTGTCGACGCGGCCGGGCTTCCGGATCGAGCACGTCTGGTACCTGTCGATCGCGGCAACCACGCTGCAGGCGGCCCTGAGCTTGTGGCTGCTACGGCGTGAATTCAGGAAGCGCCTTGTCATGCTCCGACACGAGGAATCCCCGGAGCAGGCTGCGCCGGAGCCCGTGGCGTCTCCTGTACGCGCGCCGGCGTAGCGATCGCTTGTCCCCGCCCCACGGCTCCGGCAAACTTGCTGCGCCGTGGGGATCGCCTGCAGGGGCCAAATGACCGGAGTGTTGTACGAGCAGCGGCCCAATTCCTGGCTCTCCGCGATCTGGGCGGCACGCTATCGCACGCCAGCCCGCTTCGTCGCGCTGATCGCGTTGCTGTTGCCATGGACCACGACCGGGCTCATTTTCGCGCTCATTCCCTGGCTGATCGCGTTCGCGTTCCTCGACCTTCGCGAATTTCCGCGTTCGCTGCTTCGGCCGATCTGCCTGCTGCCGATTGCGCTGGTCGCACTCGCCGCCATCGGCACGCTCTGGTCTGATGCGCCGTGGCCGGACCGAATCCATGCGATCGGCCCGGCAGCGAAGCTGCTGGTGATTCCGCTCCTGATCTACCAGTTCGAGCGCTGGCCCTATGGCAACTGGGTGTTTTCCGCGTTCCTGGTGTCCTGCACGGCGCTGATGCTCTATTCCTTTGCCGTCGCCGCCGATCCCGCACTGTCGCTGAAACTCTATCTGTCGCGCGGGCCTTACAAGGTCGAAAGCGGGATCGCGGTACGCAATTATATCGACCAGAGCCAGGAATTCGCGCTCTGTGCGATCGCGCTGGTTTATCCCACCGTGTCGCTGCTACGACGAGGCCGCTACCGTAGCGCGGCGCTGTTCGTGGCGCTCGCGATTGGATTCCTCGCCAACATGATGTTCGTCGTGGTCTCGCGCACGGCGCTGGTGACGCTGCCGATCCTGATCGTGGTCTTCGCGCTCTTGCATTTGCGCCGCCGCACCGCGCTGCTCGCCGTCGGTGCGATGGGGCTGTTGGCCTTGACGTTGTGGACCGCCTCGCCGCATCTGCGCACGACCGTCGCCAAATTCAGCGGAGACTACGAGGTCAGCATCGTCGGCAACGACGTCAGCGGTATGGGATCGCGACTGGAGTTCTGGCGCAAATCGCTGGCCTTCACCGCGGACGCGCCGCTGCTCGGTCACGGCACCGGCGCGATCCGCGGCCTGTTCGCGCGCGCGGCTGTCGGCGAGAGCGGGGTTCGGGCTGAAATCGTCGGTGATCCCCACAACCAGACGCTCAATGTCGCCGTGCAATGGGGCGCGTTGGGCGTCGTGATCCTCTACGCGCTCTGGTTCGCGCACCTCTCGCTGTTTCGCGGCGAGGGGCTGGCCTGCTGGGTGGGCCTTCTGGTCATGGTGCAGAACTTGCTCTCCTCGCTGCTCAACTCGCATCTGTTCGATTTCGCCGAGGGCTGGATCTACGTGCTTGGAGTCGGCGTTGCCGGCGGCATGGCGCTCGCCGCGAAGACGATACGGAGCTAGTGCGTGCCCAAACTGTTCCAGACCAGGCCGAGGCCCGACAGGAACAAGAGACCGAGCACGACATCGCCAAAATGCTTGTCGCTCAGCGCGTGGTAGACGCGCGCGCCGGCCCATGCGCCGATCAGCGTGCCCGGAAATGCGATCACCGCGAGCCAGATCACCTTGAACGCGACGAGGCCCGAGGCCGTCTGCAACACCAAAGCGGCGGCCAGCACGGTGAAATTGAAGAGCTGGAAGATGCCGCGCCGCTCGTGCTTGTTCCAGCCGCGGATGTTGGCCCACAGGATCGGAAGCGGCCCCGACAGTCCGGCAAGGCCACCTAATATGCCGCCGGCAAAGCCGATCGCGCCGTCGGCAATGCGGCCGCCGAAGGTGACGGCGAGCGGCTGCTTGTTCAGATAGAGAGCGGTCGAAAACACCAGGATCAGCACGCCGACGCTCAGCTTGAACACTTTTGGATCGGCGGAGGCGACCAGCGTGGTGCCCAGCGGCACGCCGATCAGTCCTCCAATCAGGAACGGCCAGACCAGCGAGAGATCGAAACTCTTCCACATCGACGGCAGCGTCGAGCTCTGCGCGATCACCGAGCAGATCAGCACCAGCGGCACCGCGAGCGAGGGCGGCAGCACGTAGAGCCAGATGCCGAGCGCCATCAGCGCCGTGCCGAATCCGGCAAGGCCCGAGACGAAGCCCCCGGCCAGTGCGCCGAGCAGCAGCAGCGCGTAGGTGAGTATTTCCAACAGATAGTCCCTGTCGCCTGGGCGATCCCGAACTGTTGATCGCCATTGCTCGCATAGCACAGCTGCGGCCGTGCAGGTCAATTTCAAAACCGCACGCAAGCGTGATCCCCAGCGGCGGGCGTTCGCGAAAGACAGGCCTAGATGATGCTCGTACTTCAACCTGGGGGTCCGCTCGACGCCATCATGCGGTTCGATCGGCCAGACTCCCGAATGAGCATATGGAGAAGGACGATGACCCGCACGAAGATTGCCGTCGCGGCCGCGCTGATGTCGGCGGCGGCCTTGATGCCGACAATGGCGCAGGCCCAGTTTTCCGAGCCTGCGGCCTATCAGGCTGCCCATCCGGACCGCGACGTTCTGAATGGCGGCCAGCTCACGCCCGCCGCGCGCGGGGCTCGCGGCCAGTCCTTCGCGCCGAGCGAAGCCTATGCGGCCTATCCGTCTCCCGTCGCGCCGGTCGTGCGCTCGCGGCATCGCCGCCAGCATCAATAGGCTATTGCTAGACGATCTGTCTGGTGTCGGCGGGCCTGTGCAGCGCGCCGACCAGGATGCGCAGCGCCTCCGTCAATTCCGCCCTGTTGCGCGCCGCGCCTAGCGAAACGCGTGCCGCGTGTGGCGCGGTCCCGCCGACGGTGAAGGCCTCGCCGGCGACGACTGCCAGTCCATTCCGCAGCAGATGCGCCGCGACGTCGGGACGGTCCTTGGGCAGCCGCAGCCATAGATGGTGAGCGGCGGACTTGGCCTGGAACTCGAAGCCTTTGAGCGCGCGTTGCGCGAGCTGCTGCCGGCCGACGGCCTCGCTCCTGATGGTAGTGACGATGCGGTCGGCGATGCCGGTCTCGATCCAATGCGTCACCAGCGCGACCATCAGCGGTGCCGGCATCTGCACCGTCGCCTGCAAATAGCTGCGCATCTCCCGCTGCGAGCTGTTATCTGGCGTCACCAGATAGGCGACCCGTAGCGCGGGCGCGATGCATTTCGACAGCGTGGTTGCGAGATATGTCCGTTCCGGAATGAGATTGGCGATCGGCGATGCCGACCGATCGAGCAGCCCGTAGGCGTCGTCCTCGATCAGAATCGTATCGGCATCTTTGATGATCTTTGCGAGAGCGCTGCGGCGCTCGGGGAGAAGCGTCGCAGTGGTCGGATTGTGCAGCGTCGGAATGAGATAGACCGCTTTCGGTCTATGCGTGCGGCAGGCCTTCGCCAGCGCGTCGGCCAGGATGCCGCCGTCGTCCATGGCGACGCCGACGAGCTTGACGCCGAGCCGCGCCGCGGCGGCCTTGATGCCGGGAAAGGTGAGCGCCTCCGTCAGCACCACGTCGCCGGGCCGGGCGAGGTGGGCGAGCAGGCTGAACAGGATCGTCTGCGCGCCGGGAAAGATCACGAGCCTGTCGGCATGCGCATGCGGCACGCGTGCGCGCATCCATCGCGCGGCGACCTCGCGCTCGTGTGCGCTGCCGCCGGGCGGCTGGTAGTTGAGATGCGCCGTCAGGCCCGATTGCGCGCGGATGGCTTCCATCCCGGCGATGATGCGCTCGTCGAGTTGCGCTTCGAGAGGTTGCGGCGGCACGTTCATCGAGAGGTCGATCGCGACGGGATGCGGCAGATCGACCGCGCGGCGCGCGCTGGTCTCCGACACGAACGAGCCCTGGCCGACCCGGGCCTCCATGATGCCGCGGCGCCGCGCCTCGGTGTAGGCGCGCGTCACCGTGGTGAGATCGATGCCGAGCGCCTTTGCCAGCGCCCGCTGCGTCGGCAATTGTTGGCCGCGCACCAGCCGGCCGGCGGCGATGTCGGCCTCCATGGCCTCGACGATGCGCTGATAGCGCGGCCCGCTCAGCTCCGAGATTGTAGGGGTCCAATCCATGCAATTAAGGTCCATATCCTTTGAATGTATGGATGCAAGATCTTATTGTATGGATCGTAGAAAAGGAAGAGGTGGGGTCATGGCGACCGGTTCAGTCTCTCTCACGAAAGCGATGTGGCGCGGTTTCTTGGGCAAATGCCCCAATTGCGGCGAGGGGCACGCGTTCGGCCGTTTCCTGAAGGTGGCGGATACCTGCGACCATTGCGGCGAGGAGCTGTTTCACCAGCGCGCCGACGATTTCCCGGCCTATCTCGTGATGGTCGTCGTCGGCCATCTCGTGGTGCCGGCAATCCTCGCGGTCGAGACCGCCTATGCGCCGGCCGTCTGGCTGCAACTGGCGGTGTGGCTGCCGGTGACCTTGTTCGCTTCGCTTGCGCTGCTGCAGCCGACCAAGGGCGCCATCGTCGGGCTGCAATGGCAGATCGGCATGCACGGTTTTGAGGCGGGCAAGCTGCGGCGCGAAGCTGGTCAGGGTGCACCCGTTTTCGTCAAGGTGAACACGCGCGCGGCTTAAGGGGCCGCAGCGTTTACATCGCGAGACCGGCCGCTACACTCCATCGTACAAACAAGAACGATGGAAACGCCGATGGCCGCACGCTCAAAAACCTTCCTGCTTTGTCACGGCGCGTGGTCCGGCGGGTGGGCCTGGAAGAAGATGCATCCGCTGATGGCGCAGGCCGGGCATCGCCTGATTGCGCCGACCTATACCGGCCTCGGCGAGCGCGCGCATCTGGCCAGTGCCGCGATCGATCTCGATACGCATATCCAGGACATTCTCAATGTCATCAGGTTCGAGGACCTCGAGGACATCGTGCTGCTCGGCCACAGCTATGGCGGCATGGTCGCCACCGGCGTCGCCGATCGCGCGCGCGAGCGGGTGACGCAATTGATCTACCTCGACGCCTTCGTGCCGCGTGACGGCCAATCGCTGTTCGATCTCCATGAGGGCGGGCGCGAGCCGATGCGCAAGGCTGCAAGCTCAGGCGACGGCTACCGCATCCCGCCGAACCCGCCGCCGCCGGACACGCCGCAGGCCGATCTCGACTGGCTCAACGCGCGCCGGATCAACATGCCGATCCAAATGTTTCGAGACGAAGCTGAAGCTCGAACATGGCGAGCCGGTGATGCCGCGCAGCTACATCTATTGCACGCGCATTCCGCCGGGCGACGTGTTCGGGCAGTTTGCGAAGCGCACCAAGAGCGAGGATGGCTGGCGCACTTTCGAACTCGACGCGAGCCATGCACCGAATGTCACGGCGCCGGAGGCGTTGATGGCGGTCCTGGAGAAGATCGTCGGATAGAGAGCCAAAATGGTGAGGGGCCCGATGCATTAACACCGAGCCCCTCGTCACTTCTTGGTAAGACACGTTTTCTTCACGCGAACCGGAAAACCACTTCGCTCGAAAACGGTTTAGAATATCAGCCGGCCTGTAAGCCGGGTTCTGTAAGGCACCGTCCGCTTGCGCGAACGACACGTGACGGCCATTCCTCTGGGACCATGTTTGCACAGGGCCTCGAGCAACCTACCCGGACGGCGGGCCTGACATCGCCCCGCGGCGTTATCGCTTTCGCGAACAGCCCGCTACGCCGTCCCTATTCGGTTTTGCTCCCGGTGGGGTTTACCATGCCGGCTCCGTTGCCGCAGCCGCGGTGCGCTCTTACCGCACCTTTTCACCCTTACCTGCCTACGCAGCTTGCGCTGCTACGGCGGGCGGTTCGTTCTCTGTGGCACTTTCCCTGGGGTCGCCCCCGCCGGACGTTATCCGGCACCGTATGTCAAGGGAGCCCGGACTTTCCTCCCCGGCGGCCTTTCGGCACTTACCGGAGCGGCCGTCCGGCCGACTGACGGCTTACGCATGAAGCATTTGTGTCGGTTCCGCAAGCCGATAACGCCATGCACGGTTCGCCCGAAATAATTTATCCTGAAGATGTCGTTGGGCGCGTGTCCCGTTCGACTGGATGTCGGCGATCCAGCCGTGCAACAGGAGTTAAGCGATGCAGTATTTGCTGATGATCTACCAGAACGAAGCCGAGTACGCGAATATGCGTCCGGCGGCCGGCCAGCAGATGACGGCGGAATATCAGACCTTCACGCAAGGCATCATCCAGAGCGGCAATTTCAAGGCCGGCGACCGGCTGCAGCCGACCACGACCGCGACGACCGTGCGCGTGCGCGATGGCAAGACGCTGACGACCGACGGCCCGTTTGCCGAAACGCGCGAGCAGCTCGGCGGCTATTACCTCGTGGAGGCCAAGGATCTCGATACCGCGATCGAGATCGCGTCGCGGATTCCGTCGGCTCGCATCGGCTCGATCGAGGTGCGGCCGATCTGGGTCTACGACAAGTGAAGGCGCAGTCGCGCATCGACATATGACATTGTCCGAGATCGACAAGATCTTCCGCGACGAGGCGGGGCGGGCGCTGGCCACGCTGATCCGCCTCGTCGGCGATTTCGATCTTGCCGAGGACGCGCTCCAGGACGCCTTCGCGGTGGCACTGGAGCGCTGGCCGGCGTGCGAGGTCCCCGACAATCCGCGTGCCTGGCTGGTCAATGTCGCCAGGCACAAGGCGATCGACCGTATCAGGCGCCAGGCCGTCTTCCGCGGCAAGGAGCAGGCGCTCGTGCACGAGCTCGAGCTGAACGCGCAGGCGCCCGTCGAGCCGCCGGCGATGCTCGACGACGACATGCTGCGGCTGATCTTCACCTGCTGTCATCCCGCATTTGCGCCCGAAGTCCAGGTCGCGCTGACGCTGCGCACCGTCTGCGGGCTCTCCACGGCGCAGGTCGCGCGCGCCTTCCTCGTCACTGAGGAGGCGATGGGCCAGCGTCTCGTCCGCGCCAAGCAGAAGATCAGGCTCGCCGGCATTCCCTATGAGGTCCCCGAGCGCGACACGCTGGTGCCGCGGCTCGAGGGTGTGGTTGCCGTGATCTATCTGGTCTTCACCGAAGGCTATGTGGCGACGTCAGGTGCGGATTTGATGCGGCCCGATCTTGCGGCCGAGGCGATCCGGCTTGGCCGCTTGCTCGACCGGCTGTTACCCGATCGCGCGGGGATCAAGGGCCTGCTGGCGCTGATGCTGCTGCACGATGCGCGCCGCGCAGGGCGCCAGACCGCCGCCGGCGACATCGTGCTGCTGGAAGAGCAGGATCGTTCGCGGTGGGACCGTGCACAGATCGAGGAGGGTCTCCGTCTGGTGGACGACGCACTGCGCGTGCCCGGCCGGCCGCAGCCTTATGCAGTCCAAGCCGCGATCGCTGCGCTGCATGCGCGCGCGCCGAGCTATGAGCAGACAGACTGGCCGCAGATTGCCGGGCTCTACGAAGTGCTATTGCGCATCAACCCGTCGCCGGTGATCGGGCTCAACCACGCGGCGGCGGTGTCGATGGTCGATGGGCCGGCGCGTGCGCTCGATCTCGTGGATGCGACTACTGCGCGCGGCGGGCTTCGTGGCTACGAGCTGTTGCCGGCGGTGCGGGCCGATCTATTGCGGCGGCTCGGCCGGAATGAGGAGGCGCGCGAGGCCTATCGCGCTGCGACGGAGGCGACGCAGTTGGAGCCGCTGCGACGACTTTATGCGCGAAGGATGAGGGAGATGGAGTAGTTGCCACATACTCCGTCATTGCGAGGAGCACTTGCGACGAAGCAATCCAGACTGCCTCTGCGGAGGCAGCCTGGATTGCTTCGCTTTGCTCGCAATGACGGGGTGTGTGGCAGTCGTCGTCACTTCGTCGCGACGGTCGTTGCCTCCTGAGGGAGACTCCCCAACAGCGCCTGCAAGGTCGACAGCGTCGAGTGATCCGCGACCCCATCCAGTCGCGCCGGGCGGAAATGGCGCTGGAACGCGGTGACGACTTCCATGGTCGCGGCGTCGTATTTGCCGGTGAGGGGAACGCCGTAGCCGTATCTGGCGAGCGCCTGCTGCAGGCTCAGCACCTCGTCGCTGATGGTGCCGAGCATCAGGCTCTCGCCGCGCACGACCGGCGCGGGCGTGACCCAGTGGCCGACGCCGGAATTCGCCAGCGAATGCCACGGAAATTTTTCGCCGGGATCTTTCTTGCGCGCGGGCGCCACGTCGGAATGGCCGAGCACCCGGTGCGCGGGCACCTTGCGGCGGAGCATGATGCCGCGGCACAGCGCGATCACGGCGGCGATCTGGCGCAGCGGAAACTCCGGATAACCCCAGTCGTGGCCGCGATTGACGATCTCGATCCCGATCGAGCAGGAATTGATGTCGTCCTCGCCGGCCCAGGCGGACACGCCGGCATGCCAGGCGCGCCTGGCCTCCGGCACGCATTGCACGATGCGGCCGTCTTCCAGCACGACATAATGTGCCGACACCTCGGTGCCTGCCGAGCAGAGCCGCGCCAGCGCACCTTCGACGTCGGGCATGCCGGTGTAGTGCAGCACGATCATGTCGGGCTGCCGGCCCTTGTTACGGTCGCCATGGTTCGGTGAGGGGATGATGTCGGAGACGATCGAGGAATCCGGCTCGAACGTCCGCATGTTCGCGGCGGCCTTGGGAACCGGGAGAACACGTTGACGCTTCGAATCAGATCCAGACGGCGTGGACGAACCGGACGACATAAACAGCTCGAGACAGACGGAGAGTGGGCCAAGCCCTTCTCTTTACTATTCCTTTACCCTCCAACGTGCGCAACCGCGCGACGAGGTTAACGGATGCATTTTGGCGCATGTGTGTGGATGAAGCATCACCGCCGCGTCAGCTTTTCGACTTGTCGCGAGCCGATCAACGCTTTCTTAACGCTAAGGGCCGTTACTGAGGGATGAAGAGCCGACCCGCGTCCGGAGGCGGCCAAAGCGTATTTTGGCTCGAAATCCCATGGCTGCCCGACAAATTCCAAGGGGAATACTGGGTTGGTGGCCCAGGACGACCGGGCTCGGTAACCATGTTGGACGGGGGTTGGGTCGTGGAACCGCCGCGACGCGGAATCATTCGAGGCGTTATGAGGTTGTTCGTCCCCGATCTCACTTGGGAGTCCGGCGGGGCGATCGGCAGGCCTGGCGCATGAGCTCGGTTCCGCACATCCCCGTTCTTGGCCGCGAGGCCATCGACCACCTCGCTCCACGCGAAGGTGGCACTTACATCGACGCGACCTTTGGTGCCGGCGGCTACAGCCGCGCGATTCTCGACGTGCCGGGAACCCGGGTGATCGCCATTGATCGCGACCGTACTGCGATCGAGGGTGGCGCCGAGCTGGTCGCCCGCTCCGCAGGCAGGCTGACCCTCGTTGAAGATCGTTTCTCCAACCTCGCCGATGTCTGTGCGGCGCAAGGCCTCGAAGACGTCAACGGCGTCGTGATGGACGTCGGCGTGTCCTCGATGCAGCTCGACCAGGCCGGCCGCGGCTTCTCGTTCCGCCTCGATGGTCCGCTCGACATGCGGATGGGGCAGGCAGGCCCGACTGCAGCCGATGTCGTGGCGCGCGCGTCGGAAGGCGATCTCGCCGACATCATCTATCTCCTCGGCGAAGAGCGGCAGTCGCGCCGGATCGCCCGCGCCATCATCGCGGACCGTCAGGAAACGCCGTTCACGACCACGCGCGCGCTCGCCGATCTCGTCGGCAGGGTGGTTCGTTCCAAGCCCGGCGATATTCATCCCGCGACGCGGACGTTCCAGGCCCTGCGCATCTTCGTCAACGAAGAGCTCGAGGAACTCCAGAGCGCGCTCGTCGCTGCCGAGCGTGTGCTCAAGCCCGGTGGTCGCCTCGTGGTCGTCTCGTTCCATTCGCTGGAAGACCGCATCGTCAAGAACTTCCTCGCCGAGCGCAGCAAGACAGGTGGCGGCTCACGCCATTTGCCGGAAGTGTCTCAGGCGGTGCCGAGCTTCCAGCTGCTGACGCGGCGGCCGGTGATCGCGGGCGAGGACGAAGTCGCGCATAACCCGCGCGCGCGGTCGGCAAAACTGCGCGCCGCCGAGCGCACCTCGGCTCCCGCGCATGACGATCGCGAGCAATCGTCATGGCCAAAACTCTCCGACGTCATGAGAGGTGGCTAGCGCATGCGCTTCATCCACCTCCTCGTCATCGGCGCGCTGATCTTCGCGGCGGCTCATGTCTACCGGATCAAGATGGACTCCACGGCGCGCACCGAAAAGGTATTGCGTTTGCATGCGGAGATCCGCGAGCAGCGCGATGCGATTGCGGCGCTGCGCTCCGAATGGGCCAAGCTCGATGCGCCCCTGCGCCTGCAAGGCCTGTCCGACCGGCATCTGCAGCTCAAGCCGGTCAACGGCACGCAGTATGACTCACTGAAGAATTTGCCCGAGCGTCCGCCGCGGATGTTCAGGCCGGGCGAGCCGGATCCGATCGGCGCCATGCTCAACACCATCGAAGCCGCGAGCGATCCCGATAATGTGACGGGCTCCGTGCCGCAGCCCGAGGACAAGCCATGAGTGCTGTGACCCCGGCCAAACCCACAGAAAAGCCGACCGAGCCTTGGCGCCAACGGCTGATCCGCAGCCTGCTGTACGGGCGCAACGTCGACCGCGCGGCCAAGGCGCGGGCGCGCGTCGGCCTGGCGATGCTCGCCTTTGGCGCGGTCTACGCCCTGATCGGCGGCCGGCTCGTGATGTTCGCGATCGGCGCCGACGCCCACGGCGCGCGCCGCGCCGCGGCGCAGGAGGTGGTCGCGACCGCGCGGCCCGACATCGTTGACCGCAACGGCGCGATCCTCGCGACCGACGTCAAGGCGTCGAGCCTGTTCGGCGAGCCGCGCCGCATCATCGACAAGGACGAGGCAATCGAACTTCTGACCGCCACCGTGCCCGACCTCGACGAGGCCGAGGTGCGCGAGCGCCTGAAGACGCGCAAGGGCTTCGTCTGGCTCAAGCGCGAGATTACGGCGAAGCAGCAGCAGGACATCCACAAGCTCGGCATTCCCGGCATCGGCTTCCTGCGCGAGAACAAGCGCGTCTACCCGACCGGCAACGAGGTCGCCCACCTCATCGGTCTCGTCAACATCGACAACCAGGGCATCGCCGGCATGGAGAAGTGGCTCGACAATCAGGGGCTCGCCGATCTCCACCGCGCGGGCTTTGCCACCGACCGGCTGCAAAAGCCGATCGAGCTCTCGGTCGATCTGCGCGTCGAGCACGCACTGCGTGACGAACTGCTGAAGGCCAAGGAGAAATACCACACCAAGGCTGCCTCCGGCATCGTCTCCAACGTCAAGACCGGCGAGATCGTGGCGATGGTCTCCCTGCCGGACTTCGATCCCAACAATCCGAAGGAAGCGCACGACCCCGACCGCATCAACCGCCTGACTACCGGCGTCTACGAGATGGGCTCGACGTTCAAGGCGTTCACGCTGGCGATGGCGCTCGATTCCGGCAAGATCAACCTGAACTCGATGTGGGATGCACGGGGAAACCTGCACTACGGCAAGTTCACCATCCATGACAGCCACGCGCTCGGACGTTTCATCAATACCAAGGAAGTGTTCACCTTCTCCTCCAACATCGGCGCCGCGCGGATCGCGCTCGGCCAGGGCGTCGAGGCCCACAAGGCGTTCCTCGCCAAAATGGGCCAGTTGACGCGGCTGCGCACCGAACTGCCGGAAAGCGCGGCTCCGCTGATACCGCGCCGCTGGGGCGAGCTGAATACGGTGACCATCGCGTTCGGCCAGGGCATGTCGGTGGCGCCGCTGCAGGCGGTGATGGGCATCAACGCGCTGGTGAACGGCGGCTATCTGATTCCGCCGACCTTCATGAAGCGCACCGAGTCCGAAGCGGCGTCCATGGCCAAGCGCGTCATCAAGACGGAGACCAGCGACAAGATGCGGTTCCTGATGCGGCTCAATGCCGAAATCGGCACCGCCAAGACCGCCGACGTCAAGGGTTACTATGTCGGCGGCAAGACCGGCACGTCCGAGAAGGTCATCAACGGCCGCTATGCCAAAAAGCGCGTGCTCAACTCCTTCACCGCAATCATGCCCTGCGACGATCCGAAATATCAGATCCTGATCATGCTGGACGAGCCCCAGGCGATTCCTGAAACGAAGGGTTTCATCACCTCGGGCTGGAACGCGGTGCCGACCGGCGGCAAGGTGATCGAGCGGATCGCGCCGCTTTTAGGCGTCGAGCCGCGGTTCGACCTGCCGCCGTCCGAGCGCCTTATTCTTGCAGCATCCAGGACAACCCAGTAATCAACCGGATGGGCCGTTGCCGCTGCTGAGTCGGGATTTCCCTGGAAATTCGGCGATCCGGTCCGGCATGTCGACTGGAAGACCATGAAGCTGCGCGACCTCCTCGGTCAGGACGTTCAGGGCAATGATGCCGCAATCGAGCCCGCCGTCGCGGCGCTCGACGTGAACGGTGTTGCCCTCGACAGCCGCGCGGTCAAGCCGGGCGATCTCTTCTTCGCGCTTGCGGGCAGCAAGACCGACGGTGCGCGCTTCATCGATGCCGCGATTGCCGCAGGCGCGGTCGCGGTCGTCGGCGACCACGCGCCTGATGGCTGCAAGGTGCCGTTCATTGCGGTTGCCAATCCGCGCCGCGCGCTGGCGCTGGCCGCGGCAAGATTTTTTTCCGCGCAACCCGCGACAATTGCGGCGGTGACCGGCACCAGCGGCAAGACCTCGGTCGCAGCATTCACCCGGCAGATCTGGGAGCGGCTCGGGCATGCCTCCGCCAGCATCGGAACCATCGGGCTCGTTTCGCCGAAGCGCACCGTCTATGGCTCGCTGACGACGCCCGACCCGGTCGCGCTGCACCGGCAGCTCGACGAGATCGCGCGCGAGGGCGTCACGCATCTCGCCTTCGAGGCCTCCTCGCACGGGCTCGACCAGTATCGGCTCGACGGCGTGCGCGTCTCGGCCGGTGGTTTCACCAATCTTTCGCGCGACCACATGGATTATCATCCGACCGTCGCGCATTATCTCGCGGCCAAGCTCAGGCTGTTTCGCGAACTTGTCCCGCCGGGGGGCGCGGCCGTGATTTCCGCCGATCATGATTGCTCGGCGGAGGCGATCAGTGCTGCGAATTCGCGCGGCTTGCGCGTCATGGCGGTCGGTCGCAACGGCGACGGGGCGGGCGAGGGCATTCGTCTCGCCGGTGCGGAGGTCGAAGGGTTTTCGCAAGTGCTCGCGCTCGACCATCGCGGCAAGCGATATGCGGTCCGGCTGCCGCTGGTCGGCGAATTCCAGATCGAGAATGCGCTTGTGTCGGCCGGTCTCGCCATCGGCACCGGCAGCGACGCCGCAGACGTGTTTGCGAGTCTCGAACATCTCGAGGGCGCCAAAGGCCGGTTGGAGCGTGTCGGCGAGCGCAACGGTGCGCCGATCTTCGTCGATTACGCGCACAAGCCCGATGCGCTGGCCAAGGCGCTGCAGGCGCTTCGTCCCTACGCCAGGCGCAGGCTGGTCGTCGTGTTCGGCGCCGGCGGCGACCGCGATGCCGGCAAGCGTCCAATCATGGGCGAGATCGCGGCCGGCAATGCCGACGGAATCATCGTCACCGACGACAATCCGCGCAGCGAGAAGCCGGAGGCCATCCGCGCCGAAATCCTCGCCGCCGCCAAGGGCGCCCGCGAAATCGGCGACCGCGCCGTTGCGATCCGCACCGCGATTGAGGAATTGGAGGATGGCGATGCGCTGCTCATCGCCGGCAAGGGCCACGAGACCGGGCAGATCGTCGGCGGAGAGGTTTTGCCCTTCAGTGATCACGAGGCGGTCGCCGCCACATTAGCGTCGAGGATTGCATGAGCGCGCCCATATGGACGGTGGCCGAAGTGGCGCGCGCGCTGGGCGCTGCCGGATCGTTCCCGGATACGCCGATCGACTTCGTCACCCAGGACAGCCGGCTGGTGAAGCCGGGCAGCCTGTTCGTGGCGCTGAGCGGCACCCCGAGCGGCGGCTTCATCTCGGCCTTCGCCAGCGCGCGTGACGGCTGGGAGTTCACGGACAAGGCGGAAGCCTCGGGCGCGGTCGCGATGATCGTGCCGCACGAGATCGCGGGCATCCGCATTCCCCAGATCGTCGTCAAGGACACGCTGATCGACGGTCTCTGGGGTCTAGCGCGCGCGGCACGCGCGCGCTTCAACGGGCCGGTGATCGGGCTCACCGGCAGCGCGGGCAAGACCAGCACCAAGGAATTCCTCGCGGCCTACCCCAATGCCTATGCCAGCCCGTCGAGCTTCAACAATTTCTGGGGCGTGCCGCTGACGCTGTGCAATGCGCGGCCCGATGCCAGTCTCTGGGTCGTCGAGATGGGCATGAACCAGGCCGGCGAGATCGCGCGGCTCAGCGAACTGACGCGGCCGACGGTCGCGCTCGTCGTCAACGTCCAGCCGGTGCATCTGGAGAAGCTTGGCTCGCTCGAGGCCATCCGCCGCGAGAAGGTGTCGATTGCCCTCGGCCTGCCTTCGGAAGGCGTGCTGGTGCTGCCCGCCGGGATCAAGGCGCCGGACTGGAAGGGCAAGGTCATCCGCTTCGGCGACAAAGCCGAGGTGCACGAGGTCGCGCACGCGCCGCACGGCGACAGCTGGCAGGTCGTGGCCGCGCTCGGCAAGAAGGAGATCGCGTTCAGCCTGACGCCGGGCGCGCCGCACCGCGTTCAGAATGCGCTCGCCGCGCTCGCATCGATCCGTGCGGCCAACCTCGATGCGGCGACGCTTGCGATCAAGCTCGACCGGGTCGGCATCATGACCGGCCGTGGCGTCGAGCAGGCGGTCGGCGGCGTCACCGTGATCGACGACAGCTTCAACGGCAATCCGGCCAGCGTGGCTGCCGCGCTGCAAAGTCTGCAGGCGCGCAACACGACCGGCGGCCGCCGCATTGCGGTGCTCGGCGACATGCTGGAGCTGGGCGACGGCGCGCCGGCCTATCACACCGATCTCGTCAGGCATCTCGACGGCATCGACGGCGTCTATTGCGTCGGGCCCCTGATGCGTCACCTGTTCGAGGTGCTTCCAGCCGGCAAGGGTCTCGGCTGGCACGACGACCCCGTCACGCTGAAGCCGGGCGAGGTCGCAAATCTGCTGAGGGCAGGCGATGTCGTGGTTGTCAAGGGCAGCAAGAAGATGTTCTGGGTCAACAAGTTTGTGCCGGGCCTAGTGGCCGCCTTGCAGGCAAGGGCGTAAACTGCTTGGAAGGCGCTGTTCCCGAATCCCACCCTTTCCGGCGCGAAGCCGTTCGTTTTCTTTAGAGGTCGCCCGACCCCAGGATGAAGACCAGCGAATGCGCGTGAGACAGGTTGATAAGGCCAAGATCAAGGCGCGTGCAAAGGCGCCATAGGACCGTCTGAATGTTTTACTGGCTGATCGAGCTCTCCAACACATTTCCGGGCTTCGGTGCCGTTCGCACCTTCCTGAACGTCTTCCGCTACATCACCTTCCGCACCGGCGGCGCCGTCGTCACCGGCGCGCTGTTCGTGTTCCTGTTCGGCCCCTGGATCATCGACCATCTGCGCATCCGGCAGGGCAAGGGCCAGCCGATCCGGGCCGATGGTCCGCAATCGCATCTCGCCAAGAAAGGCACGCCCACCATGGGCGGGCTGATGATCCTGTCCGGTCTCACGGTCGGCACGGTGCTGTGGGCCAATCCGCTCAACCCTTACGTCTGGATCGTGCTGGCGGTGACGCTCGGCTTCGGCTTCGTCGGCTTCTATGACGATTACCTCAAGGTGACCAAGCAGACCACGACCGGGTTCGGCAGCAAGCTTCGCCTGCTGATCGAGGCGGCGATCGCGCTGGTTGCCTGCTACGCGCTGGTGCGGCTGAACCGCGATCCCGCGTCGACCGCGCTGACGATTCCTTTCCTGAAGGACACCGTGCTGCATTTCGGCTGGTTCTTCGTCGGGTTCGGCGCCTTCGTCATCGTGGGCGCCGGCAATGCGGTGAACCTCACCGACGGTCTCGACGGCCTTGCCATCGTACCCGTGATGATCGCGACCGCGAGCTTTGCGATGATCGCCTATCTCGCCGGCAACGCGGTGTTCGCCGACTATCTCCAGATCAAATATGTTGCCGGCACCGGCGAGCTCGCGGTGCTCTGCGGCGCGCTGCTGGGCGCCGGTCTCGGCTTCCTCTGGTTCAACGCGCCGCCGGCCTCGATCTTCATGGGCGACACCGGCTCGCTCGCGCTCGGCGGCATGCTGGGGGCGATCGCGGTCGCGGTGAAGCACGAGATCGTGCTCGCGGTGATCGGCGGCCTGTTCGTGCTGGAGGCGGTCTCCGTCATCGTGCAGGTGGTGTCGTTCAAGATGACGGGAAAACGCATCTTCCGGATGGCGCCGATCCATCACCATTTCGAGCAGCTCGGCTGGACCGAGCCGCAGATCGTGATCCGCTTCTGGATCATCTCGGTGATGCTGGCGCTGGCCGGCCTGTCCACGCTGAAGCTGCGGTGATCGGTCGATGATCCCCGTCACGTCCTTTGCCGGCAAGACGGTCGCGGTGTTCGGCCTCGGCGGCTCGGGGCTCGCCTCCTGTCACGCGTTGAAGGCGGGCGGCGCCGAGGTGATCGCCGCCGACGACAATGCCGAGAACGTCGCCAAGGCGGCGCAAGCCGGCTTCATCACGGCTGATTTGCGCAACGTCTCCTGGGCCAACTTCGCCGCGCTGGTGCTCGCGCCCGGCGTTCCGCTGACCCACCCGGTGCCGCATTGGAGCGTGTTGAAGGCGCGCGAGGCAGCTATCGAGGTGATCGGCGACATCGAGCTGTTCTGCCGCGAACGGCGCCGGCACGCGCCGGATGCGCCGTTCGTCGCCATCACCGGCACCAACGGCAAGTCGACAACGACGGCTTTGATCGCGCATCTGACCAAGGTCGCCGGATACGACACCCAGATGGGCGGCAATATCGGCACCGCGATCCTGTCGCTGGAGCCGCCGGGCATGGGGCGCGTCCACGTCATCGAGATGTCGTCCTACCAGATCGACCTCACGCCCTCGCTCGATCCCTCCGTCGGCATTCTGCTCAATGTCAGCGAGGACCACATCGATCGTCACGGCACCATCGTGCATTACGCTGCGGTGAAGGAACGCCTCGTTGCCGGCGTGCAGGCTGGCGGTACCGCGATCGTCGGCGTCGACGACGGTTTTTGTCGCGACATCGCCGACCGGCTCGACCGTGCCGGCAATAATGTGGTGCGCATCTCCGTCAAAAATCCGCTGGCCAGCGGCATCCATGTCGAGCATGGCAATATCGTGCGCAATTCCGGCGGCGCACGCAGTGAAATCGCGGCGCTCGGCGGCATCGGTTCTCTGCGTGGCCTGCACAATGCGCAGAACGCGGCGTGCGCGGCAGCCGCCGCGCTCGCGATGGGCATCGGCCTCGATATGCTTCAGAACGGCCTGCGCAGCTTTCCCGGCCTTGCGCATCGCATGGAGCAGGTCGGCCGCCGCGGCAACGTGCTGTTCGTCAACGATTCCAAGGGCACCAATGCGGACGCCACCGCGCATGCACTGTCGTCCTTTTCGGACATCTTCTGGATCGCGGGCGGCAAGCCGAAGGCCGGCGGAATAACTGGCCTCACCGGCTACTTCCCGCGCATCCGAAAAGCCTATCTGATCGGCGAGGCCGCGCAGGAGTTTTCCGGCACGCTCGGCACGCAGGTGCCGCACGAGATCAGCCAGACCCTCGACGTCGCGGTCGAGCAAGCCGCACGCGATGCGGAGGCGTCGGGCATCACCGACGCGGTCGTCTTGCTGTCACCCGCCTGCGCCTCCTTCGACCAGTACCGCAATTTCGAAATTCGCGGCACCAGGTTCCGCGAGCTGGTGCAGGCGCTGCCGGGTGTGAAGCCGGTGGTGTGAGGCAATTCCAATCATCCGCGATTTCTTAACCTCCCGGTAACCAACCTCGGCGACCAATGGACCGACCTCTGTCCGAAAGCGGCCGCCATGCTCTCCCGTGAAGAACGCACCCCCTTTTCCGAGTGGTGGTGGACCGTCGACAAGCCGCTGATGGGAGCCATCCTGGCGCTGATGCTGACCGGCGTGATCCTGTCGCTGGCAGCGAGCCCGCCGGTTGCGACCCGCATCGGGCTCGATCCCTTCCATTTCTTCAGCCGCCACGTGATGTTCCTGGCGCCGTCCGGCCTGGTGCTGCTCGGGGTGTCCTTTCTGTCGCCGCGGGCGATCCGTCGCTCGGCGCTGATCATCTTCGCGGCCAGCATCGTCCTGATCGTGCTGACGCTCGCGATCGGTCCTGAGGTGAAGGGCTCGCGGCGCTGGATCACGCTACTCGGCGTCAACATCCAGGCCTCCGAAATCGCAAAGCCGTCGTTCGTCGTCATCGCCGCCTGGCTGTTCGCGGAATCGACCAAGCGGCCGGAGATGCCGGCGACCTCGATGGCGCTCGCGCTGCTCTTGATGCTGGTCTCGCTTCTCGTCATGGAGCCGGATTTCGGCCAGACCATGCTGATCCTGATGGTGTGGGGCTCGTTGTTCTTCATCGCGGGCATGCGGATGATCTGGGTGTTCGGGCTCGCCGGCCTCGGCGCCGCCGGACTGTTCAGCGCCTATCTTTTTGTTCCGCACGTCGCCGGCCGCATCAAGCGCTTCATGAATCCGGCCTCTGGTGACACCTTCCAGGTCGATACCGCCATGGAGGCCTTCTACAATGGCGGCTGGTTCGGGCTCGGACCGGGCGAGGGCATTGCCAAGCGCAGCTTGCCGGACAGCCACACCGATTTCGTGTTCGCGGTTGCCGCCGAAGAGTTCGGCATCATCCTGTGCCTCGCGATGCTGGCCCTGTTTGCTTTCGTCGTCATCCGCACGCTGTCGCGCGCCTATGCCAACGAGGACATGTTCTCGCGCTTCGCTGCCTCGGGTCTTGCGATCCTGTTCGGCGTGCAGGCCGCGATCAACATGTCGGTCAATCTCCAGCTCATCCCGGCCAAGGGCATGACGCTGCCCTTCATCTCCTATGGCGGTTCCTCGATCGTGTCGCTGGCCTACAGTGTCGGCATGATGCTGGCGCTGACGCGGCTGCGCCCGCGCACCGAAGTCGAGGCGAGCGGCCACGCCGAGGCGATGCGCAGCTACGCGTAGTTTTTCGTCATTGCGGGCGAAGCGAAGCAATCCAGAATCCCCCCGCGGTGGCAGTCTGGATTGCTTCGCTTCGCTCGCAATGACGGGGGAGACACTGTAAAACTCCCCACCATGGATACCTCTCCCCTGATTCTTCTCGCCGCGGGCGGCACCGGCGGCCATCTGTTTCCGGCCGAGGCGCTCGGCGTCGAGCTGATCCGGCGCGGATTCCGCGTCCGCCTTGTCACGGACGAGCGCGCGCTGCGCTACAGCGGGCTGTTCACCAAGGACATGATCGACGTCGTCTCGAGCGAGACTGCGCGTGGACGCAATCCGCTGCAGCTCGCCTATGCCGGCCTGACGCTCGCAGCCGGCACGTTGTCCGCCTACAGCCTGATCAAGCGATTGAAGCCGGTCGCCGTCGTCGGCTTCGGTGGCTATCCGACGCTGCCGCCGCTGGTCGCGGCAAAATTCGCGGGCGTGCCCGGCATCATCCATGATGCCAATGCCGTGCTCGGCCGCGCCAACCGGTTTCTGTCGAGCCGCGTCCGCGCCATCGCGACGTCATTGCCCGGCGTGCTCGACCGCGATCCGGCGCTATCGGGCAAGACCACGACGGTCGGCACGCCGATGCGTCCGGCGATCCTCGCCGCAGCCGGCGTGCCCTATGCTGCGCCTGAAATGAATGGCCCGCTGCGCCTGCTCGTCGTCGGCGGCAGCCAGGGCGCGCGCATCATGGCCGACATCGTGCCGGGCGCGATCGAGCGCCTCGAGCCCGCGCTGTGGAGCCGGCTCGTCCTTACCCAGCAGGTGCGCGACGAGGACATGGCGCGCGTGCGTGCGGTCTACGACAGGCTGAAGATCAAGGCCGAGCTTGCGCCGTTTTTCACCGATCTGCCCGCGCGGCTCGCCTCCAACCATCTGGTGGTGTCGCGCTCAGGCGCCGGCACCGTGGCCGAGCTCGCCGTGATCGGGCGGCCCTCGATCCTGGTGCCGCTGCCGGGTGCGATCGACCAGGACCAGTTCGCCAATGCCGGCGTGCTGGCCAAGGTCGACGGTGCGATCCGCATTCCGCAAACCGAGTTTTCCTCCGATCGCCTCGCCGCCGAGATCTCCGCCTTCGCCGCCGAGCCCGCGCGTCTTGCCGCCATGGCGCAGGCCGCCCGTGGCGCCGGCCGGCTCGACGCAGCGGAGCGGCTGGCCGATCTGGTGGCCAAAATCGCGGGAATCTGACGCGAAATCAGCCAGAATTCCTACTTTTGCCGTCATGGCCGGGCTTGTCCCGGCCATCCACGTCTTGCAAGAAGTGCTAAGGATTCGTGGATGCCCGGGACAAGCCCGGGCATGACGAGGGAACTGCGGGATACGCCATGAGACTGCCGCGCGAGATCGGACCCATCCACTTCGTCGGGATCGGCGGGATCGGCATGAGCGGCATCGCCGAGGTGCTGCTCAATCTCGGCTATTCCGTGCAGGGCTCGGACGCCTCCGACAATTACAATCTCGACCGTCTGCGCAAGAACGGCGCGAAAGTCTCGGTCGGCCACAAGGCGGAGAACGTCGACGGCGCCGACGTCGTCGTGGTCTCCACCGCGATCAAGCGTGACAATCCGGAACTGACGGCGGCGCGCGAACGGCGTATCCCGGTGGTGCGCCGCGCCGAGATGCTGGCCGAGCTGATGCGGCTGAAGAGCTGCGTCGCCATCGCCGGCACCCACGGCAAGACCACCACGACTACGATGGTCGCGACGCTGCTCGACGCCGGCGGCCTCGATCCCACCGTCATCAACGGGGGCATCATCAACGCCTATGGCTCGAATGCGCGTCTCGGTGCGGGTGACTGGATGGTGGTCGAAGCCGACGAGAGCGACGGCACGTTCCTGAAGCTGCCGACCGAAGTCGCGATCGTCACCAATGTCGATCCCGAGCATCTCGATCACTTCAAGACCTTCGAGGCGGTGCAAGACGCGTTCCGAAACTTCGTCGAGAACCTGCCGTTCTATGGCTTCGCCGTGATGTGCATCGATCATCCCGTGGTGCAGACTCTTGTCGGCAAGATCGAGGATCGGCGCATCATCACCTATGGCGAGAATCCGCAGGCCGATGTGCGCTTCGTCGACCTGGCCCCGATGGGCGGCGGATCGAAGTTCAAGGTTGCGTTCCGCGATCGCAAGACGGGCGCCGTGCACGAGATCTCCGATCTCATGCTGCCGATGCCGGGACGCCACAATGCCTCCAACGCGACGGCCGCGATTGCGGTCGCGCGCGAGCTCGGCGTGTCGGACGAGGCAATCCGCAAGGCGATCGCCGGCTTCGGCGGTGTCAAGCGCCGCTTCACCAAGACCGGCGAGTGGAACGGCGTTACCGTCATCGACGATTACGGCCATCATCCGGTCGAGATCGCGGCGGTGCTGAAGGCGGCGCGGGAATCCACCAACGGCAAGATCGTCGCGGTCGTGCAGCCGCATCGCTATACCCGCCTGCAGTCGCTGTTCGAGGAATTCTGCACCTGCTTCAACGACGCGGATGCGGTGATCGTCGCCGAGGTCTATGCCGCGGGCGAGACGCCGATCGAGGGTATCGACCGCGACCATTTCGCCGCCGGCCTGCGCGCCCACGGCCACCGCGAAGTGATCCCGCTGCCGGCGGCGTCCGATCTCGCCGGCATCGTCAAGGGCGTGGCGAAGTCGGGCGATCTCGTCGTGTGCCTGGGCGCCGGCAACATCACGCAATGGGCGTATGCCTTGCCGGATGAGTTGAAGGTGCTGGGGTAGGGCAGTGAGCTTCCCCGACATCACACCCGACCTCAAAGCCGCGATGCCGGATCTTCGCGGCCGGCTGCTGGCGAACCAGTCGCTCGCCGAGCTCACCTGGTTTCGTGTCGGTGGTCCCGCGCAGGTGTTGTTCACGCCGGCGGACGAGGACGATCTCGCTTATTTCCTCGCGCATCTCGCAAGCGACATTCCCGTCTATGTCGTCGGTGTCGGCTCCAACCTGATCGTGCGCGACGGCGGCATTGCGGGCGTGGTGGTCCGTCTGGCGCCGCGCGCCTTTGGCGAGGCGAGCGCGAGCGGCGATGTCGTCACCGCAGGCGCAGCAGCGCTCGACAAGCGCGTGGCGGAAGTCGCCGCGGGCGCGAACATCGGGGGGCTCGAATTCTACTTCGGCATTCCCGGCACGATCGGCGGCGCGCTGCGCATGAACGCGGGCGCCAATGGCGGCGAGACCAGGGACGTGTTGATCGAGGCGCAAGGCGTCGGGCGCGACGGCAAGAAGCACGTCTTCTCCAATGCCGACATGAAGTTCGTCTACCGCAACAGCGGCGTCGATCCCTCCATCATCTTCACCTCCGCGCGTTTCCGTGGCGAGATCAGGGATGCCGACGCAATCCGCGCGCGCATGGCGGGAGTGCAGAGCCATCGCGAGACCGCGCAGCCGATCCGCGAAAAGACCGGCGGCTCGACCTTCAAGAACCCGCCCGGCCATTCCGCCTGGAAGCTGGTCGATGCCGCCGGCTGCCGCGGCCTGCGCGTCGGCGGTGCAGAGGTCTCCGAGATGCATTGCAATTTCCTGATCAACACGGGCAATGCCACCGCGCACGACATAGAGACGCTGGGCAAGACCGTTCGTGAACGGGTGAAGACGAATTCCGGAATTGAGCTACACTGGGAAATCAAGCGGATCGGAATTCCCGGCTAATCTGGACAAGCGACGAGAGAACATGCGCATCACGATCCTCTTCGGCGGCTCCAACCGCGAACGTCTGGTTTCGGTCGCCTCAGCCCAGGCGCTGCATCAGGCGCTGCCCGAGGCCGATCTCTGGTGGTGGGACGTCGAGGACGAGGTGCATGTCGTGCAGTCCAGACAGCTGCTCGAACATGCCCGCCCGTTCGAGGACGAGTTCAAGCCGGGCACGTCAGGCATTCCGTTGGAGCAGGCGCTCGACCAGGCCAGGGCGGAGAACCGCGTGCTGGTGCTCGGCCTGCACGGCGGTCGTGCCGAGAACGGCGAATTGCAGGTGATGTGCGAGGCGCGCGGCGTGCCGTTCACCGGATCGGGCTCGGCCTCCTCGCATCTCGCGTTCGACAAGTTCGCGGCCAAGCATTTCGCCGCGCTCGGCGGCGTGTCGCCGCCGGCCAACATTGCGCTGGACCAGATCGACGAGGCCTTCGCCGAATACGGCCGGCTGATCGCAAAGCCCGCCAGGGATGGCTCGAGCTACGGTCTGATCTTCGTCAACGCCAGGCAGGATCTGGTCGCCGTCCGCAATGCCGCCAAGCACGAAGAGTACGTGATCGAGCCCTACATCGCCGGCGTCGAGGCGACCTGCGGCGTGCTGGAGCGGCCGGATGGCTCGATCATCTCGCTGCCGCCGATCGAGATCATCCCGGGCGAGGGCAGTTTCGACTACGCGGCGAAATATCTTTTGAAGTCGACCCAGGAGATCTGTCCAGGCCGCTTCACGGCGGAGATCACCGCCGCACTGAAGCAGCAGGCGATGCTGGCGCACCGGGCGATGTCCTGTACCGGATATTCGCGTTCGGACTTCATCGTCTCGGACAAGGGGCTGGTCTATCTCGAAACCAACACGCTACCCGGCCTGACCAAGTCCTCGCTCTACCCCAAGGCGCTGAAGGCCGAGGGCATCGCGTTCGTCGAGTTCCTGCGCGGCCTGGTCGAGCTCGCCGTGGCCGGTGTGCGAAAATAATTAGGACTGGTTAACGGCCGAACTGGCGAAACGGCCGGTTTTGGAACCCAAAACCGGTAAAATGCCGGATATTGCGGCATAAATGCCTCACAGGCCTGGGCAAAACGCTCACGTCGTTAACGAACTTTACCTTTTGTTTACCAGGACGTCCGAAGGTTAACGCTGGCGGCGCATATGACGCTTTGGCTGCCGGCGCGTGGACCGTTGCGGGTGTTGTCACTCCCAGCGAACGCTCTGAAGGGGAGAGGTTTTCTTCTGCTGAAGACCAGCACCCGGCCCGGCAAGTCCGAGACGTCATGTTCGCCAGGACCCGCGCGATGTCGCGGGCAAACTGTTGACGAGCTCGTGCAATGGATGGAGCAGGAAGCCTCACTCGGTCGCTTTTCAGATCGCTGAGGCCCCAAGCTGACCTGAAGGCGGCCGCTATCGGAGCGGTCGTGCTTCTGCGCGAGTGGGTGCAGGACAAGCGTCTGGAACGAGTTCACGGCGCGCGTGCTGCGGCCAACGAAAAGATTAAAACCAAAGCCCGGGCCAAAGCCATCATCGAGCGCGAGCCGACGCCGCGGTTGGTCGCGCTGGTCGAGCGCTATCTGCCGCGCCGGGTCGGGATCAGCATGACGGTGCTGCTCCTGATCGGAAGCTGCGGCTTCGGTATCGTCAAGGGCGGCCATCTCCAGGATTTCATCACGGCGGTCAACGACACCCGCAACGCGCTGGCCAATTCCGCCGGCTTCCGCATCACCTCCGTCGTGATCAACGGCCGCAAGCAGCTCAGCCAGGACGAGATCCTCGCGATCGGCGGCGTCAGCGGCCGATCCTCGCTGCTGTTCCTCGACGCCGACGCCGTGCGCGACAAGCTCAAGGCCAATCCCTGGATCGCGGACGCGACCGTGCTGAAGCTCTATCCGGGCCAGCTCATGATCGAGCTCACCGAGCGCAAGGCTTTCGCGCTGTGGCAGGAGGCCGGCCGGCTCTCCGTCATCGCCGACGACGGCGCCGTGCTCGAACCCTATGTCTCGCGCCGGTTCCTGTCGCTGCCGCTCGTGGTCGGCAAGGGCGCCGATACGCAGGCCCGCGATTTCCTCGCTTTGCTGGCGCGCTATCCGCAGGTCAATTCGATCACCAAGGCCGCGATCTTCGTAGGGGAGCGGCGCTGGAACCTGAGGCTCAAGGATGGCCTCGACATCCGCCTGCCCGAGCAGGACGTCGGTAACGCGCTTGCGATGCTGTCCAGGCTCGACAAGGAGGACAGGCTGTTCTCCCGCGACATCGTCGCGGTCGACCTGCGCCTGCCCGATCGGCTGGTGGTGCAGCTGTCCGAGGACGCCGCCAAGGCGCGCGACGATTTGTTCAAGGACAAGAAGAAGAAAAAGGCCGGGGACGCTGCATGACCGGTCTTGATCGCACCCAGACACCGAAGACACGCCCGATGCCGCACAAGCGCGGCGGGCTCGTCGCCTGCCTCGACATCGGCACCAGCAAGATTGCCTGCATGATCGCGCGGCTGAAGCCGTCGGCGCCGAGCGAAGCCCTGCGCGACCGGACCCATGCGGTGGAGCTGATCGGCTACAGCCAGATCCAGTCCCGCGGCATGAAGGCCGGCGCCGTGATTGATCTCGGCGAATGCGAGCAGGCGGTACGACAGGCCGTCGGGCTTGCGGAGAAAATGGCCAAGGTGCGGGTCGAGTCCGTGCTGCTGTCGGTCTCCGGCGGCCGGCTCTCCGGTCAGCTGGTCGAAGCTGCGGCCGACATCCGCGGCGGCGCCGTGACGCCGGCCGATGTCAGCCGCGTCACCTCGACCGGCATGCGCCACGCCACCGGCGAAGGCCGCACCGTGCTGCACGCGCTGCCGGTCGGCTACACGCTCGACGGCGTCAAGGGCATCCGCGATCCCCGCGGGATGGTCGCGCATCAGTTCGGCATCGACATGAACGTCGTCACCTGCGACGCCACGGTGGCGCGGAACCTGATGCTGGCGGTCGAACGCTGCCACATCAACGTCGAAGCCATGGCAGCAAGCCCCTATGTGGCTGGCCTGTCGGTGCTGACCGACGACGAGGCCGATCTCGGCGCTGCCGTGGTCGAGATGGGCGCGGGCACCACCACGATCGCGGTCTTTTCCGGCGGTCGGTTCGTGCATGCCGCCGGTTTTGCGGTCGGCGGGCAACACATCACGATGGATCTGGCGCGCGGACTCTCCGCGACCATTGCCGATGCCGAGCGAATCAAGACGTTATACGGGACCGTCATCACCGGCGGATCGGACTCGCGTGAGCTGATGTCTGTACCGACAGCCGGTGACGAGCAGGATCTGCCGCAGATCGTCTCCCGCGCTACCATCGCCAACATCGTCAAGCATCGTGCCGAGGAAGTCTTCGAAATGGTTCGGGACAAGCTGAAGGATTCGCCCTTCGCCTCGGAGCCCAACGGCCGTGTCGTGCTCTCGGGCGGGGCCTCGCAGCTCACCGGTCTGGTCGAGCTCGGAACGCAGATTCTCGGCCGGCCCGTGCGGGTCGGACGTCCGCTCGGTTTCGGCCGGCTGCCCAACGAGGCGAAGAACGCCGCCTTCGCGGTGCCGGCCGGACTGCTCGTCTACCCGCAATATGTTCATCACGAACATGTCGAACCGCGGCATACGCGGCAGCAGGTCAGGACGGGGACCGGCGGGTATTTCGGAAAGGTCGGACGATGGCTACGCGAGGGCTTTTGATGACTCCTTCCCGCAATATTCGATTTTCACCAACTCCCGCGGCCGCCGGCCGGGGCGAACCCACGCGCGCGTGATCGAGAGGCAAACATGACCATCAGCATCAATGTTCCTGATATTCACGAACTGAAGCCCCGCATCACCGTGTTCGGCGTCGGCGGCGCCGGTGGTAACGCCGTCAACAACATGATCACGGCGGGCCTCCAGGGCGTCGATTTCGTGGTCGCCAACACCGACGCGCAGGCGCTGACGATGTCGAAGGCGCAGCGCATCGTGCAGATGGGCACGGCCGCCACGCAAGGGTTGGGCGCAGGTTCGCAGCCGGTCGTCGGCGCGGCCGCAGCCGAAGAAGTGATGGACGAACTCCGCGACCATCTCTCGGGCGCCAACATGGTGTTCGTCACCGCCGGCATGGGCGGCGGCACCGGCACCGGTGCGGCTCCCGTGATCGCCAAGATCGCGCGCGAGATGGGCATCCTCACCGTCGGCGTCGTGACCAAGCCCTTCCACTTCGAAGGCGGCCGCCGCATGCGCACCGCGGAAGCGGGTATCAACGAGTTGCACAAGGTCGTCGATACGCTGCTGATCATCCCGAACCAGAACCTGTTCCGGGTCGCCAACGAGAAGACCACCTTCGCCGACGCTTTCGCGATGGCCGACCAGGTGCTCTATTCGGGCGTTGCCTGCATCACCGACCTGATGGTCAAGGAAGGCCTGATCAATCTCGACTTCGCCGACGTTCGCGCCGTCATGCGCGAGATGGGCAAGGCGATGATGGGCACGGGCGAAGCCTCCGGCGACAAGCGCGCGCTGACCGCCGCCGAAGCCGCGATCGCCAACCCGCTGATCGACGATAGCTCGATGAAGGGCGCCAAGGGCCTCCTGATCTCCATCACCGGCGGCAAGGATCTCACGCTGTTCGAGGTCGACGAAGCTGCGACCCGCATCCGCGAGGAAGTCGACCAGGACGCCAACATCATCGTCGGCGCCACCTTCGACGAAGCCCTCGACGGCCTGATCCGCGTCTCGGTCGTCGCCACCGGCATCGAGCAGGCCGCGATCGCGCGTAACAGCCAGGCCACCAGCGCTCCCGTGGCGAATCCTGCTCCGCAGGCGCAGCAGGCTCCCGCTGCTCCGGCCGCGGCTGCCGAGAGCCGTCTTGCCGATTTGACCGCACGGCTGCGCGCCGACAATCAGCGCATGGCCGAGCGCGCCCAGAAGTTCGAAGGGCAGACCCCGGCCGCAGGAACGGGCCAATTTGCCGCCGCTCCCACGGCTCCGCGTCCGAACGTGGAGCGCGCTGCGCTTGCCGCCATCGCCGCCGCCGTCGCGGACGTCCCGCAGGCTCCCGCGCCGATGCAGACCTATGGCGACGTCACAGTGCGGCCGATCGCGCAGAAGCCCACGCTGTTCCCCGAGCCCGAGCAGGCGCCGATGGCCATGCATGAGCCGATGACGCCGGAAACCTTCATCCCGCCGCAGGCCGAGCGTGCGCCGGTCCGCACACCGCGGATGCCGCGGATCGAGGAACTTCCGATGCCCGCCCAGGCCGAGCTTCGCCAGGCCCGCGGCGAGGTCGAGGAGGAGACCCCGCAGAAGACCCGGCTGTCGCTGCTGCAGCGCCTCGCCAATGTCGGCCTCGGCCGTCGTGACGAGGAGAGCGAGGCGCCGATCGCGGCCCGCACCGCCGGTCCCGCGATGCCGCCGCTGCCCGATCGCCGGCCTCAGAAGACCGTGGCGCAGCAAATCGCTTCCACCGAGCCGGTGTCGGAGTATGCCCGTCGTCCCGCGCCGCAGGGCCTGGACATGCACGGCCGTCCCGCGCCTGTTGCCCCGGCGCCACAGGGAGACGACCATCTTGATATCCCGGCCTTCCTGCGGCGGCAGGCGACCTGAGGATTGTTACAATAAGGCAGACGAAAAAGGGTCCCGGCGGGAAGCTTGCCGGGACCTTTTCTTTTGCCCCGTGCGTATCCGGATTGCGTCGCCAAGCAACTGATTTTAAATAATTAATTACATATTCGATGGTTCAGTAAAACTACCGAAAACGGTCCCAAACTCCGGTCCAATTTGGTTAAGCCTTGGCGCGAATACGGCGGGTTTGGGGTAACAATCGGTAAAAAAGCGTGAGTTGGCGCTGTTTGAGGCAGTGACTATGGTTTGCCGTGACTTGGGGATACGGATTCGGAAGCGAGCGGTCTGGGCCGCTCAGTCGGGTTCAGTATAAGTCGCAGTGGTCGTAGTGGGGCGGTTCCTGATGAAATTTAGCCGGCAAACAACGCTTCGTGCGCAAGCCAGTGTGGCAGGCGTCGGCGTTCATTCCGGTCTTTCCGTCACGCTCACGCTTGGACCCGCGCCTGTCGACGCGGGCTTTGTTTTTATCCGCACCGGGCTTGAGGGAAGTGACCGCGAAGTTCAGGCCACCGCCGAGCAGGTGATCGCGACCGATTTCGCCACCGTCCTCGGAGATCGCAACGGCCCGCTGGTTTCCACCGCCGAGCATGTGCTTGCTGCGCTGCGGGGCATGGGCGTCGACAACGCCATCATCGAGATCGACGGGCCGGAAGTGCCGATCATGGACGGCAGCGCGGCAGCCTTCGTCGCGGCGATCGACCAGGCCGGCATCGTGACCCAGCCGGCACAGCGCCGCTTCATCCAGGTTTTGAAGCCGATCTCGGTCAAGATCGGCGACTCCTTCGGCGAGATCAGGCCCTATGCCGACGGGTTCCGCGCCGAGGTCGAGATCGACTTCACCAATCCTGTCATCGGCCAGCAGAGCTACGCCTTCGACCTCAACCCGGAGCGTTTCCGCCGCGAAGTCGGTCGGGCCCGGACTTTCGGTCTGATGTGCGACGTCGCACGGCTCTGGAGCGCGGGGTATGCGCTCGGCGCCTCGTTCGACAACACCGTCGTATTCGACGAGGAGCGGCTGCTCAACACCGAAGGCCTGCGCTACGCCGACGAATGCGCCCGCCACAAGGTGCTGGACGTGATTGGCGACCTCGCGCTGGCTGGTCTGCCGCTGCTCGGCGCCTACCGCTCGGTGCGTGGCGGCCACAAGCTCAATCACGCCGTCCTGACCGCGCTGCTCGCCGACCGTACCGCCTGGCGGGTGGTCGAGGGCGAGGCAGCCCGCCGCACCACGCGTCCGGTGGCTGAAACCGGTCGCGGCATCGTCGGCGGCCGGATCGCCGCGGTCTACGGGCCGGACGTTTCCTGAAGCGAGACGTTTCCTGAAGCGGACATTTCCTAAAGGAGAGACGGGCCTGAAGAGACCCGTCGCCGCAGGCGTTTGGCGGCGGCTTTCCCCGGGAAACTCCTGGTAACGATGATCGGCTAGGATTGCGGCGCGTTCGCCTTAATCCGGGCGGAATGCCTGCCTATCCGGTTGGTTGAAGATCGTTTTTCGGTTACACCGGCGTGGTCGCACGGCAGGCACCACAGCTATATTTCGCGCCCAGGACGGGGTTCATGGGCTGGCGGACACCGCACCACAGGGCGTCAGGGCAATATTCATGTCGGCACAGCGTATGACGCGCGGATATCTTCAAGTCCCGTCTCGAGAGGTCTCATCTCGAGAAGTCTCGTCTCGTGCCCGTGGGCTGATTCAGGCTGTCGTCCTCTTTGTGCTCGCGCTGCCGCTGGCCGGCTGCGGTACCGGCGCGCTGTGGGACAAGTTCACCGCCAAGGACGACACCTTCGTCGAGGAGCCCGCCGACAAGATCTACAATGAGGGCCTGTACCTCATGAACGAGAAGAAGGACATGAAGGCGGCGAACAAGAAGTTCGAAGAGGTCGACCGCCAGCATCCTTATTCCGACTGGGCCCGCAAATCGTTGCTGATGTCGGCCTACGCGTCCTACCAGGGCGGCGACTATGACAATTGCATCGGCGCGGCCACCCGCTACGTCACGCTGCATCCCGGCAGCCCGGATGCGGCTTATGCGCAATATCTGATTGCCGCCTCGCATTACGACCAGATTCCGGACATCAGCCGCGACCAGACCCGCACCGAGAAGGCGATCGCCTCGCTGGAAGAGGTGGTGCGCAAATATCCGACCTCCGAATATGCGACCTCGGCCAAGGCCAAGATCGAAGGTGCGCGCGACCAGCTCGCCGGCAAGGAAATGAACGTCGGCCGCTATTACGCGCAGAAGCGCGACTACACGGCGGCGATCAACCGCTACAAGGCCGTGGTGACGCAGTACCAGACCACCCGCCATGTCGAAGAGGCGCTGTACCGCCTGACCGAGGCCTATATGGCGATCGGGATCGTCGGCGAGGCTCAGACGGCCGCCGCCGTGCTCGGGCATAATTTTCCTGACAGTCGCTGGTACAAGGACGCCTATAATCTTGTAAAATCGGGCGGTCTCGAACCGAGCGAGAATCAGGGGTCCTGGATTAGTAAGACCTTCAAGAAAATGGGTCTCGGCTAGGAAATAGAGTTCCATGCTGGCGCGTCTGTCGATCCGTGACATCGTCCTGATCGAACGGCTCGATATCGAATTCGCACCGGGCCTCGCGGTTTTGACCGGCGAGACCGGTGCGGGCAAATCCATCCTGCTCGATGCCTTTGCGTTGGCGCTCGGCGGCCGCGGCGATGCCGGCCTCGTGCGGCATGGGGCGGAGCAGGGGCAGGTCACTGCCGTATTCGATATCCCAAAAAACCATCCCGCGGCCAAAATCCTCGCGGAGAACGGGCTGGACGATACCGGCGAGATGATTCTCCGCCGGGTCCAGCTCGCCGACGGCCGCACCCGCGCCTTCATCAACGACCAGGCGATCAGCGTGCAGACGCTGAAGGCGGTCGGGGCTGCCCTGGTCGAGATCCACGGCCAGCACGACGAGCGCGCGCTGGTCGATGCCGCCACCCACCGCCGCCTGCTCGACGCCTTCGCCGGTCTCGAAAAGGACGTTTCGGCGGTCGAAGCGCTCTGGGACGCCCGCCGCACCGCCAGCACTGCGCTGGAGGAGCATCGCGCCGGCATGGAGCGCGCTGCGCGCGAAGCCGATTACCTCCGCCACGCCTCCGACGAATTGAAGCAGCTCGCGCCCAAGGACGGCGAGGAGACCTCGCTGGCTTCGAGGCGCACGACCATGATGCAGGGCGAGAAGATCGCCTCCGACCTGCGCGAGGCGCAGGAGGCGGTCGGTGGCCACCATTCGCCGGTCGCCTCGCTGTCGGCGGCCGTGCGCCGGCTGGAGCGTCGCGGCGTCAACTCGCCGGCGCTGGTCGAACCCGCGGTGAGGGCGATCGACATCGCGATCAACGCGCTGGAGGAGGCCGACCAGCATCTCCAGGCGGCGCTTGCGGCAACCGATTTTGATCCCTCGGAGCTCGAACGCATCGAGGAGCGCTTGTTCGCGTTGCGCGCCGCGTCGCGCAAATATTCGACGCCGGTCGACGGGCTCGCCGCGCTTGCTGCAAAATACGCCGCCGATGTCGTTCTGATCGATGCCGGCGCCTCCCGGCTGAAGAAGCTGGAGCAGGCTGCGATCGAGGCCGATGCGCGCTATGCGGCGGCCGCCAAGAAGCTGTCGATGGCGCGGCAGAAATCGGCGGAGAAGCTCAACAAGGCCGTCAATGCCGAGCTCGCGCCGCTCAAGCTCGAACGCGCCAAGTTCATGACCCAGGTCCAGACCGACGAGGCCGCTCCAGGCCCGCAAGGCTTCGACCGCGTCGAGTTCTGGGTGCAGACCAACCCGGGCACCAAGCCGGGGCCGATGATGAAGGTCGCCTCCGGCGGCGAGCTGTCGCGTTTCCTGCTGGCGCTGAAGGTGGTGCTGTCCGACCGCGGCTCGGCGCCGACCTTGGTGTTCGACGAGATCGACACCGGTGTCGGCGGCGCGGTCGCGGACGCGATCGGCGGACGGCTGGCGCGGCTCGCCGGCAAGGTTCAGGTGATGGCCGTAACCCACGCCCCCCAGGTCGCCGCCCGTGCCGACCAGCATCTGCTGATCTCCAAGGACGCACTGGACAAGGGCAAGCGCGTCGCCACCCGCGTCAATGCACTCGCCGCCGACCACCGCCGCGAGGAGATCGCGCGGATGCTCGCCGGCGCCGAGATCACCGCCGAGGCGAGGGCTGCCGCGGACCGTCTGCTCAAGGCGGCGACGGCTTGATTTCGTGTCCCGGACGCGCGCAAGCGCCGGGGCCCTAAACGTTATGTCCGGGGTACGAAACTGTAACCGCCTTTACCCTCCCGCCCGCTCCATCGTATCCAAGCACCATGGCCAGAGCAGCAAAATCGAAACCAGCACCGCTTCGCGACGTCGCCGACCTCACCAAGGCGCAGGCCAAGGTCGAGCACATGCGGCTCGCGCTCGAGATCGAGGGGCACAACGAGCGCTATTACCAGGACGACGCGCCCACCGTCACCGATGCCGCGTATGACGCGCTGCGCCAGCGCTTCAACACGATCGAGAAGCGCTTTCCGGAATTCGTCAGCGCGGACTCGCCGTCGCAGAAAGTCGGTGCTGCACCGTCAGGCCGCTTCAAGAAGGTGCGGCATTCCGTCCCCATGCTGTCGCTCGACAACGCCTTTGCGGAAGAGGATCTGCGCGACTTCGTCGGCCGCATCGTGCGCTTCCTGAAGCTCGACGACGACAGAATCGATTTCTCGGCCGAGCCGAAGATCGACGGCCTCTCGATGTCGCTGCGCTATGAGGGTGGTGAGCTCGCCACCGCCGCGACGCGCGGTGACGGCGCGGTCGGCGAGGACGTCACCGCAAACATCCGCACCCTCGAAGACGTGCCGCAAAAGCTGAAGGGCCGCAACGTGCCCGATATCTGCGAGGTGCGCGGCGAGGTCTACATGACCAAAAAGGCCTTCCTCGCGCTCAACGAGCGGCAGAAGGCGGAAGGCAGCACCATCTTCGCCAATCCGCGCAACTCGGCCGCGGGCTCGCTCCGGCAGAAGGATCCGACCATCACGGCCTCGCGCCCCCTCGGCTTCTTCGCCTATGCCTGGGGCGAGATGAGCGCGATGCCGGAGGGCACGCAGAGCGGCATGATCGGTTGGTTCGAGCGCTGCGGCTTCAAGACCAACCCGCTGACGAAGCTCTGTCACTCCGTCGAGGAGCTGCTGGCGTTTCATCATGCGATCGAGGAGCAGCGCGCAAAGCTCGACTACGACATCGACGGCGTCGTCTACAAGGTCGACCGCATCGACTGGCAGGAACGGCTCGGCTTCGTCTCGCGCACGCCGCGCTGGGCAATCGCGCACAAATTCCCGGCCGAGCGCGCCATGACGGTGTTGCGCGACATCGAGATCCAGGTCGGCCGCACCGGCTCGTTCACGCCGGTGGGCAAGCTCGAGCCGGTCGGCGTCGGCGGCGTGATCGTGCAGAACGTCACGCTGCACAACGAGGACTACATCAAGGGCATCGGCAACAAGGGCGAGGTGCTGCGCGAGGGCCGCGACATCAGGATCGGCGACACCGTCGTGATCCAGCGTGCCGGCGACGTCATCCCGCAGGTGGTCGACGTCGTCCTCGACAAGCGGCCGAAGGCTGCCAGGGAATTCCAGTTTCCGAAGAAGTGCCCGTGCCCGTTGCATACTGATGTCACGCGCGAGGAGACGGCGGCGGGCGAAGAGGGCTCACGCGCTCGCTGCACCGGCGAGTTCGCCTGCCCCTACCAGAAGATCGAGCATTTGAAGCTGTTCGTGTCGCGGCGCGCCTTCGACATCGACGGCCTTGGCGAGAAGCAGCTCCAGTACTTCTTCGACGAGGGTTTTGTGAAGGAGCCAGCCGACATCTTCACGCTGGAAAAGCGCAACGCAAAACTCAAATTGGAGGACATCGAGGGTTACGGCGCAACCTCGGTGCGCAATTTGTTCGGCGCGATCGAGAGCCGTCGCAAGATTGCACTGGAGCGCTTCATCTACGCGCTTGGCATGCGCCATGTCGGCGAGACCACGGCGCTGGCGCTGGCACGCGGCTACGGCTCCTGGGACGCCTTCCACGACGCCAGCCTCAAGGTTGCCAAGGGCGACGAGGAGGCAATGGCTGAGATGGATGCGCTCGACCAGATCGGCGAGACCGTGATCAAGAGCATCGCCGATTATTTCGGCGAGAGCCACAATCGCGGCATCGTCGAGCGGCTCACCAGGGAGGTCGAGATCATCGACGCCGAGAAGCCGAAGAGCAACTCCGCCGTCGCCGGCAAGACCGTGGTGTTCACGGGCTCGCTGGAGAAGATGACGCGCGACGAGGCCAAGGCCACCGCTGAGCGGCTAGGCGCAAAAGTGTCCGGCTCGGTGTCCAAGAAAACTGATCTCGTCGTCGCCGGCCCCGGCGCGGGTTCGAAGCTCGCGGAAGCCAACAAGCACGGCGTCAAGGTGCTGACCGAGGACGAGTGGCTGACGCTGATCGGGGAGTGAGGGCTTCTTTCGTCATTGCGAGCGAAGCGAAGCAATCCAGAATCTTTCCGCGGGTCGCAGTCTGGATTGCTTCGCTTCGCTCGCAATGACGGAGGACGCGGCGTGCCATCCCTCACATCATCCCGCTCTCTTCCTCTTCCGCCTGCCCGATCAGCGTCTCGCTCACCATGACCTCGCGGCGGGGGACGACGAAGATCATTGTGCAGGCGCACAGCAGGGAGATCGCCAGCACTGCGGCGGTGAGCGGCAGCGTGGTCGCGGAATGGCCGCCGAGATAGGCGCCGAATTGCGACATCAACGCGCCAATGCCCTGCTGGAGAAAGCCCATCGCACCTGATGCGGTGCCGGCGGCCTCGGGACGGACGCTGATGGCGCCGGCGGCCGAGTTCGCCATCACGAAGGCATTGCCGACCATCACGATCATCTGCGTGCCGAACAGCCAGGCGGGTGCCTCGTTCCAGCCGGTGAAACTCCACAGCAGGTTCAACAGGCTGCCGCAAAGCTGGAGCGCGAGGCCGAACCAGATCAACTTCTCCAGCGAGTGCCGCGGCGCGAAGCGCACGCAGAGCAGATTGCCGACGAGATAGGCAAAACCCGTCGTCGCGAACCACGCGCCGTATTCGGCGCTGGTCCTGCCCATCTGCGTCACCACGATATAGGGGCCGCCGCCGGCGAAGGTGAAGATGATCTGCGAGGCCAGCACCTGGCACATCACGTAGCCGACGAAGGCGCGGTTGCGGATCAGGATGCCGACATCGCCGCGAAAGCCGCTGCCGGCGGCGCGGTCTCGGCGCGTCTCGGGCAGCGCGAACGCGATGCCGACGGCGACGATGATCGCGGCGACGGTGATGGCGTAGAAGATGGCGCGCCAGCCGAATGCTGTCTCGATCAGGCCGCCGGTGAGCGGGGAGACCATCTGCCCGATCATCAGCGCCGCGACCACGAGGCTGATCATCGAGGCGACGCGATCGCGCTGGTAGATGTCGCGGATGATGGCGCGGCTCACCACCATGCCGGCGGCGCCGCCCAGCGCCTGGAAGAAGCGCGCGGCGATCAGCTGCGGCAGGGTTTCCGCGAAGATACAGGCGACGCTGGCGACGACCATCAGCGCCAGACCTCCAAGCAGCACCGGGCGCCGCCCGAAACGGTCCGACAGCGGGCCCATGATGAGTTGCGATAGCGCGATGCCGACCATGTACAGCGACACCGTCATCTGCGCGACCGAGATGTCGCTGCCAAAGGTCGTCGCCAGCACCGGTAGCGCCGGAACCAGCATGTAAAGCGAGATCGGCGCGATGCCAGTCATGACGACGAGCAGCAGCAACACCACGCGCGAGGTCGCGATGTTTTTCGCCGTTTCCGGCGGCTTGCTTATCATGCCGTGCATGCCTGACCGTCTCATAGAAATTCGAATCTGACTGTAGCGCTCTCGCGCAAGACGGATATCGGCGTTTCGGAATGCGGCTATACGGATTCCGGGACGGTGATAATGGCGGCGCGATGATGATGAATTGGGCGCGTTGCTCGTGCCGCGTGACAGGTGTCATTCCCCGCGGAGGCGGGGAATCCAGTATTCCAGAGGCTGCAGTGATTGAATCGAGAGGCCGCGGCGTACTGGATGCCCCGCCTTCGCGGAGCATGACAGCTGTGGTGGAGAGACAGCCTTGCACAAAACACGTAGTGCCATGCGACATCGCGACGACGCGCTTACGCCTTCAACTCCGCCGTGGCCTGGTCCAGCCAGGCCTTCGTCGTCTCGTCCAGGGCCGGCCGCACCTCGGCCCTGACGCGCGCGTGATAGGCGTTGAGCCAGGCGAGCTCGTCCTTGCTGAGCATGCCGAGATCGATCAGCCGGCGGTCGATCGGTGCCAGGGTCAGCGTCTCGAACGCGTTCATCGATTTCTCAGCGCCCTTGATGTCGGCTGCGACCACCAGTTCGAGGTTCTCGATGCGGATGCCGAAGCCGTCGGTCTTGTAGTAGCCGGGCTCGTTGGACAGGATCATGCCGCGCTTCAGCGGCGTGGTGCCGAGCTTCGATATCCGTGCCGGTCCTTCGTGCACCGAGAGATAGCTGCCGACGCCGTGGCCGGTGCCATGCTCGAAATCGACGCCGGCGGCCCAGAGATATTGCCGTGCCAGTGTGTCGAGTTGCGCGCCGGTCGCGCCGTCGGGAAAGATCGCGCGGGCGATTGCGATGTGGCCGCGCAGCACACGCGTGAAGCGGTCGCGCATCTCGTCGGTCGGCTCGCCCACGGCCATGGTGCGGGTGACGTCGGTGGTGCCGTCTTCGTATTGCGCACCTGAATCGATCAGCAGCAGATCGCCCGGCACGACCCGCCGGTTGCTCTTGCGGGTGACGCGGTAGTGTACGATGGCGCCATTCGGGCCGGTGCCCGATATGGTCGGGAATGACACGTCCTTGAGCGCGCCGGTGTCGCGGCGGAACGTCTCCAGCGCCTCGACCGCGTCGATCTCGGTGAGCTTGCCGCTTGCCGCCTCGCGATCGATGAAGGCGAGGAAGCGCGCCAACGCCACGGCGTCGCGCCGGTGCGCGGTTTGCGTGCCCTTGATCTCGGTCGTGTTCTTGACCGCCTTGAGCAGTGCGATCGGATCGCTGCCGCGCACCGGCTTGCCGCCGGCACCCGTGATCAGCCGGCTAAGGGCATCGGCCGCGGTCGCATTGTCGAGCGCGATCGATCCACCGCTCTTGGCGAGCGCCATCAGCGTCGGCGCCATCGCATCGGGCTCGCGCACGTCGGCGGACTGCTCGAGATGGTCGCGGGTCAGATTGGAGAGCTTGCGGTGATCGATGAAGATGGTGGGACGGCCGTCCTTCGGCACCAGCGCATAGGACAGTGGCAGCGGCGTATGCGCGACGTCGGCGCCGCGGATGTTGAAGGTCCAGGCCACGGCATGGCTGTCGGACAGCACCAACGCATCGACGCCGAGCTTGCCGATCTCGCTCCTGATCTGTGTCAGCTTCTCGGCTTCAGTCACGCCGGCATGTTGCATCCCGTGCACCGTGACCGGCGCAATCGGCGGCTGTGGCCGGTCTTGCCAGATCGCATCGACCGGATTGCTGTCGACGGCGACCAGCTCGGCACCGGCCTTGGTGCAGGCGGCGGACAAACGCTCGGCTGCCGCAAAAGTGTGCAGCCACGGATCAAATCCTAGGCGGTCGCCGGCCTTCAGGTGTGCCGACATCCAGCTTTCCGGCGGGGGATCGATCAGAGATTCCACGGCCCAGGCCCTTGAATCGACCTGCTTGGCCGCCTGGATCGTGTAGCGGCCATCGACGAACACCGCGGCCTCGTGCGTCAGCACCACCGCCAGTCCCGCCGAGCCGGTAAAACCGGTCAGCCAGGCCAGACGCTCTTCCGACGGCGGCACATACTCATTCTGCTGCTGGTCGGCGCGTGGAATCACGAAACCGGTCAGCTTGCGGCGGGCGAGTTCTTCACGGAGCGCGGCCAACCGGGCCGTCAATGCGACGCCCGCCTCGGGCTCCTCGAATGTCTGGAAGTGCGCTTCGAACATGGTGGATCACTTTAGGATCATGCGGATCAGTCCGCAATGTAGACGCATTTGAGGTCGTATCTGGCATGGACTGTGCTTGAACAAGTTCCATTCGAATTGAGTGGAGTACAGGATGCGGCAGTTGCGCTTCGTCTGGATAACAGGGAAATTCGAGCAAGTTGTTCATCTCAATGACGAGGGGACACTCGATGCCAGCGTTCACGTTTGAGAAGATTACGCCGCCGGTGCGCCGCGCCCCGGCTGCGGCAACACCGAAGAAACCGCGCGGCCTCATCAACCAGATGATCGACCGTTTCGCCGAACGCCGCGCGAGGCGCGCCTCGCGGGCCGAGCGCGCGATGCGCCCGGACGAGAAGGCGGCAAAGTAGCGGCATCTACAGCAGCACCCGTACTCACCACATCTTCCGCAGCAACAGGCTGCTCCACCCCTCGATCCGCAAGTGCTTCAGAGGCACTAGGCCGCGCGCGCGGTAGGCGGCGATCACGGCGGGGACTTGGGGCGTCAACAGGCCCGAGAGGATGACGCGCCCTCCGGTCGCGAGGTGCCGCGTCAACGGGCCCGCCAATTGCCGTAACGGATTGGCCAGGATGTTGGCCAGCACCAGGTCGAACGGGCCGCATCTCCCGAAATCAGCCGCCGCGAATCCGGTGGCGCGGATCACTCGCACATGGTGACCGACTTCGTTCAACAAGGCGTTCTCGGCTGCCACCTTGACCGAGGCCGGGTCGATGTCGGAGGCCAGCACCGCGCGATGCAGCGCCTTCGCCGCCGCTATCCCCAGCACGCCGGTCCCGGTGCCGAGGTCGAGCACGCGGCCGGGCCGGGTGCTTTTCAGGACATGGTCAAGCAGGAGTAAACAGCCGCGTGTGGTGCCGTGATGGCCGGTGCCGAAGGCGAGAGCCGCCTCGATCTCGATGGCGTGCTTGTTTGGCGCCACGCGGTCGCGGTCATGGCTGCCGTGGACGACGAAGCGCCCGGCCGGCACCGGGACGAGGTCTTCCAGGCTCGACTTGACCCAGTCCCTAGCTTCGACGGTGTCGAAGGCCAGCGTGTCCGCGATCTCATTTCCTGCTGAGGTTGCAACGAGTTCGCGCAGCCAGGCCCGGTCCGGCGCGTTCGCGAAATGCAGCGCGACGTCCCACTGTCCGTTCGGCTGCTCGAAGGCGGCGACCGCCGCATCGTCCTCGAAGAACATTTCGGTGAGGACGTCGACAATGCGCCTGGCGGCGATCTCGCTGCCGATCGAAAAGCTGGCGCGATGGGTGGGGGAAGGCTGCATTCTCAGGGTTCCGTCCGGTTCAATTTTTGGAACTTTTGTTCCAATTTTTCCAATAACTTGCATTCACGAGGTTAACCCGACCGCAGGTTGTACCACGTAGATTTGCGGGTGTTGGGCAACCCACACAGCTTGAAATGGAATAGGAGGCGAGACTTGAAGCGCATGATTTTGAAGTTCTGGACCGACGATTCAGGTGCAACCGCAATCGAGTACGGCCTGATCGCAGCCGGCATTGCGCTGGCGATCATTACCGTGGTGAACGGCCTGGGCACCACCATGAACGACAAGTTCACTTCGATTAGCAGCTCCTTGAAGTAATTTCCGCCTCCCATTTGCCGGCGGGGCCAATTCTCCATACGACTGCTTTCGAGCCGCGCCCGTCGGGGGAATTGCCCCCTGGCGGGCGAAGTCGTGTTTGGGGATTGGCTTGCACACAATGCCCACAGGCTTACCCGCTGGTTTTTCCGGGCTTTGTCCACGGATTATCCCGCCGTTCATCCCCGGATTTTCCACCGACTTGTACTGGCTTGGAGAAGCGTAACCCACCGCGCCTTCACAGTTTTGCCAACAGTCTGTCCACAGCCCATCCACAGGCTTATCCACGGCTTCCGAACAACGACCGGTGATCCCTCAAAATCGCCTGCGCGGCGTTGTGGCCGGGGGCGCCCGTGACGCCGCCGCCGGGATGGGCGCCGGAGCCGCAATGATAGAGGCCCCTCACGGGTCCGCGATAATCGGCATGGCCCAGCATCGGCCGGGCCGAGAACAGCTGGTTCAGCGTCAGCGCGCCGTGGAAGATGTCGCCGCCGAGCAGGCCGAATTGCCGTTCAAGGTCGAGCGGTGACAGGATCTGGCGGCCGAGCACGCTTGTCGCAAAACCCGGCGCGTATTTGTCCACAGTCGCGATCATGAGGTCGGCGACCTCGTCGCGATGGTCGTCCCACGACTTCCCATCTGGAAGCTCCGGCGCGACGTGCTGGCAGAACAGGCTTGCGACGTGGTGTCCTGCGGGCGCGAGCGTGTCGTCGAGCGTCGAGGGGATCAGCATTTCCACGACCGGCTCTCGGCTCCAGCCGTGCGCCCGGGCATCGAGAAAGGCGCGGTCCATGTAGCCGAGATCAGGCGCCAGGATGATGCCGGAGGTGAGATGATCGCCGTCGCCTGGCAGCGCCGTAAAGGAGGGCAGGCGGTCCAGCGCCACGTTCATGCGGAAGGTGCCGGAGCCGTTCTTCCAGTGCCGGATGCGGTCGAGGAAAGTTTGGGGAAGCGCATCGGCGGCGACCAGCCGCGTATAGAGCAGCTTCGGATTGACGTTGGCCGCGACATATTTCGCGCGGATGGTCGTGCCGTTCTCCAGCGCCACGCCGACCGCGCGGTCGCGCTCGACGATGACCTCGCGCACGCCTGCATCGGTGTCGATCACGACGCCGCGGTCGCGTGCGGCGCGCGCCATGGCTTGCGTGATCGCGCCCATGCCGCCGATGGCGTGACCCCAGACGCCCTTCTTGCCGTTCACCTCGCCGAAGGCGTGATGCAGCATCACATAGGCCGAGCCCGCGGCGTAGGGGCTGGCATAATTGCCGACGATGGCATCGAAGCCGAACAGCGCCTTGACCAGATCATGCTCGAAACGTTCATCCAGCATCTCGCCGGCCGAGCGGGTGAAGAGATCGAGCAGGCTGCGGCTCTGCTCCAGAGACAACCCGCGCAGGATGTTGGCACTCTGGAATGCGTTCACGGCCTCGCGGATCGAGGCCGTGCCGAAGCCATCGAGCAGGTTTGGCGGCGCGCGCAGCACGAATTGCCGGAGCACGTCGGCGATATCTTCCAGCTCGCGCGAAAACCCGTCGAGCGCGTTTGCGTCATGCGCGCTCAGCCGTGCGACGGATGCCTGCGTCCGTCCCTCGCCAGTGAGGAGATAGCTGCCGTCGGGAGCGGGCAGAAAATTCTGCGCGCGCCGTTCAACGATGCGCAGGCCCTGTTCGGCCAGCTTCAAGTCGCGGACCACTTGCGGATTAAGCAGGCTCACGGTGTAGGCCGCGACCGAATTGCGGAAGCCCGGATGAAACTCCTCCGTGACCGCGGCCCCGCCGACCACCTTGCGGCGCTCGACCACGCGCACGCGCAAGCCGGCCATCGCGAGATAGGCCGCGCAGGTGAGGCCGTTATGGCCAGCGCCGATGATGATGACGTCGGTTTCGATCATGAAGGTGCAAGCTGTTCCACGGTCATTCCGGGACGGTCTGAGCGCCCCGGTTCGGAATGACATCTGTATATGAAGCATTCCCCGCTGCAACATCACGAGAGCCTTTATTGCTCGTTCAGGCGCCTTGTGCTCCATTGCGCGCGCCCGGCGTCCGCCGGGATATGCTGGAGCTTCCATGGATTCGATCGTGCAACCCGCCGCCACGGAGCAGCCGTCCTCGTCACGCAACCGGCTGCTGCTGACGGTCTACACCGCCGCGATCTTCGTCAGCGCGCTGTTGCTGTTCTCGGTGCAGCCGCTGTTCACCAAGATGGTCCTGCCGCGGCTCGGCGGCTCGCCGGCGGTGTGGTCGGTGGCGATGGTGTTCTTCCAGTCGCTGCTGCTGGCGGGCTACGCCTATGCGCATTTGTTGATGCAGGTGAGGAACCGCATCGTTCCCGTGCTGGTGCATCTCCTGCTGCTGATCGCGGCCTTCGCCACGCTGCCGCTCGGCATCGCCTCCGCCTATGGCGATCCGCCCGCTTCGGGCTACGCGATCTGGCTGCTCGGCCTGTTCGTGATCTCGATCGGGCTGCCGTTCTTCGCGCTTGCCGCCAACAATCCGTTGCTGCAGGCCTGGTTCGTCCGCACCGGGCATCCTGCCGGACATGATCCCTATTTCCTCTATGCGTCCTCCAACATCGGCAGCTTCCTCGCCCTGTTGTCCTATCCGTTCCTGCTGGAGCCGATGTTCACGCTGCACACGCAGAACCGGCTCTGGACCGGCGGTTACGGCATTCTGATCCTCCTGATCGCAGCATGCGGCGTGCTGCTGTTGCGCTCGCCGAAGCTGGCCCTGGTCGATGCACGAACCGAGGATTTGAATGCGCCGGCGCCCGGTTTCATGACGCGGCTGCGCTGGATATTCCTCGCCGGAGTGCCGTCCGGCCTGCTCATCGCCGTCACCGCGCACATCTCGACCGACGTCGCGGCCGCGCCGCTGCTGTGGGTGCTGCCGTTGTCGCTGTACCTCTTGACCTGGGTGGTGGTGTTCCAGTCGCGGCCGCTGCTGCCGCACAAATGGATGCTGATGCTGCAGCCGGTCGCGATCGCGGGCGTCGTCTTCCTGCTGGCCTTCGGCGGCGAACAGAACCTGCTGCTGACGCTCGGCGGCCATCAATTGTGCTTCTTCGTCATCGCCATGGCCTGCCACGGCGAATTGGCGCGGACCCGGCCGGCCGCGAAATATCTCACCGGATTCTATGTCGCGCTGTCGTTCGGCGGCATGGTCGGCGGCCTGTTCGCAGGGCTCGTCGCGCCGTTCACATTCTCCTGGATCGCGGAATATCCGATCCTGGTTGCGCTTGCCGCGCTCTGCCGGCCGCCGGCGAACGAGCGGCTGGCGGGCATCGTCAAATGGTATTGGCTGGCGCTTGCCGCGCTGGTCGTCGTGCTCGTTGCGCCCTTTGCCACGACGGGCGCCCTGTCGAGCTGGTTCGAGGATCACCGCGTCTGGCTGGCCAGCGGCGTCGGCGTGCTCGCCGCGCTGCTGGCGCTGGCGGTCAACGCCGGCCGCTGGAAGATATTCGCCACCTTCGCGCTGGCGCTGGCGTTGATCCGGGTTTATCCGGCGGACGAAGGCCGCGTCACCACGGTGCGCAGCTTCTTCGGCGTGCACAAGATCGTGGTGACGCCCGGCGGCTATTTCCATGTGCTGATGCACGGCACCACGATCCACGGCGCCGAGCGCTTCCTCAACAATGACGGCACGCCGGTCACTGGCCGGCCCGAGCCGATCACCTACTATCACAAGGATGGCGGCATCGGTCAGGCCGTGACCGCGATGCGCGAGCGCAAGGGCGCGCCGCTGAAGGTCGCGGCGATCGGCGTCGGATCGGGCACGCTCGCCTGCGCCGCGGAGCCGGGCGAGAGCTGGACCTTCTTCGAGATCGATCAGTCCATGGTCGACGCGGCAAGCGATCCGAAGAATTTCCGCTACATCTCGAGCTGCATGCCGGGCCTGAAGCCGGTGATCGGCGACGCCCGCCTCACCTTCGCGAAGGAGCCGGACGGCGGCTATGATCTCATCATCGTGGACGCCTATTCGTCCGATGCGATCCCGATCCATCTTGCGACCGAAGAAGCGATGAAGATCTACAAGGACAAGCTCGCTCCGCACGGTGCCGTGGTGATGCACGTCTCAAACCGCCACCTCGATCTCGAGACCGTCGTGGTCGGCATCGCCGATGCCAACGATCTCAAGAGCTGGGTCTACAACGAGGATTCGGGGCGCGATGGCGACTACATCTTCTCGACCGACGTCGTCATCTCCGCCCGCGAGGATGCCGACGTCGGCAGGCTCGCATCGTCGAAATCATGGGAGCAGACCGAAGCCGACGACAGGGTGCGGGTCTGGACCGACGATTACTCCAACATTTTGGGCGCGCTGTACCGGCGCTTGCGGGACGGGGAGTAAGGCCCGCTTCTACGGCTCCACCGGCGTCGCCGCGGGCAACGCAATTGCTTTCTCGCCCGCGACCTGTCGCAACAAATCGGGCCTGTCGGAGATGATCCCGTCGACGCCGATCTCGATCATGCGCGTCATGTCTTCAGGCTTGTTGACCGTCCAGACCACGACACGCAGCCCGAGCGCATGGGCCTCGGCGATCAGCGCCGCGGTCACATCGCCGAAATAGGGCGACCAGACCGTGCCGCCCGCAGCCTTGATGGTCCGGGGCAGCGACCCGCCATGATCGGTCGGGCTGAATCCTGCTGTCCAATTGGTCGCCTTGTCCAGCGCCACCGTCTGGCTCGAGCCGCGCTGGAGCGTCAGGTACACCGTCGGCATCTTCGGTGCCCGCTGCTGGACGAGCAACAGAGTCCGCCAGTCGAACGACTGGATCATGACGCGGTCGGAGAACTTTTCGGCTTCGATCAGGGCGAGCAGCCTGGTGACGAAAGCTTGCGGATCGGGCGTCTCGTCCGGATGGTTCGGATCGATCTTGGTCTCGATGTTGAAGCGCACGCGCGTATTGCCGGATTTGCGCACCAGCGCGAACAGCTCGCTCAAGGTCGGAATGCGGGTCCCGGGCATGGCGCGCTGGTCGGGGAATTGCTTCGCGTAAGGGCTGTCTGGCCGGAACTCGCCGACGTCATAGGTCCTGATATCGGCGAGCCGCAGTTTCACGAAGGGCGTGCCGGGGGCCGCGACATAAGCGCCGCTCGCATCCCGCGTGATATCAGGGTTGAGCCCGCGCTCATGCGACACGACGACTTCTCCGTCGGCGGTGATGCCGACGTCGAGCTCCAGCGTGTCCACGCCCATCGACAGCGCATTGGCGAAGGCCGGAAGCGTGTTTTCCGGCAGCAGCGCCCGCCCGCCGCGATGGGCCTCGAGGTCGAAAGCCGAATCAAATGCCATGGCCGGTCCCGCAATGAGAAGTGTCAGTACGGTCAAGATCGTCGCAGCACGTGACGGCATGGCGGCTCGTGGGGCAAGGGGAAAGGGGCGATATTTCAACGCGTTTTGGCGCGTCCGGACGATTGTATAGGTTTTCGTGGCTGTTGAAACCTTGGGCGGTGGCTTGGGTTGCGGCCGGCGCGGGGGTATGTACTCTTAGTCGGTGCCCTGGAATCCCGCCCGTGCAGCAGCAACGCGATCATCGAATTATCCGCAGCCGGCATTTTCGCCGGATGCAGCGCCGGCATTTCATCATCTTCGACGTTTTGCCCTTCGTGGGCACGCTGCTGGCGCTGGTCCTTCTGTTCTACCGCCCGATCGGCGCGATGGAGCTTGGCCTGTTCGTCGGCTTCTGGCTGGTTACCGGCCTCGGCCTTACCGTTGGCTATCACCGGCTCTTCACCCACCGCGCCTTCGCGACCTCCACAGCGATGAGTGCGATCCTGGTCGTGATGGGATCGATGGCCGGCCGCGGCCCCATGCTGTCCTGGGCGGCAATGCACCGCCGGCACCACGAATTGTCCGATCACGACGGCGATCTGCATTCGCCGCGGCTGCACGGCGAGGGCGCGTTCGGCCGCCTGCGCGGCTTCCTGCACGCGCATTTGACCTGGATGATCGAGCACGATTATCCCAATGTTGCGCACTATGTCCCGGATCTGATGGCGGATCGCAGGCTGGTTGCCGTCAACAGCTACTATTACAGTTGGGTCGGTCTCGGCCTGGTGCTGCCGGCCGCGATCGGCGGCCTCGCCACCATGAGCCTGTGGGGCGCACTCACCGGCTTGCTCTGGGGCGGCGTGGTGCGCATGTTCGTGGTCGAGCAGACCATGTCCGCCATCAACTCCGTGATGCATAGCTTTGGCGCGCAGCCCTTCGTCACCCGCGACGACAACAGCCGCAATCTCGGCGTGATGGCCTGGCTCGCCTGGGGCGAGGGCTGGCACAACAACCACCACGCATTTCCCTATTCCGCGGCCTTCGGCCTGCGCTGGTTCGAGTTCGATCCGGGCTTCATCTTCATCCGGGCGCTGGAAGCGCTGGGACTGGCCTGGGACGTCAAGGTGCCGAGCGAGGAGAAGATTGCGCGACGCATGCTGCGGCAGCCGGGTGAAGTTGCGCCCGACCTCGAAACGGGCTGAGCATCATCCGCCGGCTCACGCCGGCGATGGCGCGGCTTTGAACCGATGTTGTTCAACGACTATCCCTTTCTCCTGGTCTTCCTGCCCGCGGCGCTGCTGATCTATCGCTTGGCCGATCCCTATCCGCATCTGCGCATCGGCGTGCAGGTCGCGCTGTCGCTCGCCTTCTATGCCTGGGGCAGCCCGTCATTCATCCTGCTCCTGATCGGCTTGATCGTGATCAACTGGCTTGCCTCGGTCGCCTATGGGCGCTTGAAGTGGCCGGCGGTGCTGACGCTGGTGATCGGGCTCGATCTCGCGGTGCTGGCGTTGTTCAAATACGCCAACTTCCTACTCGCCAATCTCGGTCTCGCGCTGGGTACGACGTTGCCGGTGCTCGACGTCGGGCTGCCGCTCGGCATCTCCTTCTTCACCTTCCACCACGTCATGTATCTGGTCGACCTGAAGCGCGGCAGGGCGCCGCTCTATGCGCTCGACCGCTACGCGCTCTACATCGCCTTCTTCCCGCAGGCGATCGCCGGCCCCCTGGCGCGCTGGTCGGAGGTGATGCATCAGTTCGGCAGGCAGATCTACGTTCCGGGCTGGCAGCGCCAGTTCTGTGTGGCGACCTGCTTCATTGCGATCGGCCTGTTCGAAAAAATCGTGATCGCCGACGGCCTCGCGCATCTGCTCGATCCCATCTACGCGCAGGCAGCGAACGGGCCCTTGCCCAGCGGCGATGCCTGGCTTGCCTTCTGCTTCTCCTTCCAGATCCTGTTCGATTTCTCCGGCTATTCCGACATCGCGATCGGCCTTGGTCTGCTGTTCGGCGTGCAGCTGCCGTACAATTTCAATGCGCCGCTGCGCTCGACCAATATCCAGGATTTCTGGCAGCGCTGGCACATCACCTTGATGCTGTTCCTGCGCGACTACGTGTTTTATCCGCTGGTCAACCTGCGTCTTTTGCCGCGGCACTGGCTACCGATCCAGTTCTTCGGCGCGATGATGATCACGATGGCGCTGTGCGGCCTGTGGCACGGCGCGAGCTGGACCTTCGTGTTGTGGGGCGTGCTGCACGGGCTTGCGCTGGTTGCCTGCACGCTGTGGCGTCGCTATGGCCCGGAGTTCCCGTCATGGCTCGGCTGGACGCTCACCGTGCTCTTTGTGCTCGCGACCGGCGTGATTTTTCGCGCGGGCTCCGTGGAGGCGGCATGGCATGTCTTCTGTGGGCTGGTTTCGCCGCTGCCGCTCGAGCGCGGAAAGCATTTGTGGCCGCTGATTGTAGCGCCGCTGTTCGCATTCCTGCTGCCGGCGAGCCAGGACATCGTGGCGGTGCTCACGCGTCGCCCCAATCCGTGGCTCGCGGGTCTGCTCGGTCTTGGGCTATTCGCATTGCTGCTTCACATGGGTGGTCGGGATCTCCATGACTTCGTCTACTTCAAGTTCTGAGACCGACCCCGGCTGGGGTCGGAGCTTGCTCGCGTGTCTGGGCACGCTGATCGGGGCTGCGCTGCTGGTGCTCGCACTGATGGTGGTGGTCGATCCCTATGACAGCGGCAAGCTCGGCCTGCTTGGCATCGACGGCGTCGATAATCGTCTGACTCAGATCACGGCGGCGAGCCGCGCGCGAAATCCGGATTTCAATGCCGCGATCCTGGGCAATTCGACGGCGCAGATGATCGAGCCGATGGAACTGTCGCGCGCGACCGGCCTGCGATTCGTGCAGCTCTACATGACCGGTGCGTTTCCCCGCCAGGAGCTCGCGGTGCTGGACTTCTTCCTGCGGAATCACCGCGAGGTCGGTGCCCTGGTGGTCGTGACTGATCCCGGCTGGTGCGTGCATGCACGGCTCAAGGAGGAGGGCGGCGTCCCGTTTCCCGACTGGCTCTATGACAGAAGCGTCGTCACCTACGCTGCGCGTCTGATCTCATGGCAGGCCATCGAGCACGCTTTTCAACGCATCAGCATCGGCCTTGGCCGGCGACCACGGATGAACCCTGACGGCTTTGTCAGCTACGAGGACATCTGGCCGCCGGGCCAATTCAAGGAAGTCGGCTGGCCCAGGGATCCGGCGCCGTCCTTGTCCGCCGAGATGCGGGCGACATTTCCCGAGATCGCTGCGCTGGCAGATATCGTCAGGACATTGCCGGCCGGTGTGCCCGTCGTCATCATCGTGCCGCCGACCTTCGCGACCACCGTGCCGAAACCCGGCACGGAAGCCGCCCTGGAGCGCAGCGCGTGCGATGCCGCGCTGAAGAAAGTGGTCGCGGGCCGACCGCGCAGCAATTTCATCAACTATCGCGTTGACAACGATCTCACGCGCGACCGCGCCAATTTTGCCGACTTCATCCACTATCGCGCCATCCTGGCGCGCAAGATCGAGCAGGGGATCGTTGCGAGCCTGCGCGATGGGGAGAACGCGAAGATCGATTTCTGAGCGGTCCTCAGCCGAGCTGCTCGAAACCGCCATCGAGCCAGAGTTTGCGCGCCAGCTTGCGCTGGATCTTGCCGCTGGTGGTCTTCGGCAGGGCGCCGGGCCGGATCAGCGCGATGTGGCGCGCCGAGAGTTCGTGGTTGTCGGCGATGGCCTCCCGAATCCGGCCCCTGATCGCTTCGGTGTCGATCGAGTGACGCGCGGTGCGCTCGATTTCCTGGACGATGACGAGTGCCTCTTCGCCGGTCTCGTCGGGCACCGAGAACGCCGCGCCGCAATTTTCGCGCAAAGCTCCATCGAGCGATTGCACGGTGCGCTCGACGTCTTGGGGATAATGGTTGATGCCGCGGACGATGATGAGGTCCTTGATCCGCCCGGTGACGAACAGTTCGCCGGTGACGTCGAGCAAGCCGAGGTCGCCGGTGCGCAGCCACGCCCCGTTTTCGCCGGTAATCTGCGCATTGAGCCCCTCGCGCGTCGCCTCGTCGTTGCGCCAATAGGCGCGGGCGATATTGGCCCCGTTCACCCATATCTCGCCGACGCGGTCCGCGGGCAGGCGCGTGCGGTTGTCCGCGTCCACGATGGCGATCCGCTCGCCGGTGAGCGCGCGGCCGCAGCCGACGACGATCTGCGTGTCTTCGGCGCTGGAAGGCGCTTCCGCTGCGTGCGCCTGAAGCGCCGTGCGGCTCAGGCTGCGTGTGACATGACCGTCGTCGCGGCGTCCGCCGGAAATCAGGAGCGTCGCTTCCGCCATTCCGTAGGCGGGATACATTGCGCGCGGATCGAAGCCGTGCGGCGTAAATGTCTGGATGAACCGTTCGATGGTTTCCGCATGCACCGGCTCTGCGCCGTTCAGCGCGATCCTGAGCGAGGACAGTTCGACGCCCTCCATCTGGTCGGCGCGATAGCGGCTGACGCAAAGGTCGAAGCCGAAATTCGGGCTGCACGCCACTTCCGCGCGGTAATGAGAGATCGCGCGCAGCCAGCCGAGCGGCCGCTGCATGAACGCATTCGGTGCCATCAGCACGCAAGTCGCCCCAACATAGAGCGCCTGCAGTGCGTTCAGGATCAGCCCCATGTCGTGATAGAGCGGCACCCAATTGACGTAAGTCGATTGCCGGGTGTTGCCGAGCGCGAGCCGGATCATCTCGAGATTAGCGAGCAGATTGGCGTGGCTCACCATCACGCCTTTGGGCGCGGACGTCGAGCCGGAGGTGTATTGCAGGAAGGCGATGTCGTCCGGCGCCGGCTCGGGCAGTTCGATTGTCTCATCATCGGCCGCGGCGAGATCGACCTCGATCCAGCGAATGTGCTCGTGCGCGAAGCGTGCCCGCAGATCACCGCGGAGCGCGACGGCCGAATTGGTCAGCGCCACCGCCGGCGTGCAATTGGCGAGTATCGCGGCGCTCGCATCGCGCGCGCTGTTTCGCCGTGGCGTCATCATCGGCACGGCGATGATGCCGGCGATCAGACAGCCGAAGAACGCCACCATGAATTCGATGCCGGGCGGAAACACCAGGATGGCGCGGTCGCCGGGACGCGCGGCCACGGTCAATCGCTGCGCGAGGGCGGATGCGGAGTGATGCAGTTGGCGGAAGGTGAGGACAGCTTCCTCCGTCCCGCGATCGGATACGAAGATGTAGGCCCTATCGTCGGCCTGCTCCGCCGCACGTCGGGCCAGCAGTGCCACGAGCGAGCGGAAGGTTTCCATGGGTTGCGCCGGCTTCTGCCGCCCTCAGGCGGCGGGACGGATTGCGCCCTTGTCGGCGAGAAATTGCGACAGCGCCTCAACGGTCGGATGGTCGTAGAAGTCGTCCGTCGATAGTTCGAGGTCGAGCTTCTCCTCGAGTTCCATCATCAGGTAGACCAGCATCGCCGAATCGAGCCCAAGGCGGCTGAATTTCGTGCCGATGTCGACCCGGTCCTTCGAAATTCGCAGGATATTTGCCAGGGCGGCAACGCAGAAATCCGAAATCTGCTCGCGTGTCATGTCATGTCCCAAAAACAATGGGACGACAATACGGGTGACCCCCTGGTTGTCAATTTGACCGGAACGCCGCTGCGTTGAAGGTTGTGGACTGTTGCTTCCTTGCGTCGGCCGGTGCCCAATCCGTGCACAGGCTGGCGCTGTTTCCTGCGGTCGACTGCGGCAACGCGCCCGTCGCAGCAGCGGCTTTCTGATTCGCTGGCGCGGCAACGCCGCGTTCAGATAGGTCAGTTCTGGTAGTAATAGCCACGGGGTTGGTAAACCTGCCGGGGCTGCGGCTGATAGTAGGTGCCGTTGCCCTGATTGTAATATTGCTGCGGCTGCTGCTGATAGACCTGTGCGTCATAGAGCGGGCGGCTGCCACGCGGCGCCGGGTAGCGCGCGCCGGTGTCGGTGCCGTCGGCCGGATAGATGTAGTTGTCATCCTGCGGCATGTAGCGGCGGGCAGGTGCGGCCTGAGGCGTCAGGTTCACGGGATCGCCTGATGTGGCATACTGCTCTTCGGCGGGCTGCGGCGCGCGGGCCACTGCCGTGGGGTTGCGGCCACGCGGATTGCGCGCCAGGGCCACCTGCGCCGAGCCGGTCAGCGTCACCGTGGTGTTGAGCACGCCCTGCTGCTGCACCAGCGTGTAGAGCGTCGTGGCATTCTGGCGCGACAGCCGCACGCAGCCATGCGAGGCGGGCGTGCCGAGCCGACCGACCGAGTCGGTGCCGTGGATGGCGTGCCCGACCTTGGTGAAGAAGATCGCGTGCGGCATCGGCGCGTCGTCGAATTCCTTGGAGTAGTGATCCTCTTCCATGCGGAAGGTGCGGAACGCGCCGTTCGGCGTCTCCCGCGAGGGGATGCCTGTCGACACCGGCCAGTGGTAGCGCGCGACGCCGTCGACAGCGACGGTCATCTGCTGATTGTCCTTGTCGACGGTGATCTCGACCTTGGCCTGCGCGGTGCCCGCGCTCAAAAGCATCAGGGAGGTGAAAGCAATAAAAAACGAACGCATCTGACTTGTGGCCTCCGGCCTGTTCACACTAGGCGCCGCGGCTCTCCGTCCCCCGGCGTGCACTATGCCTGCAATCCGGCTTTCGTTCCAGCGGCCTGCCCGCCCATCGTTAACGGGACGCCCGGCGTAAGCAAGGCCGCTTTGTGCCGCAAAGCCAGCGGCGGCGCTGACATTTTCGCGAGCGGGAGATGCGTTCACAATGCCGACAATTCATCAGAATGGCGCAACCATCCGGGGCGCAACCATTTGGCCGCATCGGCGTTGATGATCGCTGCCTCGACCGGCGGCTTCCGCCGCCGGTTTTACCTTTGGGAATGAAGATGAACAAAGTTTGCGTCGCCGCCGCCTCTCGGCCGGCCGGTCTGCCTTTCCGTCTGCTCTTTGCTGGCGCCGCCGTTCTGGCCGCGCTGTCCTGCATCCCACAGCCTGGCCATGCCCAAGGCATCGTTCGGGGCGCCCAGGAAGGTTCTTATGAAGGCAACCGGATAGCCGGCCCCGTGGGTGGCGTGGTTGGAGGCGCGGTCGGCGCGGGTGTCGGCGGTGCCGTCGGCGCGGTCGAGGGGGTGTTCGGCATTCCTCATCGCGGCCACCGTCGCTGCCGCGGCTATTACGACGGATACAACCGCTTCCACTGCTATCGGTGATGTCCCCGTAGCCCGGATGGAGCGAAGCGCAATCCGGGCTACGCCTCTCGATCAGTTCTTCAACCGATACCCCGTGCGGAAAATCCACCAGATCACGACCAGACAGATCACCAGGAAGGCCGTCGTCATGCCGATGCTGACGGCCATGCTGACGTCCGCGATCTCGTAGAAGCTCCAGCGGAAGCCGGAGATCAGATAGACGACCGGATTGAGCAGCGCCACCGTGCGCCAGGCGGGTGGCAGCATGTCGATGGAATAGAAGCTGCCGCCGAGGAAGGTCAGCGGCGTCACCACAAGCATCGGGATCATCTGCAGCTTTTCGAACCCGTCGGCCCAGATGCCGATGATGAAGCCGAACAGGCTGAACGTCACCGCCGTCAGCACCAGGAAGGCCAGCATCCAGACCGGATGGTGGATGTGCAGCGGCACGAACAGGCCGGCTGTGGCGAGGATGATCAGGCCGAGGATGATCGATTTGGTCGCGGCCGCGCCGACATAGCCGAGCACGATCTCGAAATAGGAGATCGGCGCGGACAGGATCTCGTAGATCGTGCCGGTGAATTTCGGGAAGTAGATGCCGAACGAGGCGTTGGCGATGCTCTGCGTCAGCACCGAGAGCATGATCAGGCCCGGCACGATGAAGGTGCCGTAGCTGACGCCCTCGACCTGGCTGATGCGCGAGCCGATCGCGGCGCCGAACACCACGAAATACAGCGAGGTCGAGACCACCGGCGACACGATGCTTTGCAGCAGCGTGCGCCAGGTGCGCGCCATTTCGAACAGATAGATGGCGCGGACAGCGCGGTAGTTCATGACGCCCTCACGAGATCGACGAAGATGTCCTCGAGCGACGATTGCGTCGTGTCGAGATCGTTGAAACGGATACCGGCGGTGCGGAGGTCGCCGAGCAGGCTGGTGATGCCGGTGCGCTCGCCCTTGGTGTCGTAGTCGTAGACCAGCGTCGCACCGCCGTCGCAGAGGTCGAGCTCGTAATGCCTGAGGCTCTCCGGCAGCGCATCGAGCTTGCCTTGCAGATGCAGCGTCAGCCGCTTCTTGCCGAGCTTCTGCATCAAGGTAGCCTTGTCCTCGACCAGCACGATCTCGCCCTTGTTGATGACGCCGATGCGGTCGGCCATCTCCTCGGCTTCCTCGATGTAATGCGTGGTCAGGATGATGGTGACGCCGGATTGCTGGAGCGTGCGCACCACCTCCCACATGCCCTTGCGCAGCTCGACGTCGACGCCGGCGGTCGGCTCGTCGAGGAACAGGATCTGCGGCTCGTGCGACAGCGCCTTCGCGATCATCACGCGACGCTTCATGCCGCCGGAGAGCGTGATGATCTTGCTGTCCTTCTTGTCCCACAGCGAGAGGTCCTTCAGCACCTTCTCGATATGATCGGGGTTCTTCGGCTTGCCGAACAGCCCGCGGGAGAAGCTCACGGTCGCCCACACGCTCTCGAAGGCATCGGTGTGCAATTCCTGCGGCACCAGCCCGATCAGCGAGCGCGCCTTGCGAAAGGAGGTCTGGATGTTCTCGCCGCCGACGAGGACCTTGCCTTCGCTCGGATTGGCAATGCCGCAGATGATCGAGATCAGCGTGGTCTTGCCGGCGCCGTTAGGGCCGAGCAACGCGAAGATCTCTCCGCGCTTGATGTCGAGATTGACGTTCTTGAGCGCCTTGAAGCCGGACCCATAGGTCTTCGACAAATTGGCGACGGAAATGATGGAGGACATGATGGCCGCAAGTCTGAGGGGGCGAAGGCTGGGGAGGGGAGGCTGGAACCTGCCGGGAGGGGCGGGTCAGCGGAGCCCTGAGATAGGAATGCCCTTGCGCGGCTGCAATTAGCCGGAGAAAAATGGCCTCGAAACAGGCCCTTCCGAGGCGGGTTTCAGGCAAGTGTTGCGCGATGGTCACGACTTGCTGCTAAGATCGTCGTTCACGCGGCTCTTTGTTGCGTCTGCGAGCAGGCCATGGCTACGATTCCGGCCGAAGCATATTCCCAAGGAAAAGATCGATGAGACCGAACGGCCGTCACACCGCTGGCGCCAGCCAGTTGTCCGCCCTCCGTGCCTGGGCGATGGGCCTGCTCCTGCTGTCAGCTGTTGCCATGAGCCCGAACACCGCCAAGGCGGCGCCGAGCCAGGCTGCGGTCGCGACCACGCATGTCTACCTGCTCCGCGGCGTGCTCAACATCTTCTCGCTCGGGCTCGACACCATCGGCGCCCGGCTCCAGGCGCAGGGCATCCCGGTGACCGTCTCGAATTTCGTGTCCTGGTCCTCGCTCGCCGATGAGGCCGCCACCGCCTACAAGGCCGGCCGGCTCAGGACCATCGTGCTGGTCGGGCATTCCTCGGGCGCGACGGCGCTGCCGGACATGATCGCCAAGCTCAACCGTCTCGGCGTGCCCGTGAAACTCGCGATCGGGCTCGACTCCGTGTTCAAGACCAAGCTGTCGACCGGCGCGGAGCGCTACATCAACATCTATATCGGTGACGGCCCCGGCGAGCCGGTAAAGCGCGCGGACGGTTTTCGCGGCAAGCTCGACAATGTCGACGTCCGCGGGTCCGGCGTCGGCCACATCTCGATCGACAAGAACGAGGCGATCCAGCGCCGCGTGATTGCCGAGATCGACGCTGCAATCATGCGCTCGCGCGCACCTGCTCCGGTTGCCGAACCCGGCGCCCCCAGGCCGGCGCGCTCGGCGGCGGCAACGGCTCCCCGGAATTAAGCCTTTCGCCGCAAGCCGCTGAATTGACAATGCCGCCGTCATGCCGACGGCGGCATTGTCGTATCTGCACAAGCCAAGCTCGATCACCCGCCGGTCGAGTGAAGGGAACTCTGCACACGATCTGGTGTTGTCACACCATGACAAGGAAACGAAACGTCGGTCCCATGGCGGTTCAGCCCGAGCGGGCGTGGGCCGGTCGGCCTGTTTCCGAAAACGTCCTTGAGAAAAAGCCGCAGCCTCAATTGAGCCAGTTGAGCGCGAAGCGAGCCGGCCTGTTGAGGCAGCACGCGCTGCGAACGCAGCGGGCGTTGCTCGCCGGCAACCGCGACGGTCGCAAGAGTTAAGAGTTCCTCGAATCGACAGGCCGTTTTTCCGGTGTGCCGTCTGTCTGGGGCCAGTCCACGTGAAGATTTATCAGTGCCCGTCATGCCGCCATCCTGTCTCGTTCGAGCACGTCGCGTGCGCGAATTGCAGCACCGAGCTGGCGTTCGATTCCTCGCGCATCGAGATGACGAAACTTGCATCCCATCAATCTTGCCGTAACCGCGAAATCATCGGTTGCAACTGGTGTGTCGAGGGCGCGGACTGGTATTGCGACTCGTGCCGCCTCACGCGCACGATTCCGAATCTCGGCAGCACCAGAAACATCATGCTCTGGCGCCGGATGGAGGAAGCCAAGCGCCGTCTTCTCTATGATCTCAGTCGCCTCAGGCTTCCGCTTGCATCGCGCACCGGCGCACCATTGGCGTTCGACATTCTCTCGGACGAGGTCAGTCCGATCCTGACGGGGCATCTCTCGGGTCTGATCACGCTCAACCTTGCGGAGGCCGATGATGTCGAGCGAGAAGCTCGCCGCGTGGCGTTCCGGGAGCCGTATCGCACGCTGCTCGGGCATTTCCGGCACGAGATCGGTCACTTCTATTGGGACCTGCTCGTTGACGGCACGACATTCCAGGCCCCGTTCAAGCTGATCTTCGGTGACCAGGCGCAGGACTATCAGGCCGCGATCAACACCTATTACAGCCGCGCCGATCGTTCATACGACCGAAGCGGCTTCATCAGCGAGTACGCCACGTCCCACCCCTGGGAGGATTGGGCGGAAACGTTCGCGCATTTCCTGCATATCGTCTCGACGCTCGATTCGCTGGCAGGTTTGCCGTTGTCGCTGGACGAGCGCGCCCGCCAGACCCTGACGGATCCCTATCTCGAGAGCGACTTCGAGGCACTCCTGGCCCTGTGGATGCCGCTTGCCCGCAGCATCAACGAGCTCAACCGCTCGCTCGGGATGAGCGACGCATATCCGTTCGACATATCGCCGGCGGTCAAAGGCAAGCTGCATCTCGTCCACATGGCGATCAGCGCATTCCGCGATCAGCAGAGCCTGGCGGCGTAAATTTCGCGGGGGATAGCCCCGTTTGAAGCAAGAATCTAGGGCTTCGGTTCTGATTCGATCAGAACCAATCATGCTCTAGGCAGCCGTCACCCGCACGGGCATGCTCTTCAGCCCACGCAGGGAATTGTTGAGCCTGCGCCTCGGCTCTGCCGTGAGCTCGATGGTCTTCACTCGCCTTGCGAGCTCGCCGAAGATCAATTCGCCTTCCAGGCGTGCGATCATCTGGCCGACGCAGGCGTGGATGCCGGCGCCGAAACCGACATGCCCGGTCGCGAGCCGTTCGACGTCGAAACGGTCGGCTCGGTCCCAGCGCGCGGGATCGCGGTTGGCGGAGGCCATGAACAGCAGGACCTTGCGGTGTGCGGGGATCACGCCGCCGCCGATCTCGACATCGCGCGTGGTGGTGCGGAAGAACGTCTGTACCGGTGAATCATAACGCAGCCCTTCCTCGAAGGCATTGCGCGCCAGCTCCGGCTTGTGGTGCAGCTTGCGATATTCATCCGGGTGAGCGGCGAGCGCGAGCAGCGTATTGCCGATACCGTTGACGGTGGTGTCGATCCCGGCGGTGAGGAACGGTCGCACCAGATGGGTTGCTTCATGCTCGCTGATCTCGCCGTCGTCAGCCGCCTGGTAGATCATCATGCCGAGCCCGTCCGGTTGCAACGCATCTCGCGCACAGCATTCCATGATCCAGCTCTGCGCCGCGAGGCCGGCTTGTCGTGACGCCGCCAACGTTTCGTTCTCCGGGCCAAAACTGTCGAACACGAACGTGCTCCAGGCCAGCAGCCTGTCGCGGCCGTCCGGCCGGATGCCAATCGCATCCGGAAACACCTTCATCGGGTAGGCCTCGGCGAGATCGGTGACGGCATCGAACGTGCCCTTGTCGATCAGCTCCGAAACCTTCTTCTCCGCTTCCTTCTGAAACGTCTCGCGCAGTCGCCGCGCGACACCCGGGGACAGGGTGCGGCCGAGCACGCGGCGGCCCTTGTCGTGGTCGGGAGGATCGATCTGGAGCGTCAGCGGCTTTGGCAGGGCCGGGTTCATCCCGTGCAGCCCGACACCCTCGCCGCTGATGAACGTCTTCCAGTCCTTCAGGGCCGGCTCGACTTCGGCATAGCCTGCCATGGCCAACACGCCGTAGCGCTCCAACGCGAACGCGGGACCGAGCGCGCGCAACGCCTCATAGGCGGGATAGGGGTCCATCAGGAAATCTGGCGCAAACGGGTCGGCCGGACTGGATGCAATGCCGTTCATGGTCAGCTCCCGTCCACTATTGCCTGGTTAGCGGACACTGGCCTTCGCTCTCGGGGCGGAACGCGTCCTCACCCTTGATCGTGGCGACCACCTTCAGCAGGTCCCAAGTCGATGTCGACCCTTCGGGCGCCTTGACCTGGAGCAGATAGAGCGGGTGGATCTTGCGGCCGTCCTTGCGGATGTAACCCTTGCCGAACAGCGGATCGTCGGTCGGCATCTCCTTCATCGCCGCCACCACCGCCTTGCCGTCTTTGGCACTGCCGACCTTGTCGACCGCTTTGAGGTAGTGAATCACCGAGGCGTAGACGCCGGCCTGCATGTCGTTCGGATAGGCTTTCGACGGAATGCGTTCGGCGAACCGCTTGGCGAAAGCCCGCGTGCCGTCGTTCAGATCCCAGTAGAACGGGTTCATGATCTGCGCGCCTTGCGCAAACTTCAACCCGAGCGCGGGGAGGCCGTTCATGCCCAGGATCAACCCGACCAGCTTATGGTCCTTGGTCAGACCGAACTCGGCGGCCTGCTTCATCGACGTGATGGTGTCGTCACCGGCATTGGCGAAGCCGACGACGTTCGCGCCCGACGCCTGGGCCTGGAGCAGGAAAGAGGCGTAGTCGGCCGTTCCCAACGGATGCCGGACGCTGCCGAGCACCTCGCCGCCGGACGCCTTGACGGCCTCCGCCGCCTGTTTTTCCAGATCGTGACCGAAGGCGTAGTCAGCGGTGATGAAGAACCATTTCTTGCCACCCTGCTGGACGATCGCCTTGCCGAGGCCGCGCCCGTAGGCATAGGTGTCGTAGGTCCAGTGCACGGTGTTCGGCGTGCATTTTTCGCCGGTCAGCAGCACCGTACCGGCGCCCGATCCGACGAAGACCTTGTTCTTCTCGGCGCTCATGCCGGCGACGGCGAGCGCGATCGACGAGTTCGGAATGTCGAAGATCGCGTCGACGCCGTCGTTCTCGTACCAGCGCCGCGCGATGCCGATCCCGATGTCCGTCTTGTTCTGGTGGTCCGCGGCGACGACCTCGACCGGCTTGCCGCCGGCCTTTCCGCCAAAATCCTCCACCGCCATCTTGGCGGCGACGACGGAGCCTATGCCTTGATAGCTCGCGAACGGCCCCGACTGGTCGTTCAGGATGCCGATCTTCACCACGTCCTGAGCGAGGGCCGGCCCCGCCGCAGCCAGCATCAAGGCCGAAATGCACAATTTATGCAGAAATTTGCTGTTCATTGTCTCCCTCCCGTGGGCGGTCTTGGTGCCGCTAAATAATAGTTATATTTTATATCTATTTTCGGGAGAGTCAATTCGGCGGATTCTTGGGCCGCCGCGGTTCGAGGATCATGAGTTCGTGAAACCCGCAGGGAAGTCCGGCCAGCAGCCGGAGAAATCGTTGAATTTGCAGGCGCTCCAGCGCACGCCGGGCTTCATGCTTCGGCTCGCACAGCTGAAATTCTTTGAGGGCTTCTACGAAGCGTTCGCCGCATTGGGCGTGACCCCCGCGACCTATGCGATCTTCGTCGTCATTCGCGACAATCCCGGCGTTCCGCCAAGCAGCCTCGCAAGCCTGCTGCGGCTGCGCCTGCCCAATCTGATCAAGATCCTGAATGAGCTGGAGTCGTCGGGCTTCATCAAGCGCAACCGCTCCAAGGCGGATCGCCGCGCCGTCGAGCTCGTGCTGACGCCAAAGGGCGCCAAGCTCATCCACGAGGCGACGAGCCTGACGGAGCCGTACAACAAGAAGATGCTCGTGCCGCTCAGCGAAGCCGAGCAGCGCACCCTGCTCGAACTATTAAACCGGATCCTGCCGCTCTAGGTGGCCCGCATCGGCGGGCGTGCCGCCCGACAAGGGCCATGGCCGTTGCTCCTGTTAGGTCAAGAACGCGCGAATGCTGTCCGCGATCTCCTTCGCATGCGTCTCCAGCGCGAAATGGCCCGTGTCAAAGAACTGCACCACGGCGTTCGGATTGTCGCGTTTGAACGCTTCGGCGCCGGGCGGAATGAAGAACGGATCGTTCTTGCCCCAGACCGCGAGGAACGGCGGCTGGTGCGTGCGGAAATACTCCTGGAAGGCGGGATAGAGCGCGACGTTGCTCTTGTAGTCGCCGAACAAATCGAGCTGCACGTCGTCCGAGCCCGGGCGCGCGAGGTAGAAATTGTCGAGGCTCTGGCCGTCCGGTGACACGGTCATCGGATCGGGGACACCATGCGTGTACTGCCAGCGCGTGGCTTCCGGCGTGAGGAGCGCGCGGAGCGCCTCGCGATTGGCCGGCGAGGGATCCTGCCAATAGGTCTTGAGCGGAGTCCAGTTGTCGCTAAGGCCATCCTCATAGGCGTTGCCGTTCTGCGAGATGATCGCCGTGATCCGCTCGGGGTGGCTGAGCGCAAGCCGGAAACCAGTCGGCGCGCCGTAGTCGAAGACGTAGACCGCGAACCGGTCGAAACCGATCACTTCGGTGAAGCGTTCGATCACGCGTGCGACGTTATCGAACGTGTAACGGAAGCTTTCGCGCGAAGGCATGTCGGACTGGGCCGAAGCCGGGAAGATCGGGCGCCACAATCTGAAACCTGTTAGCAAGCAGCGGAATGAGGTCACGAAACATGTGGCCTGCGCTGGGGAAGCCGTGCAGCAGCAGGAGTTTTGGCGCTCCGGCAACGCCGGCCTCGCGATAGGCCACCTTGAATCCGTCGATATCCGCGCTGCGGTACGTGATTGAGGCCATGACATTCTCCATTTGCAGTAACCTTATAAAAGCTTTTTAAGAGGTTACTTTCAGGCCTCGTAACTTGTCAATGACGTTTTAACTGGTTATCTATGTTGTTCTCCCGACCGGCCAAGGACCGCTCATGGACCGCCCGCCCGCCATGTTCATCGCCGACTCGCTCGGCCTCGACTTCCTCAACTCGGTGGCGACGCCGGTCGATACGCCCGTGGACTGGATCGACGACGGCGATGGCCTGATCGACTGGCTGGCACAAGCGAAGCTGGTGCCGGCGGATGATCTGCACGCGCTGACAGCACGTGCCACGCCGGACGAGCTGGACAAGGTCGCGGATCAGGCGCGCGCCTTGCGCGAATGGTTCAGGGGGTTCGTGCGCAAGCATGCGGGCCGGCCGCTCACGACAGATGCCTTGCGCGAGCTCGGTCCATTGAACAGCCTGCTGGAGCGCGACGAAGCCTTCAGCCGGATCGAGCCCGGGCCTCACGATGGCGGCGCTCTGGCATTGCGAATCAAGCGGCGCTGGCGATCGCCGGAAGCGCTATTGCTGCCGGTTGGCGAAGCCATGGCGAAGTTCGTCTGCGACGAGGACTTTTCGAACGTCAAGGCGTGCGAGGGGCATACCTGCACCATGCTGTTCGCCGACCACACGCGCCGGCGCGCGCGGCGATGGTGCATCATGGCGGTCTGCGGCAACCGCGCGAAACAGGCCGCCCACCGCAGCAGGCTCAAGAGCATGCAGTGATTGGGTGTCGAGATGCTGGAATGAGCGTGGATCGAGCCCCGGTTCCGTGCCCCAAATTCCACCCAATCGACCGTCACTAAGCGCCTTTGGGGGAGGCTGCAGCCTCCCGGAGTGGGACTGCTGGACTGATGATCGATTTGAGGCGACTCCTCGCGCTGGCAGCCGTTGCGCTGCTCGCCTTCAGCACCGGGACGGCCGTTGCCTCACCTGCCAAGACGAAGCCCGCCGCGGCCGCACCCGCCGCGCCACCGCCCCCACCGTTCGAGCCGTTGCCGCCGCCGAAAATCTACCTGTTTCGTGGCGCCATGGGGCCGTTCTTCTCCACCGGCATGGACCGGCTCGAAGAGAAGCTGACGCAGGCCGGCTTTTCGGCCAACGTCTATGAATTCACCATCTGCCGATGGATCGGCGATCGTGCCATCTCGAGCTACAAGGAAACGCCGGCGCCGATCGTGCTGATCGGGCATTCGATGGGCGGGCTTTGCTCGATCGTCATCTCCGAGATGGCGGCCAAGGAGAACGTCCCGATCAGCCTCGTCATTACCATCGATCCCGCGCATGCGACCGGCGACGTGCCGCTCAATGTCGAGCGCTTCATCAACATCTACCTCTCCGACAGTGTGCTTGGCGGCGGCAACGTGGTCGCGGTGCCGGGTTATCGCGGTCACTATGCGAGCTATGACCTGAAGGAGAACGCGCGGGTCAGCCACATCAACATCGAGAAGTCCGACGACATCCACCGTCAGATCGTCGACATGGTCACGCAGTTGCCGCGCATTCCGCCCCAGACGCAGGTCGATGCCGTGCCGCTGCGCTATCTGGTGCCGGCGAATACGCTTGTCGAATTGTGGGACAGTGGCGTGCGGCTACCGGTACGCCGCGGCGACACCATGGAGAGCATCGCGGCAGCCAATCGCGTGCCGTTGTGGTCGCTGGCGCAGAGCAACTCGCTGCCGGAGAACGCAACCCTCACCCCCGGCCAGTCCATCATCGTTCCGCGCCACCTGACGCCGCCGGAGCCGACAGCCGCCATGGCGACCCCGCCGCCCGCACGGCGGTAAGCGGTCAGCAACGGAGATCGCCGGGATGGAGCTTGGCTGATGCCAGGCACCATCCCTCGCGGCGCCTGTCATTCACGCATCTTGTGTCGCGGCAGCCATCTTGAGGCAGGTGTCGCCAAGGGGGAGCGAGCCGTGGCGGAAGCCCGGCCCGCCGGGCGATAAGGCGCGGCGAGAAGCATCAGAAACAACGCCCTTTCAGCCGCATATTTGGCGGCGGGTCGGCCGTTTTCGCAGCCGTGCATGACCAGGCGTCCTTCCCTCGTGCAGACACGCCACCGCCATGTCCTTCGACCGCATTTCTTCAGGAACACTTCGAATGTCGGGAGCTGTTCGGGCATGTCGATTACCCGTGGCTGCTCGCCGTCAGGCGCGTGGTTGCGTTCCCCATCGCCCGGTTCGGAGCCTGAAAGGTGAGCGGAAAGGCGGAGACGGAGACCTTCTCGATCGCCGAGCGCTCCTCGGACACGCGTCGCTCGATGAACCGCCGTTCGAACTCGGTCAGCTCGGTCTTGAGCAACCGCTGATAGCGGCTGATGTTGCTGCGGTGGCCGCGCAGCAAGGCCAGCTCTTCATCGACCCTCATCGCAATCTCCGTAGAGCTGTCGTTGCCTACGCTGCGAGGCCGGTTCGCTCGACCGATCGCGTGCGGACCGGCTTGCCGCCCGGAGGCCCCTTCGGATGGTGGTCGAGGCTCGCGAGCGCTTCCAGGATTTCGTCGATGGTGACAGCTTTGCCCGAGCCGGGCAGCTCCCGCAATGTCGGACTCGAGGCGACACTGGCTGCGTCCGACGCCCAGGACGCAAGGATCGCGCGCTTCTCGCCGATCGACAGCGTTGGATCGGCTATGACGTCGCGGGGATGATCATAGACAGAGCCAGGGTGCAATATCGCGTTCAGATCGATGATGTTGTCGACATGATCGAGCATGAGAGGTCCTCCTCCTTTCTCTAAACCTCTGACTTGCATTCGGGTACGCGGTCGAAGGCCATGGCCGATCCCGCCCGACCATCGGGCGGGATCACCGGGTCTCCGACAGACCGAATTCAGGCGGCTTTGCCTTCGAGTTGATGCACGTTGCCGGACGGCGCGGCATTGATGGCAATTCGCCGCGGCTTCATGGCTTCAGGGATTTCCCGGACCAGTTCGATCTTGAGCAGGCCGTTCTCGAACGAGGCGCTGTGCACCTGAACATAATCGGCCAGGTTAAACTGCCGCTTGAACGGCCGCGCGGAAATGCCCCGGTAGAGATATTCGCGTTCGGTTCTGTCCGGCTTGTTTCCCTCGACGGTCACCGCGTTCTGCTCGGCCGTCACCGTGACTTCGTTGGGTGAGAAGCCCGCAATCGCAAGCGAAATCTGGTAGCGATCCTCGCTGAGGCGTTCAATGTTGTAGGGGGGATAGTTGTCCTCGCCGGCACGCTGTGCCGTTTCAACGAGGTCGAAAAGACGGTCGAAGCCAACGGTCGAACGCCACAAGGGAGAAAAGTCGTAAGTGCGCATAGCCAGATCCTCCAAGGAGCAAAATGGATACGAACGACACCGGACACGACCGGTACCCGTCTCAGTTTCCCGACCCACCAGGCGTCGGGAACGCCACCTCTCGGCGGCAGCGGAAAAATAAAAAAAGCCCGTTTTGGTTTCAAGAGGGGGTCCAAAATTTTTTGGAATCCCTGGCGCCTCCCGACCCAACCCTCTCCCCGCAAGAACGGGGGAGGGAGGAGACGCACCGCGGACTACACGTTGGATCCCTGGATCGCCTCGATCACGGCATCCGTCACCTCCTTCGTCGTCGCCGTGCCACCGACATCCGGTGTCAGCACGCCGGCGGCACATACTTTCTCCACCGCCGCCATCAACCGCACCGCCGCGTCTTTTTCGCCGAGATGCTCCAGCATCTGCGCGCCGGTCCAGAACGTCGCGACCGGGTTGGCGATGCCCTTGCCGGTGATGTCGAAGGCCGAGCCGTGGATCGGCTCGAACATCGAGGGGAAGCGGCGCTGAGGGTCGATATTGCCGGTCGGCGCCACGCCGAGGCTTCCCGCCAGTGCCCCTGCGAGGTCGGAGAGGATGTCGGCGTGCAAATTGGTCGCGACGATGGTGTCGAGGCTCTTCGGGTGCAGCGTCATGCGCACCGTCATGGCGTCGACCAGCATCTTGTCCCAGGTCACATCAGGGAATTCTCCCGCGACCTCGGCCGCGATCTCATCCCACATCACCATGCCATGGCGCTGCGCGTTCGACTTGGTCACTACGGTCAGGAACTTGCGCGGACGCGACCGGGCCAGCTCGAACGCGTAGCGCATGATCCGCGTCACGCCGACGCGCGTGAACACCGCGACCTCGGTGCCGACCTCTTCCGGGAGACCCCTGTGGGCGCGGCCACCCATGCCGGCATACTCGCCCTCCGAATTCTCGCGGACGATCACCCAGTCGAGGTCGCCGACGCCGACATTGCGCAGCGGCGAGGCGACGCCCGGCAAGATCTTGGTCGGCCGCACATTGGCGTATTGGTCAAAGCCCTGGCAGATCGGCAACCGCAGGCCCCACAGGGTGATGTGATCGGGAACATCGGGCGCACCGACCGCGCCGAAATAGATCGCGTCGAACTTCTTGAGCTCCGCGAGGCCGTCGGCGGGCATCATCACGCCGTGCTTCTTGTAATAGTCCGAGCCCCAGTCGAACGTCTTGATGTTGAAGGCGAGGTCGCCGCTGCGTTTGGTCAGCGCCTCCAGCACGCGAACGCCGGCGGAGATGACCTCGGGGCCGATGCCGTCGGCGGGGATCGCTGCAATCGAATGGGTACGCATGAGGATGCTCCGTTGGGTGTCAGTGGGATTGCGTGACGGGTTCGACGCGGGCGGTCTGCGCCCGCGACAATAGCAGGGTCAGGACCGCGGAGAGAACCAGCAGGCCTGCAACGCAGTAGAGCCCGCCGACAAAGCTGCCGGTCTGGTCCTTGATCCAGCCGATCATGGCGGGCCCCACGAAGCCGCCGAGGTTGCCGATCGAGTTGATGGTGGCGATGCCCGCCGCGGCCGCGGGGCCGGAGAGGAATAACGTCGGCATGCTCCACAGCGGTGGCTTCGCCGAGGAGATGCCGATGTTGACGAGCGCCAGCGCGATCAGCACGGTCACGACGCCGGTCGCAAGTCCGGCAAAGGCGAGCCCCGCCGCCGCGAGCAGGCAGGCCAGAACGACGTGCCAGGTGCGCTCGCCGGTGCGATCCGAATGGCGCGCCCACAGCACCATGGCGACGACGGCGGCGCTCGCCGGCAGCGCGTTGAGGAATCCGACCTGGAGCGAGGACAAGCCGAACTGCTTGATGATCTGCGGCGCCCAGACGCCGAGCGTGTAGAGGCCGGCCGAGGTGCCGAAATAGATCAGTGCCAGCGCCAGCACCCGCGGATCGGCGAGCCCTCGCCAGATGCTATGCTTCGCGGTCGCAGCTTTGCTGGTGGTCTCTACGTTCATGGTCTCGACCAGCCAGCGCCGCTCGTCATCCGCGAGCCATTTTGCTTTCTCCGGGCGGTCTGTGAGGAATGCCAGCACCACGAACCCCAGCAGCACCGCCGGCAGCGCCTCCAGCACGAACAGCCATTGCCAGCCCTTGAAGCCGAGCATTCCATCCATCTCCAGCAGCGCGCCCGAAACGGGCGATCCCAGCACGGTCGAGAGCGGCGCCGCCGCCATGAACAGCGCAGTCACGGCCGCACGCTGGCGTGCCGGGAACCAGTAGGAGAGGTAGAGGATGATACCGGGAAAGAACCCGGCCTCGGCGACGCCGAGCAGGAAGCGCAGCGCGTAGAAGCTGGTCGGGCCCTGCACGAAGGCCATCGCGGCCGACACAATGCCCCAGGTGATCATCACCCGCGCGATCCAGATCCGTGCGCCGACCTTGTGCAGGATGATGTTGGAGGGTACCTCGAACAGGAAGTAGCCCCAGAAGAAGATGCCGGCGCCGAAGCCGTAGACGGTCGGCGACAGGCCGATGTCCTTGTTCATCGTCAGCGAGGCGAAGCCGATATTGACGCGGTCGATGAAGGCCACGAAGTAGAGCAGCATGATGAAGGGAACGATGCGCCATGTGAACTTGCGCAGCACGCGCGTCTGAATCTCGGTCGCCATCTCAGCCTCCCTGATTCCGTTGTGACGGCGGACCCTGAAGGTCCACTTCGGAGCCAAGCTAGGCGGGAGTGGCTGGGGGACTCAATTGGCGCTGGTTTATACAAAAAAATGATATAATCCTCGCCGGGAAGGCCAGGAGGACTGCGAATGGAATTGCATCAGTTGCGATGCTTCGTGGCCGCGGCCGAGCAGTTGCATTTCGGCCGCGCGGCACAGCATCTCCAGATGCTGCCCTCCGCACTGGGCCGCCAGATCAAGCTGCTGGAGCATGATCTGGATACGCGGCTGTTCGCGCGGACGACGCGGGCGGTGTCGCTGACGGAAGATGGCGCGACGCTGCTGCGCGATGCCCGTGCCATCCTTGCCCGCGTCGAGGCGGTCGAGAGCAATCTGCGCAATCGCTCGCGCGCGGGGGCTGCTCGAAAACTCCGGGTCGGCGCGATCGACAGTGCCGCGGCGGGGCTGTTACCGGCATTGCTCCGCGACTTCCGCGCAAAGCACCCGGAGGTCGGGGTGCAGCTTCTGGAGGAGAAGACCGTCCGGCTGCTGCCGAAGATCCTGACCGGCGCGCTCGATCTCGCCTTCGTGCGTCCGCCGGCTCAGCGGGACAAGCGGCTCGAATTCCGCGATCTGCTGCAGGAGACAGCCATCGTGGCCTTTCCGCAGCGCCACGCGCTGGCCAAACGCAAGTCGATCACGCTGGTGGAGATCGCCGACGAAGCGATGCTGGTGCCGGACCGCCGCTCGCGGCCGCACAGCCACGACCTCACGATAAGACTGTTCGAGCAGGCAGGCCTCACGCCACGCATCGTGCAGGTCGCCGACGAGAAGCAGACCATCATCAATCTCGTCGCAACCCGGCTCGGGGTCGCGATCGTGCCACGCTGGAGCACGCGGATGGCCGTGTCAGGCGTGCGCTTCGTGCCGCTGCGGCCAAAGCAGATCGGACCCGTCGGCCGGCTACCGCTCGCTGCCGCATGGCTGCGCGGCTCGCGTGACCCGACCCGCGACGCGATGCTGTCCGTGCTCGAGACGCGTCTGCGCAGCTATGCGCGCGACGCCTGAGGCGCTATGACATCGGCTGTGCGAGAGGTGTAATGCGATGACTGAACGGCAAGCTTCGAACGAATTGCGGGTTGCCATTGCAGGGCTCGGCTCGATCGGCACCAAGATCGCGACCGCGCTCGATCAGGGCATCGAGGGATTGACGCTCTCCGCCGTGGCGGTGCGCGATCCCACAAAGCATCAGAAATTGCTCGGCGGCCTGCGTCGTCCGCCATCCGTATTGCCGCTCGACCAGCTCGGCGACGCCGCCGACATCGTCGTCGAATGCGCGCCGAGCAGCCAACTGCGTGCGATCGTCGAGCCCGCAGTGAAACGCGGCAGGGCCGCGGTCGTGGTCAGCGTCGGCGGGCTACTCGACAATTTCGATCTTGTCGATCTCGCCCGCGCCAATGGCGGCCGCATCCTGGTGCCGACCGGCGCGCTGATCGGGCTCGACGCCGTCAACGCGGCTGCGATCGGCACCATTCATTCGGTGAAGATGGTCACGCGCAAGCCGATCGACGGCTTGAAGGGCGCGCCGTTCATCGTCCAGAACAATATCGATATCGACAATCTGCGCGAGCCATTGAAGCTGTTCGAGGGCACGGCGCGCGAGGCCGCGAAAGGCTTTCCGGCCAATCTCAACGTCGCGGTCGCGCTGTCGCTCGCGGGGGTTGGGCCGGATCGCACCCAGGTGCAGATCTGGGCGGACCCGACCGTGACCCGCAACGTTCACCGCATCGAGGTCGAGGCGGACTCCGCGCGCTTCTCGATGTCTATCGAGAACATCCCGTCCGAGAATCCCAAGACCGGGTTGATCACGGCGCTGTCCGTGATCGCGCTGCTCCGCAAGCAGCGCGCCACGCTCAGTGTTGGAACATAACCTTCAAGCGCCGGTGACACGCCAGATCACGTTGCCGACGTCGTCGGCCATCAGCAGCGACTTCTTGTCGGGACCGATCACGACGCCGACCGGGCGGCCGTAGGATTCTTTCTCATCCGGAGCCAGGAAGCCCGACAAGATGTCGCGTGCGGGACCCGAAGGCTTGCCGTTCTCGAACGGGACGAAGACCAGCTTGTAGCCTGACAGCTTGCTGCGATTCCACGAACCGTGCTGGCCGATCGCCATGCCGTTCGGGAAGCCGGGCAGCGTGCCCGCCGGCATCCAGCACAGGCCGAGCGAAGCGGTATGGCCGCCGAGCGCGTAGTCCGGCGTGAGCGCCTTGGCGACCATCGCCGGATCCTGCGGCACGCGATCGTCCACCGTCTTGCCCCAGTAGCAATAAGGCCAGCCGTAAAAGCCGCCATCGTGCACCGAGGTCAAATAGTCCGGCGGCGTTTCGTCGCCGAGGCCGTCGCGCTCGTTGACGACGGTCCAGAGCACACCGGTCGTTGGCTCCCAGGCGAGACCAACGGGGTTGCGCAGGCCTGCGCCGAAGATGCGGTGCGTGCCGGCGACGAGGTCGAGCTCGTAGACCGCGGCGCGGCCTTCCTCGACCTCCATGCCCATCTCGGCGATGTTGCTGAGCGAGCCGACGCCGGCATAGAGTTTTTTGCCGTCGGGGCTCGCGAGCAGGCTGCGGGTCCAGTGGCCGCTTGGCTTGAAAGTGGTGAGGCGCTTGCCAGGCGCGGTGATGCGATCGGCATTCGCCACGTACGGGAAGGCCATCACGCCGTCGGTGTTGCCGACATAGAAGGTGTCGCCGACCAGCGCCATGCCGAACGGCTGGCTGAGATTTTCCATGAACGCGCCGCGATACTCCGCGACGCCGTCGCCGTCCTTGTCGCGCAGCAGCGTTATGCGGTTGGCGCTGACGCCGAGCGCGGCGGCGCGTCGCATCGTGGCCTGCATTGCGTAGTGAAACACGGACCTCGGCGCCCCCGCGATCTGCGTCGCCTCCGCAATCAGCACGTCGCCATTGGGCAGCACCTCGATCCAGCGCGGATGGTCGAGACCGGTCGCGAACGCATTGACCTTGAGCCCGGGTGCGACCGTCGGCTTCTGTCCCTCGCTCCAGCCCCGCGCCGTCGGCATCTTCAGTGTCGGGATGGCGCCTTGCGGCTTTGCTTCGGGAATGACGGGCGACTGGCCCCAGGCCGGCGCAGGCACGGTGCCCGACAGCTTTCGCCATTGCAGCGCGATGCCGCCGAGAAGCGCAACGAACTGCGCAAAGATGCTGGAAAAAGTCATGAGAGGCCCCTGTTTGCGCGCGCATCCAACGGGCTGACGGGGCAGACGTCAACCTGTGTGGAGCGCCGCGGGGCTCTATTCCCGTGGAATGGCAGCCGCTCGAATTTGCATGGGACGAATGCCGACAGGATGGGCCCGGAGATCAGCGGCCGATCTGCCGCTCTGCCCGGCGCGCCGCGCGAAAATCATCCAGATGATGGATGTTCGGCGCGAGCGCCGCCTCCCTGGAGAGGAGATGATAAACGCGCGCCACCGTGCGCTGCTTCTGCTTCGGCCGCCCGGGCGGCAGCGCCCGCGCCTTGCGGACGGCGGCGATCGCGTGCTCGCGAAAATAATCGTAGGCGTCGGACATGGCTCGATGCTCTGCGGTCATTGCAGGTGTCGAGGGGCTAACGGCCGCAGGCAGCAGGGGTTCCTGACAGCAGGTGTGTTGCGCACACAGCTTCCTCGGCGTCGTCCTGGCGAAAGCCAGGACCCATACCGCGGAATCCATCGACTGTATGCGGCCTCAGTTCCGGCAATCCCCGCCAAACCGCTCCCTGGGGTAATGGGTCCTGGCTTTCGCCAGGACGACTCCGGAGGTGCAGCCGCGCTACGCTTGTGATGACAGCGTTGAAGCGATACTCGCCTCAGCGCGGCGACAGGAACGGGATGATCATCGGGACGCGACGGCAATAGGCGCCGTAGGCGTCTTCGCCGAGCTCCTTGGACAGGAACACCTCTTCCATCCGGCCCTTCTGCCACATGCCGAGCGAGATCAGGATGGCGCCGAGCATCGCGGTTACCGTGCCGACCGCGATGCCGGTCACCAGCATGCCGAGGATCAGCCCGGTGTAGATCGGATGGCGCACGATGCCGTACGGGCCGGTGTCGATGACGCGGTGGTCTTGCTTGTGAGTGATGGTGTTGGACCAGAACTGTCCAAGATGCAGCCGTCCCCACCAGGTGAAGGAGATGCCGGCCAGCACGATCAGCGCCACGACGTAGACAGCATTATTGCTGAACACCCAGAGCGGCTTCTCGCCGAGCACCTCGGCGGTCCAGGGCGTGAACAGGATGCCGCCGACCAGGATCGGAATGCGATAGCGGCCGGACTCCAGCGTCATCACCTGCTTCTGGGTACGGCCTTGCCAGAACGAGGCGCCCACCCAGCTTGCGAGCCAGGCGAGCCAAATCAGGGCGAGCAGTTGCGTCGGCCAGGTCGTGGTCCAACCACCCCAGGCGACAGAGAGAAGCTTGCTGAAATCGAAGGACATGCGGAAAGGTTCTTTGGGTTGGGCGGCAGCTCAGCTGGCGCGCGAGGAGAGCGCGTGATGCTCGATGGCGCCGGAGGCAAGCGCGCCGCCGCGGGCGAGAAGATGGGTGATGGTTTCGCGCAGGACCGGCTCGATCGGGCGCGGCGCGTAGCCGAGTTCGGTGCGCGCCTTGTCGATCGAGAGGTCGCTCGCGGCGAGCGCGATGCGCACGCCCTCGGCGGTGCCGTTGGGCGGCCGGCGCGTGATACGATCGGAGAGATATTCGAGCATGATGCCCGACAGTTCGGCCATCTTGCCGGGAACGACGACCGGGAATTGCCGGCGGCCGCTCATCGCGGACATCATCCGCAGAATCTGGCCGAGCCTGACGCAGTCGCCGCCGAGGATGTAGCGCTGGCCGTTACGTCCGCGTTCCATGGTCAGCACCAGGCCCATGGCGACGTCGCGGACGTCGACGAGATTGACCGGGAAGTCGAGATGCGGCTGCACTTTCTTCTGCAGGAAGTACCACAGCATCGCGGTCGGCGGCGTCAGATTATGGTCGGCGGCACCGATCGGCATGGTCGGGGTGCCGATCACCAGCGGAAAACCTTCAGCTGCGGCCTTAGCGGCGCAATGCTCGGCCAGCGATTTCGACCGCGTGTAGGCGCCCGGCATCGCATCGGCCGGCTGCAGCGCCTCTTCGGCGGGAACACCGTTGAGGTCGGAATAGGGGAACAGGATCGATTCCGTCGAGCAGTGCAGGAAGCGCGAGACGCCGCGCTTCATCGCGGCCGCGAGCACGATCTCGGTGCCGCGGCAATTGACGTCGTGAAAGGCCTGCTTGTCGGCGACCCACATGCCGGGCAGGCCGGCGAGGTGATAGACCTGATCGACACCCGCAATTGCGGCATCGACCGCGGCGCCGTCCAGCACCGAGCCACGGGCATATTCGACGTCGGCATACGGCGTGGCCGGCGCACGAACATCGAGGACACGCACCCGCTGCCCACGGGCGCGGAGCGCTTCTACGAGATGATGTCCGATGAAGCCGCTGCCACCGGTAACCAGTACGAGAGCCATGCAGAAGGTTTGCTGTTTCGCGTCTAGAACTATCGGGTTGAAAGGGAATTGGTCGGAACAGGCGCCAGAATCGCGGCAAGGTCGCGACGGAAGCCCAATGCGATGAATAATTTTGCCATGACAAACATCGGTCCAAGCAGAAAATGCGTGGGGTGGTCGACCATCGACGGCTGCCGCTCCTCGAAAACCTTGTGGCCGACGATTTGCGACGCGACGCCGAGCCCGATCAGCACCGTAAAAATCGACCACATCATGACGATCGAGACCTGATTGCCGATCGCGGTTGCGACCGAAAGCAGCACGATCATCGCGGCGAGGATGCCGAGCCCGATCCCGGCGTCCAGCATCAGCCAGTAGACCAGCACCGGCAGGGCCAGAATCACGGCCAGACTGACCTCGATCCCGAACACCGGGAAATGCACCAGCGTCAGCGGCAGCACGGCGCCGGTGAAGAGCAGGAGGATGCCGACCACGTGCATCGCGCAGTTCCAGGGATCGCGATGATATTCGACGTAGTCGGCCAGCTGGTGTCGAAAAGAACTGGCCATCTCGGTCTCGTGCAGCATGGGGTCGGGAAGGACGAAAAAAGCCTATAGCACCTGATAGGGCGGTGCACAAACCGGCGCTATTGTCGCGCAAGGCCACGCTGTCGCGCTGTGAGACAGGTCACAAAATGATCAAGACTTCAAAGGGTTCCGCCAGCCGCCGTGGCGCGTCTGCTCAGTGTTTCTTGGCGGGCTTTTTCGCCGCAGGCGCAGGTGTCGCAGCCGGATGCGCAGGCGCTTCCTCGGGTACCTTGGCGTAGGTCAGGATTTGCAACTGGGCGTTGGCGGCCGCGGTTGGCCTGGCCCGGTCGAGAAACTGCTCCTCGCCGAGGCCGATCGGATGCAGCCGCTTGGTCGAGATCTTGAACGTGTTCACCAGCACGTCGCGAATCGCGTCCGCCCGGCGCTGGCTCAGGATCGCGTTGGCCTCGCGCGTCTTCGCGTTGGATTCCACGTGGCCGACGATCAGGAATGTGTAGGGCAGCAGCGAGGCATGGACCAGCGCGTCAGCGAGGCGCCCGACGGTCTGGTAGGACGCCGGCTGGATGATCGGCGTGTCGGCGTCGAACTGGATCTGCGCGGTGAAGGTCGGCAAATTGACCAGATCCGGCGCGATCAGCGGCCGGTTCACCGGACCGGGATCGTTCTTGATCCTGGCCTTGGCCCGCTCCATCACCTGCAGCTTCAGCGCGGGAAGATCGATCTCGGCGGCTTGTTCGAAATGGTTGAGCTTGCCGACGATGTCGTCGCGGGTCGGCGGCGCCGTCTGCGCTTCTGCCGCGCCCGCAAGCAAGGTGAGGCCGAGCGCGATGGTTATTCCGACGATGGAAAGCCGGTTCGCTGGCATCACCGATACCCCGCGTCGTCGACGGCCTTCAGGCAGTTGTTGCTGATGCCCTTGGGCGTCGAGACCAGGCAGGGGACCGCCTTGCTGGTCTCCTTGGTCGAGCCGCCGCAGACCTTGACGATCTCGCGCTGGCAGACGTTCGCCACCGTGACGCGCGCGGCGACGCGCTTCTGGATCGCGTCGAAGGCGCCGAGATAGTCGCTCTGGCACTGTTGCGAGAGCACGTCGCGGTTGCGCGAGAGGCACTCCTTCAGGCGGGTCGAATCCGGGTTGACGCCGCGGCAATTGGCAACGATTTCCGCACCGCAACTTTTCGCAAGCATCCCGATCGCATCGCCAAAGCTCATGGTCTCCGCCGCCGCAAGCGACGGCATAACCAATGCCAGCAAGATCAGTGTGATGGAGCCCCGGACCATGGCCGCATCTGATACGGGGAAGTTCGCGGTGGTCAAGGGCTGTTCGGGCGAGAAGTGTCGAGAGTCCGACCAGTGCGGCGAACAGTCCTCACTCCGTGGCCTCAGTGAGGGGTGGCCATTCGATCAGGGCGACCGTGTGCTTCCCGAGCTCGTCGGCCACATCAGGGTCGGCCTTGAGCTCGTCCAATGTCCGCGGCGGGGGAAGCTGGCGGCCGTCCGCGATCAGTTCCTGTGCATAGAACGCGAGTGCCTCGGGCGCATTCTCCAGGGCCTCATCGACGTCGTCGCCGCCGGAAATGCAGCCGGGCAGGTCGGGAAACCACAGGCCGACGGCTTCGTCCGGGCCGGCGTCCTCGACGATGGCGATGTAGTGCGGCATGCAGGCCTCACGCCCGCTGCACAAAGCTGTCCACGACCTTCTTCTCCCCCGCCTTGTCGAAGGCGATGGTGAGTTTGTTGCCGTCGATCTTGGTGACGCGGCCGTAGCCGAATTTCTGGTGGAAGACGCGGTCGGAGAGGGAGAATTCCGAGGTCGTGCCGGTGGATTTGGCGACGAGCTCGCCCTCGATCGTCAGGGGCCCACGGCGGCGCGAGGAGAAGCTGCCGAAATCGGGCGAGGACGACTGGGACGAATACGACGAGGCCTGTTCCTCGAAGCTGCCGCGGCCGCCATTGCCGCCCCCTCCGCCGCCGCGATTGCGATTGGCCTGGGCGCGCTGCCAGCCGGGGGTCGAATAGGTGGAGCCGAACGCTTCCATGTCGTCGAAGCGGGAGGCGCCGTAGCCGCCGGTGCCGCCCCAGGCCGAGCCGCCCTTGGATTCTGTGATCTCGACATTGGCGGCCGGCAATTCGTCGAGGAAGCGCGACGGGATCGTGGTCGACCAGGTGCCGTGGATCCGGCGGTTGGTCGCAAAGTAGATTTTGGCGCGGCGGCGGGCCCGGGTCAGGCCGACATGGCCGAGCCGGCGCTCTTCCTCGAGGCCGGCGCGGCCCTGTTCGTCCAGCGTGCGCTGGCTCGGAAACAGGCCTTCCTCCCAGCCGGGCAGGAACACGTTGTCGAATTCCAGCCCCTTGGCCGAATGCAAGGTCATCAGTGACACCGCGTCCTCATCGGCGCCGCTGTCGCGGTCCATCACCAGCGAGATGTGCTCCAAGAACCCTTGCAGGTTCTCGAACTCCTCCATCGAGCGCACCAGCTCCTTGAGGTTTTCGAGCCGGCCCGCGGCGTCCGCCGAACGGTCCTTCTGCCACATCTCGGTGTAGCCGCTCTCGTCGAGCACGATCTCGGCGAGCTCGGTGTGCGAGGTGACCTCGCGCTGGGCGCGCCAGCGGTCGAACTGCGCGACGACGTCGCGTAACGAGCCGCGCGCCTTCGGCTTCAGCTCGTCGGTCTCGACCACCGCGCGCGCCGCCTCGAACAGCGGAATGCGGCGCTTGCGGGCGTGGTCGTGCAACATCTGCACGGTGGCATCGCCCAGGCCGCGCTTGGGCGTGTTGACGATGCGCTCGAAGGCGAGATCGTCGGCCGGTGAATTGATGACGCGCAGATAGGCCAGCGCGTCGCGGATTTCGGCGCGCTCGTAGAAGCGCGGGCCGCCGATGACGCGATAGGGCAGGCCGAGCGTGACGAAGCGGTCTTCGAACTCGCGCATCTGGTAGGAGGCGCGAACGAGAATCGCGATCTCGTTGAGCTTGTCGCCCTGGCGCTGGATCTGCTCGATCTCCTCGCCGATGCCGCGGGCTTCCTCTTCCGAATCCCACGAGCCTGTCACCGTGACCTTCTCGCCGTCATGGTCTTCGGTGCGCAGCGTCTTACCGAGCCGGCCTTCATTGTGGGCGATCAGGTGCGAGGCGGCGGCGAGGATGTGGCCGGTCGAGCGGTAGTTGCGCTCGAGGCGGATGACCTTGGCGCCGGGAAAATCATGGTCGAAGCGCAGGATGTTGTCGACCTCCGCGCCGCGCCAGCCATAGATCGACTGGTCGTCGTCGCCGACGCAGCAGATGTTCTTGACGTGTGTTTTTTCGTTCGCCGGAGGCGGCGCCACATCGTCATTCTCGGCATCACCGGGCCGATGCGAAGCGTCGAGACCCGGTGATCCATCTGGCGAAGAATCGATGGCTTGCCGGGGCAAGCCGGGCAATGACGGATTGGACGATGGCGCCTGTGACAACAACCGCAGCCATAGATATTGCGCGACGTTGGTGTCTTGATACTCGTCGACCAGGATGAATTTGAAGCGCTGCTGGTACTGCCGCAGGATATCCGGATGCTCGCGGAAGATGCGGATGTCCTCGAGCAGCAGATCGCCGAAATCGGCGGCGTTCAAAATCTTCAGCCGCTCCTGGTAGCTCGCATAGAGCTTGCCGCCCTTGCCGTTGGCGAACACGGCGGCTTCGCCCGACGGCACCTGCGACGGCGTCAGGCCGCGATTCTTCCAGCCGTCGATGAGGCCGGCGAGCATGCGCGCGGGCCAGCGCTTGTCGTCGATATTGTCGGCTTGCAGAAGCTGCTTGAGCAGTCGGACCTGATCGTCGACGTCGAGCACGGTGAAGTTCGACTTGAGCTGCGCCAGCTCGGCGTGGGTCCGCAGGATGCGCCCGCCGATGGAGTGGAAAGTGCCGAGCCACGGCATCCCTTCCACCGCATGACCGAGCATCTGACCCAGCCGGTGCTTCATCTCGCGCGCGGCCTTGTTGGTGAAGGTCACCGACAGGATTTCGGATGGGCGGGCGCGGCCCTGGCTCAGGATATGGGCGATGCGCGTGGTCAGCACGCGGGTCTTGCCGGTGCCGGCGCCGGCCAGCACCAGAACCGGGCCGTCCAGCGTTTCCACAGCCTCGCGCTGCTCCGGATTGAGCCCGGACAGGTATTGCGGGCCCACCGAGGCCCGCGCACGCGCGGCGATGCCGCCGGCTGCGGGCTGGTGGTCGGGGACGCTCTGGGACGTGATCTTGCTCGGCTCGGTCATGCGAATCATTTGCCCCACGTTGGCACCGCGGGGTGGTGAAAGGGGAGCCTTCTTAACAGGGATTGGTCCCTATATGGGGCCGCGGGGAGGGGTTTTCCACGTGCGGGGGCAGCCAATTTGTTCCTGTCGGTTGAGCGAATTTCTGCTCCCAGCCGCTCGGAACCATTGTTCCGAGTTGGCGATTGGTTCTGCAAGTGAGGCGCGTCAGGCGCGCCGATCGCAGACAGACATCGAAACAGAGGTTTGGATCATGCTTAGCTGGGTAGTGACGTTTCTGGTTATCGCCCTGATCGCCGGTATCCTGGGCTTTGGCGGCCTCGCCGGCGCGTCGATCGAAATCGCCAAGATCATCTTCTTCATTGCGGTCGTGTTGTTCCTGGTCTCGGCCGTTGTGGGTCTGGCCCGCGGCCGTACCAGGGTCTAGCGCGCTTACCGCTTCGAGGGCATCGCCACGTTCCGGCCGATGCCCTCGGGCCGTGGCACCGCGCTGTGGGTCTTGACCACCGCTGCGATGCGCTCGCTTATGTCTGGCGGAAAAGCCGCCACCTTTCGTGAGCCCATGTCGATGTGAAGCGACATGTTCTCCGAAGTGGCCGACAGCCAGCCCTCGGCGGCGTGCCGCAACTCCTGGAACGTGTGCAGCCGCTTGTCGTCGGCCTCCAGCAGCCAGACCGAGACCTGCACGGGATCGCCCAAGTGGATTTCGCGCAAGTAGCGCACGTGGCACTCGGCAGTGAAGGTCGAGCCGCCGCGCTCCTTCATGTAGCCCGGCCCGATCCCGAGCGTCAGCCACATCTGATCGATCGCGCGGTCGAACATCACGTTGTAATAGGCCATGTTGAGGTGGCCGTTGTAGTCGATCCATTGCGGCTCGATCTGCATGATCGAGGCGCGGAACGGCGCGTCCTCGATCGTTGTGGCAGCAGTCTCCGGCATGTGTCCTTCCCCAGCTATGCGTCCGGTCGCTTGACTTGACCGGTGAGATGTCCTTTGCCACGGTTCGTCTCGTCGGGAGGAACGTCCGTGGGTACGACCATCACCAATAATCCGCCGCGGCCGGCGCCGAAAGCCCTTGCGAGCGCGCTGGAGCAGCTTGCCGCGCGGTTCGGCAACCGCCTCATCACCTCGCAGGCCGTCCGCGAGCAGCACGGCCATACCACCACATGGATCGTGAACCAGCCGCCGGACGCTGTGGTGATGGCGCAGAAGACCGCCGACATCCAGGACGTGGTGCGGATCTGCGCGAAAAACGGCGTGCCCGTCATCGCCTTCGGCACCGGCACCTCGCTCGAGGGCCAGGTCAACGCACCCGCCGGCGGAATCTGCATCGACCTGCGCGACATGAACAAGGTGCTCGCAGTGCATGCCGAGGACCTCGACTGCGTGATCCAGCCCGGGGTCACCCGCAAGGCGCTCAACGAGCATCTGCGCGACCAGGGCCTGTTCTTCCCGATCGACCCCGGCGCGGACGCCTCTCTCGGCGGCATGGCCTCGACCCGCGCCTCCGGCACCAACGCGGTGCGCTACGGCACCATGCGCGATAGTGTGCTGGCGCTGAAAGTGGTCCGCGGCGACGGCGAGATCATCACGACCGGCACGCGCGCGAAGAAATCATCCGCCGGCTATGACCTGACGCATCTGTTCGTCGGCGCCGAGGGCACGCTCGGCATCATCTCGGAATTGACCATCCGCCTGCGCGGCATCCCCGATACGATCGCGGCCGGCGCGGTGTCGTTCGAGACCGTGCACGGGGCGTGTCAGGCCGTGATCCTGGCGATCCAGACCGGCATTCCCGTGGCGCGCATCGAGTTGCTCAACGCCGCGCAGGTGCGGGCCTGCAACGCCTATTCGAAGCTGACGCTGCCGGAAACGCCGCTGCTGCTGATGGAATTCCACGGCAGCGAGATCGAGGTCGGCGAACAGTCCAAGGCCTTCGGCGAGATCGCAAAGGACTGCGGCGGCGGCGATTTCTCCTGGACCACCAAACCGGAGGATCGCACAAAACTGTGGCAGGCGCGGCACGACGCCTACTGGTCGGTGAAGGCGCTGCGGCCCGGCGACAGCATCGGCGTGGTCGCGACCGACGTCTGCGTGCCGATCTCGCGCCTTGCCGAATGTGTCGGCGAAACCGAGGAAGATCTCAAGCGGCTCAACCTGTTGTCGCCGATCGTGGGCCATGTCGGCGACGGCAATTTCCACTGCTCGCTGGTCTGCGACACCAACGATGCCGACGAGATGGCCCGCGGCGAGGAGTTCATGCATCGGCTGGTCGAACGCGCGCAGGCGATGGACGGCACCTGCACCGGCGAGCACGGCATCGGCCAGGGCAAGCAGAAATACCTCAAGGCGGAGCTCGGCCCCGAGGCGATCGATGCGATGCGGGCGCTAAAAAAGGCGCTCGATCCGCAGAACATCTTCAATCCCGGCAAGATCGTACCGGAGGCGTAGCGCGCAGGCTCACCGCCGTTTATGCTCGCTCCCTCACCACGGAGCAGGCAATGCAGTGGTTCGCGCGCAAGACGCGTCAAGACATCTGGGACGAGGCGATCGAACGGCCGCTCGGCGATATCGAGGCCGCCGAGCGCATCCGTGCGATCTGTGACGCCGCTGCGGCGAGCGCGGCAGGGGCCGCGCGCAGCGACAAGCGCGACAGCGGGCGCTACGAGCGCGCGGCCAAAGTCGCGATGGAAATCGCGATGAAGATCGCGGACGGGCTGATGCGCGACGACGCAGTCCGTCGCATCGTCGATCTCTGCATGACAGCGAACGACCTCAAGACGGCGCAAATCCTGTTTCGCGCGATCCATGCCAGCTGGATCCGCGAAACGGTGCAGCGGGATCATCCGACATTGGCGCAGTGAGCGCAGTTATTTCGCCAGCTTGCGCACGGCCTCGTCGACACTGTGGAAGACGTTCTCCCGGGGCAGGGCCTCGAACAGTTTGAACCGCTCGAACGCGTCCTGCGCGCGCACCGATTCCAGCCGGGCCAGCGCGACCGTGACACCCTGTTCGCTGCACGCCCTGAACACATCGAGCAGGATCTGCGCGGCGGTGAAGTCGATCTCGACCATGCCGCTCGCCTCCAGCACCAGCAGCTGCGGAGGCGTCGCGCCGAGCACCTTGGTCACGTCGCTGCGAAAGCCGGGCGCGTTGAGGAACGACAGCGGCGCCTGCAGCCCGATCACGGCGACTCCGGCAATGCGCTCTCCGGTGATGTGCGGATGCGCCGGCCACCAGATCGTGGTGCCCGGCACGCGCTCGAACTCGACGAGCCGCGCGCGCGTCGTGCTCCAGATGCCGTGCAGCAGCGACAGCACGATGCCGAGGAACGCACCCTGCTGGATCGGCAGCACGATGATGAGTGCGGCGGTGGCGGCGATCAGCAGGAATTCGCTCGGGGATTGGCGATAGATCGTGACGATCTGCTTCACGCGGATGATGCGCAGCGCGACGAACAGCAGGATGCCGCCGAGGGCTGCGTCCGGGACGTGCTGCAGCAATCCCGTTCCAAACGCGAGCAGCGCCAGTACGATTGTCCCCGCGGCGAGACCCGCGAGCTGCGATTGTCCGCCGGTCTCGGCGACAATGCCCGTCCGCGGCGGGCTGGCATTGACCGGAAACGCGCCGAACAGGCCCGACAGCGCGCTGCCGGCACCCACGCCGAGAAAATCGCGATCGACATCGGCCGGCTTGTCGGGATCGGACGGGAACGAGCGCGTCGTTGCCGCGGTCTGCACCATCACCACGACCGTGATGACAAACGCGAGCGGCACGAGGCGGACCCATTGCTCCGGTGCAAGCTCGGGGAAGGTCGGCCGCGGCAGCGTGCCCGGCACGAGGCCTACGACGTTGACGCCCTTGTTCTCGAGGCCGAGCGCGATCGTGGCCAGGGTCGCGGCGACGAGCCCGATCAGTGCGCCCGGAATTTTTGCGCTGATCTTCTCAGCGACGAAGACCACGGCCAGCACGCCGAAGCCGATGCACAACGTGAAGGGATTAGTGCGGCCGAGCTCGCTTGCGAGCACGCCGATGCGATCGAGCGTCGGTCCGCCCGGCGAGTCCAGGCCCAGCACGCCCGGCAATTGCGACACGATGATGTGGACGGAGATGCCGGCGAGGAAGCCGACCATGACGGGCACGGACAAGAGATTGGCGATGCCGCCAAGGCGGAAGGCGCCGCCGGCCAGCATCATCGCGCCGACCATCAGCGCCAGCGCGATCGCGAGCCCCTGATAGTCCGGCGAGCCGGCGGCGGCCAGCGCGGCAAGTCCGCCGGCGAAGATCGGCGTGATCGTGGAATCGGCGCCGCAGGACAGGAAGCGGTTGCCGCCGAGCATCGCAAAGCCGAGCGATCCCGCCATGAAGGCGAAGAAGCCGATCTGCGGCGCGAAGCCGCCGAGCCGCGCCGTCGCCATCTGCTCGGGAATCGCGATCGCCGCAAGCGTCAGCCCCGCCATCAGGTCGCCCGGGAGGGAATAGGACGCGAGTGAGCGAAACAGCGGCCAAGCTGGCTTGGCGTGAGCGTCGTGCGGCATCGATGTGGAGTCCCCGGAAAGTCTGGCGCCAGTCGGTTAGACTACAGCATTTCCGTATCGGGAAGCAGCAGACGCAGTTTATCTCCATCCGTCGACGGAGGACAGATCTGTCCTCCGTATCTCGCGAATGGGGTCTCAGTACCGGCCGCGGTCGTTGTGATAGTCGCCGCCGCGTCCGCCGCCCATACCCATGCCGATCCCGACACCGATGCCAATGCCCTGCATGATGGCGCCGGGCGGCGGGCCGCGATCCGGTGGCGGCGCGCGCTCGTAGATCACCTCATCAGGCGGCGGCCGGCGTTGCCTGGGCGGCGTGTCGACCACCTTGCGCTTTGGCGGGGTGTCGTCGACGCGCTTCTTGATCACGGGCGCGACCGCCGGGTTGACCGGCGAAGCCGGCGGTGTGGGCGTCGAGCACGGGCAGGTCGGGGCCATTGCGACGGCGACCGGGGCAGGAGCGGCCGCGACCACAGCAGGCAAGACGTAGTTGCGGTTCTGCACGCGGAGCAGCAGCCGGCGTGCGGTCGCAGCCAGATCGCTGTTGTCCCAGTTCGTCAGATAAGCCTCGAACGAGGCGCGGGTGTTGATCGCGGTGGCGCGCTCCCACGCCAGCATCTGGCGCCGGCGCTCCACGATCGTGCGCAGGCGCGGGGTACGGGTATCCTGGGCGTACAACTCGATATACGCCTGATACGCCGGCACGGTATCGTCGGTGATCACCATCTCATAGGCGACCATGGCCGGCTTGCCCTGCAAGTCCTTGCGCCAGTCCTCGAGGCTGCGCGTGCCGCTCGCAAGTGCCATGGAGGATGCGCCAGGAAGCGCAGCCTGACTGCCGCTGCCGTCGCCGCCGAAGAACTTGAAGTCGGTCGTCAGCGACGAGCTTTCCCAGGGGATCTGGCGTCCGTCGGTCGATTGCGCCACGGCGACGCGAATGCGCTTGAACACTTCTTCGATCGGCAGATTGGGCTGCTTGGCGACGGTCAGCGCCGCGGTGGTGTAGGGGCTGTCGATGCCGGAGCCATCCTCGGCTTCGGAGCCCGGCGAGGTCGAATAGGAAATGAAGGAGCCCGGCGCGCCGGCCTTGGTGTCGACGATTGCAAGCCCGTGGCCGGCGCCGCTGAGCGCCGGGAACGGGTTGTTGCGGCAGGCATCGAGCATGAAGATGCGGGCTCGTGTCGGCAGCGCGCCGAGCGTGTTGAGCAAATCGTTGAGCCGCACACCCTGCAGCGGAATGTCGGCTTCGCGCTTGGGGTCGAGATCGACGGGAACGAGATAGTTCTCGCCGTCGATCTGGAGGCCGTGGCCGGCATAGAACACCAGCGCGACGGTGTCGGCGCCGCTGGCGCTGACCTTGCCGGCGAAATCCGAGATCGCCTGACGCATGTCGTTCTGCGCCAGATTGGATGCCGTGGTGACGGTGAAGCCGGCATTGCCGAGCAGCTCCGTCATGCCTTTGGCGTCGTTGGCTGCGTTGGGCAGTTCCGGCACGGTGCGATAGGCCGATTGACCGATCACGAGTGCGAGCCGCGCTTCGGCCGCCGCATCCGTGGGCGTCGTCAATTGCGTGAGCGCGAGAAGAGCGGATCCAAGAAACAAATTGCGAAGAACTGGACGGCGCATGGTGTCACCTCCATCGGCAATGCGCGCGATGATGTCACCTTTTCTAGATGGCCGCCATGCGTCTGTCTGTGCAGTGGATCACGTTGAGCTGCGGCAAAATGGGGCAGGAGGTCTGCCAGAGCCAGTGCGGCATCGTTCTGGCGCCATCCATGTGAATTGCGCATTGATCCATGCGCCAATTAGATTGATTGCGATGCCGCGCGAAAGCATCCTCTCGCACAATGGACCCGATGCCGGTCTAAGCGAGAATCCCGCAAAAAACACGGTTGTTTCGCCGCGCGCGGATGCCGTCGATCTTCGCGACGCGCCGCTTTGCGACCACCGGCCGCAAGCCTTGCCTGCGCCGCCGCTTTGGCCATACAGTCCGCGCAACGGGCTGCGGCAACGACCGTCGCTCGAAAAATAATAATTGGGGAGAAACCGCATTATGTCCATCGTGCCCGTGAACCGTCGCGCGTTCATCAAGTCGTCGACGGGACTTGCCGCCGGCCTCGTGTTCTCCCCCGCACTCATCGGCCGCGCCGAAGCCGCGACCTTAAAGCTGAAATGCTCCTCCTCGCTGCCGAACGATCCCAAATTCGCCAACGGCCGCGTCTATTACGACAATCTCGTGAAAAACCTGAAGGCGAACGGCCTCGGTGAACAGGTCGAGGTCGCGTTCTTTCCCGACAACCAATTGGGTCAGGAAATCGACGTCATCAACTCGGTGAAGCTCGGCGTCATCGATCTCATGGTCTCGGGCTCGTCGATCTCGGCCAATCTGGTGCCGCTGGTCGGGACCTTCGATCTCGGCTTCCTGTTCTCGAGCTTCCCGCAGCAGACCAAAGCGTTCGATTCGGGCGCCGCCAAGCCGATCGAGGAGGCGCTGCTCAAGGGCAGCAACATCCGCATCATCGCCTGGGCGTATAATTTCGGCTCGCGCAGCGTGCTGGCGCGGAAGCCCGTAAAGACGCCGGAAGATCTCGCCGGACTCAAGATCCGCACCCTGCCGAATCCCGTCATCACGGAATGCCTGCGCCTGATGGGCGCCGCCGCAACGCCGCTGGCCTTTGGCGAAATCTACACGGCGTTGCAGGCCGGCGTGCTGGACGGGCTCGAGCACGATCCGCCGACCATCCTGGCCAGCAAGTTCTTCGAAACGGCGAAATTCTATTCACTGACGCAGCACAATTTCTCGCCGCTCGCGATCTATTTCAGCGACACGACCTACAATCGCATGGATCCGAAGCTGCGCGAGGGTTTCCTCGACGCCGCGAAGAAGGCTGCGGCCGACACGCGCACCCACGGGCTCGCGGTCGAGAAGGAGGCGCTGTCGGCTTTGACCGAGAAGGGCGTGACGGTGGCCGAATGCGACCGCGAGGCGTTCAAGAAGCGCGTCGCGCCGCAGATCGAGAACTTCATGAAGGCGCGGCCGGACTCCAAGGCCGTCATCGACATCATCCGCGCCACGCAGGCCTGACGTGGCAATGACAGCTGCCGTACCTCTCTCGGGCGGCCGCCACGGGAGCATCGCCCTGCTGCTTCGCGTCAGCGACGCGATCGCGGCCATTCTGCTGGCCGCGGATCTCGTCGTCGTCTGCGGTTCCGTGCTGCTGCGCTTCTGCTTCAACGCGCCGGTGGAGTGGTCCGACGACGTCGCGCGCGGCCTGATGGTCGGCTCGGCCTTCTTCGGCGCGGCGAGTGCGCTCGCGCGCGGCGAGAATGTCGGCGTCTCCTTCTTCCGCGACCTGGCTCCGGTACGGCTGCGCGCGCTGATCGATGCCGCGAGTGCGCTGCTGGTGGTGCTGATCTCGGGCTACGTCGCCTACAACGCCATCAAGCTCGGCTCGCTGACGGCGGGCCAGACCACCGGATCCGGCTTGCCGCTGGAGCTGACCTTCTACCCGATGGGCGCCGGCGCGCTGTTCATGACGGTGTTCGCGATCGACCAGCTCGGCGCCAGGCCGCTCCCTGATATCGTCAGAGGCCTCGTCGCGATTGCCGTCGTGACCGGCCTCTATCTCGCCTGGGATTATCTGTCGCCGGCCACGGTGCCGTCAGCGGGCACGCTGATGCTGATCGGTTTCTTCGCGACGTTGGTCGGCGGCTTGCCGATCGGCTTTGCGCTGGCGCTGGCCGCGCTGATCTTCATCTGGGTGGAGGGCGCGCTGCCCGGCGTGATTTTCGCCCAGCAAATGGCGCGCGGCATCGACAATTTCGTGCTGCTCGCGATTCCGTTCTTTATTCTCGTCGGCTACCTCATGGAAGCCAACGGCATGTCGGTGCGGCTGATCGAGCTGTTGCAGCGCGGGGTCGGCCGCATGCGCGGCGGCCTCAACGTCGTGATGGTGGCCTCGATGGTGCTGTTCTCCGGCATCTCGGGCTCGAAGATGGCCGACGTCGCGGCGGTCGGCTCCGTGCTGATTCCAGCCGCGCGCCGCTCCAAGCAGAATCCGGGCGGCGCCGTGGCGCTGCTCGCGGCCTCCGCGGTGATGGCGGAGACCATTCCGCCCTGCATCAACCTGATCATCCTGGGCTTCGTCGCGAATTTGTCGATCGGCGGCCTGTTCGTCGCAGGGCTGCTGCCGGCGGCGTTGATGGCGCTGGCCTTGATCGCCGTCTCCATCATCTTCGGCAAGACTCCAACTGAGACGCCAGCTGATGCCGAGGACATCGCGCCGCAGATGCCGGTGTCCGGCCTGTGGAGCGGCGCGATCGCCTCGTTCGGTCTGATCTTCATGATCTTCTTCGGCTTCAAGAGCGGCTTTGCCACCGCCACGGAGATCTCGGCCTTTGCCGTGGCTTATGCACTCGTTGTCGGCAGCGTGGTGTTCCGCGAGCTCAGCTTCACATCGGCCGCGCACAGCTTCGTCCAAGGGGCGACGCGCGCGGGGCTCGTGCTGTTCATCGTTGCCGCAGCACAATCGCTGGCGTTCACGCTGACCCTCCAGCAGGTGCCGCATGCGGTCGGCGATTTCATGCTGGGATTGTCCAAGACCAGCGGTACCTGGCTGTTCATCCTGCTCGCAATCGGCGTGCTGATCGTGATGGGCTCGGTGCTGGAGGGCGCGGCCGCGCTGATCATCTTCGGGCCGTTGCTGCTGCCGGTGGCCGTGCAGCTCGGCATCGATCCCCTGCATTTCGGGGTCGTGCTCGTGATCGCGATGGGCATCGGCCTGTTCGCGCCGCCGCTCGGGCTCGGGCTCTACGGCGCCTGCCTGATCGGCAACGTGCCGATCGAGCAGACGGTGAAGCCGATCATGGGCTATCTTGGCCTGTTATTCCTTTGCCTGCTTGTGATCGCGTTCGTGCCATGGCTCAGCACGGCATTGCCGCGCGCGTTCGGCTACTGAAGGAGTCTTGCCGTGAAAGTCCTGCTGGCCCACACGCCGGAGATGCGCCGCAATTACTATGGCGATCGCAGCCTGGACGGTTTGCGCGCGACCGCCGAGGTGGTCCTGCACGAGAGCGATGAGACGCTGGTCTCAACCAGCCTCGTGCGCGCTGCGCAAGATGTCGACATCATCGTGGCCGATCGCATGACCGAGGGACGCGGCGAGATCTTTGCGCAACTGCCGCGCCTGCGCGCCTTCGTCCGCTGCGCCGTCGACATCCGCAACGTCGATGTCGAGGCCGCCTCGAACGCCGGCGTGCTGGTGACCCGCGCCGGGCCTGGCTTCGTGCAAGCCGTTGCCGAGCTCGCGCTCGGCTTCATGGTCGATCTCTCCCGCGGCGTATCCCGGGCGACGGCCGACTACCAGGCAGGCCGCAAGCCGGAAGCGCGGATGGGACAGCAGCTCGCGGGCAGCAAGATCGGCATCATCGGCTATGGCAGCATCGGGCGCTATCTCGCCGATATTGCCAAGGTGATGCGCATGGAGGTGCTGGTCGCAGATCCCTTTGCGACCGTGAGCGACAGCGCCATCCGGCAGGTCAGCCTCGATGAGCTCCTCGCCGCGTCCGACTATGTCGTCTGCCTTGCCATCGCCAATGAGCAGACCGAGAACTTGATCGGGGGGGCGGCACTGGCGCGGATGCAGAAACATGCCGTTTTCATCAATCTCTCGCGCGGCAATCTCGTCGACGAGGCGGCGCTGGCGAAGGCGCTGCTCGAGAATCGTATCGCGGGTGCCGCGATGGATGTCGGCCGCGCGCCCGACCAGATGCCAAGCCCGGAGCTTGCGAAGCTTCCCAACGTCATCGCGACACCGCATGTCGGCGGCCTGACGCCGCAGGCGATCGAATACCAGTCGCTGGAAACCGTGCGCCAGGTCGAGGCGATCGTCAAAGGCGAGATCCCGCAAGGCGCCGTCAACGCCGACCGCTGGACGCGTCGGCCCTGATCCGGCTCTACAGCCGGTCCACTGCTTTGAACGTCCCGTCCTTCTGGATCACCGTCAAGAACACCTTCGGCGGCGCGTCGAGCATGCGCATGCCGACGGTGACGGTGCTGCCGCTGATGTCGAAGCGGCCGACATCGTTGATGGCGCGCAGCAGGTTCGCGCGCGTCGGTTGCGGCCCGGCTTGTTCCAGCGCCGCGGCGGCGAGGCGGCCGGTGAGGTAGCCTTCGAGCGACACGAAGTCCGGTGTCAGCGCCGGGTTGAACGCCGTCTGCGCCGCCTGGTAGTCGGCGACCAGCTTGAGCGAGCGGTCCCAGGGAAACGGCACGACCTGGGTGACGACGACACCTTCGCCCTCGGGGCCGAGCTCCCGGGCGAGCGCCACGGCGCCGACGAAGGAGATGTTGACGAAGGTCGGACGAGCGCCGCTGCGGTGCGCGAGCTTGATGAACTCCGCGCAGGGACCGTAGGTCCCGACCATGACGATCGCCTCGGGTTCGACGCGCTTGATCGTGCGCCAGGCCGACGCGACGGCGCGGGTGTTGCGCTCGAAGGTGCCTTCGGCGGCGAGCTCGAGACCGCGTTTGGCAAGCGCGCGCTTCACGCCGGAAAGACCGTCCCGCCCGAAGGAATCGTCCTGGTAGAAAATGGCGATGCGGGTGAAATGGCGATCCTCCGTGAGGTGCTTGACCCACGCCTCGGCCTCGGCGGCATAGCTCGCACGGATGTTGACCACGTTCGCAAGCTCGAGGTCGCGCAAGAATTCGGCGCCGCTGAACGGACCGATGAAGGGCACGTTCCTGGCGCTGGTGATCGGTATCGTCGCCATCGCGGTCGGCGTGCCCACCGCGCCGATCAGCGCGAACACCTTGTCGTCCTCGATCAGCCGCAGCGTCTGCGCCACCGAGCGGTCGGGATCGTAGCCGTCGTCGCGGCTGATGAGCTGGAGCTTGCGGCCATGGACGCCGCCTTTGGCGTTGATCTCGGTGAAAGCTGCGACGATGCCCTGCCGCATCCGCTGTCCGAGTGTGGAGGAGGGACCCTCGAGGGCTGCGGCCTGGCCGAACAGGATCGCATCCTCGCTGACGCCGATCTCGTCGGCTTTTGCCGGCAGCATGGTTGCTGCCAGGAGCGCGACGGTGATCACGATGAATGTCGCAGATCGAGATCGATACATCAAAAAGTCTACGGGTGCGGGGAGTGGTTTCGGGTAAAGCTATCGCCGCAGGATGAATCGCCGATGTATCGGCGGCTCCGTACTACTCCGGGGAAAACCGGCAACTTATTTCGACAAAGCCCGCATCATCCTGCACTTCATTAACTAAGCCGGCTGATGCAGAAAAGCCGCGTTCCGAAATTGTGCAGTTCTTAACCGGGGTCCTGTTCCGATAGTGGCTCCGGCGGCTCAACCAGAGGTTCGGTTGGCCGGGAGAGGGGACGGCGGTTTCTGGAATGGGCGGTCGGGATCAGAACGATCAGGATCGGGGACGTATGACCGGATGGTGGCGTGCCGCGCCGCTGCTCGGGCTCTATCGCCCTGCACTCGTCGCAGTCGGCGTTGGTCTTCTGTTCTCGGTCGCGGGTGCGGCCGCTGTGGCGCGATGGGAAGGCCGCGTCAACAAGATCGAGTTCGAAAACGCGGCCGAGACCGAAGTGATCGTCATGCAGAACGGCATGGGCGAGTACATCTCCAGGCTCGTCGCGTTGCGCACGCTGTTCGAATCGACCAACCAGGAGATCACCCGCAGCGAATTCGAGACCTTCAGCGCCCGCCTGTTCGAGCGCCATCCCGGCATGCTGCGCATCTCCTGGGTGCCGCGCGTGAACCGCAAGGAGCGCGCCGAATACGAGGCCGCGGCGATCACTGACGGCGTGTCCGGCTATCGCATCAAGTCGCTCCAGGGCGATGCGTTCGCGACCGCGCCGCAGAGCGACGAATATTTTCCGGTGCTCTACTCGACCCAGCCGAAGACGTCTCCGGTCTACGGCATGGACTACGCGACCATTCCGGAGCGCCGCGCGATCCTCGAGCGCGCACGCGACACCGACCGCGTCTCGGCCATTCGCACCCGCCTCTACGAGCCGAAGGCGGGCGGCCGGTTGCCCGACGTACTCGTCGCCATTCCGGTCTACGCCAAGGGAACATCGCGCGACACCGTCGTGGACCGGCGCCGCAATCTCGCCGGCTTCGTCGTCGGCGTCTTCGACCTGCCGCTGCTGATCCAGTCCATTCGCGCGACCACCGGGGCAAGCCCCGCGGTCAGCGTGAACGTCTATCCGCCGTTTACGGCGCAGATCGTCGGCCTGGAGGCCATGCTGCCGGATTATTCGTCGGCCGCGACGGCGCCGCAGTCGATGCGGGACGTCGCGCAGACCCTGCACTGGTCGGGCAATCTCAAGATCGGCGGCATGGATTGGCAGGTGCGGGCGGTTCCGGCTGCCGGCGGTCCGCTGGAGACGACTTACGATCGCGCGGGCGCGGTGCTGATCGTCGGCATGCTGCTGACGCTGTCGCTTTCGACCTATCTCATGCTCGCGAGCCGCAATTCGCAGCGGCTGTCGCTGGCGAACCGGCGGGTGCTCGAACTCGCCCAGACCGACACCCTGACCGGATTGCCGAACCGCGCCTTCTTCCTCGCCCGGCTCGACGAGCTCAATGGCCGTTTGATGGACGCTGGTCCGACCTTCTCGATCCTGATGCTCGACCTCGACCGCTTCAAGAACGTCAACGACTCGCTCGGTCACGGTGCGGGCGATGCGCTGCTGCGTCAGGTCGCACAGCGGCTGAAATCCGCGCTGCGCGCCAGCGACGTGCTGGCCCGGCTCGGCGGTGACGAATTCGCCATCATCCAGGAAGCTTGCGAGGATCAGCGCGTCTGCTCGACCGAACTGGCGGGGCGGATCGCCAAGCTCGTCGCCGAGCCGTTCCTTCTTCCCGGACATCGCGTCGAGATCGGCACCAGCATCGGCATTGCGATCGCGCCCGATCACGGCACCGATCAGGAGCAGCTGCTGAAGAAGGCCGACCTTGCGCTGTACCGCTCGAAATCATCGGGCCGCAACTGCTTTACCATCTACGACAAGGCGATGTCGGCCGAGCTCGAGGCGCGCAGCACGCTGGAAGGCGATTTGCGCCACGCCATCGCGCGGTGCCAGCTCGAGGTGCACTACCAGCCGTTTGTCGACGCCCTCAGCGGCGCGCAGCGCGGCTTTGAGGCGTTGGTGCGCTGGCGGCATCCGACGCGCGGCTTGATTCCGCCGGACCAGTTCATCCCGCTTGCGGAGGAGACTGGGCTGATCGTGCCGCTCGGCGAGTTCGTGCTGCGACGCGCCTGCGCGGACGCGGCCGGCTGGCCGTCCGACCTTGCGGTTGCAGTCAACCTGTCGCCGATCCAGTTCAAGGAGGCCGAGCTGTTCGAGATGATCAGCGCGGCGCTCGCCGATTCCGGGTTGCCGCCCCGGCGGCTGGAGATTGAGATCACGGAATCCGTGCTGCTGGAACGCGGCGTCGAGAACCACGCCTTCATGGAGCGGCTGAAGAGCATCGGCATCGCGCTCGCACTCGACGATTTCGGCACCGGCTATTCGTCGCTCAGCTATCTGACCGCGTTCCCGTTCGACAAGATCAAGATCGACAAGTCGTTCATCCGCAACCTCACGCATCAGCCGCGCAGCTCCGCCATCATCTCCTCGATCGTGACGCTGGCGCGCGGGCTGGACATGTCGGTCACCGCCGAAGGCGTAGAGACCCGCGAGGAATACGAACGGCTGAAGGCGCTCGGCGTCAATTTCGCGCAAGGCTATCTGTTCGGCCGTCCGCACCCAATCGAACGGATTCTGTTCGACGCGGCCGCCAAACCGCCCCAACGCGACGCCGCCTGAGGGCGGCCGCCCAAGGATCGCTCAATGGGGCATGCGCGAAAAGCGCTTGACCCGGGCAGCCCCGGATGGTCGGAAGGACCGTCCAGGGGTGAAACACACAATGCGGCTTCCGTTCTTCTACGGCTGGGTCGTGGTCGCGGTGACCTTCGTCACCATGGCCATCGGCGTCAACGCTCGCACCGCCTTCTCGCTGTTCTTTCCTCCCATCATCTCTGAATTCGGCTGGGAGCGCGGCGTCACCGCGGGCGCATTTTCCTTCGGCTTCGTGGTGTCGGGCATGGTCAGCCCGCTGATCGGCCGGCTGATGGATCGCGCCGGCCCGCGCGCGGTGATGGAGCTCGGCGTGGTTCTGATGGGTGGCGGGCTGCTGCTCGCGCCGCTCACGAGTCAGCCATGGCATCTCTACGTCACCATCGGCGTCATGGTTGGCGCCGGCTCGGTGTGTCTCGGCTATTCCGGGCAGTCGCTGTTCCTGCCGAACTGGTTCATCCGCACCCGCGGCCTCGCCATCGGCATCGCCTTCGCCGGGGTCGGCATCGGCTCGGTGACGCTGCTGCCGTGGGTGCAGCACATGATCGAAGGGACCGGCTGGCGCACCGCCTGCACGGCGATGGGCCTGATGATCCTGATCGTGCTGGCGCCGATCAATCTGTTCCTGCACAGGCGCCCCGAGGATATCGGCCTGCGGCCCGACGGCGATGCCGCGCCGGTCGCGGGTGCCGCAAAACCCGTCTCCAACATCGTCGATCCCGTCTGGGCCCAGACCGAATGGACACTCCGGAAAGCGGTCGCCACGACGCGGTTCTGGTGGATCGCGCTCGGCTATTTCTGCGGCCTCTACATCTGGTACGCGGTGCAGGTGCACCAGACCAAATTCCTGCTCGACATCGGCTTCAGCCCGGGTGTCGCGGTGTGGGCGCTCGGCATCGTCAGCCTGCTCGGCATTCCCGGCCAGATCCTGCTCGGCCATGTCTCCGACCGGATCGGGCGGGAATGGGTGTGGGCGATCAGCTGCGCGGGTTTTGCGATCTCTTTCGCGGCGCTGATGGCCCTGAAATTCCAACCGTCATTGTGGCTGGTCTATCTCATGGTGTTCACGCAAGGCGCGCTCGGCTACGGCCTGACCTCGATCATGGGCGCAGTGGTGTTCGAGATTTTTCAGGGCAAGCACCAGGGCAGCATTTTCGGCACGATCATGCTGGCGGCATTGGCCGGCGGCGCCGCCGGTCCCTGGGTCACCGGCTTGCTTTACGATCGGGTCGGCGACTACACGCTCGCTTTTGGCGTTGCCATCATCGTAAGCGGGCTGTCGGCGCTTTCGATCTGGCAAGCTGCGCCGCGCAAGGTGCGCGCCGTCGCCGGGAAGCTTCAGGTGGGCGCCGGCGCCGAATAGGTTCCGTACGCAGCGGATTACCCTCGCTTCTTTTGCAGAACATTAAGCATGTCGCGTCTTGGCGCGGCGCGACCGGGCTGCAAAAACGTCTTGGACACCATCGCGGCACTAGCCTCGGTTGCTGTATCTTCCCGATGCCTCCGGGTCTAGCGATGTCCGCCTCCGATTGTGCCATGACAGAAACTCCGGAAGTGCTGTTGGCCGCGCTCGAACGCGCCGACGAGGGCATCGTCGTCGTCGACAGCGCGCGTCGCATCACGCATTTCAATGCCGGTGCAGAGCGGATCTGGAATCTCGCACGCGCTGATGTGCTCGGCCGCGACGCCGAAACTCTCACCCTCAAATGCCTTCAGGCCGAACCGTTTGCGGAGTTCCGGGACGAGATCAGCCTGGTGCGCCGTGACGGCAGCCGGATCCGCGCGGCCATCTCGCTTTCATCCATTGCAAGTGGCGGCATTGCCTATCGCATCGTGTTCGCGCGCGACGTCACAGCGGACGCCGAGCGCCGCAGCAGGATCGGGCTTCTCCACGCCGTCTCCGACCAGACCAACCGTGCGGTGCTCATCACCGATACCGACCAGAACATTGTCTACGTCAATGCCGCCTTCACGACGCTGTTCGGCTACACCAGCGAGGAAGCCGAGGGCCGCCGCGCCAGGGGCCTGCTCGCGGGCCGCCACACCGATCGCAAGGCCGTTGCGAAGCTCGTCAAGCGCCTGATGGATGGCGGCCACCGCGGCGAGGTCGAGATGCTCGCCTATGACAAGGACGGCGAGGAGATCTGGGTCTGCGCCCGCATCGATGCCTTCCGCGACAAGAAGGGCCAGGTCAAGCACTTCTTCGCGCTGCTCGAGGACATCACCGAGACCAAGCAGCTGCGCTCGCTGCAGCAGCTCATCATGGGCGCGCTCGCCGACGAGGTCCCGATCGGCGAGATCGCCGACCGGCTGTGCCGCCGTGTCGAGCAGATGGCGCCCGACGTCGTCTGTTCGCTGCTGCACATCGATACCGCGGGCCTGATCCATCCGCTCGGCGGCCCAAGCCTGCCCGAGGACTATTCCCGCGCGCTGGACGGCGTGGCCATCGGCCCCAATGTCGGCTCGTGCGGAACCGCGGCCTTCTACGGCGAGCCGGTGCTGGCGACCGATCTGGAGACCGACCTGCGCTGGCAGCCCTACAAGGCGATGCCGCTCGCGATTGGCCTGCGCGCATGCTGGTCGACGCCGGTCAAGGCCAAGGACGGACGGGTTATCGCCACCTTCGCCTTCTACTACCGGGAGCCGCGCGCGCCGAGCAATTGGCATCGGCGCATCGTCGAGGCCTGCGTCAATCTCGGCGCCTTCGCAATCGAGCGCAAGGAGGCGCGCGCCGAGATCGCGCGGCTCGCCTATCACGATATCCTCACCGGCCTGCCGAACCGCGCGCAATTGCGGCGCCTGATCACCACCGCCATCGATGCCTGCCCGACCGGCAGCCACGTCGCGCTGGCCTTCCTCGACGTCGATCATTTCAAGGACGTCAACGACACGCTCGGTCATGCCGCCGGCGATGAGCTCCTGATCCAGCTGGCGCAGCGCCTGCGCGAGCAGATCGGACCCGAGGACATGCTGGGGCGATTAGGCGGCGACGAGTTCGTGATCCTGCTGCCGCGTCGCAACGCCGAGGGTGCCGAGCGCGTCGCGGCCGGAATCACCGAAGCGCTGGCGGCGCCGCTGCGGCTCGGCTCCAGGCAGCTGCAGATGTCGGCGAGCATCGGCGTCAGCCTCTATCCCGATCATGCGACCGACATCGACACCTTGATGCAGCAGGCGGACGCGGCCATGTACATGGCCAAGCAGGCGGGACGTTCGACCCATCGCCTGTTCAGCGCCGAGATGAACGGGCTCACCGAGCAGCGGCTGGCCTTGATTGCGGCGCTGCGCCGCGCCATCGCCGAGGGCGAGCTGACCCTCAGCTATCAGCCGCAGATTCGCAGCTGCGACGGCGCGATCCATGGCGTCGAAGCGCTGGCGCGCTGGCATGATCCCGAGCTCGGCGACGTCTCGCCGGCAAAATTCATCCCGCTCGCCGAAGAGTGCGGCCTGATCGAGCAGATCGGCCTGTGGTCGGTGCGCGAGGCCTGCCGGCAGATGGCGAGCTGGCGCCGCGCCGGGCTCGAGATTCCATCCGTGTCCGTGAACCTGTCGCCGATCAATTTTCGCAACGTCACGCTGGCCGCGCGGCTCAAGGACATCCTCGCTGAATACGATCTGCCGGCGGATGCGCTGATGCTCGAGATCACCGAGGGCGCGTTCATGCAGGACAGCGTCGCCGCGCTCGAGACGATGAACGCGATCCGGGAGCTCGGCGTCGGGCTTTCCGTGGACGATTTCGGCACCGGCTATTCCAGCCTGAGCCGGCTCGCCCATCTGCCGATCCGCGAGCTGAAGATCGACCGCAGCTTCATGCGCGACATCGAGCGTGACGCTGGCGCGCTCGCGATCGCCACCGCCGTGGTGCGCGTCGGCCAGGGCCTCGGCATGACCGTCGTCGGCGAAGGGGTCGAGACCGAGGCGCAGCGCAAGGTGCTGGCCGAACTCGGCTGCGACGTCGTGCAAGGCTTCCTCTACGCACCCGCACTCGCGCCTGTTGCCTTCGAGCGCTGGTTGATCGAGCACTGCGCCGAGCAGGCGCAGGCGATGCTGGCTCGTCTCGACATTGCACCGGCCGGCGCGACCGCAGTGAAGCGGTCAGCGTAGAAGCGACTTTCGGCGGGTGATGTCCGGGCTCAGACCTCCGGTTGCAGGAAGGTGCCGTATTGCTTGGTCGCGACGACCGCGGCTGCGGCCTGTCCGATCATCCGCATTGCTGCCATCATAGGCCACGGTCCAAGACTCACCCGCCGAACGCCGACGCGAGCCAGATCCGGAAGTGCGGGAACGCCTTGTGTCACCATGATGTTGACCGGCAGAGGCGTGAGCTGAACGAACCTTTCAATGAGCGCGAGGTCGGTGAGGCCGGGGACGAAAATTCCGTCGGCGCCGGCCTCGGCATAGACCTTCGCTCGCCCCGCCGCTTCGTTCATGCACTCGTCCGGCGATCCGAATTTCAGCAAGAACGGATCCGTTCTCGCATTGATGAAGAGCTGAACTCCCAGATTTTTCGCGGCGTGCCGCACGGCCTTGATCTTGGCGGCATGGAGCTCGGGATTGACGAGTTGCCGCTTTCCCCCTGATAGCCCGTCCTCGATATTGATGCCGACGGCGCCGGCTTTCAAAATCTCGGTCGCCGATCTGGCGGCAGCCTCCGGGGTGTCGCCATATCCGGCCTCCAGATCGATTGAGACTGGAACAGACACGGCCGCAGTCATCCGCGACACCAGGCCGGTCACCATGTCGAGCGGGACATTTTCTCCGTCGGCGTATCCAAGTGCGGAGGCGACCGCCCCGCTGCTGGTCGCGATGGCCGGAGAGGTCTTCGCGATGGCTTTGGCGGTGGCGGCGTCCCAGGCGTTGAACAGGATGAGCGGATCGCCCTTCCTGTGAAGGGCATGAAAGGTCTCGGCATATTGCTGTTGTGTCTTGGTGTCCATTGCGCGTACTCCGGATTAGAGAACTCAAAGGATGTTGTGGGCGACCGCCCTCTGCGTTCAGTCAGGCGCGTGCGTCTTGAACCAGCCCATGATCAGGCCGGTGACTTCTTCCTCACGCTCGAGGTGCGGGAAGTGCCCGACATCGGGCAGGACAATCCGCTTGTGCGGCCCCTTGAACAGCGGCTCCTCCTTGACCGAGTACCTCGCTGTCGGATCGTTGCTGCCATAGATCGTCAGCGTCGGCGTGTGCATGTCATTGATCGGCAGCCGGCGCGCGAGCCCCGCATCGGTCAGGCCTCCGTAATATTTAAGCGCTGCGGCCATCGTGCCGGGCGAGCTGAGCGTCTCCTTGATTGAACGGATGTGCTCGGCATTGTTGAATGTCGGCGACCACAGCTTCCAGAGATAGTCGACGAAGGGAAGTCCCTCGGTACTGACCGCGGATTCGGCGCCGGGAAGCTGGAAGAAATAGACATGGAAGACGGCTCGAACGAGCTCCGGATCCCGTCTGATGCTCGAAATTGTAATTGGATGTGCGGTGTTCATGACCACGGCGGCCTTGATTGCCGATGGCGCCGTTGCCAGCGCCTGAAAGGTCGAGGTGCCGCCCCAATCCATGCCGACGACGCGCGCCTGTCCGTCGTCACTCAGCGCCGCGATGAGGGCTTCGAGATCCTTGCCCAGTGCGATCGGATCGAAAACTCCGTCCGCCGGAATCTCGGTCGGCGCATAGCCGCGCAGGAACGGCGCGACCGCACGATACCCTGCATCCGCGAAGACCTGCAGCTGCTTTCGATACGACCAGGCATTATCGGGAAAGCCGTGCAGGAACATGACAAGGGGGCCGTCGCCCTGCTCGAGATAGGCGAAGCGCACGCCGTTGGCCTGCACGTATTTCAAGGCGGGTTCAATGCCTCTGGTATTCGCTTGGGCATTCGCTAGTCGTGCCGCGCTCCCAGTATTCATCGTCATTCTCCATGTCATCGTGCCCCGCGATCGAAATATGTGCGGAGCGCACATATTCGTCAAGTTGTTTTTTGTGCGCTCCGCACATATTGTCCGGCTCATGGAAAACGGAATCGCAAATTTGCTGGGGGCGCTTTCGCTCGCCGTCATGGATCGGATCGAGCAGGGCGCGCGCGAGGTCATCGGCCGCGGAGGCGAGACGCCTGCGGCACTGGTCGTCATCGGCTATGGCCAGGGCATGACCAACGACAAGCTGCGGCGGATTCTTGGCCTGTCGCATTCGGGAACGGTCCGGCTGGTGGACCGTCTGGTGTCGGATCGGCTGGTCGAACGTCGGCCCGGACAGGACGGCCGCGAGGTTGCTCTGCACCTGACCGCGAAGGGCGCCGCAACCCGCAACGACTTGATGACCTCGCGAATATCGGCGGTCGCGTCGCTTCTGGATGTGCTGTCGCCGGCTGAAACGAAACGACTCGAAACGCTGCTCCATGAGTTGTTGTCTCGGCAGGATACGTCCGAGATGGATCGCTTCACGATCTGCCGCATGTGCGACGACAGCGTTTGCACGAATTGCCCCTTGCCCACGGACAAGGGCAAACGCGCTCGCTAGCGGGCGCGCTCGACACAATCATCCGGCTTGGGCCCAACGCGCGTTCACGTCGCGGAAAGGAACGTCCGGCGCTTCTCCACGTTATCGGCCGTCGAGCGCAAACCGGGCCACACGATGAAGAAGATCGCCACCATGCTTGTCATGCTCTGTAGCTTGCCGGTTGCCGCCGGTGCGGAGAGCTGGAGTGGCTATCGCATTCCCGAGACCGGGACCAACGTCGACATCCCTTCGTCGATCTTCACCGAGCAAGCCGGTCGACCCGACGGGTATGGCATGCAGTACCGGACCAGCGACGGCCGCGCGGATTTGACGGTGCAGGCCGTTCCGAACGACGGCAGCTCACCGGCCGCTTTCCTGGCGCGAAAGAATCCGCCGCCCGGCATCACCTACAAGCGCATCACGCCGCGCTTCTTCGTGGTGTCCAGCACCCGGGGCGGCAAGATCTGGTACGACCGCTGCAACTTTGGCCGTCGCTACGTGCATTGCGTGTTGATCAACTACCCCGCTTCCGAGAAGCGGCAGTGGGATGCGCTCGTGACCCGCGTTAGCCGTACGCTGAGCGGCGGTTGATCCGCTCACAAAGAAAAAAACCTGCTCACAAAGAAAAAACTGCCCGCGAGTCGCGGGCAGCAGTCTCGTGAGGATGGTTCAGCGCACGTTCGTCGATGTTGTCGACATGGTCGGCTTGGAGCCTGGCACGTGCGACATGGTCTTGGTGGTGGACCCGACCTCCTCGCCCGCTTTCACTTTGGTGCGGGTGTGGGAGCGGCTGAACGTGCCACCCTCATGCGCCTGCGCGCGCGCATTGGAATTGAGCACCGGACCGTTGCCCTTGTTCATGCTGGTGCCGGACTGCGCCTTGCCGTTGGCAGACGCGGCGCTGCCGCCCGCTGCAATCGACGAGCCGGTCTGTCCGGAGCCCGAGGTCGACGTGCCGCCGGTCCCGAGCGTGCTGGCCGAGGTGCCGCCGGCGGCAGCCGAACCGCCGGTGCCTCCGGTCATGCTGGTTTGCGCCGACAACGGCGCGGCGGCGGCGAGCAGGAGTGCGACCGACGAGGTCGCGATCAACATTCTCATCTGTCAAATCCTTTTGCTATGGCGACGATGTCGAGATGGTGCAGCCGTTGACTGTGACGGTGCTCGCGCTGGTCGAACCGGGGCCGCCGGCCGTCGAGGACGAACTCGACACGTTGCCGCCACCGGCCTGGACGTGCACCGACGATCCGCCGGCCGAGCTCGAGCTCGAGAGCGAGCCGCTCGATGAGGTCGAGCCGGTTGTGCCCGAACCCGATGACCCCAGCGCGGTGATGCTGCCGTCGGGATGTTTTTCCACCGTGACCCGACAGGTCTCGCCGGATGCGGTCTTGCCGGTTTTCTGCATGGTTTCCCCCACAGCGGCGCTGCTTATCAAAGTCAAAACTGCGATCGCAACGATTGGTCTGTTCATGCCAGTCCTCCTCAGGAAGGACGAAGGAGCGGCATTGCTGCCGCTCCGCCGGCCGGGATGTCAGTCCTTGTCCTTCTTCATCTCGTCCTTGTGGTGGCCTTTGCCCTTTTCCATGCCCATGTCGCTGGAATGTCCCGCGGAGGAGCCGGCCGCTCCCACAGTCGAGCCGCTCTTGCCGCCGCCGGCCGACGAGCCGCCGGTGCCGACTGTCGATGCGGAATTGGAGCCCGAGCCTGCCGCAGAGCCGCCCGTGCCGACGCTGGACGAGCTCTTGCCGCCGCCGGCCGACGAACCGCCGGTGCCGAGCGTCGAGGCCGAGCCTGAGCCGCTGCCGGAGCCCGCGGCGGAGCCGCCGGTGCCGATCGACGAACTGCTGGTGCCGCCGCCGGCCGACGAGCCGCCGGTGCCAAGCGTCGAAGCCGAACCCGAGCCGCTGCCCGAACCCGCCGATGAACCGCCGGTGCCGACGGTCGAGTTGCTGGTGCCACCGCCGGCTGACGAGCCACCCGTGCCGACCGTCGAGCTGGACTGCGCCATCGCGAGCGCCGTACCGGCCAGCAGCGCGGCTGCGGCCACAGACAATTTCAGAATCCTCATCGCTGTCTCCTCCAATGATCAAATTGCCAAAACAGGCTCGGGATAAAGTGGCAAGGTGAGGAAACGTTCCTTGGATGGGGTACGGTGATGTGGAAAATGCGCGCGTATAATCGCTTCCAGGTTCCAGCGGCGCAGCGCGGCGCGCCGATGTCGAGCGGGAACAGCGAAGCTCGACGATCTGAAGACAACAAACGCTAGTCCGACGACAATCCTGTCCTGCGCCGCAGGTCCGTGATCGCGCGCAGAAAGCTGTCGGCCGGCGTCGTATCCGGATCGATCAGGCGGTGCAGGCGAAAGCCGTCTTCCAGCGCCAGCACGACGGAGGCCATCCATGGCGGATTGAGCGTGTCGCCCTTCGCGTTGCTCTTCAGCGTGGCCTCGACGATGTCGGCGACCAGCTTGCGCCGCGCGCGCAGGCGCTTTGCAAGCTCCGGTCGGCGCTTCTCCGCGCGCGCGACAAACAGGATCATCTCCATGTGGAGCAGCGGCGAGCGGCCGAGTGGATCCTGCCTTGTGCGATCCATCGCCTTCAGCGCCGCGATGAAGTCGTCGAGGTTGTCGTGCTGCGCGAGGATGTCCATGTTGCGCCGGATCGACTGCGCGACATGGTCCTCGAGCATGGCGATGATCAGCTCGTCCTTGCTCTTGAAGTTGGAATAGAACGCTCCCCGGCTGAATCCGGCCGCCGCCGCGATCGCCTCGATGCTGGCGCCGCCGATGCCGTCCTCCTCGAAAACGCGCGCGGCCGCCTCGAACAGCCTGTCGCGCGTGTCGTCCCTGGTCGGCCTGGTTCTCACCCTTGACATCGGAGCAGGTTAGGGCAGAATGCAACTCGATACAACAATGTATCGAGTTGATAATTCAGGGATGGTTACGCTGCGGCAAGAGGGGCTGCCCGCGTATGCGATTCATGCGGCAACCGATATGAGGTCACCATGAACGAGCACGTGCAGGGCGCCGGCGGTCCGCTGTTCAATCCGCTGTCGCCGGACTTCATCCGCGATCCCTATCCGCATTATGACCGGCTGCGCGCGATCTATCCGATTCACGTGACGCCGTTCGGCCAGTTCGTCACGAGCCGCCATGCCGATGTCAGCCTCGTGATGCGCGACAAGCGTTTCGGCAAGGATTTCGTCGAGCGTTCCAAGCGCCGCTACAGCGAGAAGATCATGGAGGAGCCGGTCTTCCGCAGCATGAGTCATTGGATGCTGCAGGCCGATCCGCCCGACCACAGCCGCCTGCGCGGCCTCGTCGTGAAGGCCTTCACCGCCCGCCGCGTCGAGGACATGCGGCCGCGGATCCAGGAGATCGTCGACCAGACCATCGATGCCGTGATCGACCGCGGCCATATGGACCTGATCGAGGATTTCGCCTTCCGCCTGCCTGTCACCATCATCTGCGACATGCTCGGCATCCCCGAGGACCATCGCGAGACTTTCTATAACAGCTCGCGCGACGGCGGACGGCTGCTCGACCCCGTGCCGCTCTCGCCGGAGGAGATCGCCAAGGGCAACGCCGGCAACATGATGGCGCAGATGTATTTCCAGCAGCTGTTCGAGCTGCGTCGCAAAAATCCCGGCGACGATCTTATCACTCAGCTGGTGCAGGCCGAGGAAGACGGCAACAAGCTCACCAACGAGGAGCTGACCGCCAACATCATCCTGTTGTTCGGCGCCGGCCACGAGACCACGGTCAATCTGATCGGCAATGGCCTGCTGGCGCTGCATCGCAATCCGGACCAGCTCGCGCTGTTGAAGGCGCGGCCGGAGCTGATGGTGGGCGCGATCGAGGAATTCTTGCGCTACGATTCCTCGGTGCAGATGACCGGGCGGGTCGCGCTGGAGGATATCGACGATCTCGGCGGCGCGAAGATCCCCAAGGGCGAGACCGTGCTCTGCCTGCTTGGGTCGGCCAACCGCGACCCAGCGGTCTATCCTGACCGGCCCGACCAGCTCGACGTCACCCGCCAGAATGTGAGGCCGCTGTCGTTCGGCGGCGGCATCCATTTCTGCCTGGGGGCCCAATTGGCGCGCCTCGAGGCCGAGATCGCCATCGCCACGCTGTTGCGGCGGCTGCCCGACCTGCGCATCGACGACGTCGAAAACCCGGAATGGCGGCCGACCTTCGTGCTGCGCGGCCTAAAGCGGCTGCCTGCGAGCTGGTGATGGCCGCCCGCGTTAACCTCCGCGCGCAACAGTCGCTGTGACTTCGCCACACTTCCCCCTATATAAGGGGCTGTTCCGGTACGTCTGAGGCCCTGCGGCTCAGGCAAGGCCCGCATCCGGTTTGGCCGAGGGGAGACCCGTGCAGACGACGCTGCTCGGATTGGCGATTGCCTTTATCTTAGCGCTGCTGGCCGCTCTGATCGGGCCTTACTTCGTCGACTGGAACCAGTTCAGGCCCCAGTTCGAAGCGGAGGCCGGCAGGATCATCGGCGTGCCGGTGCGGGTGGCGGGCGAGCTCGACGCGCGGCTGTTGCCGGCGCCGACGCTGCGGCTGCGCGGGGTCACCTTCGGCGGCAACAACGATCTCGGCCGCCTGCGCGCCGACAAGCTCGACGTCGAGTTCAGCCTGAGCTCGCTGATGCGCGGCGAATGGCGTGCCACCGAGCTTTCGGTCAACGGCATGGCGGTCGATCTCGGCCTCGACGCGCGCGGGCGGGTCGATTTGCCGTCCACCGCGAGCGGCAGTTTCAATCTGGCATCGCTGGCGATCGAGCGGCTGAACCTCACCGGCCGCATCGCCCTGCATGATGCCGCCAGCCGTTCGACACTGGAGCTCAACGACATCGCCTTCTCCGGCGACGTGCGGTCGCTGGCCGGCTCGGTCCGGGGCGACGGCAGTTTCACGGCCAGCGGCGTCCGCTATCCGTTCCGCGTCTCCTCCGGCCCGAGCGCCGACGGCAACGCCACCCGCCTCCACCTCAACATCGATCCCGGCGAGCGCGCCATCCTGGCCGATCTCGAAGGTGTGCTTGCCTTCGACAACCGCCTGCCGAAATTCGACGGCGCGCTGACGCTCGCCGTGCCGGCGCCGAAGAAGCCGGCCGAAGCGGGGCCGATGCCCTGGAAGCTCACCACGAAACTCAAGGCCGATCCGGCCGGCGCCAAGTTCGAGCAGGTCGACGCCAGCTTCGGGGCCGAAGACTCCGCGCTGAAGCTCGGCGGCGTCGGCGATATCAGGTTCGGAGCGTCGCCGCTGCTGCGCGCGGTGCTGTCGGCGCGCCAGGTCGATGCCGACAAGCTGACGGCCAAGAACGATGCCGAGCCGCAGCGCATCCTGCCGGCGCTGCGTGCTGGCCTCGCCGCAATCCCGCAGGCGCCGATCCCGGCGCAGATCGAGTTCAACTCCGACCAGATCATGCTCGGCGGCCGGCCGCTCCAGAACATCACGGCCGAGCTTGCGACCGACGGACGGTCCTGGACCTTCCAGCGGCTGGAGCTGCGCGCGCCGGGCCAGACGCAGCTCTCGCTCAACGGCGCGACGCCCGGCGCCGACAGCTTCAGCGGCCGTCTCAGCGTCGATTCCTCCGATCCCGATACGCTGGTGGCCTGGCTTCAGGGCCGCAGCGAGGTCAACCGCCGCAGCACGCGGCCGCTGCGCCTTGCCGGCGACGTGACCATCGCCGCCAACCATTTCGCCATCGACAGGCTGAAGGCCGAAATCGAGGGCGGCGCGGTCGAAGGCCGCATCGCTTTCGTCCAGACCGGCGCCAGCAAGGGCTCGCGGATCGACGCGGAGCTCAAGGCCGACCGCCTCGACCTCGATGCCGCCGCGAGTTTTGTGCGCGCGCTTTCGGGGCCTCAGGGCGAATGGCCGGAGGAAGCGAAGCTTTCGCTCGATATCGGCCGCGCGATCTCGGCGGGCCAGGAGCTGCGGCCGTTCACCACAAAACTCGGCTACGGCCCGGCATCGCTCTCGCTGGAGCAATTGCGGTTCGGCCAGGCCAGCGGCGTGACCACGGAAGCGAGCGGCAGCTTCGACCGCGCCAAGGCAACGGGCAAGCTCGCGCTGAAATCCTCCGCCAATTCGCTGCGCGATCTCACCGCGCTGCTCGAGCCGTTTGCGCCGTCGGTGCGCGCGCGCTTCGACGCCATCCCGTCGCTGCCAGGTGCGACCCGCCTCAAGCTCGACCTCAGCCTCGACAAGAACGCCGAGCATGCCGATCGCAACGACGCGCGTGCCGTGCTCGAGCTCGACGCGCCGCAGCTCAAGGCCAGCGCGACGCTGGCCGCGCAGACGCCGGTGGCCGCCGTCAACGGCATCGACATCGAGCGGTTGCGCAACAGCGACTTCACGCTGGATTCGAAAGTCTCGACACCGCAGGCCAGTTCACTGCTGGCGTTGCTCGGGCTCGATCGCGTGGTCGCCGCAGGCGAGGGCGCTTCGCAGTTCGAAGGCCGCTTGAGCGGCGCGTGGCGTCATCAGCTGCAATTGAATGCAAAGCTCAGCGGCGGCGGGTTGGACGCGGACGCACAAGGCAACGTCGAATTGTCGGAGCCGAAAGGCAGCGTGAATTTGCGCGTGCGCAACGCCAATCTGGCCCCGCTGTTCGGGACCAGCCCGGCCGATAAATCCGTGCAGAGCGTCAATCTGTCCTCGCGCGTCAGCCTTTCCGGCAACCGCCTGACCTTCAACGATCTCGACAGCACCTTGGCGGGCTCGCATCTGCGCGGTCATCTGGCGGTGACGCTCGATCAGGAGAAGACCGTCGACGGCGAAGTCGGCCTCGATTCGCTCGACCTCGTGCCGGCGCTCGCGATGGCCATCGGCGCGGCCGGACACGATGCCAATGCGCCGTTGAGTACCGGGCTTCTCGGCGGCTGGCGCGGCCGCGTCGCCTTCCAGGCCTTGCACGGCACGTTGCCCGGCGGCATCGAGCTGCGCCCCTTCGGCGGTACGATCCGGAGCGACGGTCAGTCGCTCGCGCTCGACGCACTGAAGGGCGGCGTAGGCGGCGGCGAGATGTCGGCGAGCCTCGATGCGCGCACTGGCGCCAACGGTCTGACGCTCAACGCGCGTATCGAGCTCGGCAATGTCGACGCGGCGGCGCTGCGCTATCGCGACCTCGCGCTGCCGAAGGGACGCGCCTCGGCGCAGATGGCGCTGACCAGCCAGGGCCGCAGCGTCGCGGCCCTCACCGGCGCGCTCGCCGGCAACGGCACGGTGACGCTTGATTCCGCTGAAATCTCCGGCCTCAATCCGCGCGCCTTCGAGATCGCCATCCGCGCCAGCGACGGCGGCCAGGTCGCCGATGACAATCGGCTGCGCCAGCTGGTCGAGCCCGCGCTGTCGGCGGGGCCGATTGCAGTGGCCTCGGCGCAGATCCCGTTCACGATCCGCGACGGGCGGCTGCGCGTCGGCGCAACGTCGTTGGAGGCGAAGAACGCGCGCGCCATCGTCTCCGGCGGCTACGACATCCCCGCCGACCAGGCCGACATCCGCGCTAGCCTGACGCCGATCATGACCGGGCTCTCCGGCGCTCCGCCCGAGATCCAGCTGTTCGCGGCGGGTCCCCCCGACAGGCTCAATCGCACCGTCGATCTGGCGCCGCTGTCCTCGTGGCTCGCGGTGCGCACGATCGATCGCGAGACGCGCCGGCTGGATGCCATCGAGCGCGGCGAGCCGCCGCCGGCGACCGCCGCGCTGCCGACCCTGGTGTCGCCCGAACCGACGCTGGAGCCGTCGCTGCCGGATGTGCCGATGCCCGGCCGCGATCCGCGCCGCGCGCCGCCGCCGAAGCCCAAGGCCGACATCAGGGTCGCGCCGACCCCGAAGGCGCCGCAGGCCGCTCCCGCAGCGCCAAGCCCTCCACTTACAAGCCCTCCACTTACAAGCCCCCAACTCACAAGCCCGCCGCTTGCGAACCACCAGATCGCGCCGCTGCCTCCGCCGATCGACGTGAGGCCGGCTCCCGGCCCGCCGCCCGCAAAGCCCAAGCCAAAGCCGCCGCTGGTGCTGACGCCACAGAATCCGTAGGCGACAGTCCGTCATGCCCGGGGCTTGTCCCGGCCATGACGCCGCAGAGGCATCAGTGCCCCAAGCCTTTTCAGCTAGCGGGAGAGGGGCGCAGCTTCCTCGCGACGCACCGGTAAACCCATTCCCTCGCTTTTTAACGAATTTTGCTCGGCAAAACTGATCTGCCGACTTTACCGGATTCTCGCGTTTGTTCCCTAGTCTCTGTTCCCAGAGGAACTCGGCGTCCTGCGGCACAAGCAGGATGGCTAGCCAAGAACTGGGGTCATCGGGATGAACGGCGCGACAACACTTCTGCAGGATCTGGACGACGCGATCGCACGTGGCACCGACGAAAGCCGGACCAAGGCGTTGTGGCACGCGACCGACATTCTGATCACCGGCCGCTACAGCGACGACGAGATCAGCACGTTCGGCGAGGTCATCGGCCGGCTCGCCGACGAGATCGAGGTCGCCGCACGGGTGCAGCTCTCCGAGGTCATGGCAGCCTGCGATCACGCACCGCTCAATGTCATTGCGCAACTCGCGACCGCCGACGAAATCGAGGTCGCCGGTCCCGTGCTGCGCGACTCCAATCGTATCGACGAGAAGCTGCTGGTCGAGAGCGCCATGACCAAGAGCCAGTCGCATCTGCTCGCGATCGCCCAGCGCAAGTCGATCGGCGAGGCCGTCACCGACGTGCTGGTCAAGCGCGGCGACCAGGAGGTCGTGACGTCGGTTGCCCGGAACGAGGGCGCGCGCTTCTCCGGCTCGGGCCTTCTGCACATGGTCCGCCGCGCCGAGGGAGACTCGATTCTCGCCGAGCAGCTTGGCCTGCGCAAGGACGTGCCGCGTCACATCTTCCAGCAGCTGATCTCGAAGGCGTCGGAAGACGTCCGCCGCCGGCTCGAGCACGAGCGCCCGGAAATGGTGGCGCAGATCCAGAGCTCGGTAAGCGACGTCACCGGCGATCTGCACTCCAAGTTCGGCCCGTCCTCGCGCAGCTATTTCGTCGCCAAGCGCGTGGTGACGACGCAGTACCGGCAGGGCAACCTCAACCAGGACTCGATCTCGAACTATGCGCGTCAGCACCGCTTCGACGAGGTGCAGATCGGCCTGTCGCTGCTGTCGTCGCTGCCGGTCGACGTGATCGAGCGTGCGATGATGGACCGCAATCGCGAGATGATCCTGGTGCTGTGCAAGGCGCTCGATTTCTCCTGGGACACCACCATGTCGCTGCTGTTCCTCGGCGCCAAGGATCACCTGATCACGGCGCGCGAGCTCCACGATAACGAACGCGATTTCGGCAAGCTCAAGATCGAGACCTCGCGCAGCGTCTTGAAGTTCTACCAGTCGCGCAAGAGCGCGGGTGCCGACGCGGGCCGTCAGCCCGAGCTCCAACAGGTGCACTGAGCGAGAGGGAGTATCTGCAATGTTGCCTCAATTCGGCACCGCCGTTCGCAAGAAGAACCTCAACAAGGCCGCAGCCGGCGAGATCGGCGGCGGAGCGGCCGACCAGGCCTCGGTCGATGCCGCCTGGCTCGTGCTGGAAGCCGCCAACGACCTCGGTGACCATGCCGCTATCGAAGCCTGCCGCCGCGTCATCGACGCCGAGCTGAACGGCACGGCCGCCGGCAGCGCGGATGTCGATCTCGTGCTGGGGTATTTCAGGTAGCAGTCGTGCCCGGCCGAGGATTGTCCGGCACCGTGAGAGCGGCTGTGAGTTCTACTTGCCGCGATATCGAAGGGTCTCGACGAGCAGCGAGAATGCCGGTGAAGGTTGGCGCCGACTGGGATAATAAAGGTGGTAACCCGAGAACGGCGGACACCAATCCGACAGCACCCTGATCAGCCGGCCCTGCGAGATGTATGGCTGCACGTGCCCTTCGGTGAGGTAGGCAAGTCCGAAGCCTTTGAGCGCGCCCTCCAGCAGAAGCCCTGCGCTGTTGAACACGAGCTGTCCTTCCACGCGCACGTTGAGCTCCCGACCGTTCTTCTCGAACTCCCAGGCGTAGAGGCTGCCGCCGTGAGTCGGTAGGCGCAGATTCAGGCAATTGTGCCCAGTTAGATCCTGAGGCGTCCTGGGGTCGCTTGCGTTCAGCGAAGTAGGACGGCGATCCAACGACGGCCATTCGAAGATCGGGGCTTATTCGCACAGCGATCATGTCCTTGGCGACGAGCTCGCCCGGACGAATTCCCGCGTCGACCTGCTGCGCCACGATGTTGGTGAGCCCGTAGTCGATGATCACTTCGGCGTGGATGTCTGGATACTGGGGAAGAATCTTCCCCAGCGCCGGCAGCAGGATCTCGGCGGCGGCGTACTCCGTGGCGGTCAGCCGTACGGTTCCCGCGGGCTTTTCCCGGAGTTCGCTCAAGGCGGCGAGATCAGCATCCATCTCCGTGAATTTGGGCCCGAGGCTCAGGAACAGCCGTTCTCCGGCTTGGGTTGGCGTGACACTCCGGGTCGTTCGGTTGAGAAGACGGACGCCCAGGCGCTCCTCCAACTTTCGGACGATCTGGCTCAGCGCCGATTGCGTCATACCAAGCTTGGCTGCGGCACGCGTGAAGTTGCGCTCCCTCGCCACGGCGAGGAAGGCCAGGATATCGCTGGCGTCATCCCGGTTCATTGATAAGCCTGTCTTATGACTGCATTCGAATTTTATCACCTAATCGGACCGGGGCGGAAGCCTTACTTTCTCATCAACATGAGGGGCCACTTGATCTCGTCATCGCCCAAGGGCTCGCCAGCCCGCGATCGGATTGGTCGCAGCCGGGCGCGATCGACGTCCGAACTCTGCCCAGCACTCGTCGCCTTGTGGCTGATGGCGCACCGGCAAATCTGGAAGGATCCACGCGATGAGAATGCTCGCAGCGGCCTTGTTTTCATTCTGCCTGTTTGCTGACGGCCCGGTCGCGGCGAAAGACGCATCCAGCGACGGAGCAAAGACCATATCAAAGCCGGAAGACATCCGTGCGGTCGCGCCAGCCCTCGAAGGCTACGCGCAAAAATTTGTCGATGGCGATCTGTGGAAGCGACCGGGTCTCTCGCCTCGGGACCGCAGCATCGTCACCGTCGCAGCTCTCATCGCACGTGGTCAGACGGTGGAGCTGCCATACTATCTGGGTCTCTCGCTGGAGAATGGCGTGAAGCCGTCGGAAATATCGGAGATCATCACGCATCTGGCCTTCTACACCGGCTGGGCCAACGCGATTGATGCGATCCCGGCTGCGAAGCAAGTCTTCGAGAGCCGCAACATCGGCGCCGATCAGCTCCCGCCCGCGACGGGACCGCAGCTGCCGCTCGACGAAGCGGCGGAGAAGCAGCGGGCAACGCGCGTCGGAGAGCAGTTCGGGCAGATCACGCCGAGCCTTGTCCAGTATACGACCGACGTGCTGTTCCGCGATCTCTGGCTCAGGCCGGCGCTGGCTCCGCGCGACCGCAGCCTGGTGACCGTGAGCGCGCTGATTGCCACGGGTCAGGTTGCGCAGATCACCTATCATCTGAACCGCGCAATGGACAACGGCTGACGCGGGAGGAAGCCGGCGAGGTGCTCGGCCATCTCGCCTTCTACGCCGGATGGCCCAATGCTTTCTCCGCGGCACCTGTCGTCAAGGACGTCATCGAGAAGCGACCCCGCTGAAAGAACGAAAATGCCTCGGTCGACAATCCCGCTCGCGATCCTCCACGAGCGGAGACATGCCATGGTGACACGCAGAGACATACTCGTTGGCGGAAGCGCCTCCGCCCTCGTCGGAATTCGACTGGCCCCGGCGCGCGCGTCCGAAGCACTGAAGGAGACTGCAATGGACATCGACATCAAGAGAAACGGATCTCGCCCTTCCCAGAAGGGCCCTGAAGACTGGTTCACCGGGACGGTGCGCATTGACCCGTTGTTCGCGGCTCCCGAGCCTGCACGCGTGAGCGGCGCCCAGGTCACTTTCGAACCTGGCGCACGCACGGCCTGGCACACGCATCCGCTTGGGCAGACGCTGATCGTGACAGCAGGGCTCGGCTGGGTGCAGCGGGAAGGCGGTCCTGTCCAGGAGATCAGGCCCGGCGACGTCATCTGGTTTCCTCCAGGGTTGAAGCACTGGCACGGCGCGTCGGCCACCACAGCCATGACGCACATTGCCATCCAGGAATCGCAGGACGGCCGAGCGGTCGACTGGATGGAGAAGGTCGGCGACGAGCAGTACCGAATGTGAAGACACTTCATCGGGCGCATCATCTGACCCGGGCGAGCGCGCCCAGTCGATCGGAAGAGGTTTCATGAGCGTACAACTCGCCCCAAAAAACGAGACGCTGTCGCCCGGTCCGGCATGGAGCGCGGTCTTTGCGCTGACCCTCTGCGTCGGGACATTGATTGCGTCCGAGTTCATGCCAGTCAGCCTGCTGACCCCCATCGGGACCGGTCTCCACATGACCGAGGGGCAGGCGGGCCAGGCCATCGCAGTCTCCGGACTGTTCGCCGTCTTCGCCAGCCTTGCGATCTCCTCGGTGACGCGGGGCATTGATCGGCGCAGTCTTCTGCTGGGCCTCACCTCGCTGATGATCGTTTCGGGGCTGATGGTGGCGCTGGCGCCGAACGCGCTGGTGTTCATGGTAGGGCGCGCGCTGATCGGGGTCGTCATCGGTGGGTTCTGGTCGATGTCGGCGGCCACCGTGATGCGCCTTGTGCCGGAGCAGCAGGTCGCGGCCGCCCTTAGCCTCCTCAATGGTGGCAACGCGCTGGCGACAACGATCGCCGCGCCGGTCGGGAGCTTTCTAGGTCAGTTCATCGGCTGGCGAGGCGCCTTCTTCTGCGTCGTCCCGCTCGCGATCATCACCCTGGTCTGGCAATACGCGACATTGCCCTCGATGCCTTCGGAGCGCGACGCCGCAGGGAACGTATTTGGGTTGCTCCGCCGGCGGTCTGTCGGCATTGGGATGCTCTCGGTCGCTCTCCTGTTCATGGGCCAGTTCGCGCTTTTCACCTATTTGCGGCCATTTCTGGAGACCGTGACGCGCGTAGACGTCTCCACGCTCTCGGCCATCCTGCTCGTGCTCGGAGTCGCGGGCCTGCTGGGGACCTACCTCATCAGCTTCCTTCTGAGGCGGAGCCTGCAAGCACTTCTGATCGGGATGCCGCTTGCGATGGCGGCCCTTGCCCTCGGCTTGATCGCCTTCGGAAGTTCAACCATCGTTGTCACCGTGCTGCTGGCCGGTTGGGGCCTCATCGGCACGGCCGCGCCGGTCGCCTGGTGGACCTGGATGAGCAGGGCGCTGCCTGAGGATGCGGAGGCGGGCGGCGGGCTGATGGTCGCGGTGATCCAACTCGCCATCACGGCGGGCGCCTCCCTCGGAGGATTCTTGTACGACAGCAGTGGATACCGGAGCGCCTTCATTGCCGCCGCCATCCTGCTCTGCGGCTCCGGACTTCTAGCTTTTGGGGTCAGCACGGTGCGAGATCGGGAGAAGGAACGACGGGCCGCCTGAAAGCATCGCACGCATCCGTGATCTCCGAAACCTGCCGACGCGGGTAACGACCGAAGCTCCCCTTCGTACAGCCTTCAGCGAGCGTAGTCTCGCAGAGCTGATGGATGTGAAACCGGGGAGACATGGTCGGATGAAAGAGTTCAACGTCGCTGAGGTCGGGGGTGGTTCCTATCGTCCTCTTGCCATTCTGCGCTGGGTCATGGTGATCATATTCGTATCGTTTGGCATGCAGAAATTCACGCCGCAGTCCGCCCAGGGGATCGCCCAGTTCATCAGCAATAGCCCGTTCATCTCCTGGCTGTCGGTGTTCGGCCTGAGGGGAGAGGCCTATGTCCTCGGCGTCGCTGAATTCGTGATTGCGGCGCTGCTCGCGGCAGGCAGCTTCAGCCCGGTCTCGTCCGCGCTTGGTTCATTCATGGGCATGGTGACCTTTGCGATCACCTGGTCGTTCTTCTTCACGACGCCCGGCGTCGTCAAATGGAGCCTTTCATCCGATCCGATGGCGTGGAATCTGACCGGCGAATTTCTGTTCAAGGACATCGTCCTGCTCTGCGTTTGCGCGGTGTTGTTTCTGGCCTCGCTGCCACGATCGGTTGTTCGCCTGCGCACCGAATGATCGTCAGGCCGTCTCTCAGCGACGAATCCGGTAGAGAACGCCGTTCTCGCCGTGACGGAACGTGCTTCGCTCGAGGAGATAGTTGGACTTCTCCAGAACGCGGCGCGATGCGCCATTGCCGACATAGACCAGGCCGATGAGGGACGGCAGCTCGTGGTGTAGCAGTCCGATATCGGTCAGCGCGGTCGCGGTCTCGCTTGCAAGGCCGCGGCCCCAGCATTCGCGCTTGAACGCGTAGGCAATCTCGATCTCGTCGATATCGTCCACCAGGATGTGCCGGATGCCCGCTCGCCCGGCGAATGCCCCGTCTTTCGTTCGCAGCACCCACAGCCCGAAGCCATACTGGTCCCAATGGGAGATATTTGCGTCCAGATAGGTCTTCGTCCTCTCCGCCGGGCGGACGCCGCCGAGATAGCGCGAAACGTCCGCATCGAGATGCAATGCGACGAGGTCGGCGAGATGATTTTCGTTCAGCCTCTCGGCCGTCAGGTTCTCGGTGCTGAAATGATCCATGGACCCGGATAGCCGCTTTCGGAGCAGGTCAGGATGACGCGCCTTCGCCGCCCCTCATGATTTCTAACACATCCTAACGGGCAATTTCGGCGGCATCCGGTCAATGTCTCCATGGAAAAGCGGCGGAATTTCCAAACAAGCACGAAGGTCGACGGAGATTGCATGACGTCCAAAACGCAAATCGAATCACTGCAACGGTCCGCGAGCGTCTCGCGCCGCGGTTTCGTGGGAGGCCTGTCGGCGGGCGTTCTGGGGGCGGTTGCGACCGAAGCGGCGGCGGCGCAAACCCTGGCCGAAATCCCTGATCGCGGGCCCGGCGCCGATCTCGGTGCGCACAGCGAACGATCGCGCTTCGTCAAGATCGATCGCATTCCTGAGGCAACACCAGGCAAGCGCAACGTCGACCCCAGTGATGCCATCAACTCCAAGACGCCGCATCAGAAGCTGGTGGGCAACATCACGCCAACCGATCTGCATTACGAGCGCAGCCATTCCGGGGTGCCGGACATCGATCCCGCGCAGCACCGTCTGCTCATCCATGGTCTGGTTCAGAAGCCGCTGGTGTTCAGCGTCGACGATCTCAAGCGGATGCCGTCCGTCACGCGCGTGGTCTTCATCGAATGCACCGGAAACGGCTGGGAAAACTGGAAGAAGGCAGACCCTGACCTGACGGTGCAGAACACGCATGGCCTCGTCAGCACCAATGAATGGACTGGCGTTCCGCTGAAGTTCCTCATTGGTCTCGCGGGCAAGGAGAAGAACTCGAACTGGATGCTCGCGGAGGGAGGCGACGGCGCGGGCGTCGACCGCAGCATTCCGTTGACCGACGAAATCGTGAACGAGGCCTTTGTCGCCTACGGTCAGAACGGCGAACCACTGCGCCCCGCGCACGGGTTTCCAATGCGACTGGTGATGCCGGGTTTCGAGGGCAACCTCAACATCAAATGGCTGCGCCGTCTCAAGTTCGGCACTGAGCCCTGGATGACCCGCTGGGAGACGGCGCGCTACACGCAACTGCTCGCCAACGGCAAGGCCCGCCAGTTCCAGCTGAGGATGGAAACCAACTCCGTCATCACACAGCCCTCGGGCACGATGCAGATCCGGCCCGGCTACAACATTATCTCCGGTCTGGCCTGGAGCGGCCATGGCAAGATCGCCAAGGTCGAGATATCGACCGACGGCGCGAAATTCTGGAAACAGGCGCAGCTGAATCAGCCGGTGCTGTCCAAGGCACAAGTTCGATTCCAGATGGACTGGGTCTGGGACGGAAAGCCGACAAGGATCGTGAGCCGCGCGACCGACGAGCAAGGCAACGTTCAGCCGGACCGGCAATCCTTCATCGCCGCGATGGGGAGCAATGCGCTGTTCCACTACAACGCCCAGCAGACCTGGAGCATCGACGAGGCCGGGAGGGTCCGCAATGTCCTCGCATGACAATCGGCTTGTCGCAGCGGCTCTCGCGCTCGGCCTGCTCGCGGCGCCCGCATTTGCATTCGATTTAGGCCGTCCCGCGACTCCGGAGGAGATCAAGTTATGGGACATCGACGTCACACCCGATGGCAAGGGGCTGCCTGTCGGCAGCGGCACGGTTGCGCAGGGTAAGCAGGTCTTCGCCGACAATTGCACGGCCTGTCATGGCGACAACGGCCAGGGCGGGATCAAGGATCGTCTGGCCGGTGGGCAGGGCACACTCGCCTCCAGCGCGCCGGTCAAGACCGTCGGCAGCTTCTGGCCCTATGCGACGACCTTGTACGACTACATTCACCGCGCGATGCCATATCCCACACCGGGTTCGCTCAGCACCGACGACACCTATGCCGTCACCGCCTACATCCTGAGTCTGAATGGCATCGTTCCCCCCGACGGCAAGGTTGATAAGGACAGCTTGCCGAAGATCAACATGCCCAACCGCGACGGCTTCATTCCGGACCCGGAATTCGATCCGGCAAAACTATTCCGCAAGAAATGAGCGTGTGATCATGAGGGTTTCGGCGCTGCTCAAGATCCTCGCTTTGGTTGCTGCGACATGTTTATGGGAGACCCAAGCAATGGCCGTCGACGGACTGATCACGATCAGGAGCAGTTTCGGGCCTGAAGAGACGATGAAGCGGCTGGAAGAGGAAGTGATGGTCAAGGGCCTCACAATATTCGCCCATGTCGATCATGCCGCGGGCGCCGCCGCTGCCGGCCTGCCGTTACGCCCGACCAATCTCATCCTCTTCGGAAATGCAAGGGGTGGTACGCCATTGATGCAGCAGTCGCAGACCAGCGGCATCGATCTGCCGCTGAAGGCGCTGGTCTGGCAGGACGAACAAGGCGCGACCTGGTTGTCCTACAATGATCCGGCGTATATCGCCGGGCGTCACGGCATCGGCGAGCCGGCCAAGGCTGCAATTGTCGCCATGACGGCGGCCCTGCACGCGATCGCGACCAAGGCCACCGCCCCCTAGCGCAATGGGACGGCCGCGCGACGCGTGCGCCAGGAGGAGAGATCCATGAACAGCACAGACGGGCAACCGGAATCACCCGCTCCCGGGGACGGCAAGATCGCCAGATGGCTGGTCATAGCGGTGCTATGCGCCTTCCTCGTCGGTGCCGGCGCGCTCGGCTATCTCGGCTGGTTCAGCACGACGACGGAGGTGCCAGCGTCGGGCTATGTCGCACTGGTGCTCGGCGTCGTGTTTTCGCTGGTGGTCGGCATCGGCTTGATGGCGCTGGTGTTCTACAGCAGCCGCAAGGGTTATGACGAACCGGCGGTGCTGATCCAGGAGCCGGAGAATGATTCGGACGAAGACGGCGTCAGCGCAGGCTCCGGTCCACCGACCGAGCCCACTGAGCGAGCCCACTGAGCCGGATGCTCGCATCGAGATGCAGTGTGACGAGGTCGGCGAGGTGATCTTCGCGAAGCCTCGGTGCGCTTAGCCTCGCAAGACCGGGCTCAGCTTCCTGAATCTTTCAACCAGGAGGCAATCGTCTGATTAAGGTAATCAGGCACTTCATGCTGAATGAAGTGGCCAACGTCAGGCACGATCTTGACCGTAAGATTGTCGGGATTTTCAATCCATGACTTTTCCAGTTCAATCGTGCTTAGCAAAGCGTGGCTCTCCTCGATTCCGTGCAGATGCAAGACCGGGCATTTGATCACGGCACCGGTGAGCTTCTTCATGGTTGGGTCGAAAAGATTGAGCGCAAGCTGGGAAAACGCGTAGTTGGCCTTGTAATAATTCATCATGGACGAGATGGAAGATTTCGCGAAAGCCTCGACGTATCGACTCCTCACCTGTGGATCGACAACCCAGTATGCCAAATGCTGCGCAGTCAAATTGTCGCCTTTGCCTCGAGCGAAGAAGCGTGTGGCGTAGGCGCTGGCCTTGGCCTGCGCGATAGGGTGGTTCCAAGGGAGCAATTCCCGCGTGATGGCGCCAGGATGAGGAACGCTGAGGACGACAAGTCTTTCGATCAGGTCCGGATTTTGCCCGGCGAATAGCCACGACAAAGCGGCGCCCCAGTCGTGCCCGATCAGGATGGCCTTGCGACCGTTTCTCTCTGCATTGATCACGGCACGGATGTCATCAAGGAGAACCGGAAACTTATAGTTCTCGACGCCTTCCGGCCGATCGCTCAAATCGTATCCGCGCAGATCGAGAGCGACCACCTGATAATCTGCTGAAAATGCCTGGATCTGATTTCTCCAGGAGTACCAGAAGTCAGGAAATCCGTGCACGAACACCATCAGCGGTTTTTGATGGGATCCCATGGTGACGTAGTGGATTTTCGTTCCCGCATTGTCCGCATATCTGTGCAGAAGGTTCGGATCCTTATCGATATCAACGGCAGGCTCGCTCAAAGCGACAGGGATTTTATTGTGCCAGATGGCATCGCTTGAAGTTTCTCCGGAAACGACGCGGCTGGACATCGCAGTGAACATGGCAGCTCCTAAAAGCATCATCGCGCAGGATCTAGAGGCCATCTCGGTGGTCCCGTTCGCTAGAACAATTGCCGAAATCGAAGTTGCTTGAGCTCATTTGAGTATGTCCTGCGCAGCAATCTGTGAGAGTGAAATGTCCGAGACTGCAACTTCTGGAAGTGAATCTGATAGCGGTGATACGGCGGGCACATTTACTATGGTGATCGCCATATCATGGCGATCACCATAGCGATGTCAAGCCAGGCGTGTTATGCTGACGGGATGCCCCGTAAGACTGACGCCCGCGATCGCGCGATTGCCACTGCCGAGCGACTGTTTCGCATCCAAGGCTACACTGCGACGGGATTGAGCCAGATCATCGAAGAAAGCGGCTCGCCTAAAGGATCGTTCTATTTTCATTTTCCGCGCGGTAAGGCACAGCTCGCAGAAGAAGCAATCGATCATTACGTTGCGACTAGAATGGCTGTGTTGGGGGCGATCTCGGCGAATACGACCGGCGATGCCCTGAGTTTTGTTCGCCAGATTTTCGGCGCGTTCGCGGCCGAGATGGTCGCCTCTGATTTCCAGTATGGCTGTCTCATGCAGAATCTGGCGAATGAGCTTCCTGCACTCGACGCTGAACTGACCGAACGGGTCGCGCGCGGATTTGCTGATTCAACCGAGATCGTCGCGGAGCATTTCAGAGGGTGCGGTTTCACGTCCGCGCGCGCATCTTCGACCGCTTCCGCATTGGCCGCTGCCGTCGAAGGCGCACGTACGATCGCCCGCCTGCAACGCACAGCGGCTATATTCGACGCGCTGGCGGATGTGAGTGTCCAGGGGTGGGCGGCCCCCGAGGGGAGACCCGAGGTCAGCTCCCGGCGGCGCGGACGGTAGCTGCAACGGCGGACTTCCTTGCCGTTGCAATTGGCATGAAACGATGTTCACCGCGTCGTTCCAGGCGAGCGGCATCGAATGACATTGACGCGGAATAACGGGCAGTGCTTCCTACCATTGCAAGGACGCGCTTTCGTTGGGGGTGACGGTCGTCCAGCGAATGTTCCGACGCGGAGTGGCAATGGATTTCGAGCGCGACATAGCCAAGGTCAGCGGAATCGCTGCGGTCTCGACCATCCTCGACGTGGTCAGCCGGACCACCGGCATGGGGTTTACGGCCGTTGCCCGCGTCACCGGGGACAGGTGGATCACCTGTGCCTCGCGTGATGAACTTGCGTTCGGGCTGAAACCCGGTGACGAGCTCAAGGTCGAGACCACGATCTGCCATGAGATTCGGCAGAGCCGTGAGGCTGTTGTCATCGACAATGTCAGCGAAGATGCCGCCTACTGCAAGCATCACACGCCCGCGCAATATGGCTTCCAAAGCTACATCTCCGTGCCCATCATTCTTCCCGACGGTTCATTCTTCGGAACTCTTTGCGCGATCGATCCGAAGCCGCGCAAGCTTCGGACCCCCGAGGTCATCGGCATGTTCAAGCTGTTTGCGGAGCTGATCGCGTCTCACCTCGACGCGGCCGACCGGGTCGAACTGATCGAGAACAGGCTCGCGCTGGAACAACGCAATGCCGAACTGCGCGAACAGTTCATCGCCGTGCTCGGTCACGACCTCCGAAATCCTCTTGCCTCGATTCAGGGGGGCCTGCGGCTTCTGAACAATAAGGTCGATGACGAGGGGAAGAACTGGATCAACCTCCTGCAGGGAAGTGTGGCCCGGATGGCGGGCCTGATCGACAATGTCATGGACTTCGCCCGCACGCGGCTCGGCGCTGGGATGCAGCTCAAGCTGAGAGAGCAGGCACTCGAGCCTGTCATCAAGCAGATCGTCGCGGAGTTCGAGAACGTGCATCCGGATCGGGTCATCGAAACGGTCATCAACGTCTCCGGGACTGTCAGAATCGACGCCGGCCGCATAGGCCAGATGCTGTCCAATCTTCTCGGCAACGCGATTTCCTATGGAGACGCCAACGAGCCGATCAGGGTCCTGGCGCAGGCGACCGGAGCTGGCTTCGACATCAGCGTTGTCAACAAAGGTGCGCCAATTCCGGCGGAAGCGATGCCGCGCCTTTTCACTGCGTTCGACCGCGGCGACGTTCAGCCGAACCAACAAGGGCTTGGACTCGGACTGTACATCGCCCAGGAGATTGCGCGCGCCCATGGTGGGTTGATCGTCGCGTCGTCGATGCGGGATGAAACGGTGTTCACGGTGTCGATCCCGGCAACACAGGCCAGCGGCTGAGGAGGCGCGCCACGCTTCGGTATCCTGCCGTCACCGCGCGTCTCACCAATTCTCCGACAATGCCATCATGCGCCTGTTTTGCCCGACGGCGCAACCGGCCTTGTGCGCAAGGCGTTGGTTCTGGCCAGCTGCGGTCAGCTGATTTTAGCACACGCGTAAGCCATTGATTTCACAACCCCCGTCTACTGTGCATGGGGTTGTTTTCGCGCTTTTTGGTTTCGAGACGTGGCTAGCCCGCTCCGAACGCGACCGCGACGTTGTAAGTCAGGAGGCTCGCGGCATAGGCCAGCACCAGCATGTAGAAGAAGGTGACGGCCATCCAGGTCCAGCTTCCGGTCTCGCGCCGGATCACGGCCAGCGTGGATGCGCATTGCGGGGCGAAGATGTACCACGCCAGCATCGACAGCGCGGTCGCGAGCGACCATTTCGTCGCCAGCACCTGGCCGATCTGCTCGGCCGCTTCCTTGCCGCCTTCGATCGCATAGACGGTGCCGAGTGCTGCGACCGCGACCTCGCGCGCCGCCATGCCAGGGATTAGCGCGACCGCGATCTGCCAGTTGAAGCCGACCGGCGCCAGCAGCGGCTCGAGCGCCTTGCCGATGATCGCGGCCAGGCTGAAGTCGATCGCCGGTTCGGTGGCGCCCGCGGGCGGCTGCGGGAACGAGGCCAAAAACCAGATCAGCACCATCATCGAGAAGATCGTGGTGCCGGCGCGGTGCAGGAACATCTTGGCCCGCGTGTAGACGCCGATCGCGATCGATTTCAGCCGCGGCACCTTGTAGTCCGGCAGCTCCAGCATGAACGGCGCCGGCGCATAGTCGCGCAGCATGAAGAATTTGATGAGGAACGAGACGGCCAGCGCGCTGGCGATGCCGACCGCGTAGAGGCCGAACATCACGAGGCCCTGGAGGTTGATGAAGCCCCAGACGTCTTTTGCCGGAATGAAGGCGGAGATGATCAGCGTGTAGACGGGAATGCGCGCCGAGCAGGTCATCAGCGGCGCGATCAGGATCGTGGTCAGCCGGTCGCGCTTGTTGTCGATCACGCGCGTCGCCATGATGCCGGGGATGGCGCAGGCAAAGCTCGACAGCAGCGGGATGAAGGCGCGGCCGTGCAGGCCGGCGCCGCCCATGATGCGGTCCATCAGGAACGCGGCTCGCGCCATGTAGCCGAAATCTTCCAGCAGCAGGATGAACAGGAAGATGATGATGATCTGCGGCAGGAACACGATGACGCTGCCGACGCCTGAGATCACGCCGTTCTGAAGGAAGCTCTGCAGCAGGCCGGCGGGCAGGGTGGCGTGCACGAACTCGCCGAGGGAGTCGAAGCCCGAGTTGAGCAGCTCCATCAGCGGCTGCGCCCAGGCGAACACCGCCTGGAACATCACGAACAGGATGGCCGCGAGCACGATCAGCCCGCCGACGGGATGCAGCACGATCGCGTCGATCCGCGCCGTCCAGGTGTCGGGCCGGCTGGGAAGGCTGACGCAATCGGCGATGATGCGGTCGGCTTCGCGCTGGGTGGCGCGCAGATCGGCCACGCTGAGCGCCCGCCAATTGTTCTCGCCCGGCTCGGCGGCGAGCTTCGCCGAAATCTCGTCGGTCAGCGACAGCAGGTCGGCCGTGCCGCCCTTGCGCACCGCGATCGAGGTGACCACGGGCACGCCGAGCTCCTTGGCGAGCCGCTCGACGTCGACAGTGATGCCGCGGCGGGTCGCGATGTCGAACATGTTGAGCACGAGGATCATCGGACGGCCGGTGCGCTTGAGCTCCAGCAGCAGGCGGATGGTCAGGCGCAGATTGGTGGAATCCGCCACGCACAGCACGAGGTCGGGGAGGGTCTCGCCGGAAGCCTTGCCGAGCACGAAGTCGCGGGTGATCTCCTCGTCCGGGCTGCGGCCGCGCAGGGAATAGGTGCCGGGCAGGTCGACCACGGAGACCTGGCGGCCCAACGGCGTGACGAAGAATCCTTCCTTGCGCTCGACGGTGACGCCGGGATAGTTCGCGACCTTCTGCCGGCTGCCGGTCAGCGCATTGAACAGCGAGGTCTTGCCGCTGTTTGGCGTGCCCACCAGGGCGAGATGAAGTAGGGGCAATTCCATGAAGTTGGGGTCCGGTCGCTTCAGGCGACGATGATGGCCATGGCTTCGCGACGGCGGACCGCGATGGTGATGCTGTCGACCCGGACCGCGATCGGGTCGCGCCCGACCAGCCCCTCGTGCAGGACCTCGACCCGGGCGCCCTCGACGAAGCCGAGCTCGATCAGCCGACTCTCGAGCTCGATGTCCGAGAGCGCCGAGCCCGCGTCCTTGGGGGAAAGGTGCTGGATGACGCCGGTATAGCCGCGCTGGGCCAGGCCGAGCGGCATCTGCGGACGCGTATCATGGATGTCGGTCATGCCCTGTATTTTCAACGCAGGGCATCGAGGTCAAGCGCGCTCGGTCGCTGAAACTGCACCTTAGAGTGATTTTAAAGTACCAGCTTCGTGACGGAGGCGATTGGCGCCAGGATCGGGCGCCAATCTCGGCACCAAGACGGCTACTGGGCCGGGACCTTTTCCGCCTGGATGGCGGCCATGGCGCGGCTCTTGAAGTAGTCGAGCACGAACAGGCGGATCGCCGAGGACAGATTGCCCTGCTGGCGGTTGCCGTCGATCTCGCCGACCAGCTCGGACAGCGTCATGTTGCGCAGGCCCGAGATCTCCTTCATGCCGTTCCAGAACGCCTCTTCCAGGCTGACGCTGGTCTTGTGACCGGCGACGACGATCGACCGTTTCACGACGGGCGACTTCATGGCTGCTCCTCGCGATCGATCTGGTGCTGGTCCAGGTGCGCCTTCGCCTGGTCCGCGCGCGTCTCCTCCGCCGACCGCTCCGCCTTCGTGCGGCCGAACTTCGTTCGGTTGGCGTCCGCCTGCTTCGCCGTGGCTTGCCGCTCGGCGCGCTTCCGGAAACGATTCAGGTTGATGACGTTCCCCATGTCGCGTCTCCATCATCCGATCCTCCGTGGGCAGGATGAAACATTCAGAAACTGTGCGCGGCACTGCGCCCAATGAGACTTGATCGCCATTCGCTTGTCCTCGTCAATCGACCCTTGGGCCATCAAACGATGAATTCCGCCCCGTGGGGGCGGAGGGGCTGCGTAACACGCAATCCCGCCGCGACATTGACGGTAATCAAATCCCGTCCTTTAAGCCCTACATTTAATGGAGCTTGGGGCTCCGTATCATTACGGATGGCTATCGGAATTCGGAATTTATCCCGGGCTGGTCATCTTCTCGGGGCGCACCAGGCGGTCGAACTCCTCCGCCGAGACGAAGCCGAGCCGCAGCGCCTCTTCCTTCAGGGTGGTGCCGTTGGCATGCGCCGTCTTGGCCACCTTGGCCGCGTTGTCGTAGCCGATCTTGGGGGCGAGCGCCGTCACCAGCATCAGCGAACGCTGCATCAGCTCCTTGATGCGCTTCTCGTCGGCGCGGATGCCGCTGACGCAATGCTCGGTGAAGGAGCGCGCGGCGTCCGCCATCAGCCGGATCGAATGCAGCATGTTGTAGGCCAGCACGGGCTTGTAGACGTTGAGCTCGAAATGGCCCTGGCTGCCGGCGACCGTAATCGCGGTGTGATTGCCGAACACCTGGCAGCACACCATGGTCATCGCCTCGCACTGCGTCGGATTGACCTTGCCCGGCATGATCGAGGAGCCCGGCTCATTCTCCGGCAGCATCAGTTCGCCGAGGCCCGAACGCGGGCCCGATCCAAGCAGGCGAATGTCGTTGGCGATCTTGAACAGGCCTGTCGCGACCGAGTTGATGGCGCCGTGCGCCAGCACATAGGCGTCGTTCGAGGCCAGTGCCTCGAATTTGTTGGCGGCGCTGGTGAAGGGCAGCTTGGTAATCCCGGCAACGTGCTTTGCGAACAGTTTTGCAAAGCGCGGCTTCGAATTGAGCCCGGTGCCGACGGCGGTGCCGCCTTGCGCCAGCGGATAGAGCTCCTTCACCGCGACCTTGAGCCGGGCGATGCCGCTTTCGACCTGGGCGGCATAGCCGGAAAATTCCTGGCCGAGCGTCAGCGGCGTCGCGTCCTGGGTGTGGGTGCGGCCGATCTTGACGATCTTTGCGAACTCCTTCTCCTTCTTGCGCAGCGCGCGCAGCAATTCGCCGAGGGCAGGGACGAGATCGGCGTTGATGCGGCTTGCCGCCGCGATGTGCATCGCGGTCGGGAACGAGTCATTCGACGACTGGCTCATGTTGACGTGATCGTTGGGATGCACCGGCTTCTTGGCACCGAGCTCGCCGCCCAGGAGCTCATTGGCGCGGTTGGCGATGACCTCGTTGAGATTCATGTTGCTCTGCGTGCCCGAGCCGGTCTGCCACACCACCAGCGGGAAATGATCGTCCAGCTTGCCCTCGATCACCTCGCGCGCGGCGCGGATGATGGCATTGGCGCGGCGCTGGTCGAGCAGGCCGAGCTCCTGGTTGGATTGCGCCGCGGCGAGCTTGACGATGCCGAGCGCATGCACGAGCGAGATCGGCATGCGATCGGTGCCGATGCGAAAATTCTGGCGCGAGCGTTCGGTCTGCGCCCCCCAATAGCGATCGGCGAGGACCTCGATCGGGCCAAAGCTGTCGGTCTCGGTGCGGGTCGCCGGGCGCGAGGAGCCGTCGGTCTTCGCGCGAGAAGTCTTCGAGCCGGAGGTCTTGGCCATGAGCACATCCATTCCGCCGCACGAAATGCCACGCGGCCTCTTCATGCGCCTCTATATAGGGAGTTTGGCCGCCTGCGACGGGCTCCGGCCCGATCTAGATCATTTCTTGCGGAAACGGTCCAATCGCACGACTTCGGCGCCGCCCTGGTTCGGAGCCGCCGGCTCTTCGGCGCCTTCCGCAGGTTCAGTGGCAGGGGGCACCGCGACCGCGGACGGGGCGGGAGCGGCCGGCAATGTCTCGTCCGAGACGTCGGCGACATCGGAGGTGTCGAACTGGAGGCCGAATTTCACGGACGGATCGAGGAAGCTCTTGATGGCGCTGAACGGCACGATCAGCCGCTCCGGAATGCCGCCAAAGGACAGGCCGACCTCGAAGCGGTCCTCGAGCACGGTCAGATCCCAGAACTGGTGCTGCAGGATGATCGTCATCTCTTCCGGATATTGGGCCAGCAGCCGCGACGACAATTTCACGCCGTCAGCCTTCGACACGAAGGTGATGAAGAAATGATGCTCGCCGGGCAGTCCCTGGGACGCGGCGTCGGTCAGCACCTTGCGCAACACGCCGCGCAGCGCGTCGCGGGCCAGCACATCGTATCGGATATGATCGGTCGCCATGGTGGTCCTGTTGCATTCCAGGAGCTGGGCCCTGCCGGCCCGACTCGCCAAGCCGCAATAGTACCGCGCCTGACGGGTCAACAGGAGTCCCCGCGGGGTAGGAAATAAGAGGTAAGTGGAGGCTTCTGTTGCCAGGTGCCTCCGAACCCCGCCTAACGGAGCTTAACCCGTTAGGACTTCAGAATGGTCTTTCAAACTGCGTTACGCAGCCTGAGCAACCGGAGCAAAGTTGTCGTTGGCAACTATTGCATAGCCCGATAACGGCGGAACAATACCGAGAAAAAGAACGCCCTTTACGCCCTCGTCGATCCTATTTCGCCCCCGCCAAAGCCCGCTTTCAGGGCCAGCCCACTGGTGGGCTTTGGTGGAGGCGCCGGGTACCGCCCCCGGGTCCGAATGGTTTATTGCGACGACCGTTTATTTCCATAGCCGGCGAACCGGCACTCCCAATATAGGGGGCAAATGTTTCAAATAACAGGTGTTTCGAGCGACCATTCCGAGGTTCCCTTGGGATAGGTTCCCGGCAGGCTTGGCCGCGTGCCGGCCGGCGTTCTAAGCTCCTGACATGTCCGAGGATTCCGCACCGGCTGCCCAAAAACGAGATCGCGAGCCGGGCGGTCCAGCCATCAGTGCTGTTCCGCCGGGCTTGCTCGCGCTGTTCCTGGCCTTCGCCCGGATGTCGCTGGCGGGCTTCGGCGGGGTTTTGGTCTTCGCCCGGCAGGCCATCGTCGAGCAGCACCGCTGGATGACGGCGGACGAGTTCAACGAGACGTTTGCGCTCTGCCATTTCCTGCCCGGGCCCAACATCGTCAATCTGTCGATGGTGTTCGGCGCGCGGCTGCGCGGGATCGCCGGCGGCATTGCCGCCTTCGCGGGGCTGTTGCTGCCGCCCACGCTGATCATGACGGTGCTCGCGATCGTCTACGCCCGGTTCGGCGATGTGGAGGTGCTGCGCCGCATTCTCGCGGGCATCTCCTGTGCGGCCGTCGGTCTCTTGATCGCGGTGGTCTTCCGGATGATGACGCCGCTGCTCAAGCGGCTGGACGCCGTCGCGCTCATCCTGATGCTGGGCGTCTTCCTCGCCATCGGCGTCCTTCGCCTGCCGCTCCAGGTCGTGCTTTTGGTCGCGATCCCCGTCAGCGTCAGCGCCATTTTCCTGATGCGGCGGAAGGTAGCAGCATGAACGCGGAGAACCCGATCTGGGCGCTGATCTCGACCTTCGGTCTGATGTCGCTGTTCGCAGTCGGCGGCGCCGCAGCGGCGGTGCCCGAGATGCACCGCATCGCAGTCGATGTGCATCACTGGATGACCGACAAGCAGTTCGCCGACGCCTATGCGATCGCGCAGCTCTCGCCAGGTCCGAACGTCCTTATCGTCACGTTAATCGGCTATGCCGTCGCCGGCATTCCCGGTGCCCTGGCGGCGACCTTGGCCATGTGCCTGCCCACCGCGCTGCTTGCCTATTATGTCAGCCGGCTCCTCAACCGGCCGAGCCAATCGCGCTGGCCCGGGCTGATCCAGGCTGCACTGGTTCCGCTCTCGATCGGTCTGATGGCGGCGAGCGCCCTGATCCTCGCCGAGTCGACCGATCGCACGCTTGCTGCGCTGCTTCTGACCGCGACGGTTGCAGTGGTCGCATCCGTCTCGCGCATCAATCCACTTTGGATTTTGCTGGTCGGGGGCTTGTTGGGTTTTGCTGGCATTGTGTAATGAAAATGGCTAGGCAGGGATCCGGGCGGGGCATCGATTTCCAGCCGATTAGAACAACAGTGCTCGTGGCTTACGGGTCGCGGAGGAGACATGCATGGCCGATACGATGGGCCACTCGGCGACAGCCAACCGAAACACCTCGGTGGTGATCAGCTTTTGTCTGCTGGCCATAGCGCCGCAGATCTTCGAATTCATCTGGTCGTTCGGGACGATCTTTGGCTGGGGCGCCGGACGCGGCCCGGCCGCTGTCGTGATCAGCCACGCTACGGCGCTGCTCGCGGGGGCGCCCGGCGCGTTGCTCGGGGCGGTCGGCGGTGACACTAAGAAGGCGTCATCCGACGTGCTGCTGGCGCTGATCTATTCTTATCCGATCTTTGCGGTGGCTATTCTCACGTTCTTCATGACGATCAGGTCGGCGCAGGATTATGTCGGCGGGATCGTGCTGATGGCGCTCGCCCTGTTCGCACTGTGGGCCTCCAGCGATTTGCAGGGGATGCGCGGCTTCTCCTTTGGCGCCGGCACGGCGCCGCGGATGTTTGGCGGACTGCTCGTCGCACTTGGCGCGGGCATTGCGTTGACGGGACTGCTGACCGACGGGCCGAGCATGGCGCACTATGCCTGGCGCGGGCCGCTCTTCGTGATGATCTCGATCGTCTTCTTCGCGCTGGCGATTCGTCCGCTTGGGGTGGTGGTTACGGCATTCTCGAGCTTCCTGATCGCGGCGATGGGCACGCATGAGACGCGCTGGGTCGAAGCGGTCATCGTCGGCGCCTGCCTGACGCTCGGCTGCGCGCTGCTCTTCCCCTACGTGCTCGGACTGCCGATGCCGATGTTCCCGCGCTTCCTGGTTCAGTGAGGGTGTGATGTTCGATCTCTTCCACAATCTGGGCCTCGGTTTCGGTGTGGTGTTTCAGATCTCGTGGTGGTCACCGTGGTGGCTCTACGGTCTGTCTCTGCCGATCTCGATCAACATTCTCATGTGCCTGATTGGCGCATTGGTCGGCACGCTGGTCGGCGTGCTGCCCGGTATCGGCACCGTCGCAACCGTGGCGATGCTCCTGCCGATCACGTTCGGATTGCCGCCGGTCGGCGCGCTGATCATGCTCGCCGGCATCTATTATGGCGCCCAGTACGGCGGCTCGACCACTTCGATCCTGGTCAATATTCCCGGTGAGGCGACGTCGGTCGTCACCGCCATCGACGGCCATCAGATGGCGAAGCAGGGCCGTGCCGGCCCGGCGCTGGCGATCGCGGCGATCGGCTCGTTCTTCGCCGGCTGCGTCGCGACAGTGCTCATCGCCGTGCTCGGCGCGCCTCTGACCAAGCTCGCGCTGGCGTTCGGTCCGGCCGAATATTTCTCGCTGATGGTGCTCGGCCTGATCTTCGCGGTGGTGCTGGCCAAGGGCTCGGTGCTGAAGGCGATCGCTATGATCGTGTTCGGCCTGATGCTGTCGATGGTCGGCTCTGACATCGAGACCGGCGCCTCGCGCATGGCGTTCAACATTCCGGAACTCGCCGACGGTCTCGGCTTTGCGACGGTGGCGATGGGGGTGTTCGGTTTCGCCGAGATCATCCGCAACCTCGACGCCGGCGCCGAGATGAACCGCGACCTCGTGCAGCAGAAGATCACCGGCCTGATGCCGACCAGGAAAGACCTGATCGACTCGGCGCCTGCGATCCTGCGCGGCACCGTGCTCGGCTCGATCCTCGGCATCCTGCCGGGTGGTGGCGCTGTCATCGCGTCCTTTGCGTCCTATACGCTCGAGAAGAAGATCGCCAAGAACCCGTCGCGGTTCGGCCGTGGCGCGATCGAGGGCGTGGCGGCACCGGAAAGCGCCAACAACGCCGCGGCGCAGACCTCGTTCATCCCGCTGCTGACACTCGGCATCCCGCCCAACGCCGTGATGGCGCTGATGGTGGGCGCGATGACCATCCACGGCATCGTGCCGGGTCCGCAGGTGATGCAGAAGCAGCCGGAACTGGTCTGGGGCATGATTGCCTCGATGTGGATCGGCAATCTGATGCTGATCATCATCAACCTGCCGCTGGTCGGAATCTGGGTGCGGCTGTTGCGCGTCCCTTACCGGCTGATGTTCCCCTCAATCGTGATCTTCTGCGCGATCGGCATCTACTCGGTGAACAACGCGCCGGTCGACGTCATCCTCGCAGGCGTGTTCGGTCTGGTCGGCTACTGGCTGATCAAGCACGATTTCGAGCCGGCGCCGCTGCTGCTCGGCATGGTGCTCGGACCGCTGATGGAAGAGAATCTGCGCCGCGCGCTGCTGATCTCGCGCGGCGATTGGAGCGTGTTCCTGACGCGTCCGCTGTCGGCCGTGCTGCTGGCGATCGCGGCCTTCCTCCTGGTGCTCACGGTGCTGCCCGCGTTGCGTGCCAAGCGCGACGAGGTGTTCACAGAGTCCGAGAACTGAGGGCGACGCGCCTGCCGGCGCGCCGTGGCTCGAACCCAAGCCGGCAAGTTGGCCAGCAGGATCAATCTGATAGACGAGGGGCGGGACGCTAAGTTCCGCCCCTTGTCGTTTGCACCGGGAACGCTCACTTTTCCGGGTATAATGCCCAGGGATGGCGAATCGCCGCTGTCGCAGCGTGGGGGCGGCCGCTAAATTCGCCGCCTCCCCAAAGGCTCACGCACATGCACCAGTATCAGGACCTGCTCGAGCGGATTCTTTCAGACGGCGCCGAAAAAACCGACCGGACCGGCACCGGCACGCTGTCGGTGTTCGGCCATCAGATGCGCTTCAATCTATCTGCCGGCTTTCCGATGCTGACCACCAAGCGCCTGCCGCTGAAGGCGATCGTGCATGAGCTGTTGTGGTTCCTGAAGGGCGATACCAACATCAAATATCTGCGCGACAACGGCGTCACCATCTGGGACGAGTGGGCCGACGCCAATGGCGATCTTGGCCCCGTCTACGGCCATCAGTGGCGCTCCTGGCCCGCGCCGGACGGACGCAGTATCGATCAGATCGCGAACGTCATCGACATGATCAAGCGCAATCCGGACTCGCGTCGGCTGATCGTCTCGGCCTGGAATCCGGCCGAGGTCGACAAGATGGCGCTGCCGCCGTGCCACTGCCTGTTCCAGTTCTATGTCGCCAACGGCAAGCTGTCGTGCCAGCTCTATCAGCGCTCGGCTGACGTGTTCCTCGGCGTGCCCTTCAACATCGCCTCCTACGCGCTGCTCACCATGATGGTGGCGCAGGTCACGGGCTTGAAGCCCGGCGACTTCGTGCATTCATTCGGTGACACTCATCTCTATTCCAACCATCTGGAGCAGGCGAAGCTCCAGCTCACGCGCGCGCCGCGCGCGCTGCCGGTGATGCGGATCAACCCCGACGTGAAGGACATCTTCTCCTTCCGTTACGAGGACTTTGAGCTCGTCGGCTACGACCCGCATCCGCACATCAAGGCCGCGGTCGCGGTCTGACGCCGATGTCGCTCAATATCCGCCGTGTGCGTCCCGGCGAAGGCGGGCTGGTTCTCGCTTTCATCCGCGAGCTCGCCGAGTACGAAAAGCTTTCGCACGAGGTCGAGGCGACCGAGGCTGACATCGCCGACGCACTGTTCGGCGAGCGACCGCAACTCCATTGCGCCCTCGCCGAGTGGAACGGCGAGCCGGTCGGCTTCGCGGTGTGGTTTGCGAATTTCTCGACGTTCAGCGGCCGCCACGGCATCTATCTCGAAGATTTGTATGTGCGGCCGTCGCATCGGGGTAGGGGCCTCGGCAAGGCTCTGCTCGTGCATCTTGCCAGGGAATGCGTCGAAAACGGCTGGTCCCGGCTGCAATGGGCGGTGCTCGACTGGAACGCGCCGTCGATCGCCTTCTATAAATCCCTCGGTGCCGTCATGCTGGACGACTGGACGCTGTGCCGCGTCACCGGGCCTGCGTTGACGCGGCTTGCCGGGAGCGCGTCCTGATGGAGATCGTCTTCGTCGTCGCGATCGCGGAGAACGGCGTCATCGGCGCCGGCAACGCCATGCCGTGGCGAATGAAATCCGACATGGCGCGCTTCAAGGCGCTCACGATCGGCAAGCCCGTGATCATGGGCCGCAGGACCTTCGAATCCCTGCCCCGGCCGCTTCCCGGCCGCACCAACATCGTCGTCACGCGCGATGCGGATTATCGCGCCGCCGGCGCCATCGTGACGACATCGACTGATGAGGCAGACGCCATCGCGCGCGGCGATGCCCTGCGGCGTTCGGTCACCGAGATCGCCGTGATTGGCGGCGCCGAAATCTTCCGGCAATGGCTCGATCGCGCCGATCGCCTCGAAATCACGGAAGTGCATGCCCGCCCCGAGGGCGACACGCATTTCGGCATCGACAGGGCCGAGTGGGATGAGGTGGAGCGCATCCGTCATCCTGCCGGACCCCACGACAGCGCCGACTACTCCTATGTGACATATCGTCGGCGGGCGGGCCATTAACCGCATTTGCCAATGTTAACATTGACTTTTCTGCCCCCAAGCTTAGCTCGGAGGGCGGCGATGGCTGCGTTGTAAGGGACCTGCCTGTCCCCTATAAAGCCGGACCGGACAAAGCGGGCTGGGGCAATTTCACCCTGCCGAGGAGAGCGTCGAATGCCGTGGAAGAATCAGGGCGGTGGCCCATGGGGCTCGGGTCCGAAGGGACCATGGGGCAACGGCCCGCAACCGGTCGGGCCAAGGCCGCCGGATCTGGAAGACCTTCTGCGGCGCGGCCAGGACCGCCTCCAGCAGATCATGCCGGGCGGCTATTTCTCCGGCATCGGCATCACGCTGATTGTGCTGCTCATCGTCGCGTTCTGGCTGCTGTCGGGCTTCTTCCGGGTGCAGTCCGAAGAGCTCGGCGTCGTGCTGCGCTTCGGCAAGCATGTTCGCACCGTGGAGCCCGGCCTGAACTACCATCTGCCCTATCCGATCGAGACCGTGCTGCTGCCGAAGGCACTGCGTGTGTCCACCATCTCCATCGGCATGACGCTGATCGACGATCCGGCGCGGCGCGGCCGCTCCATTCGTGACGTGCCGGAAGAGAGCCTGATGTTGACCGGCGACGAGAACATCGTCGACGTCGACTTCACCGTGCTCTGGCGCATCAAGCCCAACGGCGTCGGCGATTTCCTCTTCAACATCCAGAATCCCGAGGGCACCGTGAAGGCGGTCGCCGAGAGCTCGATGCGCGAAGTGATCGGTCGCTCGCAGATCCAGCCGATCCTGACCGGCGCGCGCAATGTCACCGAACAGGGCGTGCAGGAACTGATCCAGAAGACCCTCGACAGCTACGGCGCCGGCATTCAGATCAGCCAGGTGCAGATGCAGAAGGTCGACCCGCCGGCGCAGGTGATCGACGCCTTCCGCGACGTCCAGGCGGCGCGCGCCAATCTGGAGCAGCTGCAGAACGAGGCGCAGACCTATGCCAACCAGGTCGTGCCGCAGGCACGCGGACGGTCGGCGCAGATCATGCAGGCCGCCGAAGGCTACAGGGAGCAGACGGTCGCCGAGGCCAAGGGCCAGAGCTCGCGCTTCCTGAAGGTTTACGAGGAATACAAGAAGGCGCCCGACGTGACGCGTGAACGGATTTACCTGGAGACGATGGAGCGCGTGCTCGGCGGCTCGGAAAAGCTCATCTATGATGGCGGCCAGTCGGGCCAGGGCGTGGTGCCTTATCTGCCGCTCAGCGAACTGACGACCAAGCGGCCACCTGCAACCGGCCAGCAGACGACCGGAGGCAACCGATGAGATCTCCGGTCACAGGCATCGTCACGCTGCTCGGCCTCCTGCTCGTCGTGATCGTGGGCTACATGTCCCTGTTCACGGTGGCGCAGACCGAGCAGACCATCGTGCTGCAGTTCGGCAAGCCCGTCGACGTCGTCACCGCTCCCGGCCTGCACTTCAAGGCGCCGTGGAATTCGGTGATCAACATCGACAAGCGCATCCTCGATCTGGAGAACCCGTCGCAGGAAGCGATCGCGTCCGACCAAAAGCGGCTCGTGGTCGACGCCTTCGCGCGTTACCGCATCAAGGACGCGCTTCGCTTCTATCAGAGCATCGGCTCGATCCAGGCCGCCAACATCCAGCTCACCACGCTCTTGAACGCGGCGCTACGCCGCGTGCTCGGCGAGGTCACCTTCATCAACGTGGTCCGCGACGACCGCGAGAAGCTGATGCAGCGCATCCGCGATCAGCTCGACCACGAGGCCGACGGCTACGGCATCCAGGTCGTCGACGTCCGGATCCGCCGCGCCGATTTGCCGGAGCAGAACAGCCAGGCGGTCTATCAGCGCATGAAGACGGAACGCGAGCGCGAAGCCGCCGAGTTCCGCGCGCAGGGCGGCCAGAAAGCACAGGAGATCCGCTCCAAGGCCGACCGCGAGGCGACCGTGATCGAGGCGGATGCAAGGTCGCTGGCCGAGCAGACGCGCGGCGTCGGCGATGCCGAGCGCAACCGTCTGTTCGCCGAAGCCTACGGCCAGGACGCGGATTTCTTCGCCTTCTACCGCTCGATGGCGGCCTATGAAACCGGGCTGCGCGCGAACGACACCCGCTTCCTGCTGCGCCCGGACTCGGATTTCTTCCGGTTCTTTGGTAACCCGTCCGGCAAGACGGCGACCACGACGCCAGCGAAGCCGTAAGTGAGACAAGGGCGGCAGGTCTGGCCGCCCTTCGTTCAGACAAGAACAGCACAACGGGAGGTTCCAATCCGATGAGGTCCATTGCGTTCACCGACTTCCTCATCGGTTTGGGCATCCTGTTCGTGCTGGAAGGCTTGATGTTCGCGGCAAGCCCGGCCTGGATGCGCAAGGCCATGAAAAGCGCGATGGCCACGCCGGACAATGTCCTGCGGGCGGTCGGCATCGGTTCGGCCGTAGCCGGCCTGGTCCTGATCTGGGTTATGCGACGTCCAATTTAGCCGTCGCACCAACGCCAAAGTGAAGGCGAGGGACCGGTTTTCGCCTTATTGTCCGGGTCTTGAGGCCCGTTAAGGTCCGCGCTTGCGCCGTCCCCCCGTTCGAGCGCAGTCTTGACGCCGAATCCTTGTTTCCTGGAGATCACAATGACCGCTGCCACCATTGCCCCGACCCGTTTGCGCTTAGGGCTGGCCGCGCTCGCCGTTGGCGTTTTCAGCGCATTCGGCACACCGGCCTATGCGCGCGGACCGGATGGCATCGCCGACGTCGCCGAGAAGGTGATCGACGCGGTCGTCAACATCTCGACCTCGCAGACCGTCGAAGCCAAGGGCGGGGGCGGCGGCAATGCCATGCCGCAACTGCCGCCCGGTTCGCCCTTCGAGGAGTTTTTCGACGACTTCTTCAAGAATCGCAAGGGTCCCGGCGGCGGCAGCAAGGGCGGCGAGAATAGCCCGGCGCCGCGCAAGACCAACTCGCTCGGAAGTGGCTTCATCATCGACACATCAGGCGTCGTCGTCACCAACAACCACGTCATCGCGGACGCCGACGAGATCAACGTCATCCTCAACGACGGGACCAAGATCAAGGCCGAGCTGGTCGGAGTCGACAAGAAGACCGACCTTGCCGTACTCAAGTTCAAGCCGTCGAAACCGCTGGTGTCGGTGAAGTTCGGCGATTCCGACAAGCTGCGCCTCGGCGATTGGGTCGTCGCGATCGGCAATCCATTCAGTCTCGGCGGCACCGTGACGGCCGGAATCGTCTCGGCGAAGAACCGTGACATCTCCTCAGGTCCCTACGACAGCTACATTCAGACCGACGCTTCCATCAACCGCGGCAATTCCGGCGGTCCGCTGTTCAACCTCGATGGCGACGTCATCGGCGTCAACACGCTGATCATCTCGCCCTCCGGGGGCTCGATCGGCATCGGCTTCGCCGTACCGTCGAAGACGGTGGCGGGTGTCGTCGACCAGCTCCGCCAGTTCGGCGAATTGCGCCGCGGCTGGCTGGGCGTGCGCATCCAGAGCGTCACCGACGAGATCGCCGAGAGCCTCAACATCAAGCCGCCGCGCGGCGCGCTGGTTGCCGGCGTCGACGACAAGGGCCCGGCCAAGCCGGCCGGCATCGAGCCCGGCGACGTCGTCGTCAAGTTCGACGGCAAGGACGTGAAGGACCCCAAGGATCTCTCTCGCGTGGTCGCCGATACCGCGGTCGGCAAGGAGGTCGATGTCGTCATCATCCGCAAGGGTCAGGAGGAGACCAAGAAGGTCATGCTCGGCCGGCTGCAGGATCCCGACAAGGTGCAGGCCGCAGTGAAGACCGACGAGCCCGCACCTGAAAAGACCGTGACACAGAAGGCGCTCGGCCTCGATCTCGCGGCGCTGAGCAAGGATCTGCGTACGCGCTACAAGATCAAGGACAGCGTCAAGGGCGTGGTCGTCACCAATGTCGACGCTAATTCGGATGCCGCCGAGAAGCGCCTCTCCGCCGGCGACGTCATCGTCGAGGTGGCGCAGGAGAGCGTCTCCAGCGGCGCCGACATCCAGAAGCGGATCGACCAGCTCAAGAAGGACGGCAAGAAGTCGGTGCTGCTGCTGGTCTCGAACGCCGACGGTGAGCTGCGCTTCGTGGCGTTGAGCGTGCAGTAAGCACGGCGCAGTTCTGTAGGGTGGGCAAAGCGAAAGCGTGCCCACCACTTTTCCACCACTGCTGCAAGAGTGGTGGGCACGGCGCAAATGCGCGTTTGCCCACCCTACAGCAGTTGGGCGTGCGGTAAGACTTACGCCTCCACGAACTCCTCGCGTCGATACCCCTGCGCGTACAGCAGCGCGGTGAGATCGCCATGATCGATCCGCGCCGCCGCAGCGGCGGCCACCGCGGGCTTGGCGTGATACGCCACGCCCAGCCCCGCCGCCTGGATCATCGCGAGATCATTGGCGCCGTCGCCGACCGCCAGCGAGTCGATGTCGTCGAGATCGAACGACTCCATTAGATCCACCAGCGTCGCGAGCTTTGCCGCGCGCCCCAAAATCGGCTCCTTCACCTCGCCGGTGAACTTGCCGTCGCGGACGACGAGCTCGTTGGCGCGGTTCTCCTGGAAGCCGATCCTGGTGGCGACCGCGCTGGTGAACAGCGTGAAGCCGCCGGAGACGAGGCAGGCATAGGCGCCATGGGCGCGCATGGTCGCGACCAGTTCGCGACCACCCGGCGTCAGCGTAATGCGCTTGGCCAGCACCTCGTCGACGGCACTGGCGGGGAGGTCCTTCAGCAGCGCAACGCGCTCGCGCAGCGCCGGCTCGAACTCGACCTCGCCGCGCATTGCGCGTTCGGTAATGGCTGCCACATGGGCCTTCACCCCGACGAAATCGGCGAGCTCGTCGATGCATTCCTGGCCGATCATGGTGGAATCCATGTCGGCGAGAAAAAGCTTCTTGCGCCGGAAGCCGACTGGCTGCACCACGATGTCGATGGGCAGGTCGCCGCGAAGCTCGCGGAGCCGCTGTTCGATGGCGTGACGGTCGCCTTCGAGGTTACTGTCGGCGCCGAAGGGGATATCGACTGCAACCCCGTCGAACAGCCAGTGCGCGGGAGCTGCCTGAGGCAGCACGGCGCGGGCGCCGTCGACGATGGTGGAGTCGAGCGCGGGGTTATTCGGGTTGCAGATCAGCGTGGCAACGAGGGACATTTGAGGTTTTCGTGAGCGAGGGGCAAGTCGGCAGAAGGCATGTTGGCAAGGCGGTGCTTATCGCAGGCCCGACCGCCAGCGGCAAGTCGGCGCTGGCGCTCGAGCTTGCGCTCGCTGCGGGCGGGGTCGTGATCAATGCCGATTCCATGCAGGTCTATCGCGACCTCCGCATCATCACCGCGCGCCCCACAGATGGCGACGAGGCGCGGGCGCCTCATCGCCTGTACGGCCATGTCGATGCGGCCGTGAATTTTTCGGCTGGCGCCTGGGTGGGCGACGCGGCCAAGGCGCTCGAAGTGGCGAAAGCCGAAGGCCGCCTGCCGATCTTCATCGGCGGGACCGGGCTGTACTTCAAGGCGCTGACGGCGGGCCTTTCCGTGGTACCGCCGATCCCCGCCGAGGTGCGCGAGGACGTTCGAGCGCGACTGGAGCGGAACGGCGTCGAGGCGCTGCATGCGGAACTCGCAGCCTCCGATCCGCGAGCCGCCGAGCGATTGAACCTGCGTGATCGCACGCGCATTGCGCGCGCGCTCGAAGTGGTCGAAGCCACCGGCCGCTCGCTGCTGGACTGGCACCATGAGGGCCAGCCGCCTTTGCTCCCCGGGGACAGTTTTCGCGCGGTGTTCCTCGCGCCCGAGCGCGACGAGCTCTATGCGCGCATCGACGCCCGTTTCGACGCCATGTTGGGTGCCGGCGTGCTGAAGGAGGTCGAGCGTCTCGCCGCCCGAAACCTCGATCCGCTGCTGCCGGCGATGAAGGCTCATGGTGTGCCGGCGCTGATCCGGCATCTGCGCGGTGAGCTCAGCTTGGAGCAGGCGGCAACCATCGGCCGCGCCGACACCCGCCACTACGCCAAGCGACAGTTCACCTGGTTCCGGCACCAATTGCCCGAATTCGAGTGGGTGAAGCCCGGGGAGACGCGGGGCTGGCTGGCGGCGATCGTGAACGCGGCACTGGACCAAGGCTGACACGCTTTTGTGCCTCCGCTCCCGAATTTACCTCTCGCCCATCCCCGGGAACACCGCTACACTGCCAAAATCGCGCGGGAACGGCTGCATTGCCTTGACATCGGGGCGCCGGCCGCTATGTTTCGCGCAACCTTTGGGAAGCTGGGCGCCTGCCATGCGTAACATTATTACCAAACTCCTTATCGCCGTCGTACCCAGGCACACCGCCGGGGGTGGCTAGCTGCCATCCACATGACAGGCGGTGTGCATGGGCCCTCTTCGGGGCCTTTTTTATTTCCGAAAACCCGACACGAACGAAGCCGCTGACAACAGCGCATCCGGAGCAAGCCAATGAGCGACAAGAGCCACGATCCGAACCAGATGACCGGCGCCGCGATGATCGTCCGCGCGCTCATCGATCATGGCGTGACCGACATTTTCGGCTACCCCGGCGGCGCGGTGCTCCCGATCTACGACGAGATTTTCCAGCAGAGCGAAGTCCAGCACATCCTGGTCCGCCACGAGCAGGGTGCGGGTCACGCCGCCGAGGGCTATGCGCGTTCGACCGGCCGGCCCGGCGTTGCACTGGTGACCTCCGGTCCCGGCGCCACCAACATGGTGACGCCGCTCACCGACGCGCTGATGGACTCGATCCCGCTGGTCTGCATCTCCGGCCAGGTGCCGACGCATCTGATCGGCAACGACGCGTTCCAGGAATGCGACACCGTCGGCATCACGCGCCCCTGCACCAAGCACAATTGGCTGGTGCGCGACGTCAACGATCTCGCAAAGGTGCTGCACGAGGCCTTCTACGTTGCGACCACGGGGCGACCGGGCCCGGTGCTCGTCGACGTGCCCAAGGACGTGCAGTTCGCGACCGGCACCTATCATCCGCCGCGCAAGTCCGACGTGCATCGCTCCTACGCGCCGCGGGTGAAGGGCGATGCGACGCAGATCCGCAAGGCCGTGGCGCTACTCGCGGGCGCCAAGCGCCCCGTGATCTACAGCGGCGGCGGCGTGATCAATTCCGGCCCTGAAGCCACCAGGCTGCTGCGCGAGCTGGTCGAAGTCACCGGCTTTCCGATCACCTCCACGCTGATGGGCCTCGGCGCATATCCCGCGTCGGGCAAGAGCTGGCTCGGCATGCTCGGCATGCACGGCACCTACGAAGCCAACATGACCATGCATGATTGCGACGTCATGCTGTGCGTCGGCGCGCGCTTCGACGACCGCATCACCGGCCGCGTTGACGCGTTCTCGCCGGGCTCGAAGAAGATCCACATCGACATCGACCCGTCCTCGATCAACAAGAACATCCGCGTCGACGTGCCGATCATCGGCGACTGCGGCAACATTCTCGGCGACATTCTTCAAGTGTTCAAGGCGGAGGCGAAGAAGCCCGACATCAAGGCCTGGTGGCAGCAGATCGCGCAGTGGCGGGCCCGCAACTCGCTCTATTACAGGAAGAGCAACGACGTCATCCTGCCGCAGCACGCGATCCAGAGCCTGTTCGAGGCGACGCGCGGCAAGGACACCTACATCACCACCGAGGTCGGCCAGCATCAGATGTGGGCGGCGCAGTTCTACGGCTTCGAGGAGCCGCATCGCTGGATGACCTCGGGCGGTCTCGGCACCATGGGCTACGGCTTGCCGGCCGCGGTCGGCGTGCAGGTTGCCCATCCCGACAGCCTCGTCATCGACATCGCGGGCGATGCCTCGGTGCAGATGACGATGCAGGAGATGTCGACGGCGGTGCAGTACGAGCTGCCGATCAAGATCTTCATCCTGAACAACCAGTACATGGGCATGGTGCGGCAGTGGCAGCAGCTGCTCCATGGCAACCGCCTGTCGCATTCCTACTCGGAGGCGATGCCGGATTTCGTCAAGCTCGCGGAAGCCTATGGCGGCGTCGGCATCCAGGTGCACAAGCCCGGCGATCTCGACGGCGCCATCCAGGAGATGATCTCGGTCAAGCGCCCGGTGCTGTTCGACTGCCGCGTCGCGTCGCTGGAAAATTGTTTCCCGATGATCCCCTCCGGCAAGGCGCACAACGAGATGCTGTTGCCGGAGCAGGCGAACGACGAAGCCACCGCAAAGGCGTTCGCCGGCGGCAAGGCGCTGGTGTGATGTGATGTTCGACCTGAACGAGCTCGAACGCGCGCATGCGATCGTGGGGCAGGCGGTGCCGCCGACGCCGGCGCACGCCTGGCCGCTGCTCAGCCAGCGGCTCGGCACGCAGATCGTGGTCAAGCACGAGAATCATGCGCCGACGGGCGCCTTCAAGGTGCGCGGCGGGTTAGTCTATCTTGATCGGTTGAAGCGCGAACGGCCGAACATTCCGGGCATCATCTCGGCGACGCGCGGCAATCATGGTCAGAGCCTCGCCTTTGCGGCGAGCCGCCATGGTGTGCCTGCCGTGATCTATGTGCCGCGCGGCAATTCGGTCGAGAAGAACCGCGCGATGAAGGCGTTCGGCGCCGAGCTCGTTGAGCATGGCGAGGACTTTCAGGCCGCACGCGAGGAAGCCGGGCGCCACGCGCAGTTCGCCGGGCTGCACATGGTGCCGTCGTTCCATACGGACCTGGTGCTGGGCGTGGCGACCTATGCGCTTGAATTGCTCCGGGCCGCGCCCGATCTCGACATCCTCTATGTGCCGATCGGGCAGGGCTCGGGGATCTGCGGCTGTATCATGGCGCGCGATCTGCTCGGCCTGAAGACCGAGGTCGTCGGCGTGCAATCGACCGAGGCGCCGTCCTACGCGCTGTCGTTCGCGGCCGGTCATGCCGTGACGACCGAGACCAGCAATACGCTCGCGGACGGCATGGCGACGCGGATTCCCGATCCTGAAGCGCTCGCGGTCATCCTCAAGGGCGCCTCGCGTATCGTCCAGGTGACGGACGATGAGATCGCGCTCGCGATCCGTGCGCTCTGGACCGACACGCACAATCTCGCCGAAGGCGCCGGCGCCGCCGCGCTCGCCGCAGCGCTTCAGGAAAAGACCAAGCTACAGGGCAAGCGCGTCGGTCTCGTGCTGTCCGGCGGCAATATCGATTTCGATCTGTTCCGCGGTTGGGTCGGCACGGAAGCGCCGGTCGCTCGTCGGGCGACGGCGTAACGACGAGAATGAAGGGGACGACAATGAACCAGCCCGCATCCGCCTATTTCATCGAGGAACGCCACGATCCGAACGAGACGCACACGCTTTCGGTGCTCGTGCAGAACGAGCCCGGCGTGCTCGCGCGCGTCATCGGCCTGTTCTCGGGGCGCGGCTACAACATCGAGAGCCTCACGGTCTCGGAGACCGAGAGCCAGAAGCATCTCTCGCGCATCACCATCGTCACGACGGGCACGCCGATGGTGATCGAGCAGATCAAGCATCAGCTCGACCGCATGATCCCTGTGTATCGCGTCGTCGACATGACGCTGACGAAACGCTCGATCGAGCGCGAGCTTGCAATGGTCAAGGTTCGCGGAGAGGGCGAGCATCGCGTCGAGGCGTTGCGGCTGGCGGACGCGTTTCGCGCCCGCGTGATCGACGCCACCACCGAGAGCTTTGTGTTCGAGATCACAGGCAACACCGACAAGATCAACCAGTTTATCGACCTGATGCGTCCGCTTGGCCTCGTCGAAGTGTCGCGCACCGGTGTTGCCGCGATTGGTCGCGGGCCTGAAGGAATGTGAGCGATGCTGGCGCGCGACTGGTATTACAACGAGCGGAACCGGATGGGGATCGGGCCTGCAGTGGCCTCGATCTACGACAGTCACGACGATGCCGATCTACGGGCGCGCGCGGCGCTGAAAATTCTTGGGGTCCAACGCGGCTGGCGCATCGCCGACATCGGTTGCGGCAACGGCGTGCTCGCGACCGAGGCCGCGCTGATGGGCGCCGAGGTCGACGCCATCGACATCTCGCCCGCGATGCTGGCGCTCGCCGAGATCTACGCGCGCGACCGCAAGGCGCCCGTCCGCACGCAGTCCGCCGGCCTGCTCAGCTTCGCCTACCGGCCGGAATCCTATGACCTGATCGTCAGCGAGTTCACGCTGCACCATCTGCCGGATTTCTGGAAGGCGGTGGCCATGTCGCGGATCTATCGCGCGCTCAAGCCCGGTGCCACTTTCTATTTGCGCGACATCGTCTACGCCTCGATGCCCGATGCGCTCGAGCGCGACGTCGAGCAATGGGCCGACTTTGAGATCAAGAATCACGATGTCCCGCGTGAAAGCGTCGTCACTCACATGCGCGACGAATATTCCACTTTTGGCTGGGTCATGGAACGGATGCTGACCGACGTCGGCTTCACGCTGGTCTCGGCCGATTATCACGCCCCGATGCACGGCACTTATCTGCTGCGGAAACCCAATTCTTCCATTTAAAGGCCGGCGAGCAAGGCTCGACCAGAACAACAAACAGGGCTGCACGACAGGGCAGAACCGGGAACGACAATGAAGCCGGCCGACATCCTCATCGCCATCCTGGTGGCGGTCATCTGGGGGCTTGCCTTCGTGGCGAGCCGGATCGCGCTCGACGAATTTTCGCCGGAGCTGATGACGGCGATGCGCTTCACCATTGCCGCGGTGCCGTGCCTGTTCATTCGCAAGCCGAAGGTTGCCTGGTCGCTCCTGATCGCGATCAGCTTCACGCTCTTTCTCGGCCAGTTTCTGAGCCAGGCCTATGGCATCGCCCATGGCGTGCCGGTGGGGCTGACCAGCGTCGTCGTGCAGAGTCAGGCGCTGTTCACGATCGGCTTTGCCGCGATCGCATTCGGTGAGCGGCCGACGCCGGTGCAGACGCTGGGCATCGCCATCGCAGCAATCGGTCTTTTGATGATCTGCGGCACGGTCGGCTATGATTTCAGCATCGGTGCCTTCGCCGTGCTGATGATCGCGCCGGTCAGCTTTGCGGTCGGCAATATCCTGCTGCGCGGCGCCCGCGGCGTGCCGATGTTCGATCTGTTCGCCTGGTTGTGCCTCGCCACCGCGGTCCCGCTGTTCGCGCTCACGCTGATCGTCAACGGACCGACGCCGACATGGCAGTCGCTGATCCACATGTCGCTCACCGGCCTCATTTGCCTGCTGTTGATCGGCGCCATCTCCACCAGCATCGCCTATTGGCTGTGGGGCCGGCTGCTGCGTGACTATCCCCCTGCGCAGGTGGTGCCGTTCGCGCTGCTGGTGCCGTTCGTCGGCTCGGCCGCGTCCAGCATCGTGTTCGATGAGCGGTTCGGCCCGCTGCGCCTCGCCGGCATGCTCACCGTGATCGGCGGTATCGCGGTGATGGTGCTGGCGAAACGCCCCGAGGCGTTACCAAGAACCGCAGCCGAAGGCCGCGTGAGGTGAGCATGTCCCAGTCGCTGCTGTATGCCTTCCTCGCCTTCATGGCCGTGATGTATTTCACGCCTGGGCCGAACAACATCATGTTGCTGTCCTCGGGGCTGACCTATGGCTTCCGGCGCACGATACCCCACATCGCAGGCGTGGTCATCGGCTTCGCCTTCATGATTGCAGCGGTCGGCCTTGGGCTTGGCACCGTCTTCCTGGCCTATCCGATCCTGCAGACCATTTTGAAATATGCCGGCGCCGCCTACTTGCTCTACCTGGCCGCCGTGATCGCTTTCTCGGGCCCGGCCAAGCCGGACGAGGGGGATGGCCGCGGCCCGATGACTTTCCTGGGCGCCGCCATGTTCCAATGGATCAACGCCAAAGGCTGGGTGATCGTGATCGGCACCATCACCGCCTATGCGGCGATCGCCCAATTCCCGCTCAACATCGCGATCCAGACCTTGATCAGTCTGCTCGTGGGCACGGTCTCGACGGTGGTCTGGGCCTTCTTCGGCACCGCACTGCGGCCCGTCCTGACCTCCGTGCGGCTGGTCCGCGCCTTCAACATCCTGATGGCGATCCTGCTGCTGGCGTCGCTCTATCCCGTCGTCATGGATGCATGATGCCCCGGCTTTCCATGCAGAAACGGGTTTCCCAGGGGGCCGAAAATGCTCTAGACAGCCCCCGAAATCCGCAAATTTCACCGTCCGAGACCTGACTGACAAGACCTGACCAACGGCCGATTCCGGCCCCTGAACGAGGAAACGACCATGCGTGTTTATTATGATCGCGACGCCGACCTGAACCTGATCAAGGGCAAGAAGGTCGTCATCGTCGGCTATGGCAGCCAGGGCCACGCCCATGCGCTGAACCTGAAGGATTCCGGCGTCAAGGACGTGGCGATTGCGCTTCGCAAAGGTTCGGCCTCGGCCAAGAAGGCGGAAGCTGCCGGCTTCAAGGTGATGGAAGTCGCCGAGGCCGCCAAATGGGCCGACCTCGTCATGATGCTGACCCCGGACGAGCTCCAGGGCGACATCTACCGCGAGCACCTGCATGACAACATGAAGAAGGGCGCAGCGCTCGTCTTCGCGCACGGTCTCAACGTCCACTTTAACCTGCTCGATCCGCGCGCCGACCTCGACGTGCTGATGATCGCGCCGAAGGGCCCCGGCCACACCGTTCGTTCCGAATACCAGCGCGGCGGCGGCGTGCCCTGCCTGATCGCGATCGCCAAGGATGTCTCGGGCAACGCCCACGACCTCGGCCTGTCCTATGCCTCCGCTGTCGGCGGCGGCCGTGCCGGCATCATCGAGACCACCTTCAAGGAAGAGTGCGAGACCGACCTGTTCGGCGAGCAGGTGGTGCTCTGCGGCGGTCTGGTCGAGCTGATCAAGGGCGGCTACGAGACCCTGGTCGAAGCCGGCTACGCCCCGGAGATGGCCTATTTCGAGTGCCTGCATGAGGTGAAGCTGATCGTCGACCTGATCTATGAAGGCGGCATCGCCAACATGAACTACTCGATCTCCAACACCGCCGAGTACGGCGAGTACGTCACCGGCCCGCGCATCGTCACCGACGAGACCAAGAAGGAGATGAAGCGGGTTCTGAACGACATCCAGTCCGGCAAGTTCGCCCGCGACTGGATGCTCGAGAACAAGGTCAACCAGACCTCGTTCAAGGCGACCCGCGCCAAGCTCGCCGAGCACCCGATCGAGGAAGTCGGCGCCAAGCTGCGCGACATGATGCCCTGGATCAAGAAGGGCGCGCTGGTCGATAAGTCGAAGAACTAAGTCGCGGCCGTTCGGATGCGGCGTATCGGTTACGCCGCATCCGGACACGCGAGCGAAAACACAAGCTTCGCTCGCCAAACCAATTCTTAAATCTTTCGCGGCTATATTCGAGCGAGATCGCAACCAGCGGTCTCGCTCTTTTCGTCTCGCGCGAAGCATTGCTGCTTCATTCAAATTCTTCGCGAGCTGAAGTGCTCCCTGAGCAGGAAGAACTGACGCTCAAACCACATTCTTGGTCTCGCGTTGTTTTTCGGAATTTCTCAGAAGCTCCCGATCCTCAAAAGCCGAGCGTCTTCAGAGTCAAAGATTCGGCTCTTCATCCATATCTTCACACTGCAATCGATCTCACGTCGCGACGTTCCCGCCTCGCTTCAACTTAAGAACTGACATCGGCGGCGTCTCCTTGAGCGGTGGACGGCATTGCGCCGCGGCACGTTTCCACTGCATGATCGCGGGAGCTCTTCGGGGGAAAGACCATGCGATCCGTCGTCGTCACCGGCGCGTCCACCGGCATTGGCTGGGCCATTGCTAAATTTCTGATCGGGCGCGGGTATCGTGTTTTCGGTAGTGTCCGCAAGCAGGCCGATGCGGACCGGCTCACGGGTGAATTCGGTGCGAACTTCACGCCGCTGCTGTTCGACGTCACCGACGAGGCGGCGGTCCTCGCGGCTGCGCGAAAAGTCCGCGAGGCGCTGGGCGGCGAGACGCTGGCCGGTCTCGTCAACAATGCCGGCGTCGCGGTCGCCGGTCCCGTGCTCGAATTGCCGGTCGACGACTTCCGCCGGCAGATGGAGATCAACGTCATTGGCCCGGTCATCGCGACGCAGGCCTTTGGGCCGCTGCTGGGCGCCGACCCGTCGTTGAAGGGGCCGAAGGGCCGGATCGTGATGATCAGCTCGGTCGCGGGCAAGAACGGCAATCCCTTGTCGGCGCCTTACAGCACCTCCAAGCACGCCATCGAAGGCCTGTCGGAGAGCTTGCGCCGCGAGTTGATGCTGTTCGGCATCGACGTCATCATCGTCGCCCCCGGCGCGGTGAAGACGCCGATCTGGAGCAAGGCCGAGCAGATCGATCTCTCGGTCTACCAGAACTCGCCTTATCTGCCGGCGCTGAACAAGGTCATGGCGTTCATGATGAAGCTCGGCGAGACCGGGCTGCCGGCCGAGCGGATCGCCGAGGTCGTTTTCGAGGCGCTCACCGCCGAGAGGCCCAAGGTTCGCTACCAGATCACGCCGGACCGGATGCGACATTTGATGACGGCCGCGCTGCCCAAGCGTGTGGTCGACCGTATCATCGCCAAGCGGCTCGGGCTGCTGCCGCAGGGCTGAGCCTCCGAGGCGAGACCATTGCCAGACAGGTGATCGATTTCCGATCGTGGGAGCGTCTTGAGATGCCGGCTTATGTGATTTTCGACGTCGAGATCAGGGATTTGCAGCAGTACCAAAGCTTCATGTTGGGCGTGAAGCCCGCCCTGGAGGCCGCTGGAGCCAGGTATCTGGCGCGAGGGGGCGGCCACAAGGTCTACGAGGGAGACTGGCAGCCCCGCAGGATCGTTCTGCTGGAATTCCCGTCCGTCGCAGCCTGGGAGGCGTTCTACACAGGCGCGACCTACCAGGGACTCAAAGCGGTCCGGGATGCTTGCAGTTCTGCCCGCCTGGTCAGCGTCGAGGGCCTCGACTAGACGGCAAATCGGTTCTGCACCGCGGGATTTGCCCTGGGGACGGATTGGATGCGGAGACCAATCGGCTTCCGCTAACATTAAGCGAAGGTCGGATCGCGACGCGCGTTGCTTGTCCGTGACCGTTCAATTACAGTTTTATGACACGGTGCAGGCCTTCCGGCTGCGCCGAACGCCGCAGGCCCGGTCAGCCGGCTCGGCATCACCGTGCCGGACCAGCAGTTGCGTGTCGTCGATGGCGTCCGCGCCGAATCCAGGTCCTTCTGCCACAACCGCCGTGCTGGCGAGCGTCGCCGCGCTCGGCATCTGGCGGCTGCTCGCGGTTGCGGCGCCGCATCTCGCGGCGCTCGTCCTGATGTGCGAGACCGAGACGGATTTCGGCGCACGGCTCTCCTTCGTGCTGGCCTGGGGCATCCTCAATTTCTTCTGGATCGCGCTACTGCGGCGGCCGGCGCTCTCGGGTGCGCTGTCGCTGACCATGGTCGTGGTGCTGGTGCTGCTGTCGCGGCTGAAGCACGACGTCGTGCAGATGACGGTCAACTTCATCGACCTGATGATGATCGACCGCGACACCGTGGCGTTCCTGTTCACGATCTTCCCGAATCTGCGCTGGTCGGTGATCGGGGCTGGCCTCGTCACGCTGCCGCTGATGTATGCGCTGTGGTGGCTCGACCCGTTCCGCATCCGTAGGCTACCGGCACTCGCCTGCAAGCTCGCCTGCCTCGCCGCGCTGGTCGGCTATTCGCTCTATCATCCGGACGAGGCCTGGCGCGGCTATTACGACGACGGCTATCTCTCGAAGTTCTTCCGCTCCGGCGTCAGCGCGGTCTCCGACTTCGCGCAATACGGCTTCATGGAGTCGGCCGCTTCGACCAACGAACGGCTCAATACGCCGCTGGTCGATGCCTGCCATCCCGCCGGCCGGCGGCCGAACATCATCATGGTCCATGATGAATCGAGCTTCGACATCCGCGCCGCGCAGGGCATCAAGGTGCCGACCGGCTACGGTAGCCATTTCAAATCCTGGGACGGCAAGGAGCGCGCGTTTCTGGCCGAGAGCAATGGCGGGCCGAGCTGGTTCACCGAATACAATGTGCTCGCGGGGTTGTCGTCGCGCTCGTTCGGCCGCTTCGCCTATTTCGTGACGCGCATTGCAACAGGCCGTGTCGAGCGCGGCCTGCCGCTGGCGCTGCGCCGCTGTGGCTACGACACGATGTCGCTCTACCCCGCCAATGGCGGCTTCATGGCCGCGCGCAGCTTTCAGGTGACGACCGGCATCGAACGCTTCCTCGACTCCAAGGATCTCGGCGCCAAGGATGTCGAGCCGGATAGCTTCTTCTACGACAAGGCGCTCCGGCTGATGGGTGAGCGATCGCCGAACAAGCCGCTGTTCACCTTCATCTATCTCGGCGCCAATCATTTCCCCTGGGAGACGCGCTTCCGCCCGGATCTGCTGCCGAACTGGCGCGCACCGGGCAATGTGCCGTCCATCGACGAATATCTGCGTCGGCAGGCGATGAGCGCTGAGCAGTACAAGGCTTTCCTCGCGGGCTTGAAGAAGAATTTTCCCGGCGAGCCTTTCCTGATCGTGCGCTATGGCGACCATCAGCCCGAGTTCGCGCCCGGTATCCTCGAGCCCGGGCTCGACGAGGGTGCAATCGGCAAGAAGCTCGACGCCTACGACCCACGTCTCTACGCGACTTATTACGCGATCGACGCCGTCAATTTCGAGCCGGTGAAGAGCGAGGCCGTGATGGACACGGTCGATGGTCCGTATCTGCCACTGGTCATCCAGGAAGCCGCCGGCATCCCGCTCGATCCGTCCTTCGCCGAGCAGAAGGAGATCATGCTCCGCTGCAAGGGCATCTTCTACGGCTGCAAGGACGGCGCCGAGGCGCGCCGGCTGAATCGGCTGCTGATCGATGCGGGGTTGATCCGGGGGCTGTAGCCGGCCTACCGCCCACCCACCTTCTCCCACAGCCATTTCGCCACGGCATCCGGCGACGAATTCGCATCATTGCCGGCGGCGCGTAAATTGGCTTCGCGCATGGTCGCGATGTCGATCTTGCCGAGCAGCGGTTTCAGCGCGGCCTGCAGCCGCTCGTCGCCGGCCCGTTTCGGGGCCAGCAGCAGGATGGCGTCGTAGGGCGGGATCGCGTGCCTGGGATCGTCGAGCGCAACGAGATCGTATTTTGCGATCAGCCCGTCGCTGGTGTAGCCCGCGATGACATCGACCTCGCCGCTGGCGACCGCCGCATACATGAAGTCCGGCTGCATCTGGCGCTGGGCGCGGAACGAGAGCCCATAGGCCTTTTGCAGCGCCGCCCATTCGGGTCGCGAGAAGAACTCATAGTCGCCGGCGATCGACAGGGTCGAAGCATGCGCGGCGAGATCGGCGATGGTACGGATGCCAAGCGCCTCGGCGCGTTTCTTAGGGATCACCAGCGCATAGGCGTTCTCGAATCCGAGCTCGCCGAGCAGGGTGATGTTCTCCTTCGCAAGCGTCGTCTGCAGCTCCGCCAGCAGTTCCGCCCGCGGTTGGATGTCCGTGCGGTGAAGCTGATTGGCCCAGAGCGTGCCGGAATAATCGACATAGAGATCGATATCGCCGGCCTTCAATGCCTCGAAGATCACGCTCGAGCCGAGACCGGATCGTGCGACGGCGGAAAGGCCGGAGGCCTGCAGCCGGTCGCGCATCAGCGCCGACAGCACATACTGCTCGGCAAACGTCTTGGCGCCGACGACATAGCTGTTCGGTGAGCGCTCTATCGTCGGCACCAATGTTGCGGCGACCAGTGCCGCGATCCCGGCCGCGCCAAGCGCTGTACGCGCGCGGCTGCGCCACCGCAGGCCACTCTCGATCAGGCCGAGCAGTTGATCGACCGCGAGCGCCAGCAGAGCCGAGGCAAAGCAGCCGAACAGCACGAATACCCAGTTCTGGGTCTGCAGCCCGGCAAAGATGTAATTGCCGAGGCTGGTCTGCCCGATCGGGGTCGACAGCGTCGCGGTGCCGATCACCCACACGGCGGCGGTACGGATGCCAGCCATCATCACCGGGAGAGCCAGCGGCAGTTCAACCATCACCAGCGACTGCCGTGCGGTCATTCCGACGCCTTTGGCAGCCTCGATCAGCGCGGGATCGATGCCGTTGAGGCCGGTGATGCCATTGCGCAGCACCGGCAGCATCGAATAGAGCGCCAGCGCCAGCATCGCCGGCAGGAAGCCGAAAGCGGAGAAGGAGACGCCGAACCAGGCCAGCGCCACGGAGGCCGCGAGCAGCAGGAGCGGATAGAACAGCGCGAGCAGCGCCAGCCCGGGCACCGTCTGCACGATGCTGGCTAGCGCGAGCAGGACGGCGCGCGGCGTTGGGCGGTTGCGCGTCAGGATCGCCAGCGGCAGGCTGACGATCAGGCCGAGCGCAAGTGCGGCGAGACTGACCCGTACGTGGTTGCCGAGATAGTCGGGCAAATGCCCCAGCGCCTCGCCCCAGCGCGGATCGGTGAAAAGGCTCATGCCGCCCCGCTCTGTGGCAGCAACGCGTTCAATCGCTCGACCTGGCGTCGTGGCGTCCGCAACAGCTCCAGCACGTAGGCGTCGCTGCTTTTCGAGAGCTCCACTGGCGTGCCCTGCGCCAGCAGCTTCCCGCTGCGCATCACCGCGATGCGGTCGGCGAGCAAAATCGCTTCCGTCATGTCGTGGGTGATCATCACGGTGGTCAGGCCGAGCTTGCGGTGCAGCTCGCGAAAATCGTCGCCGAGCGCATCGCGGGTGAGGGGATCGAGCGCGCCGAAGGGCTCGTCCATCAGCACAATTCGGGGCCGTGCCGCAAGCGCCCGCGCCACGCCGACGCGCTGGCGCTGGCCGCCCGAGAGCGCATCCGGCAACCGCTCGCGATGCGCGGCCCGGTCGAGCTGCACGAGCTCGAGTAACTCATCGACCCGCGTTGCGATATCCGCCGCCGGCACGCCGAGCAGTTTTGGCGTGATCCCGATATTGTCCGCGACGCTCAGATGCGGGAACAGCCCGCCGCTCTGGAAGACGTAGCCGATGCGGCGCCGCAGCGCGACCGGATCGACGGATTGCACGTCGTCGCCCTCGACCGTGATCGTGCCGCCATCCGCCTCGATCAGGCGGTTGGCGAGCCGCAGCAGCGTCGTCTTGCCCGAACCCGAGCCGCCGACGACGGCCACAAACTCGCCTTCGGCGATGTCGAGTGACACATCGTCCACGGCCTTGAGCGCGCCGAAGCTCTTGGTGACGTGGGCATAGCCAATCATCGGCCTGGATGGCATCGGGCGGGGCTCACTACGCTAACCCGCCCGTGGGGCAGGGGATGACGAGGCCCATGCGTACCACGCTTGGCGGCTTGATTGAACTTGGCCGCGCGAGCGGCTAAGGCATCGGGCCAAGTTCGGAGGGAACACATGATAACGCCTACGGCAGTGGCGCTGGAAGATGCCAAGGTCGCGTTCCAGCTGGGGGACGGGCGGGTCTATACGGCGGTGGAGAAGGCGCATCTGACGGTGGCGCAGGGCGAGTTCGTCGCCATCGTCGGCCCGACCGGCTGCGGGAAATCAACACTGCTCAACGTCGCGGCCGGGCTGCTGAAGCCGGCTGCCGGGAGCGTCAGGATATTCGACCAGCCGCTCGCCGGGCTGAATCGGGATGCCGGCTATCTGTTCCAGGCCGATGCGCTGTTCCCCTGGAAGACCGCGCTGGACAACGTCGCGATCGGGCTCGAAGTCAGCGGCACGCCGCGCGGCGAGGCGCTGCCGCAGGCGCAGACATGGCTGACCTCGGTCGGCCTGGGTGCCTTCGCCAACCGCTATCCGCACATGCTCTCGGGCGGCCAGCGCAAGCGCGTGGCGCTGGCGCAGGTGCTGATCCGCGATCCAAAGATCCTGCTGATGGACGAGCCGTTCGGGCCGCTGGATGCACAGACCCGGCAGGTCATGGGCAACCTGCTGCTCGACCTCTGGAACGCCGATCGCAAGGCCGTGCTGTTCGTCACCCATGATCTGGAGGAGGCGATCGCGCTCGCCGACCGCGTTGTGATCATGTCGGCGGGGCCGTCCTCGCGCATCATCGGCGACTGGCGCGTGAGCCTGCCGCGCCCGCGCGACATTTTTGAAGTGCGGCTGGACAAGGAATTCCATGCGCTTCATCGCGAGATCTGGAGCGTGCTCAAGGACGAGGTCATGAAGGGCTACGCGCAATCCACGCAAGCGGCGGAGGCGGTGTGATGTCGCGCGTGACGCTGCTCCTGCTGCAAGTGCTGGTCGCGGTGGTCTGCCTCGCGCTGTGGCAATTGCTGTCGACCGTGCCCGTGTTCGGCAAGATCCTGCTGCCGCCGTTCTTCTTCTCCAATCCGGTCGATGTCTTCGCCCAGATCGTCAAATGGTTCTCGTCCGGCGTGATCTGGAAGCATCTCGGCATCACGCTGACGGAATCGATCCTGGCCTTCGTCATCGGATCGGCCGGCGGCGTGCTGATCGGCTTCTGGTTCGCGCGCCAGCCGTTGGTCGCCGCGGTGTTCGATCCCTACGTGAAGATGGTCAACGCACTGCCGCGTGTGGTGCTGGCGCCGATCTTCGCGCTGTGGCTGGGGCTGGGCATCTGGTCCAAGGTCGCGCTCGGCGTGACGCTGGTGTTCTTCATCGTGTTCTTCAACGTCTATCAGGGCGTCAAGGAGGTCAGCCGCACCGTGCTCGACAATGGCCGCATGCTCGGCATGAGCGAGCGGCAGCTGATGCAGCACGTCTATTGGCCCTCCGCGCTGTCGTGGATGTTCTCCTCGCTGCACACGTCAGTGGGCTTTGCCGTGGTCGGTGCGGTCGTCGGCGAATATCTGGGATCGGCGGCGGGGCTCGGCTATCTCATCCAGCAGGCCGAAGGCATATTCGACGTCGCCGGCGTGTTCGCCGGCATGTTCGTGCTGTCGGCCTTCGTCATCCTGATCGACTTTGGCGTGACGTTGGTGGAGCGGAGACTGCTGGTGTGGCGCCCGACCGTGGACGGTCGCGGCTAGGCCGCGAGGGGCCCGCGCACCGCGCGAGCCCCGGATCGATCAGTCCAGCAGTTTGGTGTCGTCGGGGGCCTGCGGCGGCGTCTTGATCGCGATCGCCTTGACCTGTCCGCTGATCGGCTTGGTGCCGCCATGCGGCGTCCCCTTCGGGATGATGACGAGGTCGCCCGGCTTCACCGTGACTTCCTTGTCGCCGAACCAGATCGTGCCGGTGCCCTCTAAAATGTACTGGATCTCGTTGGTGTTGGGATGCATGTGCTTGGGCACATTGCCGACCTGGATCGAGATGGTGGCGCCGTCGGCGCTCGCGAACATCTTGGAACGGAAGCCGACGGCGTTCGCGTTCCCGAGCGCGTCACCCTCCATCTCGCCGGTGTGGATGATCTGCGGCGTGATGTTCTCCGCGGCCAGCGCCGGCCGAAGCAGGTGAGTTGCGCCGCATCCGGCGGCAAAAGCGGTGGCGATCGACAGTCCGATTGCAAGGCGATTCATGGATGATCCTCCCCATCAAGAATTGTTCTTGTGGGCTCATGCTATTGCGCCGAAAGGCCGATGGCCAGCGCCTTCGGTCCTGCTTCTCAAGCCAGCTCGGCTGCTCTATGGTGCCGCCAGCCGAACGGAGGAAACCAATGAAGAACACGATAGCCAGGCTCGCGGGCGCGTTGATCGCGCTGACGCTCACCGCCGGTCTTGCCGCGGCGCAAAGCAAGGTCACCATCGCGATCGGTGGCGGCTCCTGCCTGTGCTATTTGCCGACGGTGCTGGCAAAGCAGCTCGGCGAATACGACAAGGCCGGTCTCAATGTCGAGCTCGTGGACCTCAAGGGCGGCTCGGACGCGCTCAAGGCCGTGCTCGGCGGCAGCGCCGACGTGGTCTCCGGCTATTTCGACCATTGCGTCAACCTCGCAGCCAAGAAGCAAGAGCTTCAGGCGTTCGTCGTCTATGACCGCTATCCCGGCCTCGTGCTGGTGGTTTCGCCCTCGCACACCAACGAGATCAAGTCGATCAAGGACCTCGCCGGCAAGAAGGTCGGCGTCAGCGCGCCCGGCTCTTCTACGGACTTCTTCCTCAAATATATGCTCAAGAAAAATGGCGTCGATCCCGCCAGCACCGCCGTGATCGGCGTCGGCCTCGGCGCCACTGCGGTCGCCGCGATGGAGCAGGGCCAGATCGACGCGGCCGTAATGCTCGATCCGTCGGTGACCGTGCTTCAGGGCAGCCACAAGGATCTGCGCATCCTCTCGGATACCCGCACGCAAAAGGATACGCTCGAGACGTTCGGCGGCGAATATCCGGGCGGCGCGCTGTACTCGACCGCGGCCTGGGTTGCCGGCCACGAGAAGGAGACGCAGGCGCTGACCAACGCGATCCTGGGCACGCTCGCCTGGATCCACTCGCACTCGCCCGAGGAGATCATGGCGAAGATGCCGGAGGAGACGGTCGGCAAGAACAAGGACCTCTACCTCGCGGCGCTCAAGAACACGATCCCGATGTTCTCCGAGACCGGCAAGATGGACCCGAAGGGTGCGGACGCCGTGCTCGCGGTGTTCAGCGTCGGCTCGCCGGAGGTGGCCAACGCCAAGATCGACGTCAGCAAGACCTTTACCAACAAGTACGTCGAGCAGGCCAAGAAGACTACGGGGAGCGCCAAATAACTGGCGCGAAGGCGTGGTCATCAGGCGTCATGACGTCACCCATCATTCATCGCGTCACCACCCTTGATCTCGCCGTGCGACCGATCGTCTGGCCGTTCGCGGAGGAGCGGCGCGCCGAGATCACCGCGCATTTCGCCGAGAAGCAGCGTGAGCGACCAAAACTCTGGAACGGTCGCGTCCTGATCGGGCGGGATGCCCTGTTTACCGACGGCCATCTCGCCGCGACCTATTTCGAGACCGATTTCGCGAGCTTCCTCGCCTGGCGCGACTGGGGCTTTCCCGACAAGGCCGTGTTCAACGGTTTTGGCATGGGCGCGCTGCGTAGCTCCGACGGCGCATTCGTGATGGGCGAGATGGCGCAGCATACCGCCAATGCAGGCCGGATCTATTTCCCGTCGGGCACGCCCGACCTCGACGACGTCAGGGGCGACACGCTCGACATTCCCGGCAGCGTGATCCGCGAACTCGAGGAGGAGACCGGCCTCACCGCGGCCGACTATCGGGTCGAACCGGACTGGCACTGCGTCGTCACCGGCCCCACGATTGCGATGTTGCAAATTATCAACCTGGACATGCCGGGTGATGTGGCGCGTGCGCGGATCGAAGCCAATCTGGCGCGCGAGGCCGAGCCGGAGCTGTCGGCTATCCATCTCGTGCGCGGAATGAGCGATCTCACGCCGTCCATGCCGCGATTTGTCACGGCCTTCGTCGAGCAGCAGTTCGCGTTGCGCTGACGCGCGAGGCTTGACATCGCTGCGCCCAGCCCATGTGATGGGCAAAAATACAAAAGCAAAAAGAATGCAATGCACAATCGGCCAGGGAGGTTTTGATGCGCGTGCGCATGGCTGCCCGTTTGGTACGTGGGCTGTTGGTCGCGATATCAGCGACGGTCTTGGCGGCGTCCGCCCAGGCTCAAGATCAAGGCAAAGAGAAGAAGATCAAGATCGGCGTCGTTTTCGATTTGACCGGGCCTCTCGCCGGCGGCGGCTCTGAGCTCGGTTATATCGGCGCAAAGATCGTTCTCGACCATTTCGCCAAGACCGGCGTCGAGGGTTACAAGATCGAAGCGGTCTATGCCGATGCGCAAAGCAAGCCCGACATCGCGATCAACGAATCCGTTCGCCTGCTCGAGCAAGAAAAGGTCGACATGGTGCTCGGCTTCTTCTCCTCGGCGCAATGCGTGCCGGTCGCGGCCCGTGTCGAGCAGCTCAAGAAGTTCATGTGGATGACGACCTGCATCTCGTCGGCCGTGTTCAACGAGAAGGGTTACAAATACGTCTTCCGCCCGCAAGCGAGCGGCGACCAGTTCGGCATGATGACGATGGATTTCATCGCGCAGAACGCCAAGGCGAAGTTCGACAAGGAGCCGAAGGATCTGCGCGTCGCGATCATTCACGAGGACGGCGCCTATGGCGTCGACGTGTCCAGGGGCAACGAGGCCGGCGCGAAAAAGGCGGGCTTCAACGTCGTGATGAAGGAAGGCTATTCGGCCACCGCGCCTGACCTCTCCGCGCTGGTGACCAAGTTGAAGCGTGCCAAGCCCGACGTCATTTTCCACACCGGCTACAACCCCGATATCACGCTGTTGCTGCGTCAGGCGCGCGAGCAGGGGCTGAAATTCGGCGCGCTGATGGGGCACGGTGCGGGTTACGGGGTCTATGAAAAACTGAAGGAAGGCATGGGCGCCGATGCCACCTACATCTTCAACACCGACCCGATCTCGATCTGGCTTGCCAACCAGAAGACCATGGATCCCAAGCTCCCGCCTGTGATCAAGATGGTCGGCGAGGAATTCGACAAGATCCGGCCGGGCGTCGCCATCCGCTCGGCGCATGTCGGCATCGGTGCGTCCAACACTTATGTGTTCATGAATGACGTGCTGCCGCGCGCGATCAAGAAGTACGGTGGCGTCGATCCAGATGCGCTGCGCAAGGCGGCGCTCGACATTGATATTCCCGAGGGCGGCACCATGCTCGGCTTCGGCGTCAAGTTTTACGGCGAGGGCACGCCGATGGCCGGGCAGAACGAGCGCTCGTTTCCGGTCGTGATCCAGTACATCGACGACAAGTCCTCCGTGGTGTGGCCCAAGAGCCAGGCGCAGCGCGAGGCCGTGCTGCCGTTGCCGAAGGGCACCACCTACAGCAACCAGTAGCGCAAATGCGCGCAGAGAGGAGAGCGGGACGGTGCTGGAAGTCAGCGGGCTGGTGAAGCGGTTTGGCGGCTTCACCGCCGTCAACAATGTGTCGTTCAAGGTCGGCCAAGGCGAGATCCTCGGCCTGATTGGCCCCAACGGCTCGGGCAAGAGCACGATCTTCAATATGCTCTCGGGTACGCTGGCGCCGACGTCCGGTTCGATCCTGTTCGACGGCTCCGAGATCGCAGGCCTTCCGCCGCACCGGATCATCAACAGCGGCATCGGCCGCACCTTCCAGATCCCGCGGCCATTCCGCCGCCTGACGATCTTCGAGAACGTCGCGCTCGCCGGCTTCTACGGCCAGGGCCGCCACAGCCGTGCCAGGGCCGAGGAGGCGGCCGAAAGATCGCTGGCGATGGTCGGCCTGCCGACCGATCGCCATGCCAGCGTGGATGGCCTCGGCGCAGCCGGCCTGAAGAAGCTCGAGCTGGCGAAAGCGCTCGCCACCGCGCCAAAACTCCTGCTGGCCGACGAGAGCCTCGGCGGCCTCGACGAGGCCGAGATGGGGCAGGCGGCCAACATGCTGCGCAACATCCGCGACGAGCTCGGCATCACCATCATCTGGGTCGAGCACATCATGGGCGTGCTGATGCGCGTCGTCGATCGCGTCATGGTGCTCGATCACGGCGAGAAGATCTCGGAAGGATTGCCAAGTGCCGTTGCCGGCGATCCCCGTGTCATCGAGGTCTATCTCGGCACCGATGCCGAGACCACGCAGGCCGCGGCCGCCGCAGCGCGCCGCCGCGCGGGGGTGCAGTGATGCTTGAGCTCCGCGGCGTCAATGCCGGCTATGGCACCTTCCAGGCACTGTTCGACGTCGATCTCGACGTGAAGGCGGGCGAGGCTGTCGGCGTCATCGGGCCCAACGGGGCCGGCAAGACCACCCTGATGCGCGTCATCTCCGGGCTGATCCGTCCCTCGCGTGGCTCGATCAGAATGGAAGCCGTCGACGTCGTGGCCACGCCGCCGCACAAGATTGTCAGCCTCGGGATCGCGCATGTGCCGGAGAACCGGCGGCTGTTTCCGCAGCTCTCGGTCGACGACAATCTCAAGATGGGTGCCTTCATGCAGGAGGCGCGCGGCCACTATGCCGAGCGGCTGGACGTGGTGTTCGAGCTGTTTCCGCGCCTGAAGGAGCGCCGCCACCAGATGGCCGGCACCATGTCCGGCGGCGAGCAGCAGATGTGTGCGATCGGCCGCGCGCTGATGTCGAATCCAAAGCTGCTGCTGCTCGACGAGCCGTCGGCGGGGCTCGCGCCGGTCGTGGTGCAGCAGGTGTTCGAGCTGGTGAAGCGGATCCGCGCCAGCGGGCTGACCGTGCTGATCGTCGAGCAGAATGTGCAGCAGGTGCTGAAAGTGGTCGATCGCGCCTATCTGATCGAGGCGGGCACGATCAGGTCCTCAGGCACCTCGGCCGAGATGCTGGCGAGCGACACGGTCAAGGAAGCGTATCTCGGGGTGTGAGGTTCATCCAGGCATGCAAGCATTTTTGGACATTTTCGACATCTACCTGCTGGAGGCCGTGATCAACGGCATCCTGCTCGGCGGCGTGCTGGCGTTGCTCGCGCTCGGGCTCAATTTGATCTTCGGCGTCATCGACGTGACCTGGATCTGCTATGCCGAGCTGGTGATGATCGGCATGTACGCCATGTACTTCCTGGTGCAGTATTACGGCATCAGTTACTTCCTCGCCGCGCCGCTCACCATCCTGCTGGTCGCGGTGCTCGGCGCGGCGCTGCATTACCTCGTGATCGCGCCGCTCCTCACTGCGCCGCCGATCAACCAGTTGCTGGCGACCGGCGGGGTGCTGTTCGTACTGCAGAGCTTTGCCACCGTCGCCTTCGGCATCGACTTCCGCAACCTCGGCATTCGCCTGCCGGTGCTCGCCTTCGGCGACATGAATTTCAGCTACGCACGACTTCTGTCCTTCCTGGCTGCGCTGGTCGGCATGGTCGCGGTCTATCTGTTCATGACGCGGACCTTCACCGGCACCGCGATCCGCGCGATCTCTCAGGACCGGCAGATCATGGCGCTGATGGGCGTCGATACCAAGCGCATCTATCTCATCACCTCGGCAATCGGCGGGGGGCTGGCCGGGCTCGCCGCCTGCCTCCTTGTGCTGCAATATGACGTGCATCCCTTCGTCGGCCTGTCGTTCGGACCGATCACGTTCCTGATCTGCGTGCTCGGGGGCCTCGGCAATTTCATCGGCGGCTTCATCGCCGCCTTCGTGTTCGCCGAGATCATCTCGCTCGGCGGCCTGTTCTCCGATCTCGAATGGGGCTATGTGCTCGCCTTCGCCTTCTTCATCGTCATGATGTTCATCCGGCCCGCGGGCCTGCTCGCGAGGCGCCGATGATGGGGCGGGGACGGCTTGCTGCCTGGGCGGTGGGATTGGCGGCGCTGGTCGCGCTGCCTTTCGTCTATCGCGATCCCTATCATCTGCACATCCTGGTGCTGATCCTGATCTGGTCGTTCGCCTATACGTCCTGGTCGATGATGGGGCGGTTCGGCCTCGTCTCGCTCGGCCATGGCGGGTTCATGGGAATAGGCGCCTATGTTACCGCGCTACTCTGGAATCACCTGGGATGGTCGCCCTGGATCGGCATCCCCATCGGCATGGTCGCGGCCGGCGCGCTGGCGCTGATCGTCGGCTATCCCTGTTTTCGCTTCCGCATCACCGGGCACTATTTCGTGCTGGTGACGCTCGCGCTCTCCGGCATTGTGCTCCAGGTCATCACGGCGACACGCGACTACACCGGCGGCTCGCTCGGCTACACGCCGAACCGGGCCGCGGGCAACAAGCTCTGGTCGCTGCAATTCGACGACAAGATCACCTGGTACCTGATCGCGCTCGGGGTCTGGCTGTTCGGCATCGTGGTCTGGCACGGGGTCGACCGCAGCATGGCCCGCTATGCGCTGGAGGCGATCTCGGAGGACGAGGACGCCGCGGCCGCCGCCGGCGTCGACGTCACCGCGGAGAAGCTGAAGATCACACTGCTCAGCGCGCTGATGACGGCGCTCGCCGGCGCGATCTACTGCCAGTACCAGATGTTCATCACGCCCGACACCGTCAGCGGCATCGCGGTGTCGCTCCAGATGGTGTTCGCGGCCATCGTCGGCGGCCTGTTCGTCTCGCTCGGCCCGACCTTCGGCGCCGTCATCACGATTATGCTGGCCGAGACCCTGCGCATCGGCTTTGGCACCAAGGCGGTCGGCTGGGACAATCTCGTCTACGGCGTGCTGCTCGTGCTTTTCATCATATTCCTTCCGAAGGGCATCCTTGGTAGCTTGCTCGATCGATTGAAGCCGCAACGCAAGGTGCCCCGCGCCCATGAGCAAGAAGTCGTCCAAATCGCTCGCCCAGGAGCTTGACCGCTACATCACGCCATTCCGCTACGATGGTTCGGGCAAGTTTCATCTCAAGGACCACAAGACCGACGAGAAGGGCGACCTCGACAAGGAGAAGGCGCAGGACATTCTCGACGCCAACATGAAGCGGCTGATCGCGTTTCAGGAGAAGCTTTACGCCCAAGACCGCTGGTCGGTGCTGATCGTATTCCAGGCGATGGACGCCGGCGGCAAGGATTCTGCGATCAAGGCGATCTTCGAGGGCATCAATCCGCAGGGTTGCGCAGTCAGTGCCTTCAAGGCGCCGAGCAGCAAGGAACTCGACCACGATTTCCTCTGGCGCCACGCGGTCGCGCTGCCGGAGCGGGGCCATATCGGCATCTTCAACCGCTCCCACTACGAGGAATGCCTGGTGACGCGCGTGCACCCGGAGATCCTCGCCAAGGAGAAACTGCCGCAAAAGCTCCTCACCAAGAACATCTGGAAAGAGCGATTCGAGGACATCTCTGCGTGGGAGCGCTATCTCTCGCGCAACGGCACCGTGGTGCTGAAATTCTTCCTCAACCTGTCCAAGGACGAGCAGCGCGAGCGCTTCCTCGACCGGCTGGAGGATCCGTCCAAGCAGTGGAAGTTCTCCATGGACGACATCAAGGAACGCGCGCTGTGGCCGCGCTACCAGGCGGTCTATCAGGACATCGTCCGGCACACGGCAACGCCTCATGCGCCGTGGTATGTCGTGCCGGCCGACCACAAATGGTTCGCGCGCGTCGTGATCGGGTCGGCCATCGTCGCGGCGCTCGAAAAGCTCGATCTGCGCTTCCCCCGCGCCGACAAGGCCTCGCTGGGCGAGTTCGACGAGGTGCGCAAGGCGCTGGAGAAAGAGGAGAAGGCGGACAAGAAGCAAAAAACGCGAAAACAACCCCATGCACAGTAGCCGGGGATAACGAAATCAATGACTTGAAGGTCAGCGCGAGGCTTGCGGATTCATTGCTGATTTAACGAAATCGTTTGACCCGTCGGGCAAAACAGGGGCATGATGTCATCATCCCAAATTCCTCAGGACCCGCGCGCCCACCAGCGGCAGAAGCGCTCCACATTGACGGGAAGGGTAGTCTCGTAACTCGCCCACTTTTCGTATTTCGCTGCAGCGAATCCGTCGCAGTGAGATGGAACGCACCATCAAATGTGATTTGTGCGCCATTGATCTTGCTTGACAGTCCTGCGTCACGGGAGGACCATCGCAATGGTCGCAAACATGCGACGCGCAACGTCCACATCAAGAGCAAGGGGAGGTCTATGACACCACCTCCGCAGATCCAGCCGCGGTAAGTGCGATGGAGCTCGTTCGGACTATCGCATAGCGGCAGAAAACCGCGAACGGCACGCCGGGCCAAGGTTTAGAGGGCTGCATCAGTGTGGCATAGCCCCTACCTGCCCGGCGCTGTATTCTGCAGCACATCGATTGCATCACAGCGAATTATGTCGGATGGCCGTGACGCGGCCGCCGCGCTTTTGACATCCTGATTCTCTCCTCCTCCTCATCGCGTCATTCCGGGCCGACTCCCGGAATGACGCAGGGCTATTGCATATCGGGGCGATCGCAGATGACGTCTCGGCGGCCCCCGAGCGAGCGCCTCGTCCTTCGAGACGTCCGCTTCGCGGCCTCCTCAGGATGAGGCTTAACTGCATCCATCTGCATTGAATGCTGCCGCATACGCATCCCTCGCCTTGAGACCGCGGTTCCCGTTTCCTGCACCGCGGCAAATGCCAAGAGAATGTCGCCTCATTGGCCAACTTCCGACACAGCGCCCGGGCGAATAGCGTCGATCCGACATGATGCATGTGCTTCGGCGGTGACGGTCCCGACGTCGCCGTCGCATTCATTTTTCCCAGGGAATCCCTCGTGTCGCATAAGCTTGCCTCCGCGCTTCTCGCCGCGCTCTTGATCGCGATCTCATCTCTCTCCAGCACCCGCGCCGCGCCGCCCGCACCGGCGGCCAATAGCGCTGCCGCGTTGTCGCCCGACGAGGCCAAGCGCGCGCTGGAGACGCTGCAGGACGACAAGAAGCGCGCGCAGATGATCGACACGCTGCGCGTGATCGCGAATGCGTCAGGTCCACAGCAGCCCGCGCCCGAGCCAAAATCGCCGATCCCGCTCGCGGCCGACGGCCTTGGTGCGCAGCTCATGCTCACCGTGTCCGAGGAGATCGGCGAAATTTCGCGAGACGTCGCCGATATGGCCAGGACGCTCACGCACTTCCCGGCGTTCTACTACTGGATCGTGCGGACCGCGAACGATCCCGCGGCCTACAATCTCCTGATCGAGATTGGTTGGAAGCTCGCGCTGGTGTTCGGCTGCGCCTTCTGCGCCGAATGGGTGATCTTCCGTCTGATCCGCCGCCCCGTCGCGTTCCTGGAAGGGCGCATGCCGCAAACGGCGCGCCTGCCGGTGCAGGTGTTGCCCATTGCCGATCCGCCGTCATCGGTCGCCGATGTCACCCCGGCGCCCGAACTGCAAATGCGCCGCCACAGCCTGGCGCGGGCCTGGCAAATCATGCTGCGGCTGCCGCTCGTGCTGGGACGCTTCCTGCTCGAGCTGCTACCCGTGTTGGTCTTTGTCGGAGTCGCCACGGCGCTGCTCGGCACCGAGATCGGCGAGCCCACCACCGTCCGCCTCGTGATCCTCGCCGTCGTCAACGCCTACGCGTTCTCGCGCGGGCTCATCTGTGTGGTCCGTGTGCTGGCGGGACCGTTCGGCTTGTTTCCGGTCAAGGCCGAAACCGCCGCCTATATCGAGATCTGGGCGCGCCGCATCGTCGGTGTCGGCGTCTCCGGCATCGCCTTTGCCAACGTGGCGCTGCTGCTCGGCCTGCATCGCGCCGGCTATGCCGCGCTCTTGCGCATGGTGATGCTGGTCGTGCATCTCTTCATCGTCGTCATCATCCTGCAATGCCGCCGCCAGGTCGCCGAAGCCATCCGCGCGCCGGCCGACCGGCAGGGGCTCGCGGCGCGACTGCGCAACCGCATCGCGGGCGGCTGGCACTATCTCGCCATCGCGCTCGACCTCGCGCTGTGGGCGGTGTGGGCGCTGAACATCCGCAATGGCTATTCGTTGCTGCTGCAATATTTCGTCGGCACCATCGCGGTGGCGCTGATCACGCGTGTCGCCATCATGCTGACGCTGGGCCTGATCGACCGCGGCTTCCGCATCAAGCCGGAAATCCTCCAGCGGTTTCCGGGCCTCGAGATCCGCGCCAACCGCTACCTGCCGCTGCTGCGCAAGATCGTATCCGGCGTGATCGCCTTCATCGGCCTGGTGGCCGTGCTCGAAGTCTGGGGCGTCGACGCCATCGTCTGGTTCTATGGCGGCCAGATCGGCAGCCGGCTGATCTCGGCGGTGGTGACGATCGGACTTGCCGTGTTCATCGCAGCTGCGATCTGGGAAGCCAGCAACGCGCTGCTGGACCGCCAGATCAATACGCTGTCGCGCGACGGGCACTATGCCCGCGCCGCGCGGCTGCGGACCTTTCAGCCGATGCTGCGCACGGCGTTGCTGTGCGTGATCGCGACCGTCGTCGGCCTCACGGCGCTCAGCGAGATCGGCGTCAACGTCGCGCCGCTGCTGGCGGGCGCCGGCATCGTCGGCATCGCCATCGGCTTCGGCTCGCAGAAGCTGGTGCAGGATCTCATCACCGGGCTGTTCCTGCTGCTGGAGAACACCGTCCAGGTCGGCGACAGCGTCAGCGTGTCCGGGCTATCGGGCGTGGTCGAGAACGTCTCGATCCGCACGATCAGGCTGCGGGCCGGCGACGGTGCCGTTCACATCGTGCCGTTCAGCGCGGTCACCACCATCACCAATGCCAGCCGTGGCGCCGGCAATGCGTCCGTCAGCGTCAACGTCGCCTACAAGGAAGACACCGACCGCGCCGGCCAGATCCTCAAAGACATCGTCGACGAGATGCGCCGCGAGGTGGAATTCCGCAGCCTGATCCGCGGCGATCTCGAGCTCTGGGGCATCGACAAGGTCGACGGCGCCATGGTGTCGATCGTCGGCCAGATCCGCTGCACCGAGGCCGGCCGCTGGCCGGTGCAGCGCGAATTCAACCGTCGCATGAAGCAGCGCTTCCAGCACAACGGCATCGAGGTCGCATCGGCCACCCAGACCATCCTGATGCACATCGCGCCGCCGGCTGACAACGCCGCTCATCTGACGCCGCGTCGAGCCGCAGGATAGTGGCGCGGTAAACTTACCGCTTGCCTTGGTCGAACCGGCAGCGTTCACTTCGCCCCAGCCCGCTGACGACATGCGGGCGGCAAAAAAGGGTGGATGGAATGCAGGGGCGGTGGGCTGGACTGCGCGGTCATGTGATCGTCATTTGTGCGTTGTTCGGATGTGCGGCGTGGACCGCTCCTGCGAGCGCGCAGCCGTTTCCGTCGCGGCCGATCACCCTCGTGGTGCCGTTCGCGGCGGGCGGTCCGACCGATACGCTGGCGCGCATCCTGTCCGAACGCGTCGCCGCCGAATTGCACGCGACGATCGTGGTCGAGAACGTAGCGGGCGCCTCCGGCAGCATCGCCGGCGCCCGGGTCGCGCGCGCAACGCCTGATGGTACCACGATCACGATCGGTCATTGGGGCACGCATGTGCTCAACGGCGCGATCTTCAAGCTACCCTATGACGTGATCGCCGATTTCGAGCCGGTCGCGACGATCGCGATGGGCACGCAGCTCATCGTCGGCCGGAAGTCGCTCGAGGCCAACACTCTGAAAGAGATGATCGCGTGGCTGAAGGCCAACCCCGGCAAGGTGACTGCCGGCACGGCCGGTGCGGGCACAGGTGCCCACGTCGCCGGTGTCTTCTTCAAGGAGAGAACCGGCACCGACTTCCAGTTCGTGCCCTATCGCGGCGCGGGGCCCGCCATGATCGACCTCGTGGCCGGGCAGATCGACATCATGTTCGATCAGGCCTCGAACTCGCTGCCGCATTACAAGAACGGTGCGATCAAGGCGTTCGCGGTGACGTCGCCGACGCGGCTCGCCTCCGCGCCCGATATCCCGACCGTCGACGAGGCGGGGCTGCCCGGTCTCTACATCTCCTACTGGCACGGCATCTGGGCGCCGAGAAATACGCCGAAGGAGATCGTCACGAAGCTCAACGCGGCCATCGTCACCGTGCTTGCCGACGCTTCCGTCAAGCAGCGGTTTGGCGAATTGGGACAGGAGATTCCTCCGCCCGATCAGCAAACACCCGCAGCGCTTGGAGCCTTCCAGAAGGCCGAAACCGAGAAATGGTGGCCGATCGTGAAGGCCGCCGACATCAAGGCTGAGTAACGCTGTCGCCCATACCACTGACTCATCCTGAGGAGCCCGCGGAGCGGGCGTCTCGAAGGATGCGCCGCGGAGAGCAGGGCCTGCATGATTCGCCCGGCGATGCAAAGCATCGTCCGGAGACGCGCGTTCCGCGCTCCTCACCATGAGGGGCGAGAGCCTCGCGGCGTTAACCTTTTTCGTGCGCACGACGAGCGGTCTGTCACCAAAACCTCGCTGCGGTGCGGGATCACAATGCTTGCCGCAGTTTTCTGCGTCCTTGATCTCAGGTGAGTGCTGGCCGACAATGCTCGCCCTTCAATAAGAAACTCCCTGGGGGAATTCGTGAATAGACCTGCTCGGGTCAGCGCCCATTCGACATCGTCCGATTCCGTGCACGGCATGGCGCTGCTGCGCGATCCCCTGCTCAACAAGGGCACCGCCTTCACCGCGCAAGAGCGCGACGACCTCGGCCTGCGCGGCTTGCTTCCGCCTTGCGTGCTGACGATGGAGACCCAGGTCGAGCGGGTGCTCGTCAATCTGCGCACGCTGCCGACCGATCTCGAAAAATACGTCGCGCTGAATGCGCTGCATGACCGCAACGAGGCGCTGTTCTTCCGTGTCGTCGTCGACAATATCGACGAGATCCAGCCGATCATCTACACGCCGACGGTCGGACTCGCCTGCCAGAAATACGGCCTGATCTTCCAGCGCCCGCGCGGCATGTTCATCTCCTCGCGCGATCGCGGCCAGATCGCCGAGATCCTGAAGAACTGGCCCTATCCGGCCAAGCTGATCGTCGTCACCGATGGCGAGCGCATCCTGGGCCTCGGCGATCTCGGCGCCAACGGCATGGGCATTCCGGTCGGAAAGCTCTCGCTCTATTCGGCCTGCGCCGGCGTGCATCCCGAAACGTGTCTGCCGATCGTGCTCGACGTCGGCACCAACAACGAAGAGCTCCTGAAAGACCCGTATTATCTCGGCTTGCGCGAGCGGCGGCTCACGGGCGAGGCCTATGACAGCTTCGTCGACGAGTTCATGGTCGCCGCGCGCAAGACCTTTCCGGGAGTGCTGATCCAGTTCGAGGATTTCGCCAACCACTCGGCGTTCAAGCTGCTGCACAAATACCGCGATGAGGCCTGCGTCTTCAACGACGACATCCAGGGCACGGCCGCGGTTGCGCTCGCCGGCCTGTTCTCGGCCTTGCGCGTCAACGGCGGCAAGCTGAAGGATCAGCGCATCCTGTTCCTCGGCGCGGGCGAGGCCGCGACCGGCATCGCCGATCTCGTGACATCCGCCATGATGGCGGAGGGCGCCTCCGAGGCCGAAGCGCTCCGCCGCAACTGGCTGGTGGATTCCCGCGGCCTGGTCGTTGGCGGCCGTGAAGGCCTGTCCGGTCACAAGCTCCGTTATGCCCATGCCGACCAGGCGCCGATCGCCGACTTCCTGACCGCGATCAGGACGCTGAAGCCGACGGCGATCATCGGCGTTGCCGCGGTCGGCGGCGCCTTCACGCCCGAGGTGCTCAAGGCGATGGCCGAGCTCAACGAACAGCCGATCGTGTTCGCGCTCTCCAACCCGACCTCGAAGGCCGAATGTTCGGCGGAGGACGCCTACCGCTACACCGGGGGCCGCGCGCTGTTTGCCTGCGGCAGCCCGTATGATCCTGTGAAGCTGAACGGCCGCACCTTCGTGCCGCGCCAGGGCAACAACTCCTACATCTTCCCGGGCGTCGGCCTCGGCGTCATCGCCAGCCGCTCGCGGCTGGTGACGGACGAGATGTTCATGGCGGCCGCCCATACGCTGGCCGATTGCGTCGGCAAGGACGATCTTGCGCAAGGCAGCCTCTACCCGGCGCTGCCGCGCATCCGCGAGGTCTCGGTCCGCATCGCTGCCGCCGTTGCCGATGTCGCCTATCAGCGCGGACTCGCGGACGGACCCGCGCCCAACGACGTGAAGGGATTGGTTCAGTCCCAGATGTACGAGCCGAAGTACTGAAGCCTCCGCATCGTCATGCCCGGGACAAGCCCGGGCATGACGACCGCCTAAAGCAAGCCCCGTTCGGTCAGCATCCGATACCATTTCAGGTAGAAACCCCGTTGCGCGGCGCGGCGGTATATGCGACGCTCTGTAGCGCTACAAGAAAATTCGAAAACCAAGGTAAGCCGCCATGGACGATCGTTTGCCCGACCTGGGCGACCTCGAGCACGAGGTCATGCAACTGGTTTGGGCCCATGGTCCTGTCACGGCCGAAATTGTGCGCGAAAAGCTGTCGCGTCGGCTGAAGGAATCCACCGTGCGCACGGTGCTGCGCCGGCTGGAAGAAAAGGGCTATGCTCGGCACACGGTGGACGGACGCACCTATGTCTACCACGCAGCCGAAGCGCGCGCGCGGGTTGCGGCCAAGGCGGTGCAGCGCATCGTCGACTGGTTCTGCAATGGCTCGATGGAGGAGGTCCTCGTCGGCATGGTCGACAATGCGATGCTCGACCAGCAGCAGCTGCGCACACTGGCCGACCAGGTCGCCAAGGCGAAGAAGGCGAGGGGAGTGAAGAAAGAATGATCGCAACTCTGGCGGAGGCGGCGCTGCGCTCCCTTGTGCTGGGAGGCGTCGTCTGGTTCGGCCTCAACCTGTTTCGCGTGCGCAATCCGCACGCTCACATGACAGCGTGGGTCGTCGTGCTGCTGGCATCGCTGGCGATGCCCGTGGTGATGCATTGGCCGACGGTCACGATCACCCGGCTGCCATTGCCGGTATCGGTGCCGGATGATGTCCTGCCGGCTGACATCTCGATGTTCGAGATGCCGCAGCCCATGCAGCCGATCGCGCCCGGCGCGGCGATTGCTTCCCCGGCGCAGAGCGGCGTCTCGATCAATTGGTGGCTTGTCGCCACAATCGTCCATGTCGCCGTCGCCAGCCTGTTGCTACTGCGGCTGGCCATCGGCCTCTATCTGACCTGGCGCCTCGCGCGCGCGGCAAGGCCGATCAATGGTCCGCACCTGGTCGACGCCGATGTGCGCGTCAGTCGCGACGTCGGCGGTCCCGTCACGTTTGGCTCGACCATTCTGGTGCCGCCGCAATTTGCCGGCTGGGACGCCAAGAAGCGGCTCGCGGTGCTCGCGCATGAGGGCGCGCATGTCGCCAACCGCGATTTCTATATCCTCCTGCTCGCCTCTCTCAATCGCGCGGTGTTCTGGTTCAGCCCGTTCGCCTGGTGGCAGCTCGCGCGTCTTGCCGAACTTGCCGAGATCATCAGCGACGCCGAGGCCATCGAGGTGATCGACGACCGGCTGTCCTATGCGGAAATCCTGCTTGATTTCGCAAGCACGGTAAACCCGCGGCCGCTCGAGCTCGCGATGGCGCGGGCCTCGACCGTGCGCGCCCGCGTCGAGCGCATCATCGCGACTGCCGCGATGCCCGTCGCGGTCGGCTGGCGCAAGCGAGCGTGGATCGCGGCCGCGATCGTCCCGGCCGTGATCGTGTCCGCCGGCATGATCGCCTATCGTACCCCGGAGCCTGCGCCGCTCGCCGCGGATAGCGGCGAGGTGCCGGCCCAGCATTACCGCCCCTTCGTCAATTTCTACGTCATGGGTTCGGCGTCGGTGTTCGCCATCTTCCGCGAAGGTGACGATCTCTTCGGCCAGCTCACCGGGCAGCGCCGGCTGCGCCTGACGGTCGACAGCGACGGCACCGCGTCCTACATGGCTTCGTCGAGCGAGATCACGTTCCCGCTCGATGCGGAACGTCGCTCCTCCGAACTGATGCTGCGGATCAACGGCCGCGACGTGCGCGCGGTGCGTGTCGCCGAGATGCCGGCGCCGACGACTGAACCTGCCTCGCTCGATCAATATGTCGGCTGGTACAGGATTGCGCCGAACCGCGTGCTCACCGTGCGCCGCGATGGCGACCGTCTCTGGTTGCAGGAAACCGGGCAGGGCACGACGCAAATCCTTGCCGAGGGCACTGATGCCTTCTCCTTCCGCGGCGACCATCTCGTCATCTTCCTGCGCGACGAGCAGTCGAGGGTCTCGCGCGTGTTGCTACAAGGTGCGGTTTTCGGCGCCCGTCTTGCGGCCCGCGTCGATGCGGCGGTGGCTCAGGCGGTCGAAGCGGATTTCGCGCGCCGCCTTGCCGAAGTCCCCGATCGCTTCAGGGAGCAGGTCCCGGCCGTCGGCGGCAAGGAGATGATCGTGCGCGGGATCGAGGATCTGCGCGCCGGCACGCCGAACTACGACCGCATGAGCGCGCCGCTCGCCGCCAAGCTCCACCGCCAGCTCAATGAAATGCACGCGACGTTCGTTGCGCTCGGCGGGCTGGAATCGATCTTCTTCCGCGGCGTCGGACCCGGCGGCTACGACATCTACGGCGCGAAGTTCGAGAACGGTACGGCCGAATTCCGCCTGCTGCTCGAGCCCGACGGCAAGGCCGGCGATGTCATCTTCAGAGCCGACGGCAACGACGAGCTCGGTGGCATCGTGCCTTGCTCTGAGGAGGCGAACGTGCGCGGTCGCGCCGGCACCTCGCCGATCAGGATCATGGTCTATAACGAGATGGGCGACGACATCCAGGTCTTCAATCTCGATGCCGACGGCAATCGGAGGACGCAGAGCGCCGTCAGGCCCAACATGACCTGGGCCTCCACCACCACCGTGAACAATCCGTGGGTGATTGCCGACAAGTCGGGACGGTGCATGGAGATCCTGGTGCCGGGCCGGCAAACGCGCTTCCACAATGTCGAGGCTTCGAACCTCGGCGCGCGTCCGAGTCGCGCGGCACGGCGCGCCGTTCCGATCGCCAATGGTGAGGAGATGCTGCGTCGCTACATCGAGGGAGTCGGCAAGGGACAGCCGGACTACGAGCGCATGACGTCGGAAGTGGCCGACATCACACGCGCGCAGCTTCCGTTCGATCAGGCGATTCTAACGCGGCTGGGTGCGTTGCGTGCGGTCTCCTTCCGCGGCGTCACCGCGCTCGACAGCGACATCTATGTCGCCCAGTTCGCCAACGGTTCCGCGGAATGGCGCATCGGCGTCAGAAACGGCACGATCACGAAGATCGCGCTCGGGCCCAATTTCTAGAAGAATCGCCGCCGCTGATCTGCAGGACCGGCGGCTCCCGAGTTGTTGACGGCGCTCTCTCAATCTCCGCTTGCCGGTCTTTGTCGTGAATGCTACGGTATGTAGCATTACGCTTCGTAGCTTCGCGCCGAAGTCGTCGGCAGGCTCGAAAGGATTGGGCATTCGCCATGAGCAGTTCTGCAAAGGCCGAGGCCGTGCTGGCGCTTCATCGCTTCGGGATGGGGCCGCGTCCGGGATCGATTGCGGCTCTCGGAACCGACCCGCGCGGCGCGCTGATAGCCGAGCTCGACCGCCCGCTCGTCCTGAACGCCGCCGCGAGCCTTCCCTCCAGCGCAAAGGCCTATCGCACCGTGGCCGATGCCAATGCGCGGCGCGCCGCGCGCGCCAAGCAGGCCCAGCAGCAAGCTAAAAAGCAGCAGGTGGCGGCGACGCCGACCATGTCAGAAGACCAGATGCAAGGGCAGGGAGCGGACAAGGACGCCGCCGAGATGGCGGCCAAGCAGGCGGCCGAGGCCGTGCCCGATCCCGGGCGTCCGATCTATTTGCAGGAAGCCAAGCTGCGTACGGAAGCTGCGCTTGCCGCCGACATCGGCTTTGCCGAGCGGCTGGTGTGGTTCTGGTCGAACCATTTCTGCATCTCAGCCAACAAGATCCAGAGCATGTCCGGCGCCTATGAGCGCGAAGCCGTTCGCGCCAATACGCTCGGCCGCTTCGTCGATCTCCTGTTGGCCGTCGAGGGCCATCCGGCGATGCTGTTCTATCTCGACAATCTCGGCTCGATGGGCGCGAACTCGATCGCCGGCATCAACCGCAGCCGCGGCCTCAACGAGAACATCGCGCGCGAGATCATGGAGCTGCATACGCTCGGCGTGCGCGCCGGCTACACCCAGGACGACGTCATCAGCTTCGCCAATGTGTTGACGGGATGGACGCTGGTGCCGCCCGGCGACAATCCCGAGCACGGCGGCGAATTCACCTTCAATCCGCGGCTGCACGAGCCCGGCGGACAGACCGTGCTCGGCAAGCGCTACGAGCAGGAGGACGTTGAGCAGGGCCGCGCGGTGCTGCGCGATCTCGCCGCGCGTCCGGCGACCGCGACCCATGTCGCGACCAAGCTCGCACGACATTTCGTGGCCGACGAGCCGCCGCCTGTGCTGATCGAGCAGATGGCGAAGATGTTTCGCGACACCGAGGGCGATCTCAAGCAGGTCGCGATCGCGATGGTGTCGTCGGACGAGGCGTGGCGCGGGCCGCCGTCGAAACTCAAGCGTCCCAGCGAGTGGGGCGTCGGCATGGTGCGCGCGACCGGCATCACGACCGTCGATCCCGTCCGCTTCACCGGCGGCCAGGAGCTGCTCGGTGAAGGGCTGTGGCGGCCATCGGCGCCCAAGGGTTATCCGGAGGACGAGGCAAGCTGGATCGACGGCATTGGCCGGCGGCTCGACATCGCCAACAATTTCGCCGAACGCATCGCGGCCACGGCCGATCCGCAAGTGATCATCGAGGACGTCTTCGCCTCCGAGATATCAGCCGAGGTGAAGCAGGCGGTCGGCCGCGCCGAGAGCCGGCAGCAGGCGTTGGCGCTCTTGTTCATGTCGGCGGATTTTCAGAGGAGGTGAGCATGGGCGTCGTCAATCATTTGCCCACGCGGCGCGAGCTTCTGGTCGGGTCCGGCGCGCTGTTCGCGTGGAGCCAGATGCCGCGGATCGCGCGCGCCGAAGGGCGCGATCCGCGCCTGCTGGTCATCGTGCTGCGCGGCGCGCTCGACGGCCTTGGCGCGGTTGCCCCGGTGGGCGATCCCGACTGGATCTCCTTGCGCGGCGATCGCGCGCTGGTGCTGGACGGCAAGCCGCCCGCGCTGCCGCTCGATGCCTTCTTCGCGCTCAATCCGGCGATGCCGAACCTGCATCGGCTCTACAAAAGCGGCAAGGCTGCGATCGTCCATGCCACCGCGACGCCCTATCGCGAGCGTTCGCATTTCGACGGCCAGGACGTGCTGGAGAGTGGGCTCGTCAAGCCAGGCATGACAAGCTCGGGATGGCTCAACCGCGCGCTGCTCGCGCTGGAATCCGGCGGGCGTGTCGACCCGCGCGGCAGCCGCGCGCTCGGCATTGGCTCTGTGACGCCGCTGGTGGTGCGCGGTTCGGCGCCTGTGATGACATGGGTGCCGCAGAGATTGTTGCCGGCGAGCGAGGACACGCAGAGCCGTTTGCTCGATCTCTACCAGCACACCGATCCGAAGCTTGCGACCGTGCTCCAGGCCCGCATGAGGCTCGCGTCGCTCGGCGGCGCATCGGGCGCGGGCGATCCGATGTCCGACGATCCAACCTTGGCGCCGCCCGGCATCGCGCGCGTCCGCGCCTATTTCGCCGAAGCAGCCGGCACCGCCGCGCGCTATCTCGCAAAGCCCGACGGTCCGCGTGTCGGCGCGATGGGCTTCGTCGGCTGGGACACGCACATCGCCGAGGGCGCGGCCTCGGGCCAGCTTTACAATCTGCTGGGCGCGCTCGACGGCGCCTTTGCCGCGATCGAGAGCAACATGGGCGAGGCGTGGCGCGAGACCGTCGTCGCGGTTGTCACCGAGTTCGGGCGAACCGCGCGCATCAACGGGACGCAGGGCACCGACCACGGCACGGGCACGGTCGCCTTCCTGATCGGTGGCGGGCTTACCGGCGGCCGCGTGATCGCGGACTGGCCGGGTCTGAAGCCGGCGCAACTCTTCGAGGATCGCGATCTCAAGCCGACCACGGATTTGCGCGCAGTGTTGAAGGGCCTGCTGAGGGATCATCTGCGTGTCGAGGAGAAGGTGCTCGCAGAAGCCGTCTTCCCAGGCAGCGCCGACGTCAAACCGATGGGAGGCCTCGTCGGCTGACGACGGGCTCTCGCAACCGGATCGGGTTCATGATGTGCACGCTGACACAACGGGAGCTCGACTTTCTCGCCGGCCTGAAAACCGGCTGGCGGCGGCTCTATCGGCGCGAGCTCGCACGGCTCTTGAAGGGCGACGCCGAGCCTGGCGAGGTTCCTCCGGAGACGCACCCGATCTGGCGCATCGTATCGAGCTTAACCCAGGAGTCTGTCTCGATTCAGGACAAGCCAGTGTGGTGGAATCGCCACAGCTAAACCTGAAACGGCTGCGGCCGCAGGCGCGCTTCCGTTCCGACAAGGTTCTGCCCTCATTGCCCACCGAAACTCGGGGTCGTTCGGAGGGCGCATCATGTCTCGATTTGCACGTGCCGAAACTGCCCGGATTTCGCCGGCAAGCCTGTGCCGGTTGCTGCTCGCCATCATCGGCGCGGCGTCGCTTGCGGCGTGTGCGCAATCGCCCGTCGGCCGTCAGAAGGCCGATCTCGGCACCCACCGCCAAGCCGCTGTCGAACGACCGCACAGGGTGGCGGCGCTGCATCTGCGTCCGATCAGCCGGGCGCGCGTCCCCGACGGTGATGCAAAGCAAAGCGTCTCGCATGGCGTCGCCAGCTTCTATTCGGACACGGAGACGGCAAGCGGCGAGCGGTTCGACAAGAACGAATTGACCGCGGCCCATCCCAGCCTGCCGTTCGGCACAAAGCTGCGCGTCACTGACGTTTCATCCGGCCGCTTCGTGACCGTCAGGATCAACGATCGCGGGCCGTATGTTCGCGGACGCGTGGTCGACATCTCGCCCTCCGCGGCGGAGGCGCTCGGCATGGTCGACAAGGGTGTCACCAATGTCAGGCTCGACGTGGTGCAATAATTTGCAGTGACATCGATCCGAAGCGCTGTGCTTAACCGGCTGTTAGCCGCCTCCAGCCACCATGGATACCCAATCATTCGGGACTCCAGATTGAAGCTCTTGGGAGGCGGCGTTTGACCACGATCCAGTATCTCGAAGATCAGGCCGCACGCGCCGAGCGGCTGGCCAAACGGATCACGGATACATTGACGATCGAAAAGCTCCTGACCTTCGCGGACGAACGCCGCCGCGAGATCGAGGTCATCGCCGGCAAGTACCGGCGCGCCTGATTTTCATCATCCAACGCGCGCTCAGCTGTGGCTCTCGACGAAGTCGCTGAGATAGTCGGGCAGCGTCATGCCATCAATGTCGCAGCGCGCCCGGATCTCACCGGCGACGTCGGTCGAGATGTCCTTCATCCAGTGCTCGAGCGTGTTGAACGAGATGACCTTGACGGGGTCGTTGAAGCAGCCGGCGACGAGCTCGCCAATCGTGGCGTCGAGATCGCTTCGCTCGACACGGATTTCGGTCGCCTTGTCGAGGCGATCGATCACCACGAACAGGGTCTGGTCTGCGCCATAGGGCACGACAGGGGCTGGCACGCCGGCTTCAAGCATCTGAGGCACTCACGCCTTCGCTTCCGATCCCCATCAACGGGAAAGACCGGTAGAAGGTTCCTGCGCTCAGCCGGTGCTTCTGCGAGGATCAGAGAAATTCGCGCGGCCGCGCCAGCTCGGTGATGTGCTCAGGCGAGAGGATGTCCGTGACCAGCGGCGGCTGCGCGATGGTGCGGATCTCATAGAGATGCCTGGTCGCCGCCGGCTTCGCCATGAACGCCGAGATGCATTCGTCTAGCGTGCCTTCGATCACCTGGTAGGACGCTCGGTCCGTCCGTCGCTGGTTCGCAAGCGATGGCCATTTATGCAGCACCGCAAGGACACCAAAATCGACCTTTGAATCCCCAACCACGTCCCCCATCGTTCCGCCTCACGCAAAAAGAACCCCGGCACACGATCGTGCGTACCGGGGCCCACACCCATTACTGCATCTCAATGCCACAGCACCAAACGCGATGACCGAGAAATTGTTCCCGGCCGATATTCGCTTTCAGCTCGCGGCCGCCGCGATCTTATGTCCCGGGCTGGTATGAACCTGACTGCGATCGTCGCCGCGGCTGACCTCCGGTGGCAACCCTGCGAAGCGCCGCAAGGCCTCGGCCATCTGCACCCGGCCCGGCGCGCCGGTGATGATCACGTCCACCATCGTGAAGGACGAGTGGAAATGACCGCGGGCCTTGAGTTGCTCGACCGGGACACCGGCGGCCGCCATTGCCTCGGCATAGGCGATGCCTTCGTCACGCAGCGGATCGAATTCGCAGGTGACGACGAAGGCCGGCGGCAGGCCTGCGACCTTGCCGCGGAGCGGCGAGGCGCGCGGATCGGTGCGGTCGGCCGGCGAGCAATACAGGTCCCAGAACCAGTACATCAGCGAACGGGTCAGGAAATAGCCGGTCGCATTGTCGTTGTAGGAGGGGCGGTCGAAAGTGCAGTCGGTGACCGGGCAGATCAGGAGCTGGCCCGCGATCTCCGGCCCGCCGCGATCGCGTGCAAGCTGGCAGGTGACGGCGGCGATGTTGCCGCCGGCACTCCAGCCCGCGACCAGCACCGGGCCCGGCCTGCCGCCGAGCTCGGCGGCGTGCTCGGCGATCCAGCGCGTCGCCGCATAGCCGTCTTCGGCCGCAGTCGGGAAACGATGCTCGGGCGCATGACGATAGCCGACGCTGACGAGCATCATGCCGGTCCGCCGCACCATGTCGCGGCAGAACGGCTCGTCCGACTGCTCGTCGCCGAGCACCCAGCCGCCGCCGTGGAAATAGACCACGACCGGATGCGGCCCTGATGTTGCCGGTTTGTAGACCCGATAAGGCAAGGGACCGTCGGCGCCGGGCAGCGTGCCGTCGACGATCTCGCCGATCGGCCGTCCAGCGGGACGGCCCTTGTTGAACTCATTGACGAAGGCGCAGGCGCCTTGCGCGCCCATCGACTCGATCGGCGGCAGGTTGAGCGAGGCAAGCAGGTTAAGCACCAGCCGCACATCGGGCTGCAGGCGCACCACCTCGCCGTCATTGCATTGCGCGGCAACGTTGGGACCGGTCAGCTTGAAGCCGAGCATGCCGCGGCTGACCACCTCGTCGCAGATGCTGCGATAGGGACCGACGCCGCCGGTATAAGGCATCAGGCCCTGCACCTTGCCGGGCACGTTGGCGCCCGTGTACCAGGTGTTGGCGAGCCGGTGCAGCGTCACCATCGAGCAATCGGCCATGTGCCTGTTCCAGCCGGCCTGCGCCGACTCCGTCGGCTCGATCGTGGTGAACCCGGCGTCGCGCAACGCCTTGAGCCGATCGACGACCCAGTCGACATGCTGCTCGATCGACACCGCCATGTTCGACAGCACCGACGGGCTGCCGGGCCCGGTGATCATGAAGAAGTTCGGAAAGCCTTCGACGGTGAGCCCGAGATAGGTCTGCGGCCCCTGCGCCCAGACATCGGTGAGCGACTTGCCGCCACGTCCGGTGATCGGATGCACGGCGCGGATCGCGCCGGTCATGGCGTCGAAGCCGGTCGCGAACACGATGACGTCGACATCAACGCTGCGCTTGGACGTCGTGATGCCGCTTGCGGTGATCGCCTTGATCGGCTCCTGACGCAGATTGACCAGCGTGACGTTCGGCCGGTTGTAGGTCGCGTAATAGTTGGTATCGAGGCAGGGCCGCTTGGCGCCGAACGGATGATCGTCCGGCATCAGCGCCGCGGCGGTCTCGGGGTCTTTGACGGCAGCGCGGATCTTCTCGCGGATCAGGTCCTGGACGATCTTGTTGCCGTCGATGTCCACCGCCTGGTCGGCCCAGAGCTGGGTCAGGATGTGGACGAGGTCGCCGGCCGCCCACGCGCGTTCGAACCGCTCACGACGCTCGGCATCGCTTAATTGCCAGCTCACGACCGTCTGCTGCGGATAGGGTACGCCGGCCATCGACTGGCGCGCCTGCTCGCGATAGGCCGCGCGATCGCCTTGCAGCAGGCTCATGCGATCGGAAGGCGCTGGGCCGTTATGCGCCGGCAGCGCGAAGTTCGGCGTACGCTGGAACACGGTCAGATGTGCGGCCTGTTGTGCGATCAGCGGGATCGACTGAATGGCCGACGATCCCGTGCCGATCACCGCGACGCGTTTTCCGGCGAGATTGACGCCGTCATGCGGCCAGCGTCCGGTGAAATAAACCTCGCCCTTGAAGTCCTTGACGCCGTCGATCTCCGGCGGCTTCGGCGCCGAGAGGCAGCCGGTGGCCATAATGTAATGGCGGCAGGAGACCGGCGCGCCATTGTCGGTGGTGAGCTGCCAGCGTCCGGTGGCCTCGTCCCATTTCGCTTCCGTGACCTTGGTCTTGAAGCGAATGTCACGCCTGAGATCGTAACGGTCGGCGACGAAGCCCAGATAGCGCAGGATCTCGGGCTGGGTCGCGTATTTCTCCGACCAGGTCCAGGCGGTCTCGAGGTCCGGATCGAAGGTGTAGCTGTAATCGATGGTCTGGATATCGCAGCGCGCACCGGGATATCGGTTCCAGTACCAGGTGCCGCCGACGTCGCCGGCTTCTTCGAGGCCGACCGCCGTCAGGCCGGCCTTGCGCAGCCGATGCAGAAGATAGAGGCCGGCAAATCCGGCACCGACCACGGCAACATCGACCTGCTGGCTGGTTCCGTGCCCCGCGTCAGAGGCACGCGCAGCAACCATTGCATCAGGCATGGCATTTCCTCCCGTGTGTTTTGTTTTGCCGGCAGGCTATCGCTGCAGGTTCGGCTTGTCATCACGGCATGTGCAATCTTCGGTAGCCATTTGCGGCGTCATCATGGCCGCGTGAATGTTGCGGCAGCACACGCATCGCGATGCACAATGGCCGTGATTTCCCGGGCTAATCAGGGTCGATCCACCTGTGTATGCTCTTGTTTTGCCACGCGTGCCGACGGGCGTCATGACAGAGTTGAGTGAGCGGACCAAAGCGAACATGGACGTCGTCCTGGAGGAGACGTGCCGCCAACTGCCGCACGGCGGCGATCACGACAGCCGCAGGTTCATCGCCGAGCGGCTGATCGAGGCGGCGCGATCCGGTCACACCACGCTCGGTGAGCTCGGCATCATCGCACGCCACGCACTGGCGGAGCTTGCCGCCAAGCGGAGCTAGGCGCGGCCGCGGCGCTTGCCTCGCAGCAGGCCACGGACATAACCTGCTCAAATCCTTCCGCGCATCGAGATGCTCCGAAGATGCGGTCCGTGTTCGCGCTTTTTGCGACGTCTCTCGTCCTCTGTTGCGCCGGCTCGGCCGCGGCCCAGCCGGTTGGCCAGTTTCCGTTTGCGCTGACGCGCGAAGGACAGATGCTCGGCGCCGTCGAAGGCGAGGTAGCCTCGTTCAAGGGGCTGGCCTATGCGGCCGCGCCGATCGGGCCGCTGCGCTGGCGTCCGCCGCAGGCTGCACCAGAGAGTTCGGAGATGCGCACCGCCTATGCGTATGGCGCGCCGTGTCTTCAGCCGTCGCTGCCGGGATCGAGCGAGGATTGCCTCACGCTGAACGTGTTCCGTCCGTTCGGCGTCGATGGCCCGCTGCCGGTGATGCTGTTCATCCACGACGGCGCTTTCGTCAGCGGCACTGCGAATGATCCGCTGTTCGATGGTGCCAGGCTCGCGCAAGCCGGTCTCATCGCGGTGACCGTGAATTTTCGCCTCGGCGTGCTCGGCTGGCTCACCGATCCCGCGCTGTCGGAAGACGGTTCCGGCAATTACGGCCTGATGGACCAGATCGCGGCGCTGCATTGGGTGCATGATAACATCGCGGCCTTCGGCGGCGATCCCACCAACGTCACCTTGTTCGGCAGTGGCGCAGGCGCGACCTCGATCGCGCTGCTGATGCTGTCTGAGCAATCGCGTGATCTCTTCCAGAAAGCCATTCTGCAATCGATTCCCGGCCGTGCGCGCCTGCGTTCGGCACAAGAGGCCGAGATTGTGGGGTGGCAATTCATGGCGGCGCTGGGGCGACAGGCCGATTTGCGCACCGCCGACCCGCGACGCCTGCTTGCCGTCGAAAAGCATCTGCTGGAAAAATCGCCGCGCAGCTTCGGGCCGACGATCGATGGACGTCCGGTGAGCGAGGAGGTCGCCGCAGGCTTCGCCGCCGGACATGAGAGCCGCATTCCCCTGATCATCGGCTCGAACGACGACGAGACCGGTTTCGACGGCGAGCTGGATATTCGGGAAGAGCTGGCGTCGTCAGGCGCCACCAGCGATGAGCTGCGCAGGCTCTATCCCGACCTCGCCAAACCTTCCAGCCGCGCGGCAAGGTTCTACACCGACAAGGTCTTCTCCGAGCCGGTGAGACTGCTGGCGCGCCTGCATGCCGCCAGCGGTGCGCCGACCTTTCGCTATCGCTTCGCCTATGTGCCGGAGGCACGGCGCGCAAACCCCGAGGGCGGTCACGGGCGGGAATTGCAGTTCATCTTCGGCGTGGAAGGCATGCCCGGTGCAGGTATCCTGTCACGAGGCGATCGCGAGGTCGCACACCGCATGCGCGCCTACTGGATCAATTTTGCCAAGAGCGGCGATCCCAACGGTGCGGACCTGCCGCGTTGGGATGCGGCCGCAGGCAGCGATCGCCTGCTGCTGATCACGAACGATCGCATCGCGAGCGGAGACGACTCCTGGTCGGAGCGCCTGGACCGGTTCGGGCGTTAGGGCATGTTGAGTTGGACTTAAGCCGCGAGCTCGACACGCGGCGCCGGGCTCAGCCGGTCTTCCTCCAGATAATCCATCGCGCCGTCTTTCTCGACGGCGTAGAACTGCTGGCCTTCCTTCGACTTGTAGGCGGCGCGAACGACGCCGCGGCGGCCCTTGTCACTGTTGACGACGTCCCCCAACGCAAACTTCTTCATTTCACGTCCCTGGCTGCTGGCCGACTCCTTCGGCTACGCCGGGGATTCTGGGCGGCAAATCGTTAACGTCTTGCTAACCATACGGGTTTGCCTATGCTCGCGGCCGATCGCGCGGGCAGCTCGCACGCGCATGTTGGCAATGAAACGAGCCTTCGCCGATGGTGCGACTTCCGACTTTCTTCCTGTCACATGGCGGCGGTCCCTGGCCGTTCATGGAAGACAGGCGGGTGCAATATGCGAAGACCGCCGAGGCGTTCGGCCGGCTGCCGGAGCTCTTGCCGGGGAAGCCCAAGGCCGTGCTCGTCATCACAGGACATTGGGAGGCTGACGCCTTCACCGTGTCGACCTCGGCGCATCCGCCGATGGTGTACGATTATCACGGTTTCCCCGAGCACACCTATCACCTCAAATATCCGGCGCCGGGGCGGCCCGAGCTCGCCGCGGAGGTGAAGGCGCTGCTCATTCGCGCGAGCGTCGATTGCCGGGAGGATCCCAACCAGGGCTTCGATCACGGCACCTTCGTGCCGCTCGGGCTGATGTATCCGAACGCCGACATGCCCATCGTGCTGCTGTCGCTGAGATCGAGTTACGATCCGGCCGAGCACATCAAGGTCGGGCAGGCGATTGCCTCGCTGCGGGACGAAGGCATTCTGATCGTCGGCAGCGGGCTCACCTATCACAACATGCGCGGGTTCGGCCGCGCGGAGTCGAAGCCGGTCTCGTATGATTTCGAGGCGTATCTGAACGAGGCGATTAGCCACAAGGACGCAGCGCGCCGCAACGCGATGCTGGTTGACTGGGAGAACGCACCGAGCGCGCGCCTGGCCCATCCGCGCGAAGATCATCTGCTGCCGCTGATGGTGGCCGCCGGCGCCGCCGGCAGCGACGCGGGCCAGCGCGTATTCGTCGACGAGGTCGCGAATGTCGCGATGGCCTCGTATGTGTTCGGGGGGTGATCTTCTCCTCTTCTCGCAAGCGAGGAGAGGTGAAGAAGAGTGGCTCACCCGTATTTCAGCTTCATGAACAGGATGCCGCCGGCGAGCACGATGGTGATGGCGTTTGCGGCGACGAGGGGCGCATCGCCCGACAGCAGGCCGTAGACGAGCCAGAGCGCTAGGCCCAGCACCATGACCAGGAACATGCCGAGCGAAATATCGCCGGTGGAGCGGGTCTTCCACACTTTGATGGCTTGCGGCGCGTAGGCCACGGTGGTGCAGGTCGCGGCGGCAAAGCCGATCAGCTTGATCAAGAACGGGTCCATGGCGGCTCTATAGCATTGATTCGACGATGTCGGGCCTCAGCCGCGCGCGGTGATGAGGCTGCGATAGAGCGCGGCATAGTCACCGGCGCGGTTGCGCCAGGACACGTCGGTCGCAAGGCCGCTCAGTTGCAGGCGGCGCCAGGTCAGCTTGTCGTGAAAGGCGATGTTGGCCTTGCGCAGCGTGCCGGCGAGGGCATCCGCGGTGACGGGTGCGAACTTGAAGCCGGTGGCATCGTGGCCCGATTTATCGGCCTCGCCGATATCGACGATGGTATCCTCGAGGCCGCCGACCCGCGAGACGATGGGCACGGCGCCGTAGCGCAGCGCGCAGAGCTGGGTCAGGCCGCACGGCTCGAACCGTGATGGCACGATGAGCGCGTCCGAGCCGGCCTGGATCAGATGCGCCATGATCTCGTCATAGCCGATCACGACGCCGATGCGGCCGGGGTTCGCGCGCGCAACGGCCTGATAGCGATCCTGCAGATCGCGGTCGCCGCTGCCGAGCAGCGCGAGCTGCATGCCTTCGCGCAAAATGGTCGGAACGGCTTCGAGCAGGAGATCGAGCCCCTTCTGCCAGGACAGGCGGCTGATGACGCCGAGCAATGGCGCTTCGTCCGAGGAATCCAGATTGAACTGTTGCTGCAGCACCGCCTTGTTCGCGGCCCGGAACGTGAGGTCCTCCGCGCCGAAGCGGTAGGCGATGTGCGGATCTTCTTGCGGATTCCAAACGGAGACATCGATGCCGTTGAGGATTCCGCTCAGCACGTGCGCGCGGGCGCGCAGCAAGCCGCCGAACCCCATGCCGCCCTCGTCGCTCTGGATCTCCTGCGCATAGGTCGGCGAGACCGTGGTGATGCGATCGGCGAATTGCAGGCCGGCCTTCAAAAAACTGATGCCGCCGAAATATTCGAGGTCGTTGACGCCGTAAGCGCGCCACGGCAGGCCGATCGAACTGATCAGCTCGGGCGCGAACTTGCCCTGATAGGCCATGTTGTGGATGGTCATCACGGTGGCGGGCCGCGGCCGGTTATCGTAGTGCAGATAGGCCGGCGCGAGCCCGGCCTGCCAGTCATGGGCATGCACCACGTCGGGCACGAAGGCGGGAACGAGGCCGTGGCCGATGTCGGCCGCGATGCGCGAGAGCGCGGCGAACCGCATGCCATTGTCCGCCCAGTCGACACCTTCGGCCGTCACGTAGGGGTTGCCAGGCCGTGCGTAGAGATGCGGCACGTCGAGCACGAACAGATCGAGGCCGTCATGCGAGCCGGCGAGCAAACGGCCGGGTCCGCCGAAATAATCCGGCCAGCGCCGGATTTCGTCGGCTCCCCCCAGCATCCGCATCACGTCGGGATAGCCCGGCATCAACGTGCGCATCTCGACGCCATGCGCCTTCAGCGCGATCGGCAGCGCGCCCGCGACATCGGCGAGGCCGCCGGTCTTGACGATGGGATAGACCTCAGAGGCGACCGCGAGGACGCGAACAGGCGTCATGTATTGAGCCTGTCGAGCATCGGCTGGGTGATGAGCGAAATGCCCTGCTCGGTGGTGCGGAAGCGCTTTGCGTCCAACTCGGGATCCTCGCCGACGACGAGCCCTTCCGGGATCTCGACGCCGCGATCGATCACGACGTTCTTCAAACGCGCGCCGCGGCCGATGTTCACGTACGGCATGATCACGGCGTTCTCGACCTGAGCATAGGAGTTGACGCGCACGCCGGTGAACAGCAGCGAGCGCCGCAGCGAGGCGCCGGAAATGATGCAGCCGCCCGAGACCAGCGAGCTCACGGCCTGGCCGCGTCGGCTCTCCTCGTCGTGGACGAATTTTGCCGGTGGCGTGATTTCCGAATAGGACCAGATCGGCCAGGCGCTGTCGAACAAATCGAGCTCGGGGACCACGTCGGTGAGGTCGATATTGGCGGCCCAATAGGCGTCGACCGTGCCGACATCGCGCCAATAGGCGCGCGGGTCGCTGCCGGAGCGGACGCAGGAGGTCGAGTACTGGTGCGCCATGGCGCGGCCGTTCTTGACGAGGTAGGGGATGATGTCCTTGCCGAAATCGTGGTTGGAATTCGGATCCTCGGCGTCGCGCTTGAGCTCATCGAACAGGAATTTCGCGTCGAACACGTAGATGCCCATGCTGGCGAGCGAGACGTCCGGCTTGCCGGGCATCGGCGGCGGATCTTTCGGCTTTTCAAGGAACTCTTTGATCCAGCCGTTCTCGTCGATATGCATGATGCCGAAGCCCGAGGATTCTGTCCGCGGCATCTCCAGGCAGCCGACGGTGACGTCGGCGCCGCTCTCGACATGCTGCCGCAGCATCACCTCGTAATCCATTTTATAGATGTGGTCGCCGGCGAGAACCACGATGAAGCGGCAGGCGTGGGATTCGATGATGTCGATGTTCTGGTAGACTGCATCGGCCGTGCCGACATACCACATGTTTTCGGAGACGCGCTGGCTTGCCGGGAGGATGTCGAAGCTCTCGTTGCGCTCGGGACGGAAGAAGTTCCAGCCCATCTGAAGGTGCCGGATCAGGCTGTGCGCCTTGTACTGGGTGGCGACCGCGATGCGACGGATGCCCGAGTTCACCGCGTTCGACAGCGCGAAATCGATGATGCGGGATTTTCCGCCGAAATAGACCGCAGGCTTGGCGCGCCGGTCGGTCAGCTCCAGCAGCCGGCTGCCGCGTCCGCCGGCCAGGACGAACGCCAGCGCCTGACGGGCAAGCGGCTCGGGTCTCGCGGCACTCATGTCATTCTCCCACAACTCTGGCGCTCGCGAGAAGCCTCCCGGCCGCGCACATTGGAACCGATAGTAACGGCACGAATAGTCAATCGGGAAGGTGGTTGTTGGTTGCGAATGCGCCGGAAGCTTAATGCTTTGCCGCGGTGATCGGGCCCCAGGCACCGTCCTGCCGGTGTCACACGCGGCGAGGTCGTCGAGCCCGTCGGGTACCGGTTGATCAGAATGGAGGCATGCGTCTTGTGCGGTGCACGCAAACTCGAGGCCGAATTTCTGGCTTTGACCTTGCGCCAGGATGCCCGATCATGGGCTGCGTCCATGTCCAAGCGAAACGTCAGACAGGGAGTAAGACGATGAGGATCTGGAAAACGGCAATTGCCTGTTCGCTGGCCGGCGCGGTCATGGCCGGCCAAATCGAGCCGGCCGCTGCGGGCCCGATGCCCACGAATGTCGCGACCATGAAGGCCGCGGCCGGCGATGATGTCACGCAGGTGTATTGGCGCGGCCGAGGTTTTGGATGGGGCATTGGCGGCCTCGCAGCCGGTGCGATCATCGGTAGCGCCATCGCCAGCAGCTCGCCTTACGGCTACGGCTACTATGGCGGCGGGCCTTATTATGGCGGCTACGGATACCCGGGGCCGGCTTACGGCTATGCTCCTGCCTATTATGGTGGCTATGGACCGGGTTACGGTTATGGCGGCTACTACGCGCGTCCCCGCTATTACGGCTATCGCGCCTATCGTCCATATTACGGTCCGCGCTACGGCTACTACCGGCCGTACCGGGCCTATCACCGCGGATATTGGTGATCGATCAAACGGGCGGACCGCCTCGCCGCAGCGCCACGATGCCGAAGAGGTTTGTGGGCCGCTGCAGGCAAGCGGCCCGATCGGCTTGCGCGCGTTGAACCCGGTGATGCGGCACGACGAGCCGGCCATGCCCGCCCGCGACAATCCCGATGCAGATCGCGACGATGATCGCGATCTCGATGCACCATTCCAGCGGTCCCGAGCTCATGGCAGCGCGATGGTGTTGGCGAGATCGAACTCGGACAGGCCCGGGCCGCCGCACGCAAGGTAGATTGCGAGGAGGAAGACGCGGCTGAGGACGGTGATGCCCAATATCACCCTGACGTCGTAATGGCGAATGGCAAAAGCGAGAGGCGGGATCGCCAAATGTCTTAAAATGCTCATGGCCAACTCCTTGCCAAAATTCAGGCATCGACTGCCTGTCGACTGAAATGACAGTGTGATGAAAAGGCCGTCCGACGCCTTGCCGGCGTCTCTGAAATGGACAGGCCAATGCTAGTGCCGGCGCAGGGCGCAGGTCTTTATCGTGTCCTTACATTTGGCTGAGCTTTCCCTTAAGGTGGGGGAGCATCCGGGGGTCGGAGCCGTGCGTACAGACGCGCTTGCCTTTGGTGAATTCCGCCTCGACCGTGCCAACGCGCTATTGTGGCGAGGCGGGGAGCGGATCGCGCTGGCGCCGAAGCCGTTCGAGGTTCTTTGCCATCTTGTCGGTCGGCCCGGTGAGCTCGTTACCAAGGAAGAGTTGCTCGACGCGGTCTGGTCCGATCTGCACGTCAGCGAGTCGAGCCTCGCCGTTGCCGTGAACGCGCTACGCTCGGTGCTCGGCGACGACAGGCAGTCCCCCAATTACATCGAGACAGTCACGCGGCGCGGCTATCGCTTCATTGCGGCGGTCGCGACCGTCGAATTGCCTGCGATCGAGCGAGCGCGCGAACAGGAGGCGGCGTCCGCCACGGAGCAGGCCGTCGATCGACGCCGGCACTGGAGGGTCGGGCGCACTGGGGCACTCGATACGCTGGACAAGGCGTTGCAACTCGCCCGTACCGGACAGCGTCAGGTCGTCTTCATCACCGGCGAGGCCGGGATCGGCAAGACCACCCTCTTGCAAATGACGCTCGAGAGGATGAACCAGCAGGGACTGGGCGTGCTGCATTGTAGCTGCAACGAATTGTTCGGCACCCATGAGGCCTTTCTTCCGCTGATCGGCGCGCTGAACGAGTGCTGCCGTCGAACCGATGGAGCATCGCTGCTGACTTCGATCCGCGAGCACGCCCCGACCTGGCTCGCGCAAATGCCCGGTTTCCTCGGCGACGCAGACCGGGCCGCATTCCAGCACGAGGTCTTTGGCGCAACCCGGGAGCGCATGCTGCGCGAATTTGCCGATCTCATGGAACATCTCGCCGTCACGCGACCATGGGTGATCATCCTGGAAGATCTGCATTGGAGCGACTTTGCCACCGTGGATGTGCTCTCCCGGCTGGCGCGGCGGGATCGGAGGGCTTCTATCCTCGTGCTGGCCACGTATCGGCCGATGGAAGTCGCCGTCGGCGGACATCCTATCCGTGCGGTTCACCAGGACTTGCGGATTCACGGACACGCCACCGAGCTCGCGCTCGATCGACTGACCGGCACCGACGTCGAACGCTATCTGTCCCTGCGCTTCAACTCGGCCGATTTCGCCAGAGAGCTGGTCGAGCGCATCTTCGCGCGAACCGGCGGGCATCCTCTATTCGTGTCGTCTCTGCTCGATCATCTCGTGGCCCAAGGCGCGCTGGTCGAGCACGAATTGGGCTGGCGGCTGGTCAGTGAAGACGCGGCCTCGCAGGACAGCATGCCGCGCGATCTGGAAGGAATGATCAAGCAGCAGATCGATCACCTCACCGCGGACGAGCGCTGCCTGCTCGAGGTCGCCAGTGCGGCGGGAGCGGAGTTTTCGGCGCTCCATATCGCCGGTGCGCTGGACCGTCCCGTGCTGGATGTCGAGCAGATGTGCGAGGACCTGGCGCGGACCGATCGCGTCATCGTCGTTGCCGGCATGACCGAGTGGCCGAACGGAGGCGTCTCCGGTCGCTATGCGTTCCAGCACGCGCTTTACCAGGAGATCCTCTACCAGCGGCTCGCGCCGGCGCGCCGCACGAAAACCCATGCGCTGCTTGGGGCGGGGATCGAGCAGGGCTACGGGCCGCAGGCTGTGGAGCTCGCCGCCGTTGTCGCGCGCCACTTCGAACTGGGCCGCGATTTCCCGAAAGCGATGCATTATCTGGGCGCGGCGGCCGAGGGCTCGGCGCGAAGGTTCAGCACGCGCGAGGCCGCCAATTACCTGTCCCGCGCTTTGGACCTGGTGCCGCATCTGCCGCCGGAGTTTCGAGTGACGACACGTCTGAAGTTGCTGCTTCAGCGCGCCTGGGCCTGGCGGGCCAGTGGAGATTTCCTGAATTCGCTGCAGGATCTCAGCGCGGTCGTCGCGCACGCGGCGGAGAACGGGCACGTGCGCGAAGAGGTGAACGCGCTGGTCGATCTCAGCAGATTTTGTCTCTACGTCGATCGCCGCCAGAGCCTGCCTGTTGCGGAACAGGCGCTTGTCAAGAGCCGGGCGATCGACGACGCGGCGTTCAGCGCTCTGGTCCAGGGCAACGTTGCCAATTTGAAGCTGATGCTCCGCGGCTGGGATCGCGAGAATGCCGACCTTGCCGAGCGTGCGTCAGCACTGATCACAGGGGAGCAGGATCTGAGCATGCGGCTGCGGCGCTGCTCGATGGAGATGGTGCTGGAGTTCCTGCGCGCGAATTATCCGGCCTGCTGCGATGCGACGACCAGGGGAAAGGAGCTCGCCCGCCTGGTCGGTGACGTCTATCTGTTCGTGCTCTATGAATCGGTCGAGGCCTTTGCCCAGATTTATCTCGGTGAATGGGGACGAGCGCAACGAAACGTCGTCTCCGCGTTGGCTATCTCGGAGCGGAATGCAAATCCGCAGGCCGTCGCGCTGTGTCATCTCACGATCGGATGGCTGTATTCCGAGGCGGAGGAATATGGCAGCGCGTCACGGCGCGCGGAGGATGCGCTCGGCCCGATGATCGAGGCCAATCCGTTCACCTTCTTCGTCGGCAGGAACCTGCTGGCACGAGCTTATGTCCGGATGGGCGACCTGCCTCGGGCGCGGCAGCATCTCGATGCGATGGAGCGGCGGATGGAGGTCGACCGGGTGCCGATGGAGTCGCTGGTCATCCCCCATTATCTGCTGACCTGCTGCGACTATTGGATCGCGACCGGCGATCTGGACCGCGCGCAAACATGGGCCAGCCAGTTTCACGAGGTGACGAGCGCGGCACCCGACCGGCCGTTTCTCGCGCTGTGCTACGAGGCTATGGCGAGAATTGCGATCCTGAAGCAGGATATGCAAGTCGCCGGCGAGCATTTGTCGACGGCCATTTCGATCCTCCGCCATGCCAGGCTGCCGCATGCCAGCTGGCGGGTTTATCGCACGACCGCGGTGCTCTATGAGAGCCTCGGACAAGCGCAAAGGGCTGCCAAGTGGCGGGACCGCTCCAGCCAGGTGATCGCATCGCTGGCAGAGACGCTTGATCCCGGCGATCCGCTGCGATCGGCGTCATTTTTCGACGCAGGCCGGGACAACGGGTCCAATCATGAGGGACGGTGACCAGTTTAATCCGGCAGGTCCGCGATCTCCCGTGGTTCGCCGGGCCGTTGCTTGACCTTGAATTGATTTTGCTGCTGCCGCCGCGTGCGGGAGGCACGGTAGGCATCCCTGCGCAACCGCATGATCGAGCCGAGCGGCTGATGCGCGGCGAGACATCGCCATGGGTCGAACGAAAGCACCTCGTCGGAATAGACGCGACGCGCGGGGCTGTCGGCGGTCTGGCGCGGAAGCGTGATCTTGCCGAGTGCTTGCGGCGGCGCGACGTCTTCGGGCCAGTCGATCGAGGCATCTTCGATCGGTGTTCGCTCCAGGTCGGTGCAGAGCTGGGCAAACAGTTCGTACTCGGCCGCATTGTCCTTGAAGAACGCAACGACGCTGTTCAGCACGGCATCATCGGCATCGTGGCAGGGCTGGCCGGTGAGTTGGCGAACCGACGCCGAGATCGGTACTAGGCGAAGCCTTGCGATATAATCGCCAAACCGCAATGCTCCCTCCGTATGAAAGGTTTCTCCGAGGATATTGCTGCCGGCATCACCGAGCGCTTTCAAGACGATCGGGATCGGAATGCCTGTTCTGTCCGATGCGGCGACCAGGACGCGCGCCAAAAAGCCTATGGGTCCGTACGCCAGATCAGGCAGGAACAGGGTGTGCTCGACCTTTTGCTGTGCGCGCATATAGGCCATCGCATCCGCGAAATAGCTGGGGTGATTGACGAGCAGGAGATCCTGGTTCGTCGTATCGTCGTCGCCGAGCGCCTTAGCCCCAGTCACGCCCAGGACCTTGATGGCAAATCCCCGTGGCGAGCGTACGCGATCGCTCCTGTTGAATGCGGTGGAGAGGCGGACGATGATCGGGAAGTGGCCAGCCTGCTTGAACAGGCCCTGGCGCAGATGATCCCGCAAATCGTCGTAGACGATCAGCTCGCCCCGGAGATAGCCGGCGCCCTTGGCGTGCTGCTGTCGGGTCCCGTGCTTGTCTTTGTGAAAAGTGCGATCGCTCGTTCGCGAAATCGAAGCAACGATCGCCTCGACGGCCGCCGCTTCCTCCGGCCGGATGTGTTCGACGGACGGGTCGTAACGAAGATACTGATCGGCTGACATGGCGCTGATGATCTCCAGCCCGAAGGTCGCCTTCCCATTGCAAGCGTCGACGGCCGCAGGGCGGATCACTGTAAGCCCGTCCAGTCGGGATCGGCAACCCGAGAGCGAGTTGTGATTGCCTGGACAAGCCGTGGGATGAGGCATCCTGTTACCGACGCGATCACACGGTCGATGCTAGGCCAGCGGCGGCTCGTAAGTCCTTATGGGCTCCTTATGTTGTCCTGATCTTTTCCTTAAGGCCGGGCCGGCGAACGGCGGCCCTGGCTGGCGTCTAAAGCGATAGCCACACGATCAGGCCCATGCAGGCCAAATGCGCGAGCACGATCGCGGCGAGATGCAGCGGGCCCGCCTTGAGACGAAGCGCGCGCATCCCGCCGACTCTGCTCTAGTTCGATCCCGCGGCCACAGCGGTGAAGCTGCGGTCGACGGCTTTGCTCACGTCGAGCTTGTTCGGCAGGATGCCGTAGCGCGTCGAGCGGTCCGAGGCTTCCTGCACCTCCTTCACGACGTTCTCATCAATCGGAATCGGGCTGGTGCGCTGCGCGGTGTAGGCCGAGAACAGCACGTCCTCCGGTAGCTTGGTCAGTTCGGCCGTGCTCTTGGCATATTCGCCGAGATGATCCAGCGACCACAGTCGCGCCTTGTTTAGCCGCTGCACGAGGTCCTGCACCGCCGCGCGCTTGGTGGCGATGGCGCTGTCGGAGGCGACGATGAAGGTGATGGTCGGCGTCAGGCCTTCACCGTTGGCGATCACGCGGGCTTTGTCCTTGAGCGTCGCGAAGGAGACGTAGGGCTCCCACACCGCCCAGGCGTCGATCGAGCCCGCGACCAGCGCGATCTTGGCGTCGACCGGGCCCAGCGGCGCGAACGTCGCGTCCTCCAGCTTGATGTCGGCCTTCTCCAGCGTGGCGTCGATCAGGAACTGGCCCCAGCCGCCGCGCGTGCCGGCGAGGCGTTTTCCCTTGAGGTCGGCCGCTGATTTGATCGGCGAATCCTGGCGCACGAGAATGGCTTGCGTCTTCGCATCCGACCTGGTGCCGCCGATCGCCTTGATCGGCGCGCCGGCCGCGTAGACCGAAAGGAATGAAAGGTCGCCGGTGTAGCCGACGTCGAGCGCGCCGGCGTTGAGCGCCTCCAGGATTGGAGCTGCCGCGGGGAATTCCGACCACTCGATCTTGTAGGGCAGATCCTTGGCGTAGCCCGAGATCTCGAGCAGCGAACGGTTGCCGCCCTTCTGGTCGCCGACGCGCAGCACGATTGCGTCGGCCGCGAACGAGGCGGCGGCCGTCGACAGGGTGATGGCGGCGGCAAGCAGCGATGCTGCGAGCCGGCGCGTGATGGAATGATCGAGGGGAGTTGATGCTCATGTGGCCTGTCTTGTTGCTTTGCCCACGACGCGTGAGCGAACGATGCAGCGAGACGATCAAGTCTATGATCGCGCGATGCGCGGTCAATGAAATGGCTAACCGTATTGCGCGCGCGACCAGCAAGGACATTTCAGCGAAGCTCTGATTTCGAGAACGTGCGGGATGTACGGCCGAAGCTGCGCAAAAATGAAGCAGCAGAGGGAGTCGCGCCGGTCTCCGCCAACCGATGCATCGGCGGAAATCCTTTCATCGTCCTTGCACGCACAGATGGAGAGAATGACTTCGCTTCGTGCCACATTCGAAATTCCATTTCATTGACGATACGGCGAACGGGCCGCATGATTTGCGCATCGCATCAAGGCACCGAGCAGGCGCCGGCGAAAAGAATTTCTCTCGACGCAGCTCCGCACGGAACAGGCGCAACGCAAGCCGTTGTGCCGATGGCGGAGCCGTGCCAGCGCAGGAGTGGAGACGGATGAACGACGACGACAAGCGCGACGGATCCAGGCTCGACCGGCGCCATTTGCTCCAGGCGGGATTAGCTGCGGCATTCGTTGCGCCGCTCGGTGCCTTCGGTGCGGCACAGGCCTTTGCGCCGCGGGCCATCGCGCCCGGCGTCGATCTCTCGGAGTTTCCGCTGTGCCGGACGGCGTCGGATGTGCCCGCGCTCACCGGCGCGCCGCGCAAGCTCAAGCTGTCCTGGAACGCCGGCGCGGTCTGTCTCGCCCCGGTGCCGGTCGCCATCGAGCACGGCTTCTTCCAGAAGCACAATCTCGACATCGAACTCATCAATTATTCCGGTTCGACCGACCAACTGCTCGAGGCCATTGCGACCGGCAAGAGCGATGCCGGGCTCGGCATGGCGCTCCGCTGGCTGAAGCCGCTGGAGCAGGGCTTTGACGTCAAGATTGCCGCCGGCACCCATGGTGGCTGCATGCGGGTGCTGACGCGCGCCGATTCCAGCGTGAGCAAGCTTGCCGATCTCAAGGGCAAGATCGTCGCGGTCGGCGATCTCGGCGGCCCCGACAAGAATTTCTTCTCCATTCAGCTCGCCAAGCTCGGTATCGATCCGAACAAGGATGTCGACTGGCGCGCCTATCCCGGCAACCTTCTCAACGTCGCCGTCGAGAAGGGCGAGGTGCAGGCCTTCTTGTCGTCCGACCCGCTGGGTTATCTCTGGCTCAAGGACAGCCTGTACAAGGAGGTCGCCTCCAATCTCGATGGCGAATATCGCGACAAGAGCTGCTGTATCCTTGGCCTGCGCGGCAGCCTGGTGCGCGAGGAGCCGCAGGTCGCGCGCGCCCTGACGCAGGCGCTGCTCGATGCCGCGATGTTCACTGCGCAAAATCCGTCCGTGACGGCGAAATCGTTCCAGCCTTACGCGCCGAAGACGGCGTCGCTCACGGATATCGAGGGTATGGTGCGCTACCACACCCATCACCATCACCCCGTCGGCGAAGTCCTGAAGCGCGAGCTCAAGGCTTATGCCGACGATCTCAAGAGCGTGCAGGTATTCAAGCAGAGCACGGATACGGCCAGATTTGCGGAGCGCATCTATGTCGACGTATTCGCTGTCTGACGGCCTTGCCTCCGGCGCGCCGCGCCTCTCGCGCGCACCGTGGCTGACGAGCTGGGTCCGGGACTCCGGTGTCGGCATTCTCGCCAGCGTGGCGTGGATTGCCTTCGGGCTGTCCTGCCTGTGGTGGGAGGACGTCGGCGACTGGTCGCGGACCCATTCGCTCGGCATTGCCGCACTTGTCATCGCAGCGATCGCGCTGTTCGGGACGGTCGGCGCCGATTACCTCGGTTCGACGGGCCGGGCCTTGCGCCAGCGCGCGCCGTGGCTCGTCGTGCTCGGCGTCGTCCTGACCCTGTGGGAAGTCGCGACGGCGAAATTCGCCTGGCTGCCATTGCCGTTCTTCCCGCCGCCGCAGTCGATCATCGAGGTCTACACCGACGATCTGCCGAAACTGCTCGACAGCGTGTTCGCCTCGGTCAAGCTCCAGCTCGGCGGTTATCTGATCGGCGCGACGGTCGGCTTCCTGACCGGCGTCTCGATCGGCTGGTCGCGCGCGGTCGGCTATTGGGTGCACCCGGTGCTGCGCTTCATCGGCCCGCTGCCGGCGACCGCGTGGCTGCCGATCGCCTTCTTCACGTTCCCGTCAAGCTGGAGCGCGTCGACCTTTCTGATCGCGCTGGCAACGGGGTTCCCGGTCACCGTGTTGACCTGGTCGGGTGTCGCGAGCGTGAGCAACGCCTACTATGACGTCGCGCGGACGCTGGGGGCAAAGCCGTCCTTCCTGGTGCTGAAGGTCGCAATCCCCGCGGCCTTGCCGCACGTTTTCGTCGGCCTGTTCATGGGGCTCGGCTCGTCCTTTGCCGTGCTCGTCGTCGCCGAGATGATCGGTGTCAAGGCCGGCCTCGGCTGGTACCTGCAATGGGCGCAGGGCTGGGCCGCCTACGCCAATATGTATGCGGCGCTGATCGTGATGTCATTGCTCTGCTCCGGCGCGATCACGCTGCTGTTTGCGATCCGCGATCGCCTGCTGGTCTGGCAGAAGGGGACCGTGAAATGGTAGCCGCAACTGCACTGGCTGAAATCGACGCTCACTCGGCCGCGGGCGCCGCGCTCGACATCGAGCAGGTCAGCCACGCCTTCGACATCGACGGCGCCGAGCTGCCGGTGCTCAGCGACGTCAGCATCTCCGTCGAGCCGGGCGAGTTCGTTGCGCTGCTCGGTCCCTCCGGCTGCGGCAAGTCCACGCTGCTGCGCCTCGTCGCAGGCCTCGACAAGCCCCGGTCCGGAACGCTGCGCGAGGACGAGGCGCGCATCACGAGACCGCACCCGTCGCGCGTTGTCGTGTTCCAGGATCCGACCTTGTTTCCCTGGCGCACAGTCTGGGACAATGTCGCGCTCGGGCTGGAGGCGCAGGGCATCTTGAAGAGCCAGCGTCACCGCGTCGATGCCGCCCTCGATCTCGTGGGGCTATCGTCCTTCCGCAATGCCTATCCGCACCAGCTCTCGGGCGGCATGGCGCAACGCGTCGCACTGGCCCGCGCGCTGGTCAACGATCCGAAAATCCTCATCCTCGACGAGCCGCTGGGCAAGCTCGATTCGTTGACCCGCATCACCATGCAAGCCGAGCTGGTCTCGCTGTGGCAGCGCAAGGGCTTTACCACGCTGCTGGTGACGCATGACGCCGAGGAGGCGCTGGTGCTCGCCAACCGCGTCATCGTGTTCAGCGACCGCCCGGCGCGCGTGAAGGCCGATATCCGTGTCGACCGGCCCTATCCGCGCCATCGCGGTGATCCGTATCTGGCCGATTTGCGCCGCCAGATTCTTGGCCTGCTCGGATTGGACGCCACATGGTAACTCCGATCGCCAAGGGGCGCGCGGCGCATCACGAACCCGACTACATCGCACGTGCCGAAGCGCTGGCCGAGGCTTTCGCTGCCCGTGCGGCCGAGTACGATCGCACCGGAAGCTTCCCGTTCGAGAATTTTCGCGAGCTGTCCGAGGCAGGCCTGCTGTCGCTGACGGTGCCTGCCGCCCATGGCGGCGCCGGGGCCGGCGCACGATACGCCGCACGCGTCCTCGGCATCATCGGCAAGGCCGATCCGTCGACCGCGCTGGTGCTGTCGATGCACTACATCAACCATCTGGTGATGGCACGGAGCCCGACCTGGCCGGCGCGGCTGTCGCGCAAGCTCGCGCGCGAGAGTGTCGAAGACCTTGCGCTCGTCAACGCACTCCGCGTCGAGCCCGAACTGGGTTCGCCTGCGCGCGGCGGCCTGCCCGCGACCATTGCACGCCGGACCGAGACCGGCTGGCGGCTCTCGGGGCACAAGATCTATTCGACGGGATCGCCGATCCTGAAATGGTATCTGGTCTGGGCGCGCACGGACGAAGCCGAGCCGCGTGTCGGACAGTTCCTGGTGCCAGCGGGCCTGCCGGGCACGCGTATCGTCGAGACCTGGGATCACCACGGCCTGCGGGCCAGCGGCAGCCACGACGTCATCTTCGACGACGTTGTGATTCCTCTCGATGCCGAGATCGACGTGCGCAAGCCGGCGGACTGGCGCGCCCCTGATGTCGCGCAGGCGACCGTCCACACGATCTTTGTCGCCGCGATCTATGACGGCGTTGCGCGGGCTGCACGCGACTGGCTGGTCGGGTTCCTGAAGCAGCGCGTGCCGGCCAGCCTGGGAGCGCCGCTTGCGACCTTGCCGCGGGCGCAGGAGATCCTTGGTGGGATCGAAACGCGGCTCATCGTCAATGCGCGGCTGATCGCATCTTTCGCCGATGATTTCGACGACGGTGTCGCGCTTTCGGCGACCGAGTCCAACGTCATCAAACTGACCGTGACCAACAACGCCGTCGCCGCGGTCGAGGATGCCTTGTCGCTGACCGGCAATCACGGCCTGTCCCGCGCCAATCCGCTGGAGCGGCACTATCGCGACGTCCTGTGCGGTCGCGTGCACACGCCGCAGGACGATTCCACGCGCACCGGCCTCGGCCGTGCCGCATTGGGCCTCTAGCCTGCCGCCAAACATTCAGGGAGAACATCATGTCGATCGAGTTCATCGGCTTTATCGCCAACAGTAATGCGTCCGAGACCATCGTGCGTCAGGGTCCGGTGCTCGATCCGGTTTATATCGAGACCGTGGCGAAGGCGCATGAGCTCGCGGGTTTCGACCGCGCGCTGCTGGCGTTCCATTCGACCACGCCGGATGCGCTCCAGGTCGCCCAGCATGTGCTGACCATCACCAAGTCGTTAAAAGTGATGATCGCGCAGCGGCCGGGCTTTACCGCGCCGACGCTGCTCGCGCGGCAGCTGGCGACGCTTGACCAGCTCTATGGAGGCCGCGTCTCGCTGCACGTCATCACGGGCGGCAATGCAGCCGAGCTCAGACAGGACGGCAACACGCTCGACGACAAGGACGAGCGTTACGCCCGCACCAGCGAGTTTCTCGACGTGGTGAAGCTGGAATGGACCAGCGAGAAGCCGTTCAACTACAGCGGCAAGTACTACAATGTCGAGAATGGTTTTTCGCAGGTGAAGCCGCTGCAGAAGGCCGGCATCTACACCTTCGTCGGCGGTGGCTCCGACGCTGCGATCGACGTCGCGGGCAAACATGCCGACACCTTTGCGCTGTGGGGCGAATCCTACGCGCAGGTGCGGGACGTCACCGCGCGCGTTCACAATGCGGCCGTCAGGCAGGGCCGTCCGACGCCGCGATTCAGCCTCTCGGTGCGGCCGATCATCGCCCCGACCGAGAAGCAGGCCTGGGACAAGGCGGAAGAGATTCTTGCGCGCGCCACCGCGCTCCAGGACAAGACCGGCTATCGCAAGCCCGCTGACGGCCATGCCACCGCCGGCGCGCGGCGCCTGCTCTCGCTCGCCGACCAGGGCAGCCGCATCGACAAGCGGCTGTGGACCGAGATCGCAAAGCTCACCGGCGCCAACAGCAACACCACCGCGCTGGTCGGCACGCCCGAGCAGGTCGCCGAGGTCTTCGGCGACTATTACGACCTCGGCGTCAGCCATTTCCTGATCCGGGGCTTCGATCCCCTGATCGACGCCATCGAATACGGCCGCGAGCTGATCCCGTTGACGCGCGAGCTGATCGCCAAGCGCCAGACCGTTCGCGGCGAGGCGGCGGAATGATTCGTTTCATGCTGGCTGGCGCGCTGCTGTTCGGATCGTTCGAACTGGCGGCGGCGCAATCCACCTTGCGCGTCGGCGACCAGAAGGGCAATTCGCAGGCCGTGATGGAAGCGGCGGGCGTGCTCAAGGACGTGCCGTACAAGATCGAGTGGAAGGAATTTCCCGCGGCCGCGCCGCTGCTGGAAGCGCTCAGCGCCGGCGCGATCGAGACCGGACTCGTCGGTGACGCACCCTTCACCTTCGCCGCCGCCTCAGGCGCGCCGGTGAAGGCGATCGCCGCGATCCGGCAGACGCGCGAGGGGCTTGCCATCCTCGTGCCCGAGAATTCTCCGATCAAGAGCTTTGCGGATTTGCGCGGCAAGAAGATCGCGACCGGCCGTGGCTCGATCGGGCATCAGCTGATCCTTGCCGCGCTCGAGAAGAACGGTTGGGCTGCGGCCGACGTGCAGATTGCGTTCCTGGCGCCGTCCGATGCCAAGATCGCCTACACGCAAGGCTCCGTCGACGCGTGGTCGACCTGGGAGCCTTATGTTAGCCAGGAGGAGGTGTTGTTCAAGTCGCGCCGCGTCATCACCTCAGAGGGCCTGACGCCGGGGCTGAGCTTTCAGGTGGCGCGGCCCGATGCCATCCGCGACAAGCGCGCGGAGCTGACCGACTTCATCCGGCGCCTCACCGCGGCGCGGGCGTGGTCGCTGAACAATGTCGACAGCTATGCCGCGACCTGGGGCAGGCTGATGAACATCCCGACCGCCGTGCCGCAAAACTGGCTGTCGCGCGCAAAAATCCGGATCGCGCCGATCGATGACGGCGTGGTCGCGGACGAGCAGAGCACGGTCGATCTCTATTTTCGCTGGGGCCTTATCAAGCAGAAGCTCGATGCGGCCGAGGTCGTAGATCGCTCGTTCTCGGATGCGATTGCGAAGGCAGGGCTGTAGGGCACCCGGGTGTCCCGGACGCGACGCTTACCCCTCTCCCCTTGCGGGAGAGGGCGGCTCGCCGCGTAGCGGCGAGACGGGTGAGGGGTTCTCTCCGCGAGTAGTCTCTCACATTGAAGTGAGCCGATAGAACCCCTCATCCGGCGCTTCGCGCCACCTTCTCCCGCAAGGGGAGAAGGAGTGCGGCGAGCGTTGGTCTTTCCTCGAAACGATCCTTCTGCATTCCGCGCTCATGACAACACCCGCGTTGCTATTTGCACGACCTCCCTTGCGCCGCGCTCCATCCCGGCAAAAATCATAACGACGACCACATCGGGAGACCGGCCATGGGCCTGCAAGAAACAAAAATCGAATCGCTTCCCTTCGTCACCGCCGAACTCAACTATCTCGCGCCGGTTTCTGGCAAGCCGCGTACCTACGCCTTCGATCCGCCGCCTGGCGAGCCCAAGAGCACGTCGTTGCCGGAGCCGCATCAGGTCCCGATCTTCGATGCGCGACTGATCGCGCAGAATTTCTCGCTCGACCGCGAAGGTTTTGCGCTGGTGCGGCATCCAACCCAGGTCAAGGACTTCAGCAACGACGACGAGGTGAGGGCGGTCTACTATCCCGCCGTCGAGGGCTTCCTGCGCGCAACGCTGAAAGCCGACCGCGTCGTTATCTTCGACCATACCGTGCGCAGGCGCGTCGAGGGCGCCGCGGATATTCGCGACGGTGGCCCGCGTCAGCCGGCAACACGCGTCCACGTCGACCAGACCGCCGTCTCGGGCGCCAACCGTGTGCGCGAGCATCTGCCCGATGAGGCCGAGGAGCTGCTGAAAGGCCGCGTCCAGGTGATCAATCTGTGGCGGCCGATCCGCGGCCCGTTGCGCGATTCGCCGCTCGCGATGGCCGACGGCACGACGGTGGCGCCCGACGATCTCGTCGCCTCCGATCTGATCTATCCCAACCGCCGCGGCGAGACTTATTCGGTGAAATACAATCCGAACCATCGCTGGTTCTATTTCCCGGAGATGACGGCGGACGAAGCGCTGCTGCTCAAGTGCTACGATTCCGCGACGGACGGCCGCACCCGCTTCGGGCCCCACACCGCGTTCGTCGATCCCACTACGCCGGCCGATGCGGCACCGCGCGAAAGTATCGAGGTTCGGACGCTCGTGTTTCACAAACAGTAACAATGTGTGATGGCACGGCCGGGCGCGACCCGGCGGCGCCTGAGGAACCCACGGGAACCAACAAACGTTGCTGCGCGGGGCAGGGCCAACCGGGAGCGGTGCCGTGCGAGCGCAGACCACGCTATTTTCTTGCCTTGCCACTTTTTCGCTTTCTGCAGTTTCCTTTGCCCAGGCCGAGAGCGGGCTTGCCTCCTATTACGGATACGGAAAAGCCGGAAAAGGCGAGCTGACCTGCGCGCACCGGACGCGCCCCTTCGGAAGCGTGCTGAGGGTGTCGTACGGGAGCCGCTCGATTCAATGCCGGGTCAACGATCGCGGCCCCTTCATCCGCGGCCGGATCGTCGATCTCTCGGTGCCGGCCGCCAAGGCGCTGGGCATGATGAGCGCCGGCGTGGTGCGGGTCTCGGTGGAATAGGTCCGCCGGCGCGCTATAGTGCCGCCCAAAGCATGGGTCAGGGGGCGCTATGGCCAGGATCAGGGTGGGACTCGTCGGCTGCGGCTTCGTGTCGGAGCTGCATATGTATGCGTTCCGGCGCGTCTACGGCGTGGATGTCGAGGTCGCGGCGGTCGCTGCGCGCGGCGACCATGTCGTCGAATTCGCCGGGCGCCACCAGATCCCGCGGGTCTATCGTGGCTTTGCCGAGCTGATCGCGGACCGCGAGCTTGACGTCATCGACATCTGCACGCCGCCCAATCTGCATGCCGAAATGATCGTCGCCGCCATGCAGGCCGGCAAGCACGTGATCTGCGAAAAGCCGTTCGCCGGCTATTTCGGCCGCGACGGCGACCGGCAGCCGATCGGCAAGCATGTGCCGAAGGCGCTGATGTATGAGCGCGTGCTGGAGGAGATGGACGCCACGCGCGCCGCGATCGAGCGCACCGGAAAGCTCTTCATGTATGCCGAGGACTGGATCTACGCGCCCGCGGTGACCAAGACCGCGGAGATCATCAAGGCGACGAAAGACAAAATCCTGTTCATGAAGGGCGAGGAGAGCCATTCCGGCTCGCACGCGGCCCACGCCGCGCAATGGGCGATGACCGGCGGCGGCTCGCTGATCCGGATGGGCTGCCATCCGCTCTCCGCCGTGCTGTATCTCAAGCAGGTCGAGGCCAAGGCGCGCGGCGAGACCATCCGCGTCGCCAGCGTCAGCGGCGATGTCGGCAATGTCACGGCTGTCCTGAAGCCGGAGGAGCGTACCTACATCAAGGCAAATCCTGTTGACGTTGAGGATTGGGGCACGCTGACCGCGACGTTTTCGGACGGCACCAAGGCCACCGTGTTCTCCGGCGACATGATCATGGGCGGCGTCCGCAATCTGATCGAGACCTACACGTCAGGCGGTTCGCTGTTCGCCAACATCACGCCGAACACTCATCTGATGAGCTACCAGACCTCCGAGGAGAAGCTCGCCTCCGTCTACATCACCGAGAAGGTCGACCGCAAAACGGGCTGGCAATATGTCTGCCTCGAAGAGGAGTGGACGCGCGGCTATCTCCAGGAGATCCAGGACTTCATGGAATGCGCCGCGACGGGACGGCAGCCGCTGTCGGACCTCGCGCTGGCGTATGAGACGATCAAGGTGAACTACGCGGGCTACTGGGCGGCGGAGGAGGGACGGCGGGTGGTGTTGTAGGGCGTGACAACGCCGATCTAGCTGAACCTGGTACGTCCGTTTTCAGCGCCTCCCGAGTGTCGTCAATGAGAAGCGCTGTGCGTCGCCTGGTCTCGCCCGCGACCTTGCCGCGACAAGGGCGCGAGCCTGATCGAGCGAATAGGCGCAGACTGTGAACAGCGGCTTCGGGCTCTGGCCGGGGATCGGCTGAAGGACTGTGAAGGACTTCGGGTTTCGCATGGCTTGCTCCGGGCTTGCGGACGACGATGCCGTCCTGTCCCGGTTCAGCCACCAGTGGGCGATGCAGTAAAACCAAGCTTTCGCCCCGAAATTCATTGTCCGACACTGATTGCGGGGCCTAATAGCCGCCGCCGATGTCGCGGCTGAAGCCGCCCCCGTTGTGCCAAGGACCCCACCAGCCCATCGTAGCGCTTGACGAGGGGACATGACTGGCAAATCTTTGTCGCGTTATTGGCACGGTCTGTCTGGATATGGATTAAATCATTGTGGAAAGTTCAGCTCAAACTACGCTTGGAAATACACTCGTCTCGCTCCTGATCTGGGCCTGCATGGCGAGCGCTGCGTTGGCTCAATCTGGCAGTGCAGGCGGGAGTATCTCGAATGATGAGAAATCCCTTTCCGGCTTGCGGCAGGCACCGCGCACGGTGGAGGCTGAGAAGCCCGCACGACGCAGCAAGCCCGAAGCCGCCCGGAAAAGCGGTGGTGGTGGTAGCGGTGTTAGCAAGTTCGACGGCGTGTGGCTCGTTACTGCAGTGGGCTGCGGTACCACCACCACGTCGACAGTCGTCGTCTCCGGCGGAAGCGTCAGTGGCGGGGGTGCCACCGGAACGATCAACGCCAACGGGGTCGGCCACTCCGTCGGCATCTACGATGGGGTCACCGTCACCGGTACCAGCTTTACTTCGGGCAATCGAGGCACCGGAACGTTCAGAGCATCGACTGGCTGTACAGGCACAGTCACCTCAATCAAACAGTAAAACGATTGCCTATTTGGGGAGGTGCGACCTACTCACCCGTCTCACCGCTTCGCGCCGAGCCACCCTCTCCCGCAAGGGGAGAGGGTGCACCGTCGTCGCGGCGCGTAGGCTCACGTCCCGTAGGTCGATCCCTTCGGCAGCGGAAACACCGGGTCTTGCGTCCTGATGTTCGTCGGCCACACCACCGAGATGTGCTCGCCGGCATTCTGCATCACGACCGGGGTCGAGCGCTCGTTCTGGCCGGAGAGCGGCGTGCCCGGCGGGAAGAATTTCACGCCATAGCCCTGGATGGTGCCGCCGGCGGGAATGTCGACGTCGAGCGCAGCTTTCCGAATGGCCTCGGGTTCGAAGCTGCCGTACTTCTCCTTGGCGACCGGCAGCACGCTGTTGAGCAGAATCCAGGTCTGGTTGAAACCCATCGAGCAGTGCGGCGGCACGTCGGTCGCGCCGGTCTTGGCCTGGTAGCGCGTGACCATGGTCTTGGTCAGATCGCCGATTCCAGGCGCAAGCTTGGCGGAATCGAGCAGTTGCGCCGGCACCGGATCGATGTTGCAGAAATTGTCGATGTCGGGGCCGAAGGTCGCGCGCAGCTTGTCGAGCTGGCTGTAGCCGGCGCCCGCCCCGAACAGCATCTTGAAGCGCAATCCGCTCTCGCGGGCTTGACGGAGGAACAGGGTGATGTCGGGGTTGTAGCCGGCATGCGAGATCACATCGACCTTGGCGCGCTTGAGCTTGGTCACAAGCACCGAGAGGTCGGGCGCGGAAGCCGAATAGCCCTCGCGCATCACCACCTGGATGCCCGCCTGTTTGGCATAGGCCTCGTCGGCCGCCGCGACGCCGACGCCATAAGGACCGTCCTCGTGGATCAGCGCAACCTTGACGTCCTTCGGGTCCATGCCGAGCTTGCCTTGCGCGTGCTCGGCGACGAAGCCCGCGAAGGCCTGGCCGTACTGGTCGGAATGGATCTGCGCGCGAAACACGTATTGCAGGTTCTTGTCCTTGAACACGGCGGTCGAGACCGCTGTCGTGATCCAGAGGATCTTCTTCTGCTGCTCGACCTTCGCGGCCATCGGCACCGCATGCGCGCTGGAATAGACCCCGTTGATGATGTCGATCTTTTCCTGGCTGATCAGCCGCTCGGCTTCGTTGATCGCCACGTCCGCCTTGCTCTGCGAGTCCGCCGCGACCGGCACGATCTTGGTCTTGCCGCCGATGCCGCCCTTTTCGTTGACGAGGTCGATCGCGATCTGCGCGCCGACCGAGGAGGCGACCGAGCCGCCAGCGGCGAACGGACCGGTGAGGTCGTAGATCAGGCCGATGCGTAAATTTTCGGCTTGCGCCTGGGCCCGTGTCCAATCGAGGCTGAGTGCGGCGGCGGCAGCCGCCGAGCTCTTCAGCAGCTGCCTGCGTGAAGTCGGCATCCTATCCTCCCTCAAAAACCGTTTTATGATTTGGTCTTGTTATTCTTTTTCGAAGTATGGGGAGCGGGGCGGCGGAAAGTCAACATGGCGAAAGTCGGGGTCCCGCCTCCGCGGCGCAGAACGCAATTGCGAAATGGGTGATGAGACCGAGCGCTACTGTTTCAAGCGACGGGCGAGATAGCCGGCGGTCTTCCCGCCGGCCTTGGCCACCTCGCGCGGTGTCCCTGACGCAACAATGCGGCCGCCTTCATCGCCGGCGCCGGGGCCGAGGTCGATAATCCAGTCGCTGTGAGAGACGACATCCATGTCATGCTCGACCACGACCACGCTGTTGCCGGCGTCCACGATGCGCTCGAGCTGGGCGATCAGTCGCTCGACATCCTTGGGATGAAGACCGGTGGTCGGCTCGTCCAGGACATAGAGCGTGTGACCGCGTTGTGGCCGCATGAGCTCGGTCGCGAGCTTGATGCGCTGGGCTTCGCCACCCGACAGTTCGGTGGCGGACTGACCGAGGCGGATATAACCGAGCCCGACCTCGCGGACGACCGACAGCGACCGGTTCAGTGTTGAATCTTCGCGGAAGAATTCGAAGGCCTCGTCGACGCGCATCGCCAGCACATCCGCGATGGATTTTCCGCGGATCTTCACCTCCAGCGTCTTGTCATTGTAGCGCGCGCCCTTGCAAGTCGGGCAGGGTGCGTAGACGCTGGGCAGGAACAGCAGCTCGACGCAGACAAATCCCTCGCCTTCGCAGGTGCTGCATCGGCCTTTCGCGACATTGAAAGAGAAGCGCCCGGCATCGTAGCGGCGGGATTTTGCCTGCGGCGTCGCGGCGAACAGCCGCCGGACGTGGTCAAACAGGCCGGTATAGGTCGCAAGGTTGGATCGTGGCGTGCGGCCGATCGGCCTCTGGTCCACCACCACGAGGCGATCGATCTGGTCGAGGCCGGCGACAATCTTGCCGCCCAATGTCTCGACCGTGGGTGCTGCCAGGCTGTCGTCGTCCGCGTCCGCGGCCCGTGTATGGCCGAGATGCTCCGCCACGGCATCGACGAGGAATTGGCTGATCAGGCTCGATTTGCCGGAGCCCGACACGCCGGTCACGCTGGCGAGAACCCCGAGCGGGACATCGACGTCGAGACCGCGCAGATTGTTGCGGGTCACCCCCCGGATCTTCAGGTGGCCTTTCGGCTCGCGGCGGACCGTCGGCAGTGGCTTTCGTGGATGCGCGAGATAATGGGCGGTTCGCGATTGTGCGACCTGCCCGAGCCCCGCGGGCGGGCCACTATAGAGAATGTTTCCGCCGCCCTCGCCAGCATCCGGCCCGACGTCGACCAGCCAGTCGGCATGCCTGATCACCTCGATCTCATGCTCGACCACGAAGATCGAATTGCCCGCATGCTTCAGCCTGTCCAGCGCCCGCAGCAGCGCCTCGGTGTCGGCGGGATGCAGACCTGCCGATGGTTCGTCGAGCACGTAGACGACGCCGAACAGGTTGGAGCGAACCTGTGTCGCAAGTCGTAGCCGCTGCAACTCGCCCGGCGACAGCGTCGGCGTACTGCGCTCGCAAGCGAGATAGCCAAGCCCGAGATCGAGCAGGACCGCCAGTCGCGCCGACAGATCCTCGCAGATGCGCCTGGCGACGATGGTCTTCTCCGATGCTCCATCCGTCGAAGCCTTCGCGAATGGCTTCATCACCTCCTGCAGCTTCTTGAGCGGCAGATGCGACATCTCGGCGATATCAAGACCGGCGAATTTGACCTTGAGCGCCTCGGGCTTCAATCGCGTGCCGTGGCAGGTCGGGCAGTCCTGGGTGATCATGAATTGCGCGACACGGCGCTTCATCATCGCACTCTCGGACTTGGCATAGGTCTGCATCACGTAGCGCTTGGCGCCGGTGAACGTGCCTTGGTAGCTCGGCTCCTCCTTGCGGCGGAGGGCTCGTTTGACTTCGGCCGAGTCGTAACCGGCATAGACGGGAACGGTCGGCTGCTCCTCCGTGAACAGGATCCAGTCGCGGTCCTTCCTGGGCAGCTCACGCCAGGGCTTGTCAACGTCGTAGCCTAGCGTCGTCAGGATGTCCCGGAGGTTCTGTCCCTGCCAGGCACTCGGCCAGGCCGCGACGGCGCGCTCGCGAATGGTGAGGGTGTCGTCGGGCACCATGGATTTTTCGGTGACGTCGAGCATCCGGCCGATACCGTGGCAGGTCGGGCAGGCGCCTTCCGGCGTGTTCGGCGAGAACGACTCCGCATAGAGCATCGGCTGTCCGCGCGGGTAATCGCCGGCACGGGAATAGAGCATCCTGAGCAAGTTCGAGATGGTGGTCACGCTGCCGACGGACGACCTCGTCGTCGGTGCGCCGCGCTGCTGCTGGAGCGCGACGGCGGGCGGCAGGCCTTCGATGTCGTCGACCTCAGGGATCTGCATCTGGTGGAAGAGGCGGCGCGCGTAAGGCGACACCGATTCCAGATATCGCCGTTGCGCCTCGGCGTAGATCGTCCCGAAGGCGAGCGAGGATTTTCCGGAGCCCGACACGCCCGTGAACACGACGAGGGCGTTGCGCGGAATACTGACGTCGACGTTCCTGAGATTGTGCTCACGCGCGCCGCGCACGCGAACGAAGCCGTCGTCCTGCATCAGGCCATCGGGTCGTCTTGGTCGGTCGTCCATCTGGCTGCTCCGGCCCACGCATGGGAGGTTAACGGCAGGATCGCAGGATGGGTCCACCGATGACAGCGTACCGGTGGCGTTCTGCACAAAACAAAGGCCCGTCGCGGCTGGAGCGACGGGCCTTGCAAGGGCGATGGGACGCTCGGGACCGAGCCCGGTGCCCAGTCCGGCGTGTTACTGCGACAGCTTCACAAAGCTCGGAAACTTCAGCTTGCCTTCCGCGATCTTCTCGGGCCAGACCACGACCTGCTTGGAGTCCTGCCACTGGAAGACCAGACCGGATACGGTCGTCGGACCGGACTTGATGCCGTGGGTGAACTCGTCGTCCTTGCCGTAGAACTGGATGCGGCCGATCGTGCCCTCGTAGTCGGTCTTTTCGAGTTCAGCGACCATCTTGTCGGGATCGGTCGAGCCCGCGCGCGTGATCGCCTCCGTGATGAAGTAGACCTCGTCATACGCGGTGTAGCCGGTATAGGCCGGCGGCGAGCCGAACTTGGCCTTGAAGGCGGCCGCGAACGGTTTCGTCTTGGAGGTCACGGCGACATCGGGCGTTGCGACCGCCAGCGACGGGACGCCGTCGGCGGCGCCATTGGTGTCCTTCCAGAAGGTCGGGCTCAGCGCCTGCGCGCTGATGCCGAACATCGGGATTGGTACCTGCTGGTTCTTCCACTGCACCGTCGGCTGCACGCCGACATGCGAGATGCCGGTGACGATCACGTCCGGCTTCTTGCCCTCGATATTGTTGAAGATCGGCGTGAAGTCGGTGGTGTCAGGCGAGAACCGCACGTGCTCGACCACCTTGAGGCCTGCTTTCGGAAGACAGGCCTCGTAGCCGACGTCGAGCGGCTTGGTCCAGGCGGCGTCCTCGCTCATGATCGCGACCGTCTTGAACTTGAGCTTGTCGACCAGGAGATCCTTGGCGGCGTCGCAGACGAGCTGCGCTTGCGCGGCCGAAGTCAGATAACCGTGGAAAGTGTACTTGTTCTTCTCGTAGTCGTTATGGATCGCCTTGGTGATCTCGTTCGAGGCGGCGCCGGGGGTGATCAGCGGCATCTTCAGCCGCGCCGCCCAGGGTTCGAGCGCGAGGACGACCTCGCTGATATAGCTTGCGATCACGGCGGAGACCTTGTCCTCGCTCACCGCGCGCTGGAACGCACGCACCGAGTCCGCCGAGGAGCTTTTGTTGTCGTAGGTCACGATCTCGATCTTGCGGCCGAGAATGCCGCCCTTGGCGTTGATTTCGTCGGCGGCGATCTGCGCGCCGCCAGGCGTCGCGGCACCCGCGATCGACTGCACTTCGGCGATGACGCCGATCTTGATGGGCTCGTTCGACTGCGCGTAGGCGGGAGCAGCGAGGCACAGCGCCAGCGCGGAGGCGAGGAGAAAGCTGCCGCTCAAATTCGTCGATGGTCGCATGGTCGTTTCCCTTTTGCTTGTTTGTTGTTGATATGCGCGAACTAGAGAAAATCGGCGCCAGCCTCCGCGGCGAAGCGGCCAGGATCGCCCTCCCAGACGATCCTTGCATGTTCGAGCACATAGACGCGGTCGGCATGCGGAAGCGCGAAGGTCACGTTCTGCTCGCCGAGCAGTACCGTGATCGACGTCGTCTGCCGCAGCCTCGTTAGGGCCTTGGACAGGAGTTCGAGAATGACGGGGGCGAGGCCCAGCGTCGGCTCGTCCAGGATCAGGATCTGCGGCTGCATCATCAGCGCGCGGCCGATCGCAAGCATCTGCTGCTCGCCACCGGAGAGCGTTTGCGCCATCTGACCCTGGCGCTCTTTCAGGATCGGGAATAGCTCGAACAGCCAGGCAAGCTGTGCCGCGCGCTTGTCGTCGGCGAGGTGTTGCCCGCCGAGATCGAGGTTTTCGCGCACGCTCATCTCGCCGAACAGCTCGCGCGATTCCGGGCACTGCACGAGGCCGCTGCGGGCGATTTTCGCTGGGCTCGTGCCGCGCAGATTCTCGCCGTTGCGTACGATCTCGCCGGTATAAGGCAGGAAGCCGGAGATGGTGTTGAACAGTGTGGTCTTGCCGGCGCCGTTGAGGCCGACAATGGAGACGAACTCGCCCTCGTGGACGTGGATCGAGACGTTCTCCAGCGCCTGCGCCTTGCCGTAGAACACGCTGACGTTCTCGACCTGGAGCAGCGGCACCTTGTCCTTGAAGCTGGTCTCGGGCCGCGCATGGGTCTCGATGGCGCCGCCGAGATAGACCCGCCGCACCGTCTCGTTCTTCATGACGTCCTCGGCCTTGCCGGTGACGATCTCCTCGCCGAGATACATCGCGAGCACGCGGTCGACCAGCGCCGCGACGCTCTTGACGTTGTGGTCGACCAGCATCACCGCGCGGCCCTCGTCGCGAAAACTGCGGATCAGGTCGGAGAAGATTTCGACCTCCGCCCGCGTCAGCCCGGCAAAGGGCTCGTCCACCAGCACGACTTTGGGGTCGCGCGCGATCGCCTTGGCCAGCTCGAGCCGGCGCAGGTCGGCGAAGGGCAGCGTTGGCGGGCGGCGGTTCATCACGTTGCCGAGGCCGACGCGGTCGGCAATCCATTTGGCGCGCTCGACCAGCGCCTTGTCGGGAAACAGCATGAACAGGCTGTCCGGCAGCAGCGCGACCATGATGTTCTCCAGCACGGTCTGCCGGTTCAGCGGCCGCGAATGCTGGAACACCATGCCAAAGCCTTTGCGCGCGATCTTGTGCGCGGGAAGGCCGGCGACGTCCTCGCCCTCGAAGATCACTTCGCCGGCGGTCGGGCGCTCGATGCCCATCACGCTCTTCATCGCGGTCGACTTGCCCGAGCCGTTCGGCCCGATCAGGCCAAAGATCTCGCCGCTATTGACCTCGAAGCCGAGGTTCTTCACCGCCGTCAATCCGCCGAAGCGCTTGGTCAGGCCACGGACTTCGAGCACGGCCCTGTTTGAAGTTCGCATATCCATCACGAGCGCGCCTCACGCGAGAGGGCCGCTCCGAGGAAGCCGCCGGGGAAGAACAGCACGACGAGCAGCGCGACGGCCGAAACGATGAAGGTCGCAAGCTCTCCGGTCGGGCGCAGGAACTCGCCGGCGACGATCAGGAAGATCGCGCCCAGCGCCGCGCCAAGCACGGTGCGCCGGCCGCCGAGCACGGCGGAGACGATCACGTTGACGCCGACCGCGACGTCGACGACGGTGCCGACCGAGGCGGTGCCGAAATAGAATACCAGCAGCGCCCCCGATAGCCCCGAGAAGAACGCGCTGACGATGAAGGCGGCGAGCTTGTGCTTGACGATGTTGAAGCCGAGCGCGCCGGCCTGCACCGGATCCTGGCCGCTGGCTTGCAGCACCAGGCCGATCGGCGACTGCGACAGGCCATAAAGAATAGCCGCCGAGATCGTCATGAAGCCGAGCGCGATCCAGTAATTGACCCCGGCGTTGATGGAGATGACGTCGGGAATGGTCAGGCCGATCTCTCCGCCGGTGAGGTCGGCAAACACCACGATGAAATTCTGCAGCATCAGTACCGCGACCAGCGTGGTCAGGCCGAAATACGGTCCGCGCACCCGAAGCGCCGGCAGCGCCAGCACGAGGCCCGCGATGACGGAGGCGAGCGCGCCGAGCACGATGCAAGCGTAAACCGACCAGCCGAACTGGGCATTCAGGATGCCGGCGGTGTAGGCACCGACGCCTATCAGGAAGGTCGGTCCGAAATTGACCTCGCCGGCGAAGCCGAACAGCAGGTCCCAGGCCATCGCGAACACGCCGAAATAGAAAGCGACGGTGAGGAGCCCGAGCACGTAGCCGGAGACGTAGAGCGGCAGCGTCGCCGCGATGACGACCAGCGCAAGCGAGATGAAGAACAGGCGGGTCGTAAAGAAGCTGGCCATCTCAGCGCCTCCCCAGAAGGCCCTGGGGCCGGATGTACATCACGAACACGAGCAGCAGCAGAGCCGGAATGGTGCGGTAGGCCGGCGAGATCAGGTAGGCCGTGAGCGTTTCGAGATAGCCGACCACGAAGGCCGCGATCAGCGAGCCGGAGACGCTGCCGAGGCCGCCGAGCACGACGATCGAGAACGCGCTCGCGGTCAGCGGTCCGACGCTGTAGGAGCTGACGCCGAGGAACATCCCGAGCAGCACGCCGGCGATGCCGGCGAGGATGCCGTAGATCGCCCATACCACGACGTAGATGTTGGTGAGCTCGAGGCCGAGCAGGGTGACGCCACGTGGGTTCATCGAGGCGGCCAGCACCGCCTTGCCGGTGCGGGTGCGGTTCACCAGGAGCCACAACAGCGCGATGACGAAGCAGCACACGATCGCGGTAAAGATCTCGTTCCTGGGCGTGCGTACGCCGAGGATCTCGACGACGCCCTCGACGATCGGCAGCACGGTCTTGGCGTTGTTGGTGAAGAAATAAGCGATCACCTCCTGGATCATGATCCCCCACAGCAGCGTGCCGGTGAGGACGAAGATCTCCTTCTCTTCATTCGGGATGCGTCGGGAGTCCTGGATCGGCTTCACTACCGCGAAATAGGTCGCAAAGGATGTCAGGAGGGCGACACCGACCCCGATCAGCGCGCCGGCATAGGTGCCGACATTCAGGGCGTTGGCGGCGGCCCAGGCCGCCACCGCTGCCGCCACCATGATGGCCCCGTGGGAGAGGTTGAGGACGCCGGAGACGCCGAAGATCAGCGTGAAGCCGGTGGCACCGAGAGCATAGAGAGCGCTGATGGCAAAGCCATCGATCAGAATCTGGAAAGCACGCATCTAGGGTTGGCAATCTGATTTATGAGAGACGATGTTGCTGGCGCAACGTGCTGCGGGGCCGCATGTGGAAGCTCCCGGGAGCTGGTCCCGGGAGCGTGTCCTGCTAGTTCGAGAGCTTGATGAAGCTCGGGAACTTGATGTCGACCTTGGCGACTTCCTTGGGCCAGACCGCGCTCTGCTTGCCGCCCTGCCATTGCAGCATCAGCCCGGTGATCAGGCCCTTGCCGTATTTGATCGAGTGCGTGAACGGATCGTCCTTGCCGTAGAACTGGACGCGGCCGATCGTGCCTTCCCAGTCCGTCGTCTCCAGCGCGGCGACCAGCTTGTCGGCGTCGCTCGAGCCCGCGCGCTTCACGGCGTCGGCGATGTAGTAGACCTCGTCATAGGCGGTGTAGCCGGCATAGGACGGATAGTTGCCGAACTTCTTCTTGAAGGCTTCGGCGAACGGCACCGATTTCGGCGTCACCGCGACGCCTGGCCCGGAGACGCCCTGATAGAGCACGCCTTCCGCCGCCTGATTGGTGTCCTTGCCAAAAGTCTCGTTGGTGGCCTGCGAGGCGATGCCGAACATCGGGATCGGCACCTGCTGGTTCTTCCACTGCACCGTCGGCTGCACGCCGACGTGCGAGATGCCGGTGATGATCACGTCGGGCTTCGAGCCCTCGATCTTGTTGAAGATCGGTGTGAAGTCGGTGGTATCAGGCGAGAAGCGGATGTGGTCGAGCACCTTCAGCCCGATCTTGGGCAGGCATTCCTCGTAGCCGATGTCGAGCGGCTTGGTCCAGGCGGCGTCCTCGCTCATGATGACCGCGGTCTTCATGTGCATCTTGTCGACCAGCAGGTCCTTGGCGCCGTCGCAGACCGAGAGCGCCAGCGCGGCGGAGGTCAGATAGCCGTGGAAGGTGTATTTGTTCTTCTCGTAGTCGGCGTGCACGCTCTTGCTGATCTCGTTGGACGCGGCACCGGGCGTGACGAACGGCGTCTTCAGCCGCGAGGCCCAGGGCTCCAGTGCCAGCACGACTTCGCTGATGTAGCTGGCGATGACCGCATTGACCTTGTCCTCGTTTACCGCGCGCTGGAATGCGCGCACCGAATCTGCCGAGGACGAGTGATTGTCGTAAGAGACGATCTCGATCTTGCGGCCGTCGACGCCGCCATTGGCGTTGATCTCGTCGGCGGCGAGCTGCGCCGCCTGAGGGATGGAGGCGCCGGCAATCGCCTGCGCTTCCGCGATCACACCGATCTTGATCGGATCGGCCGCAAGTGCCGCGCCTGAGGTCATCAACACAGCGGCCGCGGCGGTACCGAGTGCTATTCGCAACGCAACAGAGAGCGGTTTCTTCATCTTGTTCTCTCCCTTAACAGGCCTCTTATGAGCCATTATGCCGCGACTATACCGGCGGAGACATTCTCGGCAAGTGAAACCGCGTCCAGGATCGTGAGGCACGGACTAAAGTCTAGCGCTGCGCAAATAGCGGGCAGGAAAGCTGTCGGACCCGTTTCACGCGTAGGCATGCAGATTTCGTTGGTAGGCATGCGCAGCTATCGCGGCGCACAGCAGCGCGATCGATGAATGCGATGCCGTCGCGTCGGCTCAGCGCGCTCGCAGCAGCGATGGATCGAGGGGCGCGAGCCGGGCCGGATCAAATGGCGAGATGTCGACGCTGCGCGTCGCACCCTCCGCGATCAGTTGCGCCATGGCCTCGCCTGTAGCGGGCGCATTCAGGATGCCCCACACATTGTGCCCCGTCGCAACATAAAGACCTTCACTTCGCGGCACCTTGCCGATCAGCGGCAGGCCGTCCTGTGTCACCGGCCGGAAGCAAGCCTGCCGCGCGATGATCCTCTCGGAGCGGAACTGCGGCGACAGCCGCTCGGACATGGTTTGCAGGCGCGCGATCGCGTCGTTGTCCGGCGTCACGGCGGCCGGATCAAGCGGAAGCGGCGCGATGTCGGAGAGAGCGGTGATATGCGTGCTGCCGTCGGCGCGAGGAAAGACCTCGATCGACACGGCACTGCCATTCTCTTCAGACTCCAGGAACAGCGCATCGGCCGGCACATCCGTGCCGGTGTCGTACACGATGCTCGGGCTGCGTTGGCCGTAGACGGCGGGCAGGCTCATCCATTGCGCGGCGAGCAGTGACCATGGTCCCATCGCGATCACGACGGCGTCCGCCTCGACGATGCGGCCGTCGACCGCGACGCCCGTCGCGGTCGTGCCGTCCGCATCGCGCATGATACCGGTCACGTGGCCGATGCGAAGTTCGGCGCCTTGCGCGAGCGCCGCGTTCATCACGGCTGAGGTGAATTTCTTGGGGTGAACGATCGCGGTGGTCTCCGTCGTGCCGATGCGCTGCGTGATGATGACGCCGTTGCTGAGCCAGCCAAGCGCGGACGGTGTATCCCGGCGTGGATGGCCGTCGGCGGCAACGGAGCCGCTATAGGCACTCATCGGGCGATGACCCCAATCGCCTGCGATCTCGTCCGGCAGTTGCGCATGGAGAGCAAAGCTCCGTCGTGCCAGCGCATCGAGCGGCGAGCCCTCGCACCAGTTGTGCGCGAGGAAGCCGCCCGCCTTACCTGACGCTGCGGCCGCCACCTCGGTTCGTTCCACGAGGATGACATCGATGCCGTGACGTCGAAGAAACCAGGCGGTGCAGGCGCCGATGACGCCGCCGCCGCAGATCACAACGCGCACGAATGCTCTCTCATACAATGAAATCCTTTGCATGGAGATCCGCGGTATGGACCCCCTCCAGCGTAATCGTATCGGTCGCCGTCAGATGGATCACCGCGTTTCCTGTGCTGTCATCGCTGATCAGGCTTTTCAGCGCCGCCCAGTCTGCGAAGCCGTAATCGTGCAAATTGATCAAATCATGCTCTCGCGCCGTGCTGCCGACAGCCTTGTTGCCCTGGTCGAAATCGTTGATCACGTCCAGGCCCGAGCCCTTGTCGAAGACGAATCTGTCGTCGTTCGGTCCGCCCCAGAGTTGGTCATTTCCGCCACCGCCGTTCAGCATGTCCTTGCCGCCCGTGATCGAGCCGGCCGTGAACGGGGCGTAGGTCTGTGCGTCGCCATACAGCAAATCGTCGCGGCTGCTGCCGAGAAGAATATCATCTCCGCCATGCGCGTTGCCTGACATGTTCGAGGCATCTCCGACGAGCACGATGGACGTGGAGTCCGGGTTGCCGTTGACAGCCGCGATCAGGATATCGTTGCCGCCGCGGCTATCGTCGCTCATGTAGCCGGCGTCTCCAACCAGAGACGCGCCGCCGGATTGGGCGGCGGCGCCGACGGTGTAGCTGAGGATGTCGTTGCCGCCGCGCGCATCGCCGCTCATGGACACCAGGGCGTCGCCCGATATCGAAGCGCCGCCGTAACTGCCGACCTGGGTCACGCTGAGGATATCGTTGCCGCCATGTGCATGATCGCTCATGGAACTGCCGGAGTCTCCGCTGAACGCGCCGGACGATCTGTTTCCCATCGATGCAATGACGACGTCATTGCCGCCGCTCGTGTCGGCTGACATGGCGGTTTCGGCATCGCCAAAAACACCGAGGGTCGCGTAGATCGATGTCGATGCATCGACATGAAGCACATCGTTGCCGCCACGGGCGTGGCCGGACATCGCCTGCGCGTCGCCGTCGACGAACACGTAATCGCCGAAGCCTGTGACGGTCGCAGCGAGATGGTCGTTTCCGCCGTGAGAATATTCTTGCAGGGTCTGGTCGTCGCCAACGAATATCAGGACCGCGTTGCCCCCGTCGACGGTCGCGATCATCTTGTCGCTGCCGCCGCGGCCGTCGTTCGGCAGGCCCGGGTCCCCGAACTCGGTCACGAATTGCTGGGACCCAACGCTGACGATGATGGTGTCGTTTGGCATACGGCGCATCGCGCAACTCCCCGTTCAAGTCGGGCGCGGGAACGAAGGGCATCATGCCTTCGCACCGCGCTGCGGCCCTGCCGCGCCATACAATCTTCGTTGGATTGATGGCGGAGATTTGCCCGCGGCGTAGCTTGATTGCGATCAGGGAACCGAGGGCGCCGGCGGTCCATGCCGACGCCCGGGCTTGTGGTCTCTCGCGCGGGCTTAGCCCGGGCCTGCGCCTTGCGTGGCCGTGTACACCGCATAGAGCGACTGGCTCGCGGCCATGAACAGGCGGTTGCGCTTAGGGCCGCCGAAGCAGATGTTGCCGCACACTTCGGGCAGCCGGATGCGGCCGAGGAGCTTGCCGTCCGGCGACCACGTCGTCACGCCGCTATAGCCGACGGCACGGCCCGCATTGCTGGAGGCCCAGACATTGCCGTTGACGTCACAGCGCACACCGTCCGGCCCGCACTTCACACCGTCGATCACGCACTCGCTGAACCGCTTCTGGTTGGTGAGCTTGTTGTCGCCGCCGACGTCGAACACGAAAATCTCGCCCTTGCCGCCGGGCCCGGTGTCGCCGGGTCCCTTGCCGGTTGAGACGACGTAGAGCTTCTTGAAGTCCGGCGAGAAGCACAACCCGTTTGGATCTGGCACCTGCTCCTCGGTGACGACGAGGTCGACACGGCCGCTAGGATCGATGCGATAGCAATTGGTCGGCAGCTCGCGCCTGCCCGGTGCGAAGCCGGCCGGCTGTCCAATCCGTGGATTGAGCTTGCCGCTGGAATTGCTCGGACCGCCCGCGGCGTCGGGCTCACCTTCGTAGAGCTGGCCGCCATAGGGCGGATCGGTGAACCAGTAGCTGCCGTCAGGATGCGCGACGACATCGTTCGGCGAGTTCAGCTTCTTGCCGTTGTAATTGTCGCAAAGCACGGTCGCGGTGCCGTCATGTTCATAACGCGTCACCCGCCGGGTCAAATGTTCGCAGGAGAGTTGACGGCCCTGGAAATCGAACGAGTTGCCGTTGGAATTGTTGGACGGCGAGCGGAACACGCTGACGCGACCGTCGTCTTCGCTCCAGCGCATCTGCCTGTTGTTGGGAATGTCGCTCCATAGCAGATAGCGGCCCTGTGCACTCCACGCCGGGCCTTCAGCCCACAGCACGCCCGTATAGAGACGCTTGATCGCCGTGTTGGGCTGCGCGAGATCGTTGAAGGACGGATCGACCGCGATGACGTCGGGGTCCCAGAAATAAGTGGTCGGCGCGCCGTTGGGACCGAAATCGCGTGGTGGGGTGGTAATCGTCGTCGGCGGCGCGGCAGGTCCGGTCTGGGCCAGCGCGGAGCCGGCGCCAGCAAAAGTGGCGGCGCCGAGCGCAAGCCCCTGAACGAGCGTTCGTCGTGAAAGCGCAGCATCGTGGTCACGCTGCTTTTGGCGTATCATCGCGTCCTCCCGGTCATGTTCGGCTAGCCGGTTGATCCGGCCGAGCAGGGCGAGGTTAGTCCGGTCCGATGACGGTTGCGAGGGGGAGGTACGCATCCTCAGCGAGATATCGGGGCGGCAAAAGCGCTGCAACCTCGAACACGGAAACGACAAATTCGTCCGGCGCGCCGGAGTTTACCGGAACTGCGTTCGGGACATTGCCAAGCTGTGGAGCATGTCAAGCCTTGACCTCCTGCGCGAGGCTGGCAGAACGTCATTGGGGGCGTAAGTCGGAGTTTACTGTGGTCGCTGTCGTCGTACTGGTTTTGCTGCTCGGGATTGCATTTGCGGCCGGCTATTTCACCCGCGACTACGTGTCCCGCAAAAGGCGGGCCGAGGCGCGCCGCTGGCGTGAGTACAGCGAGCCGGATTGGCTGAGTGCCAACGCACCGGCCAATACCAACGAGATCGCGATCGCCGGTAAGGCTGCGCCGGTTGCCACCGGCGAGCTCGGTCAGATGCTGAACCGCTGGGAGAGCAGGGCTCGCGCTCGCCGCACGGCGTAACTCGACGGTCTTGCCGGCGCTCGGTCGGTCACACACACCCGGCACCGGGTCCTTCCACGCATCCGGCGCTGCGATCATGTCAGCCCTTCTGTCCATCTTTTGGCGTTGCGGTTGCTGCCATTTCTCGTCTAGAAACGACGCATCGAGCTCCCGGCAACCAACCGTCAACGGTTTTGACCGAGGATTTGAAGGCTCAGAAGGGTCTGGCAATGCTGATTCGCGGCCAAATTGATGGGATTTCGGGGGAGGTGGCTCTGGCCGCCGCCACGATCCCGGCCGCGCTGCTGCCCACCCTCCTGATTGGCGGGCTTCTTCTTACTTGCCCCTGAGGGCCGGCTGGGCGCCATGCGCCTGGGCGCTCAGGGGTTGGTCGAGATCACCGGACACCTCAAGCGCCCAGAAGACTGACGGCGCAAAAGCTCAAAAGGAATTTGAAATGGCCCCCGTGAACAAGTCCGATAAGGACCGCGTCATCATTTTCGATACCACCCTGCGCGACGGCGAGCAGTGCCCCGGCGCCACCATGACCTTCGAGGAGAAGCTCGAGGTCGCCGAGATGCTGGACGATATGGGCGTCGACGTCATCGAGGCCGGCTTCCCCATTACCTCGGAAGGCGACTTCCAGGCGGTCAGCGAGATCGCCCGCCGCTCCAAGAACGCCGTCATCGCCGGCCTGTCGCGCGCGCATCCGGCCGACATCGACCGCTGTGCAGAGGCGGTGAAATTCGCCAAGCGTGGCCGCGTCCACACCGTGATCGCGACGTCGCCGCTGCATATGCGGGTGAAGCTGAACAAGACCCCGGAACAGGTGCTCGAGACCTCGGTTGCCATGGTCGCGCGCGCCCGCAACCAGATCGACGACGTCGAATGGTCGGCCGAAGACGGCACCCGCAGCGAGATGGACTATCTGTGCCGCATCGTCGAAGCCGTCATCAAGGCCGGCGCCACCACGGTGAACATTCCTGATACCGTCGGTTACACCACGCCCGACGAATACACCCACTTCATGAAGACGCTGATCGAGCGCGTGCCGAACTCGGACAAGGCGGTGTTCTCCGTGCACTGCCATAACGATCTCGGCATGGCGGTGGCGAATTCGCTGGCCGGCGTCGTCGGCGGCGCGCGCCAGGTCGAGTGCACCATCAACGGCATCGGCGAGCGCGCCGGCAACGCCGCGCTGGAAGAGATCGTGATGGCGATCAACGTGCGCAACGACAAATTCCCCTACTGGAACAAGATCGACACCACGCAGCTGACCCGCGCCTCGAAGGTGGTGTCGGCGGCGACCTCGTTCCCGGTGCAGTACAACAAGGCCATCGTCGGCCGCAACGCGTTCGCGCATGAGAGCGGCATCCATCAGGACGGCGTGCTGAAGGACGCTTCCACCTACGAGATCATGCGGCCCGAGATGGTCGGCCTGAAGCAGTCCTCGCTGGTGCTGGGCAAGCATTCCGGACGCCATGCCTTCGTGCACAAGCTGGAGGAGATGGGCTACAAGCTCGGCCCGAACCAGCTGGAAGATGCGTTCACGCGGATGAAGGCGCTGGCCGACCGCAAGAAGGACATCTACGACGAGGACATCGAGGCGCTGGTCGACGAGGAGATGGCGGCTTCGCACGACCGCATCAAGCTGACCTCGCTGACCGTGATCGCCGGCACCCATGGCCCGCAGCGCGCGACCATGAAGCTCGATGTCGACGGCCAGATCAAGATCGAGGAGGCCGAGGGCAACGGTCCGGTCGACGCGGTTTTCAACTGCATCAAGCGCCTGGTGCCGCACGAAGCCAAGCTCGAGCTGTACCAGGTCCACGCCGTGACTCAGGGCACCGACGCGCAGGCGGAAGTCTCGGTGCGGCTGTCGCATGAGGGACGTGCGATGACCGCGCGCGCGGCGGATCCGGATACGCTGGTGGCCTCGGCAAAGGCCTATCTCGGCGCGCTCAACAAAATCGTCATGAAGCGCCAGCGCGACACCGTGACGACCGCCGCCGCGAGCTGAGGTTGCTACCACCGCCTCTTCCGGAAGCGGGAGAGGCGATGATTGCGGCGTTCACCATGAATGGCTGCCCTGCTAACGGCCAATAGCAGCTGGTGATGTCGACCTGTATTGATGCTAACGGCATAGGCCACCCGTGCGCCGGGTGGCCCAAATAACAACAGGGAGAGATTATGCGCACCTTCGCGATCGCTGCGTCCATCGCGGTCCTGGCTCTTGGCTTGACCGGGCCGGCATCGGCCCAAGCGCCCATCATCATCAAGTTCAGCCACGTTGTGGCCACCGACACGCCGAAGGGCAAGGCGTCGGAGAAATTCAAGGAGCTCGCCGAGAAGTACACCGGCGGCAAGGTCAAGGTCGAGATCTATCCGAACTCGACGCTCTACAAGGACAAGGAAGAGCTCGAGGCGCTCCAGCTCGGCAGCGTGCAGATGCTGGCGCCGTCCAACTCCAAGTTCGGCCCGCTCGGCATCCGCGAGTTCGAGGTATTCGATCTCCCCTACATCCTCCCTGATCTGAAGACGCTGCGGAAGGTGACCGAAGGTCCGCTCGGCGCCAGGCTGCTCAAGCTGCTCGAACCGAAGGGTATCACCGGCCTTGCCTATTGGGACAACGGCTTCAAGGAGATGAGCGCCAACAAGAAGCTGGTCGCGCCGGCCGACTATCAGGGCGTCAAGTTCCGCATCCAGTCCTCGCGCGTGCTCCAGGCGCAATTCAAGGCGCTCAGCTCGCTGCCGCAGGTGATGGCGTTCTCGGAAGTCTACCAGGCGCTGCAGACCGGCGTGGTCGACGGGCAGGAGAACACATGGTCGAACATCTATACCCAGAAGATGCATGAGGTGCAGAAGTACATCACCGAGACCAACCACGGCTATATCGGCTACGTCGTGATCGTGAATAAGAAGTTCTGGGACGATCTGCCGGCCGACATTCGCGACCAGCTGACCAAAGCGATGAAGGAAGCGACCGACTTCAACAATACGCAGTCGCAGAAAGAAAATGAGGACGCGCTCGCCGAGATCAGGAAGAGCGGCAAGAGCGAGATCATCAAGCTCACTCCGGAGCAGGATGAGGCGATGCGCAAGGCCATGGAGCCGGTCTACAAGGACGCGGCAAGCCGTATCGGGCAACCGTTGATCGACGAATTCCAGAAGGAAGCGAAGAGCACGACGAACTGATTTGAACGGATGATGAATGGGGGCTTCCGTGCCGGGCGCGGAAGCCCCTTTTTGTTGCGAATGATTTCCGATTGCGACTGAATAAAGGTTCAGGAGCGTTACATCTTCGAAAGAACCCGCTCCCTGTCCAAGTTGTAAGTTGCGCGTAAGCCGCGCTGCGCCCATCCTCACGACATCCTTCCAGAGGAGAGTTCGCATGAGGAAGTTCACCATCGCCGCCATCGCCGTGCTCAGCATCGCCGGCTCGGGCGCGGTCTATGCCCATTATCATCGCCCGTGGATGCACGAGCACATGCGCCACATCCGCATGAACCCGGAAGACCGCGCCGCCATGGTCGACGCGCGGATCGCCGCCGTCCATGCCGGGCTGAAGCTCAACGCCGACCAGGAAAAGCTGTGGCCGCCGGTCGAGGCTGCCGTACGTGACTTCGCCAAGCTGCGCATCGACCGCGCCAATGCGCGGATGAATGCCGGTCCCGGCGATGCCGGCAAGGACGCGAATAAGGACGCCAACAAGGATGCCGACAGGCCGGAGGATCCGGTCGCCCGCCTGCGTCAGCGCGCCGAGGACATGGGGGCGACGTCGGCGGTCCTGAAGAAGATCGCCGATGCCGCCGATCCGCTCTACAAGACCCTGGACGAGGGCCAGAAGCGGCGCCTCGCCGTGCTGACCCGCCACCGCGGCCCGTTCGGCGGCGGCGAAGACGGCCCGCGCCGCCACTTCATGGAGCGTGGCATGGACCGCATGATGGAGCGCGGTATGGACCACTTCCACCGTGACCGTTTCGACCGCGACGGCGGCCCGGACCGGGACCGCGAGGGCCGGCTCTGAGCTGCAAGGGTTGCCGCGATCAACCTTGGCGAAGCCGCTGGAATCCAGCGGCTTTTCGCTTTTTTGGGGGATGTGGGCATACCCTTGGAAAACTTACGTACCATCGCTTGCCAGACCCGGATCGCTTTGCTAAACGACCGGCCTCGCAAGGCATTGACCGCCTTTCGGGCGCATAGCTCAGTTGGTAGAGCAGCTGACTCTTAATCAGCGGGTCCCAGGTTCGAGCCCTGGTGCGCCCACCATATAAATCAAGACCTTAGCGAGACGAACCGTTTGAGGCGGCCGAACTAAAACGGTTTTTCAAACGGTGTTTTTGCGTGCAAGTCAAAGGGTTCGCTCTCCGCATTGTGATCGCCGTAGGAGCGCATGGCCACCGCAACACAAGGTCGATCCTTCCGGGGTCTGACGACCAAGTGAAAGTGCCCTCCGTCGCCGAACTCCTTCGATTAGCATCGAGCGGATCGACTTGGCCCTCTCAAGGCTGAAACAGGGGTTCGATTCCCCTAGGGAGCGCCAGCTTAATCAAACACTTACGCGAGATATGAATTGCAGGCCCGGTGTCAGGTAAGCACTGGGTAAGCACTAGCATCCGACTGGTCCACAGTGACGACCCCTCCGACAATCAGGCGCTGGTTAAACCGCGGCTACACTGCCGATGAGGTAAATGCGATTCTGATCTATTTGCGAGCTGAGCGGCGGCGGCTGATGAGGAGGACGCCTCCACAATCTCGCGGTCAGACGGCGGCACCAGATTGAATGGCAAGCGCTTCGTGCGACAGCAGATCCGGGCGAAGACGAAGAAGTTTTACCGATACCGCCCCCTCAACCTTCCAACGCTTCTGATGTTGGCGCGGCTCCAGAAGAATGACTTTTTGAGCGGCCTTTTTCCCGGACGCGATGATGCATGAATACCTATCCTGGAGCGGAGACCAACGGGAGCTTCGCCCGAGATCGATCTCAAAGACTTTTCTTTCGTTCGCAATCCGAGAGAGACGATGGAGAAGCTTTCCCTCGTCCTGCAGATCGAAGCAACGCAGCTACGGGCGCGACTAAACTTCGACGACGAACGCTGCACCGACATCGGCGCATTTCTGGTCCTTCAGGCAATCCGGCAGAACATCGCTCCAGTTTTTGAGGGCGGTCGGATGAACTTGCCGATGCAGAAGGTTATAGACGCCGTGGGCTTGCGAGCAGCTTTGAACATGGCCCCGTTCCATATCGAAGATAATCGCAACATTTGGCCCTTTCACTTACAGCAGAGAAGGGCAGGTAGGTCACGGTCAGCCGGCCGCCACATTGAGCCCCAAAAAAAGGAACAGGTCGCCGGTCGATTTGTCGATACCGTGAACAAGTGGCTGGCACTAGTCGCCAATCCGACACGCCGTCGACGCCGAGCACCACGGCCTCGCCGTCGATTACGAATTGCTGCTCGCGGTTCTTCAGCGCGGCCTGCACAATCCACGAGAAGCGGGCGGTCCAGTTGTGGCCGTTCTTCGTGATCAGACGCACGGACTTGCCCTGGCGCTCGACGCGCAGCCGATAGCCGTCATATTTGATTTCGTGGATCCAGTCGGGGCCGACAGGCACGGCTTTCGCTGCTGTGGGCAAGCAGAACTCGAACGCTTTCAGCATGGCAGATAGATGGGCTGGGGCGCGGCTTTTTGAAGTCTTTGTAGGGACGGCCGAATGGTGGTCCGGTTATCGCCAACAGCGTCCGAGTTCACGTCCCTGTCGGCTTCTCGGCTTGAATATGTAGAATGTAGAGGGTGTTCTGCTTCTCGTCGGTGACTTCCATGCGCCATTCGCGGCCAGGAGTGAGCTTCCCGTCCAATCCTTGGAGTATCTGCCCGGCGGTGCGCGTTGCTTCCTCCCATGCGGCATGCTTGTCCGGCAAATCTTCGCCCACCTCGTCGACTTCCCTGCGCTCGTGCGTAGTATGAAAAAAGTACCTCGGCATGGTAGTGCAATGCCGAGATTCGAAGTCCGTTCCCAATGTTCAATTGTGCACAGAAAGGCACCTCGATTTGGGAAAAGCTAATCGTGGGTAGAGGAGATCACCGTGAGCGAGTTCAGCCGCCGCGTGCAAGCGAACATGGATGTCGTTCTGGAGGAAGTGTGTGCCTCCTTGCCGCACGGCGGCGATCATGAGACCCGCAAGTTCATCGCGGAGCAAGTGAGGGAGGCCGCGAGCGCTGGGCAAACCAATCTAGGCGACCTCAAAGCAGTCGGGCTACGAGCCCTTCGCGCAATTAAGAAAGGCGCTCCGAAGTCCGCAGATGGTTAGGGAAGGACGACCTTGGCATAGTGCTTCTTCAGCCAAAGATTGCAGGCGCAGGAGCGGCGGTTGAGAGCTGCCCGGTCGCGGATTCGAATCTCTCCTCGAGCGGTCTCGAGAATGCCTTCGGCCTTAAGACCTTGAATGACTCGGCTTAGATAGCTGCGGCCTATTCCGAGCAGCCCAGCCAGCCGTTCGTGCGTAAGCGTGATATGTTCGGCGCCGGTGTGTTCGATAATGTGCAAGATCCACTTTGCGGCTCGTTGCTCGATAGAATGTGCTGCGTTGCAAGCGGCTGACTGGCTCTGCTGAGCGAAGAAATACTCAGAATATCGCTCAAGAAGGAGCCGCAGTTTATCTGATTGATGCTTCACATCGCTGAGCTTGCGAACGGGCAATTTTGCGACAGGACCTCCAGCTCTGATAAGGACGCTGGAATAGGATGGTAGAACGCCACTGCCAACCCCGCCGATCGCTCCCTCGCGACCTATCAGAACCGCGTCTACATCGCGGTCCTCTTCGGTCGCGATGGTGACAGAAATTAGAGTGGGCCCGCAGGGAAAGTAGACGGTGTCGACGACGTCGCCGGGATGATAGAGTGTTTCGCCCTGAGCGCATTCAACAAGGGACAACGAGGAGCTGAATAACTTGTACTCCCTGTCCTCGATCTGCCGAAGAAGGGCATTCAACGGCCGCATATACAAATCAACCATCGTGGTCCCGCGCTTGTTGGACCACAGCATTAACGTTCCTTAGCGGGAACCGACTGTATGATTGTGTACGTTCTTGAAGCCAGTGAGGGCTTATTTTAAAAAAGCTATTCGAGCAATCTCAGGGTTCTTCGTCCGCCCCAACGAGCGGTGACCGGTCAATACCTCTCGGTCGCTGACGCGCTGTAGGCCGCAACCTGCAAGGTCGTGCTTTCTTGCAGCTCACCCTTTCGATTGCGCATGTGAGCAGGCGGCTTATTTGCCGTCGCCAGGAAATGTCGGACCGGCCCCACGTTGTGAGGAGGGGGGCAACAATGGAGGAAGCTCATGAAGAGATTGTCGGCTGCGCTCGTCGTCTCCGCCTTGTCCGTAGGACCGGTCATGGCACAGCAAGCCACACCCAGCCAAAACCTGCAGAACGAGGCCGATAAGGGCGTCAAGACACATAACTCTGGCGCTTCCGGTAACGTCGGAAGTCAAGAGTCGCCTGGCTCCGCAGCGCACCCTCCTGGCCAGCCTGCCGCTGGTGCTGCTGCAACTGCCACTAGCGGGCAAAACTCCGGCGCCGGCATCAGCGGTGCGCCCGGCGGTAAGAGCGGACCGCCCCCCGGGCAAGGCACTGTCGGCTCAGCGGGCGATTCTACAGTGCAACAGCAGGATCCGAGCGGGGTTAAGGGACTCCCGGGCAACAAGAGTGGCCCGCCTGCGAAACGTTGAACCAGTCGCTTTAGCAACTCAGGGCTTGGTCGAGCAGCATCACCTAGCCCTGAGTGAAGCGCGTGCTATACGCCGGGCGCTTGCTGACGCAAACGGGATACGGGGCGCGGTAAGCTGTAAGGGCCGCAATCACCGCCGATTACGGTCCTTCTCAGATCCTTTCGCAACGTAGGTTAACTCGCCGTCGAGACGTCTGATTTCGGCCTTGGATGAACGCGGGAGTCGACCAGGACCTCCGTGATCGCGTCGCGAAGGCTGTCACGATCAAGGATGCGCATAAGGCGGGCCACCGTCGCTGCTGCATCCCGCTCGTCCGTGAGGTAGTCGGCCAACGCCATCATTGCGAGGTCGTAGCTCTGCTCGATCTGCTCCGCCGGCGTCAAGCGGGCCATGGTCACAGATCCTCCCGCAGGCCTTTGAAGAACGGATGTCGCACCTTCCCCTCCGCCGACTTGGCGCGATACTCGATCTCGGCGAGCAGCTTCGGTTCGACCCAGATGCCCTTGTGCGCGATGCGGCTGGTGTAGGGCTGGGTCTTTCGCTTGAGCGGCTCTAGGCGGTTGCGAAGCTCGGCTGCCGACGTCTTGTCGAAGCCGTGGTCGACTTTGCCGGCGTAGATCAGCTCGTTGCCCTTGCGCCTGCCAAGGTACATTCCATCCCACTTGCCGTCATCCAGCGCGAAGCCGGCAATGGTCAGGGTTTCGCGTTGCGCGCAGGTCTTCTTGACCCAGTTGTTGCCGCGGCCGCTCGCATAGACGCTGTCCCGCACCTTCGAGACCACACCTTCCAGCCCGATCTTGCAGGCGTGCGCGAACATCTCGCCGCCATCGATTTCGAAGCTCTCGCTGAATTGGATGTTGCTGCCCGCGAGGATCTTTTTCAACGCCGCCTTGCGCTGATCCAGCGGGAGCTTCCGCAGATCCCTGCCGTTGAGATAGAGCAGATCGAAGGCAACCAGGACGATTTTGGTCGAGGTCCCTTTGAGCTCGTTTTGCAGCACTAAAAAATCCGTGGTGCCATCTACGGCAGGAACGACGATTTCTCCATCAACAATCGCAGAGTTAGCCTTGATGTGCCAAGCATCTGCGGCGACTTTCTTGAAGCGATTGCTCCAGTCGTGGCCACGGCGGGTGAACACGGTGACTGCTTCATTGGCGAGATGCACCTGGACGCGATAGCCATCGAACTTGATCTCATGGACCCAACGCTCGCCGGAGGGCGCACGGTCGGTCGAGGTCGCAAGGGCGGGCTCGATGAATCCGGGGAACGGCGCCTTTACGCCAATCGCTTCCGTCTTCTTTCGCTGAAACGCCACCGCTAAACCAAGCGTAGGCTGAACTGCCGCAGATCCTGAGCGGCGTAGCGGTCGACGAACTCCTGAAGGTGCGAGGGAACGTCGCTCAGTTGCAGGTCGCAGCGATGCTGGATTTCACGCGCAATGTCCTCGGAAACGTCCTGGGACCAGCGCTCCGCGGTGTTGAACGCGACCACCCTGATCGGCCGGCGGTATTCTCCCGCCATCAGATCTTGGATGACCGTCTCCAGATCCGCCGTCTCGAGGTCGGCTTCGCGCCAGGCGCGGCCGGCCCGCCCGAAATCATCGGCCACCAGATACACGGTGGGCTCGTCATCGGGGACGATAGACGGAATCCAACGGGACTGACGCATACACAACTCCACGCCACAGAACCGGGATTCAATTTGACGCGAGCTGATTCGTTCCCGAAACTGGCAGATAACCCGCCGAGCGCGGGGGCAAATCGGGAGGATGATAATGGCAGTGAACAAGCCGACGGGCGACAATGCTCGGAAAGGTGCCGTGAAGAAGCGTTCCCAAACAAAGACAACGCTGGGCGGGGCTTTCGCTTATACTAAGCGAGACAAGACCTCCGGCGAGTTTATGGCTGTGAAGAAGCCCAAGAAGGGCAAGAAGGCCGCCAAGAAGTTCAAAGGCGTTCGCGTGGAGAAGAAGGCTGCCAAGAAAGCTAGCAAGAGAAAGACCGCCACAAAGCGCTGACTGGTGATGTTCTGAAAATTGGCAGACCATGCCCACGTGGTCCTAATAGCGACGCTGCTGTTCATTCACGGAGTTAGACGGGATCTTCCTTCACCCCGCGCGCGACAATCCGCAGAGAGCCATCCGGCAGCGGCCGCTGCAGCTTAAGGGCCTCCTCCGGCGGTGCCCTCATCCAAGTCTCGACCTCCTCCGGGGTGGTCAGGATCACGGGCATGGCCTTCGGGTGGATGGCGCCGACCTCGGCATTTGGCTCGGTGGTCAGGAACGCGTAGAGGTCGTTCGTGGTCTCGCCTTCCTTCACCTTCCGCACTGAGGTCCAGTTTGTCCAGATGCCGGCGAAGCAGGTGAGGGGGCGGGTCTCATCGAGCGCGAACCAGATGTCGCCGCCCTCGGCCTTGTTGAACTCGCTGAATGAGTTGAATGGCACCACGCAACGGTTCTCGAAGCCGAGCCATCTAGCCCAATGCTTGCTCTTCACGTTGCGGATGTTGGTTGTGCCGCCGTCCGGCTCCATCCGAAGCAGCTCCTTGAAATCGACCGTCTTGCCTTTGGCTTGCAGCTTCTCCGCACGCTTCTTGGTGGCGTCCATCAGCGCTTTGGACGAGGACGGCATGCCCCATCGCGCCGTAACAAGTTCGCGGCCGTCAGCGCCGTTCCTGACGATAGGGGCCTTGTAATCGGGGAATACGCCCGGCATTGGCGCGAGGTTGCCGACGTAGCGATTGACAACGCGGAACAGCGCGCTGATCGCGGCCTGGTTTGTGGTGACGCTATAGAGATTGCACATCGTCAGCAGGCCTTCTTCGTGCGCCGTGATGGTGCAGCGGGTGGGGGGTCGCCGGCCGGGCGCAGACCGATCAGGTCGGGCCGGCGCTTTTTGCCCAGGGTGCGCTGGCAGCGGCCGCAATAAAGAAAATCACGCATCAGCGCTACGTTACGATCACGGGGCTGCACGACCAAGGAAAGGTCAATAATCTCGGTGTGCTTGCAATGCTCGCAGCGCACTTCGAGGAGCGGGAAGCCTCCTGCGATGGCCGCCTTGATCGTTGGCGAGGCGTGATCGAGCTCCCCAATGAATACGGCCGTGTTCCAAGCCGCGCAATCGAGGGCATAGGCGGTGGCGCGCGCTGCGTCCGCAGCCGCATGGGCCGTGGCCGCCTGCTCAAGGAGATTGGCGAAGGTAACTTCGGCCTTATGGATCTCGCGGGCGAAGTATTTGCGGTCGCCGCCTGACATGAGTGGTGGCTTGATGATGCGGGCGGCGGACATGGCGCAATATCGGCTCGAATCGCGAACCAGAGAAGCCCCTAGTGCTAGAAGGGGGAGCTCGGTTCCGCGCAAGGTATTTGTCAAGTCCGCAATTCGGGCCAGCAAAATGCTGATGGCCCCCGTCGCCAGCGCCGAGCTGAGCTCGATCGCACTCGCCATTGAACTGTGGGACTTGCCCGTCAAGTAGCACACCCTGTACCAACTAAGGCAGCCTCAGTGGGCGGCCCGGATGTCCTCCCGGACGCGAACGAAGTTCTCTGTGTGGAGAGGTGGCCTCTTGGCCGGTCCTAGTCGATCGAGGCTAGCCCGAATGCAAAAAGTGCGGCGCCAACAACAATTAGCACGCTCAGCGGCCCCCAAAGAAGCCAAGCGCCCAAAAGTGCGAGCGACAAACCCGACAGTAAGATCAAGACCGAGATTGAGTTTTGCATTTGCGGGGAGACGGCCGAGAGTACCATATTAATCACCGAGATGAAGTGGCGTTCCATGGGTTAGGTGGCGGGCACTCCCGCCTGAAGACCGTAGTCATCCGGGCGAGAACACAGGTGCAACTTGGCTTAGGAATCCAGACTAATTCCAGCAAATGGTTTTGGCATGCCGCGGTATTACTTCGATTTTTACGATGACACGGGCGTAACGATTGACGACGATGGGCACGAACTGCCCGGCCTGGATGCTGCGCGCAGTGAGGCCCGCCGCACCATCGGCGAAGCTGCGCGTGACTTAACGGCGAAAGGCCAAGATGGTCTTATAAAGGTTGAGGTTCGCGATAAGGGCAGTGCCCTGGTGAGGGTTGCCCTCACTATCCTAACGACCGACCTCGTCGGTTAAGGCCGGCTCAGTCGGCGGACTCTCTGCCAGACATTCTCAGCGGATTCGTGATGTTACCGCTCTGGATGAACCCACTTATAGGGCCTGATTCCATGGCTTTCGGTCACCTTTATCATATGGGCTATGGGCCCGTTGCGACCCTTGCGGCGAGACCGGCATTTGAGTGAGCCTCCAGCTTCTCCGTCGCCAGCAACCTCATCGTCGCTGTCGTCCAGTTCGAGGTCATCTCCGAACGGGCTCGACCGCTTATCCGACAGCCAGCCCGGAGACGGCTCTTCGTCCTGCTGCTCCTCGAGCTCGGTCATGACGTAGGGGTCGGAGGCGTCCAGGAAGGCGATCAGCCTAGTGATCTCGGCGGATGCCTCTTTCCTCAGTCTGGCGAGGTCACCGAGAGCCCGTTCACGCTCACGCTGTTGGATGCCTAGGCCGTGCAGGATCGCACGGGTGGAGTCCGCCGGCGGTTGCGTTTCGGTCATGCCGACACCGCCATCGCTTCCACCGTCCGGCAGAGCATCAGGAAAAGCCAAGAGCCTTCCTCAAAGTCCGGCCAAGAATCTCCACGGTCCTCTCGATCGCGCGCGTAAGCCAGAAGCGCGACGGCGCCAGCCGGGCTTAAGTCATCGGTTGAAAGGAGTTCCGAGGCAGCTTCCTGCTCCTCTAGCGAGGCCCTGCAGCTCTCCTCAATATGGGCAATCCAGTCCGGGTGATCGGTCGGCACGCGCCGGTCAGGATCGCCTCTTTGGGCATCAAAGAAACTCGACTGCCGGAGCTCAAAAGGAATGCGCTCCTCCAACTCATCTTCGCCCAAAGTGGCGTCATACGCAGCATAAGCCGCCCGGTGCCGTTCGATGGCCGCGAAGATTGGATCGGGCTTGCTTTCAACGGCCAAGCCATCGCCGGCAGAAAGTGTCGCGCTTGCTGCCGCAAAAATTGCCGTCTCAAGAAAGGCGCGCCGGCTCGGCTTCGTTGTATGGCTATCAATCAAATTTTGGGCGAGCGTCTCTGTCGCGCTCGAAGTTACCCCCCCCAAAAAAATTCTAAAATCGATTAACCCAGGTTAGTGGACAGCCGGATGCGCAGGGGGAGAAACCGCGCGGCCTGTTCGTGTCACGCTGGCTGGTTAACGAGCGCTCGATCTCGCAAATTGAGGCGGCTTACCGCTGCTCAAATCCGGCCTGACGTCGGCCGCTCGGTTGCCGCATCCGGATTCAGCCAAGCGAACATTCGTCCGGCCAACGACGTATTGAAGGCAACGACCCGGGCTGGATGACGTAAGGCCGAGGAGATCAAGGCAGCCGCAGTCGCGGGAGCTACGTTTCAATAGATGTGTAATGGTATTCCAGCTGGTGGCGGCAAGCGGGACCGTTCGTTGATCATCACGACGTCGAAAAAATTGCAACGACAGCGGAAGCTCGATCCTGAGTTCGATGCGTTCGTGTCGAAGCACTTCGCGGCCAACAACTTCGTCGGTCAGCTCTTGCGCCACAACAAGGATGTGTCCGAAGAGATGAAGACGACGCTGCGTCTGATCGGAAAGATCAGGCACAAGGTCAAGGCGTCCCTCCAGTTCGTCAACGAACAACGCCCGCCGCATCGGTCTTGCTGGGGAGCACCCAATCGACCGCGAGCAGGCAAGCTTCGACGATAACAAAGGCCACCGACCCGCCGAGCCAACCGAAGAAGACGATGGAGAAGGTAGCGAGCAAGAGCGCGCAGAAGATGTCGGCGAGCACCTTGCCGTTGCGCTCGTCTCGGGTCTGGTCGGCTGTCAAGTAGGGCATTCGCGTCTCCTGCAGAGGCGCAAAGCCTAGCTTCAAGCGCGCCGGGAGTCGACCGCCGTCGGCCTCCGTCAGTGCGCTGCCGGCTCTTCTTCGATCTCCTGCCCGTGCAGATGCTTAAGCACGTCGCCGAGGTCGCGCATGTCCAGCATCTTGCCGCAGATCGTGCAGCGGATGAAGTGCTCGCGCTCGCTTTGCGGCGGAGGGCCTTCCGGCTTGCCCTCTCGGAACGTCATGCGGTGCCCTTTAGAGGCGGCGCGAGCCGCACATCAAAGCGCCTCGTCGCATTGGCGCTGATGAAGCCTTGCAGGGCGGCTGAGACATCGTCATCGCTGTCGATCGCGCGCTGCGCCAGTGCGTCCGCGACGTCGGAGGTGGCGTCGCGCGACCATCCTTCGCCCACATTGAAGCACACCACGATCCGGACCGGATAGACGTACTGGCTGGAGAGGAGGCCTTGCACCACGGCTTCGAGATCGGTGTCCGCTTCGTCCGTCTCGCGCCATGCGCAGCCCGCCCGCGCGCCGAAGTCTTCCAGGACAAGGTCGATGTCGCGGTCGAGACGATCCGCCGGGACGATCGAGGGCGAGGTACGCATACGCTCACTCCATTACAATCGACCGGCCGGAGATCACGAGTTGGCTACCCTATTGAAATGCAAGGGTACGACGGTCCCCCTTGCAGCTGAATCACGAGAAACCTCCCTGCGATGTCCTTCCGGATCTGTGCCGAGGAATGTCTAGGCAGCGTGAGATTGCCTGCACTGTGAATTAGGAGGCCACCGACAATCCGCTTGAGAAGAACTGTGATGTTCACTCTTGTCGCATAGCGTCGTTCCTGATCGGAAGAGAGGCCTTTGATTTCTTCAACAAGTTCGAGCAGCCGTGCTTTTAGCTCGTAGCTTGCTTGGTCGAGCAATGCCGGGTGAGCCAGAAAAGCAAGAACGGTGATCTCAAAGTCTTTGTATGTCCAGGCGGAGCGGCTGCAGGCGCTCTCATTCAAGACCTGTTCGCATAGGAGGACCTGCACATTCGAAATCCGATGGAAGATGACTTCGCCGCCGCAATAGGCACACGAGCATAGGTCACCGAAAATGTTAGCCAGATCATTTCCTTTGCGTCCGCGATGCGCCAGATTCTGTTGGCGCGCCGCCTGCGCAGCATCGAAAGTGGCCTTGTCAATGACTGCAGGGTAATAGCCGGAAATGGGAGGGCCGCTCGGGATTCCCTTCTTATGACCTGCGGCGAAGGACTTGGGCTGGTGCTCACCGTAGGTCGCCCGGTTCCTGAGCATCGAGTCTATGGTCGTGTTGTCCCAGTTGAGCGCACGGCTGAAGGTCGGCACCTTTAGTTCGTCAAGGTAATTCGCAATGGCGTAGCTGCCCATCCCGCCGATCGCGAGTTCGAAAATCTTTCGCACGGTTTCGGCCCGGTCCGGCAGAAACACGAACGACATCCTGTCTTCGGTCAGGCCGAGCCAACTCGGCGCCGCCGAGATCTTTTTGCTGTTCTCTTTAGACATGGTGATCCTGGGTTCCGAAGGGTGCCTTCGCCGTCTGCGGACACTCGATTCGTACGTTAGAGCATGCGTTTTTTCAGCTTCCACGGTTAGGGAGCTTGCATGTTCCCGCCGGGAAGGCCGGTCGTGGGCGACCACTCACGCGGTCGTGAGCGCCAAAATGGTCATATTCTACAATGGCTTAAATGAAATCTTTCCCCACAATGCTGCGTGATTTTTGTGCAACACCTGTCTGAAAACAAGCTTCGTCGGCCCGTTTCGAAGCGTTCTGTTGTTGTGTGTGCAGGGACCATCGATCATGGTGACTGGGCGACGGAGGGGGGCATCCCGAGGTCGTCCCGTCTTAGGTGGTTCGCTTAAGTCCCTCGCGTTCAGCGGGTGTGTCCGAAGGCGCGAAGCGACTAAGCGGTGGATTTAAGGGACAAGGGAACCAACCTTAGGGTGTCTTCACCCAGCGGATCCGGAACCTTCCCTATGGCAAACTTGGAGGTTTAACATGAAGTTGGTTAAGAGCCTTTTGCTCGGTTCCGCAGCGGGTCTGATCGCTGTCGGCGGAGCGCAGGCAGCCGATCTCCCCGTGAAGGCCAAAGCGGTCGAATACGTGAAGATCTGCTCCCTGTACGGTGCGGGTTTCTACTACATCCCCGGCACGGACACCTGCATCAAGCTGGGTGGTTATCTGCGCGCTGAAGTCGCGCTGAACACCAACTCGGATTACGGTGGGCAGTTCGTAACGAACAACGGTTCCCGCAACCGTCTGACGAACTACTACACCATGCGCGCTCGTGAAGATCTCAACATCGACACGCGCACCGCGACCGAATACGGCGTTGTCCGTACCTTCTTCGACGGCGTGTTCTCCTGGACCACCGGCAACTACAACGGCACCGGCAGCGCCTTCGGCGGCACCGCCTACAGCAACACGCTGGCCCTCAACACCGCGGGTGCGACCCCGTCGCTCGTTGGTTCCTCGGTCAACCCGACTGACGGCGGCACCTCGGGCGGTTCGCTCGGCGTGTACTACGCCTTCATCCAGTTCGCTGGCTTCACCATGGGTAAGGCCGTGTCGCAGTTCGACGCGCCCTGGACCAACTATCCCGGCAACAACTACGACAGCCTCGTCGGCGGTTCCGGCACTGTCACTGGTGTCAACCAGTTCTCCTACACCGCTGACTTCGGTCAGGGCGTCACCGCGGCGTTCTCGGCTGAAGATCGGGCGGCCTACTATGATGCCGGTAACCTGAACCTGTCGGGCGGAAGCGTCGCTGGCATCGTTGGTGGCTCATACGGCTCCAACGGCATCGGCGGTACACGTTCGCCGAACCTCGTTGCTATGGTTCGTGTCGACCAGGCCTGGGGTCTGTTCCAGGCGTCGGTCGCTGCGCATGACAACCACGTTGCCTACTACGGCGCCACCGAGCCGACTGGCCACCCCGACGACAAGTGGGGTTGGGCTGCTCAGCTTGCTCTGTCGATCAAGAACATCCCGACTGGTGCGGGTGACGTGATCAACATCCAGGGCGTCTACACCGACGGTGCGACCCGCTACAACTTCCAGAATCTCGCGGGCAGCGCCTACTCGATGTTCGGCTCTTCCGGCACTGCCTACCAGAGCGTTGGCTTCGCCAATGCTCCGGACACCGTGTATGTTACGGGTAGCCAGCAGGAGACGATCAAGACCTGGGGCTTCCGCGGTGCTTACACCCATAACTGGGATGCCTACTGGAACACGGCGATCTACGGTGCTTACGCTCAGGCGCAGTACGGCTCGCTCGGCAAGGCCGCTATCTGCGGTGTTGGTGGCACGTTCGCCACTGGCGCGGCTGTGGCTGGCGTTACCTCGTGTAACCCTGACTTCGCCATCGGCCAGGTCGGTTTGATCACCCGCTGGACCCCGGTCAAGAACCTGACGTTCTCGGCTGATTTGGCCTGGACGCATCTCGACCAGAAGTACTCCGGCGTGGTTGCCGTGGCCCCCTCGGGTGTCACAGCTAAGCCGGCTGCAGTCTACGAGCTCAAGGACCAGGACACGCTCACCCTGCTCCTCCGCGCTCAGCGCAACTGGTAAGTTCGGTCTAACGACTGCGCATTGGAGCTCTTGGCGGGTAACTGCCGAGAGCTCCTCAAAGCCCTCGGCGGGCAACTGCCGAGGGCTTTGCTGTCTTCAGGAGCAAGTTTACGAGTTCGAGTCCTTCAAGGAAGATTCGTTCCGGCCTTTGTCACGGCCGGCGGCGGCCTTTGATCTCGCATGCCTTGCTGTGGTCATAGCCGATCCGGCCGTGCAGATCGACGCGGAATTTTTTCGCACGCGGAAAGGGTGTTAAGCGCGATTCGAGCTTTAAGAGCTCGGCGCGGGATGCGTCGGGCTTCCTCGAGGCCGTCGTCGCGCGTCAACACCTCGGGCGCATCCTACCGCAACTTGCCCCTGTCATTCCGCGAGGCTGGGCTGCCAGACCGAGGTTCGCGACTTGACTTGAGCATGACGCCACTTCGCTGACTTCCAATATTCGCGCAACGCTGTCGTTCACCAGGGAAGACTCGACGAGGGCGTTAATCTACTGGAAAAGCCGATATCTCAGGCAAAGCTCGCGTTACGCGTGCGAGAAATTCTCGACCAGAACAGTGGAATTTAGCCTCTGGCACCTGGCAGACTCCAACCCCGAACTGAAGCACTACCTCTCTCTCGTTAGCGGTCGGTGAATTCATCGAGGCGACCGCCTGCGACGATGATGTCGAGCACGGCCAACCCGATCCCCGCCTTGTCGGGCTGGCGCTTAGAAAGCTGAGCCTTACCGGCTCCGGGGCTGTGATGATCGGAGAGAGGCTGCGTCGGGTGCCGGCGCCGCGGCGGCCGAGGTTTTGAGCGGCGGGTTCTCAGCCGAAGCTGCGTGAAGCGGGTTGCTTCGCGGTTGCTGATGACGCGTCCCCCTACTTGACGCGCTTGACGAGCCAAAGCCTTCGAAGGCAGGAGCGTAACCAGGAACATACGCTGCGCTGAGGAATTGGTGATCGAACTTTCCGGGACTTAGCCTCAGAGGTCATCATGTATCATCACGTGAAGAAGCTCATGTACACTGTTCGCGTGGACGAGCCGGATCCGCGTTTCGGCAACATGCTTCTTGAGCAGTTCGGCGGGGCCAATGGGGAGCTCGCGGCCGCGATGCAATATTCGATCCAGGGCCTGAACTGCGAGGATCCCGACCGTAAAGACCTTCTGATGGATATCGGTACTGAAGAACTCAGCCATCTTGAAGTCGTCGGCTCCCTCGCACGTCTTCATCTAAAGCCGACGAAATTCGACCGTGAGAAAGCGGAAGCCGATCCGCTCATCGCCATCGCCGGAGGCGGCGGCGTCAATCTCTTCAACTCGCAGGGCAATCCCTGGACGGCGGACTACCTGAAAATCACCGGGGAGCTGGACGTTGATCTGCGCAGCAACATCGCTGCCGAAGCGCGGGCCAAGATCGTCTACGAGCGACTTATCAACTTCTGCGACGATGCGGGCACGAAGGATGCGCTTCAATTTCTCATGACGCGCGAGATTACGCACATGAAAGCTTTCGCCGCCGCACTCGAAAGCATGAAGAAGCCGGCGTTCTCGATTGGGAAGATCGCCCCCACGCCTGGTCTCGTTGATCAGTTCTTCAACGATTCAACCGGCACCGGCGATGAGGGCGAGATAGATACAAGGGGACCTTGGAATGAGGGAGGCGATTGGGAATTCTTATCTTCTCCAGCCCTGTCCATCAGCGACCCCGACGGGGAAGCACTGATCAAGGCGGAAAGTTCACCTCCCACGGCGCCCGGGGGCATAAGTGAGCTGCTGGTCGACGAGTTGAGAGATATCCTGCACGCCGAGAAGCAGCTCACCAAGGCGCTTCCCAAAATGGCGGAAGCTGCGCGCTTCGTTCGGTTGCGCGAGTGCTTTGAGGAGCATCTTGTAGAGACCGAAGCCCAAATCGAGCGGCTGAACGAGTGTTTTTCGCTTCTGGGGGAGACGGCGCGGGCCAAGCCCTGCAAGGGCATGATGGGCCTTGTCGAAGAAGGTCAGGAGGTCATGGCTGAGGGAGAAAAGAAGGAAGACGCCATCGCGGACCTTGCGCTGATTGGCGCGGCCCAGCGGGTGGAGCACTATGAGGCGTCCGCTTACACGACTGCCAAAAATCTGGCCCAGCAATTGCGCCACAGCGCGATCGTGGCGCTCTTGTCGAAGTCGCTGGCGGAGGAGGAAAATGCGGATCAGCTTCTCAATCAAATCGCACGCACGCTAATGTCGGTCGCGAGGATGCCCCAGGCTATCGAACAGACCGCCGAGGAAGAATAGCAGCGAACAACGGGCCGTCTGTCGGAGCGGCCCTTATTCTTGTTTCGGAGTGCGCGCAGTGTTCTATTGGTGTCCGATGCTGTCGCTTCCGGTAGAAGCTCTGCAGGTTATCGAGCTGCGCCTTCGCCTGCTAGCTGCCGGAAAGGGTACGCCCGACGAGATATTCTTAGTGGTAAATGAGAAAATTGACGCGCTGGCGGAAGCCCGCAACATTCTAATTCGTAGCGGTGCCCCCGCCGAAATCCTGGATAACCACCGCAAGATCATCGCAGCAAGCGCGCTTCGTTTGAGCGAGACCGGTCCTAACACCCAGATGATGGGGTTATGGCGGACGAATGGGACTTCCAAAGGCGTGTCGTTTGCGCCAGCTTAATTCGTACAGGCATCTCCAGTGCAAGCGTGGTGGAGGCCCAACCCTTCCACCGATTCAACGCCGGATAGATAGCCTCAGTATGCGGTCCAAAGCTTTTCGGAAAGCAGGCTGTTCCGTAAATGGAACGAGTCGCCCGTTGCGCCGTTGAGGTGCTTTCAGGGTGCTTAAGATGCAAGTGATTGACCGCCTAATGCAGACCTACGGAATACTGTCCCCTTGGCGCATGAGGACGAAAATGCGGTCCGCCTGCAGAAAGACAAGGCGGGTCGTGATTGCATGCTGATCGTCGCGGCTTTGAGGTTTCTCCGGGGCGAAAAGCGGTTGCGCGCCACCGGATTGCAGAAACAATCGCGGAGTGAGGAATGTCAGAGCCTACGGAAAAAGAAATTAAAGTCCGCGCCTATCAAATATGGGAGCGGCTAGGCTGCCCAAAGGACAAGGAAGAAGAGTGCTGGCAGGCCGCTGTGGAAGAGCTGCGTGACCAAGACTCGTCATCACCACGAAAGACTCCTGATACCTTGTAGTCTTGCATCAGGAACTTAGGAATCTTCCATCAGGAACTTAGGACTCTTCGCAGCGTTTCGCTCTGCATAAGGAGGAATTGAATGGCCAAGAAAGCAAAGACGACTCGCGGCAGGAAACAGGATCGCGCGCGCGTCGCGAGCAAGCAGAACTACGAGGTTAGGCACGAGTCGAAGAAAACGGGAAAGTCCGCGAGCGCAGTGAAGAAGGCTGTGAAGAAGGTCGGCAGCAGCCGAAAGCGCGTTGAGAAGACGCTTAAAGGCAGTAAGCGGTAGCCGCGCAAGCGCAGTTTCATCAAATCCACACGGAGGGCGGATGTACCCCTCGTGGATTGTGAGGCCCTCCAGTCCGAACCTGGGGGCCTCTTGCATTTCGCGGCCGTCTCTATCGGGTTCGCGATTCCGCCATGCAAAGAATTCGCATGCTATCGACGCACGCCGGGGGGGGGGTGCCGCTTGGCCCGAGGGCAGTGGCCGCGATGGGAAGCGAACCGCTTCTAAGTGTCGATCAGTGCAGCCAATGACGTTGAGCACCTAATTGAGACTGGCCGAAGAGACCCGCTGCTACTATCAACTGATCCGGGGGCGGCGCAATAAGCCGCAAATATATCTTCGTCTGAACGTGGGAAGGACGGGCTCGTTCTGCAAGGGTATATCTGAACGGCAGAGTGGATGATCAAAGCGTTAGGTCGAATGCATCTCCTCTGGCCAAGCGCGGGGTGTGTCTGACACCATCAGGCGCTGTGGAAGTCTCGATTGCGCGGACGTTTGCATTGAAGGGCCGCTCTGACTTCTTCGTCGTCAAAGCTCTCCTCCCCATCTCGGCGCGGCCGTCCTCCCTTGCCGAGCTGCGGGGCTTCCGTGTAGGCGATGATCTCAGCAAACTGAAGCTGCACGCCATCGGCAAAGGCAACGCAACGGCATGAGGGCAACCGCTTTGGTGTTCGCCGATCATGCCGGTATTGCCGCGCAGTTGCGGAACCCTCTCTCGATCGCGCTGACTATGGCTCCTAGGGGACAATCTATTGATTTGGCTCGATGGGCAAAGCCGTTGATTTATAGACATAGTTCAGAACCGCGACAGGGGCTCCGAATGCCCCTTGTCCCCGATAGATCCGGCGAGTTGATTATGGCAGAATATGAAGCTGGGTAGTTTCGCGATGTTCGATAACGGGGACCGAGTCGTCTGCAGCGTCGATTGGGCCGCCTTGCGCTCATGCCATCGCGGACGGAATCGATCCAAACGACTGAGCAGCACGCCGCGCCGAATTGTGCGCTCCAAGTCCGCCGCGATATCCTGATCAGCGCGGTTTCGTGATCTGCTCTGGGCTTTCCCAGGTGTTCTTACCCGCTGCCGGCGCTGTCGTATTTGACCCTCCAATTCGTCGTTGGAATTGGCGAGCATCCTTTGTGCATTATCCAATCGTAGGCAGGGCAAGCCGCTCGGCGGCCCCTGGCCCGGCCGAACTCAGGCGCTCAGCACCCTTATTTCTTGACGCGTGATGATCGACCGGTTGTGGCGTTCTTGTCATCGTCGTCGTGCAGATCCGCCAGCAATTGCAGATGTTCCTTGATCTGCCCACGCGCCAGCTTCGCGACGTTGATGTGGGCTGGATCCTTGCCGCTCGCGAGATAGTCCTCCTGAATGCGCAGCAGCTTCTGGTGACCTTCGGTCTGCGCGCGGACATAGGCCGTCTCGAACTCCTTGGCCTCCATCTGCTCCATCTTCTGTAGCGTGGCTTGCTCGTCCTGCGGGACGTGCTGGCGAGCCTCGGATTCGGACGGAGGATTCGATTTACCTGTCGCCTTGCTCGGATCCATCATCGACATCAGCACGTCGCCCATGGTCTCCTGCTCGGCGACCTCGAATTCGGCAAACTCCTTGATGTCGTCGTCGCGGACCTTCTTGACCGCGACACGCGAGGCGAGCAGCGACATCGAACCCACGGCCTTCGTGTCTGTCATGTGCTTCTGCTCGGCATCCCCCATCGTGCCGGTACCTGCACCAGTGGTTTGAGACATCGACGAGTCCTTGGAGGCGTCATTCGTCCTTTCTTTGCCGGCGGTTTGAGCGAGAGCCGGCGCGGCCATGGTCGCAGCGATGCCGGCGAGAAGAATGCGTCGTTCCAGCATTTGAAAGTCTCCTTGCGCGTGGGGCGGGACAGCAGCCTTCAAACGTCTCGATTAGCGGAAGTTTCCTAGGAAACGACGCCGCTCCTGATCGCGGCGCGGGCGCAAGAGCGGCCGCGTCTTTGAGGCCTCCCGCTCATTTCGATGAAATTTGGCGGAGTTCCGCGCAATTGCTCCCGGCGCCAAGGAGGCGCAAGATGGATCGCTGGCAGAAACCATCGGCGGCAAAACATGCCCGATCGCAGCCTCAGAATTGGATTCAGGACGTCGATCACCGCGATCTTTGTCGGAACCGTCCTGTTCGTCGGGCTGTCGTTGGTCTACCTCAGCTTCGAGCGGGTCGGCGCGATCACCAGGACGGCGGCAGCGTCTTTCCTCGACACTGTCGCTCAGCTGTCGGCCGACCGGATCGACGCGCAGTTCATGGCGGTCCGCGACGGACTGGACGTCCTGCAGGATCTGCCGTCGGTGCGATCGGCCGCTGTGCGTGACAATCCCAGGCTCTACGCACTGTTGGCGTCGATGCTCCGCAACAACCGCCAACTCTACAGCCTCTACGCCGGCTACGACGACGGCAGATTTGTGCAGATGGACTACCTGGAACGTGGCGGCGAAATCGCGCGCTTGAGGACCGAAGCTCCCGATGGGGCGCAATTCCGCCTGCTCGTCATCCCGGATTCCGGCGGGGCTTCGACCATCGACTTCCTGCGGGACGATCTGAGCTCGATCGAGCGGCGGCCGGGACCCTCCGATTACGACCCCCGCCAGCGGCCCTGGTACGATGGGGCGTTCGAGAAGGAGCTGCGGCCGCTGACGGAGCCCTATATCTTTTTTGCCATCGGGCAGCCCGGCTACACGCTTCGGATGCCCATAGCCGGCTCGCCCCGCGGGGTCGTCGCCGGCGACATCCTGACCGGCGAGGCCGAAGCGCTGCTCCGCAGGCAGCAGCTCGGCAACTCGGGCATGGTCGTCCTGTTCGACGACGAGAACCGCGTTCTCGCCCATCCGCAGATGTCCGAACTGATGGCAGGCAGCGGCGGGACGGCCGCAGCGGCGGGGCTGCCGAAGCTCGCGGAGGTCGATCGGATCGGGATCGCGAAGGCTGTCGATGCCTGGAAAAAGACCGGCGTGTCTCAGCAGATCTTCGAGGATGCCGACGGGCGGGTCCATGCGGCGGCATTCCGCACCATCGCGTCCGCTGGGGCGGCCAACCTCCGGCTCGGCGTCTCCGCGCCCATCGACGAGTTCTACTCGCAGATCGAAGGAGAACGCCGGCGGCTGTTCCTGACGGCGCTCGGGTTCGTGCTGGCCGTGCTGCCCATCGTGCTGTGGGTGGGCGCGATGATGTCGAAGCGGATGAGGGCGCTTGCGATCGAGACCGACGGCATCCGGCACTTCGACCTGGCCAGACCCCGCGCATCCGGTCGGTGGTGCGGGAGATCGACGATCTCGGCCGGTCGATCGCCGCCATGAAGAATCTCGTCCGGACGTTCTCGAACTTCATTCCGAAGCGGCTGGTGCGGCAGTTGGTCGAAAGCGAAGTGCCCATTGAGCTCGGCGGCGAGCGCCGGGAACTGACCGTGCTGTTCACGGACGTGGAGAACTTCACCTCGCTGACCGAAGCCGCCGAGCCCACCGGCGTGATGCGGATGACCTCGCGCTACTTCTCGGCGCTTTCCGAAGAGATCATGGCGCGACAAGGCACGGTCGACAAGTTCATCGGCGACGCGGTGATGGCGTTCTGGAATGCACCGACCGAGGACGCGCGGCACGTCTCGAACGCCTGCCATGCTGTGCTGGCCTGCGTCGAAGCCAATCGTCGGCTGAATGCCGAATTCGCTGCCGAAGGTCTGCCGCCGTTCCGGACCAGGTTCGGCCTGCACGTCGGAGACGTCGTGGTCGGCAACATCGGCTCCAAGGACCGCATGAACTACACGGCGCTGGGCGCTTCGGTGAACCTCGCCGCCCGCCTGGAGGGGCTCAATAAGAGGTACGGGACCACGGTGCTGGTGAGCGAGGCCGTCAAGGCGCGCGTCGCGGACGAATTTCTCTTTCGCAGCATCGGTCGCATCAGCCCGAAGGGATTTGCCGCGAAGTTTCAGGTGTTCGAGTTGATATGCGCAGCAGCGGACGCCAGCGACCAGCAACTAGCCCTGGTGGCGGAGTGGGAGCGCGCATACGCCTCGTTGTCGAGCACGGGCAAGCGGAATGGCAACGAAAGGCTCGAAGCCTTCTCGGTGGCTCACCCGGACGACGCCGTCGCTCGGCATCATGCCAGTGAATGACGGAAGGACGCTTGTCGACGGCGCAAAAGATACAAGCGAGCTCAAATCTCAGGCGATGCCGACACTCGCCCTGCGCGAAAAAACGTTTGCCAACATTGCGGATCGCTCTTAACATATGATGCAACCAAGAGATGATCTAAGTTCAAGAACAAGAACAAAGCTTCCTTCCTGGCGATCGAAGATCGCAGAAACGAAGGTGATCATGCGGGCACCCATCTGACCTGTTGATGTCGTTATCCGGCCGCGCTCGTCCGCGGTCCGGCTTTAGAATGCGCGAAATCAACGGGCGGCCGTGTGGCCAACCATCTCTTCTGAGATCCGCATATCACGCGGAAAACATACGTTCGCTCCTCTGCCGCATCCGTGCGGGGGGAACGTTGGCGCTTGATCAAAAGAACAATGCTCACCGCCGAGCAAAAGGGAGAAGGCCATGCGAAACGACGCTTCGAATCCGCTGCGGCAAATCGTCCTGACCGCCGCTTTCGCGATCACCGCAATCTGCTGCGCGCCTTTGCAGTCTGACGCCGCACCGCTCGCGCCGGTTTCCATCAATGCCGGCCATTTGGCCGATCAATCGGCGGATGCTCCCATCCTGCAGGTACGAGCACGCGCGGTTGCCAGGCATACGGCTGTCGGTCCGCGCGGCGGCGTCTATCAAAGCAGAACGGTGGTGCGACGCGGGCCGGTTGCCCGCCCCGGCTATCATGGCGGCGGCGTCCGCTGGGCGCGTCCAGCTAACTATCGCTGGCCGCGGGGAGGCGCGATCGCCGCGGGCGCCGCGATCGGCATGGTGACCGCAGCAACCGCCGCAGCCTGGGCGGGTGCGGCTCCCGCGCCCGGCATGTGCTGGTACTACACCGATCCGTCGCGCACCCAGGGCTTCTGGGACTACTGTCGGTAGTCGCGGCGGTAACGGCGATGTCGGAACTTGGAATCAGAAAGCGCGAGCCGCTGCGGGACGATCTGCCGTCCGCAGACATGGTGGTCATTCCCGGCGGCACGTTCCGGATGGGATCGAACGACCACTATCCGGAGGAAGCTCCGGTTCATCGCGTCACCGTCGGTGCCTTCCGGATCGACCGCACCCCAGTCACCAATCGGCAGTTCAAGGAATTCGTCCGCGCCACCGGCCACGTGACGACTGCACAGGCCCCTCCGGATCCAGCCGACTATCCGGGCGCACTTCCGCACATGCTGTACGCGGGCTCGCTGGTGTTCGCGCCGCCGCAGCGCCCCGTCGATCTCCGCGACTGGAGCCAGTGGTGGAGCTTCATGAAGGGTGCCGACTGGCGGCATCCCTATGGGCCCAAGACCAACATCAATGTGCTCGACAATCATCCTGTCGTTCACGTCTCCTACGCCGACGCGCTGGCCTATGCGAAATGGGCCGGCAAGGACCTGCCGACCGAGGCCGAATGGGAGTTCGCCGCCCGCGGTGGGCTTGAGGACGTCGAGTTCGCCTGGGGCGACGAGTTCGCGCCTGGCGGACGTCACATGGCTAACACCTGGCAGGGCAATTTCCCGCGGCAGAATCTCGGCGAGGACGGGTACGAGAGAACCTCGCCGGTGACCGCGTTCCCGCCGAACGGCTATGGCCTGCACGACATGATCGGCAACGTCTGGGAGTGGACCTCCGACTGGTACTCGCCGGGCACGAAGCCGATGCGCCCAAGGCCTGCTGCATCCCGGAAAATCCGCGCGGCGGACGCGAGGAGGGCAGCTACGACAGCCGCCAGCCGAACATCAAGATTCCGCGCAGGGTCCTGAAGGGCGGCTCGCATCTGTGCGCGCCGAACTACTGCCGGCGCTATCGGCCCGCAGCAAGACACGCCCAGCCGGTCGACACGTCGTCGAGCCACATCGGATTCCGCTGCGTCGTCAGGGAGGGGGCCTCATGAGCGCCGGCGCCCCATCGCATGCGGCGGTCGCCATGACATGGCTCGCCCTCGTTCTCGCGGCGGCGTTGCTCACGATAGGCGCCTACACCTATGGCTTTTCGCTGCAGGTGCACCAGCGGTTCTGGACGGACATCGCCGACCGCATTCACGGGCCGATGACGTTCCGCTTCTTTCTGCAACCGACGATGGCGCTCATCGCGGCCATTCCGGACGGGATCTCGAACGCGCGCGGCGACGGCGGCACTCGTGGCGGCGTGCGGCAGGCATTGCTGGCGACGGCCCGCACCGTCCTGCTGGGGCTGAGCATGGATGTGATCTACCAGTACAAGGTGCTCGACCGGTTCTACCCCGCCGAGGCGGTCATGATGGCAGTCCTGCTGGCGCTGATCCCGTATTTCGTCTTCCGCTGGATCACGCAGGTCCTTGCCCGATGGTGGCTCGCGCGCCGGGAGCATCGCACGCCATGACAGCTCCCCACATCACCCGCCAGTCCGGCTCCGACGATATCTCGGTCGAGCTCTCGTCGCGGCGGACCGGGATGTCGTTTCAGCGCACCCGGATGAGCGCCGACCGGACTCTGATGTCGGTGATCCGCACCTCGCTCTCCCTGATCTCGTTCGGCTTCACGATCGCCCAAGTATTCGAAAAGCTGCGCGAGCACGATGTGATCGCTCACGCCGGCTCGGGCCGTAACTTCGGTGTGACGCTGGTGGCGCTCGGCATTCTGATGCTCGTCGGCGGCATCATCTACCACGTTCAGTTCATGTATCACCTCCGCGAGGAGCGGAAGGCGATGGCCGCCGACGGACTCATCCATGCGCAGAGCACCTTTCCGGTCTCCCTGACGCTGCTGACCGCGATCGTCCTGCTGCTGTTCGCCGTCTGCGTGATCGTGAGCATGATGTTCAGCGCGGGACCGTTCGGCTGAGAAGGTTCTGGCGACAAGGGAGCGAACTCGAGAGAGCGAAGTAGGCGACAAGCATCGAGCAATGGAGCGAGAGAATGGCCAAGACCAAAAAGCCCAATATCCTCGTCATCTGGGGCGATGACATCGGCATCACCAACCTGAGTTGTTACTCGATGGGGGTGATGGGATACAAGACGCCCAACATCGACCGACTGGCGAAGGAAGGAATGCTCTTCACCGATTCCTACGGTGAGCAGTCCTGCACGGCCGGACGGTCGTCGTTCATCACGGGCCAGAGCGTGATGCGCACCGGTCTGTCCAAGGTGGGGATCCCGGGCGCGCCGGTCGGCATGAACGAAAAAATCGTGACGATTCCGGCGCTCTTGAAGAACGAGGGCTACACCACCGGCCAATTCGGCAAGAACCACCTCGGCGACCTGAACCACATGCTGCCCACCAATCACGGTTTCGACGAGTTCTACGGCAACCTCTACCATCTCAATGCCGAGGAAGAGCCGGAGATGTATGACTACTTTCCCAAGGAGGAGTTCGGCGACTTCATCGAGACCGTCAAGCCGCGCGGCGTGATCCACAGCTTCGCGACGGACACCGACGATGCGACGATCCATCCGCGCTGGGGAAAGGTCGGCAAGCAGAAGATCGAGGATACCGGCCCGCTCAACAAGGAACGCATGCTGACGTGCGATGACGATTTCGCCGACAGAGCGAAGAGCTTCATCAAAAAGGCCGTGGACGACGACAAGCCGTTCTTCGTCTGGGTCAATTTCACCCACATGCACCTGTTCACGCACACCAAGAAGGAAAGCCTTGGGCAGGCAGGGCGCTGGCAGTCGCCGTACCATGACACGATGATCGATCACGACAAGAACGTCGGCTCGCTGCTGGACTACCTCGACGAGTTGGGCATCGCGGATGACACGCTCGTCATGTACTCGACCGACAACGGTCCCCACCGCAATTCCTGGCCCGACGGCGGCATGACCCCGTTCCGCAGCGAGAAGAACACGAACTGGGAAGGGGCGTTTCGCATTCCGCTGGTGGTGCGCTACCCCGGCAAGATCAAGCCTGGCTCCATCTCGAACGAGATCGTCCAGCATCACGACTGGCTGCCGACCTTCCTGGAATTGGCCGGCAACAAGACCGTCGTCGACGACCTGAAGGAGGGCGTGAAGGCGCTCGGCCGCACCTACAAGAACCACATCGATGGCGTCAGCCTGCTGAGCTATCTCACCGGGGCAACGGAAAAGTCGCCGCGCAAGATGTTCATGTACATCTCGGATGACGGCGACACGCTGGGTATCCGGTACGACAATTGGAAGATCGTCTTCATGGAGCAGCGCATGAAGGGCACCATGGGCGTCTGGGCGGAACCGTTCACGCCGTTGCGGGTGGCCAAGCTGTTCAATCTCCGGACCGATCCTTTCGAGTTCGCGGATGTCACCTCCAACTCCTACTACGACTGGTTCCTCCACCACGACTACATCATCTACGGAGCGATCGCGCTGATGATGAAGTTCAACGAGACCTTCGTCGACTTTCCGAAGATTCAGAAGCCGAACACCTTCACTGCGGACCAGGCCGTCGAGAAGCTGCACGCGACGGTCGCGGGAAGCTGACAAGTTTCCGGTACGCCGGAGCGAGTGGCGTTCACGATTAATGAAGGGCGGTGGTCGCGCCGCCCTTCGCAACCGAGCATCTGGACTGGGGTCGCCCGTGAAGCAGTGGCTGATCATCGCAACGGAGAACGCCATCGTCGTGATCGACGCGATGGCGTTCGTCATCGTGGTGATCGGGACGATCGAGGCCTTCTTCAGCGGGCTGCGCGCGATGCTTTCGGCGCCGGACGGACATGAGCGCCGCGAAGTCTGGCTCCGCTACGCCCGCTGGCTGGTGGCGGCTCTGACCTTCCAACTCGCCGCCGACATCATCGAGACCTCCATCACGACCAATTGGGAGGCGATCGGACGGATCGGGGCGGTCGCGGTGATCCGAACCTTCCTGAACCACTTCCTCGATCGCGATCTCGACGACGTGCGCCGGCGCCAAAGCGAAGGCGTGAAGGGAGCGGCACCGGGATGATGCGGATGGCGATCAGCAGACGCGGATTGGCGCTGGGCTTCCTCGCCGCATGGGCTTGGGCCGGCGCCTTGGCGCAGCCGGCCGACCCGCTTCCCTCCTGGAACGAAGGTCCGGCCAAGACCGCCATCACAGCTTTCGTGGCGAGGGTGACGACGGATGGCAATCCGGATTTCGTGGCTCCGGCGGAGCGGATCGCCACGTTCGACAACGATGGCACCTTGTGGACGGAACAGCCGCTGTACTTCCAGCTCGCGTTCGCGCTCGACAGCGTCAAGGCCATGGCGCCGAAGCATCCGGAGTGGAAGACGAAGCAGCCCTTCAAGGGCCTCTTCGAGCACGACGGGCGCGCGCTGAAGGCTGCCGGCGAGAAGGGACTGCTGGAGATCATGGCTGCCACGCACGCAGGCATGACCACGGAAGAATTCTCGAGATCCGTCGTCGCCTGGACCGGTAGTGCCCGGCATCCGCGGTTCAACAGGCCCTACACCGAACTGGTCTACCAGCCGATGCTGGAACTGCTGGCCTACCTGCGGGCGAACGGGTTCAAGACGTTCGTGGTCTCCGGCGGAGGCGTCGAATTCATGCGGCCGTGGATGGAGAAGGTCTACGGCATCCCGCCGGAGCAGGTGGTCGGCTCCTCGGGCCTGGTGAAGCTGGCGAACGGTCCCCGCGGCGGTCCCGTTCTGATGAAGCTTCCGAAGGTCGAGTTCATCGACGACGGACCCGGCAAGCCGGCCGGCATCAACCGCTTCATCGGCCGACGCCCGATTTTCGCGTTCGGCAACTCCGACGGCGACCTGCAGATGCTGCAGTGGACCGCGGCAGGATCCGGCGCCCGCTTCATGGGCATCGTCCATCACACCGATGCAGACCGCGAATACGCCTACGACCGCCAGTCGAAGATAGGCAAGCTCGACAAGGCCCTGGATGCGGCCGCAGCCGGCGCGTGGACCGTGGTGGACATGAAGCGCGACTGGGCGACCGTGTTCCCATCGGGGGCGAACCGGGTGGGGACGAGCAGGGCGGGGACGATCCAATGACGGGCTACGATGTTTTCGCGTGGATCGTCCTGATCATCCTGGTCGCCAGCGCGATCGGCGTGTTCTGCATCGCGGGCTGGCTGCCGGGGCACATCGCCAAGACCCGGGGGCATCCGCAGGCGGAGGCGGTGACCGTCGCGGGCTGGATCACCCTGCTGTGCGGTTTCGCGCTGTGGCCGATTGCCCTGATCTGGGCCTACGTCGACGTGCCCCGCCGCAGGCCGGAGCAGGTCTGATGGGCGCCGCGATCATCAATACCTACCTGGTGCTGCTGTTCGTGCTGGTGCACTTCAAGATCGTTCGCTTCAACCTGTTCTGGAAGCTGTCGCCCTTCATCGTCATGGCCCTGGTGCTGTTCGGGCTGCTGATCCCGATGAACTGGGGCGCGCCGCAGGGGTCCGCTATCGTGGTGCGCAACGCGGTCGCCATCGTGCCCGACGTCGCCGGCGAGGTGACCGACGTGCCCGTCCTCGCCAACGCCCCCCTGAAGGCGGGCGACGTCCTGTTCCGGATCGACCCGACGCCGTTCGATGCCCAGGTCAAGGCGATCGAGGCGCAGTTGAAGCTCTCCGACATGCGGCTGTTGCAGATGACGACGCTGTTCGAACGCGACGCCGGGCGGGGCTTCGACGTGCAGCAGCGCCAGTCCGAGGTGGACCAGCTGAAAGCCCAGCTCGAGGGCGCCAGGTGGAATCTGGACAAGACCACGGTCCGTGCTCCGGCCGACGGCTACGTCACCAACGTCGCGTTGCGCAAGGGCGCCCGGGTCGCGAACCTGCCGCTGACGCCCGTCATGGCCTTCATCGACACGTCCGGCACCATCATCGGCGTCGAGATCAACCAGATCGACGCGCGCTACGTCGAGCCGGGCCAGGAAGTGGAGATCACCTTCAAGTTCGCGCCCGGACGGGTGTTCGGCGGCAAGGTCGAAAGCGTGCTGCAGGCGGTCGCCACCGGGCAGGCGCAGACCTCGGGCACCGCGGTCCTGCCGAAGTCGATCGAGGCGATCCCGTTCGTCGCGCGCGTGAAGCTCGACGACGGACAGTTCGCACGAAACCTGCCGGCCGGCAGCACGGGAACCGCGGCCATCTACACCGACCATCTGCAGGCCACTCACATGGTCCGCCGCGTGCTGCTGCGCCAGGTCGCGATCACCAACTACGTCAATCCGTTCTGAGGGCCTAAGCGGAAAGGAGGTCATAGTGTCGAAGGATCGAAATCTCTTAGCCGCCGAAAGCAAGCCGGTCATGTTTCCGCTGACCGAGCAGCCGACGCTGAAGGTGATCTACGACACAGCACCCATCGGGCTCGCGTTTCTCTCTCCCGATTGCCGCTATCTCCAGATTAACCAGCGTCTCACGGACATCTGCGGGATTTCCGTTGAAGGTCATCTGGGCAACACCGTCAGGGATTGCGTGCCCGCTCTCGCCGATTCGGTCGAAAGCATCGTTGCCTCGATCGTGAAGACCGGCGAGCCCGTGCTCGGGATCGAGGTTGCAGGCCAGCGCGCCGACCAGACCGAAGCGCGCTTTTGGGTCACCTACTGGCACCCGGTGCGGGGTTCGGCGGGCGAGGTCGTCGGTGTCAACGTTGCCGCGGAGGAGATTACGGACCGCAAGCGCGCCGAGGCAGCGCTCGCCACGCAAGACGCGGCGCTGCGCGAAAGCGAATCCCGTTTCCGGGAGCTTGCCGACAACATCAGCCAGTTCGCCTGGACGGCGGACGCCGCCGGTTCGATCTACTGGTACAACAAGCGCTGGCACGACTACGCGGGGACCACCCTCGAGGACATGCAGGGTTGGGGCTGGCGGAAGGTCCACCATCCCGATCACGTGGACCGCGTCGTCGAGCGCATTCAGCAAAGCTTCGACACCGGCACGCCGTGGGAGGATACCTTTCCTCTCCGGAGCAGAGACGGGAGCTACCGCTGGTTCCTCTCGCGCGCGCTACCGATCCGAAACGAGGCGGGCGAAGTCGTCCGCTGGTTCGGCACCAATACCGACGTGACGGAACAGATGGCGGCCGAGAACGCGTTGCGGATCAGTGTGGAGCGGCAGACCGCGACGGCCGACATTCTGAGCGTGATCGCCAGTTCACCCTCCGACATCCATCCGGTATTGGACGCGATCGCCGAGCGATCGAATAGACTGGTCGGAGGCCATACGACGACGGTCGTCCGGGTCGTCGGCGATGTCGTCGACCTGGCAGCGTTCACCTCACTCGGTCCGGAGGCGGATGCGGCTTTGCGCGCCTGGTTCCCGCAGAGTGTCGCAACCTCTCCGCTGCTGGATCTCGTTCGGGAGGGGCAGACGGAAATCAGCGACACCGACTCCGAGCTGGCGGATAGAGCCGGCGTCAGAGACATCGGGCGCGCGCGGGGGTTTCGCAGCCTTTTGCTGACGCCGATGCGCAACGAGAAGGGCCTGGTGGGCCTGATCAGCGTCACCCGGAAGGAGCCCGGACCCTTCGCCCGGCATCACGTCGACCTGCTGCGAACGTTCGCCGACCAGGCCGTGATCGCAATGGAGAATGTGCGACTGTTCGAGGAACTGCAGGCGCGAACCAGGGATCTGTCGATCTCGCTGGAGGATTTGCGCGCCGCCCAGGGCCGCCTGATACAGACCGAGAAGCTGGCCTCGCTCGGTCAGCTCACAGCGGGCATTGCCCACGAAATCAAGAACCCGTTGAACTTCGTCACCAATTTCTCGGCATTATCTACGGAGCTGATCGACGACTTGGACGACACGCTCGGGCAGGCCGCGCTGGACGGCACGACGCGGAAAGAGGTCGACGAGCTCACGCTCATGCTGAAGGGAAATCTCGAAAGAGTCGTGCAGCACTGTGCGCGCGCCGATTCGATCGTCAAGAACATGCTGCTGCATTCGCGCGAAGGCGCCGGCGAACTTCGTCCGGCCGACATCAACGCCATCGTCGAAGAAAGCCTCGCTTTGGCCTACCACGGCGCCCGTGCCGAGAGACCAGGGTACAACGTCACCCTCGAGTGCGACCTCGATCCCGACGCTGGCATGATCGACATCTATCCGCAGGAGATCACGCGGGTATTCCTCAACGTGATTTCCAACGGCTTCTACGCCGCGGCCAAGCGCAAGGAAAGCGCCGGGAACGGGTTCGAACCTGTGCTGAGCGCGGCCACGAAAAGCTTCAGCGACAGGGTGGAAGTAACGATCCATGACAACGGCGCCGGTATCCCGCCGGAAGTGAAGGACAAGATGTTCAACCCGTTCTTCACGACCAAACCCGCGGGCGAAGGCACCGGACTGGGTTTGTCGTTGAGCCACGACATCGTGGTGAAGCAGCACGGCGGCCGGATCGACGTCGTCACCGAGCCGGGCGCCTTCACCGAATTCATCGTCACGTTGCCGCGCACGGCGGCGCGTGCCAAGGCCGGAGGCACGGAATGACCGCATGCATACTGGTCGTCGACGACGAACCCGACGTGGAAGTCCTGTTCCGTCAGCAATTCCGGCGCGACCTTCGTGCTGGTCGCTTCCTGATGGAGTTCGCCCCCTCGGCGCTGGCGGCGTTGGCCCGCACCGCCGACGCCGCCGAACCGGCCCTCGTTCTCATCTTGTCGGACATCAACATGCCCGGCATGAGCGGACTCGAAATGCTGCCGAAGGTGCGCGCGGAGCGTCCGGACGTTCCGGTGATCATGATCACGGCCTACGGCGATGCCGAAACCCGCCGCAAGGCGATCGAACGCGGCGCGGCGGATCTTTTGACCAAGCCGATCGACTTCGCGCAATTGCGCCATGAGATCGACGCCAGGCTCGGGGAGGCCGCATGACCGCAACCGTCCTCGTCGTCGACGACGAGCCCGATCTCGAGGCTCTGGTGCTGCAGAAGTTCCGCAGGCAAATCCGCGAGGGCGCGGTGCAGTTCGTCTTCGCCCACGACGGCATCGAGGCGCTGGAATCGATCGAGCGGCATCCGCACGTCGATCTGGTGGTGTCCGACATCAACATGCCACGGATGGACGGGCTGTCGCTGCTCGCCAAGCTGCAGGAAGCCGACGAGAAGAAGTCGACCGTCATCGTGTCCGCCTACGGCGACATGAGCAACATCCGCACCGCGATGAACCGCGGCGCCTTCGATTTCCTGACCAAGCCGATCGACTTCGGCGACCTCGAAACCACCATCGAGAAGACCGTTCGCCATGTCGAGACGATGCGCGAGGCGCGCCGCCGGCTGGCCGAGGCGGAGCGCGCTCACGCCTCCCTCCTGCGATATTTCTCACCGCAGATCGCCTCCCGGCTCGCCTCCCGCGGGGAAAGCAACGGCATGGAGGTGCACCGCCGGGACGTCGCGGCCATCTTCACCGACATCACCAGTTTCACGTCCTTGGTGGAGACCGCGGCGCCGGAAACACTGAGTGCGCTGCTGAATGAATACGTGGAGGGCATGACCGAGGTCGTCTTCGCGCATGAAGGCACGGTCGCGAAGATCATCGGGGACGCGGTCCAGGTTCTCTTCAACGCGCCGGGACACCAGCCGGATTATGCCGCGCGCGCGATCGCCTGCGCGCACGATCTCGACGCCTGGGCGGAAGCTTTTCGGGAACGCTGGAAATCAAGGGGCGTGAACTTCGGGGCTACCCGCATCGGCGTACACGCGGGCCCCGCGCTGGTCGGCAATTTCGGCGGCAGCCGCTTCTTCGACTACACCGCGTACGGCGACACCATCAACATCGCGGCGCGTCTCGAAGCCGCCAACAAGTTTCTCGGCACCCGGATCTGCGTCAGTGCCGCGGCCGCCGAAGCCACCAAAAACTTCGAAAGACGGCCGGTCGGCGACCTCGTCCTGCGCGGACGCAGCGAGCCGCTTCGGGCCTACGAGCCGCTGACCACCTCGGCGTTCGATGCCCCCCCGACCAGGACCTATGCCGAGGCCTTCGCCAGGCTGGAAGCGGGCGACGTCTCGGCGATGCCGGCGTTCGCCGCGCTGGTCGGCCAGCATGCCGGCGACGCGCTGGCGGGCTTTCACCTGAGACGATTGCTGAACGGCGCCAAAGGCGTCCGCATGCAGATGGAATAAGCACGAAACAACTAGGCCACTGACCTGAATGGACCAACCTGGAGTGAGTCATGGGAAATGTCGGACACCGCTGGATCGCAGCGTTCGGAGCCTCGTTCGCGCTCGCGACATTCGCGCCGGCGCCCGCCTTGGCCGACAACGGCGGCCTCAGCTTCTGGCTGCCGGGTACCTTCGGCAGCCTCGTGGCGGCGCCCGTCATGCCGGGCTGGGCCTATTCGACCATCTACCTGCATCTGCAGCAGTCCGCCGGCGGCGGGCGGGAATTCCAGAGGGGCGGATCCATCGTCGCCGGGCTCAACGCGCACGCCGACGTCCTCGTCCAAGGCCTGACCTACACCTTCGCGACACCGGTGCTGGGAGGCCAGGCCGCGATCACCGTTCTCGGAGCGCCCGGCAACATCGGCGTCGGAATCGACGCGACGCTGACCGGGCCACGGGGCAACACCATCTCCGGAGGCGCCAGCGACAACCGCACCACCTTCGCCGACGTCTTCTACCAGGGCACGCTGAAATGGAACCAGGGCGTCCACAACGAGATGGTCTACGTCACCGGCAACATCCCGAGCGGCACCTACGATCCGAACCGTTTGGCCAATCTGAGCTTCGGCTTCACCGCGGTGGATATCGGCGCCGGCTACACCTACCTCGATCCGAAGACGGGCCACGAATTCTCCGTCGCAGGAGGCCTCACCTACAGCGGGATGAACAATGCCCTGCAGTATCAGAACGGCATCGACTTCCACGTCGACTGGGGAGCCTCGCAGTTCATCAGCAAGACCGTCCATGTCGGCCTGGCCGGCTATTACTTTCAGCAGCTTACGGGAGATACGGGGGCCGGCGCCAAGTTAGGGGAGTTCAAGGGGCGCGTTGCCGGCATCGGACCGCAGATCGGGTTCATATTGCCGATCTCGAAGGACTATCAGGGATACCTCAACCTCAAGGGCTACAAGGATTTCGCCGCCGAGAACCGGCCCGAGGGCTGGACCACATGGGTGACGTTCCAGATCTCGCCGGCGGCGCCGGAGCCCGCAGCGTCGAAACCCATGTACCGGAAGTAGGCGGACGGATCCGACCTGCGGTTCAATGCGATAGGCACGGTAAGCTGCTCAATGACGCTGATCCGAAGACGAGATGTCGTGGTGGCAATCGGGATGGCAGTGGCCACCCGGTCGCCTGCCGCTGCGGCGGAGCACCGGAATCCGGTGGTAGGTTTTCTTTCCGGCGGGGCAAAACCCGGTGACGCGACGCGTTTGGCGGCGCTCTGGCGGGGCCTCAACGAAGGCGGCTACGTCGAAGGCCGGAACGTGACGACCGAATATCGCGGCGCGGATGGCCAGAACGATCGCCTGCCGGCATTGGTCGCCGAGTTGATCCGCGCCCAGGCGGCCGTCATCGTGGCACTTGGCGGACCGAGTGTGGCAGCGGCTGCCAAACGCGGCACGGAAATCGTGCCCGTCGTGTTCACCATCGGGAGCGATCCGGTGCAACTCGGCCTAGTGGCCAGCCTCAACCGGCCGGGAGCCAACGTGACCGGCACGAGCTCGCAAGCCAGCGCAATCGTCGTGAAGCAGCTGGAGGCCGTACGCGAGTTGAAGCCGAGCCTTGCCGTGGTGGGCTGCCTGGTCAATCCTCACAATCCGAATGCCGACAACGATGTGGCCGAAGTACGTCAGGTCGCGCTCACCTTGGGACTGCAGGTTCGCATCGCGAATGCGAGCGCCGAGGCCGACATCCCCTCCGCCTTCGCGACGCTTGCCGCGGCGAAGGTCGACGCGGTCGTCGTCGTGTCGGACGGTTTTCTCAACGGCCGGACCGGTCAGATCGCCGAGCTGGCGGCCCGCTCCTCGCTGCCGTCAATCTCCACAATTCGCGAGTTCGCGTTGGCCGGAGGGCTCATGAGCTACGGCTCTAGCCTCGCGTCCGCGTATCGCCAGTCGGGTATCTATGCCGGCCGGATCCTCAAGGGTGAGAAGGCGGCCGACCTCCCGGTTCAGCGATCCGACAAGGTCGAACTGGTCATCAATCTCAAGACCGCCAAAGCCCTCCGACTGGATATGCCGCTCAACCTTCTCGGGAGGGCCGACGAAATCATCGAATAGACCTCGGCTTATCTCTCGGTTGCGCTTGGATCCAAAGCTGTCTCGCCATGTGAAGCGCAGAGGCCGCCGGACGGCACCGCGCTAGGGTCGCTGGGACCGCGACATCAGGAGGTCTGCCTAGGCCGTCCAGAGGCTGGCCTGCTGCAGCGTCCCGATCTCCGACGCTTGGGCGATGCGACGCGCCATCACTTGGAACTCGTAGGCCGAGCGCTCTGCAGGCGGGCGCGACGGCGATGTACGGTGACCGAGCTAGGATTCGTCAGCAGAATCTTGGGCGAGACTGATCTTCCAAATCCGGATCTCTCCATCCGTGCGATCAAAGTGATGCGGGTGGCCCCGCGGGATGAACAGCAAATCGCCGGCCGTGCATTCCATCTTTTTGCTGTCCAAGCGCAACATCCCGTAGCCAGAAACGACAACATAGATGGTGTCAGAGGAGCCGTCGTCAGGTGCTCCACTTTCAGGGCCGTCGAGTGGTCGGATTCTGATAGAAGCCGTTCCGGGCCTGTGGCAAATCCGCAAGGTTTCGCAGGCCTGCCTCCAGCTCATACCTGACGCGATCTCCGTCAGGTTGACCGGAGTGCCCTCAGTGGGAGACGGCCGCGCATCGAGAAAAGTAGACATCAGATTAGCCCACGCATTCGCCTGGCGGGTTCGCTGTCAGGCTCCCGTTTTGCCCGATCGAGGTGCAGATAATTGCTTTCGAAACGTGCCGCATTGCGCAGCCCGGCAGGATCACACACCGTCCAGGTATTTCCCTCAATGCTGATCAGATTCTCCTGACGGAGGCGTCCCAGCATTCGGTTGACATACACTGGTGTGAGACCGGTCGCGTCGGCCAGATCCGTCTGAGTCACGGGAAATTCGAACTTTTGGTCGTCCACCACTCCGAAGGCGCGCATCCGAAGGAATATTTCGTAGGTCAGAAACGCGATTCGCGCATATGCGTCGCGACGGCCCACATCGATGATGCGCTCACGCAGGACGCCTTCGTCCTGCAAGGTGTTCCACCAGAACGCCAGCGCGATGCTTGGTCGATTTAGAAGGAGATCCTTCATGATTTCGCCGGAGATGGATGCGACGAGGCTGGGCGCTAATGTCCCGATACTATGATCCATCTCATCGAGGATGAAGATTTCCGAATCGCAGGGGTCGCCGGGCACCAGGAACGCCATGATCTGACGGGCGCCATCTTCAAGGTGTTTGTAGCGGCATGCCAGGCCGCTGATGACGAGGTGGATATCAGAAGAATGCTCCCCCTCCCTTATGATGTCCTGTCCCGGACCATACTGTCGCTGCCGCTCACAACTAATACGGTTCAGCAATTGACGGTCTTCGTCACTGAACGGCGCGAACTGCTCCAGTTTCCTGATTAGCGGGCTGTCCATGGGTTTCCTCCACGGGAAGAACGCCGGACGACACTTTTGGTCCCTCCTGTACCTCAATTGCACGGTCGTGATCTTGATCTAGTTTAGTGTCGTGCTCGCGCCCTAGTCCCACACTGTGTTGCATGGCGCGATTCACCCCAGATCAAATGAATCCCTCCATTCACGGTCAAGGCGGCCTGCTTCAGGCAGAGTTCATCGCAGAATCGGATCAAACTTGCCAAAATAGCGCTTTCTACGCGCGCATGGATCGCTGCAGGCGGGAAATTGTGCGCTGCATGACGAGTACATCCGAACGTATTCAACACACGAAGGAGATGCTTTCAACAACGACCGAACTCGTCGCGTATAGCCAGGAAGCAATCGCACGGTCGTTTCATCTCCTTAAAGTGAATAAGAGGGCTTGAGGACCGCTCGGACCTATTACTTGTTCCTTACTCCGGAAAGATTCGGCCTTTCGTCGTAGCGCCCGATTTGCACCTGGCCATGCAACTTGGATCACGTGTTCCTGGCATCTGTGAACCGACCTCGACGGATGGTCTTGCCTTCGGCCATCAGGAGAATCATCATGCATCCCACAGAAATCCTGATCCGACGATTGCGTGCGAACACTCGGCTGTCCGACGAGGACGCCGCCGCAATCAAGACGCTGCCCGTCGATGTAAAGCAGCTTACAGCGGACACTTACGTCGTTCGTGAAGGTGATTGCCCCAAACGTAGCTGTTTGGTCCTGAGTGGCTTCCTCTGCCGTTCGAAGATTGCCGAGAACGGCAAGCGTCAGATCCTGTCCTTCCACATCCCGGGAGACATTCCGGACTTACAGAGTCTTTTTCTCAGGGCGATGGATCATGATCTGGCGACAATATCCGCTGCGACACTGGGCTTCATCGACCATTCCGCTCTTTCAGCACTGATCGAGCAGCGGCCCGCCGTCGCGCGCGCTTTCTGGTGCGAGACGCTGATCGACGCCGCCATCTTCCGTGAGTGGATCGTCAACGTGGCAGTGCGCCAAGCACCGGCCCGTATGGCGCATCTTCTCGCCGAAATGCGCGAACGCCTAGCGACGGTCGGACTTGTCGGCGATGACGAGTTTGAGTTTCCTGTTACCCAATCCGATTTGGCGGAGGCGCTTGGGCTAAGTGTCGTGCACGTCAATCGCGTTCTTCAGGGCTTCCGCGCGCATGGCGTTCTCGATCTGCAGAAGAAGATGGTCAAGCTGATCGACGTCGAGAGAGTCCTCATTGAGGGCGGATTTGATTCAGCGTATCTGCACCAGAATGGCAACGCCTCCCCGTCCTGACGGCGTGCAAGGCTTGCCGGGTTTACCGGTCGGCCTTGTTTATATGCCGATTGACGTCGGTTCAGTATGGGCTGGGAACGATGTCCGTGGCAGCTCACGTGCGGTGACGGTCTGAATTTTGCACATTTCAGATCGGCCCTCAGAAGCGGACATCCACGACATGAGTACACGTCCCGCGCGCACGGTGCCGATGTCATCGCGGGCAAGATGGCCGAACCACTACGGTTGAGGACTTCTATAGCGTGGCGCTCTTCACGGATGTCTTCTTCGGCATCGCGCTGCGCAGTACAATTCCTGAATAGCTGATGAATCCTACTCCCGCTCCCATCATTACAGCGAGAGGGATGAAGCTGATGCGTTGCGAGCTGGCAATGTGCCGCGACCGAATAGTTCGGCTCTGCTGCTGATGGAGAGTCTTCAAGTACGTCGTCTTGCGTGCTCTCTGGCTCGCTTACGTCAAGGATGCTGTTCACCCCTGTCGACTTCGTTCAATGCATCACCATGCCACCTTGACGGGCGCACCGTCATTTCCGTAATGGAAAGAACGTCGGCCATCAGGTACACCGATTGCCGTTGGCCGTTCCTAGCTCTTCTTGGCTCCCGGAAAAATGCCGAGGACCTCGCCATCTGCATCGCGAACGGTGACAGTTCGCCCAGTCATTTCAGCCAGCCGCTTCGCAAGCGCGCACGCCTCACCCGCATTTTCTAGATCCAGAGCGACCACCGACAGCTTTGTTGCGTCAGCTCCAATGACGGCGATATCGAAAGGTTTGTTATAGGCCATGGCGCAACTCCTGCTGTTGGCGGGTAGCGCGATCCTTGGTACAGCAACCGTGATTTAAGGATTAGACACTTTGTGCACAAGTGAACACGGAACATGGTGCGCCACGATTTCGCGGTAAGCAGGCGAACGGACTGTCTCAGATCGCCTGCCTCACCATCCGTAGAAGTTCTTGGCG
>NZ_JADPIY010000035.1:0-1163 GCF_023073095.1 Bradyrhizobium sp. 44
GCCGAATGGCCAAGATGATCGAGAGCGTCATGGACCTGGCGCGCGGCCGCCTTGGAGGGGGTATCTCGCTCTCTAAGGCCATTACCGCCGTCGAACCCGTGCTGGACCAGGTTGTGGCCGAGTTGGTCGCGGCCCATCCGGAGCGCCGCATCGAGACCAATTTCGAAGTCGAGAGGCCGGTTTTCTGCGATCCGGCCCGCATCGCCCAGTTGTTCTCCAACCTGCTCGGCAACGCAATCAGCCACGGCGCGCCGGACCGGCCCGTGCGGGTCGAAGCTACCGCCAAAGCAGAGATGTTCGAGCTCTCGGTCGCCAATGGAGGCGCGGCTATTCCGGAGGAGGCTCGCAGGCGCCTGTTTCAGCCGTTCTACCGGGGAGAGGCGCACGGGCCCTCGCAGGGACTTGGGCTTGGCCTTTATATCGCGGCCGAAATCGCCAAAGCCCACGGTGGCTCGATCGAGTTGGATTCGTCTGAGGCAGAAACCAAGTTCATTTTGCGAATGCCCCTTGAAGGCGATGGCTCGCTCCGGCCGCATTCCGCGCCGTAAGCGAGCGCTCTTCGGCGGGCATCGTTCACAAAATGTGATCGAGGCAGGGCGGCGTATCCTAAGGCAGCAATCGGCGTGCATCGAGCATTAGGAACACGCGCGGGCATCTCGGCATCTTTCACTGGAATTGCGTTGATGCGGCCTTTCAAGCAAATGAGTGATTGTCGTGGCTGGTTCTCATTACCTCAGGATCTTTCGGCGGCGGGCGTGTGGGGCTTTCTACAGAAGCTATCAGGAGGAGAGGCGGAGAAAGGGCTTGTGCCTGCTCCGCGGCTGGCTGACTGCGCAGCAGCGTGCCCAGTTCGACGCCAAGGGCTATTTCGACGTCGTCGGGTGCGAAACCGGCATGCGCTATCGCATCTATCAGAGAACATCAGCCAACATCCGCGAGGTCGATGCATCCGGCCGATTGGGAACGGGATGGTGCTTTGTCCCGGTTGGCGAGCTCGTCGAAGGAGACGTGATGCTGGTGCAAAAGATAGCCTTGGAGACGAGCGAACTTGAGACCCTGGCCATCGCCAAGAACTTCTACGGATGGTGAGGCAGGCGATCTGAGACAGTCCGTTCGCCTGCTTACCGCGAAATCGTGGCGCACCATGTTCCGTGTTCACTTGT